>NZ_PDHO01000005.1 GCF_002887815.1 Mycobacterium sp. ENV421 | reverse complement strand
CTCTGCCTCGGCGGACTGCAGGTCAAGCTACCCACAACAACCTGAGGAGCCGCACGCACGTTCGATGATCTGTCAATGGCGCGCTAGTCGTCGAGCTCCCCGGCGATCCCCCGTTCCAGGGCCGCGGTGGTCCGGTCCGGCAGCACGAGAAGGCCGTCGAGCTCACCGCAGGCCAGGTCGTAGGCACGTTCACGCTCCTGCGGGGTGGCGCCGCGATCGGCTGCCACCCGCAGCAGGCTTTGCGCCCGGGTCAGCCGCTGCTGATCCTGGCGGGAGAAGTCACCGCGGCGGCGCCGTCGTGCCTCGTTCTCGGCGGCCTCGAACGCGGTCACATAAGCCTCGACGGCGTCGAGATACTGCCGCGCCGCATCGCCGTCGTCGAGCAGGTCTTCGGCCTTGCCGGGGCGCACCAGGTCGGCACGCAACTTGGCCCGGTGGAAGGCCACCGTCAGCGGATCTCGCATGTCGGTCATCGCCGGGAAGTCGAGCAGCTTGGCTGCATCGAGTTCGTACTCCAGCCAGCGAGCGTCGGTCCGGTTGTGTCCGTCGATCACCCGGGTGATCGTGCGCCATTGCACGGCTTGACTTTTCGCGTTGTCCCGCACCGCGCTAGGTGGTTCGGTCGCCGGCTCGTTCTGCCGCCGGATCGCGGAAACGCCCTTGACCGCCGCGTAAATCGCACCGGCAAGCGGCACGATCACGAGCAGCAACTCGACCAACCGGAAAATCAGCCCCACCTGGCCAGGATGCCACTTGGTCAGCCGGGCCCGTCGCTGGCGGCCGCCAGCAGCGGAACCAACACGTCACCGACCGGCGTGCCCAACCCGTGCACGGCGGCCTTGCGCACGATGACGTTGTTGCGGATGTCCCATTCCAGCCGGCGGCGCGCTTCGGCGTCGGTGAGCATCGACGTGGTGAGATCCTCGGGTGCGGCGGCGAACATGTCGGTCACCTCGTCGATGACCGAGTCGGGCAGTCGGGCACCCTCCGCACGGGCCACGGCCAGGCACTCGGCCAGGTAGCGCCGCGCAAGTGCCGCGATGTCGGGGCGGCGGAACATCCCTGAGCGCCGCCGGGCCAACACCATGAAGCCGGCGAGTGCGTTGAACAACAGCTTGCGCCACGCCGCGGTGGTGAAGTCGGGGTCGATCTCGACGACCATTTCCGACGACCGGAACACCGCCGCAATGCTTTTCGCATCAGCACTGTCGGGCAACACCAGACGCGCCTCGGTGCGCAGCCGCACCCACTCGTCCGGCTGCCGCTCCGCGGAAAACCATACGACGGCGGGCACGATATGCGCCGACGGGCAGAACGGGCCGACCCGCTCGATCTGTTCGACACCGTTCTGCAGGACACAGACAATCGTGTTGTCGTCGCACAGGCGCTGCAGCCAGCCGGCCGCCCGCTCGTTCTGGGAATCCTTGACCGCCAGGAACACCAGGTCCGCCGGAGCGTCGATGCCGTCCGGGTCGGTCAGCACCGGGCCGGGTACCACGATCGGTTGCTTGTCATCCGGCCGGACCTCGATCTGATCGCGCCGGGTATGCCCGCACACCGTGACCGCATGCCCGGCTGCATGCAACACCGCGGCGACGGTAGAACCGATCGCGCCGGGACCGACGAGTGCTATCGAGGTGCCCACCGCTCCCAACATACTTACGGTGGCTGAGTGGCCGAACCGTCGTTACGTCGGGCGATACCGTCCGATGCCGCGTCCATCGCTGAGCTCGCCGAACGGGCATATGAGAAGTACGTCGAGCGCATCGGCCGTCGGCCGGCGCCAATGGACGCCGACTACGCCGCACTCATCAGCGACGCCACCGTGTGGGTGCTGACCGACGCCGACCAGCTGGCCGGCAGCCTTGTCACCTGTGTGCTGGACGACCACCTGCTGCTGGAATCCATCGCTGTGGCGCCAAAGGCCCAGGGCCGTGGATGCGGGGCGGTGCTACTGCGCCGCGCCGAGGATGACGCCCGCGCGGCCGGCCTGACCGAGGTCAGGCTCTACACCAATGCCGCGATGACGGAGAACATCGCGATGTATCCGCGTTTCGGTTACGTGGAAACCCACCGCGCCGGCCAGGACGGCTTTCGGCGGGTCTTCTTCAGCAAGCGCCTGTGATTACGACGTCCACTTGGCCAGGTAGCACTGCGGGCTGTAGGGCGCGTCCTGGGCGACGGCGATCTGGCCGTCGATGGACACCTCGCAGTGCGCGTTCGGGGCGCCCTGTCCGCCGTGCGTGGTGCTCGACACCTGCAGGAATGCCCACTGCGGGTCATCGAGGGTGGTCTGGAAGACCCACGGCGCGTCCGGCGACACCGTGATGGTCTCGCGCTTCATGAACGCGGTCGAGTCCGTGTTGAAGGCGTCCTTGCTGGGCGGCTGCGCCGTCAGATAGCTGATCGTGAAGTCGTACGTACCGCCGGTCGCAAGCGTGTAGGTCACCTGATGCCCGGGCGCCGGCTCAGCGCTCGACGTGGCGTGCGTGGCTGCAACACCGGCGGCCGCCAGCACCAGCGCCGCCCCGACTCTTGCTGTCACATTTCGCATATCGGCCATATCGACCACGCTACCGACATCGTTACCCGTGTCGGCCTGCCGCGGCATCCAGCGAATGACTAGCAGGTTAACAAGTTCGTCACACACAGATATGTCACAGAAACTTATTGGTCCTAACGTCCGGGTCGACACCAACCGTGGGTTCGGGGGCCAGTAGGCCTGTCGGCGCCCCAATGCTTGTCTTTCCCAACATGAAAGGGCATTTATGCATCTCCGGCGCTCCGCATTGAATCGATCGTTCTTGGCGGCGACAGGCGTGGCGGTGACGGCAGGCCTGATCCTGTCCGGCTGCGGCAGCAAGGCCACCGAGACCGACACAGCAAAGTCGGATTCATGCGTTGACACGTCCGGGCCCACTATCAAGGTGGGTTCGCTGAACTCGCTGTCGGGCACGATGGCCATCTCCGAGGTCACGGTGCGTGACTCGATCAAGCTCGCGGTCGACGAGATCAACGCCAAGGGCGGCGTGCTGGGCAAGCAGGTCCAGATCGTCGGTGAAGACGGGGCGTCCGACCCCGCGGTGTTCGCGCAGAAGGCCGAGAAGCTGATCAAGAACGACTGCGTAGCCGCGGTGTTCGGCGGCTGGACCTCCTCGAGCCGCAAGGCCATGTTGCCGGTCTTCGAGAGCAACAACGCGCTGCTCTACTACCCCGTGCAGTACGAGGGTTTGGAGTCGTCGAAAAACATCTTCTACACCGGCGCCACCACCAACCAGCAGATCGTCCCTGCGCTCGACTTCCTCAAGGAAAAGGGCATCACCTCGCTCTACCTGGTGGGTAGCGACTATGTGTTCCCGCAGACCGCGAACCGCATCATCAAGGCGTACGCCGCGGCCAACGGCATCGAGATCAAGGGCGAGGACTACACCCCGCTCGGCTCGACGGATTTCTCCACGATCGTGAACAAGGTTCGCTCGTCGAATGCCGGTGCGGTGTTCAACACCCTCAACGGCGACTCCAATGTGGCGTTCTTCAAGGAGTACACCAACGCCGGACTCACGCCGCAGAAGATGCCGGTGGTCTCGGTGTCGATCGCCGAGGAGGAAGTCCAGGGCATCGGCGCGCAGAACATCGCCGGCCAGCTGACCGCGTGGAACTATTACGAGACCCTGGACAACCCGGTGAACAAGGCGTTCGTCAAGGCGTTCAAGGACAAGTACGGCCAGAACCGGGTGACCTCGGATCCGATGGAGGCCGCCTACGTTTCGGTCTACTTGTGGAAGAACACCGTTGAGAAGGGGAAGTCGTTCGACGTCAAGGCGATTCAGGACAACTGCGCCGGCGTGACGTTCGACGCCCCGGAGGGTCTGGTCACCATCGACGGCGAGAACCATCACATCACCAAGACCGCACGGATCGGCGAGATCCATCCCGACGGGCTGATCTACACGATCTGGGAATCCCCCGGCCCGATCACCCCCGATCCGTACCTGAAGTCCTACCCCTGGGCCAAGGGCCTGTCGGGTTAGCCGAGGCGAGCGGAGCGACGGGAAGCTAAGACAGCATGGAAGTCCTTGTCGGACAGCTAGCGACGGGATTGAGCCTCGGCTCGATCCTGTTGCTGGCCGCACTGGGGCTGTCACTGACGTTCGGCCAGATGGGCGTCATCAACATGGCGCACGGCGAATTCATCATGATCGGCTGTTACACAGCTTTTGTGGTGCAGAAGGTGATCTCGAATACCGGGGCATCACTGCTGTTTTCGCTGATCGTCGGATTCGTGGTCGGCGGCCTGCTCGGGGTGCTCCTGGAAGTCACGCTGATCCAGCGGATGTACGACCGTCCGCTGGACACCTTGCTGGTGACGTTCGGCGTCGGGCTGATTTTGCAGCAGGCGGCGCGCAGCATCTTCGGCGCGCCCGCGGTGAACGTCACCGCACCGGCATGGCTGTCCGGCGGCGTGGAGATCCTCGGCGCGGTAGTGCCCAAGACCCGCATCTTCATCCTGGTTCTTGCGGTGGTCTGTGTCGCCGTGCTGGCCGCGGTGCTCAAGCTCAGCCCGATGGGCCGCCGTATCCGGGCTGTCGTACAGAACCGCGACCTGGCTGAGACAAGCGGCATTTCCAGCCGCCGAACCGATATCACCACGTTCTTCATCGGGTCGGGCTTGGCCAGCGTGGCCGGCGTCGCGCTGACGCTCATCGGGTCCACGAGTTCGACCATCGGACAGAGCTATCTGATCGACGCCTTCCTCGTGGTGGTCGTGGGCGGGCTCGGCCAGATCAAGGGCACGGTGATCGCCGCGTTCGCACTCGGCTTGATGAACTCGTTCATCGAGTACAGCACCACCGCGTCGCTGGCCAAGGTCATCGTGTTTGTGGTCATCGTGATCTTCCTACAGGCGCGCCCGCAAGGCCTGTTCACCGTGCGGACAAGGAGTTTGGTATGAGGACCCTTGTCGGCAGGTGGCAGACCTGGGCGGGCTTCGCGGTCGCGGCCGTCATTCTGTTCGGCGTCGCACCGGCGATGCTCACCAGCTTCCGGCTGGGCCTGCTGGGCCAGTACCTGTGCTACGCGATCGTGGCCGCAGGCATCGGGTTGGCCTGGGGCCGCGGCGGAATGCTCACGCTGGGGCAGGGTGTGTTCTTCGGCCTCGGCGCCTACATGATGGGTATGCATCTCAAGATCGCCGACGCCGAGATCCGCAAACAGTCGGTGCCGGACTTCATGCAGATCGCGGGAATCCCTGCGCTGCCGTCGTATTGGGAACCGTTCTCGTCTGCCGCCTTCACCATGGCAGCGATCGTGGTGATCCCGACCGGCATCGCCGCGCTGCTCGGACTCGGCGTCTTCAAGCGCCGGGTCAAGGGCGCCTACTTCGCGATCCTGTCCCAGGCGCTGGCCGCGGCATTGGCGATCCTGCTCGTCGGACAGGCCACCCTGGGTGGCAGCAACGGGCTCAACGGCTTCCGGACGTTCTTCGGGTTCCGGCTCTCCGACCCGGTGAACCGGCAGATGCTGTACTTCATCGCCGCCGGCACGCTGCTGGTGGTGGTGGCGGTGGTGCGCCAGCTGATGCAGAGCCGCTACGGCGAACTCCTGGTCGCGGTACGTGACGGCGAGGAACGGGTCCGCTTCCTCGGCTACGACCCGGCCACCATCAAAGTCGTCGCCTACACCGCGGCCGCGCTGTTCGCCAGCGTCGCCGGTGCCCTGTTCGCGCCGATCATCGGATTCATCACGCCCGCTCAGGTCGGCGTCGTGCCGTCCATCGCATTCCTGATCGGCGTCGCGATCGGCGGGCGCACCACGCTGCTCGGACCGATCCTCGGCGCCATCGGTGTGGCCTGGGCGCAAACCGCGTTCTCCGAACGGTTCCCGTCCGGATGGACCTACGCACAGGGACTGCTGTTCATCGTCGTAGTCGGCTTCTTCCCCGCCGGCCTGGCCGGAGTCGGAGCGCTGCTGCGCCGGCGCCGCCGCACCCCGGGCGCCCCGTCCGCGGGCGACGCCCAACACGCGGAAGCCGAGACCGTAGGAGCGGCAACATGACCGAACTCGCCGAACCGGTGGCCGGCGGCAATGTCGGCATGGGGACCGAATACCTCGAAGTGCGCGGTCTCACTGTCGACTTCGACGGGTTCAAGGCGGTCAACAACGTCGATCTCACCCTGTTCCAAGGCGACCTGAGATTCCTGATCGGCCCCAACGGGGCAGGCAAGACCACCGTCATCGACGCGATCACCGGCCTGGTGCCGGCCACCGGGTCGATCAACAAGTCGGGCGTGGATCTGCTGGGCAAGAAGGTCCATCAGATCGCCCGACGCGGGGTCGGACGAACCTTCCAAACTGCCAGCGTGTTCGAGCAGCTGACCGTGCTGCAGAACCTCGACATCGCCGCGGGTGCCGACCGGTCGTGGTGGACACTGCTGCGCAGGCGGCACGGAGTACTGCCCGCCATCGAGGAGGCGCTGGAGACCATCGGTCTGTCGAATCTGGCCGACCGGCCCGCCGGCGTGCTAGCCCACGGACAGAAGCAGTGGCTGGAGATCGGCATGCTCCTGGTGCAGAACGCCGACGTGCTGCTGCTCGACGAACCCGTCGCCGGAATGAGCGGTGAGGAACGCGAGGAAACCGGAAACCTGTTGCGGCGCATCGGGTCCTCGCGCACCGTCGTGGTCGTCGAGCACGACATGGACTTCATGCGGGCATTCGCGACATCGGTGACGGTGCTGGCCCGCGGCCAGGTGATTGCCGAAGGGTCGGTCACCGAGGTGCAGGCCAACCCGAAGGTGCAAGAGGTCTACCTGGGCACCGCCGCGGCCGGAGACTTGGAGGCTAGCGAATAGTGTTGCAGCTCATCGATGTCCGGACCGGATACGGACGCTCTCAGGTCATCCACTCCGTCAGCATCGAGGTCCCGTCCGACGGCGTGGCCGCCGTGATGGGCCACAACGGGGCAGGCAAGACGACGTTGCTCCGCGCGGCGGTCGGCCTCCTGAAATGCAGCGCGGGCCAGGTGCTGCTGAACGGCGAGGATGTGACCAAACTGCGTCCCAACGCCCGGGTGGCACGCGGACTGGCCTATGTGCCGCAAGGCCAGCAGTCCTTCGGTCAGCTGACCACCGCCGAAAACCTTCAGGTCGTCGCCGACGGCCGCAAAGGAGGGAAACAGCTGATCGACGAACAGCTCGACCTGTTCCCCGCGCTCAAGGAATTGCTGACCCGCCGCGCCGGTCTGCTGTCCGGTGGCCAGCGCCAGCAGCTGGCGATCGCACGGGCGTTGATCACCAGCCCGAAGATCCTGATCCTCGACGAACCCACCGAGGGCATTCAGCCGTCGGTGGTCGCCGAGATCGAGGCGGCGATCACCGCGCTCACCCGCCGCGGCGACCTCGGCGTGCTGCTGGTCGAACAGCACATCGGTTTCGCGCTGGAATCGGCTCAGCGGTACTACATCCTGGAGGCCGGGCGGGTGACGTCCAGCGGGACCGGCGGGTCGGCGTCGGAGTCCGACGTCCGCGCGGCGATGGCGATCTAGACTTCAGGTCGTGAGCTGCGTCACGACAGTGAACCGATCCCTGCTACGGCGCGTCCCAGGTTAAGTGACCAACCGTCCACGCTGGGGAGTGAACACCGCCGTCAACCGCCGATCGGTTCTCGTCGGGCTCGGGGCCGTCGGCGCGTTCCTGGCCGTCGACCTCGGCGCGGTCGCCTACGCCAACAAGTGGATTGGGTCCGAGTCCCCCCGTAAAACGTTCCTCGACGGGTTCCTCAGCGTCTACGGACGCCACCTCGGGTTCCGCAAGAACCACGCCAAAGGCGTCGTCGTCACCGGGTATTTCGAGAGCAACGGCAACGGCACACAGCTCAGCCGTGCCGCCGTGTTCCGACAGGGTCAGGTGCCCGTCGTGGGCCGGTTCTCCCTCGCCGGCGGTGATCCAAACGTCGCCGACACCCCGGGCGCCGCGCGGGGCCTGGGCCTGGCGTTCGGGTTTCCCGACAGTGGGCAGTGGCGCACGGCGATGCTGAACCTGCCGGTGTTCCCGGACAATTCCGCGCGCGGGTTCTATGACAGGTTGCTCGCATCCAAGGTCGTCCCCGGTACCAAACAACCCGACCCCGCCGCGATGAAAGCGTTCCTGACAGCTCACCCGGAAACCGCGGCCGCCATGGCGATCATCAAGGCCCACCCGCCGTCGGCCGGCTTCGGTGACAGCACCTTTCGCGGCCTGAACACTTTCTATTTCGTCAACGACGCGGGTGACCGATCGGCGGTGCGGTGGTCGCTCGTACCGCAACAGGGCGCACCGGCACCACGATCCGGCGACGCCAACGGATTGTTCGACGCGGTGGTGCGCCAGCTGCGCGACGGGCCGCTGCGATGGCGTCTACTCGTCACCGTCGCCGAGCCGGGCGACCCGCTGACCGACCCCACCCTGCCGTGGCCCGACGACCGGCGCAGCATCGAGGTGGGCACGCTCACCCTTACCTCGGCGGCGACCGAGGCACCGGGTAACGCCCGCGACATCAACTTCGATCCGCTGGTCTTGCCGGACGGTATCGAACCGTCCGCCGATCCCCTGCTGTCCGCCCGCAGCGATGTCTATGCGGCGTCCTACCGCCAGCGCACCGGCGAACCGACGTCGCCGTCGGCGGTTCAGGTGAACGAGGTCGGCGCATGACGGCGGTCGAGCGGTACCCGGTCCGCACCCGAATCCTGCACTGGCTCACCGCCGCCCTGGTGTTCGCCGCACTGCTCATCGGGTTCGTGATGGTCAATTCGCTGGGCGGCTACGGCGCTCTGGTGGGTGTGCACGTGACGCTCGGGGCGCTCATCCTGATCGTCGTGGCGTTCCGGGCGGCCAACCGTTTCACCCACCGCACCCCGCCGCTGCCGGCCACCGTGGGGTCCGTCGAGCAGCTGCTGGTCGTCGGCTCCGAAATCGGGCTGTACATCCTGCTTCTGGCTCAGCCGCTGGTGGGGTGGGCGATGGTGTCGGCAAGCGGACGACCGGTGGTGCTGTTCGGTTTCGTGCCGCTGCCGCGGATCGCGCCGTTCGACGCCGACTTGTTCTTCCTGCTGCGCCAGACCCACTCCGTCCTCGCCTACCTGCTGGTGGTCGCGATTGCCGCGCACGTCTCGGCGGTGCTGTTGCACACGCTCACGCTGCGCGACCGGATGCTGAGCCGGATGACCTTCGGAAGTCGGCGCGAGGCGACGGAACCGGATTGAACCGCCTCGGCGACAACGGATTTCGTACGTCGACTATCGTAGGTCAGCCGGCATCGAGTAGACGCGTGTCGTCGGACGACAACGGCACCACAGCGCCGAGTCGGCCGAACAAATCGATCGCTGACTGAACCGTCTGATCGGCGAAGGGGCCGAATTCGCCATCTGTCGCGCGATATCGTCGCTCGGCGACCACACCGACCAATCGGGGGTCGGAGGACGGGAACACCGTGGCGGTGGCGTGAGTGCCGGCTCCGTTCCATTGCTGCACCAACGCCGCGACCCCGGCCCGGTGATCGGCCGGGTAATAGCGTTCGGCGGTGATGGTGATCTGAACCGCGGAGCCGCTCGGCTGCAAGTGCACATGAAGGCGGCCATGGTAGGCGTTCACGAAAAAGAAAACCTCATCGTCGTGGTGGCCGCAGAAATGCCGCAATTGGCGGCTGTTCACGTAGCCCTCGATGACCTCGGCGCCGATCACGGTGTTCATGACTGTCCAACGGACCGCGCAGACGACACGGTTCCCGAATCAGCCAAGGTTGCGCCAAGAATCTGGTGAGAATTGGTTAAATGGGGGGCGTACGGCCCACAACTTGAATTCATTGTTTGAATAGCCGAGTTTTCGGCTTTTATTGCCATGCCGGAAATTCTTGTCCTTTTCCTGCATATGTGCTGGCAACGTAGTAACTTCTGCCGCAGCAGTAACTCCGATGCACACAAGGGACATGACAATGATCAAAGGTTTGTTGACGGCGGCTGCTGCCGCCGGGGCTATCGCGCTGGCCGGCGCGCCGTCTGCCTGGGCGATCACCAACGCCGAGGCCGACTACATCAAGGATCTGACCAGCGCCGGTATCGCCGGCGACCAGGCGGCGCTGATCGCCGATGGTCACACCATCTGCTCGGCGCTCGCGCAGGGTGCAGACCCGAACGAGCTGTCGCAGACCTACTTCAAGAACTCAGGTCAAATCAGCCACGCCCAGGCGGATGCGGCGATCAACTTCGCCAAGACCGATCTGTGCCCTGCGGGCTGACAACGTACGAACCGAGAGCGCGGCTGGCCTGTTCTAGGCCAGCCGCGTAATCACTTCTGCGACAAGCGAGTCGACCGGGATATCAACCTGCGTGCCGGTGGCGAGATCTTTGACGCCCACGGTGCCGGCCTCGATGTCCCGGTCGCCTGCCACCACGGCGATGCGCGCGCCTGAGCGATCAGCCGCACGCATCGCCCCCTTGAGGCCGCGGTCGCCGTACGCCAAGTCGACGCGCACACCCTCGGCGCGCAGAGCCGCCGCCAGCGTCGCCACCACCAACTTCGCCTGCTCGCCCAGCGGCACCCCGAAAACGTCGCAGCGGCTTGGGTTTCCGACCGTCTTGCCTTCGGCCCGCAACGCCAGAACGGTCCGGTCGACGCCGAGGCCGAACCCGATACCCGACAGGTCCTGGCCACCGAGCTGACGCATCAAACCGTCATACCGGCCGCCGCCGCCGATACCCGATTGCGCTCCGAGGCCGTCGTGCACGAACTCGAATGTGGTCTTGGTGTAGTAGTCCAGGCCCCGCACCATCCGCGGATTGACCACGTACCGCACGCCGAGTGCATCGAGATGCGCCAGCACGGTGTCGAAGTGCTGCTTGGCCCCATCGGAAAGGTGGTCGAGCATCACCGGCGCGTCGGCGGTCGCCTCCCGCATCGCGGGCCGCTTGTCGTCGAGCACCCGCAGCGGGTTGATCTCCGCCCGGCGCCGGGTGTCTTCGTCCAGGTCGAGCGTGAACAGAAACTCCTGCAACAACTCCCGGTATTGCGGCCGGCAGGTGTCGTCACCCAGCGAGGTGATCTCGAGGCGGAAACCGTCCAGTCCCAATGACCGGAAACCGGCGTCGGCGACAGCGATCACCTCGGCGTCCAGCGCCGGGTCGTCGACGCCGATGGCCTCGACCCCGACCTGCTGCAGCTGCCGGTATCGACCGGCCTGCGGGCGCTCGTAGCGGAAGAACGGGCCCGCGTAGCAGAGCTTGACCGGAAGGGCGCCCCGGTCCAGACCATGCTCGATGACCGCGCGCATCACTCCCGCGGTGCCCTCGGGGCGCAGCGTCACCGACCTCTCGCCGCGGTCGGCGAAGGTGTACATCTCCTTGGACACCACATCGGTGGATTCGCCCACCCCGCGGGCGAACAGCGCCGTGTCTTCGAAGATCGGCAGCTCGACGTCGCCGTAGCCGGCCAGCCGGGCGATCCGCAGCAGACCATCACGGACCGCGACGAACTCGGCGGACTCGGGCGGCAGGTAGTCAGGGACACCCTTGGGCGCCTGGAATTCGCTCACGTCAAACCTTCGAGAAAGGGGTTGGTACGGCGTTCGAGGCCGATGGTGGTGGATTCACCGTGGCCCGGTAATACCAGGGTGTCGTCGTCGAGCACCAACAGTTTGTCGACGATCGAGCTCAGGAGATCCCTCCCGCTGCCACCCGGCAGGTCGGTGCGGCCGACAGTTTCTTTGAACAAGGTGTCACCGGTGAACGCGATCGGGTCCTGGGCCCCCGCCCGATCGACCCTGAACACCACCGACCCCTTGGTGTGGCCGGGCGTGTGATCGACGGTCACCGTGATGCCACCGAGGTCGATCTTGTCCCCGTCGCGGTCCAGCTCGACGACCTGTCTGGGCTCGCGGAACAACGCGCCCAGCGCGATCTGGCCGATGCGCGGCCCGAATCCGCGGATCGGATCGGAGAGCATGAATCGATCCTCCGGGTGGATGTACACCGGGCAGCCGAAGGTGTCACCCACCTTCTGCGCCGACCAGATGTGGTCGATGTGCCCGTGGGTGAGCAAGACCGCGGCCGGGGTCAGCCGGTTCTCGTCGAGAATGCGGCGCAGGGTCGCAAAAGCTCGCTGCCCCGGGTCGACGACGATCGCGTCCGCCCCGGCGCGTGGGGCCAGCACGTAGCAATTGCATGCCAACATGCCCGCCGGGAACCCGGTGAGTAACACGTTGTCCAGTTTCCCACCCCTGTTGACGAGGGTCGTGGCCGGTGTCTTCAGCATCAACTGGCACACTCGGTGCCGACTCACCCGATCTCAACGGAGGATCAACACGGTGCCCACCAACGAACAACGACGTGCGACGGCCAAGCGCAAGCTCGAGCGGCAGCTGGAGCGCCGCGCTCAACAGGAGAAGCGCCAGCGGTTGTTTGTCGTGATCGGCGGCGTGGTCGCGATCGCCGTGGCCGCGGCCCTGATCGCCACGTTCGTGCTGACCAACAAGGACGGCAAGGACACCAAGACCGCGTCGGGTGCCACCAGCACCGCCCCCGTCGAGACCGACGCGCCGTCCACATCTCCCCCGGCCACCGGCGGTCTGCCGCCGTTCAAGGCCGCCGCGAACCTGGGCGCCAACTGCCAGTACCCGGCCACGTCCGAGCCGGCCGCCAAGAAGGTCGACGCACCCCACAGCGGCAAGGTTCCCACCAGCCCGGCGACGGTGACCGCCAGCATGAGCACCAACCAGGGCAACCTGGGCCTGGTGCTGGACAACGCGAAGGCGCCGTGCACGGTCAACAGCTTCGCCAGCCTGGCGCAGAAGGGATACTTCAACGACACCCCCTGCCACCGGCTGACCACCTCGCCGTCGCTGTCGGTGCTGCAGTGCGGCGACCCGACCGGCCAGGGCACGGGCGGGCCCGGCTACGAGTTCGCGAACGAATACCCCACCGACCAGTACCCCGCGAATGACCCTGCCCTGCAGCAGCCGGTGACCTATCCGCGCGGCACGCTGGCCATGGCCAACGCCGGCCCGGGCACCAACGGAAGCCAGTTCTTCCTGGTCTACAAGGATTCGCAGTTGCCGCCCAACTACACCGCGTTCGGCACCATCGACGCGACCGGCCTGGCGACGCTGGACAAGATCGCGGCGGCCGGTGTCGCCGGCGGTGGTCAGGACGGCAAGCCGGCAACCGACGTGCGGGTCAAGTCGATCCTGCTGGACTAGCCGACGATGAGCGACGCTTGCCAGGGCACCGCATGAGCCAGCCTCCGCCCTACTACCCGCCGCCGTACGGTTCGCCGTACGGGCCCGGTCCGTATCCCTATCCGGCGCCGAAGCCGACCAACGGGATGGCGATCGCGTCGCTTATCTGCGCGTTCCTGTTCGCACCGCTGGGCATCATCTTCGGCCACGTCTCGTTGTCGCAGATCAAGAAGACCGGCGAGGACGGGCGGGGTCTGGCGATCGCCGGGCTGGTGATCAGCTACCTGATGACCGTCGTGAGCATCGTCGTGATCGTCGCCGGGGTGGCGTTCTTCTCGTGGATGGGCCGGGAGCTGGAGAAGAGCGGCGGGGCGGGCATCCCGCGTTCCCTCCCGGGTGGCAGCGGAGCGCTCCCGCCGTTCAATCCGCCGGCCACGCTGGGCGCGAACTGCCAGTACCCGGCCACCGCGACCCCGGCCGACAAGCCGGTCAAGCCGCCGGTCGCCGGAAAGGTGTCGACCACGCCGGCGACCGTGGACGCGACCGTGGTCACCAACGCCGGCCCGATCGTCATCCATCTCGACAACGCCAAGGCGCCGTGCACGGTGAACAGCTTCGAAAGTCTGGTCCGGCAGAACTACTTCGACAACACGCCGTGCCACCGGCTGACCCACTTGCCGTCGCTGTCGGTGCTGCAGTGCGGCGACCCGACCGGCCAGGGTACGGGCGGTCCCGGGTACCGGTTCGCCAACGAGTACCCGACGAACCAGTTCCGCCCGTTCGATCCGGCACTGCGACAGGCCGTGAAGTATCCGCGCGGGACCCTGGCCATGGCCAACGCCGGGCCGGACACCAACGGCAGCCAGTTCTTCATCGTCTACCGCGACTCGATGCTGCCACCGACGTACACGGCGTTCGGCCAGGTCGACAAGACCGGTTGGGGCGTCATCGACGACATCGCCGCCACCGGCATCTCCGGCGGTTCCGACGACGGCAAGCCAGCCAGGCCGGTGACGATCAAGTCGATCCGGCTGAACTGACGCCGGCCGTCAGCCGGGCAGGCCCTGCTCTTCGGTCGGCAGCGGCGCCGGCCCCTTGATCGCGGGGGTCGCAGCGGGAAGCTGGCCCTTGGGTTGATTCGGCGACTGGGTGACCGTGACAGCGGTCGACATCTCCGAGCTGACGAGCGAACCGGGTGTCTGGGGATTGGCCGCTACCGCGGCGAAAGCTCCGAGGGAGACGAGGGCACCGGCTCCGATAGTGGCGGACAACACGTGAAAACGCTTCATAGTCAATCTCTTTCCAAGTAGGTCTTGGCACCTGCGACCACGCATGAGTACAAGAACGTTGCGGCAGCCGAATATTCCGCCATCCGCGACGAAATAGTCTGCGGCGCAGACACGTTGGGCACCACGTCATGTCTATTGGTTTGCACAGAACTGTTGGTGTCGTCCTGGGCGCGGCCGCCCTCCTATTCGCACCCACCGCGCTGCTCGACACCCCGTCGAGCCAGGCCACGCCCGTCGCGCAGGGCTGCTACGACGGCGTGATCCCGTGGAATCCGTACCTGAAGAGCTGCAGCCTGCCGTCGACTCAGCCGCACGTGCGCGGCGCCGCACCGGATACCACCGCGATCATCGCCTGCCACGACCATCCCGGGTGCCTGTCCTGGTACGTCAACGGCGGGCCGTAACCGGTCGCTATACCGATCAGGCCGCGCTCGTCACCCGGTACACGTCGTAGACACCCTCGATATTGCGGACCGCGTTGAGCACGTGACCGAGATGCTTGGGATCACCCATCTCGAACGTGAAGCGGCTCACCGCGACTCGATCGTTGGATGTGGTGACCGACGCCGACAGGATGTTGACGCGTTCGTCGGCCAGCACCCTCGTGACATCGGAGAGCAGCCGGTGCCGATCAAGAGCCTCGACCTGAATCGCCACCAGGAACACCGAAGTCGGTGACGGCGCCCAGTTCACCTCGATGATGCGTTCCGACTGCTGTTGCAGCGACGCGGCATTCGTGCAGTCGGTGCGGTGCACGCTGACCCCGCCACCCCGGGTGACGAAGCCCATGATGTTGTCGCCGGGAACCGGAGTGCAGCACTTGGCCAGCTTGGTCAGCACCCCGGTCGCACCAGGCACGGCGACCCCGGTGTCGTCGCTGCTGCGCTGGCGCACTGGCATGGTCGCCGGCGTGGAGCGCTCGGCCAGTTCGTCTTCGGCACTCTCAGCGCCGCCGAGCTGTGCCACCAGCCGCTGCACGACATGCCGCGGCGATACATGACCCTCACCGACCGCGGTGTACAGCGCCGAGACGTCGGCGTAGCGGAGTTCCTGGGCGAGCGCCGACATCGCCTCACCGTTGACCAGTTTCTGCAACGGGAGGCCGCCACGTCGCACCTCGCGTGCGATCGAGTCCTTGCCGGCCTCCAGCGCCTCGTCGCGGCGCTCCTTGGCGAACCACTGCCGGATCTTGGCCTTGGCCCGCGGGGACACCACGAAGCCCTGCCAGTCGCGGGACGGCCCGGCATTGGGCGCCTTGGAGGTGAAAACCTCCACCCGCTCACCGTTTTCGAGCTTGCGTTCCAGCGCCACAAGCCGGCCGTCGACCCGGGCGCCGATGCAGCGGTGGCCGACCTCGGTGTGCACCGCGTACGCGAAGTCCACCGGCGTCGAACCGGCCGGCAGGGTGACCACGTCGCCCTTCGGGGTGAACACGAAGATCTCCTGCACCGCAAGGTCGTACCGCAGCGACTCCAGGAACTCGCCGGGGTCCGCGGCTTCCCGCTGCCAGTCCAGAAGCTGTCGCATCCAGGCCGTCTCGTCGATCTCGGCGGCGCTGTGCGGGTGCGGAACACCGTTGCGGCCCTTGGATTCCTTGTAGCGCCAGTGCGCCGCGATGCCGAACTCCGCGGTGTCGTGCATGTCGCGGGTGCGGATCTGCACCTCCAGCGGCTTGCCTTCCGGTCCGACGACCGTGGTGTGCAGCGACTGGTACACCCCGAAACGGGGTTGGGCGATGTAGTCCTTGAACCGGCCGGGCATCGGCTGCCACAGCGAATGCACAACGCCGACAGCGGCATAACAGTCGCGGATCTCTTCACAGAGGATCCGCACACCGACCAGGTCGTGGATGTCGTCGAAGTCGCGGCCCTTGACGATCATCTTCTGGTAGATCGACCAGTAGTGCTTCGGCCTGCCCTCCACGCTGGCGTTGATCTTCATCCCCGACAGCGCGCTGTTGATCTCGACGCGGACCTTGGCCAGGTAGGTGTCCCGCGACGGTGCGCGGTCGGCGACCAGCCGGACGATCTCCTCGTAACGCTTGGGGTGCAGGATCGCGAACGACAAATCCTCGAGTTCCCACTTGACCGTCGCCATCCCCAGCCGATGGGCAAGGGGGGCAATCACTTCCAGCGTCTCGCGAGCTTTGCGGGCCTGCTTCTCCGGCGGCAGGAACCGCATGGTGCGCATGTTGTGCAGCCGGTCGGCGACCTTGATGACCAACACCCGCGGATCGCGCGCCATCGCGATGATCATCTTGCGGATGGTCTCGCCCTCGGCGGCGGTGCCCAGCGCGACCTTGTCCAGCTTGGTCACCCCGTCCACCAGGTGGGCGACCTCCTCGCCGAAGTCGGCGGTCAGCGCCTCCATGGCGTAACCGGTGTCCTCCACGGTGTCGTGCAGCAGCGCGGCCACCAGCGTGATGGTGTCCATGCCGAGTTCGGCGAGGATGTTCGCGACGGCCAGCGGGTGGGTGATGTAGGGATCGCCGGAGCGGCGCAGCTGATCGGCGTGCTTGGCCTCGGCCACCTCATAGGCGCGCTGCAGGATCGCCAGGTCGGCCTTGGGGTAGAACTCCCGGTGGACGGCCACCAGCGGTTCGAGGACCGGGTTGACGGTGCTGCGCTGCGACGTCATCCGCCGTGCGAGCCGGGCTCGCACCCGCCGCGATGCGCTGCTGGTGGTTTTGGGGGTTTCGGTCCGCGGCTCGGCGGGCGGGACGTCGGAGACCGGCGCCGGCGCGGCGGTCAGCGACGCGTTGTCGTCTGCCATGCCGCACCTCCTCGCCACCAGGACCGACTTCGAGGATATCTCCCCGTCCGCGGTCGAGTGGCCGGCCCGGCCCCTCGCGGCTAATCCAGCGCGGAGGTGATCGGCTTGTCCCGGATGACGTAGCTGCCCGGCTCGTTCGGATTCGGCGTCGAGAACGTCGCGCCGTCGAGCTGGTAAGTCGAGTTGCCGAGCTTGATGGTGAAGTCGCCGGTCACGTTCCACACCGGCACCGAACCTTCGATCCACGCCGTCTTGCCCGGGGCGACCGGCACGTTCATCGTCTGCGTGAAGGTGTGGGTCTGTACCCACGTATGGGAGTAGTTGGCGGTGATCTCGATGTTGATGATCGACGCGAGCTTGGCCAGACCGCCGCCGGACAGCTTCACGCTCAACCCCACGGTGTCGGACTGTGACACCTGGTCGGCGATGGCGATGCTGTAGGTCGTTGGTGTCGACGTGGTGTTCGACACCGGGGTGCCGACGGTCCGCACCGGGCTGAAGCCCTTCACTTCGCTCTTCGCGGTGAAGGTGCAGTTTGCTATCGAGCCGTCGTAGCAGACGTTGGGAAGCACCGCCGCGATCTTGGCCGCGTCCGCCGCGCCGAGGGTGATCGTCGGGGCTCCCTGGTCCTGCCCGATCGCCATCTTGTCGTTCGGGACATTGCATTCCCCGTTGCCGCCGGAGCCGCAGCTGGTGGCCCGTGGCTTGGTCTGGAATTTCACCTGGAAGGTCGTGCCCTGGTAGCCGTCGGGCACGTAGCCGAAGTTGGAGGGGGTGTACCCGAAGCCGACGGTGCCGAAATTGGTGACGATGTCACCGACACGGAACAGGTACCAATTGACATCCCAGCTGGCCTCACCGCCCGGCATGATGACCGTGCCGACCGCAGGGCCACCGTCCAGATCACCGGTGCCGCCGGCGTAGCCGTTGAACTTCAGCGGCGCCAGCGTGTAGTTGCGGAACCAGAACCTTTCCGTCACCCCGAGCGTCGGTCTGACCGTGACGTTCACCGGGACCACCGTCAAACCGTTCTGCCCGTCATCGGCGACGACAGTGAAGGTGTCGACCCCACCGCTTTCGGCAAAATCGTTGGTGGGCTTGTAGTAGTAGGTGCCGTTCGGGTTGATCGTCAGCGTGCCGTTGGCCGGCCCCTGGGCGACCCGGTACGTCAGCTTGTCGCCGTTGGGGTCAGAGGGCACCAGATCACCGATCACCTCGCCGGTGACGAACTCGTACACCGCACGCGGGTGCAGGGCCGGAACGGCATTGACCGCGCTGCGATCGGTGGCCCGACGCACCGCGTCGATCGCGTCGAAAAGCATGGTGCGCAACGGCAGCACCGCGCCGACACCACCGGTGTTGGCCGGGTTCGGGGCATAGCCCAGCAGGCTGGCGACATTGGCGGCAAGGATGTCGACATCAATCCGCAGTTGCGACGGCGCACGCAGCTTCCTGGTGGGGGTCGAGGACGCCACCGCCGAGGGCGGCGTCAGGCGTGCGGCCCGTGCAGTGGCTGCCGTGGCGGTCTTGGCCGCCGACGGGGTGGTCGCCGCGGCGCGAGCGCGCGGCTTGGCCGGTCCGTGCCCGACACTCGTGCGGGCGGCCGACGACGACGAATCCGGCGTATCGGCGGATGCCGTCGCGCAGGCGCTGCCGATCGCCAGCCCCACCCCGACGGCGAAAGCTGCTGCGGCGAGCCGCGGAACCAGAATGGTGGATTGCACAGATGCCTCCTCGGCGGGCCCCCGACAGGCCGCTCTGCGCAAGCATCGCCGAGTCATCCGGTGACGGACAACACGAATGTCAAACTGCCACTTGGCGTTTGCCGGGCCGCCATACGGCGGTCCGGACAGTTAACCGGCTCAGATGGTTTGCAGGCTGGTCACCTGCAGCGGCGCGACCTTCTCGCGCCCGCCGAGGCCGGGCAGTTCCAGCACCACCGCGGCAGCGGACACCTCCGCCCCACTTGCCGCCAGCAGGGAACGCGCCGCAGCCAGGGTTCCCCCGGTGGCGAGCACGTCGTCGATGATGACCACGCGCCGCCCGGCCAGCTCGATCCCGTCGGCCGGGATCTCCAATGTGGCCGTGCCGTATTCGAGCGTGTAGGTCTCGCTGTGCACCGGCGGAGGCAGCTTCCCGCCTTTGCGGACGGCCAGCACGCCGATACCGAGCCGATGGGCGACCGCGCCGCCGAGCAGGAATCCACGGGCATCGATGCCGGCCACCAGATCGGCGCCCTCGGCGATCTCGGCCATCGCCGCGGTGATGACGGCCAGACCGTGCCGGTCGGCCAGCACCGGGGTGAGGTCCTTGAATTGGATGCCCGGCTCCGGGAAGTCCGGCACCTCCCGGATGAGCGCCGTGAGGACGTCGGCCACCGCCGAGGCGCTCTGTCGCCGGCCTTCCGGCTCCGAAGAAGACGTCACTTCTCGAACACCCACCTGTCCATGTTCCAGCCCGCGCCCCACTTGGTGGGATTGCCCTCGACGGCGTACATCTTCTTCGATACCAGCATGGTGCGCTGCTGACGGTACAGCGGCAGGGTCGGCATGTCGCCCCACAGAATCGGGGAACTGTCAGCCAGCGACCTGGCCTGTTCCTTCGAATCGGAGGTGATGGCCAGCGCCGAGATGATGCCGTCGATCTGCGGATTGGAGTACCGCGGCAAGTTGTTGCCGTTGCCGGCGAACAGCGTGTAGGCATCCAGCGCCGACGACCCGGTCGAGCCACTGCCGGTCGCGCCGCCGGTGCTGGCCAGCAGGACGTCGAGCTGGCCGTCACGCAGCGCCTGCGGGCCCGCCGACTCCGACGTCGCATCGACGACGGTGATACCGGCCGCCGCGCACGACTTGGTGATCGCGCCGACGGTGGCCGCCAGCCGCGGATTGGGCGCCTGGTAGCCGATCCGCACGGTCAGCGGCTGGCCGCCGAGCGCATCGCGGGCGGCGTCGGGGTTGGCCGCACCGAACTGAGGGCCGATCGCCACCCCTTCGATGCCGCTGAAGGCGTCGTCGGTCGCGGGATTGAGGCGGGCATTCGAGATCGGCGTCTCGGCGTTCAACGCGATCAGGTCGCGCGGGGTGCACAGCGCCACCGCGCGGCGGGCCGGCGTCGCGGCCAAGGGTCCGGCCGGGGCGAAGATCAGCTGCTCGATCCCGCCGGACGGCAGCTCGCGGCGGTCGTAGCCGTCGGGGGTGGTCAGCGTGCCCGACGATCCGGTGGCCACGTCGACCACCTGGAACGTGCCGCTGTTGATGCGGTCTTGTACATCGACGCCGCGCGGCCACACCGTGATCCGCTTGGTGATCGGCTTGGCGCCCCACCAGCGGTCATTGGCGGTGAGGACCACCGCGCCCTCGGGCAGCACCGCGTCGATCTTGTACGGCCCCGACGACGGAAAGCGCTTGAGGTCGTCGGCACTCAGGCCGGGCTTGAGATCCCACACCGAGTTCCACGCCTGGGCGATGCGGTCGATGGCGGCAGGGTCGCCGCCCTGGATCGTCCGGGTGACATCGACGCCGAGGACGTCGCCGAGCACGTGCGACGGCATCATCGAGGTGGCGGTGAACAACTGCAGGTAGTCGGTGACGGCGCGGCCCGGAAAGTACGTGACCCGGGCCTTCTTCTGGCCCGGCTGACAGTCCACGGTGTCGATGTCCAGGTAGCCGGCGCGGCTGGCGGCATCGAACGCCGGGAACCGCCCCGACTGCGCCGCCCACGCCAGCACCATGTCGTCACAGGTCACCGGCTTGCCGTCGGAATACACGGCGTTGTCGGCGATCTGATAGTCCAGCACCAGCGGATCGCGGCCCACCACCGACACCGACCCGAAGTCGTGATCGGCCAGCACCTGGCCGTCGGGCCCGTGGAAATTGAAGCCGGTGAGCACCCGCGCGAAGGCCTGCGGACCCGCCGAGGCCGCCCCGCGCACCGTATTGGTGTTGTAGGTGAGCAGCATGCCGTCGACGGCGTAGTTGATCTGGTCCGCCGGGCTACCCGAACACGACGTCAGGACGCTCGGCGCGAGCACCCCCAGGACGGCGGCCACTGCGACAGCGGCGGCGCGCCTGCGCCTGACTGCCATGGCGCGCTATCGCCCGCGGGGGCTGCGTTTGCCCGTCGGCCGGCCCGGGCGGGCCGGACGGGCACCCGGCGAGGGCTTGTTGCCGACCGCGGGAGTCCCCCCGATGGCCGCCTCGGCCGGGACCGCGCCGGCGGCCTCGTCCAGATCCGCGGCTCCCCCGGTGACGACATCGCCGGCCGTCGCGGACGGCTTGCGGCGGTTGAGCACCCGGCGGGTGTGCGTGCGCACCAGGTCGGTGCGCTCGCGCAGCGTCACCAGCAGCGGGGTCGCGAAGAAGATCGACGAGTAGGTGCCGACGATGACACCGACCAGCTGCACCAGCGCCAGGTCCATCAGCGTGCCGACACCGAGCAGCCACACCGCGACCACGATCAGCGCCACGATCGGTAGCACCGAGATGAGGCTGGTGTTGATCGATCGCATGAAGGTCTGGTTCACCGCGAGGTTGGCCTGTTCGGCGAACGTTCTTCGGGTGGTGTGCTCGAACCCGTGGGTGTTCTCCTCCACCTTGTCGAACACGATGACCGTGTCGTACAGCGAGAAGCCGAGGATTGTGAGCAGACCGATCACCGTCGCCGGCGTGACCTCGAAGCCGACGATCGAGTACACCCCGGCCGTGACGACGAGGTCGAACACCAGCGTCAGCAACGCCGACATCGCCATGTACCGCTCGTAACGGAAGGTGATGTAAATCGCCGCGAGCACCAGGAACACCGCGAGCGCGATCAGCGCCTTCTTGGTGATCTGGTCGCCCCAGGTCTCCGAGACCGCGGAGTCGCTGATCGTCGCCTTGTCGGGCTGACCGTTGCCGGCCTTCGGCTTGAACGCCTCGAACAGCGCGTCGCGAAGCCGCTCGGTCTCCTGGTTGGTCAGCGCCTCCGAGCGGATCTGCACCGTGGCGGAGCTGCCGTTGCCGACCAGCACGACCGATCCCGGCGCCCGGCCCAGCGTCTTGGAGAAGACGTCTTCCACCTGCTGGGTTGTCGCGGTGCCGTTCTGACCGGCGACCGGCATGCCGACCTTGGTGCCGCCCTCGAAATCGATACCGAAGGTGAAGCCCTTCAGCGCGATGCTCGCGATGCAGGCCAGGACGATCAGCCCGCTGACCGCATACCAGAGCTTGCGTTTACCGATGACCTCGAAGGCACCGGTGCCGGTGTAGAGGCGGACGAAGAAGCCGTGCTTGGGCGCGCCGGCGCCGGCCGCTTCCAGGTCGGGTGCTTCGACGGCGGTGGATGCCGTGTCTTCTGCAGTGTCCGCTGCGGTGTCTTTGGCCATGGGAGTTACCTCCGTCCCGTCGCAGTGGCGGCGGCTCGCCGTTCTCGGGCGATCTGCTGCACCGCGCCGAGACCGTTGAACGCCGGTTTGGCCATAGTCGTCGACTTCGACGCCAGGAACACCAGCGGCCAGGTCACCAGGAACACCACGACGACGTCGAGAATCGTCGTCAAGCCGAGGGTGAAGGCGAAGCCCTTCACCTGACCGACGGCCAGGAAGTACAGCACCGCGGCGGCCAGGAAGGTGACCGCGTTGCCGGACAGAATCGTCTTACGGGCGCGCGCCCAACCGCGCGGCACCGCCGAGCGGAACGAACGCCCTTCTCGGATCTCGTCCTTGATGCGTTCGAAGAACACCACGAACGAGTCGGCGGTCGTGCCGATACCGATGATCAGACCGGCGATACCGGCCAGGTCGAGGGTGTAGTTGATGTATCTCCCGAGCAGCACCAGGATGCCGAACACCATGGCGCCGGAGGCGACGAGCGACAGCGCCGTCAACAGTCCCAGCACCCGGTAGTAGAGCAGCGAGTACAGCAGCACCAGCCCCAGTCCGATCGCGCCCGCGATCAGGCCGGCCCGAAGCGACGCCAATCCCAGTGTCGCCGAGACGGTTTCGGCCTCCGAGGACTCGAAGGACAACGGCAGCGATCCGTATTTCAGAACGTTGGCCAGTTGTTTGGCGGTGTCGGCGGTGAACGGCGGGTTGCCACCGCTGATCTGGGTCCGCCCGCCGGGGATCGCCTCGCGGATCTGCGGGGCGCTGACCACCTGGGAGTCCAGGGTGAACGCCGTCTGGGTGCCGATGTTGGCGGCGGTGAAGTCCGCCCACGTCGTGGACGCCTTGTCCTTGAACTCGACGTTGACGACATAGGCGCCGCTCTGCTGGTCGAAGCCCGAGGACGCGTCCTTGATCTCGTCGCCGCTGATGATCGACTTGTCCAGCACATAGATGTACTTGTGGTCCTGCGAGCACGCGACCAGCGGCAGGTTCGGGTCGTCGTTACCGGCCAGGATGTCCGGCTCGTCGCACTTGCCCGCCATGTACTGCACCGCGATCAGCAGCAGGTTCTGGTTGGTGCTCTGCCGCAGTTGCTTCTCGAAGCTGATGCGCGCCGCGAGGTCCTTGCGGGGGTCCGGCGGGGCCGGTGCCGCGGGCGGGGCCGGTTGCCCGGGAGCGGGTGGAGCCGGGACCGCCGTCGGCGGCTGGCTGGGCGCAGGCGCGGGTGGTGCGGGGGTGGGTGACGGTGCCGGCTCTTGCGGGTAGGGGCGCGGTTGCGGTGCTGGCGCGGGTGCCGCCGGCGGTGGGGCGGCCGGCTCACCGGCCGCGGGTGCCGGTGCGCCGGGGGCAGGCGCACCTGCCGGCGGCGCGCCGGGGGCCGGGGCGCCGGGTGCCGGTGCGGGCACCGGACCGCCGGGCCCGCCGGCGCCGGGCACGCCCGCCGCCTGCATCTGCTGCTTGACGGCCTCGACCGGGATCGGCTGACCGATCACCGGGCGGATGAACAGCCGGGCGGTCTGACCCAGATTGCGGGCCTCGTTGCCGTCGTTACCGGGAACGGTGATGACGAGGTTGTCGCCGTCGATCACGACTTCTGAGCCCGACACGCCAAGACCGTTGACGCGGGCGCCGATGATCTGCTGAGCCTGATTCAACGCGTCGCGCGTCGGACGGGAGCCGTCCGGGGTGCGTGCGGTCAGGGTGACGCGGGTCCCGCCCTGCAGGTCGATGCCCAGCTTGGGGCTCGAGTGTTTGTCTCCGGTGAGGAAGACCAGCAGGTACACCCCGATGAGCAAGACCAGGAACAGCGCCAGCCATCGGTAGGGATGCACCGGCGCCGAAGACGATGCCACGTTGTTGTCTCTCCTAGGTTGTGCCGCGACCCGCTGGGTCCCGCTACAGATCTCAGTGCCCGTCCCGCGGACGCGGTCCTCTTCAACTCCCGCTAGAGGGTACGTGGCGAGCCTGGCGATCAGTCTTTGGTCAGGCGGTCCGCGTCGGACTCGGTGAGCTCGGTGGCCCCACTCGTCTCGTCGTCGGTGTCGTCGGCCTCGTCCTCGATGCGGTCGCGGATGGCCAGTTTCATCCAGGTGGTCACGACGCCGGGGGCGATCTCGAGGTCGACGGTGTCGTCGGTGATCCCGGTGATCGTGGCCTGAAGGCCGGAGGTGGTGTGCACCCGGTCGCCGACAGTCAAGGACTCATGCAGGTCGATGGTGGCCTGCATGGCCTTGCGCTGGCGCCGGGAGGCGAAATACATGAATGCGCCCATGATGATGATCAGGGGCAGGAAGACGAGCAGGTCCATGGCGGAACAATTCTTTCGTTTCGGATGCCGGGTTCAGCGCGCCGCGACCGTCAGGTCGCGGGCTTCATAGCTGACCAGTCTGCCATTGCGCCGGTCCGGCTTGGACCGGCACCGCCGGTGGAAGATGGTCGGATGGACCTGATCGATGCCCTGCGCAGCACCGGGTCGGTGCGCGAGTTCACCGACGAGCCGGTCGACGACACGGTGCTGGCACGCATCCTCGACACCGCGCGCTTCGCGCCCAGCGGCGCCAACGCGCAGGCCTGGCGCCTGGTCGTGGTGAAGGATCCCGAGGTCCGCGGACGTCTGCGTGAGCTGTATCGGCAGCCGTGGGTCGAGTACCTGGCACTCACCGCGGCCGGGCTGCGGCCGTGGGCCCCGGTCAACGACCCCGCCGCCGAGACGTCCGCCCTTGCCGCCGGCACCGGGCAGGCCGAGCAGGCCGCGGCAAGCGGCTTGGCCGCCCACCTCGACGAGGTGCCCGTTCTGCTGGCGTTGTTCGCGGACCTGTCGCAGCTGGCGGCCGTCGACCGAGATCTCGACCGCTATTCACTGGCCGGCGGCGCCTCGGTCTACCCCTTCGCCTGGAGCATCCTGCTGGCCGCCCGCGCAGAAGGGATCGGCGGCGTGCTGACCACGATGCTCATCAGGGAAGAAGACGAGGTCAAGCGCCTGCTCGGCGCCGAGGGACCGTTGGCGCTGGCGGCGGTGATCGCGCTGGGTCACCCGGTTCGCCAGGTCAGACGGCTGACCCGCCAGCCGGTGGAATCGTTCGCCACGGTGGACCGGGTCGACGGCACGCCCTTTCCCGCGGCTGGTCCGACTGATTGCGTTGATTGAGTGGCCTCAAGCGACGCAATCCATTGTCCAATAGCCCGTGGGGCTAAGTTTTCAGTTGCATCGCGCTGTCACGCGACTAGGCTCGAAATGCCCTCGTCGCGCCAGCCACTCGCCTAGGAGACCGAAAGTGACCACCCTCGAGCAGAGCCGCAAACTCGTCACCGAGATTCCCGGCCCCGGGTCCATCGAACTGAGCAAGCGCAGGGTCGCCGCGGTGTCGCACGGCGTCGGCGTCACGATGCCGGTCTTCACCGCGCGTGCCGGCGGCGGGATCATCGAAGACGTCGACGGCAACCGTTTGATCGACCTCGGCTCGGGCATCGCGGTCACGACGATCGGCAACGCGTCGCCGCGGGTGGTCGAAGCCGTACAGGCGCAGGTCGCCGACTTCACCCACACCTGCTTCATGGTGACGCCGTACGAGGAGTACGTCGCCGTCGCCGAGCACCTCAACCGGCTCACCCCGGGCTCCTACGAGAAGCGCTCCGCGTTGTTCAACTCCGGATCCGAAGCCGTGGAGAACGCGGTCAAGATCGCCCGCTCCTACACCCGCAAGACCGCGGTGGTGGCCTTCGACCACGCCTATCACGGGCGCACCAACCTGACGATGGCGCTGACCGCGAAGTCGATGCCCTACAAGAGCGGGTTCGGCCCGTTCGCCCCCGAGATCTACCGCGCCCCACTCTCCTACCCCTTCCGCGACGGGCTGATCGACAAGGAATGGGCCACCGACGGTGAACTGGCCGCCGAGCGGGCGCTGAACATCATCGACAAGCAGATCGGCGCGGCCAATCTGGCCGCGGTGATCATCGAGCCGATCCAGGGCGAGGGCGGCTTCATCGTTCCCGCACCCGGGTTCCTGCCGACACTGCGGGCATGGTGTTCGGAGAACAACGTGGTGTTCATCGCTGACGAGGTCCAGACCGGGTTCGCCCGCACCGGCACGATGTTCGCCTGCGAGGACGAGGGCATCGAGCCGGATCTGATCGTGACGGCCAAGGGTATCGCCGACGGTCTGCCGCTGTCGGCGGTGACCGGGCGCGCGGAGATTATGGACGCCCCGCACGTCAGCGGTCTCGGTGGCACCTACGGCGGTAATCCCCTGGCCTGTGCGGCCGCGCTGGCCACCATCGAGACCATCGAACTCGACGGCCTGGTGGATCGGGCCAAGCAGATCGAAGCGGTGATGAAGGACAAGCTCGGCCGGATGCAGGCCGACGACGACCGCATCGGCGATGTGCGCGGCCGCGGCGCGATGATCGCCGTCGAGTTGGTGAAATCCGGTACCGCCGAACCGGATCCGGAGCTCGCCAAGACGCTGGCGGCCACCGCGCACGCCCAGGGCGTGGTGGTGCTGACGTGTGGGACATACGGCAATGTGCTGCGGTTCCTGCCGCCGTTGGCGATCAGCGACGAGCTGCTGACCGAGGGACTCGACGTGCTGGCCGAGATTCTCGCCGGCCTTCGATGACCCAGAACTTCATCGACGGCGAGCTCGTCGACTCGGTGAGCGGGGCGACGATGCCGATCGTCGACCCGTCCACCGGCGAAAAGTACGGCACCGCACCGATTTCCACGGAACAGGACATCGACAACGCGTACGCCGCGGCGAGCCGGGCGTTCACCGACTGGAAGCGCACCACACCCTCGCAGCGGCAGAAGGCGTTGCTGGATTTCGCCGACGACGTCGAAAAGCAGGCGGACAGCCTGGTTACCGCCGAGGGGCGCAACACCGGCAAGCCCAATCACGTCACGCTGGCCGAAGAGATCCCCCCGATGCTCGACCAGATCCGGTTCTTCGCCGGTGCGGCAAGGATTCTGGAGGGCAAATCGGCGGGCGAATACCTGGCCGACCACACCTCGTGGATCCGTCGTGAGCCGGTTGGGGTGATCGGGCAGGTCGCGCCCTGGAACTATCCGATGATGATGGCGATCTGGAAGCTCTGCCCCGCGATCGCCGCGGGCAACACCGTCGTGCTCAAACCCAGTGACACCACCCCCGTCACCACGGTGATGCTGGCCGAGATCGCCGCCAGGCACTTCGGGCCCGGTGTGCTCAACGTCGTGTGCGGTGACCGGGTGACGGGCGCAGGCGTCGTCGCGCACCCGACCCCCCAGATGGTGTCGATCACCGGATCGGTCGCCGCAGGGCGTGCGGTCGCGGTCAGCGCCGGCGGCCACCTCAAACGCACCCACCTCGAACTCGGCGGCAAAGCGCCGGTGATCGTGTTCGACGACGCCGACATCGCCGCCGCCGCAGAGGGAATCGCGACGGCCGGATACTTCAACGCCGGCCAGGACTGCACCGCGGCCACCCGGGTGCTGGCCCGCGCGGGGGTGGCCGCGGACCTCACCGCCGCGCTGGCCGAACAGGCCGCGGCCGCGGCCACGACGTTCGGGCGCGCCGCCGACGATGAGGATGCCTGGGTGCCGCCGGTCAACAACGCCGATCAGCTCGACCGGGTGCTGGGGTTCCTGTCCGACGTCCCGGCTCACGCGACGGTCGCAGCCGGCGGAAAACGCCAGGGCGACAAGGGTTTCTACATTGAACCAACGGTGATCGGCGGCCTGCGCCAGGACGACCGGCACGTCCAGGAGGAGATCTTCGGGCCGGTGATCACCGTGCAGTCGTTCGCCGACGAGGACGAGGCGCTCCGCTGGGCGAATGGCGTGGAGTACGGCCTGGCCTCGTCGGTGTGGACCTCGAACGTGTCGCGCGCCCTTCGGGTGTCCAATGCGCTGGATTTCGGATGCGTGTGGATCAACACGCACATTCCACTGGTCGCCGAAATGCCGCATGGCGGTTTCAAGTCGTCAGGCCACGGCAAAGATCTGTCGATGTACTCACTTGAGGACTACACGCGCATCAAGCACGTGATGGCCTACACCGGCTGAGTCGCGCCTCGGGCTTGGCCACCACGTCGGCAATCCGGCGGCGGATCTCGTCGTCGGTCAGGTCCGCCATGACGAGCCGGCCCAGTTCGTCATCCGCTGGTCGCCGGCACCGCTCGGCAATGAGAACGTCGACGTAGCAATTCAATTCGTCCACCGCCCGGCCGCTGGGCAGTTCGTCGGCCCACCGCCAGAACAGCACCCGATCGTCGTCCGGCACACCCAAAGCGGTACAGATATCGGATATCCGGATGAAGTCTTCGTCGGGAACGAACGGTGCGGCCATGGCTACCACTGTGTCCCCAACGCGACCGGATCCCATCACCGATGTGGTGCACATCGCACAGTGATGTCGGTTACGGGACATCGGTTACGCGCCGCCCGCCGACTCTGATGGGCCGCGGGCGGCGCTCAACCGGATTCCTAGTGCGCGACCGGGGTCCGGCGCGAACCGCCGAACATGTCACGCAAGCCGCGACGGCGGCGTGGCTCTTCGTCGGCCACGTCGGTGGTCCGGCGATGGTGCGCCTCGACCATGGGCTCGCTCGTGGTAGCCGCGTCAACCGGCTCACCGGCAACGGGTTCGGCGACCACCGGCCGCGTCGCGTAGCGCACGTCACGCACGCTGTGCACCGACACCCGGCCCAACGCCACCGCGCCGAAGAAGATGATCAGTGCGCCGAGGCCGCTCCAGAACGCCAGCTCGATCGCAACCTGGCCGGCCGTGCTGCTGGCCACCGGTGCGCCGACGTCGCCGAGGCCCCAGGGGCCCGCGAAGAGCCGGCCCACCACGAACCAGGCGCCGGCGACAACAGCCAGCCAGCCGCCGAGCAGAGCGGTCGCCCGGTTGCGCGACATCAGCAACAGCACTCCGCCAAGGACCGCGACCGCGCCGGGCAGGACCTCGAGCCAGCCGCGGGCCGCGGTCCAGGCCCATGGCGAGTCCGGGGCATAGGCGAAGTCGAAGTACGGCCCGACGAACGGAATCAGCGCTCCCCAGAGCCCCAGCACTACAAGCAGAAATCCACTGGCCGCGCCGCGGCTGCGCGCGATCTCCATCCGGCCCGCACGAGGATCCAGGCGGGTATCTACGTCTTTCATGACGCCTCCTTGACTCAAGGGTGTGTCCCGAGATGAGGATCGGGTACCCGGGCGTCGCGCAGCTCTAACGGCGCTGGTGCGGCCGGACAGAGAGCAAGTTCACAGGACTGGTTCCTAGCATCGACCGTGACCGAGGAATAACGTTAGTTTTGCTAACGTAGTTTAATTTGGGCGCAACGAGGCGCCCGCCAATCTTTCTTTCTCTAGTTCGTTGATGGAGTCTCGTCATGCCGACTGATACTCGCGAAGCCCGGTTTGAGCAGCGCGTTGCCGATCTGTACACCTCCGACCCCCAGTTCGCCGCGGCCGCACCCGACCCACAGGTGACCGCGGCCGCCGCCACCCCCGGCCTGCCTCTTTCCGCCGTCATAACGACCGTTTTCGACGGCTACGCCGACCGCCCCGCCGTGGGCCAGCGGGCGGTGAGGTTCGTGGCGGATCCGCAGACCCGACGCACCACCGCCGAGCTGATGCAGGCGTTCGACACCATCACCTATCGGCAACTGTGGGATCGGGTGCGGGCGGTCGCCGGAGCGTGGTCCGCCGACCCCGTCGCCGTGGGCGACCGCGTCGCGATCCTCGGATTCACCAGTGTCGACTACACGACCATCGACCTCGCGCTGACGCAGCTCGGCGCGGTGTCAGTGCCGCTGCAGACCAGTGCCGGTGCGGCCGCGCTGACACCGATCATCGCCGAGACCGAACCCGTACTTGTCGCCTCGAGCATCGACAACCTCGATGACGCCGTCGAGCTCGTCCTCACCGGGCCGGCACCGAAAAGCCTCGTGGTCTTCGACTTTCGGCCAGAGGTCGACGACCAGCGCGACGCGTTGGCCGCCGCCCGTGACCGCCTGACCGGCACCAGCATTACCGTGACCACCCTGGCCGACGAGATCACCCGTGGCGCAGACAGTTCCGTTGCCAATGCGGACAATGCCGGGGATGACCCGCTGGCTCTGCTGATCTACACCTCCGGAAGCACCGGCGCCCCGAAGGGTGCGATGTACCCGGCGTCCAAGGTCGCCGACATGTGGCTTGCCGCCGCCGCGCATTGGGACGACAAGCAGGGCGCTTACCCGTCGATCGTGCTGAGCTTCATGCCGATGAGCCACGTGATGGGCCGCGGCGCCCTGTATGGAGCGTTGAGCACCGGTGGCACAGTCTATTTCGCCGCACGGCCCGACCTGTCGACGTTCCTCGAGGACTTGGCTTTGACCCGCCCGACGCAGCTGAACCTGGTTCCCCGGGTATGGGACATGATCCATCAAGAAGTGCAAAGCGATGTCGACCGCCGCGCACGCGAGGCCACCGAGGCCGAGGTGCTGGCAGAGAAGCGCGCCAGCCTGCTGGGTGACCGATTCGTCTCCGCGCTCACCGGCTCGGCGCCGATCGCACCGGAACTCAAAGAGTGGGTCGAGAAGTTCCTCGACATGCACCTGGTCGAGGGCTACGGCTCCACCGAGGCCGGCGCCGTGTTCGTCGACGGGATGGTGCGCCGCCCGCCGGTGACCGACTACAAGCTGGTCGATGTCCCGGAGCTGGGGTACTTCGGTACCGATCTGCCGCATCCGCGCGGCGAGCTGTTGGTGAAGTCGACGCAACTGTTCCCGGGCTATTACAAGCGGCCCGAGGTCACCGCAGCGATGTTCGACGAGGACGGCTTCTACCGCACCGGCGACATCGTCGCCGAGACCGCGCCCGACCATCTGCAGTATGTGGACCGGCGCAACAATGTTCTCAAGTTGTCGCAGGGCGAGTTCGTCACCGTCTCCAAACTGGAGGCCGCGTTCGGGCGCAGCCCGCTGGTGCACCAGATCTACTTGTACGGCAACAGCGCCCGGCCCTACCTGCTGGCCGTCGTGGTGCCGACCGCCGAAGCGGTGGCCGATCACGACGCGGCTGAGCTCAAGGCCCTGATCGCCGACTCGCTGCAGGACGCCGCGCGGAACGCACGGTTGCAGTCCTACGAGATCCCGCGTGACTTCCTGGTCGAGACAACGCCTTTCACCGTAGAGAACGGACTGCTGACCGGTATCCGCAAGCTGGCCTGGCCGCGCCTGAAGGAACGCTACGGCTCCGCCCTCGAGCAGCTCTATGTCGATCTCGCCGAAGGTCAGGCCGACGAGCTGCGGGAGCTGCGGCAGAGCGGTGCCGACGCCCCCGCGCTGGCGACCATCACCCGCGCCGCCGGCGCGCTGCTGGGAGCCGCGGCGGCCGACCTGCAGCCCGATGCCCACTTCACCGATCTCGGCGGAGACTCGCTGTCGGCGTTGACATTCGCCAATCTGCTCAACGAGATCTTCGATATCGAGGTGCCGGTGGGTGTGATCGTCAGCCCGGCCAACGACCTGCAGGCCATCGCCGCCTACATCGACAGTGAGCGCAACTCCGGCAGTAAGCGCCCGACGTTCGCCTCGGTTCACGGCGCCGGCGCCACTGAAGCACATGCCCGTGATCTGACGCTGGACCGCTTCATCGATGCCGCCACCTTGGCCGCCGCACCGCAGCTGCCCGGCCCGGCCAGCGAGATCCGCACCGTATTGCTCACCGGCGCAACCGGATTCCTGGGTCGCTACCTGGCACTGGATTGGCTCGAGCGGATGGACCTGGTGGACGGCAAGGTGATCTGCCTGGTCCGCGCCAAGGATGACGAGGCCGCGCGCGCCCGGCTGGATGCCACGTTCGACAGCGGCGACCCCAAACTTCTGGCGCACTATCGGAAGCTGGCCGCCGAACACCTCGAGGTCATCGCCGGCGACAAAGGTGAGGAGAACCTCGGCCTCGACGGGGCCACGTGGCAGCGATTGGCCGACACCGTCGACCTGATCGTCGACCCGGCCGCGCTGGTCAACCATGTGCTGCCCTACCGGGAGTTGTTCGGGCCCAACGCCGTTGGTACCGCTGAGCTCATCCGGATCGCGCTGACCACCCGGCTCAAGCCGTTCGTCTACGTCTCGACGATCGGTGTGGGTGCGGGGATCACGCCGGGGCGCTTCATCGAGGACGGCGACATCCGCGAGATCAGCGCGACCCGCGCGGTCGACGACTCGTACGCCAACGGTTACGGCAACAGCAAGTGGGCCGGCGAGGTGCTGCTGCGTGAGGCCAACGACCTGTGCGGCCTTCCGGTGTCGGTGTTCCGCTGCGACATGATCCTTGCCGACACCACCTACGGTGGTCAGCTCAACCTGCCCGACATGTTCACCCGGATGATGCTGAGCCTGGTGGCCACCGGCATCGCGCCGGCGTCGTTCTACGAACTCGACGCCGACGGCAACCGTCAGCGTGCGCACTACGACGGCCTGCCGGTGGAGTTCATCGCCGAGGCGATCTCCACCTTGGGCGCGCACGTGACCCAGGGGTTCGAGACCTATCACGTGATGAATCCCTACGACGACGGCCTCGGGCTCGACGAGTTCGTCGACTGGCTGATCGACGCCGGCTACCCGATACAGCGGATCGCGGAGTACGACAGCTGGCTGCAGCGGTTCGAAACCGCGATGCGGGCACTGCCGGACCGGCAGCGTCAGTACTCGCTGCTGCCGCTGCTGCACAACTACCAGCACCCGGAACGGCCGGTCCGCGGATCGATCGCGCCGACCGAGCGGTTCCGCGCCGCGGTGCAGGACGCGAAGATCGGTCCGGACAAGGACATTCCGCACGTGTCGGCGGAGGTCATCGTCAAGTACATCACCGATTTGCAGTTGCTGGGCCTGCTGTAAACCGAGCCGCATCGTCACCCGGGTCGCGATCGACGACGATCGACGACCCGGGTGTCGTTTCGCCGTGTGACGCTAACGTGCCCGCCGGACCTGATCGACAACACCGATAATGTTGTCAGCCACGAACATTGGCTGATACAGCATCATGTTGTGGCCGCTTCCCGTCGCGATGACGTTGAACGTGCCCAGTGCTGCACTCAGCTTGTCGTTGGCTTCGTGGATCTGGGCCAGCGTGTAACTGTCCGACGTCAACGCTTCGGGCGGCGCGAACTTGTCTGCACTGAGCACAATCGCTGGGACGTGCGGAGGATCGGGTGCATGCTGGACGGCGGCAATCGCTTCGAGCACGAGCACGGCTTCCCCGCCGGGTTCCGGCGGCTGCGCGCTGTCGCGCTCCCAGGCGCTGTTCTGTTGCGGCGTGCCCACGCCGGGCAAAAACTCAGACACCCCGTCAACCATGACGATGCCTGCCACCAGATCCGGGTGCGTCCGCGCCAGCAAGTCGAGAACGAGGCCGCCGTAGGAGTGTGCGGCGAACACGAACGGTCCCGACAGATGTGCTGCGTTGATCAGGGCGACGACGTCATCGACATCCTGCTCGACAGGATGAGGTTGCGGCCCGGGCGTGGATCGGTCGCTACCGTCCAAGCGGGTATTCGGGCGGTCGTACGCGCACACGCGCGTTGTCTTCGCGACGACCGGCTGCACCGCATCCGGACTGGGCGTCAAATGTGCTTCGAGGATGATGTCGTAGGGCGACGACCGGATCGGATCATCCCACGGCACGACATAGTTCCATGCTTCGGCGTAGCTGCCCTTACCCGGGATGATGAAAACCGTGGGCGATCCGGTGCCCTGACATTGCATGAAGAGTTGCCTGCCGCCGCCGACGTCGAACAGCCCGGCCGGCCCGCTTCCCGGGCTCGCCGCACTGCGCATGCAGCCTGCCGCCACGACGACCAGCGGGATCAGCAAAGCCAGCGATCGCCTCACCCCGCGACGGTATACCGCGACCTTCTCCAGCAGGCTGCCGTTCTGGACAGTAAGCTGCCCGCACAGGCTCGCAGCGTCCGGGGGCACGCTGTGGTCGGTTCGGGAGCGTATGTACAAAGACGTGGGCATGGCCGCGTGGGTGCGGCGGTGGTGGGCCCAACCCGACCAATACGACTGGTTGTCCGATTATCTTGAGTCGCGCCACCTGCAGCGCTTCAGCAGGATCCTGATCGCCTCCGTCGTCATCATCCTTGGGGTGGTGCCCCTCGTGATGTTGTTCAGCCCGTCGGGCCCGCAGGGTGAGGTCCACCGGACCGCCGCGGTCATCATGTCGATCCTGTCGTTCGGTGGGGCGTGCGCCTGGCTCGTCGGCTGGCCGAGCCGCCGTCAATCTGCGCTGTTCGCGGTCGGCGCCAACGCAGGTGTGACGCTGGCGTGCCTGATCGCCGGCACGCCGGCGACCGGCTTGTTGGCGTGCGCCACCTTTGCTCCCATCGCCGGCTATGTCGGCCTGTACCACTCCGGTCGACTGTTGGCGGCGACGTTGGTGAACGCGATCCTCACCACCGTGCTCGCCGGGGTGCGGATCGCCGCGGCGGGCGACACCGCGATGGCTATCGGGCATGTGCTGGGCGTGCTGATCGCCGTGCTCGCCGTGCCGTTCGGAAGTCAGTTGCTCCTGCATCTGCTGAGCCTCGACGCGAGGATGTCGAACACCGATCCGCTCACCGGGCTGCGCAACCGTCGAGGCTACGACGAGTCGGCGCTGAAACTGATCGCCGCGGCGGACCTGCCGCAGTCACAGTGGCTGGCCGTGATCCTGATCGATCTGGACGGGTTCAAGCAGATCAACGACGCCCACGGCCACGGCTACGGCGACACGGTCCTGGTCGCGGTGGCCGACAACCTGCGCCGGGCCAGCGCCATGAATTCGGTGGTGGCCCGTCTGGGCGGCGAGGAGTTCCTCATCGCCGAACTGATCGAGCCCGAGGACGCCGCGGACACCGCCGAGCGACTCCGCAGGGCCGTCGCGACCGCGCCCGGCGACGTGACCGCCAGCGTCGGAGTCGCAACGATGGCGCTGACCGATATCGACAGCGCCGCGACCGCGGCGCTCACCGAACTGGTGCACGCAGCCGATGCCGCGATGTACGACGCCAAGCGGGCGGGCGGAAACCAAACCCGTCACCGGGTCGCGACGAGTCCTACCTCGTAGCCCGATCGAGCCGGGCTGGGCAACGGTCTTGGACCCGAGTTGAACTCGAATCAGCCTGCTTTTGGTGACCACCGCAGGGAAGTGCGGCAACCACTAGTGGGGCGACGACGAAGCCCACCGATGCCGACGAGCGCGTCAGCATGAATGACGAGATCGGCCGGCCTCACCGCCGAGCATTTGCCGTGGGTGCGACGCCAAGAAGCCTCATCTTCTTGACACCGCCAGCCATCGTCACAGCGGCGTCAGAGCTCATCCTCCGGATCAGCGGCTGCAGCATCTAGCCGCAGTTCATGGGCATGGTCTTCCGCATGCATCCGAAACGGCTCTTGGAGACCGTTAGACGAGCGCGATCACCAACAGCACGACCGCGATCAACGGGAACGCCCCCTGAGTGACCGCGGCCCGCGCCTTGTCCGGCGCGGACGCCAGCAGCACTGCCGCCGCGGCGAGCATCGAACCGACACCAGCGAACACCAGAGCAGCGCCGATCCCGGTGTGCCCCAACGCGATTGCGACGATACCCACGATACTGACGATCGCCAGGAACAGGTTGTAGAAACCCTGGTTGAGCGCCATCAATTTGGTGGTCTCGGCTTCTTCGGCGGTGGTGCCGAACGTCTTACGGGTGCGCGGCGACGTCCAGGTCAGCGACTCCATCGTGAAGATGTAGACGTGCAGCAGCGCGGCAAGACCGGCGAAAACCAAGGCGGCGATGATCATCGGCGCTCCCATCACTCGAACAGGCCGGACTGACCGAGCCCGCTGGCTCGCGGTGGTGCAACCATACCGAGGTGGGTCCACGCCAGTGGCGTCGCCACCCGCCCGCGGGGAGTCCGCGCGATCATCCCGGCGCGGACCAGGAAGGGCTCGCACACCTCTTCGACCGTGGTGGCTTCCTCCCCCACCGCGACGGCCAGGGTGGACACCCCGACCGGGCCGCCGCCGAAGCTCCGGGTGAGCGCCGAGAGCACCGCGCGATCCAGCCGGTCCAAGCCGAGTTCGTCGACGTCATAAACGGCCAGCGCGGCTTTGGCGATATCGCGGGTGATCACCCCGTCGGCGCGCACCTCGGCGTAGTCGCGCACCCGGCGCAGCAGGCGGTTGGCGATGCGGGGCGTGCCCCGCGAGCGGCGGGCGATCTCGGAGCCGGCCTCGGAGCCCAGTTCGATGCCGAGGATGCCGGCCGAGCGGGCCAACACCCGTTCCAGTTCCGGCGGTTCGTAGAAGTCCATGTGCGCGGTGAACCCGAAGCGATCGCGCAGCGGGCCGGTCAGCGCACCTGAGCGGGTGGTCGCGCCGACCAGGGTGAACGGCGCCACCTCCAACGGAATCGACGTCGCCCCAGGGCCTTTCCCGACGACGACGTCGACCCGGAAATCCTCCATCGCCAGGTACAGCATCTCCTCGGCGGGCCGGGCGATGCGATGGATCTCGTCGATGAACAGCACGTCGCCCTCGACCAGGTTGGACAGCATCGCGGCGAGGTCACCGGCGCGTTCCAGAGCCGGACCGGACGTCACCCGCAACGCGGAGCCCAGCTCTGCGGCGATGATCATCGCCAGCGACGTCTTGCCCAGCCCCGGTGGCCCGGACAACAGAATGTGATCCGGTGTGCCTCCCCGGTTCTTGGCGCCCTCGAGCACCAGCTGCAGCTGCTCGCGTACCCGCGGCTGGCCGATGAACTCCCCCAGCGACCGGGGCCGCAGGCTGGCGTCGACATCTCCTTCGCCGACGGTCAGCGCCGGCGACACGTCGCGGTCGACTGCATCGCCGTCCTCGTCTTCGTCGAACCTGCTCACTTGGTCTTCCCCAGTAGCGACAACGCCGCACGCAATGCCGTGGAGGTGTTGGCTTCACTGTCGGCCGCCAGCACCTTGTCGGTGGCCTCCTCGGCCTGCTTGAGCGCAAAGCCAAGTCCGACAAGGGCTTCCACGACCGGAGTGCGCACCGCGTGCCCGGTGGCCGCGGCGATGCCCGCACCGCCGGCGACCGCGCCGATCTTGTCCCGCAATTCCAGCACCATCCGTTCGGCGCCACGCTTGCCGATACCGGGCACCCGGGTCAAGGCCGTCACGTCGCCGTCGGCCAGCGCCTGTCGAAGCGCGGTCGCGTCATAGACCGCCAGTGTCGCCAACGCGATCTTGGGGCCGACGCCGGACACCCCGAGCAGGGTCGAGAACAGGTCGCGGGCATCGGAGTCGGCGAAGCCGTACAGGGTCTGGGAGTCCTCACGGACGATCATCGCGGTGATCAGCCTGGCCTCGCTGCCGCGGCGCAGCGTCGCGAGCGTCGACGGGGTGGCCATCACCTTGTAGCCGACACCGCCGGCCTCGATCACGACGTGATCGAGCGCGATGTCGAGGACTTCGCCGCGCACCGAGGCGATCATGTGGCTGCCTTGAGCGCGCGTGCCGACTTCAGCCGGGCCTGGTAGGCCCGCTTCTGTTCGGCGGCCATCGCCTCGGCCTGCGCCATGCGGGCGATCATCGGGGCGCGCCAGCAGTGGCAGATCGCCAGGGCCAGTGCGTCGGCGGCGTCCGCCGGGGTCGGTTTCTGCTGCAACTGCAGGATGCGGGTGACCATCGTGGTGACCTGGGCCTTGTCGGCGCGGCCATTCCCGGTGACGGCCGCCTTGACCTCACTGGGGGTGTGGAAATGCACGTCGATGCCGCGGCGGGCGGCGGCCAGCGCGATCACACCGCCGGCCTGCGCGGTGCCCATCGCGGTGTTGGCGTTCTGGTTGGCGAACACCCGCTCGATCGCCACCACGTCGGGCTGATGGGTGTCCATCCAATGGTCGACGGTGTCGCTGATGGTCAGCAGCCGACGCTGCAACGGCTCGTCGGACGGCGTACGCACCACGTCGACGTCCAGCGCGATGACCTGGCGGCCACCCCGACTCTCGATCACCGAGAGTCCGCAGCGCGTCAACCCAGGGTCGACTCCCATCACCCGCACGGATCGCCTTCCGACTACGAACAGCTGTTCGATCACAGTAGCGGGCCGGGCGGACAGCACCGGTCAGGACACGCGGTGTCCCGCGCGTGGTTATGGTCGGTCCATGGACGGCCCCGACGCATTCCATCCCGACCTGTCCGGAACCGAGCCGGTGCGCAACCGGGTGCGCCACGTCCGGGCCGGCGACCTCGACGGCGGCACCGGTCAGACCGACGGCATGCAGCGCTTCGCCGCGATCAGCGGAGCGTCGGTCGGGTCGGAGAAGCTGTGGATGGGCGAGACCCACGTCGGGCCCGGCGTCGCGTCGGCCAACCATCACCACGGCGAGTCGGAAACCGCGATCTTCGTGCGCAGCGGGCACCCGCAGTTCGTCTTCCACGACGGTGTCGACGAGGTGCGGATCAGTACCGAGCCGGGCGACTACAACTTCGTGCCGCCACATCTGCCGCACCGCGAGGAGAACCCGGACCCGGATGAGCCGGCCGTCGTCGTGATCTCGCGCAGCACGCAGGAGGCGATCGTGGTCAATCTGGAGCGGCCGTATCCGCTGCAGTGACGAACTCGGTCAGCGTCCCCTCCCGCGCCGACCGGGCGATCTCCGCCACCCGTGCGCGGGAACGCTTCCAGCCCTTCACCCGCTCACGGCCGACCTCGGTCCCGTCGCGCGTGACGATGATCGTCCACGGCACGCCGACGAACTTGGCCAGCAGCCAGAACGGCCACATCACCATGAACGGCAGCACGACCAGGAAGATCAGCGCGTCGAGGGTGGCGAAGCCGGTCTCCCACGGGATCGTCTTCCACCACCAGCGACGTACCGACCAGGTGGATCCGTCAGGGTCGGTCTCCGTCAGCTGAGACATCGTCACCTCCGATTCATTGCCCGCAGCGTACGGTTCTGAACATGGCGACGGGCGGCTCCCGCACAGTACGAAGTTTCTGCCGGGTGTGCCCGTCGGTGTGCGGCATCCTCGTCGAGATCGAGGACGATCAGGTGGTGGCCGTCCACGGCGACCGGGACAATCCCTTCTCCGGCGGCTACACCTGCCCGAAGGGCCGCGCGCTGCCGCTGATCCACCACCATCCGGACCGGCTCGAGCGGCCGATGATGCGCGACGGCGGACAGCTGGCCCAAACCAGCTGGGAGGCTTGCCTCGACGACCTCGGCGCCCGGTTGCGAGACATCATCGCCGAGCACGGTCCGGCAGCGGTCGCCGTCAACTTCGGCACCGGCATCGGGATGGACACCGCCGGCTATCGCACCGCCGAGGCGCTGCACCGCGCTATCGGCACTCCCGCGAAATTCAGTCCACTGACGATCGACGGCACCGCCAAGGTCCTGGTCGCGGAGCTGATGGGCGGCTCCGCCGGCCTCACCGGGCGTCCCGACTACGAGAATGCCGAACTCGTCATCCTGATCGGCAGCAATCCTGTTGTCTCCCATGGCCATACCGTCGGCATGCCCAATCCTCGCGGGGTGTTCCGCGACCTGGCCGCGCGGGCTCAGCTCTGGGTCGTCGATCCCCGCCGTACCGAGACCGCCCGGTTGGCGACCCGCCACCTGGCCCCGCGTCCGGGCACCGATTACGCGGTGCTGGCCTTCCTGGTGCGCGAAATCCTGCGCGACGGCGCCGATCCGGACGTCGCCGTCCAGGATCTCGACCTGCTGGCCTCCGCCGTCAAACCGTTCACCCGCGAGCATGCCGCCGAACTCGCCGACGTCGACCCCACCGATCTCGACGATCTGCTGGCCGCTGTCCGCAGGGCCGGGCACATCGCGATCGACACCGGCACCGGTGTCACCATGTCGGCCAGCGCCAATGTAACGCAATGGTTTTCGTGGGCGCTGCTGATCCTGACCGGATCGATGAACACCCCGGGCGGTGAGTGGTTCCATCCCGGCTTCGGCTATCAGCTGGAGATGTTCGAGTTGCCGATCGCGCCGCCGGAGGGTAAATCGCGTCCGGGACCGCCCAGCCGCCCGGACACGAAAGCGTTCATGCGGGAATGGCCCTGCGCCACACTGCCCGACGAGATCGAGGCCGGCAACATTCGCGCGCTGCTCAACCTCGGCGGCAGCCTGCTCACCGGTTTCCCCGCCACCGATACCCTGCGCCCGGCGCTGGCCAAGCTCGAGGTGTTGGCGACCACCGAGATCCTGCCCACCGAGACGACCGAGCTGTCCACCCACGTGCTACCGACCACGGGCCAACTCGAGCGGCCGGACGTCACGCTGTGGGATTTCATGAGTCCGCGGATCTCCGCTCAGCACACCCCGGCGATGATCGCCCCGATCGGCGACCGCCGCTCGATGTGGTGGGTGCTCGCCGAGATCGGTGCCCGGCTCGGGCACGACATCGCCGACACCACGATGACCGACGAACAGATGTTGGCCACGCTCAACGGCGGCGGCCGCAGCAGCTACGACGACCTGGTCGCCACCGGTTGGGCGCAGGCCGAGCGCGAGCTGCCCGCGGCGTGGATGCAACGCCACGTCGAGCGTCTCGGCGGCTGGCGCCTGGCCCCGCAACTCCTGATCGACCAACTACAGGGGCTGCGTCACACGACGGGACCGGTGTTGGTGCCACGTCGCCAATTACGAAGAGTCAACGCGCAATTGGAGTATCTCGGGGAGCAGCCCGAGATTCTGCTGAGCCCGCAGGACGCCGCGGCGGCCGGCATCGCCGACAACCAGAAAATGGTGGCGCGCACCGAATACGGTGAAGTTACCGGGATCGCGAAACTGGACCCGTCGGTGCGCAGCGGCGTGGTGTCGGTGCCGCACGCGCACGTCGGCGCCAACGTCAACCTGCTGACGAGTAAAGACGACCTGGACCCGGCGACCGGGATGACCCGCTATTCGGGGGTGCCGGTCAGCCTGCACCCGGCCTGAGTCAGTCGTCCTCGAGCTGAGCCAGAACCTCGTCGGAAATGTCGGCGTTGGTGTAGACGTCCTGCACGTCGTCGCTGTCCTCCAGCGCATCGACGAGCTTCATGATCTTGCGGGCGCCGTCGGCGTCCAGCGGTACGGTCACCGACGCCTGGAATCCGGCGTCGGCGGAGTCGTAGTCGATACCGGCGTCCACCAGCGCGGTGCGCACCGCGACCAGATCGGTCGGCTCGGAGATCACCTCGAAGCTGTCGCCGAGGTCGTTGACCTCTTCGGCGCCGGCATCGAGGACGGCGAGCAGCACGTCGTCTTCGGACAGGCCGTTCTTCTCCAGCGTGACCACGCCCTTGCGGGAAAACAGGTAGGCCACCGAGCCGGGGTCGGCCATGTTGCCGCCGTTGCGGGTCATCGCGACCCGGACCTCGCCGGCCGCGCGGTTGCGGTTGTCGGTCAGGCACTCGATCAGCACGGCGACGCCATTGGGCCCGTAGCCCTCGTAGGTGATGTTCTGCCAGTCGGCGCCGCCGGCTTCCTCACCACCGCCACGCTTGCGGGCGCGCTCGATGTTGTCGTTGGGAACCGACGACTTCTTGGCCTTCTGGATCGCGTCGTACAGGGTGGGATTGCCAGCCGGGTCGCCGCCGCCGACGCGCGCCGCGACCTCGATGTTCTTGATGAGCTTGGCGAACATCTTGCCGCGCTTGGCGTCGATGACGGCCTTCTTGTGCTTGGTGGTTGCCCACTTGGAATGGCCGCTCATCGGGTTCTTCTCCGTACTGTCCGTTCTGCCGTAACCCGACGAGTCTACTGGCCGGTGGTTGTCACCCGATTCATCGAGTGGCGTGCCGGTAATCGAGCGTGCGGGTTGTCGGTGATGCCGCCGACGGATACCGACGAGATCGCGCACGCTCGGCGCGCTACGCCCCCAGGTCTGCGTCGACGTAGCGCTGCAGATTCGGTGCGACGGCGGCGACGATCTCGTCGTCGCTCATCGAGGCCAGCGGTTCGATCTGCCACACGTAGCGCATCATCGCCAGGCCCATGATCTGCGACGAGATCAAACCGCTGCGTTTGCGCCGGTCCGCCTCGTCGGCACCGAGTTGAGACACCCCCATCAGCTGGCCTTCGACCACCCTGCGCAGCTTCTCGCGGGTGCTCGGCTCGTGCGCGGCGGTCTGCAGCACCGCCCGCAACACCGGGCCGATCTCGTCGTCGGCCCACGCGCCCAGCATCAGCCGCAGCAGCGCGGTCCCGAGCTCTGGCACCGGCGTTGTCCAGGTCCGCGCCACGCTCTCCAGCCAGCGCTGCGGCGGATTCGTCGCGGCATCGAGCAGGCCTTCCTTGGAACCGAAATAGTGGTACACCAGCGCCGGGTCGACGTCGGCCGCCCGGGCGACCGCACGGATCGTCGTGCCCGCCGATCCGTGCTGAGCGAACTCGGCGCGCGCGGCGTCGACAATCCGGCCGGCCAGCACCCCCTTCTCGTCGCGGGGTCCCGGTGCCGTGGCTTTCTTCGCCATCCGCATCACCTCGAATGTTTCATATTGCGTTGAGACTAGTTTCATCGTAGCGTGAAACTAGTCTCAACAGGACGTGAAAAGGATTCGGATGACTTCCACCAGTGTTTCCGGCATCGAACCGGGCCAGCGCACGCTCAACGGGCCGCAGACCACCGGCCGGGACTACCGCAACCTGAGCAGGCCGGACCACCACATCACCACCGACACCAACATCGCGGTCCCGATGCGCGACGGTGTCACCCTGCTCGCCGACGTGCACCGCCCCGACGGCCCATCCGCTCAGGGGGCGCGCTTCCCCGCGCTGATCGCCGTGTCGCCCTATCCGCGCCAGATCCAGGACCTCGGTGCCCCAGCCGGTTTCATCGAAGCCGGCGCCACCGACTTTTGGGTGCCGCGCGGCTACACCCACGTCATCGCCAACCTGCGCGGCACCGGCGGATCCGGCGGAACCTTCGGATTCTTCGACGGCCAGGAGCGCCGCGACCTGTACGACCTCGTGGAATGGGTGGCGGCACAACCCTGGTGCGACGGGAACGTCGGGATGATCGGTATCAGCTATTTCGCGATGACCCAGCTGGAGGCCGCGGTCGAGCGCCCGCCGCACCTCAAGGCGATCTTCCCGGTGGCCGTCACCGCGGACCTCTACGAAGGCGCGGTGCATCACGGGCTGCTGAGCGCATCGTTCATCACGCCGTTCCTGTCGATGCTCGGACTCACCGCGGCCCGCAGCGACACGTTCTGGCGCAGCCGACCGATGGGAGCAGCACGCTGGGTGCTCAACACCCCGCGGCTGCACCACAAGTTCGCGACGATGAACGGCGAGGCGGCCGTGACGATGATGCGCGGGCTGCTCAAACTGCCGCACGACCCGCACCCGTGGGACGAGCTGTGGCTCGACGCTGCGGTCAAGCATCCCACCCGCGACGCCTGGTGGGACGAACGCAACCTGTTGCCACTGCTCGAAAAGGTAGATATCCCAGTTTATTTGGGCTGCGACTGGCAGAACGTCCCGCTACACCTGCCGTCGACGTTCACCAGTTACGCCGGGCTGACCAACAGCCCGTGCGTGCGCATCGGGATGCTCGGCGAGTACGGACTGACCTGGCCGTGGGAAAGCCTGCACATCGAAGCGCTGGCCTGGTACGACCATTGGCTCAAGGGCCGCGACACCGGCATCCTCGACGGTCCGGCCGTTCGCTATGTCCTGCCGGGCGCCGACGAGTGGCGCACGTGCGAATCCTGGCCGCCGGCAAGCACCGTCCGCGAACTGGCGCTGCGCGCCGACGGCATCCTCGACGATGACGAAGGCAGCCCCGGCGCGTGTGAGTTCATGGCGCTCGGCGGGGGGCTCGGCCGGGCCAAGCCCAGTCCGATCGATCCCCCGTCGGCGCTGACCTGGATCAGCCGGCCACTGACCGCGCCCGTCGAGGTCGTCGGCGACATCGAGTTGCGGTTGACCGCCAGCGCCACCGCCGCCGACACCGCGTGGATCGTCACGCTCTCCGACGTCTCCCCCGACGGCGAGACGGAACCGGTGACCGCAGGCTGGCTGCGGGCGAGCCTGCGCGAGGTGGACGAGACCGGCAGCCGGCCGGGTGCACCGATGCTGCCGTGCCGCCGTCCGCAGGCAGTACCCGTCGGTGACGACGTCGAGTACCGGATCCCCCTGGTGCCCAACGCCCGCCGCTTCGGCGCGGGTCACCGCATCCAGATCACGATCACCAGTGACGACCAGGATCCGGACACCCCGGCGATCATGAACTTCCGGCATGCCAGCGTCGGCACCAGCAGCCTCAACATCGTGCGGTCGTCATCGCGGTTGGTGCTGCCCATCCTCACCTGACCCGGTGCGATCATGGACGCCATGGACCAGGCAACATACGACAAGGGACGACAGATCCGCGCCGCGGTGCTCGGCGAGGAGTACGTCGCCAACGCCGAGCGGCAGGCCGACGACTTCAGCAAACCGCTGCAGGATCTGCTCACCGAGTACTGCTGGGGTGCGGTGTGGGGCCGCGAGGAACTCCCGCTCAAGACCCGCAGCATGCTCAACCTGGCGATGATCTCGGTGCTGAACCGCCCCCACGAGCTGAAAACCCATGTGCGCGGGGCACTCACCAACGGGGTCACCCGCGAGGAGATTCGCGAGATCCTGCTTCAGGTGGCGATCTACGCAGGCGCGCCCGCAGCCGTCGACGGCTTCCGGGTCGCCCGAGAGGCCTTCGCCGAACTCGACGCTCAGTGAGCCATCTCATGGACCTCGGCTTCATCGGCTTGGGCAACATGGGCCTGCCGATCGCGACCCGCCTGATCGAGGCCGGCCACCCGCTGGTGGTCTTCGACACCCGCCCGGACATCGTCGCCCAGGCGGTCGATCTGGGCGCCCAGGCCGCCTCCTCCCCCCGTGACGTCGCCGACCGCGCCGAGACCGTACTGGCGAGCCTGCCGTCGGTGCTTGCCTCCCGTGAGGTCGCGGTCGGCACGGACGGCGTGATCGAAGGACGCCGCGTCGAACGGTTCATCGACCTGTCGACCGTGGGCAGCACTGCCGCTCAACAGATCCAAACGCAGCTGGCCCAACGCGGTATCGCGATGCTCGACAGTCCGGTCAGTGGCGGTGTCGGCGGCGCCGCCAAAGGGACACTGACGCTGATGGTTTCGGGCCCGCGCGACCAGTTCGAGATCGTCGAGCCGATACTGGCCCGGCTCGGCACACCGTTCTTCGTCGACACCAAACCCGGTGCGGGCCAGACGATGAAGCTGGTGAACAACCTACTGGCCGCCACCGCGCTGGCCGCCACCTCGGAGGTGGTGGTGATGGGCGTCAAGGCCGGGCTGGACCCGTCGGTGATGATCGAGGTGATCAACGCCGGATCGGGAGCCACCAACGCCAGCCGTGACAAGTTCCCGAAGTCGATTCTGCCGCGCAGCTTCGACTACGGGTTCGCCACCGGCCTGATGGTGAAGGACGTCCGGCTCTATCTGGAGGAGGCCGAGGCGTTGGGCCTACCCACCGAGGTGGCCGCGGCCGTCGGCCGATTGTGGGAACTGGTCATGCGCGAAGAAGGGCCTGAGTCCGACTTCACCGCAGCGATCAAGCCCATCGAGGCGGCTGCGGGCGTGATTGTGGACGGACGACCCGGCGGCTAGCTACAGCGCACGCCACCAGCTGATCGGCCGTTCCGCAGCCGGGTTACTCTGCCACGCCGGGCGCCACAGACCCGCCGTCGATTTCGGGCCATGCTGTTCGAGTACTTGATGAATCCGCCGAATCACCCAATTGCGTGACATCATCACCACCTCCTACCGCCGCGCGCCGAGACACTGAGTATGGGCATCTCGCCCGGCACAGCGGGACTTCCCAGGTTGACGTCGTCTAAACGTCGCGCGACAAATTGGCTGTAGACAGAGTGGGCATGCCGTCAGGCGCGGTGGGCGACCATGTCCACAAACAGCTTGTGCACCCGCCTGTCACCGGTCATTTCAGGGTGGAAAGCAGTGGCGAGCACCCGGCCCTGCCGGACCGCCACTATGTGGTCGCCGGCGCGCGCCAGGACCTGGACGTCGGGCCCCACCCGTTCCACCCACGGCGCCCGGATGAATACCGCATGGGCGGGCCCGTCGAGACCGTCAAAGTCGATGTCACCCTCGAAAGAATCGACCTGGCGACCGAAAGCGTTGCGCCGCACCGTCATATCGATGCCGCCCAGAGGAACGGCCGCACGCCCCTCGGCGCCGGCGTCGAGGATCTCGGTGGCCAGCAGGATCATCCCCGCACACGAACCGTAGGCCGGCATCCCGTCGGCCAGCCGCGTGCGCAGCGGCTCCAGCAGTTCGAATTCGCGCAGCAGGTGACTCATCGTGGTCGACTCACCGCCCGGGATGACCAGGGCGTCGACGGCGTCGAGCTCGCTCGCGCGGCGCACGGTGGAGGCTTCGGCACCGGCCTCGCGCAGGGCAGCCAGGTGTTCGCGGGTGTCGCCTTGCAAGGCCAGCACGCCGACGCGGAGACTCATGGCCCGGCGTACCCGCGCTTGTAGCGGGTCAGCCCCTCCTGCATGACCGCCGCGACCATCTCGCCGTACTGGTTGAAGATCTTGCCCTGGGTCAGCGACCGGCCACCGCACGACGACGGCGACGACTGGTCGTAGAGCAGCCACTCGTCGGCACGGAACGGCCGCATGAACCACATCGCGTGGTCCAGCGACGCGACCATCAGGTGTTTGCGTTCCTCGACGTGGTTGACCTGCGCCGAGCCGAGCAGCGTGAGATCGCTCATGTAGGCCAGCGCGCAGATGTGCAACACCGAATCGTCGGGCAGCGGATCCTTGTGCTTGAACCACACCTGCTGCTGAGATGCCTTGCCGGGCAGCCGGGTCACCTGATCGCGCGGGACCATGCGGACGTCCCACTCCTCGAACTGGGCGAATCCCGCCTCGTCGAACACACCGCCCTTGGAGATGAAGCCGGGCAGGTCGTCAGGCGGCGGCGCGGCGGGCATCTCGTCCTGATGCTCGATGCCGCTCTGGTCGGTCTGGAACGACGCCGACATCGAGAAGATGGTCTCGCCGTGCTGGACGGCGTTGACCCGGCGGGTGACGAACGAGCCGCCGTCGCGCAGCGCCTCGACCAGATACACCGCGGGTGCGGTGGCGTCGCCCGGCCGCAGGAAGTACCCGTGCAGCGAGTGCACCTGGAACTTGGGGTCGACGGTGCGCACCGCCGACACCAGCGACTGACCGGCCACGTGACCGCCGAATGTGCGCTGGAGGAAACCGGATTCGGGACTGAACACCCGGCCGCGATAGATGTTGACCTCGAGCTGCTCCAGATCGAGGATCTCTTCGATTGCCACGTGGTTTACCAGCCGCGTTCGGCGAGCCGGTGCGGCTGTGCGATGTCCTCCACGTTGATGCCGACCATCGCCTCACCCAGCCCGCGCGACACCTTGGCCAACACGTCGGGATCGTCGTAGAAGGTGGTGGCCTTGACGATGGCCGCCGCCCGCGCGGCGGGGTCGCCGGACTTGAAGATGCCCGAGCCCACGAACACGCCCTCGGCGCCGAGCTGCATCATCATCGCCGCGTCCGCGGGAGTGGCGATGCCGCCTGCGGTGAACAGCGTGACCGGCAACTTGCCCGCTCGCGCCACCTCGGCCACCAGCTCGTAGGGCGCCTGCAATTCCTTTGCCGCGACGAACAATTCGTCCTCTGACAGCGAAGTCAGTCGACGGATCTCGCCGCCGATCTTGCGCATGTGCGTCGTGGCGTTGGAGACGTCACCGGTGCCGGCCTCACCCTTGGAGCGAATCATCGCCGCACCCTCGGTGAGCCGGCGCAGCGCCTCGCCCAGATTGGTGGCACCGCACACGAACGGCACGGTGAACTTCCACTTGTCAATGTGGTTGGCGTAGTCGGCCGGGGTCAGTACCTCGGACTCGTCGACGTAGTCCACGCCGAGGCTCTGCAGGATCTGCGCCTCCACGAAGTGCCCGATGCGCGCCTTGGCCATCACCGGAATCGTGACCGCGGAGATGATGCCCTCGATCATGTCGGGGTCGCTCATCCGCGACACCCCGCCCTGAGCGCGGATGTCGGCGGGCACGCGCTCCAGTGCCATGACCGCCACGGCGCCTGCGCCCTCGGCGATGCGGGCCTGCTCGGGTGTGACGACGTCCATGATGACGCCGCCCTTGAGCATCTCCGCCATGCCGCGCTTGACCCGAGCGGTACCCGTCTGCGCGCTGGCCGAGCCGTTGGATCCAGCCGCGTTGGCTCCGGTTTCCACTGTCAGTCCCTTCGTTTGATACGGATCCAGTCTAAAGGGCGATTCCAAACTGAATTTTTCGCACCTCAGTGGATCGGGTGCAACTCTCTGTGCGGACCACCACGGCCGTCTGCCAGCGAGTTTGCCTCCTCCAGCAGTTCCCCGAGCTGCAGCGGATACACCCGCTGCCCACTCGCGGCCAGCTGATCGATCGTGCTGGAGTCACACCATCTGTGGCCGTGAATGTACCGCAGCTCCAGCGGGGTCCGCCCCGCCGCGGTCGGTTCGAAGCGGACGGTGCGGTGCACGAAGTAGAACTCCTGGCTGGCGATGACGGTGCCGTTGAAATCGATGAGCGACTCCCGCCGCCACACCGGCCCCACCATCGCGTCCGGGTCGACGCGCAGCCCGGTCTCCTCGAGGATCTCCCGGACCGCGGCATCAACCAGCCGTTCGCCGGGCAGTGCCTGCCCGCCGACGGTGAACCACCACCGAGGCGCCTCCCCGCCGGTGAAGGCCGGGTCGGATCCGCAGAACAACAGCACCGCACCCTGATCGTCGAGCAGGACCACGCGTGCCGAGGTGCGGCGATCCACCTGACCGGCACCATCCGGGGTGGCTTCGGGAACTCGCTCGGCGATCTCGAAGTACGTCGGCAGCGGTGCGGTACCGGCCAGCCGCAACCACCGGACCGGACGCCGTTCGCGCAACGCCAGGGTGTCGCGCACGGCGTCGTTGTGGAATCGGCGGGCCAGCAGAACCCGGGCTTCCGCGTCGGCGAGTTCGGCGACCAGCGACGCCGGCATCGACGTCGGATCGACCATCGCCAACGCGGCCGACAGCTCGTTCTCGGCGGCTTCGCGACCGCTTCGAGGGGCCCGCTCGGCGGCATCGGCCAGCGCCGCGAGCCGCTTGCCTTCGGGTCGTCCGCGATAGGTGTCGGCGGCCACCGCGCGGGCCACCACCGCGCGCCGGGCCAGCGCCCCGTCGAGCGCCTGCCAGGACAGGTCGTAGCGGATGTGGAGGCGGTCCAGCCGGCTGGCGGTCTGCAGGGCCAGCATGGCGCTGACCACCAGCACGATGATCAGGATCCCGGTCAGCGACCAGTACAGCGGGGCAGGCACTTAGCTCAACCCCCGGGTCGCTTCGCTCCGGCCCGCCGAACCCGCCACCGTGACTTTGATCCCGGCCCCCGCGACCGTCTCGTAGACCCGCATGATCTGGTCGGCCACCACCGGCCAGTCGTAGCGGCGCACCGCAACGTCGGCGGCTTTCACGTACCGCGCGCACAGACCTTCGTCGTCGAGCAGCTCGATCAGCGCGTCGGCCATGGCAGCGGCGTCGTCGACGGGAACCAGCCGGCCGGCCTTGCCGTCGAGCAGCACCCGACGGAACGCGTCGAGGTCGCTGGCCACCACCGGAGTGCCTGCGGCCATCGCCTCGACCAGCACGATGCCGAAGCTCTCACCGCCGGTGTGCGGCGCACAGTAGACGTCGGCGCTGCGCAGTGCGGCCGCTTTCTCGGCGTCGTCGACCTGACCGAGGAACCGCAGGTGGCCGGCCAGCTCCCCGCACTCCTCCCGCAGCTTGTCCTCGTCACCTCGCCCGACGATCAAGATCTCGACATCGGCGAACCGCTCGACCAACCGGGGCAGCGCCCCGACCAGGACCGCCATCCCCTTACGCGGTTCGTCGAACCGCCCCAGGAACAGCACCGTCTTGCCGGGACGCGGGTAGCCGTCCAGACGCGGTGCCGACGCCAGGGCGGCCACGTCGACGCCGTTCGGAATCTCGACGGCGTCGGAACCCAGCGCTTCCATCTGCCAGCGCCGCGCCAGGTCGGACACCGCGATCCGGCCGACGATCTTCTCGTGATACGGCCGCAGGATTCCCTGAAACACGCTGAGTGTCAACGACTTTGTGGTTGAGGTGTGAAAGGTGGCGACGATCGGGCCTTCGGCCGCCTGCAGTGCCAGCATCGACAAGCTGGGTGCGTTGGGCTCGTGCAGGTGCAGTACGTCGAAGTCACCGCCGATGAGCCACTTCTTGACCTTGCGATGGGTGGCCGGCCCGAACCTCAGCCGGGCCACCGACCCGTTGTAGGGAATCGGGACCGCCTTGCCGCCGGAGACGACGTATTCGGGCAGCTCGACATGCGGGGACGACGGGGCGAGCACGCTGACCTCGTGTCCGCGCCCGCGCATCACCTCGGCCAGCTGCAGAATGTGCGACTGCACCCCACCGGGCACGTCGAACGAGTACGGGCAGACCATCCCGATCCGCATCAGCTCGGGCCTTCTCCAGCCCGCCGATCCTCCCTCAGCCGGGCCTGCCGCTCATCGGACAGGTCGGCCAGCCACTGCGGCTGCATCATGTGCCAGTCCTCGGGGTGCGCGGCGATATTGGTGCCGAACCGGTCGGCCAGCGCTTGAGTGATCACGCCGACGTCGCCGCTGGAGCAGTCCAGTTCGGGGTAGAAGTCGACGGCCCAGCCGTCGTCGGTGAACCAGGAGTGCACCGGCAGCAGGGCCGCGCCGGTTTCCACCGCAAGTTTGGCCGAGCCGGCCGGCATCCGGGTGGCCTCCCCCAACAGATCGACCGGCACGCCCGAGCGGCTCAGGTCACGTTCGGCCATCAGGCACACCACGCGGTTGTCATTGAGCCGTTCGACGAGGACCTCGTAAGCGGGTCGTTCGCCGCCGGTCAGCGGCAACACCTCGAAACCGAGACTCTCCCGGTAGTCGAGGAAGCGCTTGTAGAGCGACTCGGGCTTGAGACGCTCGGCGACCGTGGTGAAGGTGCCGTTGGCCTGGACCAGCCAGACCCCGGCCATATCCCAGTTGCCGCTGTGCGGCAGCGCGAGCACGGCGCCCCGCCCGGCGGCCAGGGCCGCCTCCAGGTGCTGCTTGCCCGTCACCGCCTTGTCGATCTGGGCGCCCAGCGCTTTGTGATCCATCGTCGGCAACCGGAATGCCTCCCGCCAGTATCGGGCGTAGGACGCCAGCGAAGCACGAACCAGCGAGTCCGGCACCTCGGCGGGGGTGGCGCCGATGACCCGGGCCAGATTCTTGCGCAGCTGCTCGGGGCCGCCGCCTTGGGCCGCATACCAAGCCCCGGCGTCGAAAGCGTTGCGCGCCAGGAATTCCGGCATCGCACGCACCACCCGCCACCCCGCGGCGTAGCCGAGGTCGCTGAGCAGGTCGGTGCGCGGCAGACGATTGCGTCCGGCCGTCCAGAGTTGCCCCGGAGTGCTGATCACGGCTCGGTGCCCTCGGCGTCGTCGCCGATCGGCTGCGGGGCGGCCGGCGCGATCTTGTCCATGGCGCCCGGGCTGGAACGCACCGAGTGCACCCGCTGGCCGACCGTCACCAGGCTGGTCACCGCCAGCAGCCACATCGCGATGGGCAACACCACCGGCATCGGGAAGAACGGCAGGTCGGAGAAACCGGCACCGACCAGCACGATGATCAGCCGTTCCGGACGCTCGATCAGACCGCCGCCACCCTCGAGACCGCTGGCCTCCGCGCGGGCCTTGACGTAGGAGATCACCTGGGAGGTCACCAGGCAGATCATCGTGGCCACCGCCAGCGACGAGCTGTGCATGCTGAAGGCCACCCACCACAGCAGCCCGCAGAAGATCGCGCCGTCGCTGATCCGGTCACAGGTGGCATCGAGGACCGCGCCGAAGCGGGTACCGCCGCCGCGCTGGCGCGCCATCGCGCCGTCGAGCATGTCGGCCAGAACGAAGACGAACACGGCCACCGAGCCCCACCAGAGCTGCCCGATCGGGAACATGATGAGCGCGGCCAGAACCGAACCAGCGGTGCCGATGATCGTCACCATGTCGGGGGTCAGCCCGATCTTGAGCGCGGCCTTCGCCACCGGCGTGCTGAGCTTGGCGTACGCCGCCCGCGTCATCAGGTAGAAGTCGCTCACGGCTGCGCCGACCACTCGTCGGCCAGCAGCTTGCGGGTGTCGCGCAGCAGCTGCGGGATCACCTTTGTCTCACCGACGACGGTGATGAAATTGGCGTCGCCGGCCCAGCGGGGCACCACATGCATGTGCAAGTGCTCGGCCAGCGAACCCCCGGCGGACCTGCCGAGGTTGAGCCCGACGTTGAAGCCGTCCGGGCTCGACACCGACTTGATGACGCGAATCGCCTTCTGGGTGAACGCCATCAGCTCAGCGCTCTCACCAATGGACAAATCCTCCAGTTCCGACACCCGCCGGTACGGCACCACCATCAGATGGCCCGGGTTGTACGGGTAGAGATTGAGCACGACGTAGACCTGTTCGCCGCGGGCCACCACCAGACCGTCCTCGTCGGGCAGGGTGGGTATCAAGCTGAACGGCTCGGAGGATCCAGCAGATCCCGCCGATCCGGCGGATCCCTTTTCGGCCTTGTTCGCGGGCACGTCGAGGATGTAGTTCATCCGGTGCGGTGTCCACAGCCGCTGCAGGCGGTCGGGCTCACCCGCGCCTCGGTCGATGAACGCCTCTGCGTTGTCAGCCACCGTCGACCTTCACCAGTTCGGCTGTGGGGGCGGCATTCTCGCGATCGGCGATCCACTTCACAATCGTCTCGACCGCCTGCCCGCGCGGCACTCCGTTGATCTGGGTGCGGTCTCCGAACCGGAAGCTCACCGCGCCTGCCTCGACGTCGCGGTCGCCCGCAAGCAGCATGAACGGCACCTTCTGGTTGGTGTGGTTGACGATCTTCTTGGCCATCCGATCGTCGCTGGAATCGACGGCGACCCGCACCCCACGCGATTTGAGCTCAGCGGCAACATCTTCCAGATACGGCAGGTGCGCGTCGGCCACCGGTATGCCGACCACCTGCACCGGCGCCAGCCACACCGGGAAGGCACCGGCGTAGTGCTCGGTGAGCACCCCGAAGAACCGCTCGATCGAACCGAACAGTGCGCGGTGGATCAGCACCGGCCGCTGCCGGGAGCCGTCGGCTGCGGTGTACTCCAGCTCGAAACGGTCCGGCATGTTGAAGTCGAGCTGGATGGTCGACATCTGCCAGCTGCGGCCCAGCGCATCCTTGACCTGGACGGAGATCTTCGGCCCGTAGAACGCGGCGCCACCGGGGTCGGGCACCAGCTGCAGACCGGATTCCTCGGCGACCTGACGCAGGGTCTCGGTGGCCTCGTCCCACATCTCGTCGGAGCCGACGGACTTGTCCGGGTTCCGGGTGGACAGCTCCAGATAGAAGTCGTCGAGGCCGTAGTCGGCGAGCAGGTCGAGCACGAACCGCAGCAGCGATGCCAGCTCGTCGCGCATCTGCTCGCGGGTGGTGTAGATGTGGGCGTCGTCCTGGGTCATGCCGCGCACCCGGGTCAACCCGTGCACCACGCCGGACTTCTCGTAGCGGTACACCGAGCCGAATTCGAAGAGCCGCAACGGAAGTTCCCGATACGACCGCCCCCGCGACCGGTAGATCAGGTGGTGCATCGGGCAGTTCATCGGCTTGAGGTAGTAATCCTGCCCCGGCTTGCGCAGCGTGCCGTCCTCGGCGAACTCGGCGTCGATGTGCATCGGGGGGAACATGCCGTCGGCGTACCACTCCAGGTGGCCGGACGTGATGTAGAGCTGTTCTTTGGTGATATGCGGGGTGTTGACGAACTCGTAGCCGGCCTGCTCGTGCTTGCGACGCGAATAGTCTTCGAGCTCACGTCGGATGATGCCGCCCTTGGGGTGGAAAACCGGTAGGCCGGAGCCCAATTCGTCGGGGAAGCTGAACAGGTCCAGCTCGACGCCGAGCTTGCGGTGGTCGCGGCGCTGCGCCTCCTCGATCAGCTCGAGGTGGCGGTCCAGCGCCTCCTGCGATTCCCACGCCGTGCCGTAGATGCGCTGCAGGCTGGCGTTGTTCTGGTCGCCGCGCCAGTAGGCCGCCGAGCTTCGGGTGAGCTTGAACGCGGGAATGTACCTGGTGGTCGGAATGTGCGGACCGCGGCACAGATCACCCCAAACCCGTTCACGCGTGCGGGGATTGAGGTTGTCGTAGGCAGTCAGCTCGTCGCCGCCGACCTCCATGATGTCGGCGTCACCCGACTTATCGTCAACCAGTTCGAGCTTGTAAGGCTCGTTTGCGAGTTCGGCGCGGGCTTGGTCCTTGGACTCGTACACCCGCCGCGAGAACAACTGACCGTCCTTGACGATCTTGGCCATCCGCTTCTCGAGCTTCGCCAAGTCCTCGGGAGTGAACGCCTCGGGCACGTCGAAGTCGTAGTAGAAACCGTCCGTGATCGGCGGGCCGATGCCGAGTTTGGCCTGCGGGAAGAGTTCCTGCACGGCCTGGGCCAGGACGTGGGCGGCCGAGTGCCGGATCACGCTGCGGCCGTCCTCAGTGTCGGCGGCCACCGGGATGACGTCGGCGTCGGCGTCCGGCGTCCAGCTCAGGTCACGCAGCTTGTCCTCGGCGTCACGCACCACGACGATCGCGCCGGGTTCGCCGCGGCTCGGCAGTCCCGCCTCGCGCACCGCAGCGCCCGCGGTGGTCCCGGCAGGCACCCGGATCGGTGCTGCTGGGGCGGGGTGTGCGGGGGCGGTCATTGCGGGCCTCTTTCGGCGTAGTGGGGCTCGATCCGATTCTCGCCGGGGGCGGCAGGAATCGCCGACCATGCTATCGGGGTGCTGGTCAGGCACCGAGGCCGATGGGGCTGTCCAAGGCCGGATGGTCGATGCCGAGCAGTCCCGCCGACCAGCCCACCGCGCCCAACAGCCACAGCGTGGCCACCACGACCGCGGCGGTGAACACCGCGCCCAGCGCCTGCACCCACCTGCCCTGCCTGCGGAACCATGCCATGACACTGTCGTAGCGGTCCCGGGTGAACGACAGGGTGCGATGCGCCCAATAGAACTCGCTGGCCAAGATCGCGAGCCCGACGAACACGATCGCCCAGCCGGGGCCCGGGTAGGGAATGGCGACGATCCCGACGGCAAGAACGGCGAGCCCGACGACGCCGACGACCGCCCGATAGACGAAGTCGGCGACCCGGCGGTGCCGCAGCCGCTCCCGCCGCTGCTTCCAGTGGTGCAGAAATCGCTTCACGGTTGACCCGGTTTCAGCAGTACGAACAGCCCTTCGCCGTCGGCCAGCAGGTCGTCACCGTCGGACAGCCGGATGTCGACGAAGATCTTGCGGCCCTCGGTGCGCACCACACCGGCCTCGACCTGGAGTTCCGTTTCGATGGGCACGATCTTGCGGTAGTTGACGTGCAGGTAGGCGGTGCGCTGATACGGACCGCCGGTCAGCACGAACGACGTCTTGCCGAGCACCGAGTCGAAGAGGTGGGCGATCAGGCCGCCGTGCACGGCCCCGTTGCGGCCCAGGTGGTAGCGCCGGAACCGGGCCCAGCCGCGCAGCCGCCCGTCCTCACCGATCTCCGTCTCGTTGGGAATCGACAGGATGTTGCCCCGCATCGGCAGGTCGGTACGCCGGCCCGATGGCGTGGTCCATTCGTCGGCGTCGTACGGCTCCAGCAGGGCCGACGCCCGCTCGAGGAGGTCGGCGACTTCGGTGATCACATCGTCGGGCGCGTCGACGGCGCGGGCATGGTCCTGCAGATCACGCACCGCATCGATGAACCGGCCGTAATCGGGACCGCCCCTGCCCGTCGGCACCGGCGGGTTGAATCCGCCACCGGGATGGAGCGCCGCCGTCATGTCCTCTACCACCTGGTTACCGTATGCCGCCGGATGCGGGCTGCTCACGTCGAGAGTACGTAAGCGGTGGCAGGCTGTAGCGGTGAAGCTCAGCGACCTGGCCGACCGTCCGTTGACCTACGCCGAGGTGGGCGCGACGGCGGCGGGTTTGCCGGCGGGGTACCACCATGTGCGGTTGTCGTCGCGCATCGGCAGTGGGCGGGCGCGCTTCGAGCGCGCGGCGGACTCGGTGATGCGCTACGGGATGCTGCGCGGTGCCGGTCTGCGAGTCACCGCCACCACGGAGGTGGCCGAGGTGGGCACCGATGTGCTCGGCCGGCTCGGACCGTTCGTCGCACCGTGTCGGGTGGTGTACGTGCTCGACGAGCCCAATCGCCGTGGCTTCGCCTACGGCAGTCTGCCCGGTCACGCGGTCTCGGGCGAGGAGATGTTCGGCGTGCGCTTCGAGCCCAGCGATGAATCGGTCCACGCCGAGGTGGTGGCCTTCTCCACGCCGGCAACCTGGTGGAGTCAGATCGGGGCGCCGGTCGCGTCCCTGGTTCAGCGGGTGATCACTCGGCGCTACCTGTCGGTGGTGTAGGCGCGGCCCGCTGCGCCGCGACGTCGACTTGGTAGGACAGGATCGCCAAGCCGAACAGGCCGATGGACAGGGTGATCAGAGCGGCGAATCCTTCGGTCGCGAAGTGCACCAGCGCGCTGAGGAGAGTGAACACCAGAGCGCCGGTACGGAGCAGCCGCAGCGGCCACAACTTCGTCGTGCGCGGTAGCGCGATCATCGCGGGCAGCGCCATCGCCAGGGTCAGCGCGGCGCCGATCATCAGGATGATGGTGGCCGGGGTCTTGCCGGCCAGATGAATCGAGACATGACTGTCTTGATAGAAGTAGCCGCCCAACACGATGCCCAGCGCGTGGAAGAGCAGGCCGAGCACCGCACCGGCCACCAACAGCCAGCCCACCCAGGGCACCCACTTCGGGCTTCGAAATACGTTGGGAATCAATCGTTCCGCCCACCGCCGCGCCCGATAGCCGCGGTCGGTGGCGTGCGCAGCCGAGACCAACAGCGCGCGGACGTGCTCGATCTCGTCGGTCGACGCTCCCCTGGCTCGGGCGTATTCGACGAGTCGCAAACCGATCTCGCGGCGGTGGTCCGGCAGGCCACGGGCCACCCCGTCGGCGGCGATCGCCGCCGAGGACGCCAGGCATTCACGCGCACTGAGTGGCCGAATGGCCCGCACCAGGCGGGCGCCGGCCAGGATCAGGCAGACCAGGATGTACATGATCTCGGCGGCCGGCCCGTAGAAGTAGTCGTTGTTCTTGGTGACGAATTTGCCTACCTCATCGAGGAACAAGCCGAAGCCGATCCCGCCCAGCACCACGGTCAGCGACCGCGGGCCCGAGCCCAGGACCATCCACCCGATCAGCAGGGCGAGCATCATCAGTGCACCGCCCCACAGCGCGTGCGCGATGTGCAGGTCGCCGCCGCCGACCTGCGGGTAGCCGGTGAGCTGAAGATAGAGCCGGGTCAGCAGGATCGTCGCGATCGCGATGATGACAAAAGCCTCGGCCGACGTCAGACCGGTGGCGTTACGCGTGATCGGTCCGCGCCGAACGCGGGTCTGCTCGGTCATCGCATCTCCTTTGCGCCGATGTTGCACCAACCATCGTGGCGGGTATGGCATCTGTCATGTCGGTCGACCGAGGATTCCCCGTTGCGGACGCCGCTGCCCGTATTGCCGACATCACCCGGCGCCTGTACGAACGGCGAAGCCTCGATGGCGGTGTCGCCGCCGAACTCGTGGAGCATGCCGCCGCGGAATTGCCCGGTGCGGAGTACGCGAACATCACTGTGACGGCGGATCAATTCGAGATCGACACCCCCGCGGCGACGACTCAGGCCGCGGTCCGCATCGACGACATTCAACGCCGCACCGGAGAGGGGCCGTGCCTGTCAACCGCGTGGGAGCACCGAGTGGTCCACGTCGAGGATCTTTCTCGGGAGACGCGCTGGCCGGCCTTTTGCGCCGAGGCGCTAGAGACCACAGCGGTGCGCAGCATCATGGGTTTTCAGCTGTTCATGACGGGCACGTCGATAGGCGCGCTGAACGTCTTCGCCGATCGCCCGCATGCGTTCGACGACCACACCCGCCACCTCGGGTCGCTGTTCGCGGCGCACTCGGCGCTGGTGTGGGACGCGGGCCATCGCGAGTCACAGTTTCAGAAGGCGTTGGCCAGCCGCGACATCATCGGGCAGGCCAAGGGAATGATCATGGAGCGCTACAGCACGGACGCCAACCAGGCGTTCGAGATGCTGCGGCAGCTGTCGCACGACACGAACGTGCCGTTGGCCGAAGTCGCGGCCAAGATCGTCGATGCGGCACAAGCACATCCGCGCTGACCGGTATCAGTCGTGCAGCGTTCGCGGCAGCCCGAATCGCGGCATCACATCGTTGTCGAATCGGGTCAGCCCGCAGATCCGCTCGCCGGCCAGATCGAGGACCAACAGACCGGCGGCGTGACGAGTGGGGTCGACGCCCGTTCTGAGGTAGGCCCCGAAGGCCGGCTGACCGTTGGCGCGGGTAGCCACCAGCGTGTAGGTCCGCTCGCGGAGGACTTTGGCGTAGAAGCCCGCGACGGCGTCGAGGCCGTGATACTCCAACGGGATCGGCGGCATGGACACCCGTACGTCGGCGGTCAACAGACGCACCAATGCCTCAACGTCACCGGTTTGGTAGGCGTGCACGAAGTCCGCGACCAGCGCCTGCTCCGCCGACGAATTCGGTTCGGGCGGTTCGGCATCCCGGCCGCTCCTGCCGACCGTCTCGCGCGCCCGCTTCAGTGCGCTGTTCACCGATGCGACTGTGGCGCCGAGCATCTCGGACACCTCGGCGGTACGGAAACCCAGCACATCGCGCAGGATGAGCACGGCGCGCTGACGCGCCGGGAGCATCTGCAACGCGGTCACGAACGCCAGCGAAATGGCTTCCTGCTGCTCGTATGCGGCCTCCGGTCCGAGGGCAGACACATCCGCGACGTCCAGTAGATGATCGGGGATGGGCTCCAGCCAGACGATGTCGCCGTAGTGCGTCGGCTCGGGCAGGCCATTCTCAGCGATGCCGATCTCCACAGCCTCCCGCTTTCGCCGTCCCGAACGCAACACGCCCAGACACTGATTGGTGGCGATGCGGTACAGCCACGTGCGTACCGATGCCCGCTCCTCGAATCCGTCCAGCGCCCGCCAGGCCGCCAGCATCGTGTTCTGGACCATGTCTTCGGCGTCGTGCAGCGAGCCGAGCATCCGATAACAGTGCACCTCGAGTTCGCGACGGTGCGGTTCGGTCAGCGCGCGGAACGCGTCGCTGTCGCCTGCCCGCGCCTTGTCGATCAGATTGGCTGTCATGCCATGTCACCGCTTCACCTCGCACGTATCGGCCGCGCTGCGCGACGCCCACCTGTACTGACGTTCGGCGGGCGCAAAAGTGATCGCGAACTCACCGCTCACTTAGGACGGGGCCGCGCATCTATCTCTTCGACAGGTTGTTTGTTGCCAAGGAGGAACTATGCCCATCGCGGATAAAACGGTGCTCGTGACCGGTGCCAATCGGGGAATCGGTCGGGCACTGGTGCACGAAGCGCTGCGCAGAGACGCCAGGTGCGTCTACGCCGCCACACGTCGACCGTTCGCCGACTCGGACGACCGGATCCGGTCGGTGACGATGGATGTCACCGACCGGGAGCAGATTCGACGCGCCACCGAGCAGGTGGGCTCGTTGGACATCCTGATCAACAATGCCGGCGTCGCCGACTACGACGATTTGTCCGATCGAGTCGTGATCGAACGTCACCTCGCCGTCAACTTCTTCGGCACCTACGACGTCGTTGCGGCGTTCCTGCCGAAGCTCCTCGAATCACGCGGCACCATCGTGAACAACTCGTCGCTGAACGCGCTTGCGCCGCTACCGCTGATCCCGGCGTACTCCATCTCCAAAGCCGCCACATTCAATCTCACCCAGTCGCTGCGGGCGCTACTCGCTCCCCGAGGAGTTCGCGTCCACGCGATTCTCACCGGTCCGGTCGACACCGATATGAGTCGCGGGGTCGATATCCCCAAGGCCACACCGGAATTCGTTGCGGCGGCGGTCTTTGACGCAATCGAGAGTGGCCACGACGACATCTTTCCCGACCCCATGGCGCAGTCACTCGAGCAGCGGTGGCGAGATGGAGCCGCCAAAGCACTCGAGAACCAATACGCCGCGCTCCTCGGCACACCGGCCACGTAGCAGGCGAACCACCAAACGAAAGGGAGTGACATGACCGAACTGCATGAACTGAAGGTGCTCGTGGTGGGTGCCAGTCGCGGGTTGGGGCATGGCATCGCCGCCGCCTTCGCCGAATCCGGTGCCGACGTGGTCGCGCTCGCCCGCGACGGCGCAGCGTTGGCCGCACTGACCGACACTCATCCCACCGTCCGCACGCGGGTCGCCGATGCCAGTGATGCGGCCGCAGCGCGGTGCGTACTCGATGAGCAGGAGCCGAACACCGTGATCATCGTCGCGGGAGCCACCCCCGTGATGCGCGAGCTGGTGCAGCACTCCTGGGAGACGTTCTCGGTCAACTGGGACGCCGATGTGAAGATCGCCTTCGCCTGGGCGCAGGCAGCTCTTCTGAAGCCACTGCCGCCAGGCAGCAGGGTGGTCATCGTCAGCAGCGGCGCGGCACTGAACGGATCGCCGCTCAGCGGCGGCTATGCCGGGGCCAAAGCCACTCAACGATTCATCGCTCAGTACGCGCACATGGAATCCGAGCGCGCCGGCCTGGGCGTCACCTTCACCACCGTGATGCCGAGGATGACTCCGGCCGGCGACGTCGGACGGGCCGGCATCCGGGCTTACGCCCACCAGGCCGGACTGACCGAGGACGCCTTCATCCAGCAGCTCGGACCGGTGATCACGCCGGAGCTCGCGGGGCAAGCGCTGATCGACCTGGTGACGGTCGATCGGGCCGACTCCGCCGCCGGCTACGTGCTGACCGGTGCCGGCCTCGCCCCGCTGAGCTGACCCGCGCAAGCCGACGAAGTGTGAAAACACCTCAGACCGGCTATCCGCTGCCGTGACTGCTGCTGATTTCGACCGCGCGGTGATCGTTGTCCCCGCCCACAACGAAGCGTCGGCATTGCCGGAATGCCTGACGGCGATTGCGGCTGCGGCCGCGCGGGCCGATGTCGCGGTCACCGTGGTGATCGTGCTGGACAGCTGTGACGACGGCAGCAGCGCACTGGCGGAGCGTTTCGGCACCGATGTGCACTTCCTCGAGATCGACGCACACAACGTGGGCGAGGCGCGGGCCGCCGGCTTCTCGTTCGCCCGCGACCAGGGTCTGAGTGGCCCGACCACCTGGTATGCAACCACCGACGCGGACAGCCGGGTGGACGCGAACTGGCTGGTCCGCCAACTCGGCGCAGGTGCCGACATGGTGCTCGGCGTCGTGCGAATCGCCAGCTGGCGCCAGATCCCGGTCAATGCCGTTCGCCGATACCTTCGCGCGTATCACGCCAAGATCCAGCCAGGCCGAGTCGCGCACGACCACGTCCACGGCGCGAACATGGGTTTCGCAGCTGACGCATACTGGCATGTCGGTGGATTCGGCCCACTGGCGAGCGGCGAGGACGTCGATCTGGTCCATCGATTCGAGGTGGCCGGATTCCGGATCCGGCGCGACACCCGACTCTCGGTGACCACGTCCGCACGCCAGATCGGTCGCGCCCCAGCCGGATTCGCCGCCCATTTGCGGGGGATGATGGCCGATCCGCAACGCGACTCGGCATGACCATCACGACGGTGCAGCGCTGGCTCGACGCTGGCGAGCTGAACCTGCCGCTACCCGGCTCGGGTGGCACCCTCACCCGCTGGCAGACACTGGCCGCGCTGTGCGAACGCGATGTGGTGGCCGGCCGGCTGGCGGAGGCGCACACCGACGCGATTGCGATCCTCGCCGAGCTGCACGGGCCGCGGGCACAGCCGGGCCGGTTGTGGGGCGTGTGGCCAGCCGAGGCGCCCGGCGCGACCGTCACCGCGCATCACGACGACGACGGTGTGACGGTGAGCGGCATCAAGGCATGGTGCTCGGGCGCCGGGCTGTGCGCCGACGCGCTGGTGACAGCCCACACCCAGACAGGTGCCCGCGGCCTCTACGCCGTCGACCTGCACGGCCCGGGCGTTCAGCCGCTGGCGAGCACGTGGCGTAACGCGGGCATGGCCGACTCGGACACCCGCTCCGTGCGCTTCAGCGCCGCGCCGGCCACCCCGGTCGGCGGTCCCGACGAGTACCTGACCCGGCCGGGCTTCTGGCACGGCGCAGCCGGCGTGGCGGCCTGCTGGCTGGGTGCGGCCCGCGCGGTGGCAGCACCGCTGTATCGCGCGGTCGCCGAGCATCAGAGCGACAAACCCTACGCCGCAGCGCATCTCGGCGCCGTCGATGCCGCTCTGGCCGCGGCGGACGCCCTGATGGTGAGTACCGCTGAACAGGTGGACGCGGCGCCGCGCAGCACAGGACAGGTCGCGGCCCGGCGACTACGGGCCGCCGTCGAAACCGCGGTCGACGAGGCCATCGGCCGAACCGCACGGGCACTGGGCCCCACACCGCTGGCCATGGATGAGGCCCATGCCCGCCGCGTCGCCGATCTGACCATGTACGTCAGGCAGAGTCACGCCGAGAAGGATCTCGCGGCGCTGGGCCTGCTGGTGGCCCGATGAGCGCGCCGCCCGGCAACGCGGCACGGTTCGCGGCCGTGCCGATCTCCGGCGGTGGAACACCCGCCGAGGAATGGCTTCGGCACCTGGACCCGCTTGCGCCGTTATCACTGGACCAGTGCCCGAGCCTGGTCGTGGTGGCACCCCATCCGGACGATGAGATACTCGGCTTCGGGGCAGCGGCCTGCGAGGTCGCGGCCCGCGGCGTCGAGGTGTGTACCGTCATCGCCAGCGACGGCGGTGCGGCCTGGCCGGGACTGTCGGTCGCCGAGCAGGCTCGACTCGAAGAGTCCAGGCGCAGTGAATCACGCACCGCGGCAGCGGCTCTCGGTCTTCCGATGCCGGATTTCCTCGGCCTTCCCGACGGCAAGCTCGACGAGAACGAATCCCGGCTCGCCGATATCCTGACCGCCATTCTGACGGCTCGCCCTGCGGGCACCTGGTGCGCGGCGACGTGGCGCGGCGACGGTCATCCCGATCACGAAGCGGTTGGCCGGGCCGCTGCTGTCGCCACGTCCCGCACCGGGGCTGTGCTGCTGGAGTATCCGATCTGGATGTGGCATTGGGCCCGTCCCGGAGATGACGCCGTGCCGTGGCGGCACGCCGTACGGATCGTCACGGATCCGGTTGCGGTGCAGCGTAAACGGCAGGCGGTTGCGTCGTTTCGAAGTCAGCTCGAGAGCGACGCCGCCGGCCGCGAGCCGATTCTTCCGCCGTATGTGTTGGAGCGGTTGGATCGTGTCGGAGAGGTGGTGTTCCGGTGACGTCCGGTCTGCCTCACAGCTACTTCGACGCCCTCTACGCCGAGTCCGCCGATCCGTGGGAGCTCGCCTCACGGTGGTACGAACGGCGCAAGTATGCGATCACGATGGCGCTACTCCCCCGCGAGCGGTACCAGCACGCCTTCGAGCCGGGATGCTCGATCGGGGTGCTCACCGAACAGCTGAGCACCCGATGCGATCACGTGACAGCCGTCGATGTCGCCGACGCCGCGCTGGCGCACGCCGACGCCAGGCTGCGCGCCCGCGGATTGCGCGACTCCGTCACACTGTTGAATCGCTCATTCGATACCGAATGGCCGGCAACCGATTTCGATCTGGTCGTGATCTCCGAAGTCGGCTACTACTTCGACGCTGCGACACTGCAGGAAACCCTGGCCCGGGAAATCCCGCGGCTTCAGCCGCACGCCACGATCCTCAGCGCCCATTGGCGTCACCCGGTGTCCGACTATCCGCTATCCGGTGACGCCGTGACCGCGATCATCGCCGCTACACCCGGACTGCACCGGATCGGCGGATACCGCGACGACGACGTCACCATCGCGGTGTTCGATACCGGCTCGGCGCAATCGGTCGCCGCGCGCACGAGCGTGCCGGGAGCCCAGCCCCGCTGAGCACCGTCAGGGCATCACGTTGAGGTTAGGTGCCGGCGGCAGGCCGGGAATCCGTGGTGGCGGCGGCAATCCGGGGATCAACGGCCGGCGCGTCGAGGTGGTCGTGGTGTCCCAGTCGGTGGTGGTCGTCGTGGTGGTCGGTGTCGTGGTCGTGGTTGTCGGCGTTGTCGTCGTCGTTGTCGTTGTGGTGGTGGTTGTCGTCGTGGTCGTGGTGGTCGGCGGGGTCGTGGTCGTGGTCTCCACGGTCACGATGGTGGTCGGGGCCTGCTGGGCGGGCGCCTGCTCCGTGACGGTCTGGACCGGCGGGTTGGTCATCGTGACGGTTTCCGCAGGCGGCGGCGCTTGCGGTGGGCTCACGATCGACGAAACCGCGGTCGCCGGAAGGGGTTTGACCGATGGGGTGCTCGGCGTGCTGGTCCCGGTGAGGGTGTAGGCGAAGCCGCCGACGGCGACCGCAGCGACGGCGGCCGCCCCGCCGAGCAGCAGCGGCACACTGCGGGTCAGGCTGGATCCGCGCTTCTGAGGCGGTTCCCCACCGAGGATCGACAGGTCGTCGTCCTCGGCGTCGCTGTAATCGCGGTAGTCGGCGTCGCTGTAGCCGTAGGACGGCTCGTACCCGCCGGTCTCATCCGGCGCGTCGTCGTTGGACCAGGCAAGCGGAGCGGCCATCGTTGCCGACTGCGGACCGGGGTCGGCAATCAACGGCGCGGGCGCCATGCCGGTCGGCGCATCGGCGGCCAGCTGTCGGGCCGCGGCCAGGCCCGCCCCCAGCGCCGCATCTAGGTGGGGATGGGCTGAGACCGTGGCCGGCATCTGCAGGTGCTCGGAGAGCTGGCGCGTGGCCACCGGTGTCGCCGATTCGCCGATGACGGCGACGGCACTGACATCGGCTCGGCCGATCCTGGCGCGCTCCAACGTGCCGTCCAACGCGCGCAGGAATTCGGTGTCCTCGCCGGACAGTTCAGCGAACCGGGTCGTCTCGCCGATCTGGCGGTAGTCGGCAGCCGCGTCGGCCAGGGTGACGGATGTGCCGCCGCCACCGAAGTCGCACACCACGATCACCCCATGTCGGGGCAGCCCGGGATCGCTCTGCAGTGAGCGCAGCGCCGCGGTCGCGTCGGAAACCAGCACCGGCGGAGCGGCCGCCGACGCCAGCGCCGGCAGATTCCAGAGCGCATCGCGTAGCGCGTCACGGCGGCCGGGTCCCCAGTGCGCCGGGACCGCGATCCCCGAGACCGCCGCCAAACCCGAGCCCTCGGTGTCGGCCAGCCCGGACAGTGCCGCGGCCAGCAGCTGCTCGGCGCGATAGGCGAAGCCGTCGTCACCCGTCAGCGGGATCGGATCACCGACGCGGTCGACGAAATCGGTCCACAGCTGGTCGCCGAGGGTGACCGCGGCGGGACAGATCACCGGCGCCGCCCCGGCCCGCGCGGCGACCAGGCTGGCTGTGCCCACGGAGATACCCAGCGGTTCGGTCATCCGGCCATGATCACCAAGGCTCGGTGCGAAAGTCACTCAGGCGCGCCGATTCGGCACGCCCCTATGACCTAACTGTGACTTTGCTTGGTGCTCATTGCCTTTGCCCGTGGCAATCGAGGTAAGAACAGATCACGTCGACCAGCGCGGTCAGCTCCCGATTGCTGCGCGCAGCGCCGGCCATGACCAACTGGGTGATCACCAGCCCGCGCATGGTGGCCCAGATCAGGTCGCCGATGGCCGCCGCGTGTGGATTGTCCAGCCCCTCGGCGATGTCACGGCTCAAATCTGAGATGGCCTTCTGCAATTCGACGAGGTGACGGGTCCCCCGTTTGTCGCGCATGGCCCGGGTGCCGATGAGGATCTCCAGCGAGGCGCGTGAGGTCGGGCTGGAGAACGCCGCCCACGCGGCGTGAACCACCAGTTCAACCCGCTTGCGGCGGCTCTGCGTGGGCGACGGCGGCGGCAGGCTGCGCAGCAGTTCCAGCAGTTCGGTGAAACCCCGGTCGACAACAGCCATCAGCAGGCCGTCGCGGTCGCCGAAGTGGTACTGCACCACGCCCCAGGTGACGCCGGCGCGTTCGGCGATGTGCTTGGCGCTGGCGGCGGCGAACCCCTCTTCGACGACGCAGCGCACCGTCTCGTCGAGCACCGACTCACGGGTGCGTTCGGCACGTTCCTGACTCCCGCCGGGCGGGCGCCGCGGCGCGATCTTGGGTGTCATCGTCACCACATCACGCGGTCGGCATGCGCGGCAGGTAGGTCCTTGACCGACACCAGGCCGACGGGTGCGGCGCATACCGCGTCGATCGCGTTGACCGCGCGCGCCGCGGTCGAGATGACACCGCCGTCGTTGTGGTCGACGCCGTCCAGGCCCAGGTGGGTGTTGATCTCCACCCCGGGGTTGCCATGCACGACCACGCGGTGCACGCCGAGGCGCCCGTCCGGCGGATAGGGCCAGTCCGGCGCGGTGATCGGGGTGAGCCGGTTGACGTGTTCCATGGTGATCACCGGCTGCCCGTCACGGATCCCCTGCACCGCGAACCGGACGGCGGCGACGTGACCGGGTGCAACGCTCATCATCGTGCAGTCGATCGGTTCGGGTGTCACCCAGCTTTCGTGCGACTCCCGCACCTCGTCGAGCGTGACCCCCAGGACATCAGCCAGTGAGCGGACCTGGCCGCCCCACAGCGAGGACAGCACACCCGGGGTGAACATGATCGGCGTGTGGTCCGGTGTGGTGCCGAAACCGAAACTGACACCGGTGAATTCGGCGTCGTCATAACTGCCGTAGTCACAGATCTCCGAGACCGTGATGCCGGTGGCACGCCCGGCCAGCGTCAGCGCGGTGTAGACCAGGCTGTCCCCGGAGTAGCCGGGGTCGACGCCATTGATGTACAGCGAGGTGCCGCCCTCGGCACAGGCCGCAGCCAGCGGTTCACTGATCCAGGCGTCAGCATGATGGGGAGCGACCAGCCACACCATCGATGTGCCGACCACGTTGATGCCGGCCCGCAGAAATCGGCAGATCTCCTCGATCGCCTGCTGTGGGCGCATTTCGGCCTGGGAGGTGTAGACGACGCAGTCGGCGCCGAGAGCCACCAGCGCGTCGATGTCATTGGTGGCGATGACCCCGGTGGGTTCGGAGCGGCCGCAGATGTCGGCGGCGTCGCGGCCGACCTTGTCGGGGCCGTGGGCGTGCAGCCCGATCAACTCGAGGTCGGGCCGCTCGATGATCAGCGGCAGCGCATGCTTGCCGACGTTGCCGGTGGCGAACTGGATGACGCGCTTCACAGCAGATCCGTGATCGTCTTGAGGCCGGCTTCGTAGAGCACACCGGGCATCATGCCGCCGTCGATCTCAATGGTGGTGCCGTTGATGAAATCGGCTGTGCCACCGCACAGGAACACCACGGCGCGGCCCACCTCATCAGGCTCTCCGGCGCGATGCATGGGCACGGCGTGGAAGTACTTCTCGCCGTTCGGGTCGTCCTTGGGCAATACGAACGACTTGAAGTTGTCGGTCATCGTCGGCCCCAGCGCCAAACAGTTCACCCGAACTTTCGGTCCCCATTCCTCGGCCAGCGATCGGGTCAGATGGTTGAGGCCGGATTTCGCCGCACCGTAGGACACCAGCGTCGGGGAACCGGCGGGATGTCCTGCGCCGCTGGAGATATTGACGATCGAACCGACCCCGTCCTGTTCACGCATCTGCCGGAACACCCGGATGGCGAACCACATCGGGCTGATCAGGTTCATCTGGATCGCGAAGGCGTGGAACAAGACTGTGCGTTCGTACTCGTCGTCGGAGGTCGGCGCGCCCTGGATGTGGGAGACGAGGCTCGGGATGCTCTCGACATTCGGCGCGGGCACGGTGCCCCCGGCGTTGTTGACCAAGATGTCGATGCGGCCGTAGTCGGCCACCACCTGGTCGACGAAGTGGTCGATGGCCCGGTAGTCGCCCTGGTCGCACACCCGCTGCGAGGAACGGTCCAGCCACGCCGGATTGTCGGCCACCCCGGGCATGGCATCGAGGGGTCGGCGTGAGCAGCCGATGACAGTGGCTCCGGCGCGCAGTAATTCGTGCGCGATGCCCAGGCCCACGCCGCGGCTGGTGCCGGTGACGACGGCGACCTTGCCGTCCAGGGGTGATGCCACTGTGAGCTACCTCTCGCCGGATCCAATTCTCATTAAGCGCTCAATATGATTACATGCTCAATGTTATTGGGCAATGACTTGGAGGACGACGGCATGGGTCTGCGCGGAGAGGCCGCGATCGTCGGCTACACCGAACTTCCCTCCACGAAGCGACCGACCGGCCCGCTCGAGTTCACCCTCGAGCAGTGGGCACGGCTGGCGAAGGCCGCCCTCGACGACGCCGGCTTGTCGGCCTCCGACGTGGACGGGATCTGCACCACGCATCTGCAGGAGTCCCAGATCTTCGTACCGTCGACGGTCATCGAATATTTGGGCATCAAAGCCAATTTCGCCGAGATGGTCGACCTCGGCGGGGCCAGCGCGGCGGCGATGGTGTGGCGGGCGGCGGCGGCCATCGAGCTGGGCCTGTGCAACGCGGTGCTGTGCGTGATCCCCGCGACACCGATGACACCGGTCAGTGCGCAGAAGCCGCTCGACGTCAGTGAGCTGATGTACTTCGGGGCGTCGAGCAACAGGTACGGCTCGCCGCAAGCCGAATTCGAGATCCCCTACGGCAATCTCGGCCAGAACGGTCCCTATGGTCAGGTCGCGACGCTCTACGGCGCCACCTACGGCTATGACGAACGGGTGATGGCCAAGATCAGCGTCGACCAACGGGTCAACGCCAACCACACGCCGGGCGCGATCTTCCGCGACGTGCCGATCACCGTCGACGACGTGCTCACCAGTCCGGTCATCGCCGCACCGTTGCACATGCTCGAGATCGTCATGCCGGTGATGGGCGGCGCCGCGGTGCTGGTGACCGGAGCCGAGTTGGCCCGTCGCAGCGTCAACCGCCCGGTGTGGATCAAAGGATTTGGCGAGCGGGTGCCGTACAAGACGCCGACGTACGCCCAGGAGTTGTTGCAGACTCCGATGATCAAGGCGGCGGCGTCGGCGTTCTCGATGGCCGGGCTGACGCCGGCAGACATGGACATGGTGTCGATCTATGACTGCTACACGATCACCGTGCTGCTCAGTCTGGAGGACGCCGGCTTCTGCCAGAAGGGCAAGGGCCTGCAGTTCGTCGCCGAGCACGACCTCACGTTCCGCGGCGATTTCCCGATGAACACCGCAGGCGGGCAGCTCGGCTATGGGCAGGCCGGCACTGCCGGCGGGATGCACCACATCTGCGACGCCACCCGCCAGATCATGGGCCGCTCGGGTGCCACCCAGGTCACAGACTGCAACCGTGCCTTCGTCTCCGGCAATGGCGGCATCTTGAGCGAACAAACCACCCTGGTATTGGAAGGCGACTAATCATGGGCGACTTCGACAAGCCGATGCCGATCCCGACGCCGACCACCCAACCGTTCTGGGATGCCCTGGCCGAGCACCGGATCCGGATTCAGTATTCGCCGTCGGCTCAGCAGTACGTGTTCTACCCGCGGGTGCTGGCGCCGGGCACGTTGTCCGACGATCTGGAATGGCGGGAGATTTCCGGAGCCGCTTCGCTGTATACGTACACGGTGGCCTACCGGCCAGTCGCACCACACTTTGCCGGCGAGGTGCCTCAGCTACTCGCGGTCGTGCAATGGGATGAGGGGCCACGGTTCTCGACGGAGATCGTCAACGCCGAACCCGCGGAGCTGGAAATCGGGATGCGACTGAAGCCGGTGTTCTGCGACTATGCCGACGCGGGCGTCACGATGCTGCGCTACGAGCCGGCCTGAGAGCTATCCGACTCGGGCGTCGTCGTCGGATTTCTGGACTGCGTGAACCTGCTCGAAGCGCAGGCACACGGTGGTGCCCAGCGCGGAGGAGTCGATGGTGACGTCATCGGCCACCGCCCGCATCAACGGGATGCCGCGACCCCGCGTGCGGCTCTGCGTGGCGGGGGTGGACTCCCGCCACTGACCTTGGTCGGCGATCGTGATCGTCAGGGTGTTGCCGTCGCGCACGGCTTCCACGTCGATGGTGCCGACCCCGCCCTTGAGGAGGTAGGCAAACTCGGCCGTATTGGCCAGCGCTTCGTTGACCGCTAGCACGATGTCGCTGAAACGAACTCGATCGATATCTCCGCAGGCCCGCAGCCAGGTCGCGAACTCATCGCGAACCCTGGCTGCGTTGTGCGCATCAGCGACGACATCGTTGCGCGCGAAGCGGTCACCGTCGGCTGTGTGACTTGAGTAACTCGGTGTCGTCATGGCAAATCTCTTATACCCAACTTCCGAGAATTACTCACCAAGTGCGGCGCGCGCCTCATCCAATGTTGCGTAGAGGCCGATGATGTCGGCGAGGCCGACCAGTTTGAGCGGCCGGCTTGTGGCTGGCCCGCTGGCCACGACACCGAAGCCGATCTCCGCGGACGCTTTGTCGCGGGCGGCGACGAGAACACCCATTCCGGCGGACGCCAGGAAGTCGACGTCGGACAGGTCCACGATGATGGCAGTCGGGTTCTTGGTCAGCGAGGTGGTGATGCTGGCCTCGAGCTGAGGCGACGTCAGCATGTCGACTACGCCGGCTGCAGATATGACGACCGTCCGCCCGAACCACTCCTCGTTGATCACGCACCCAGTGTTGGCCGCAGTGGTCGTGCCGGTGGTGGCAGTGGCTTGTTCGTCCAAGATTCACCTCACTACGCGCGCCGGACGGCGCGCTCGCAATCATAGAATGCCTGCGAGGCTTCCGTCTGAACCTGGCAAGAACTTACTAGCTCTGTGCGCCGATCTGCTTGCGGCGCGTTGTCTATGCCCGAAATTCTACCGGGCCGACCGTCCAAGGCTAACGCACCGCGCCAACGGATGCGTCAATCACAGTCAACGCCAAGAACGCCACATCGTCGTCGGGACGCAGTACAGCTACCAGTTCGGCCAACTCGGCCACCAGCTCGGTGGCCGGCAGTCCGACCCGCTCAGCCAGGAAAAGCCGCAAGGCCGATTCGCCGAAGGTGGTGTGCCCGTCGGGCCGGGCCTCCACGATCCCGTCGGTGTAGAGGAGCAGGGTTTGCCCCGGGCTCAGCAACGTCTCGCACGCCTCGAACGTCGCGTCCGCGACGGCACCGATCAACATGCCGCCCGATGAGCGAACCGGACGAATGGATCCGCTGTCGCGATCCAGCAGCAGAGCGGGCAGATGGCCCCCGGTCGCCAGGGTGATCCGGAAACCGTCGGCTTCGGGTCGAAGCTTTCCCGACAAGACGGTGCAGAATCGTCGCTCTTCTGCGTCGGCGATCAGCGCCGCGTTGAGCTCGTCGAGGCCGTCGGTCGGGTCGTCGTAGTGCAGAGCCGCCGCGCGCAGGGTGTGGCGCACCAGGGCGGTGACGGCCGCGGCCCCCGCCCCGTGGCCCTCGACATCACCGAGGAAAACGGCCCACTCGTCGCGAGCCACGCCGAACACGTCATAGAAGTCGCCGCCGACCTGACCGGAAGCGGCCGGGTGATAGTGCGCCGCCATCGACAGACCGGGGATCACCGGCAGCGCCGACGGCAGCAGGGCGCGCTGCAGCACTGAGGCGTACTGCTGGGCGGTGTCACGCAGTTCGCGCTCGGCACGAACCGTCGTCAGCGCCGACAGTCGCAGTTCGAGTGCCTTCATCACGATTGCGGCGAGATCCTCCAGGGTGGCCAGCTGGTCGTCGGTGACGTCACCCGGCTCGGAGTCGAGAACACTGACAGTTCCCAGCTGATGCCCATCGTCTGTCGTGACGGGCGCGGCGGCATAGAAGCGGATTCCGAAATCACCCGCGACGCTGGGGTTTCGGGAGACGTACGGATCGGTGGCGGTATCGCGAACCACATAGGTCCGGTTGTCGCCGATCGCCAGGCTGGACAGCCCCGCTTCGCGCGGAATCTCGGTAAGGCCCTCGACGCCGTACGTCGCCTTGAACCAGATCCGGTGCTCATCGACAAATGTGATCGTCGCCATGGGCTTGTCCAGCGATCGGGCGGCCACCCGGGCGATGCGATCGAATGCCGCGTCGGGTGCGGTGTCAAGAATTGCGTAACGGTGCAGGGCCCGCAGTCGTTCGCTTTCCACGTCTGCGCTGCTGGGTGCAGTGAAATCAGTGGTCACCATGGGCTTTCGGCCGTCCGGTTAGTTGACATTTCAACCCTACGCGCGTTGATCACTTCGCGCCGTCCGCAGGATTTTCGTTCGATCCCGAGGACCCGGGGCATCTTCTTCCTATACTGGACTCATGTCTAATAAGACGTCGCCGCTGCCACCGGGTCCCGCGCTGCCGCCTGTCGTGCAAGCCATGCTGATGTTGCGCTACTGGCCGCGATTCGTCTCGGCATGCCGTCGCCGTTACGGCCGCACCTTCACGCTGCGGATCGCCGGCATGGGCACTCTGGTGTATCTCGACGATCCGGCCGACATCAGGCAGGTGTTCGCGGGCGATCCCGCGATTTACCATGCGGGCGAGGCGAACTCGATGCTGTCCGGCCTGCTGGGCCCGGCGTCGGTGCTGGTGGTCGACGACGAGGTGCACCGCGACCGCAGGCGACTGATGCTGGAGCCCTTCCACCGCGACGCGGTGGCGCGCCAGACCGAGGTGATGGCCGAGATCGCGGCGGCCAACATCGCCGGCTGGCCGGTCGGCACGGCGTTCCCGGTGGCACCGAAGATGTCGCAGATCACGCTCGAGGTGATCATGCGTCTGGTGATCGGCGCCAGTGATCCAACCCGACTGGCAGAGCTGCGCGAGGTACTGCCACGGTTGCTGAACCTGTCGGCCTTCCAACTGTTGGCGATCGGGACGCCCAGCCTGCAGCAACGGCTGCCGTGGCGCGGGGTGCGCCGCCGCATCGAGGAAGCCGACCGGCTGCTGTATGCCGAGATCGCGGAGCGCCGCGCCGCCCCCGACCTGGCCGTCCGCACCGACGCCCTGGCCATGCTGGTGCGCGCGGCCGATCAGGCCGGCCGGACGATGACCGACGCGGAATTGCGCGACCAATTGATGACCTTGCTCGTCGCCGGGCACGACACCACGGCGACCGGGTTGTCCTGGGCGCTGGAGCGGCTCAGCCGCAATCCCGCGGCGCTGGCCAAAGCGGTGCGCGCGGCCGAGGTGGGCGACGACGAGTACCTGGATGCGGTGGCCAAGGAAACCCTGCGTAGTCGACCGGTGGTGTTCGACGTCGGCCGGATCCTCAAACAGCCCGTCGAGATCGCCGGACATCTGTTGCCGCCCGGCGTGATGGTGGCGCCCGGCGTGGGGCTGGTGCACTCCGACGACCGGATCTACCCCGACGCGGACCGCTTCGATCCGGATCGCATGATCGGCGCGACATTGAGCCCGACGACGTGGCTGCCGTTCGGTGGCGGCGCGCGCCGGTGCCTGGGCGCGACGTTCGCCATGGCCGAAATGCGGGTGGTACTGCAGGAAGTGCTGCGCCGGGTCAACCTCGCGACCACCGCGGAACGCGGTGAACGGCAGCGGGTCAAGCACGTCATCCTCACACCCGAGCACGGCGGCCGAATCACGGTGACAGGACGGCGGACGCCACACCCGATCGTGGGTCACGAAAACACAGCGGCAACAACATAATTCGTCGGCCGATCGGCCGTTCTCGGCCACGACATGCCCCACGGATCGCTTTGCCATCCGTCGAACGTATGTTCTACTGAGCGCACGTGCAAGCCGCTGCGAATGTTGTTCAGGAGGAACTCGACGTGACCACGACCCTAGACACCCAGGCAACCGAAGCACCGTCCACCCGCGCTGACAGGCCCGAGGCGTTGCTTCGCCCGATCGAGACGACGATGGCCGACAACCCGGTTCCGCCTGCGCCCGCCGAGTCGACCGAGCCCGTGAAGGCGCCGGCCAGGAAGGCCGGCAAGAAGACCAAGACGCTTGAACTCACCCTCACGGTCACCGGTACGGCCGACGGCGAATGGCGCGCCGAACTCAAGCGGGGCACCACCTACGTGGCCCGCAACCTCGCGATCGCGGCGGCCGCCGTGTCGCGGGCAGCCAGGGAACTGCATCAGGATCTGGCCGCTCCGATCGACGACGTCATCGAGGAAGCGCGCTCGGAGCAGGCCGCCCGGGTTGCCGCACTCGAGGCCGAGCTGGAGGCCGCTCGCGCGGCTCTTGCCGATCTGGACTGACGCCGCAACCGGCCGTGATGTCACCGAGATCAGCGCGACATGCAGGTGAAGCCGCACCTACGGGTTTCGAATCGGCCGAATCTGTGAATTATCTGCGTGCTGTTCCCAACCGAGAGAGGTTCCCAGTGAAGCGAATCGTGTACCCCGTCCTGGCGGCATCGGCGGCGGCAGCCGTCCTGAGCGGCTGCTCGGCCTCAGAGGTCGTGAACACCGGCGGCGACACCAAGTGCAAGGACTTCCTCACTCAAGACGAGAAGAAGCAGAACGACGAAGTCAGCAAGATGCTCAAAGACAAGAGCGGGCAGGATCCGGCGAACCTGGAGATCACTGCCACCAGGACTTCGGTGACGGTGTATTGCCAGACGCTTGGCAAGGAAGACACCAAGATCTCTGAGGCTCCGCACGGCTGATCAGCCGTCGTCGGCATAGGACCTACACCCGCGGGTGGGGTGCGGCCGGGTCAGTGAGCCTTTCGCTGACCTCGCCGCAATCCCATCCGCGGTTTGTCGTTTCTGCTCGATTCGTCGTCGAACGACTGCTCCCCTGCAGGGTCCGGCAGTTCCGACATCTTGGGAAAAACGTATGATGTGACATCTTGTCCGTGCGCACTTACTTGGATCTATCCCTCGTTCCATTGACGTCAACCCGCTATGGTCATACGCTTCCGATAGATATGTCCGATCGTGTCGACCCATCTGGGCATCACAGGGAAGTAGAGACACCGATGAACGCCGCTACCAGCGCGCCCAACGTCTTCGACGCCGGCCTGCCCACGTTCAGTTACGACCTCGACGCCACACCAAACGACATCTTCGCCGACCTTCGCACTGCGCAATCGCAGGCGCCCATCGCGATCGGTCCTCTGGGCCCGGAGATCCTGTCCTACGATCTGGCTCGGGAAATACTGCGCGACAACCGATTCCGCCTACCGCCCGGCATCACCCTGGCGGCGCAGGGCATCACGTCGGGCCCGCTGTTCGACAAGTTGGCGAGCAGTCTTCTCGGCTTGGACGGCCCACCCCACATTCGGCTGCGCAAGCTGGTTTCCAAGGCGTTCACCCCCCGCGCGACATCGCGACTCACCGAGACGATCCACGAGGTGGTCAACGGACTGATCGACCGGGTGGTGGATGCCGGGAGTTGCGACGTCGTGACCGACATCGCGCGCCCCTACCCCACTCCGATCATGTGCGCGCTGATCGGTGCGCCTTCGGAGGACTGGCAGCTGTTCTCGGACTGGACCGAGCAGATCTTCAAGGCGTTCAACTTTCAGCCGGACGCCAACTTCGACGAGTCCGAGATCATGCGCGCATGGGGCGAACTGGACGCCTACGTCGACGACATGGTCGCCGCCCGCCGGGACAATCTGACCGACGACTTGCTGTCGGAGCTCATCCGCGCGGAAAGCGACGGCGACCGTTTGAATCTGGACGAACTCCGCGGGCTGGTGGCCGGTTTTTTGATGGCGGGAACGGATACGACGCGAAACCAGCTGGCGGCATCGGTGCAGGTGCTCTGCGAGCATCCCGACCAGTGGACAAGGCTGCGGGAGCATCCCGAGCTTGCGATGCAGGCGGTCGAGGAGAGCATGCGACACTCACCCGCGGCCTGCATCGTGCCGCGCGCGGCCCTTGAGGATGCCGAGTTCGGCGGTTACCTGTTCCCCGCCGGGACCTTCGTTTTCGCGAACACCTTTGCCGCCAACCGAGATCCCGCGATCTATGACGATGCCGACCGCTTCGACATCGCCCGCAAGGACGTACCCGCAATCCTGACCTTCGGTGGCGGTGCGCACTACTGCCTCGGCGCCAACCTTGCGCGCCGGGAACTCGCAGAAGCACTCGTCGTCCTCACTCGCCGCCTGTCTGCCCCTCATCGCACCGGTCCCGCCCCATGGAAATCCATACTCGGAATGACAGGGCCGACAACACTTCCCATCGCCTTCGATGCCGACATGTTGGTGACAGCCGGTGCGTAGCCGCGGCTGGGCGGGCTCCACACCTGCCTCCGATGAGGAAGCGATCGGCCGAATACTGGACGCGGTGGATCAGGTGGTTGCCGCCAACGGGTCCGCACTACGCCTCGCCGACGTCGCCCGCGCCCTCGGTGTCACTCGCCAGACGGTGTACCGGTACTTCCCCAACGCCGATGCGCTACTGATGGCAAGCGCGATGCGTGCGGTCGACGGCTTCATCGACCAGGTTGTCCGCCACGTCAGCGGACTCAATGACCCGGTGACTGCCGTCGTCGAAAGCCTGGCGTTCGGAATCGAGAACCTTGCGGGCGATCCCCAGCTGGAGAATCTGCTGACGCAGCGCCACGAGGGGCAGGCCATCACCTCGCTGACGTCGCAGACCGCGGTCACGTTCTGTCTATCGGTCTTTCGCCGCCTCGACGTGGATTGGGCTCTGCACGGTTACGACAGCGCCGCCTTGGGTGAACTCGCCGAAATGATGCTGCGCACCGTCCAATCCATCCTCATCGATCCCGGGCAGCAACCACGCGAGGGAATCGAACTGCGCCGCTTCATCACTCGATGGCTCGGTCCGGCGATCCTCTATCCGCGCATCATGTCGCTCGCACTCCCCGCCGAGATGAATCCGCCATCTCGGGCACGTGAACCGTCGTCATCGGTCAGCTGATACCGCCAATCGCTTCGCCAGAAACGGCGCTGTGCGGCTGTCTGTCGCACGCGCCACGTCCTGGGGCGGCCCGGCCGCAACAACCCGACCGCCGTCGCTGCCGGCTCCGGGACCCAGGTCGATCACCCAGTCCGCACCCGCGACCATTCGCATGTCGTGTTCCGCGACCACGACGGTATTGCCCGCGTCGACCAGGCGATGTAATTGGCGGTCAAGCAGATCCACGTCGGCGGGGTGGAGCCCGGTGGTCGGCTCGTCGAGGACATACAGCGTGTGCCCTCGGCGGGGGCGCTGCAACTCGGATGCGAGTTTGATCCGCTGGGCCTCACCGCCGGACAGCTCGGTCGCGGGCTGTCCGAGGCGGAGGTATCCCAGGCCGACCTCGCGCAGCGTGGTCAGGCTCCGCGCTGCGCCGGCGACGTCGACCAGGAACTCCGACGCCTCGTCGACGGTCATCGCGAGCACGTCGGCGATCGTACGGTCGCGATAGCGTACGTCGAGGGTCTCATCGGAATAGCGCGCACCCTTGCACGCCGGGCAGGTGGCGTAAGTTCCTGGCAGGAACAACAGTTCGACCGATACGAACCCCTCCCCCTGACAGGTCGAGCAGCGACCGTCGGCCACGTTGAACGAGAACCTGCCTGCCGTCCAGCCGCGGCGACGGGCTTTCGGTGTCGCGGCGAACTCGCGGCGGACGGCGTCAAACAAGCCGGTATAGGTCGCCAGCGTCGAGCGCGGCGTCCGTCCGATCGGGCGCTGGTCGACCGATACCAGCCGGCTGATCTCTTCGACGCCCTCTGCGGCCACGCCGAGGCTTGCGTCGTGATCGAGATCGATTATCCCACTGTCAGTTTCGTCGTCAGCCGGTTCGACCGGCTCGGCAGCGTATGCCGTGCCGAGATGGCTGCTCACGACATCGCCGAGAACTTTGACGACGAGCGTCGATTTTCCCGACCCGGACACTCCGGTGACGGCGGTGTACACCCCGAGTGGCACGTCGACGTCGACGTCTTTCAGATTGTGGAATCGGATCCCGCGCAGCCGAAGCCACCCGGACGGCGTGCGCAGCGGGCGAGACGGCGGGGTGCCCCCTCCGAAGAGGTACTGGCGAGTGACCGACTCCTCGACCTGGGCGAGACCCGGGACCGGGCCGCTGTAGAGCACGTCCCCGCCACACTCCCCGGCTCCGGGCCCCACGTCGACGATCCAGTCGGCACGGCTCACCACGTCCATGTCGTGCTCGACGACGAAGAGCGAATTACCCGCGCGCCGTAGCCGATCCAGCACGTCGAGGAGCGGTTCGACATCGGCGGGGTGCAGTCCGGCTGACGGTTCGTCAAGCACATACAGCACACCGAACAAGCCGGCACGCAATTGGGTGGCCAGCCGCAGCCGCTGCAGTTCACCCGGTGACACCGTCGGCGTGCGGCGACCGAGCGTCAGATAACCGAGGCCGAGATCTATCAGCACCTGCAGGCGTGCGACGAGGTCGGCGGCGATCATGGTCGCCACTTCGGTCAGTTCACCGGAGTCCGTCGACTCATATGCAGCGGCTGCGTCGGTCCGAAATGCTGCCGGGCGCAACGTATCCGCGAGGTCGGTCAGCGGCATGGCCACGTAATCGGCGATGGTGCGTCCGGCGAACGTCACCTGCAGCGCCTCCGGCCGAAGACCGGAACCACCGCACAACGGGCATTCGACGCTGTCGACGAACTGGAGAACCCGGCGGCGCATCATCGCGCTCTGCGAGTTGGCCAGCGTGTGGCGTACGTGACGTTCGGCGCTGGAGAAGGTGCCGTTGTAGTAGTAGTCAGCCTGCACGGGGTGCCGAGTCGGATCGATTTCCACCGTTGGCTGCTCATCGGTGAACAGGATCCACTTACGTTGTCGCTTAGGCAGTTTGTTCCAGGGCTTGTCTATGTCATATCCCAGCGTGACGAGGATGTCGCGCAGGTTCTGCCCCTGCCATGCGCCTGGCCATGCCGCGACGGCGCCGTCGCGGATGCTCAGTGACGGGTCGGGTACCAGCGTCTCTTCGGTGACCCGGTGGATTCGTCCCAGCCCGTGACACTCCGGGCATGCTCCTACGGCTGTGTTCGGGGAGAACGCATCGGAGTCCAATCGTTCCGTCGCGCCGGGCGGGTAGGTTCCGGCGCGGGAGAACAACATTCGGAGCAGATTGGACAAGGTGGTGACGGTGCCGACCGTCGACCGCGACGTCGCCGAACCCCGGCGCTGCTGCAATGCGACTGCAGGGGGTAGCTCGGTGATGTCGTCGACTTTGGGTGCGCCGGTGGGCAACAGCAGGCGGCGCGCGTAGGGCGCGACCGACTCGAAGTAGCGGCGCTGGGCTTCGGCATAGATGGTGCCGAAGGCCAGCGACGACTTCCCGGACCCGGAGATGCCGGTGAACGCCACCAGCGCGTCACGCGGTGCCGCGACGTCGACACCCCGCAGGTTGTGCACCCGAGTCCCGTAGACCCGCACACAAGGGTCGATGCCGGCCGTACTTGTGAAGGACGAGTCAGTCATGATGGCCTCACGAGTACCCTTGTTGCGGTGCTGCGACGCACCTTCGCGTCACCCGCATCCAAGCCTCGACTAGGCTATCTAGCGCCGATGCCGTCGGGGGCGCTTTTCTGGCGTGGTGACGATGATCGTTGGTCGCGGCACGTGCCGCGTTTGCCTGGAGGTTGAAGCCATGCGTTCTTTCAGCGCGGCTGTGATTGCCACAGTTGCCGCCATGTCCTTCTCGTCCGGACTGGCGGCAGCCGCCCCCAAGGATTATTGCGCCGACCTCAAAGGCGGCAATACCGGCAGCACCTGCGAAATCCAGCTCTCCGACCAGGCGTACAGCGTCAACATCAGCATCCCGCTGGACTACCCGGACCAGAAATCGGTCGCCGACTACATCTCCCAGACGCGTGACGCGTTCCTCAGCACGGCCAAGTCCGGCGCGCCCAGCGGTACCCCCGCCACCTTGAGCATCAAGGCGACGGAGTACAACTCGGCGATTCCCCCACGCGGCACGCAGGCCGTGGTGTTCACCGTCACCCAGAACGTCGGCGGTGGGCCCTCCACGACGACCTACAAGGCGTTCAACTGGGACCAGAGCTACCGCAAGGCGATCACATACACCGCCGCACCCGACGACAAGCAGAACACACCGCTGTGGCGGGTGGACGATCCGCTGAAGACCGTCGCGCCTATCGTCGCGTCCGAACTGCAGCAGCAGCTGGCACCGCCACCGCCGCCGCCGGCTGCGCCGCCCACGCAACCCGGGCAGCCGGTGACGACGACACCGTCCAGCACTACTTCCACCACGCCACCGCCACCGCCGCCGCTGGCATTCGTGCCGGGGGCGCTCTACAACCCGGCCAACTATCAGAATTTCGCAGTGGTCAACGACGGGGTGATCTTCTTCTTTGACCAAGGCGCGTTGTTGCCCGCCTCAGCCGGCGCCCTGCACGTTCTGGTGCCCCGGTCTGCGATCGACCCGATGATCGCCTAACACTCGTGTGAGGGAGGGGCTTTCATGCGAGTGCCGCGCGAGATCGCACGCTTCAATCGCCACGTCACCAACCGCGCGGCTCAATCGATCACCCCGTGGCTTCCAGGGTTGGGGACGCTCCAGCACGTCGGACGCAAGTCCGGTAGGCGATACCGAACACCTCTGTTGGTTTTCCCGACCCGAGACGGCTTCGTCATCCTCATCGGCTACGGGCTCGAATCGGACTGGCTGAAGAACGTTTTGGCCGGCCGGGCGACGGCGCTGGAGAAGCGGACCAAAGCGATCCCTCTGGACAATCCGCGGATCTGCAGCAAGTCTGACGCGGCGAACCTCGTCACACCCGCATTCCGGACGTTCTATCGGCTATTCCCCTACAGCGAAGCAGCGTTGGTGCTGACGAAGAGTGCACACACGTCGCCCTGAACGCCGTGGCAGCGATCGATGTCACACCTGCGCCCTGCCACGCCGTCACGGGGAGGATCGAACCTCGGTGTCGGGCTGCGCTGGTTGTGGGGCCGTCCCACCGGGAAGCTCGCTCAGACCGATGCACGTCCCGGTGTCGGAGCCGTCACACGGTACTCCGCGGATCTCTGGCAACTGATTGGGGCCGCGCTGGTTCACTTCAGCCTGTGGCGGATCAATCGACGGTAAGCAGCCGTCGAAGTAGATCTGGCTGGTTTCGTTGGTCGGGCAGGGATCGGCAATCGGGGTGGCAGGCGAGGCCTGGATCATTCCCATCGCCAGCGGAAACGCCGTCGCGGCAGACAAACCACCGATCATCGTGGCTAGTCGTGTTGTGCTCTTCACCGAAAAATTCCTCTCCGTGTGCTGCGGTATGCCGTGTGGCTGGACCGTGGTAGCTCGATGTCCCACAAACGAAACGGGGGTGACACGCAGTCCTGCAGCGTGCTGGACATCCGGCATCGTGAAGCCGTCGTCCGTAGCCCTGACGCTCGGGTAGCTCCGTGTCGCATCGGGCTACGTAACCTATACCCACAGTCGCGCTGCGTAAAAGCTGTCACGGGAATTATTTTCGGGACTGGAAAAGGCGACGGCGTGCGGTGCCGTTACATCGTGATGACGTTGCAGCGCAACCGATTCACGCCGACGGACATAGGATGCCAGACGACTTTCGCTCCGGGCGCGGGTAATTACGGCTCAGTGACACCTGCGGTCGGCCTCAATTCGGCAGGTGGCCCTTCAGTCGTCGAAGGTCATTGTCATCAGGTAGTGGTGCACCTTCGTGCTGGTGGGCGTGGGAAGGCCGATGAGGCCTGGCAATTCGGCTACGAGCCGTTCGGCGACAGTGAACAACTTCACGTTCAGTTCTTGAGATCGCCACTTCAACACGTCGAAAGCAGCGTCGGGTGTGATGCGGTAGATCGCCATGAGCATCCCTTTGGCGAGGTCGATGGTCTCGCGGTGCCCGACGATTTCATCGAGCTTCTCGTTGAGCGAAAGATCCAGGTCGTCGGCGAAACCCTCGGTGACGTCGATGTAGAAGCCGCGAGTGGCCGTGATTCTGCCGTGGTGGTCGGTTACGGCGTCGCCGACCACGACGACCCTGCGGATTTCTCCGGTGACGGTGCGGATGCGGTGGCGGCTGCTGAACGGCGCCGATGTCGGTGCGAGTAGCGTACGCACCCGCGCGAGGTCGTCGGGATGTTTGTGGCTGAGCACCAACTCGGTGGTGGGAGTGACCTCGCCGGGCCGATAGCCGTGCATTCGAGCCACGGCGTCTGACCATATCCAGGTGTCGGTTCCGTAGTGGTATTCGAATCGGCCGACGCGTTGCGGCGGACCATCGAGCACCGCCTCGTCCGTTGGCTTTGGCGCCTGTCCGTCGACTGTCGGCTGCGCAGCCGCAGCGGTGAAGCTGCCGCACTGGCGTCGGTTGTCGGCGGACACGTCACGACCCTCTCCGTGAGATGGCCGAATCCACCCCCGGCGTGCGGTTGCGGTCGTGCTCGCCGCGAGTTCCGGTCGCCTTGTGGTAGATACGCAGCATCTCCTCGGCGATCCGGTCCCAGGTGTATCGCGCGCAGACGCGATCCCGTCCGGCGAGTCCCAGGCTGCGCCGTAGGAACGTATCGTCCAGGATCGGTGAGGCGGCCGCAGCGATGGCGCGGGGGTTGCGTGGCGGCACCAGCCGGCCGGTCACTTCGTCGACGACGGTGTCCAGCGTGCCGCCTACCGCCGACGCGATCACGGGAATCCCGCAGGCCATTGCCTCCAGGGGAACGGTTCCGAAGCCCTCGTACCACGGTGCGGAGATCACGACGTCGGCTGAGCGGAGCATGTGCGGCATGCTGCTGTGCGCGATTGCCCCGGTGAATACCACCCGGTCGGCGACACCCAGCTCGGAGGCGAGCTCTGCGAGCCGTCGCACTTCGGCACTGTCGCTCAGGTGTCCCGGGTCAGGGCCACCAACAATGATCAGCTCCGCCTGCGGAATATGCCGGAGAGCCAGGATTATTGTGTCAAATCCCCTGTCGGCCAACGATGTAGCCGCCGCGACAATACGTGGGCGCTCGCCGTGCTCGACGCACGTGCCGTGAGCGCAGAATTCTTCTGCGTCGACGCCGCACGGCACGACCGACAGGCGCGAGCGCGAAACCCCGAACCGGACCAGTTCCTGTACCTCTTCGGTGCACGTCGCGACGACCCACGATGCATGCCGGGCGACCAGTCTCTCGAGCTTCGCGCGTGCGTCACTGTCGGCCTCCCGTCGACCAAGCTGTCTCTCTTTGACAGCACCCAGCTCATGGAAGGTCTGCACCGTCGGGACCCCGCTGCCAAGGGTCGCCAATTCCGTTGCGACACCGGATGTCCAGAAGTGCGCATGCGCCACATCTGGTGCGGATTCGGCCCACCGGAGAGCCAGAGAATGGCCGAATTCGCCGAGATACTCCGGGATTTGGGTTTCAGACACCGGCTCGGGGGGACCGGCATCCACGTGCACCACGGTGTACCCGTGTGCAGTCGCGATGCGATCCGGGCTGTCCGGGTCGCTCCGCCGCGTGTACACCGTGACCTCGTGGCCTTGCCGTGCCACCGCGGCGGATATCTGTGCGACGTAGATACTTCGAGCGTCCGTGTATGGGGCGGTGGTATCCGCCAGCGGGCTGGCATGTGTGGACACTACTGCTGCTTTCATCCTGTACTCCTTTCGTCGAGTGCCGAGCTGGTGCCGCCATGCGGGCCGTCCATGTGCCCGATGGGCAGCGAACCGCTCGTCAGGTGTGTCGGTATCGTTCGGCGTCCTCGGCGACAGACACGCCGTGGCCCGGGCGATCGCGCGGAGGATGGAGGTGACCGTCTCGGGGGCTCGGTGCGCCGTCGAACACTTCCGCCTCGAGGCGGGCGTGGTCGACGAAGTATTCGAGGTGGCGGAAATTGGGGACCGCGGCGGCCACCGGGACGTGCACGGCGGGAGCGCAGTGCGCGGAGACTTGCAGGTTGTGAGCGGCGGCCAGCGATGCTGCCGCAAGCCAGCCGGTGTAACCGCCGCAGCGAGTGACATCGAGTTGCAAACAGTCGACCACCGGAAGTAGGCGCCGCGCGTCGTAGAGATCGGCGACGTACTCCCCCGCCGCCACATCGCAGCGCAGTGCGCGTCGCACCTCATTGAGACCTTCGGTGTCATCGCTGCTCACGGGTTCTTCGAACCAGGCAACGCCGAGGTCGTCGAGCGCCGCGCCGATCCGCCGAGCCTGACCTTGGGTATACGCGCCGTTCGCATCGACCATCAGCTCGACATCGTCACCTGCCAGCAGCCGCAACTGGCGAACGCGGGTCAGGTCGCGGTTGAGGTCGGCACCCCAATCCTGTCCTATCTTGATCTTCATCGCCGTGCACCCCGCGGCCTGCCACGATTCGATCTGTCGAGCGAGCCGGTCATCGTCGAGATTGGTGAATCCACCTGAGCCGTAGATTCTTACAGCCCCACGGCTTTGACCGATCATTTCTGACAGCGGCTGGTGTAGCAGTTTGGCTTTGAGGTCCCATAACGCGATGTCGACCGCCGAGATCGCCTGCATCACGAGCCCGCGGGTGCCGTAGTTGCGGCAGGTGCGGCGCATCGCTTCCCAGGCGCCGGCGACAGCGAACGGATCTCGGCCGGTGAGCACCTCGGCGAGGTGTTCGATGACGACGGAGCCGGCGGCGGGCGAGCTGTAGGTCCACCCCATTCCCGAGGTGCCGTCGGCGTGCACATGGACCACCACTGCGGTGGTGGCATCCCAGGTCAGGGTGCCGTCAGCTTCGGGTCCGTCGGTGGGCACGGTGTAGGTGGCGACCTGCAGGTCCTCAATCAGTGGGGGCGCGGTCATGACGATTTGGCGTGAACGGCAAGCAGATCGGCAGCGCGCGCGGCCAGTGCCATGATCGTCAGCGCCGGGTTGGCAGCCCCCTGGGTCGGCATGACACTGCCGTCGATGACGTAGACACGGTCCACACCGAAGACACGGTGCTCGGAGTCGATCACCCCGTCCTGCGGGCGCTGCGCCATCCGGGCACCGCCGACGAGGTGGGCGTAGCGCTCGATGGTGATGACCTCTTGTGCGCCGGCCGCGCGCAACAAGTCGGACATGACGTCATTCGCGGCGCGAATGAGCTGTAGGTCATTGTCGCACTGGCTGTAGGCGAAGTGCGCAACCGGCAGACCGTGCCGGTCGGTCTCGTCGGCCAAGGTGACGCGGTTCCCGGACTGTGGCAGTAACTCGCACAACGCGCCGAGAGTGGCCCAGTGGACGTAATCGCGCATGTATTCCCGCAACGTCTGTCCCCAATGCCCTTGTGCAGAAACATGTTCTGCCCAGGCGATAGGCAATGGGCTGACGGTTTGGATGGAGAAGCCGCGTCGGTACGGCTTGGTCGGGTCGGTTTCGTAGAACTGCTCGGTGCTGACCTCCGGCGGGGGCGCCTTGTACATCCGGATGTCGTCGTCGAAGCGGCCGGCCACCTGGGGCGCTCCTTGCACCATGAGGTTACGGCCCACCTGATCGTGGTCGTTGCCCAGTCCATCGGGGTGCGCCTCGGTTGCCGAAAGCAGCAGCAGGCGGGGGGTTTCGATGGAGTAGCCGGCCACCGCCACCGCGTGTGCGCGCTGGCGGTGCACTCTGCCGGCATGGAAATACGTGACACCGGTTGCGGCGCCGGTGCGCTCATCGACCAGGATGCGGCTGACGTGGCTGTCGGGCCGGACCTCGGCGCCGTGGGCCAGCGCGTCGGGTATGTGGGTGATCAACGGGCTGGCCTTGGCGTTCACCTTGCAGCCCTGGATGCAGAAACCTCGGTAGATGCAGTGCGGCCGGTTACCGAAGCGGCCGTTGGGTATCGCGACCGGCCCGACGCGCATGTCGATGCCCATGGCCTCGGCGCCACGCAGTGCGGTCAGGCCGTTGCCGCTGACCGGGTGGGGACTGTGCGGGTATGAATGCGGATCGCCCCAGGGCCAATTCTGGCCGGCCACCGGGAGTTCGGCTTCGATCTGCTCGTAATAGGGCCGCAGGTCCTGGTACGCGATCGGCCAGTCGGCACCGACTCCGTCGACGGCGTGCGTATGGAAGTCCGAAGGGTGAAAGCGCGGCGTATAGCCGGCGTAATGGACCATCGACCCGCCGACACCGCGCCCGGAGTTGTTGGAGCCCAGGGGAACCGGATCCGACCCGCCGATCTGGCGTGGGTCGGTCCAGTACAGGCCGTGCGAGCCCCGCTCGTCGCTCACCCAGTCGGTGTCGGGGTCCCAGAACGGTCCGGCGTCGAGCACCACCACCGACCACCCGGCACGGGCCAACCGCTGCGCCAGCGTGGCACCGCCGGCGCCCGCGCCGACGATGACGAGGTCGACCACATCGTCGTGCCCATACCGACGCATGTCGGCACGTAACCGGTGATTGGTGCGGGTCCCGTCGTTGGGCAGCAACCACGCCGATTCATTGCGCGCGCGCACCTCCCGTGTGTTAGCCATCGGCAGCCCTGGCGGGCAGGTCGTCGTCCGCGCGCCGGGCGCGTTCCACGCGTCGCGCGAAGGGGACGGGGTCGATGTCGTCGTGGTCGCTGACCTCGAAGCCCTCGCGCGCGTTGATACCGGGGTTGAGGTAGCCGCGGGGGTAGGCAGGGCCGGGGAAGCCCATTTCATTCCACGCCCACGGATGGGAGTAGAACGCGGTGCACGCGTAGCGCGTCCATAGGCTCCAGATGTGGGTGGCGGACCAGTCGTGCCAGGTCTGGCCGCGATCGGCGAGGTCTTGGACATCCTGAAGCAGCCGCGCCTGTGCGGAGCGTTCCAGATCGGCGTAGCCGGCGTCGTAGCGACGGTGGGCGTCGGCATCCAGGGCCGCGAGCGACTCGCGCCAGGCCTGGCCGTCCGCGGGAAGGTCGTCGTAGTGCCAGCCGTCAGTCTCGCCGACGGCCAGTCGATGGTCGATCAGCGCCAGCACCGGAACCCGCGGGTCGTCGTCTTGTGCCAGCAGCAGATCGAGCATGGGCGCAGCCACAGCGACTTCCTGGGGGGTGAAGAACGCCAGCGCCTTGGGCAGCGCCAGCCGGGCCAGGATGACTCCCGCGGTCACCTCGTCCCACTGATCGGCCAGGGCCAGCACGTCGAAGCCCGGGAAGCGACCCCGGTTTTGCGGTGTGATGGCCCGCGGGTGAGAAGGACGGATCGGCATCAGTGCGACGCTCCCGCCCCGGGCCCCGGTAGGTCTTCTCGGCGCAGCAACGCAGCCAGCAGGCCCATTCCGCCGACCAACGATGCCAACAGCGGCGCGAAGGCCGGGGGCCCGGACTCCATGTTGTACTTGGTGATTCCGCCTGGCCGCTGTCGGATTCCCCGCAGATGCAGGTAGGCGCCTTGAACACCGTTGGCCACGATCAGCGCACTTGCCGCCGGTAGGACGGTGCGCGCGGCGCGAGCGGAGAAGAACCCGGCCACCCCGGCCGGTATCGCGGTGGGCACGATGACGACGGGCCAATACATCATCTTGTTGCCGAAGCTGGCGCCGTCGTGGGACAGGTAGATCTCGGCGGTGGTGACAGCCGCGCCACCGGCGGTCAGCACCGCCAGGGTGCGTTCGAAGCGGCCGGTTCGAATGGCGTGCAGCGCTGCGGCGATCGGTTTCACTTATCAGCCTTTTCTTTTGGGAAGTACTGTTGCACTTTTTGTTTGACGCCTTGCTTGATGAATCTGGCGGAGTCGTCGTCGCCGCCGAGGACGGCTTTGACCAGCGACGTCGCCTGCTCGAAGGTGGCGTGCGGCGGGATCGGCGGTACGTCAGGGTCGCAGCGCACATCGAGCACGGTGGGACGGTCGGCACCCAGCGCTCGCGCCCACGCTCCCCCCAGGGCGTTCGGGTCACCGAGGTTCTCGCCGTGTAGGCCCAGACTGCGAGCGAAACCGGCGTAGTCGACATCGGGAAGTGACTGCGACGCTTCGAATTTGGGTGATTCCTCCATGGCCCGCATTTCCCAGGTGACCTGGTTGAGGTCGTTGTTGTGCAGTACGGCGATGATCAGACGGGGATCGGCCCACTGCTGCCAGTACCGAGCGATGGTGATCAACTCGGCCAACCCATTCATCTGCATCGCGCCGTCTCCGACGAAGGCGATGGCCGGACGGTCCGGGTGTGCCCATTTGGCGCCGATCACATAGGGAACCCCGGGCCCCATCGTGGCCAGCGTTCCGGAAAGGGAGCCGCGGACTCCGGCGGGGAACTTCAGGTGCCGGGCATACCAGTTGGCCGAAGAGCCGGAATCCGCGGCAATGATGGCATCGGCGGGCATGCGCTGTGACAGTTCCCAGAACAATCGCATCGGGTTGATCGGGTCGGCATCGGTCATCGCGGTGCGTTGCACCGTCGTCCACCAGCTGTCGACCCATTTCTCGATCTTGTCCCGCCAGGAACGGTCAGTCTTGCGGTGCAGCAATGGAATCAACGCTTGCAAGGTGGCTTTGGCGTCGCCGACCAGATTGATCTCGTACGGGTATCGCATGCCGATCCACTTGCCGGAGCGGTCGATCTGCACCGCGCGGGCCTGGTCGAGCTTGGGCAAGAACTGGGTGTAGGGAAAGTTGGACCCGACAGTGAGCAGGGTGTCGCAGCCCATCATCAGGTGCCAGCTCGCGGTCGTCCCCAGCAGGCCGATCGAACCGGTCACCCAGGGTAGGTCGTCAGGTAGAACGTCTTTGCCCAGCAGAGCTTTTGCCGCGCCGGCACCGAGTAGGTCGGCCACTTGGGCCAACTCGTCCTCGCAGCCGCGCGCTCCCTGACCGACCAGCAGGGCGACTTTCTGCCCGGCATTGAGCAGCTCAGCCGTCCTGCGGACGGCGGTGTCGTCAGGTGTCACGCGCGGCCGACTCAGCCCGAGGCTGGACGGTACCTGCTTGAACGCGTGCCCAGGGGGCTCGTAGGTCAACTCGAAGACATCCGAAGGCACGATGATCGCCGTCGGCGCGGATTCGCTGACTGCAACACGGATCGCCCGGTCGATCAGGTTGGGCAATTGCTCAGGGACGGTACACATTTGCACGTAGTCGCTGCACACGTCCTTGAACAGACTGAGCAGATCGATCTCCTGCTGATACGAGCCACCCATTGCCGAGCGTTCCGTTTGACCCACGATCGCCACCACGGGAACGTGGTCGAGTTTGGCGTCATACAAACCATTGAGCAGGTGCACCGCACCGGGACCGCTGGTGGCCACGCAAACTCCGCACTGGCCGGAGAACTTCGCGAACCCGACGGCCTCAAAAGCCGCCATCTCTTCATGACGGGCTTGGACGAACTGCGGATCGTCGCCGGCCCGCTGCCAAGCCGCCAGTAACCCGTTGATGCCATCGCCGGGAAATCCAAAGACCTGTCGCACACCCCACTCCCGCAGCCGGGCCAACAGGACGTCCGCAACGGTGTCTTTCATGTCTATGCTCCCGAAATCTCTTGTCTATGGGTCTGCGTCGAATGTCGTTCCTGATCAGCGATGCCGCGCGACAGCGGCACCGCCGGCGATCAATGCCGCGCCGGCAGCGGCCAGTGACCACCCGTGGGCGTTCTCGGCCAGCCACCGTTGTGGTGACCGCGACCACGCACGGTCGTCGAAGATCCCGTGGGCGCCATAGTCTTTGCCGTCCACGCCGTCGAGGGGCTCCCAGAGATTGTTGGGCCGGTCCGGGCCGGTGGCCTCCCCGGTCTGTTGTGAGGAGAAGCCGGTCTTGGCGAGGTAGCGATCCAGCACAGCAGGAACCGCATGTTGACCCAGGATGGTGGCCACGGTGCTCGCGCCGACCCAGTGGGTCTTGCGGCGCGGGTGGTCGGCGGCGTAGACAATCGCCCGGGCTGCCACCTCCGGTTGGTAGATCGGCGGCACCGGCTGCGGGTGTCGCGGCAGCCGGGACAGCACCCAGGAGAATTGGGGCGTGTTCAGCGCGGGCATCTGAACGACGGTGACGTGGATGTCGCTGTGATCGTGCAGCAGCTCGGTGCGCAGTGACTCGGTGAATCCGTTGATGGCGTGTTTGGCGCCGCAATACGCCGACTGTAGGGGAATCGCCCGCACGCCCAGGGCGGAGCCGACCTGCACGATGGTGCCCCGGCCACGCGTGCGCATACGGGCCAGCGCGGCCATGGTGCCGTAGACGAACCCTAGATAGCTGACTTCGGTGACACGGCGGAACTCCTCGGGACTGATGTCGGCAAACGGAGCAAAGACCGAGGTGAAGGCGTCGTTGACCCAGACGTCCACCGGCCCGAAAGTCTCCTCGGCTCTGGTGGCCGCCGCGTCGACCGCGGCGGCGTCGGCGACGTCGGTGGGAATCGGCAAGGCGCTGCCTCCCGCGGCCTCGACCTCGGCGGCCGCCGCCGCCAAGCCGGCTTCTCCGCGGGCCAGCAATACGACGCGGTCGCCGCGGCGACCGAAAGCCTGTGCGGCAGCACGTCCAATACCGGCACTGGCTCCGGTGATCACGATCGTGCGGGGCGAGGATGTGGTCATAGTGACTCCTTGAGGGCTGGGATGAGGTGACCGGAATCCTCGGCGGACACGTGGCCACCGAGCGGATGGCCAAGCGTCAGAGAGGTTTCCAGCAACAGGGCGTGGACGAAGGCTTGCGGGAGATTCCCGCGCAACTGGCGCTGTTCGATGTCGTACTCCTCGCACAGCAGTCCTGGTGGTCCGCAGGCTGCCCGGTTGCGTTCGAAGTAGCGCATCGCAGTCACGTCGTCGCCGAGCTGATGGTGGGCCAGCGCCGCCCAGAACCCACACAACAGGAAGGCGCCCTCAGCAGCGGCCAGCGGACGCTCGTCGTGGCGGAATCGGTAGACGAATTGGTCGTCGGCAAGTTCGGCACTCAGCGCGGCCACGGTTGCGACGCTGCGCGGGTCGCGGGCCGGCAGCGCCCCCCGCAATGCGGGTGTGAGCAGTGCGGCATCCATGCGGGAGTCGTCCGGGGCGCGTTGCCAGCGCCCGCTCGGATGCACGCAGTCGTCGGTGCTGGCCAGGATGGCGTCGGCCAGAGCACTCCACCGGCCGCCGTCGCGACCGCCGACTTCGCCTGCGATGGCGCGCAAACCAGCGACGCAGATCAGTCGAGAATGCGTCCAGTGCCGGTTGTCGAGCTCCCAGATCCCGGCATCGGGTTGCTGCCAGCGTTGGGCGATCGCGTCGACTGCCGCGACGGTGGCGTTGTAGGCGTCGGTGTGCAGGTGATCGTGACGGGCGGCGGCGGCGAACAGCAGCAAGGCCTCCCCGAACGCATCGAGTTGGAATTGACCGTTGGCGTGGTTGCCGAGAATGTCACTGCCGCCGGGATAACCGGGCAGGTGCAGGGAGCGCTCATTCGGGACAAGACCGCCATCGATGGTGTAGGCCGGGCGCAGCTGGGGGCCGTCGGCCAGCAGCCTGTCGGTGACGAAAGCGACGGCGTCGTCCAGCAGCGGGTGGGGGCCGTCGACCGCGACTGCTTGCCCGGCGTAACACTGGTCGCGGATCCAGACGTAGCGGTAGTCATAGTTGCGGCCCTGCTCGGCACGTTCGGGCAGGCTCGTCGTGGCCGCCGCAACCATCCCTCCATCAGGGGCGGTCAGACCGCGCAGAACAGCGTAGGCGTGGCGGGCGTCGCGTCGCGCGATGCTGTGGTGCATCGCGGGAACCGCACGCCGCCAACTGTTTTCCGTGGACTCCCACAACATGTCGGGATTCGTGACGCGACCCTCGGCAGGCTGGTCGGAGATCTCCACGACGAGGTCGTGGGTGCCCCCCTCGGGCACCACGAGGCGAGCGTGCAAGGCTGATCCGCCGTCACCGGGAGTGGCACCCGGCGCTCCGGATACTCGAATGCGCAGGTCGCCGGCGATGGCGTGCCAGCAGCCCTGGTCGTCTCGGGTCAGACGCGTCATTGCGTCGTGACCGAATCCGGCTGCCGGACGGAAGTTCATGTCGAGTCGAGCCTCGCCACGGATCGCCATCACCCGACGCATGAGCACCGCCCGGTGCGCATCGCCGGGATAGGCCAACGCTTCCCGGCATTCGACGATCCCCTCGGTGCTCACCCAGCGGGACCGCCAGATCAGGGTGCCGTCCTCGTAGTAGCCACCCCAGACGAACCTCGCCGCCGGCGTGAGGGCCCACACACTGTGACCGCCGATCAAGCTGCTGAAGACGGCGTCATCAGCCCAACGCGGCGCACACATCCAGGCGATGTCGCCACGCGGTCCGATCAGCGCGCCGCGCTGCCCATCGGCCAACAGCGCATATTCGCGTAACACATGAGGTTCGGGAATCGTCGCGCTCACGGCCGGCGACCCCGTTTGCCGTGCTGCGCAGCTGGTCGTGCGGTTCGCCGGGCGATCCAGTCCGGACCTTCAATGTGGTTGGGCACCAGCCAAATTGCGACTGCGAAGTTGTAACAGAACACCAACGCCCACACGAGCAGCACCGGGGTGGTGGAACCGAAGAGGTGCGTATGGTGCACGGCAGCGACCGCGCAGATCACGACGAGCAGCACCGCGCCGATACTCAAGGTCGCGGTGATCACCCGCGCGGCGCGACGCCATACCACCGCCACCCCGGCGGCGACGGCCGCGCCGAGCAGAGTCCAACCCAAGGGTGCGCTGACTCCGATATCCAAGATCTGAGGACCGGGGGTTCGCGACCCGGCGGTGATGGCCATCACCAGAGTGATTACGGCCAGAACCGCCAGGACGGCGGCTTCGGCGGCAAGCATTCTGCGCGCTTCCCGCCAGTGCGGCGGGTTCAAGCTGACCCGTCGCAGATCGTCCGTTTCGCCGGGCACCGGGCCCCGGGTATCGCGCGCCACCGCCGCTCCTTAACTCTGCTCGTCCCTGCTCGCTCACCCCCTGGACACCGTTTGACCGAAATGGATGATCTCCAAACATGATGATGTGCAATTTGGTCCTAGCACGCACGGGCTAGTGTGCACGCATGGAACCTTCCGGCCGCACCGACACGAGTCGCGGTTGCGCGGGTGGCACCGGCAGGTATGCCGATGAGCTCGAACACGCCACCCGCGGACTGTTCGCGCTCAACCTGGTCGTTCTCGAAGAGTCGGTCAAACGCATCGGCATGGCTCCATTGCGGGCCCTCCAATCGCTGCAGCGACTGGGCCCCAGCCTGGTCACCGAAATGGGCGATGACCTCGGGCTGGCGCCGTCGAGTGCAAGCCGCCTCAGTGACCGACTGGCCGAAGCAGGGCTGATCAGTCGCGGCGTGGCGCCTCATAATCGTCGGGCCACCCTGCTGGAACTCACCCCCGCAGGCCAAGCCATCCTCGACGACCTGAGCCACCACCGCATGACGCTGTTCGAGACCGTCACCGAAGCGATGGATCCAGAAGACCGCGCCGCGCTGCTGCGCGGCACCGCGGCCTTCACCGCCACCTACCAGCAACTCGCCGCACAGCATCGTGACGACCACCCCGTCGACCCGGAGTCACCACGTGACGACGGGTCCACAAACTGAACACCTCCCCGGCGCCGGCAGCCGACATTGCCGGGCCGTTGCGCCGAGGTTCACATCGCGTAGGCCGGTAGGTCGAAATCGTCTCGTAGATCGCGGCGCAGAAACAGATCCGCGCGCGGAAGCACATCAAGGGTGTTCATGACGAGATCGCGGAACCAGATGCCCAGTCGGGTTCGGGTGGCGAAGACGGGAAGGAATCGCTCGGCGCTTTTCTGTTTGCCCTCGACAAAGGTCCGCAGGCGTGCTTCGTAGCGGTCGAAAGCGCTCCGATAATCACTGCCGGCCCGATGCAGTTCGCCGGCAAGCACATAGGCCTCCGTCATCGCCAGACCAGTGCCTTCGCCCGCGAACAGCGATACGCAGGCAGCCGCATCGCCCACGAGAACCGCACGTCCTCGAGACCAGCGATCGAGGCGGATCTGGCTGACGACGTCGAAGTACAGGTCACCGACGTCGTCGAGCGCGGCGAGTATGCGCGCACACTCGCCGCCCAAGTCGGCAAAGTGGTCGCGAAGTAGCGCAATGCGGGCCGCCGTGTCGCCGGGGTCGCGCGGACGTGAGCACCGAAGTATGAACAGAAACATGGTTCGGTTGTCCCGCAGCGAAAACCGGCCGATGGATCGGCCCGGTTCGGAGTAGGTGACGTAGACGAGCTCATCCCGCGGGCGATAACCGTCGACGACGCAGGCGGCAACCTCATACCCCAGATAGTGTTCGACGGTCGAATCAGCCCCGAGTGCCAGCCGGCGCACAGCGGAGTGCAAACCGTCCGCACCGACCACAAGGTCGAACTCGCGAAAGTTGGCTCGCTCGAAGCTGATACCGACACCGTCGGCGTGTGTGTCGACCGCCGTGATGCTGTCACCGAAGATCACTTCGACATCGTTTTCGATCGTCGCATAGACGGCGGCAGCAAGATCGCCACGGGGAATGCTGGTGAATTGATCTCCCACCGCCCGCCGGAATCCATCCACACTCAACGATCCACGGGTTCGCCCATCGGGACGGGCCGAGCGGATCGACTGGACCTGGTAGCCACGTTCGCGCACGGTCGCCTCGATGCCCATGCGTTGCGCGACCTGGAAACCCACCCCCCAGAAGTCGATCACGTAGCCACCGGTTCGAAATCGTGGGGCACGCTCGATCAGCGTTGGCTGGTGTCCGCTGCGGTGCAACCAATGTGCCAGCGTGGGGCCGGCCACACCGGCGCCGCTGATCGCTATCTTCATGCGTACCTCGCGACTATTCGATGAGTTTGGGAATCTCGACCTGATAGCGGACCCGTTCGGAACGGGTGAGCGGGGGTGCGAACTCCACCACGATCGTGGCCGTCTGAAACAGATTTCGGTCTGCGGCGTAGATCTGCGCCTGGCCGGGAGCGCGGAATGACATCACACGGAGGGTGTCGGTGACCACTGATTGGGAGCACCCTGGCTGCCGGGCAGTCTTGTGCGGTCGCGTCCAGGGGGTTAGGCACCGCAAACCCCGCCTCGTTCAGCGCGTCGACCAATCCGCGCGCTCCTAACGCAGCCCTCGCGACCCGCCTGTCAGACAGCGCACCGACAGACGAGCTCGATCGGGGTGCGGATGACGACGGACTGGCGGACGGGGCCGAGGTGCCTGCCGAGCAGCCGGCCGCCACCAGGGACGCCGGCGTCAGAGCAATCACGAAGCCGCACAACCATTTAGGGGCCGAAGCGACTGGTCCGCTCACCGGTCATCGTGTCCGTGTGTGCATAAGGTCCTCCGGTCATCGTCTTAAACAAAGACTGCACCTGCCAGCACTGTCAGGCCGACTGCGAGAGCCGCTCGCCCCGGGAGGGACGAGCCGAGTCCGGCCCGAGGCGCACCGAATGCGGTATCAGCTGCGATGATCCCACGACACGGTAGCACTATGCAATAGTTGTCATGTGCGGCTAGGTGTGGAATTCGGTTGCGCTCGCGCACTGCGGGGGGCTATCTGGCCCGAGGTCCGGTCACCTCGCATGCGAGAGAATTTCGGCGTGTTGCGCGCCCGCTCTCTGGCCGTCGCGCTGGCTGCGGTAGTTCTGGTGTCGGGTGCCTGTGACGCCACAGTCCCCGATCGCGGCGCGGCCGTCGATCGTTTGGTGCAGCAGATTTCTGCCATGCCAGGCGTCCGAACCATCGGCCATACGTTCAACAACAGGCCTGCGCAGGACATGGTCAACTTCACCATCGACGTAGAGGTGCAAGATGGCGTCACCGCCGAGAAGGCCGCAGCCGTCACGTCGCACTACCTGACTGCTCTGGGCAGCGGCACATTCCGTGGTTACCGCGCCGAGCTCGATCTGCGACACGGCCGAAGCGTCTTCGCCGTCGATAGCGGGAAACACACAATTTCCAACGCCGAGCAAATTGTCCAGCAGGCCCGGGACTGGGTGCGGCTGCGCAGCGAGTTTCCCTTTGCGACAGTCGAATTGCGCGCCACGATTGTTCACGCCTCCGCGCCTCTCGCGGAGCAGGAAGCCGGACATTCGAATGTGGCCAGCGTCGCGTTGGCCGATCCGTCCGACTTCACCAGTGTCGCCGATGTCGCGAGAGTGTTGTCCACGGAATTCGCCGGACTCGCCGAGTTGGGGTGGACGATTTCAGCCGGCCGACTTCACCCGGCGGAGATGTCCTTCTCGCGGCGGTATCCCACCGCCGCCGAACTCGACGCGTGGCGCCGCGTCAATGCCGATCAGTCGATACCCCACATCGATGCGCTCAGGATCAACTGGTCGACGACTCCGCCAGTGTGGTTCTCGGAGAAGACAACCCGCTCGCACGACGTCTCCGCAGCTCTTGCGCTGGCCGCCCGGCATCTGCCGATTGTGGCCACGCTGCCCGCGCCCGTTCTCTACAGCGCCAGCGACCAGCTGTCCGGCCATATCGGCGCCAGCGGCCACGCCCGCGGCCCCGTCGTCATCACCATAGGCGGATGTACGCCACGGGATCCTTTGGTGTATAGCCCAATTCCGGCAGAACGCGCGCTCATTGACAAGTACGCGCGGTGCCGAGGCTAACGATGGTTTCGGGCGGTCCGATCTTGTTGAAAGCTCTCGTCGCTCGCCTATTCCATCTGCCATAGTTGCAGTAAGCGACAGTTTTCCCGTACTGGCAAAATAGCTCCGAAAGATCGAAGGGATGTCATGGCGGACGCAGCGGACTCGACCGACGCCGTCACCGACGCGTTGCTGACAGCGTCCCGACTACTCGTAGCCATGTCGGCGCGCTCGATAGCCGAAGTCGACGAAACCATCACGATCCCCCAGTTCCGCACACTGGTCATCCTCTCGACGCGGCCTCCGGTCAACCTCGCCACGTTGGCCGGCCTGCTCGATGTCGCACCATCCACCACCGGGCGGATGGTCGACAGATTGGTCACGGCCGGCCTGATCGATCGCCAACCGCATCCGGAGTCCCGCCGCGAACTTGTCGTGGAACTGACCGCTCGCGGCCGAGAGGTCGTCAAGGCCGTGACTGCCCACCGCCGTGACGAGATAGCCGAAGTGGTAGGAAAGATGCCTCCGCGCGAACGGCAGGGCCTGGTCCGCGCTTTGACCGCATTCACTGACGCCGGGGGCGAAACGGCCGCAGTCGCCACTTTGGATGCCCAGGCGTTCTGAATCTGATCGCGTGCGACGAAGTATTTATGTGGTGGTCCCGGCTGGTATCGAACCAGCCGATCCAGCATATTCCTGGTAGCGTACAGCCTGCCGATATGAGCGCGGCGGCCTACTTACACTGCGTAAACGCTGTTTTCGGCCGTGAGGTTCTGTAAGGTCCTGTTTGGATCACTATTGCACGGAGATTGCACGTAACGAGAGGCGCAGCATGGCACGGCAGGCCGAACGGACACGGAGATCATTCGGACGACTGCGGCAGTTGCCGTCTGGCCGGTGGCAGGCCAGTTACCTACATCGTGGTGCCGTGCACAAGGCCCCGGCGACGTTTCCGACCAAGAGCAGCGCGGGGCACTGGCTCCAAGCCGAAGAGGACTTGATCGACCTGGACCGCCGCAATCCCGGCGCATGGACATCACCGACTGACCGGGAGACCAAGGCCACGGCCGAGAAACTGACTCTGCGGTCCTACGCAAAATCCTGGCTGGAGCATCGGAACATATCGCGACGGACGCGCGAGACCTACCGGTACCACCTGGACACGAACATCATGCCGACATTGGGCGAGAAGGCCCTCACCGAGATCACCACCGAGGACGTGCGGGCGTGGTTTTCCGGACTTGGGACCGAGTACGAAACCCGCAACGCCCGCGCCTACGGCGTCCTCACGGCGGTGTTGAATACCGCCGTCGATGACGGTCTACTAGACCGCTCCCCCGCCCGTATCAAGGGTGCGGCCGTGGTGAAGCGCACCAAGCGGCCCGTCGTCCTGTTGACGCCTGAGGAACTGACCAAGCTGGCCGACGCCATGCCCGACGAGCTGGCGCTCACTGTCCTCTTGGCGGGCTGGTGTGGACTGCGCCGTGGCGAGTTGTTCGCCCTCACCCGTGCTGACGTAGCCGCCGATGGCTCGGCCGTTCAGGTCAATAAGGCTGTGACCTACCGCGAACGGAAGTACGTCTGCGGCCCACCCAAGACCAGGGAGTCGAATAGGACGGTGACGGTGCCGACTCACCTGAGGCCCGCACTTGTCCGCCATCTGGCCGAGCGTGTCGGTAAGGACAAGTCGGCGCTGTTGTTCCCAGACCCCGAGACCGGTGAGTTCCACACCGAGGGCAGGTTCAGGATGCCGTTCTTCGCGGCACGTGAGGCCATCGGACACGACACACTTCGATTTCACGATCTGCGCCACTTCGGCGGTGTGATGGCCGCGGTAGCCGGTGCGACCACCAGAGAGGTCATGGACCGCCTTGGCCACACCACCAGTTCGGCGGCGATGCGCTACCAGCATGTCGCCGCTGGCCGCGCCGATGCTCTCGCCGATCGCTTGTCGGCGCTCGCGACCCCTCCTAAGTCGGCGATTTAATTAAATTACTGCGCGACAAGGCATCTCACGACATAGCTAGACCCGCCGTGACACATTCCCGCACCGCCATGGTGTAACCTCGGGAGCGGTCCACAGCCCCAGACCCGCACACACGCACGCGCGCACTCCCGCCTCACACGCACACCCCACGCACACACACGCCTCGGGGAAATCGCCGTCACACCGATGGAGTCATCGTGCGCGCCAGTGCATCAACCACACCTATCTACACCGACATCAAGGGTGCCGCCGGACGAATCAAGGTCTCGGACTTCACCATTCGAGATCTGATCGCGCGCGGCGAGCTTCCCGCCTACAGGTTCTCCGACAAGCCCGGAAGTGCCATTCGCGTCAAGATCGCCGACGTTGACGCGCTGATGAAGCCTGTCATTCCGGCCGAGATCAACGCCGCCCGCTGATCCAAGAGAGCCCCGCCGGTTTCCCGGCGGGGCTCTCGACCGAAGTAGCCACTCGCGACGAGACAGGGTGCCCCGAATGACTGATCTACACGATACCCCAGAGGGGTATTGCTCGCACACCACCGAGGCGGTGGACGAGCTACGAAAGATCATGTCGGGCAACGCCGATGTCTTCGCATCGAGCGAGGTGCTGCGCCAGCTTGCCCGGTTCGCCGATGCACGCCGCGCCGGGCGCTACGCCGTTGTGTTCAGCGTCTTGCTCCGCGCCGTATTGGCTGTGTCGCCACAGGTCGTTCTGCCGCCGATCATCGGCGCTGAAGTGTCACTGAACCTATTGCTGGCCCTGGCGGGTGCGAGCGGCGGCGGCAAGGGCACCGCCGACAAGACCGCAGCCGAAGCGGTGCGGTTCTCCGTCGGCGGGCGTGAGCCCGCAACGGCCGTGCCCATGTTGCCTATCGGCACCGGTGAGGGGATCAACCGCACCTATGCCCGCTCCGAACGCGACCGGGCCACCGGGCAGGTCGTTCTGCGCTGGCTCACTCACTGCGCCTTCTTCGGCTGCCGGGACATCGCCACCATGGCGGCCCTGTTCTCTCGCCAAGGCGCGACCCTGGAGGCCGAGTTGCTCAAGGCATACATGGGTGAAGAGCTTGGTTTCGCCAACGCCGATCCGGACCGCCGGGTGATCTTGCCGATGCACTCGTATCGGCTATGTCTCTCGGCGGGCGTCCAGCCCGAGAACGGTGCGGTCCTGCTTAACGATCAGGCGCAGCGCGACGGTGTGCCGCAGCGTTTCCTATGGGCACCGGTACGTCCCGGCCTTCCCCGCGATGAGGCTGGCGCTGTCAATCCGATGACGGTCCGGGTACCCGACTTCGGCATCGACCCAATGGTCGACCAGCGGCCGCTGGTGCCTATGGATGTCGCGTCGAGCATCGCCCAACAGATCATCGACGCCGACGCCGTCAAGGATCTGGATCCCTTCGGCCGTAGTGCCGACCAGCTGGCCGGTCACCGGCTTCTGGCTCAACTCAAGCTCGCCGCCGCGTTGGCAGTGCTGCACAGCAAAACCGGAGTCGACACCGAGGCTTGGCAGATCGCGGAGCGGATGATGGCGGTGTCAACCGCCGCCGCCCGCGCTGTCGCCGCCGAGTCCGGCACGGCAGCTGAACGCGACGCAGTACGCGAGGGTCAGCGGCTCGCCGCCACCGACGCGGCCCGCGAGGCCGCAGCGCTGGACAGCCTGCAACAGCGGGTGCTGCGGTTCGTCGGCAACGACCAGAACCGCGGCGCGTGGGTGTCACAGGGTGACATCACGCGGTCGGTAACCGGGAAGTTGCGCCGGAACCTACCCGACGCGTTACAGGTATTACTCGACAGCGGGGCCGTCGAACAGCGTGAGGTCACGGTCAAAAGTGCACGTCAGGCCGTGTTTCAGTACCGCATCAAGGACTCATGATGCCGGTACTTGAGGTGGCACCGTGGCACCCGGTGTGGCACGCGAGCCAACGCCATAACCACGGGTCAGGGTGGGTGTGGCACTTGTGGCACCCGTGGCACCCGTCTCGGAAAAATTCACACCTACAGCACTACGCGTTACGTAGAGCCCAATTAATTAAATTAATTTATATCCATATCAAAGGGATTGCATTTTTCGCCCTAGGGGTGCCACGGGTGCCATGGGTGCCACACCACCTATTACCTGCACTTTTGCGGTGCCGCACCTATGTGCCACAGGTGCCGCACCATTTCAGCGAAACACCGAGTATCAACGGAGAGGCAATGATGACAGCAAATGCTGAATTAGATTGCGTGGGTTTGTGTGACTACTGCCGTAGCTGTGTAGAGATCTGTGGCCGTGGCCGAATGGACGCTCTCACGTCTCCGGATCAAATTGACTGGAATGGTCCGGGCTCGATGTTGACGGCCTATTACGTGTGCGGCAACGGCCACACATGGACCTGTTTCTGGTCCCCTGACGTCGATACATGCTAAGACGGGCGTCGGTGTCGCCACAGCCACCCGAGCCCGACAGAGACACGGTTCGCGGGCTGTGGCGACACGGACGGCGATATCAAAATGACAATTGGCCTGCCGATAATTCGCGTAATGGGAGAATAGTAAAATGGCGACGACGGAGGAATATAGTGCGCTGCTGACAGCGCTGGCATTGATCGACGCCTACGCCGACCGAGACGAGGATTCAATTAGCGCGCTGTTCGACGGACAGGACGCCGCGCCGGTCGTCTCGAACCTTCTGGAAATCGTCCAACGATTGCTGCGGATTATCTCGGTGGTGACAAAGAACGATCCACTCACACCGATCGAAGAACTTCGCCGCCGTACTTTGGCGCAGATCGCGGAGAAGGGATTCAATTAAATGCTGCGTCCCTGTCTGGAATGCGGCGAACCGTCTGATGGCTCCCGCTGCCCCGAGCACGCCCGGAACTGGTCACCGAAAGCATCGCCCCGCTTGTGCGGGTATGACGCGGCATGGGACCGTCTCAGCGTCAGGGCACGGCGGTTGCAGCCGTGGTGCTCCGACTGCGGGGCCACCGAGGATCTGCAAGCCGACCACTCGCCGGAAGCGTGGGCGCGCAAGGCTGCCGGAAAGCCGATCCGGCTGCGGGACATCGACGTGGTGTGCGGACGGTGCAACCGACGCCGGGGCGCTGCGCGTCGCCAGCAAACTCCCGGTCACGGCCAGCAAACTGCCGCTGTCACCCCGACCAGGGGCTATGCCCCTCCGGCCAGCCCTATGGAGCCCCACGGGAAGGCCAAATCTGAGTTACACACCGAGATCCGGGCTGTGGCGGCACAGCCAGCAAACGCAGGATCGGTGCTGGCAAACGCACCCGCTGCGCTAGGAATCCAATTCGTTGAGCAACACCCCGACCTCGCCCAGCAGTTCGACAACACTGAGCCCGCTGCGCTGGGCGGCAACATGCAGCACGAGGTTCATCACCGTGACGTTGCCGCTGTACATCAGGGCCATCGCTTCGTCGCTGTCAGCTCCCGCATCCGTGAGGTCATTGAGCATCGCGGTATGCAGGTTGTTCGCCTCGGTCATATCGCTTCCGGCCGGACGGGTGTGCAAGAACGTGATGTAGGCCAGCGCGTTACGAGCGGCCTCAAAACGGCTCTCGTCTGTCCACTCGAATGTCATGGGGTCAGCCTATGAGGGCCGGACCGAAGGGCACCGTGCGCGCGGCACCGCTCGACCTGTCGCGTTGGTCGGCCGACCGCGCACGCCGCCGTGAGAGGTTCATCGGCAAGTACCTGGTGACCCCGCGTGGTCAGGGTGCCGGTGAGCCGTTCCGGCTACGGACCTTTCAGCGCGAGATCATCGGCGGCTCGTACGCACCCGGTATCCGTACCTCGCTGGTAAGCATCCCGCGGGCCAACGGGAAAACGATGCTCGCGTCGGCCTTGGGACTCGCAGAGATGTTCGTCGGTCCCCCGTCCGCTGAGGTGCTGGTGGTCGCGTCGGATCAGCGTCAGGCCAACATCACGCTCAAGTACGCCAAACGAATGGTTGAGTTGAATTCTGTTCTGGCAGAACGTATGCAGGTGTATGCGGATCGGTTGTATCTGCCCGAAAACGACGCCACCCTGTTGCCGCTGCCCGCCGAACCCGGTGCCCTACACGGCCATGACCCCTCCCTGTTGATCGTGGACGAGCTGCACGTGGTGACCGAGGCCGTATGGGAGGCAGTGACGAGCGTCTCGGGTAAGCGGCCGGAATCGCTGACGCTGGCAATCAGCACCCCGGCCAGCTCGCCCGACAGCATCATGTTCCGGCTCGTCGAGCATGGCCGCGCGGGTACCGATCCGGCGTTTTACTTCCGGGAGTTCGCCGCCCCGGACGGCTGCGCCGTGACCGACCGCCGGGCATGGCGGGTCGGCAATCCGGCGCTGGCGTGTCGAGATCCGTTTCTGTCGGAAGACGGCATCGAGTCGGCTCGTAAGACGATTCGGGAGCCGGTGTTCCGGCAGCTTCGGTTGGGGCAGTGGGTCACCGGCGTGGAGTCCTGGCTGCCGTGGGGTGCGTGGGACGCCTGCGTGGCGCAGCACGACGTACAGTCCCGTGATCGTGTCGTGCTGGCATTCGACGGTTCGGCGTCCGGTGACTCCACAGCGCTGGTCGGTTGCACGCTCGATGGCCATATCTGGCTAGAGGCCATCTGGGAGAACCCCGGCGATCCGCGCTGGCGGGTGCCCCGCGCCGACGTGGATATGGCCGTGCAGATGGCTTTCCAGAAATACGACGTGATTGAACTAGCTGCCGACCCGTGGGGCTGGCGCAGCGAGATCGAGCAGTGGGCACAACGGCACGGTGAGCGCCGGGTCCTCGAATGGAACACCGCGAACGCGCAGCGGATGGCACCGGCTACGGATCGGCTGTACCAGGCAGTGGCGAGGCGTTCCGTTACCCACGACGGAGATCCGCGGGTGGCCGCTCACGTTGCCCATTGCGTGGCGAAATCGACGCCGCTCGGCGATCTAGTGAGCAAAGACAAGCGTGGGAGTCCCCGCAAGATCGACGCCGCCGTTGCCGCGATCGTGGCATTCGATCGGGCGGCATGGCACCAACAGCGGAACCGTAAGCGAGTCAGGAGTTTTGCATCATGACCACCCAAACCGAGCTGCTGACCACCCTCCTGCAGCGGTTGAATGAACCGCTGGCGCGGTATGCAGATCTGGACCGTTACTACGAGGGTCGCCAGCCGTTGGCCTTCCTGTCGCCAGAAGCCAAGACGGCCTTGGGGAACCGGTTCGGCGTCATGGCGTCGAACATTCCGCGGCTGGCAGTGACCGCGCTGGCCGAGCGGCTACGGGTAACCGGGTTCACCGGAGACGCTGATCTGTGGGCCGACTGGCTGCGGAACGATCTCGATCAGACGTCGGGGGTCGCCCACCGGGAAGCGTTGCTGCTGGGCGATTCCTACGTGATCGTCTGGGCCGATCGCACTGGCCGTCCTCAGGTCACCGTCGAGAGCGCCAAGCAAGTAGCGGTGCTCACCGACCCCGGCAGCCGTGAAGTCGTCGCCGCCGTGAAGCGCTGGGAGGACAAGCAAGCCAAGACGACCGAGGCCGTGGTGTACCAGCCCGACGAGATTCGCCGGCTGCGGGCTAACCAGCAAGGCGCTGTGGCGACCGGGTTCACGACAATCGGGGTGATCCCGAATCCGCTCGGCGTGGTGCCGGTCGTGAACCTCCGCAACGCTGACCGGATCGTCGGTGATTGGGGCTGCTCGGAGATTGACGACCTCAAGCCGCTAGTGGACGCGCTGAACAAGAGCCTGGCCGACATGATGGTCACCAGCGAGTTCGTCGGCCGTCCGCGGCGTTGGGCCACTGGCATCGAGCTGACCGAGGAACCGGTGACCGACGACGACGGCAACCCCGTCTTGGACGACGACGGCCAGCCGGTCATGGCCGAGGTCAACCCGATCCCCGAAGGGCATCGGGCCATGATCTCGGAAAGTGATGCCGCCAAGTTCGGCCAACTCGCCGCTGCCGACCTCGGCGGGTATGAGGCCAGCGTCCGGGTGCTGCTCGGCCAGATCATGGCTGTGTCAACACTTCCCGCTCACTACGTGGGCGTCTTCACCGACAACCCCGCCAGCGCCGACGCGCTGCGGGCCGCTGAGGCGTCCCTGACCGCCCGCGCCGAGGCGCGGCAAGCCACCTTCGGGCGGGCGTGGGAACAGGTCGGCAAGCTCATGGTCGCCGTCCGCGATGGCGTCGACCCCGCACAGGTAGAGGTACGGGTCCAGTGGGCCGACGCCGCCACCCGCTCGGTGGCACAAGAGGCCGACGCCGTGGTCAAGCTGTATCAGGCCGGGTTGCTGCCGATCTCGGCTGCGCTGGCCAAGCTCGGCTACTCCGATGACGAAATTGCGGAGATCCGGGTGGCCCGCCGCGGGGAAGCTCTCGACGGGGCCGGTGTGACCTTGCTCCGCGGCGGCGCAGCATGACGGCGGCAACGACCGGAACCGGTCGGTATCAGGAGCTCACCGCCGATCTGGCCGGGTGGACGGCTGCGGCGGCGCTGCATGTCTACGTGTCCAGCGGTCTATCTCGAGCGGAGACCATCGCCGCCATCGCGGCCGTTGTGGCGGCCGGGAACGCCGCAGCGGCGACGCTGGCGGCGCTGTTCGTGGCTACGAGCGTCGAACGTGCCACGCGCGCGGCCACACCCCCGACCGGGATCGCGCCGCCAGTCGATGACACCGAACGCCTTGCGCGGGCAGTGGCCACAGTCCTCGATGACACGGCCGCTGACCCATCCGCCTCGATGCGGTTGGAACGCCTTGCCCGCTCCGAAGTGCTCGACACGGGCCAACAGACCGTTGCCGAGATCATTACCCAGCTACCGGTGGTCACCGGCTGGCGGCGCGTCCTCGACGCCGACCCGTGCGAACGGTGTGTCCGCTGGGCCGAGGACGGCCGGATCTTCCCGAAAGACGCTCATTTCAAACGGCACTACGGCTGCAACTGCCAGACCGAAATCGTCACCATGGAAAGGAAAGCACCATGACCGACACCGATACCGACATTGTTCCTGACGCTGACGAGACGGCCGTCACCGAGGACACCACAGAGCCCGACGACACCGCGGCCGAGGACATCACCGACGAGAACGCCGAGACGTTTCCGCGGTCGGTGGTTGAGAAGCTGCGGCAGGAGAACGGCCGCTACCGCCAGCGTGCCCACCAGGCCGACGCCTACGCGCAGCGGCTTCATACCGAGCTGGTCCGGTCCACCGGCCGCTTGGCGGACCCGACAGACCTCCCATTCGACGCCGAGCACCTGGACGATACCGACGCGCTGACGGCCGCGATTGACGCATTGCTGGCCGACAGGCCGCACCTTGCGAGCCGCAAGCCGGTTGGCGACATCGGACAGGGCAACCGCGGCGGTACCTCCGAACCGTTCTCACTGCTCGGCATGCTCAAAGAACGGACCTGACGCCGGGCGAGACTCGAATGCCCACCTGAAAGCGGCGCTGGCTGTCGGTGGACGGGCCTAAACTTCGTCGGCCACCACTACAGAGAGGTACGCCTAATGGCATCGTTCTCCGACGATATCGCCGCTGATCTTGAGCGCCAGATCAAAGAGCAGTACGACCGAACCATCGAGATCCCCGACGGCCTCACCGAGGATCAGGCGGTCGCGTATTTCATCGACGCCTACCGCAAGGAGACCGGGGCAGAGCTGACAGACGCCGACGTGCGCCCCGAGATCCGCAAAAAGATGGAGGGTCGCGAAACCACCTGAGATCATCACTGCAATACCCCCTGGGGGTAAACTGGTGGGGTCGGTTCCTGGTGGACCGGCCCCACAGTTGTCCTGGCGGCAAGGGAAATTCTGCGAATATCCCTATGTCGTAAGGACTTTCACCGATGGCTATCGAAGTAACTTCGGGCAATTCCACCCTGATTCAATCGCAGGTCGCGAACCTGCTTGTTCAACCGCTTGAGCAGGCCAGCACGTTCCTGGCCGCTGGGCCGGTCGTGCTCGATTCCAGCTCGCCAGTTCGTGTGCCGCGGGTCGTCAACGGCGTCACTGCCGGGTTCGTCGCCGAAGGCGCACAGATCAGCGACGGTGACGTGGCGTTCGATGAGGTCACCCTGTTGCCGTCGACCCTCAAGGGGTTGAAGGTTCTGGTCAAGCTGTCCAACGAACTGATCCGCACCAGTGTGGTCGGGCTGGAAAGTGTGCTGCGCACCCGCCTGGTCACCGACGTGGCCAACGCACTCGACGCGGCCCTGTGGGACGGCACCGGCGCGTCCAACACGATCAAGGGCATCCTGCGCCAGACCGGGATTACGACCGGCGTGCTGGACCTGACCGACCCCGACAGCCTGATCGACGGCCTGGCCGTCGCGCAGGGAAACAAGGTGAGCCCGACACATTGGGTCATGACGGCGGCCAGCTTCGCGGCTATCCGCAAGGTCAAGGTCGGCACCACCGATAAGCGGTACGTGATCGACCCGAACACGATCCAGAACGGCACCGATCTGCGGTTGCTCGGCCTGCCGGTGATCGTCACCGACAACATTCCGGCCGTGTCAACAAAGAACCGGGTCGCGCTGGTCGATTTCAGCAAGGTTGTTGTGGCCCGCGACGTGAACGCCGAGGTGAAGATTCTCGATCAGACCTGGGGCGACTATGACTCGATCGGCATCCGCGTTGTATCGCGTTGGGACACAGCGCTGTTGCAGTCCAAGGCTGTGACCCTGCTGACCGAGGCCTAAAAAGGCCTAACCCGCATAGGTGTTGAAAGTCGTAGCCGGACAACGGAAAACCCCCCGCGCCCGGACTAGGAAGTTGGGGGGTTCTCCACTAGAGAGGGTAACGCGCATGGCGGCAGTGACCGGGCAGGACGTGGCTGACTTTCTCGGCGCTGGTGACGACTCAACGCTTGTCACGCTGGCCGGTGAGCATGTGGCCATCATGACCGCACTGGCGCGGTCCTACACACGCGGTCGCGGCTTCGCCGGTACCGATCCGGCCGACGACATCGCCGCTGTCATCACGACGGCCACAGCCCGCCTGGTGGCCAACCCCGAGCAACTGTCATCGGACATCGGTGCCGTGTCTCTGCGCGGCGGCTGGCAGGGATGGAACCTGGCAGAGCAGATCGTGCTCAACCGCTACCGCGTGCGTGCACAGTGATCGGCCGCGACAAGATCGTCGTCAATTTCTGCGACGAGGGCCGAAATGACTTCAGCCGCACCTATTACGGCGTCGTTGTCACCGAGCAGCGCGCGGGTCAGTTCGACCCGTTCAACGTCGTCAACTTCTACCGGCTGATCCTGCCGCGCAGCCTCGATCGCATCGGCGGGAGCATCAAGTCGGTGGATTTCGGAACCAAGGTCGGCAGCGGCTTCGCAACGCCGATCGTGCCGATTCTCGACGGCCGAGGTCGGGTGCATCACTACGAGGCCACCGTGAAGTCGGGATAACCACGAACTTGCACGTATATTGCACGGGATTGTCAGAAAAATACTCTGACCTGGTGGTCCCGGCTGGTATCGAACCAGCGACCTTCCGCGTGTGAGGCGGACGCTCTCCCACTGAGCTACGAGACCCGGTGCGCGCGCACCATGAGAATGGTGCCCGATTCGCCGAGGACGAACATTATCACGGCACACCCGTCCAGCCAGAATGCGCTCGTCGCGGCGCCACGGCGAGGCGATTTGTGCGGCTTCGCCTACGTCGACTATTGTCGTGCTTCGCAGCGGGCGACGATCTCGTCCGAAGCGCGCGGATGTAGCGCAGTTGGTAGCGCATCACCTTGCCAAGGTGAGGGTCGCGGGTTCGAATCCCGTCATCCGCTCGAAGGTGCAAGTGCGGCATCAGACCCAACGGTGGAGTGGCCGAGTGGTGAGGCAACGGCCTGCAAAGCCGTGCACACGGGTTCGATTCCCGTCTCCACCTCTAAGAGATTTGTCCAGCGCGATTAGCTCAGCGGGAGAGCGCTTCCCTGACACGGAAGAGGTCACTGGTTCAATCCCAGTATCGCGCACCACGATTGATGCAGGTCAGGCCCGGTAACCCCGGGCCTTTCTTGTTGCTGTGCCCAATACATGCCCAACCCGCTCAACGCGCTTGGCCAATCCCGACCCGCGCCGACAAATGACCGGCGTCGCGGAATATGCCCGATTCCGACGTTTGCGCTGGTAGAGACATATGTACGACTTTCCTTGCAGCCCTTGGCAATTCGATTTGTCTGGGGTTAACCTCAGCGCATGAGACTCCCCGCCAAGCACACCATCGCTCGCGACAATGACGCCGACCTGACAGTGTCCATCTCCGACGGTCGCATCTTCATTGACGGCACCTATGCGGAGAACATCACAGACCTGGCCCCGGAGCATGCCCGCAGAGTCGCCGCAGCGCTGCTCAACGCGGCCGACCAGTGCGACCAGCTCGCTGGCGTGATGTGAGCGGGCCTGCGCCGCGACCGTTTCCGCCGGCGTGGGCCGACCTGGTTGGTGCCTACCTCGCGGCCGAAGCCGGCGCGGGCAGGTCACCGGCCACCCTCGCCACCCGTCGCGGGCACCTGGCGTTCATGGCGCACGGACTCCGGTGTGCGCCAGCGCGGGTCACGACGGCCGGCATCCTCGCGTGGTTCGGCCGGCAGTCGTGGAGCATCGAAACGCGCCGCAGCCACCGCAACACCGCCGTCTCGTTCTTCGGGTGGGCGCACCGCGCCGGCCACCTTCCGACGAACCCAGCGGCCGAGCTTCCGGTGATGCGCGCGGCTGCGCCGGCGCCGCGGCCAGCCCCCGATGCGGTGTGGTCGGCCGCGATCGCCGGCGCCGATCCGCGGGTTCGACTGATGCTGAGGCTTGCGGCCGAGGCTGGTCTTCGTCGGGCCGAGATAGCGCGCGTCCATCGCCGCGACCTCACCGGCGGTCCGGCCGGCGCCGAACTCCTGGTCCACGGCAAGGGTGGGAAGCTGCGCGTCGTGCCTGTCGGTGAAGACCTGGCCGCGGCGATCGCCGGCGCGATTACCCTCAGTCAGCTTGAGGGTATTCATCGAGCCGGCTACCTGTTCCCCGGCGCCGAGGACGGGCACCTGACACCGCAGCACGTCGGCAAGCTCATGGCCCGCGCGCTGCCCGATCACTGGACGGCGCATACCCTTCGGCACCGATTCGCCACCAGGGCGTACCGCGGATCCCGCAATCTGCGCGCGGTGCAAACGCTGCTCGGACATTCCAGCGTCGCGACTACCGAGCGATACACGGCTGTCGATTCCGACGAGATACGGGCCGCGGCGATGGCCGCGCGTTAGGTGTCGGGTTTGCCTTCCGGCGCATGATCGACTCCGCCGCTCAGATACTCCGCAAGTTCACGTTGCGCGTCGCGGCGCTCCCGCCGAGTGCGACGCGACTCAACGGGCGTGACGCGCTGGCTAGCCACTTTCACCAGTCCAGAAATGGCAACACGCAACCGATCTGAGCGCTCCTTGTTCAGAGCGACGAATTGCTCGAACTCATCGACACTTGAGAATTCCTTTGCACCGTCGGGGTCGTCGTTGAACTCTGAAAATGCCGCGACTGCGATGACCATTTCCTTCCAACACTGCGCGTCGAGCACGGTCAGTGCGCCAACCTCGAACGCTCGTCGCATCCCAAGCATGGCAGCGCCGTACGCCGATTGTTTCTCGCGTACCTGCGCGTCGATCGCCGGTATGTTCTCATCACGGTTCTGCCGGATCTCTTCGATCAACTCCGTCAGCACAAACCGCAGGTTGAGGGCACCCAGCTGAAATTCGTAACCAGCAGTGAGGATCTCAGCGATGGCCTGTCGTTGTGGGGCTCGGTATGCATCTTGCATCCGCTTGTTCTCACGCCACCATGTCAAGGCGTAGGTCAGCGCGCTACCGGCTGTACCGCTGATAAGCAACTGCCAAACCGGTGTCATGTGGTCCTCCTTCGCCGGCAGGGCCGGGACGACAGTGCCGCCGGCACCGTCTGGGCTGACCAGCCACATAATCAGGCTGGGCAGATCATGGGTCACATGACCGACCTTGGCGGTACAGCTGCATTGCCCGACTCGTCTCGTTACGGACCCTAAGCATCCGCAGATATCCCCGCATCCACAGCTGAGCCAGCACCAGAGACTCACCGGCGTACGGGTTGCTGTCGCCGACGTCGGCCAGTCGGCCGGAATAGAGCGCGAAGGTGTATTCCGCGCGCTTCGACATCCGGCAATCATGCAGCAGGGCGCGGCCGCAGCGGCGGATCCCACGCCGACGATAGCGACGATCAAGGCCAGGGCGGCGCGGGCTACCCGATGGTGTCGACGTCGCGTTCGAACTGTTGACGCGCAGTCAGCCGCGGCACCGGCGACGGGAACAGGTCGATGGAGAACGCGCCGCCATCCTCGTCATCGCTTCGGCACAGCTGCTTTAGCTGGTCGATTTCCGACGGGTAGAACATCGCCTTGCGCGGCTGCCGGGTGTCCACGGTCTGCCCGTAGATGCCGGCCGACTTCGTGGTCGCTGCGCCGTTGCCGGCTTCGTGCCAGCGGAGGATCGCGCCCCGGATGATGGCCTTAGCCGCCCTCCGGTGCGCGAACTCCGGTGAATTGATGCACGGCGCATAGAGCTCGGCCATCCCTAGCGCGTCTTCGATCATCTGCACGGCTTTCGCCTCTTCGATGGTCGCGAAGGGATCCAGGTCCGCCGGCGTGATTACCAGCGGGCCCAGATCCGGTGTCGGCTCGGTCATGGTCGCAACCTCTCTCTGGGTGCCCTCCCAGGAGCGCTGGCGCCTACGTCCGAACGCGCGCTCACCGGGAGGGCACGTCTTAGGCGACGGTCAGTTTCGCGACGCGCGACGCGTGCATGACCTTCCATCCCAGCCGCCACGTCACCCGGACGCCGATCGAATCCGACGAGAAGTAGGCGTCGTCGGAGCGGGCGAGCCGGACCGCGGACTGCGCGCCGATCACCGCGGACTTATCGGCGACCAGCAGCGAGCCCGCGGGCATTTCAGGCGTGACCAGCACTGGCAGGCCGAGCAATGCACGCTCGGCCGCGACGGTGCCGGCGCCGATCAGCGACTCATTGCTGTCGGTGGCCCGCTTGAGCTTGCTCAGCGTCGCCCACGCCGTGGGATTGGCGATGATGTGCGTTGCCGTGCCGCCGTCGGTTTCGATGAACGCGATCGCGTCGACCAACAGATCGAGGTCATCAGCGATCGGCGTCTCAAAGTCGATGATGCCCGGCGAGTTGAGCAGACCGACCGGGCCGGGTCCGGCAACCGGATTGCCCAAGTACGCGGCGTTGGCCTTCCGGACGACGTTGCGGGACAACGACTCGACGACCATCGCGGCAGCCTGCGGCTGTTGCAACGTCTCGTACGAATACTTGCCGAGCGCGGCGACCTTGCCGGTCAACACGACGACTTCATCGAGATCCTGGTCCGCGTCGGGGATCTCGGCGCCTTCCGCGACGAAGCCGACCACGCCGTCGTCGGCGACGAAGGGAACCCGAACTGCGGGCTCGTCGCCTTCGATCTGCCCGACGACAGTCGCCGTGTTCAGGATCAGTGCGTCGGGAATGACGTCGCCTGGAACGAACGCCGTCTGGTCGGGTGCCCACGCCTTCGGCGATGTGGGGGTGATCTTGGTTGCCATTGGTGAGACCTCTCAGGAGGGCGGCAGGTGTCACATTTGTGACAGGTGCCTAACGGGTGTGAATTCCGCTTGCCTGCAAGGCTTCCGCGGTTGCCCTCCTGGGGCGTGCTTGCGGCCGGGGTGGGCCTTCCCGGGCGTAACCCCGGCCGCAGCACCCGAGTCTAGTCGTCGCCGGCGACGCCGCGCCCCATCACGACGCCAACCATCGCTTCCTTCCCGGAGGGCTTTGCAGAGCGCCGGATGGGTTGCCCCTCGCCCTTGACGTAATTGCCGCCCGGGGGCTTCGGGATTCCCAACGACTCGCGCGCCCCGGCGATCGCCGCGGAGACCTTCGACTCGTCGACCGTGCCGTCGTCGCCGAGTAGTCCGGCGAGCTCGGTCCCAGATGCCCACAACGCCGCCGGCTTGAGACCGCCTACGGTCGCCTGTCGTTCGACCTCGGCCCGCTGCAAAGCCTCGACGCGTGCGGCCAGGGCGTCGCGTTCAGCCTCAGTGTCCCGCAGCCGCCGGCGGTACTTCGCTGCCTCCCTGCCCGGACCTTCGTCGGCGGCGTCGTCCTGGTCCTCGTCGGCGCCCTGGTCCTCGTCGACCTCCGAGTCCGCCGCTGGCGTCTCGGTGCTGTCGACCGCGGCGGCTTCCGTCTCGGTCGAATTCGGCTCGGTTCCGGGTGTGTCGGTGGTGGTCATGTCGGTGCTCACTGGTTGTTGCCTTTCGTGTCGTAGGGGTCGAAGAGTTCGACGCCGGGGTACTCGCCGGCCTCGATAGCCGCCGTGATGCCGAGCCGGTCAGCGTGAGCGCGGTCGAGCAACAGACTGTTGAAGATGAACGTCTCCACCGACCGGGTAACCGCCAGCGGTGACCCGTCAGCGTCGGTGATGATGTCGGCCTCGCTCGTCGTGAACCGGCCCGCGCCGAGGTTCTCCACCCAGCGCAGCGAGTAGTCCTCCACATCGGCCAGCGTCATCTCGTACCGCGGACCCGGCGGACGCTTGCCCACATCGCCGAACAACCCCCGAACCGCAGCCCGCAAGTCCTCTCTGTCAATCAATTTCGGATCCTTTCGTTTTGTTTTTTTCAGAATCTGGGGGGGCAAAAGGCGCTGTGCCTAGAGAGCGCCTGGTGGGGGTGTGGGGGGGTACCCGCCCCTGGTCAGCGGTTTCACCATGTCCGGCTGGTTTCGAAGGCGACTCCGGGTCGGGGGTGGTGGATGCCGTTGCAGTCGTTGCAGTGTTGGCCGGCGGGTGCGTGGTTGTCGTCGTAGGCGTAGCTGCCGCAGTCGTCGTTGGTGACGTCGGCGTTTTGGCAGGCGATGCAGAATCCGTGGTGTTGGCCGGTGCTGCGGCACCGGTTGCACACGCGGTGGGCAAGGCGGCAGTTGTCGCGGTCGTATGGGTCGCCGCCGTGTGCGATGGGAACTATCTCGTCGATCTCTGGGCTGAGCGGGTGTGGGGTGAGAAGTTCCTTGTCGACGTCGTGGCCGCAGATGCCGCAGGTGTCTTCTTCGCGAAGGATGCGTGCTCGGAGAGCTCGCCGGCGTGCTCCGTTCGCGTATCTGGGGTTCGTCACGGCAGCGTCTCAACCCAGAAACGTGGTGGGGGTGGCGCTTTCTTGCCTGGCGGGTAGAGCCCGACTTCGGCCCATTTGGCTTCGGTGTCTTTGAGTCCGTCGGGCTGCGCTCTGTTGTCCCAGTCTTCTTGGGTGTAGGCCGGGAAGCCTATTTCGCATGGCACTGCGTACTTTTCGCTGAGTTGCGCGCGGAGTTGTTCGGCGTCGCGGATGATGCGTTTCGACATGTAGAGCGCTTCGAGTAGCGCCGATCCCGCGCGCCAGCACGGAAGCTGGTCGGGGTTGTCAGGTGGTCGCTGGTGGCGCACGACGTTGTAGGCGCGGACACGGCCGATGACGATGTCGTATCCCTGGTAGTAGCGGGCTTGTTCCTCGATCCACGGAACGCGGGCGTCGATGAAGCCGTCTTTCTCGGGGATACCGAGTGTGCCGTGCCGGCCGAGGTTGGCGACCCGTTGGTATTCGTCGGCGGCGTAGTAGTGGGTGGCTGCCGCAAGCTGGATGTCGACGGCCCCCATGACGTAGATGCCGCAGCTGCAACCGGGGTGTGGCGGTGTGTGGGAGGGGTCGCGGCGGCAGACGGCGTGTGTGGTCCCGCGACCCCAGACTGTTTGGTCTTTCGGGCTGACGTTGCGCAAATCACGCCGGTGGCCGCGCCGGGTGGGAAGGTGCCAGTACCGCCACGCAATGAGTTCGGCGATTACGTCGTGGTGCTCGGTGGCTTCGGTCATCGTGTCCGTCCTTGGTTGGGTGTGGTGCTCGCGGTCCGCACTGAGCCGGGGATGCGCCCGCTCGCTGCGATCACTTGGCCGGCAACGACTCCCCGCGGTCGTTGCGTCGGCCGCAGCCCATCGAGCCAGGCTCGACAGGGGGCAAGGGATGGACATGCGTTGCAGAGACGCAAAGCGGCCGTACGCGCGTCCTCACGCTCGGACCTCGGGGCCGCCTTGCCGTGTTCATCGACCGTTGCTTCGAAAAGATCCGCCAGACCCGCGCATCGCGCTCCGGGAAGGTCGGGAATGTCAGCGAGCAACGCGGCCATGGTTTTCCAGTTCACGGCGTACTCCTCTGCGCCGTCGGGTCGTGCAGCGGCTCGGAAAACAGGTCGGATTCTTGAACGGGCTCGGTAACGTCCCGTCCCGACGCCTGCGGCGGGCTGTGGTCGCACCGGCGCGCACTATCGGCGGCCAGGCCATCGGGCCCCAGGCGCCAACCGGATGGATCGCAATGGCGGCAGCGGCGGATGGCCGACGTTCGTTCGGCGCGTGCGGCCTGCTCGACGGCGCCACGGCGGTTCACGCTGGTTTCCTGTTGGTTCGGAAGTTCGGATGGCGGGGGCAGTCTTCGAGGTTGTCGAGTCGGCCGAACTGATCGCAGGACGGACAGCGGTCGATCGCGGCGCGCACGGCTGCCCGGTCAATGGAAACGTCAAAGGAAACGTCAAGTACGACACCTGAGTGTCGGAATCCACCACCTGATTTGGCGGAATCCACATCCGATTTGTCGGAATCCACCGTCTTGGATTCCGACATCTGGTTGTCGGTATCCAAGACGGTGGATTCCGACACCTGGTTGTCGGTATCCACAAGCGCAAGAACCTCGTAGACCGGGGCCCGAGATTGCCCATGCTGATTCTTGAAGCCGGCCTTAGCGATTCGAACCAGGCCCGCTTGGACGAGCTCGTGAACCGCACGCTCCGCAGTCCTTCGAGACGGCCAGTAGAGGCCCGCGCGAATGTGGTCCCATCGCACTGACGCCGTGCGATCCGCGCCAGCTTTCTCGGCGATCGCGATCAGGGCTTGGAAGCCACGGTCAGACACTTTGCGGGCCTTTAAGCTGGCCGCGGCACTGATCACCTCGCCGACGAGTTGGCCGCTCACGTCCCCGCGGTGAGCGTAACGACGGCGCTGTCGAGTAGTCGAACGGCCAATCTGATGGCGTACTCGGGAGTGACATTGTGTGGATCTGTGCCTGATCCAACAGCGAGTAGTACCAATCCGGGTCGCGCAGCGTTTGCGGCGACGTGGATCACCGGCTGGTCAGGCGGCTTATTCACGCGGCACCGCCGAACGGCTTCATCGCGTCGTCGATCTGGTTCAGGTCGACGCGGACAAGTCGATGTCCGGATCGGTAACCCGTTAACCGGCCGTCGGCAATCATCTGCCGGATCGTGTGAGTGTGAACGCCGAGATACTCCGCCGCATCAGCGATCGAGACGTAGCGGCGTCGAGAGTTGTTCTGCACGAGGGCATCCCCTTTTGAACGGAAACAGCCGAGCAACAGATAGACCATCTGGGTCTGTTCTGTGCTCGGCTGCCGGTTCAACAAGTCCGCGTGTGGGACTCAGCGGGTAGACCCCAGTTTGGGGCGTGCGCCGTTCGTCTTAGCTCCTACGATCTCGCCGGTCCGGAGTTCCCGGGTGGTGATGCGCCGGTCGAATCCCGCCTGTGTAGCGGGCGTGTCGCCTGTGAGCCTTGAGTAGCGTCGGTGTTTGGTTGTGGTTCCGAAGGTTAACAGAAACTCTCGAAATATCACGAGAACCCTGAGCCAATTGCGTGTTGCTCAGCCGTTCGCCGCCAGCTTCGACAGCAGCGCCGCGATCTCTCGGTCCCGCCCCTGAGCGGCGTGCTGATAGCGCATCGCAGCTTGTGGTGTGGAGTGTCCGAGACGTGCCATCAGTTCCGCCAAGCTCGCACCGGTTGCCGCGGCCAGCACGGCGCCAGAGTGGCGCAGATCGTGCCATCGGAGGTCGTCGCGGCCGGCCTCCGCGCGAGCTTTGTACCAATGCCGGTAGAGGGTCGACGGCTGTAGGTGTTCGCCCGCCTCATTCGGAAATATGAGCGAATCGCGCTTTGGAGCAACGTATTTCGACAGGTGGTCTTCCAGCTGCGGGACGATGTGCGGCGGGATCGCGACGTCACGGATGCCAGCGTCGGACTTCGGTGTCGTCACTGCGAACGTGCCGCCTTGCGTGCGAACCGCGGCGCGACGAATCCGGATCACTTCGTCGCTCAGGTCGATATCCCCACGGCGAAGCTCGACTGTCTCGCCGAAGCGCATCGCACACCACGACGCGAGGATCACCATCAGTTGCAGCCGCTCGGGCATCGCAGCCGTGACGGTGGCGAGTTCGTCGATCGAGGCCGGCCGAATCTTGTGGACGCGCTTGGCGCGGCCAGCCCCTGTGATTCGGCAGGGGTTCGAGTCCAGAAGTTCGTCGTTGACGGCGCTAGTCATGATCGTTCGGAGCAGGCTGTAGGCGTGACTGCGCATGGTAGGGCGGTCGACGAGCGCGTCGGCGTGCCACTCGCGAACATCCTTCGGGGTGATGGCGGCAATCTGGCGACTGCCGAAGACCGGCAGCAGATGGTCGTCGAGGATCGCCGCGTAGTGCTCACGGGTGCGGTCCTTGATTGGACGTCCGGCGACTTGCCGGCCTTGCACCCACGCGGCAGCGTAGGCGCCGAACGTGATCGCCTCACGCTTTTTCTCGGCCGTCGCGTCCCACACTCCCCTGTCGATCTCCCGGCGCTTGGCGACGACAAATGCTTCGGCGTCGATGCGGGCGCCGAACGTGGACGGCGCGGTGTGCCGGATTCCATCCGGACCGGTGTATCGGACTTGGAATCGGCCGGACGGAAGCTTCCGGATGGTCGCGAAGGACCGCTTTTCGCGGGCGCGTGGCATGGCTCTCCGTGGTGGTTAGTATCGCGGCGGCGTGCCCAATACGTGCCCAACGAACCTACACGAGGTCGAATCTAACTACACTTGGCGTGCGCGATACTGTCTATCGTGTCGCCTGTTCAGCGGTCATTTCAGCAGGTCACCGCGATGACTTCGAAAATGAGCAGCGGCCTACTTCAATCCCAGTATCGCGCACCACGATTGATGCACTGTTGTTCCCCTGCCCGAAACTCTGAAGCGCGGCCGACCGTTGCGGGCCGAGACGGTCACCACCGAATCCCGGGCCGCATCGGCAGCGTTACGGGAATTGTTTCCGGTATTGCGCGGCCGAATCATCGCGGACAGCGGCGGAGAAGTCCATGCGCTCGTCTCGCAGGTAACCAGTGATGCCAAGCGCTGCGGCGAGTCCACCGGCCACCCAGGCCGTCCAAGCGGTGCTCTCCCCGGTGAATCCAGCTGCCCACGGCGACAAGAGCAGCGCGAATCCCACGATGGCGAGTGTCAGGAAATCGTGGGTAGGTTCCGACGCGAGCAGCGACCAAACCGCGACCACAGCGATCATGCCGCCAAGACCGACGGTCACCGCGGTCCCGGCTGCGCTCGACCGGAAGACAAGAGCTAACAGCACGGTCGCGACGCTCACACCCAACGCCAGCCGACCGATCAGGTAGCTCCAGGGGTGCCGAAGCCGTTGGCTGTCGCCCAACTCATTGACTCCGTACTCGGTCGGCGTTTTGTCATGAAGCCAGCCGACGCCGCCGAGGATTGTGGCCAGGCCGCCGGCCACCCAGCACGTCCACGATGCTCCCTGGTCATAGTTGAAGCCGTTGCCGATGAACGGAGCGACGAACATGGCCAGGCCGACTACGAGTAAGCCCCAATGGTCGGGAGCTCGGTTGTGGGCGAGCACCGACAGCGCCCCAAAGAAGGCGATGAACGATCCGAAACCGAACGCGAATCCCTGCCCGATTTGAGTCGAACTGACCACAAACGCCGACACTGCCGCGCAGACGCCGATGCCTACTGCCACCCAGCCGATCCACCGCTCTGAACTAGTCATAACCTCAACCAACACCCGTTGCCTGCAGGGCGGGTAGGGCATTTCGGCCATAGTTCCGGGTGCGATCGCAACCGTGTGCGGCAGCTGGCAGTCAGCCGCCCGGCCGCGGCGCGCGAAGCGCGTCAGCAACGCACGGACCGGGCCCACCCCGCGCCCGTTGTGAATTCTGTTCGCGGGCTTGCCGATACGGCGTTATCGCCGGGCCGGCCTCGATCCGGACCTGCTAAGCGCGCTCAGCCGTCATGTTCATATCGACAGTGCCCTGGCACGCGCCGCTGATGATCTCGGTGTGCATGGTGCCGGATAGGGATCCGTCAGCTTGCGGGGTGTACCGCACCTCAGCGTGGGCCGGGTTCCACTGGACCGTCTCGTCGGGCATCAGGCACTGCCATTGAAAGTCGCTGGCTTGCGTCCACGATGACCCGTCCCAGGTGAATCGAACGGGCTGTGGAACCGTCGGATTGCTCGGCGGCGGACCGCTCGTGATCGTGGCGGTGCACGTGCCGTTGGTGCAATTCGATTGGAAACCATAGGTTTCGGTGTGCTGTTGTTCGGGCTGACCGGCGGCCATACTCGTTCCGGCTTTGGGCCCGACGATGAAGGTGATCGCGTACTCGCCGTTCCAGGACGCCGAGTCGGCGAAGGCAATCGGGGCGAGCCAGACCGCGATCGCCGCCGGCGCGGCGAGCAACCCGGCGAAGGTGCTCAAGCTGCGACGATTGGTGTGAGCCATCGCTGAATACTAAAGGCGAGGCAAACAAGACCAGTAGTCTTAAAAATGGTCCGGGCCGTCGCGGTCAGTCGTACGCTCCCAGCATGACCGCCACCGCCCAGCTGCCGTTCCGTCAGAGCCACCCGCTGCGCTCCCCCGACGACCTTCTCGCGCTGCAGGGCACCGGGCCGATCCACAAAGTCCTGACCGCCGTCGGCGACGAGGCGTGGCTGGTCACGGGGTACGCACTCGTGCGCAGCCTCATGGACAACGAACTTCTCGGCCGCACCCACCGCGACCCCGCGAACGCCCCGCGCAGCCGCACCTCGGCGCTGTTCGGCGGCCCGATCGGCGATTTCGATTCCGAGCCGACCGACCACGCCCGCATGCGCCAACTACTGCAGCCGCACTTCGGTCCCCGGCACATGCGCACCCTGCAGCCGAAGGTCGAAGGCCTGTGTGCGGCCCTACTCGACGACATGCACCGCCAAGGGCCGCCCGCCGACCTGTTGACCAGCCTGGCCGAGCCACTGCCCATCCTGGTGATCTGCGATCTGCTCGGCGTCCCGTACGCCGACCGGGACCGTTTCCGCCGCTGGGTCGACGACGCCGCCTTCTCCCCCGACGACGACGTGTCTCTCAAAGGGCTCGAGTCGCTGCTCGGCTACGGCATGGAACTGGTCGGCGCGAAGCGCGCGAACCCGGACGACGACGTCATCTCCCGTCTGTGCGACGAGCCCGACCTGGCCGACTTCGAGATCGCCACGCTGGCGATGCAGCTGCTCTTCGCCGGTCACGAGACGACCGTGACCCAGATCTGGGTGGGGTGCCTGCTGCTGCTGAGCAATCCCGACCAGTGGCAGACCCTGCTGCACAACCCGGACCTCATCCCGAAGGCCGTCGAGGAAGTCCTGCGCGCCGGCATGACCGGCGGAGTCGGCGTCCCGCGCTACGCCCGCGCCGACATCGACGCCGAGGGCGTGACGATCCGGGAGGGAGACCTGGTCCTGCTCGACCCGGGCGCAGCCAACCACGACCCCGAGGTCTTCACCGATCCCGACCGGCTGGACCTCAACCGCAGCGGCGCGGCCCACGTCGGCTTCGGCTACGGCCTGCACTACTGCCTCGGTGCGGCGCTGGCCCGACTGGAACTCAAGACCGTCTACTCTCAGCTCATTCCCCGCTTCCCCACCCTGGCGCTGTGCACTGATCCGGCGACGATGACCGCCGGCTTTCACTCCCTGTCCCACGGACTTGTCGAACTACCGGTGACATGGGGATAAAGCCCTGAGATCGATCCTGCGGGAACGCTTCCTCGTGCCTGTGACAGTGCTGTCTGGTCCCCCACGGGTCGCCGCCGATCCGCTACGGTCCGCGCTATGCGGGGGTCAACCAGGGTCATCAGAAAACTGAAGCGCCGGACCAGCGTCGCCGGGGTGATCGTCGCCTGCGCCGCGGTCGTCGTCGCGGCCATTGCGGTCGCGGCGGTCTTCTTCTACAAGCCGACGCCACCTCCGGACCTTCACAGCGTCTCGACCACCGCGCAAACGACTGCTGCCCCGCCCCCGGCGCCTGGACCGGCCCCCATGCCGGTCACCGCCACCAAAGCGCCGACACATTGAGGCACTGCCGCCGCACACACTCTTACCAAATCGTCAATATTTCTGTCGAAGTCGGCCGCCGGCCACCGCAGGTGTCGTACATTTCTGACGACGCTGAGAACACAGCCGACCGGTCGGGGCCCGGTAGCGCAAACACACCGAATGCCGACCGTCACAAGCGGGTCTCCAGGGGTGGGTTACGCGAAGTGGCCACCCCCTTGGGCCACCGGCCCCCCGCCCCTGGGGACCACTTGGCCCACAAGCCGACGTCGACGCCGGTCCGGCCGACGCCGTCGTGAGCACATCGCCCGGTGACACATCACTGCGACCGAGTGCGGAGAACCAGTCCACGGCCCTTGCTGGCGAAGACGTCCTACACCGCCAGTCGAAACAGTGGTCTCACCCCAGTCCCGGCGGCTGATCTTCGGACCACAGACAGTCACCGTTCATCGTGATGGTGAAGAGCTTCGGTAGCACGTCGAGGTGCAGGGGTTGACCCGACTCGCCGGGCGAATGCACCACGGGCGCTAACTCTCCCGGACCGATCACGGTCACCTGATCGGCACTGCATACCGCGGACGGGTCCAGCGGAGCGGCGGTCCACTGCCCCGAGCGCAGGTTGGGATTACGAAATCCCTGACCGTGCAACGTGATTCCAGCACCGTAGCTCAGCCAGCGACTGACCGGATCGAACGGGGCGAGCACCGGGGCCCACATGCCCGTTGCCTGGCAGACGAGAAAATCGCCGACGTCCGGCAGCCGGGTCATCACGTCCGTCAGCTCGGCCGGGCACGCCGCGCCGGGCTGCGGCACCGGGACGTCCGCCCGCGCGGGCGCCACGCCGAACGACAACGCGGCCGTGGCGGCCAGCAGCACGCCGCAACGCCACACGGTCAGCCGTATAGCTCGTCGATGTTGTCGTGGAAGTTCTCCACGACCGCCTTGCGCTTGAGCTTCAGGCTCGGCGTCAAATCGCCTGCCTCGACAGTCAATTCGCGGTCAATGATGGCGAAGCGCTTGACCTGCTCCCACCGGTTCAGGTGCTTGTTCAGGGTTTCCACGTACCCCTCGATCATTTCCCTGGTCTTCTCGTCCCGAGCGACTTCCTCGAAGGTCTTGCCCTCCATGCCGTTGCGATCCGCCCACTCGGTGATGGCCTCCGCGTCGAGGCTGACCAGCGCGACACAGTACGGCTTGCCCTCGCCATAGATGATGATCTCGCTCGCGAACGGACAAATGCCCTTGAACGCCGCCGAGATTGCCGAGGGCGCAACATATTTGCCCTGCGACGTCTTGAACATGTCCTTCTTGCGGTCGGTGATCCGCAGATAGCCCTCGGCGTCGAGTTCGCCGATGTCGCCGGTGTGGAACCATCCGTCGGCGTCGATGGCCTCCGCAGTCGCCTCGGGGAGGTCGTGGTAGCCGCTCATCACGCCCGGCCCCTTGAGCAGCACCTCGCCGTCGGCGGCGATCTTGACATCGGTGTACGGCAGTGTCCAGCCGACCGTCCCAAACCGATAGGCATGCAGACGGTTCAGCGAGGATGCCGCGGACGTCTCGGTCAGGCCGTAGCCCTCCAGCACGATGGCCCCGACGGCATCGAACCACTGCGCGATGTCGCGGTCCAGCGCGGCCGAGCCGGAGATGAAGAACCGCAGGCGGCCACCGAACCGCTGCCGGATCGTGTTGAACACCAGCTTGTCGGCGAGTTTGTGTTGTAACGCCAGCAGTGGTCCGACCCGGTGACCGGCCTGCCGGGCGCGCGAAACCTGCAGGCCCACGTCAGTGGCCCAGTCGAAGAGCCGCTTCTTGACGCCGCCCTCTTCGACCATCGTCTCGGTGATCCGGCCGTGCACCTTCTCGAAGATCCGCGGTACCGCACCCATGAACGTCGGCTTGATGATCGCCAGGTTCTCGACGATCTTGTCCACCCGGCCATCGATGACGGTGGGGAAACCCATCACCAACGGCATGGCCAGCATCACCTTGCCGAACGAGTGCGCGAGCGGCAGCCACAGATAGTTGAGGTCCTTGTCGGACAACACCTGCAGCGAATCCAGCGCAGCGGCGGTGTAGGTCCACGCCTCGTGATGCAGGCGCACACCTTTCGGCTTGCCGGTGGTGCCGGAGGTGTAGATCAGGGTGGCCAGCTGCTCGGGCGGGATCGCGTCGATCCGCTCGGTCACCGCGGTGGGGTTGTCGGCCAGGAGTTGCTTGCCCAGTTGCTCGAGATCGGCGAGGGTGATCACCCAGTCGTCGTCACTCGTCCCGTCGATGATCACCACCTTCTCGACAGCGGGCAGGTCGGCACGGTTGGCGGTTAGCTTGTCGACCTGAGACTGGTTCTCCGCCACGACAACGCGACTACCGGAGTTGGCGACGATGAACGCGGTGTCCTCGGCGTTGGTGCTCGGATAGACAGTCGTCGTCGCCGCACCCGCGGACAGGATGCCGAAGTCGACGACCACCCACTCGTAGCGGGTTCCCGCCGCCAGTGCCACCCGGTCCTCGGGGTTGATGCCGAGGGCGATCAGCCCGGCGGCAATCAACTCGACCCGTTCACCGACCTGCTCCCAGGTGACGCTGGTCCACCCGTCGTTGTCGGGATACCGGAACGCCTCGGTGTGGGGGGTGGCCGCGACGCGATCGAGGAACATCCGTGGCACCGACGGCGCCCGGTTGTCGATTTTGCTCACGTCGGGCCGCTCGTCGGACTTGCGCGGGCCTGCCATGGCGCGAGTTTATGTCGCCTCGCGCCGCCCGTGGCGGAATCGGGAAGCCCGGACCGAGCGATTCCCTGCCGCCGGCCGAACGGCCGGGCTAGTTCGGATCGAATTCGGCCGGTTCGCGATCCGCGGCGAGGTTCGCCAGCCGCCAGGTGGATTCGCGGTTTCGGGGCCAGAACCCGAGGAGTTGTATGCGGTCCGGCAAGAACCTTATCGGCCCCTCCACCGCCACCTCCGCCATCTCCACTCGGCAGCCACCCTCGATATCGCTGAGCCGCAGGGTGATTCGTGCTGCGCCAGCTGGGCCGAGCCGTGCCAGTAGTACCAGTTCCTCCTGCGGCGTGCAGCGCAGCACCACGGTCTCGTCGTTGATCACCGCCGGCCAGACACCGATCGAGTGCAGGATTCGCGCGCCCGGCGCCGGCCAGTCGGCGTCGACCGCGCGCATCCGACTGTTACCGACCACCCATTGCGAGTAGGTCCACCCGTTGGCCAGCACTTCCCAGACTCGTTCCCGTGGCGCGTCGATGTCACGCGTAACGCTCGTTGGCATGGTGTGCGGGTACCCGCTCCGTTGGAGGCGAACCGTCAACCCATGGTTGACGAAGCTTATCCGTCAACCTATGGTTGACGGATGGAAGAACCAGCCCGGATCGCCTACCCGATCCGACTCGACGACCTGATCGACGGCATCAAGCGGGGCCACACCAACGCCCTCGACCAACTTGCCGACGCAGTGCTGACCGCGGAGGCCCTCGGTGACCTCGCCGACCACCTGATCGGGCATTTCGTCGACCAGGCCCGCCGGTCGGGCGCCTCGTGGACCGACATCGGCAAGAGCATGGGAGTCACCAAACAGGCGGCACAGAAGCGTTTCGTGCCCAAGATGACCAACCTCGACGCCGCCGATCTGGACCCCGCCCAGGGGTTCGCCCGGTTCACCCCGCGAGCCCGCGGCGCCGTCGTCGCAGCCCAGAACGCGGCCCACGGGGCCGGAAATGCCGAGATCACGCAGGACCACCTGCTGCTCGGATTGCTGACTGATCCGGCCGCACTGGCCACTCCCCTGCTGCGTGCCCAGCAGATAACCCCGGACGCCGTGCGAGCTGCCATCGTTCTGCCACCGCGGAGGGACGACGTACCGGCCCTGATTCCGTTCGACTCCGGTGCCCGCAAGGCTCTGGAACTGACCTTCCGCGAAGCACTTCGCCTGGGCCACAACTACATCGGCACCGAACACATGCTGCTCGCACTGCGCGAAGCCGAGCAGGACGGCGGCACGTTGCACCGGGTCGGATTCGACAAGGCCCGCGCCGAGGCCGACATCGCCGAGATGCTCGCCGCGATCACGCTGGCCAAGGAGTCTTGAGCACAGCCCGGATAAGATCTCTGTAATACCCAGTCCCGCAATCTAACTGGATGATCCGTCATTCCGAGGTAAGCGGAGCCTTCCACACCAACTTCGTTCCGCCGCTCTCAGCGTCGGACAGAGTGAAGATCCCGCCCGCCGACTCCGCGCGCCGGGCGAGGTTACGTAGACCACTGCTTCGTCTGTTGTCCGCTGGAATCCCCTTGCCGTTGTCGGTGACCATGATCGTCAGGTCATCACCGACCGCGACGCTCACCGTGATCTCCGCGGCGCCCGAGTGCCGGACCGCATTGCTCAAGGCCTCGGTGACCACCGCTTCGGCGTTGGCGGCAAGGTCGGGGCTGAGAATGCTCAGTGGGCCGCTGAGGCTCAACGAAGCGGCGACGTCCCGGTTGTTGGTCAACTGCTCGAACACGTTGTGAATCCGCGCGGCCAATCCACCACTCGAATCGACCGGATGCTGCAGATTGAAGATGGTCGACCGGATCTCGGTGATGACGGCCTGCAGCTCATCGATCGACCGCGACAGCCGCTGGGCCATCTCGGGATCTCGGGTCCGGGCGATCACCCCCTGCAGATCCAGCCCGACCGCGAACACCCGCTGGATCACCTGGTCATGGAGGTCATGCGCAATGCGCTCCCGTTCGGTGAGCAGAGCGAGCTCGGCTGTATAACGCCGGGCCCGGGCAATCGTCAGCGCGATAGCTGCGTGGCCGGCGAAATCCCGCACCAGGTCAAGATCTTTGGCGCTGAAGCGTGGAGCGTTGACGTTCCGTGCGACGACAAGCACCCCGAGGCTGTGTCCATCAGCCCATAACGGCACGACGATCGCCGGGCGTTCACCGATGTCGGTGAACGACTGGATCGGTTTGCGGAACGTCTCGGTGATCACCGGCTCGCCGGAACGAAACACCGAGCCGCTGGTCGATCCGTCGACCGCAACCCGCTGGCCGAGAACATCGTCGGAATATCGACCAACCGCCGCTGACACCACGAGCGTGTCCACCTCGTCGTCAGGAAGATCAGCATCGTCGGGAAAGAGCACGATGGCCTGCTCCGCCTGGGTGAGTTCGCATGCCCGCGCCGCGATGAGCTGCAACGGCCTGAGGATAGGCTGCCCATCGGACAACACGGCTGCCGTGATCTCCCGACTCGCGCTGGTCCACAAGGCCGCTATCCGGGTGGCGTCGAACAGCTGGGCGTTGTCGATGGCGACCGCGGCCACCGACGCCAATGCGCGCCCGGTCACCTCGTCCGACTCGCTGAACGTGCGCCCGGGCCGATCGTCCGCGACGTACAGACTGCCGAACGCCTTGTCGTCGCGAATACGGATCGGAATACCCAGGAACGCGCGCATCGGCGGGTGCCCGTCGGGGAACCCCGCCGAGGCCGAATGTTGGGTCAGATCGTCGAGCCGTAACAGATCGGTCCGTTCCCGCAGCGCACCGAGGAGTCCCTTGCCGACCGGAAGATGACCGATCCGATCAACGGTGCGCTCATCTATGCCGTCATGGACGAACGAGGTCAGCATGCCGTCGGGACCCCACACGCCGATGGCGCCGTAGCGCGCCCGGGTCAAGGTCAGCGCCGCACTGATGATTCTGTGCAGCGTCGGCTCCAGCTCGAGATCAGAGCTGATCTCGATCGCCAGTTGCAGCAGCAGTCCCATCTGGTCGCGGTCGGCGGCCAGCTCGTCGAGCTGATCATGAATCCGGCGCACATCCCCCGTGCGTTCCCGGCCGAACTGCGCCCCAGGCCTATTTTCGCTGATCAAACCCGTCCCTGCGCTTCCCGACGTGCATCTCCCGCATTGTGACAGTCCGATCTTGCTTGGGAAAGGGTGAGCGCCCACCACTTTGCGCAAAATGCCCACACCGACGCCGACGAGGCCACCGGCAAAATCGTTGCTGAAAATATCTGAGCAACGCCGAGAAGGGGGGCCGACGCAGTCGATCGCAGTCGTCGGCCGGTTAGACCGTTGCCCGACAAGCGATCTGATCGTTCGCCCGTCGGCGGGCATGAGAGCTTGAAGTCCCAGCCGGCCGGGTCGTTCGTCGATGCCGATCGCCCACATCGAGGTCGACCGACCCTACCGCGCCGGGACTTCCCGCCGCAGAGTTGAACCATGACAGCGATTGCTCGCCTGGGCGCAACTGCCGCAATCCTCCTCGCGGCCAGACAATTCTTCCGGAACTGGGGCACCACGAAAGCCGAGTGTGCGATGCCGCTGCCGGGCGACAGCCTGGTCGGTCAACCTGCGGTGGTGACGACCGAAGGGATCACGATCGACAGGCCGCCGGAGGCGGTGTGGCCGTGGCTCGTCCAGATCGGTCTTGACCGCGCTGGTCTGTACGCCTACGAAACGCTGCACACCCTGGCCGGGTTGGACTACCAGGACGCCGATCGGATCCACCCCGAATGGCAGCACCTCGCCGTGGGAGACACCGTCCGTCTGGCGCCCCGGGGATGGCTGGGCCTGGACGACGGCATCGTGGTGACGGTCGTTGAGATCCAGGAGGGGCGATCGATCGTATTACGGACAGGAGGCGGCGATAGCTTCTGGGATGCGGTGTGGTCGCTGAACGTGGCGGGGCACGGCGACGACGGCACCCGACTGCTGATCCGCACCCGGGTGCCGTTGCGACGGCCCGGAGCCGTAGTAGGCGCCGAACTCATCGCGCCGCCAAAGGCCTTCGTGACGCGGGCCATCCTGCGGGGGGTGAAACATCGTGCGGAGAGTGAGCCCGCCCTGCCTGGTGATCCACCGTGACGGCCTCACCAGGAACCCGCAAGTTCAGCGGTCGGCGTCGGACTTGGTCAGCGCGCGATCTGCGGTGTTGAGCAGACTGCGGTGAAATTTGTACTGGGCAGAAACGAGGTCGTCGGCCAAATCCAGTGCAGCTTGCACGATCTTGTCGCGTAGCGGCTGAACGGATTCTGGGATTGCATCGTCCACCGCGTCACGGAACTTCCGCAACGCTTGTCCGGCCGCGTGCTGTCCCGCTTTGGCCGACTCATGCAACTCTTCGGTGAGATCAGCGCCGGGTGAATCAACGGTGGCCTGTTTCCCGGTTTCGGTCATGACACGAACTCCTTGCTTATTAGGATTGTGAGACAACACTATTGCGAGCAACCGGAGCCCGTACCGGCCAAAAGTCCCCTGCACCGGTGCAATAGTCCACGATCGCTCGCCTACTTCACCGTGACCTGAAGAAAGTCGTCGATACCGAAACGGTGGAAGGCCCGCCCGTGTCGCGGCGACAGCTTCGGTGCGGCCGAGGCCGCGTCGATGATCTCCGGAGTGATGACGTCATAGGTCCGGCCGCCGGAGGTGATCGTTGCCCGGCCCGCCGCGAGCACGTTGCGCAGCCAGTCGACGCCCGTGCCGTAGGGCAGCGGAATGATGAATCCATCCGCCACCGGATTGGCCACCACCGGGGTGACATAGCTCTTGCCCGTGGCCCGCCCAGTATGTCGAATAGCGCTGGCATACCAGTGTTTACGACCCGCCAGGTGTAACATTGCCGGGTTCAGCACGTGTTTGTTGAACATGCGCACCCCGTCACGGAGCGAGGGTTGTCGTGTCACGGGTGCCTCCCCAGAGGGCTAGCCGAGAGCTTTGGCCGCCGCGGACAACTGCGCGACCGCCTGCTCGATACCGCGCGCCAGCTCGTCGACGTCAGGAGCCGCGTCGTAGTCGGCGATGATGCCGAACACCAGACTGTCCGCATAGCTGAGAATGGCGATGCCGGTGCGAAGTTGGAGCGCAATGGGCGGAATCGGGAGCACACTGAGGACTTTTCGACCCAAGATCTTCGATCGTTGGCGCGGTCCAGGGACATTCGTGGCGACCGTCACGACTCCGCGTTGCGGCAATCGGGTCAGTGCCCGGACCGCCCACGCCGTCACAGGGAACGGCAGAGAGCTGATTGCCGAGACGAAGGCACTGCCGGCCTGACGCTGACCGCTACCCTTCGCACTCGTCAGGCGGGCATGCACCTCACGGAGCTGTTCGACCACATCGTCTTTCTCGACGGGGAGACGCGGAAGCATGATCGACACCCTGTTGTCGATCATCTCGCGCGCGTCGTTGGAGCGGATCGACACCGGCACCAGCGTCCGCAACGAGTTTTGTCGTGGCTGTTCGCCCCGTCGAACCAGCGCTGCCCGGAAACTGTCGGTGATCGCGGTCAGCGCAACATCGTTCACGGTGACGCCGAATTCATGGCAGATCGCCGTCACCTCGTCGAGGCTCACCCGCGCAGCACTGTAGCCGCGCATCTTGCGAAGGGGACCGGCCAGCGACGAGGGGCTGGCCGGGCGTAGCAAGCCACCGGTGATCTCGATGACGCCCTCGACAGCCAACGATGCCGCGTTCGTCACGCCGACAGCGGTCTGCCACAAGCCCGATGCCCAATCCAGCGGATTCAGACTGACTCCTACGAATCGACCACGGTGATCTGTCGAGTCCTTGGCGGCGCGAATCTCGGTAGCGAACGTCTCGCCTTCCCCGTCGTCACTGAGCCCGGCGAACAGATGCATGGTCGCGATGCCGTCTGCGATGCAGTGGTGGATCTTCATCAAGACCGCCCACCGGCCGTCGGCCAGGCCCTCGATGATCCAGCACTCCCACAGCGGCCGGTCGCGATCCAGGCGGCGCTCCATCACGTCGGCGGCGAACCTGTACAGAGACTGGTCGTCCCCCGGATGGGGCAGTGCCGCGCGGTGAATGTGATGGGAGAGATCGAAATTGGGGTCTTCCACCCATTCCGGGGGCTCGAGGTCGAGAAAGTGCGTATGTACGACCTGCGTGAACCGAGGAACGCTGAGAATCCGTTCGGCGACGCTGTGCGCCAGGGACGCGAAGTCCGGCATCGGTCCTTCGATGACCGAGATACCGCCGACCGCCAAGCTCACGTGCCGATCTGAGTCCTCGGCCTCGAGGAATCCGGCATCCAAGGTGGTCAGTTGTTCCACCACCATCACAATCCGCCCACCACAGCGGACCGGCAAGGGCACAAGGTCCCGGCCGTCGATGCCCAATGATCCCTATCAGGTCACTACGGCCCGAATCACTATGGATCAATGACGCGCAAGCGGTGGCTGATGATGGAACCGTCGGAGGACGGTGACACAGCGCCGTTTCACACCCGGCTGGCCGCCGCAGGCCGACACCTGCCCACCACCCACCTCACAACCGACGAGTTGATGTCGACCACGCGCCACCAGACGCACATCGATCTGGAACGGCTGACCGGGATCCATGAGCGCCGGGTGTCAGTGGGCGACGAGGACTCCTACACGCTCGCCACCGCGGCGGCACTGGATTGCCTGGCCAAGGCCCAGCGGCCGGCAGAGTCGATCGACGCCGTCATCAGCTGCAGCATCACCAAGTTTCGCGATGGTCTCACCCAGTGGCTGGAGCCGACCATGAGCAGTGCGGTGGCGGCGGGGATCGGCGCCCCGACGGCGATGACCTTCGACGTCTCCAATGCCTGCGCGGGAATGCTCACCGGAGTCACGATCGCGAACAACTGGATCAGACAGGGCATCATCGAGCGTGCACTGGTGGTCAGCGGCGAGTACATCTCGCAGCTCGGCCAGAATGCGGCTCGTCATATCCGGTCGATCATGAGCAAGGAGTTGGCGTGCCTGACGCTCGGCGACGCCGGCGCGGCGCTTCTACTCGAGCGTGCGCCGGCCGGCTCGGCCGGCATCAGCCTGGCCGGCTTCACCACCGTGGCCGACTACAGCCGACTGTGCCTGGCGTATCCCAAGGGACCCGATCCGGGTGGGCGAATGTTCACCGATGCGCGCGGCATCCATCGGGCCGCGATGTCGGACACCCCACTGCTGTTGCACGAGGTGCTCGACACGGTCGGCATCTCGATACACGACATCGATCACGTGATCACCCACCAGACGTCGGCCCGCGCGATACGCAAGGGAATGGCCAAGATCGCCGACGACTTCGGTGACAGTCCCCGCCACGACGCCGTGATCACCGTCGACCGATACGGCAACACCGCATCGACCACCCACACCGTGGCTCTCGTCGAGGAACTCGAAGCGAATCGCATTCGCCCCGGCGAGACCATAGCGCTGATCGCGCTGGCGTCCGGACTGGAAATCGGCGTGGTCATGCTGACACTCGACGACGAGGTGGTGGATCACTATGGGCACCGTGATTGAACAGGTCGCCGTGGGCAGGAGCCGGTGGCGTCACCGGCACAGCGCCCTGCACCTCGCGGTCAGCACCGCACAGGATTGCCTGCGGATGGCGGGCCGAGAACCGCACGACGTGGACCTTCTGATCAACGCGGGCATCTACCGCGACCGAAATCTCGGCGAGCCGGCACTCGCGGCGTTGATCCAGGAGGACGTCGGCGCCAATCCCGAAGATCCGCATACGGGCACGCACGGCACATTCTCCTTCGACGTCGCCAATGGTGCGTGCGGTGTCCTCACCGCGTTGCAGATCGTCGACGGCTTCCTCACGTCGAGGACCATCGACTGCGCGATGGTTGTGGCCAGCGACGCCGACCCGGGCCATGGCATGAGCGAACACTTCCCGTTCTCCCCCACCGGCGCGGCACTGCTGTGCAGCCGGACCGGCGACGATGACGGAATCGAACAGGTACACTGGGCGAGAATCCCCGACGGTGGTGAAACATTCAGTGCCACAGTGGGTCTCGTCGACTACAAGAACATTCTGCGCTTTCGGCACTCCACGGCACGCGACGATCGCTTCGCCGCTGCCGCCGCCGACGCCGCTGCGCGCTGCCTACGCGCGTCCGAACGCACAATCGCCGACGTCGACGCGATAGTCGCCGCACCGGCGTGGCCGGGATACCGCGCGGCGCTGGCCGACATGCTGGGGGTGCCGGCTCAGCGCATCGTCGTCGCCGACGACGATGCCATGCACACCGCGTCGCTGGCGGCGGCTCTCGACCGCGCAACCCACGAGCTCGACGGCGGCAGTCTGGCGATCCTGATCGCGGCAGGTGCCGGAATCACCGCCGGCGCAGCCCTTTATCGGATACCGCGGTGAGGTGGGTGGTGGGTATCGTCGCCTGGCACAGCCGAACGCGAGTGAGGACCTTTGACGCTCGACTGAGGACCCAAGACCATGCGCCCGGCTGCCGTCGGACGCGCACGATTACCCCATGACCAACGCGGTGATCGACGCCGCCGGGTTGACCGAACTCGTGTCCGCGTTGATCGACCGCGGCTACCGGGTGGTCGGCCCCACGGTGTCGGAGAACGCGATCGTGCTGGCCGAGCTGACCTCGGCCGGCGAGCTACCCGTGGGCTGGGGCGTCGACGTGGCACCCGGGAGTTATCGGCTGCGCCGCCGCGACGACGACTCAGCCTTCGGCCATTCGGCGGGGCCACAGTCGTGGAAGCAGTTCCTGCACCCGCCGCGGCAGCAATTGTGGTCGTCCGACGGCACCGAACCCGAGGACCCAGCACGGTATGCCTTTCTCGGGGTTCGGGCCTGCGACCTCGCGGCGATCGCGATCCTCAACGGAGTGTTGGGCAAGGGCAGCCATCCGGACGAGGGATTCGTGGGGCGGCTCGGACGCGTCTTCGTGGTGGCCGTCAACTGCACTGAACCCGGCGGCCTCTGCTTTTGCGCATCCATGGGAACAGGACCCGAGGTAGGGCCGGGGTACGACCTCGCACTCACCGAACGCGTCGACGACGACGGCCGTCGCTACCTCGTCGACGTCGGCAGTGCCGACGGCGCGGAGATCCTCGCGGCGCTCCCCCACCGAGACGCCGCACCGGATGAGATCGATTCGGCCAGAGCCGAAGTCGCCGAGGCGGCGCACCGCATGGGCCGGCAGATGCCCGAGACGGATCTACGTGACCTTCTGATCGCCTCTCGTGAGTCCCCCCATTGGGACGAGGTCGCCAGTCGGTGTCTGACCTGTGGCAATTGCACCATGGCGTGTCCCACCTGCTTCTGCACCAGCGTCACGGACACCACCGACCTCACCGGGGAGCATGCCGAACGTTGGACGAGCTGGGCGTCGTGCTTCGAATTCGACTTCACGTTCGTCCACGAGGGCAGCGTGCGGCAATCCGGACCGTCGCGATACCGACATTGGATCTCACACAAACTGGGGACCTGGCACGACCAGTTCGGCAGCAGCGGCTGTGTGGGCTGCGGACGGTGCATCGCCTGGTGTCCGACGGGAATCGACATCACCCAAGAAATGCACACCCTGGCTCAGGAGCGCGATGGCGACGACTGACACACCAGCCTTCCCCACATCGCCGCGCGCGATGAGCCCGGTCCCGTACCGCGTGCGCCGCCGGGTATCCGAGAACCGCGATTCATCGACGGTGGAGCTGGAACCGGTGGGCAGGCCGCTACCAGCGCCGCTGCCGGGCCAATTCATGATGATGTACGCGTTCGGGATCGGCGAGATCGCCATCTCCGTCAGCGGACTCACCACCGGCACCGACGCCACCATCACCCATACGATCCGGTCGGTGGGCGCGGTGAGCCGCGCGCTGCACGACGCGCAGCCCGGCGCGGTGATCGGGATCCGCGGTCCGTTCGGCACGGATTGGGGCCTGCGGGCCGCGGCCGGACGCGACCTGGTCATCGTGGCCGGCGGCGTCGGCCTGGCCCCGCTGCGACCCGTCGTGCTCGGGATCCTCGCCGACCGGGACGCCTACGGCACGGTCACCCTGATCGCGGGCGCCCGGTCCCGCGACGACTTGTTGTTCGGTGACGAGTTGCGGCAGTGGTCCGACAGCGACGCGATCGATGTGCATCTGACCGTCGACGTGCCGGTGCAGGGGTGGTCGGGTGAGATCGGCTTCGTCACCGAACCGCTGCGCAGATTGCCGCTGCGGGCCCAGAACACCACCGCCTTCCTCTGCGGCCCCGAAGTGATGATGCACAACTGCGCCATCGAGCTGATCCGAAAGGGACTGCCCGCCAGCGCTATCCGAGTATCCCTCGAGCGCAACATGCAATGCGGGATCGGCTGGTGCGGCCACTGCCAGTTGGGCCCGTTGCTGTTGTGCCGGGACGGACCGGTCGTCGGATATGACGCCGCCCAGCCCTTACTCGCAGTGAAGGAGTTGTAGATGAGCGGACCTCCCTCACTGGCGGTGTGGAAGTTCGCTTCCTGCGACGGCTGCCAGCTGACGTTGCTGGACTGCGAGGACGAACTGCTCACCCTCGCCGGGCAGGTGCGCATCGCAACCTTTCTGGAAGCCTCCAGCGAGATCATCCCCGGGCCCTACGACGTGTCACTCGTCGAAGGGTCGATCACCACCGCCGCAGACGAGCGACGTATCCGGGAGATTCGCGATCAGTCCCATATCCTCGTCACGATCGGCGCCTGCGCCACCGCAGGCGGCATCCAGGCGCTGCGCAACTTCGCCGACATCGACGAATTCGCCTCGGTCGTCTACGCAAAGCCCGAGTACGTCGACACCCTCGCAACATCCACCCCGGCGTCCGCGCACGTGCAGGTCGACTACCAGTTGCAGGGCTGCCCGATCGACCGCAATCAGCTCCTCGACACGCTCGCAGCGCTGCTGGTGGGACGTGAACCGCGGTTGCCCGCCAAGACAGTGTGCACCGAATGCAAACTGCGGGGCGTCACGTGTGTCGCAGTGGCCGAGGGCATTCCATGCCTCGGTCCCGTGACCCATGCCGGCTGCGGCGCACTGTGCCCGGCGCATCACCGCGGCTGCTACGGCTGTTTCGGGCCCGCCTCGACACCCAACACCGCGGCCCTGATCCCACTGCTGAACCGCGACGGAATGTCGGAAGCAGGCGTGGAGCGCGTCTTCTCGACATTCAACGTCACCCGATTCGCCGCCGAACGGAATGACGGATGACTGCTGAGACACGCACTCTGTCGGTGGGCGCCTTGACCCGTGTCGAAGGCGAAGGCGCACTGCATGTCACGTTGGTCGACGGCGCCGTGGACAGCGTCGAGCTCAACATCTACGAGGCGCCGCGCTTCTTCGAAGCCTTCCTGCGGGGCCGGGCCTACACCGAGCCGCCGGACCTCACCGCACGGGTGTGCGGCATCTGCCCGGTCGCCTACCAGGTGAGTGCGTGCAACGCGATCGAAAACGCCTGCGGGATAACGATCGATCCCGAACTCACCGCCCTGCGCCGGCTGATGTACTGCGGCGAATGGATACACAGTCACGCCTTGCACATCTTTCTGCTGCATGCCCCCGATTTCCTGGGGTATCCGGACGCCATCAGCATGGCCAAGGATCATCCCGACCTCGTCAATCGCGGTCTGGCGATAAAGAAGACCGGCAACCGGCTGATGGAAGTGGTCGGCGGGCGCGCAATTCACCCCATCAACGTCCGGTTGGGTGGCTTCTATTCGGTCCCGCGCGCGCGCGACCTCGAACCACTGACCGAGATGTTGCGGCGCTCGCTCGACGACGCCTTGGACACCGTGCGGGCGCTCGCCGACCTCGAGTTTCCCGATGTCGAGTTCGACCACGAATTTCTTTCACTGTCCGACGGTGACCGCTATCCCATCGAGAACGGCGTCATCGCGCGCAGCGACGGTCCGGCATTCGCCGTCGCCGACTTCAGTGCCCACGTCGTCGAAGCGCAGGTCGAGCATTCCACCGCCCTGCAAGCGACATTGGACGGCAACCGGTACCTGACCGGTCCACTGGCACGGTATTCGCTCAACTCGACGACGCTCTCCCCCGTCGCCCACGAGGCTGCCGCCGCCGCAGGGCTGGGCCCGGTGTGTCGAAATCCGTTTCGCAGCATCGTGGTTCGCGCCGTCGAGGTGGTCTACGCCATCGAAGAGTCACTGCGGATCATCGCCGAATATGAGCGACCGCCGAGGCCGTTCGTCGACGTGCCGGTACGCGCGGGCATTGGGCACGGGGTCAGCGAGGCCCCGCGAGGGCTGCTGTATCACCGTTATGAGATCGGCGGTGACGGACTGGTCCGCGCGGCGACACTGGTGCCGCCGACCTCGCAGAACCAGGGTGCGATCGAGCACGAGATGGCCGAGCTCGTGGCCGCGAACCTGTCACTGGACGACGCCTCATTGACGTCGTTGTGCGAGAAGTCCATTCGCAATCATGACCCGTGCATCTCGTGTTCGGCACACTTCCTGACGCTGAACATCAATCGGGCATGACGGGCAGCGCTCTCGTCATCGGCATCGGCAACGACTTTCGGTCCGACGACGGGGTCGGCCTCGCGGTCGCAGCCGAAGTCGCCAGCCGGCGTCCACCGGGCGTCGAGGTGCTCTCGGCGGTGTCCGATCCCGGACAGATCCTCGACGCGTGGGCGGATGTGCCGCTGGTCGTCGTCGTCGACGCAGCCAGCGGACCCGACGCCGTCGCCGGAAGGATTCGGCACTGGATTCCCGGCGACGACCACCAGCCCATGGTGGTGAGCTCGCATTCACTTGGGCTGCCGGAGATCTACGCGCTGGGCCAGGCGCTTGGCCGACTTCCTCGGCGGTTGGTGGTGCTCACCGTCGAGATCGAGGACGTCAGTCATGGGGTCGGGCTCTCACCGCCCGTCGCCGACGCTGTACCCGCGGCCGTCGAGGCCGTTCTCGCCGAAGTCGGTCGTCAGCCCTGAATCGGCGCGTGGCGCAGCAACGCGCCCACGCCATCAGTCAGTCGCAGATGGTCTGGAGCACAGACGAGGTCGGCGCCGATTGCCAGCGCCGCGTATGGGAGCGCCTCGTCGGCTCGCAGGGTCTGGGTCGGCGCGATACCGAAGTCGGACAGCGTCTCGGGATCTGAACCCAGAAGCGTCAGATCATCGCCGGCAAGCACTGTTTCGTCATGCATCTGTCCGATGATCAGCGTGGCGACCGAACGATCGCGCAGTGCCGCGGTCACCGCCGCGAGCCCGGCCACCGCGAGACCTGATCCACGCCCGACTTCGGCATCGTACTGTTCCAGGATCCTGCCGCTGTGGATGCTGCGCCTGTTGTTCAACTCGTGGGCGACGGCCACGCGGACAACACGGTCCACCCCGGTCTGGCGAGACCCGACTCCTGGTTGGACGACACGGTCGGCAACCCGATGCGGAAGCTCGGACACCAGTTCGGCCCGCACGCGGTCCTGGCCGATGAGAACGATAAAGTCCAGCGAGTGGTCGTCCATCGCCACGGTGAGCCGCTCGGCGACCGCGCGGAGGTTCTTGCGCACCTCCTCCTCCACCCGATGTTGCGAATCTCCCCACGCGTTCAAGCCCGCCGAGGCCGCCTTGTGGACCGGAAAACCCTCCCCCACGACGGTCTCCGAGAAGGTCGACTTTCCCTGGTAGCGCGTGAGATCGGCGCCGACCTGATCGACGACGACGACCAGATAAGGCCCCGAGACCGATCCGTTCTCGACGAGCGGAACGACGTAGGGAAGCTCCGAGGCCCGGATGACCGGGGTGACAGGCGGCACGACGAGGTGTTCGTCGACCGCCACCCCGTCCGGGCCGACGATCAGCGCGCGCCCACTCCGATGCTCAGTTGCCGGCCGCTCGTTCATCGCTCGGGTGACCGACGCGATGAGTGCCTGCGGCGCGCCCTGTTGCTCCAACTCACGCGCGACGTCCCGCTCGAGCACCCCGAGGCGCTCGGCCGCATCCTGCGTGTCATGGGAGTCGTCGTAGTACACCGAGGCGACCGGGCCTCGGGTGGCAAGAAGTTTATGTGCCAGAGGTGAATACGTGGCTGCGCTCGTCATCGGTGATCTCCTTCCGATCTGTGCCCCACGATCCGCGCCTAAGCCCGCCACCAACAAGTGCCAAAAGTCCCCGCGCCGGGGGCCCTTCCCGAGGCGTGACCGGGTGTGGCGAGTGCCCTAACCGACGAACGCCGAGCCGTCCAGGCGGCGTAGGGCATCGGCCAACGGTCGCCGCGGCGTGGCCGGTAACGGGTCGGCGTTCAGCGGTGACCACCCGACTCGCAGCAATATCTGGGGAAACTGTTCACTGCCGAACACATCCGCCCGTAAGGCCTCTCGGGTATCGGGGACCTCGAGCACCTCCGACACCGCGCACGAGGCCAGACCCTGAACGGTCGCGGTGAGCATGACGACGCTGGCAGCTTCACCAGCACGTAACTGACACGCGATATCGTCGATCACGGTCCCGAAGGCCAGCAGCACACCGTTGTCTTCGGCCGCCGAGGCTTCGTCGGGCTGGTCAAGTGCCGTACCGGAGAAGATCCGGCCAGGCACCGCAGCAGCGCCGTCTATCGGTGGAACGTTATGCGCAGGAACACCTTCCGCCGCGGCATAACGCCCGCTCCATGCCATCAACTCGGCGACGTAACCGGTGTCGTCGATATGCCGGCGCGCCGCCTGCTCCACCAATTCGGCGAATTCGCCTGTCGTTTCGACCCGGCGCATGGTGACGCCGAAGCGCGCCGCACGCGCACCCATCAGCGCGACGTCTCCCATCGCGACCGGCCACGAACTGTAGGTACGCCGGTCGGTTCGCCGCCGGGGAATGGCTGCCGCCATGGCGATATCGGCCTCGCCCGGCGATCCGCGATGCACCTGCACTGACGCCAGGTGATTGGGCTGGTCAGGATTCGGCACCCGATGGACCGAGGCGCGCCAGCCCAGTGCTGCCAGGGCGACGGTGGCGTGGTGCAGGGCGGCCCCGCAGCTGACGATCAGGTCACGGCCGTCGGGGTCGGTGTGCGGGAGGCGCAACTCGCGGCGCGAATAGAGGTTGATGCTGTGCGGGCCGACTCTCCACTCCCAGGGCTGGGTGTTGTGGATCGACGGGGCACGGGCGGCCAAGTCCAAGGCTGCCCGCACGGTGGCGTCGTCAGGGAAATTGGTCGTCATCGCCGCCCACCGCCTTCGGTGCATGATGCTGGTGCACCGACGATGCCGGTCGTGTGCATGGTGAAACAGAGCCGCAAGTCCCCAAAGTTGATGACCGGTGGTGTGCCGGCACGGTCCCGTCGGAGTTGCCCCGATCCACCGGTCTCCCTGCGGATTTCCACCACCGGACCACGAGCTCGACGGGGTGTCGGAGAGGACTAGTGGCCTTTCGACAGGGACTTTCGCCCCTGCGTGAGGCCAGTTTCTGACGATAGCGTCGAATCATCCCGGCAAGTTGACAGGAACCGGCCAATGCCCGAACGAGAGCGTGTCGCGCCGTCTGTGGTCGTGGGCGTGGACGGTTCGCGATGGGCCACCGAGGCGGCCTGTTGGGCCGTCGACGAAGCGGTCCGGCGCGCCATTCCCCTGCGCTTGGTCTATGCCGTCGACTCCGGAGAAGACACCGACGATGCACAACGGATCGCCCGCCAATTCGCTGCGGCCCAAACCGCGGTCCGCTGCACCGCCGCCGCCGTCGAGTCGACCGATAGACCGGTCAAGATCGAGGCAGAGATCGTGCAGCAACATCCCGTGGCGGCGTTGCTCGACGCGTCCAGAGGTGCCGCCATGCTCTGCGTGGGTGCCATCGGGTTGAACCACTTCCGCGACCGGCACATCGGGTCCACCGCGACTGCACTGGCAACAGCAGCGCACTGCCCGGTAGCCGTCGTCAGGGGGCATGACCCGGTGGCCTCGACCCAGCGATGTGTGGCCGTCGAACTGGACGGGTCAACCAGTGACGCGGCCCTGCGCCACGGCTTCGATGAGGCTCGTTCGCGCGGTGCGCCGTTGCGGGTGCTGACGACCTGGCGGTCGCGTTACCCCGACATCCACGATGGCAACGCCGTTGCCGCCGGAAACCGAGATGCCAGGGCGGCGCTGGAGCGTCGCCTGAAATGCTGGCGCGCACGGTATCCCGAGGTGGAGGTCACCACAGTGGCACTGCACGGCAACTCGTTGAGTTACCTGCTCAAGCATGGGGACTCGATCCAGTTGTTGGTCGTGGCCCACGAACGGGGCGAAGGCATCGCAGAACTGCTCGGCGCAGCCGGAAATGCGGTGCTGGCGCAGGCCGATTGCTCGGTATTGGTCTGCGAGCCGCAGAACCTGTTGTAGACCGCGCAAAACACTGATCCCCGATTTCTGGAGGCCGGCATGGTGAAAGTCTTTCTGGTAGATGACCACGAGGTGGTCCGCCGCGGGCTCATCGACCTTCTGAGCGCGGATCCGGATCTGGAAATCGTCGGTGAGGCCGGCTCCGTCGCCCAGGCGATGGCACGGATTCCCGCGGCGAAGCCCGACGTCGCGGTGCTCGATGTGCAGCTGCCCGACGGTAACGGTGTCGAGCTGTGTCGTGACCTGCTGTCCGTGCTCTCCGACCTGCGCTGTTTGATGCTGACCTCGTACACCTCCGACGAGGCCATGTTGGACGCGGTCCTGGCCGGCGCCAGCGGATACGTTGTCAAAGACATCAAGGGTATGCAGTTGGCCCAGGCCGTCAAGGACGTCGGCGCGGGGCGCTCGCTGTTGGACAACCGGGCCGCCGCGGCGCTGATGGCCAAGTTGCGCGGTGCGACAATGAGATCCGATCCGCTGTCCGGCCTGACCGACCAGGAACGGTCGTTACTGACTCTGCTCGGCGAGGGCCTGACCAACAAACAGATCGCTGACCGGATGTTCCTCACCGAGAAGACCATCAAGAACTATGTGTCACGGCTCCTGGCGAAGCTGGGAATGGAGCGACGCACCCAGGCGGCGGTGTTCGTCGCGAAACTGGATCACCCAACCCACGAACACGGCGGCTACTAGCCGAACGGCACATCAGCGGGGCCGGGCTGCCTGCCTCACCAGCAGGACCGAGCAGTCCGGATAGCCCAGGATCGGATGGCAATTGGGCATGCTGAGCGAAGTGAGGGTGTCCGCATCCGAAGCGCCGACGACCGCGAGACCGATCTTCCGTTCATGCGGATCCTCATCGTGGCTGCCCACCCACCCGGTGCCGGCCGATACGATCTCGACGTGAACATCGGGATACCGCCGAATCCAGCTGTCCACCCGCCGATCGATCTGCCGGACGGTGGCGTCGCGCAATCGTCCTTCCTGCATGGCCAGGTGTACGACATCGTCGTTGTCGGGATCATCGGACAGCACCACTGACACCACGCCCCCGACGCGTGCCCGGCCGTCGTCGCCACTGCGGATGATGGCAACCGGACACCGAGCGTGGTCGGCGAGGTGACTCGCGGTTGCGCCGAACAGCCGTCCCTCAGCCACGTGCGGTGGCCGGGCGCCGATACACACCATCGCGGCTCCTTCGGACTCCCGCTCCAGCACCGTGGCGGGTGATCCCACCACCGATGCTGTCTCGACACCGACATCACGATGCGTCTGGTCCACCACATCCTGGGCCTCGACAAGTACTGCGTCCCAATCACACTCACCGCCGGACGCGCCCGGAAGAGCCGTCGGCACGGCATGAACCAGCCGCAACGTCACGCCGCGGCTGACGGCTTCGGGCACCGCCCAGGTGAGCGCGTTCAGAGACCATGGGGAGCCGTCGACCCCTACGACGACGGCACCAGACAGTTCAGCGGCGTGAACGTCCACGGCGGCACCTACGGCCGAAAGGTGATCGCCAGGATGGCGGCGTCTGCCAGCAAGAGTCCCAGCCCCAACAGCGGAACCACGATTCCGTACCTGCGATTCGCGGCGAACGCCGACGCGACGATCGTCAGCAGCGCCACCACAGGCGGCCCGTACGCGAGGATCCCGAACCAGAACTCTCCTGGACCCATGTGTGGGCAGGCCGCCGTGTCGGTACAACGCGCGATGCCCATCACGGCGCCGAAGGCAATGAGCATGACCACGACCGCAGCCGGAATGGTCAGCAGCGCCAGAAACCAGTTGAGCCAGGTCGGAATACCGCGACGGGCATCCGGGGTCGTCCCCTGCGTCGTCTCGATCATCATGAGCCCCTTGCTTTGTGCTGTGCGCCTTGTGGTGTCGTCAGAGCCCGAGGTCACTGCACTGAGCGACCACTGACGTCGGAGCCGGAACCTGGTCGAGATAGCGGTCGACGTCGGCTCTGTCGAATGTCGAGGTGCCCGGTGTCTGAAGCTTCGCCGTCGCGGCGGCGATACCGTAGCGAACCGCGCTCTCGATCCCCCATTCGCGAGACAGTCCGACCACGATGCCGGCGACCATCGCGTCCCCGGCGCCCACACCGCTGACAGTGGGAACGGCAACCGGAGCCAAACGCCGGCACCAATCCCCCGTGACGAGTAAGGCACCGTCGGCGCCCAAGGAGACCACGATCACCTCGGCGACGCCTCGATCGATCAGATGCCGGGCCGCAGCTATCTGCTCACCCTCGGTGGCCAGCGGGCTGCCGACGCACTCCCGTAGTTCTCGCACACTGGGTTTCAGCAGGAACACACCCGAAGTGATGTGCTCGAGACCTCCACCCGAGGTGTCGAGGACAAGCCGGACCTGCCGCGTGCGGCAGATGTCGGCGATCCGTTGATAGAAGTCGGCGGGAACGCCGGGCGGAAGGCTGCCGCTCGCGACCACGAAAGCGGCGCCGGTCGCACTGGCGTCGATCACCTCGAGGCAGCGCTGCTGCTCGTCGGTGGTCAGCACCGGTCCGGGCAACACGAACCGGTACTGCCTGCCCGTAGAGCGTTCGTTGACCGTGAAGCTCTCCCGGGTGTCGCCACGCAGTGCGATGAACGTGTTGGGCACGATGGCGTCGTCGAGGAGCTCGACCAGGCGCGCTCCTATCGGGCCGCCCGCCGTGAGCACGGCGGAGACGGGAGCACCCAACGCCCGCGCGAACCGGGCGACATTGAGTCCGCCGCCGCCGGCATCGTAACGATCTGCGCAACAACGGACTTTGTCGGTCGGTCCCACGCGTTCGGCGTCGACGGTGATGTCGAGGGCGGGATTCAACGTCACCGTGACGATCACGGGGGCGCTCACAGGCCGGTCGGGTAGGTCTCGGGTGTCTGCGCCGCGACCCAGACACTGTTGAGCTCCAACGGTTCCAGTGCCGTTGTTCGGTCGATGTGAATGATCGCGTCGAACTGTTCGCCCGGCCGCACGTGGTAGTAGTGACTCTGCCGTTCGGTGGCGGGTTGATAGATCACCCCGATCGCCCGGCCGAGGCGCACCGTGTCCAGTGGGCCGGCCGCTTCCCGACTGATGAGCGGCGACACCAGGAACTCCGGTCGGTCGACCTCGTGCAGCAGTTCCTCGACACTGCCGTTGAGCGCGGGGCGAACCACCTTCCGCTCGGCCAGGGCGCCCCATTCACTCGCGGCGGTCACCGTGCCCGAGTAGGTGGTGAATCCGATCAGCAGCGCCTGCTCGCCGTACCCCTCCCGTACCAGCTGCCCCAGGGTCAGCTGCCCGTCGGCGCCCACCTCTGTTGCCCGGGCGTCACCGACATGGGAGTTGTGGGCCCACACCACGATTCGGGCCGGCTCACCATTGCGTTGATGCAGATGCGCGCGCAACGCTCTCAACGTCTGGAACATGTGCTGGTCGCGCAGATTCCACGACGACACCCGGCTCCCGAACATCGAGCGGTAGTAGACCTCCGCGTTGCGAACGGTCTGTGCATTCTGCTGCGCATAAAACAGTTCGTCTTCGGCGAGAAGTCCGTCGCGGCGCGCGTACTGCAGCCCCGTGCGCTGCAGTTCGACCAATTGCTCGACAACCTCCGCCTCACAGGACATCCCCGCACCGAACGCGGCGGCGTACCCGTATGCCTGACCGTCGTCTCCGCCGGCATGATCGAAGCAGGCGTAGCGCTCTCGCGCCCGCTGCGCCGCGACCGGGTCGACGTTGTCCAGGTAGTCGATCACCTCCTGCATCGAGCGATGCAGACTGTAGAGATCCAGTCCGTAAAAGCCGGCTTCGCGCCGGCCGTCGTTGCGGCACTGGGTGTTGTGGGCATGCAGCCAGGCCGTGAAGTCCCGGACGGTGGTGTTGCGCCACATCCAGGCGGGAAATCGCTCGAACCCCTTCAACGCACTCTCGGCCGTGTGGTCGTCGCCGCGGCCGCGGACATACCGGTTGACCCGGTAGGCGTCTGGCCAGTCGGCTTCAACCGCCACCGCGCAGAAGCCCTTCTCCTCGATCAGCCATTTGGTGATTTCGGCGCGCGCTTCGTAGAACTCGCGGGTGCCGTGGGAGCTCTCCCCGATCAGCACCACCCGCGCATCACCGACCATCTCCTCCAGCGCTTCCCGCGGCGGCACGCCCGAGGGGGCGCCGACCGCGCAGCGGCCGATCACCTCAGCGGGAGTTTCCGCGATGCGCAACCGCGCGGTGCCGATGCCGGTGGTCGGAGTGGCCAGCAGATCCCGCACCTCGGTGTCACTGACCTGCTCGAAGTTCCAGAACGACTCGCCGACCGCCAAGAACGGGGTGGGCATCGACGCACAGACGAGATCGTCCACCAGAGAGGCGAATTCGCGGCAGGTCGATTGCGGCGCCGCTGGAACGGCGACCACGATCTCGGCGGGTTCCATCTCCCGCAAGGCCTGGACGGCGGCGAGCATGCTCGCCCCGGTGGCCAGGCCGTCGTCGACGAGGATCACCGTCTTGCCCGTCACGTTCAGCGGTGGACGTCCGCCACGGTAGGCGCCTTCGCGCCGAGCGAGTTCGCGGGCTTCCCGCTCGGTGGCGTCGCGCAATTCCTGCGGTGTCACCCGCAACGCACGGATGACGTCGTCGTTGACCACCACCCGCCCGCCCGACGCCAGCGCACCCATCGCGAATTCGGTGTGGCCAGGTGCGCCGAGCTTGCGCACGATGAAGGCATCCAGCGGAGCGCCAAGTGCGGCCGCAACCTCCCAGGCCACCGGCACGCCGCCGCGAGCCAGCCCGAGCACCACAATGCCGCCCCGGCCGCGGTAGCCGTCCAACAGGTGGGCCAGAACCCGACCGGCTTCTCGCCGATCCCGGAAGACACGTCGCGGATGTTGCGGCGGTGTCGTGGGCGCGGTGGTCATGATCTGCTCCGTTCGTCCTGTGGCCGATACCGAAGGTTCAGCCGCGAAATTCGAGCACGTCCGACAGCGGCCGGCGTGGCGTGGCAGGGGGTGACGGCGCGATCACCGGCGCCAGCCCGATGCGGATCAGCAGTTGCGGATCGTCCTCGGTGCCGGTGAGCGCACGGACCACGTCTCGGCTGGCCGCCAACTCCGTCATGTGGGTCAGCGTGCAGGTGGCCAAGCCCGCCAGGGTTGCCTCGAGCAGCACATCGGAGAGCACCTCGCCACAGTCCAGGGCGTCGCGGCGCGAATCACCGAACGTGGTGAGCACCAGGATCGTTGAGCGGTCCTGATCGACCTCTGGACGCCGGTCGGCGTGCTCGGCCGCCGGAAATACCCGGGCGACATCGACCCGATCACGCTCGGTGACCGACACCAGGCTGCTGTGCGGTACACCGTCAGATACCTCGTACGGGGCTGTCCACCAGGCCAATTCAGCGTGATACGAGGCGTCGTAGCGGCGCAGCGACTCGGTCAGCCGCGAGGCCTGGGCCAACTGCGGACGCACCGACTCAGGCAGCACCCGAATCGCCACGCGGTCGGTATCGATCGTGGCTCGCAGCACCGACTCGAAGGACGTCCAGTCCGGCGGCGGCGCCAACGGCAGCCGGTCGGTGCGGCGGGCCAGGATCGCGTCCGCGCGACTGCGGACAGCGTCGGTGACGAACTCCAACGGACTGAAATCGATGGTCGCCAGGTGCTCGGGTTCGTTCGGATTGGGAAACCGCGCGATGATCGCCTGCCAGCCTGCGGCGGCGACGGCCACCCGCAGATGATCGAGCACGGCGCCGCAACTGATGACGGCCTCCCGGCCGGACCGGTCCGTGGCGTGCGGCACCCGGTCGGCGTCGAGAAAGAGTTTCAGCGAAGGCCCTTGCGCGACCCACCGCCACGGTTGGCTGTTGTGCACCGAGGGCGCCCGGCACGCCAACTCCACCGCGTTCGCGATCACCTGGGGATCGAGCGTCGACATGACCATCGGCAATCACCGCCTTCTGTCTGCGACAACCCTATGTCCGTTCGGCGCGCGCGCCAGGGGCCGGAAGTCATCTGGCTGGGGACCTAGCTTGAAGGCCTTTGTGCTCTGCGGGGAGGGACCTTGCACCCACACGCAGTGGCCCGAGTACCGCTGTGTTCGCCGGGGCCGGGAGGCGAGGATGACAGTATGGGATGGCACCCGCGGATCGCTGAAACCCACACTGGAATGGTGTTCTTGATCGGAGACCGGGCCTACAAGATCAAGAAGCCCGTCGTCAACGATTTCCTCGACTTCTCCACCCTCGAGCAGCGCGAACACGCCTGCGCCAGCGAGGTGGCGCTCAACCGCCGCCTGGCACCCGACAGCTACCTCGGCGTCGCACACTTCACCGCCCCGGGCGCGGACCCCGAACCCGTCATAGTCATGCGCCGCCATCCCGACGACCGGCGCCTGGCGACCATGGTGCGCCGCGGAGAACCGGTCGAGGATCAGCTCGCGGCGGTCGCGCTGGTGCTCTCGCGATTCCATGCCGCGGCTCCTCGCGGACGTGACGTGGACGCCCAGGGCCGGGTGGACGCGATCGCCGCACGTTGGCAGGAGAACCTGGTCGAGCTGCAGCGGTACGCCCAGAACGGCGAGGTTGGCGTCGACTCGGATGCGGTCGCTGAAATAGCAAGACTCTCACATCAATTCATAGCCGGGCGCGCAGTGCTGTTCGCCCGGCGACTCGGCGACCACAAGATCGTCGACGGCCACGCCGACCTGCGCGCCGACGACATCTTCTGCTTGCCGGAAGGACCGGCACTGCTGGACTGCCTGGAGTTCGACGACCACCTGCGTTATGTCGACGTCATCGACGACGCCGCATTCCTGGCGATGGATCTGGAATTCCTGGACCGGGCGGATCTGGCCACCCTGTTTCTTCGGCGCTACCGAGAGCTGTCCGGCGACGACGCGCCGGACTCACTGTGCCACTTCTACATTGCCTACCGGGCGGTCGTTCGCGCCAAGGTCGACTGCATCCGCCACACCCAGCAGGATGGGGGCGCCGCCGACGACGCGCGCCGCCATCTGGAGATCGCCCTGGACCATCTGCGTGCCGCGGCGGTCCGGCTGATCCTGGTGGGCGGTGGCCCCGGCACCGGCAAGACCACCCTGTCGCAGTCGTTGGCAAAAGAGATCGGCGCTCAGATGATCTCGACGGACGATGTACGCGCCGACATGGTCCGGCGTGGCGAGATCGCCGGCGTACCAGGGGTGCTCGACGACGGCCTGTACAGCCGCGAGAACGTCGACGCTGTCTACGACAGTGTGCTCCGCCAAGCTCACCTGAAGCTGTGCGAGGGCCGCAGCGTGGTACTCGACGGCACCTGGCTCGACCACCGCCACCGCCAACTGGCCCGGCGGATGGCCGCCGACAGCGGCGCGGTGGAGATCGAGTTCGCGTGCACCGCCCCGCTGGATGCCACCGTCACCCGAGTCAGCGAGCGCACCCAGACCACGTCGCAGGTGACACCCGAGATCGCCGTCGCCATCGCCGATCGCGGCGACGACGCCTGGACGGACGCACATCGCGTCGACACCACCGGCCCACAGGCCCACTCCGTGGCCCGGGCCAAGGAGATCTGCGTACTCGCCGTTTAGTCTGCCCGGCAGAACAATTGGACGTTTCCACGATGTTCAGCCACCGCGACGAGCAGCGTCAGCGCGGTTCCCCACCGTGCAGGACCGCCAGTCGCTGGCGGTATTCCGCATCGTCGATCTCGCCGCGCACCAACCGGGCGGCCAGAAGCTGTTACGGCGAAGCGCTGTAGGCCGGGTATGATCCACGCTGCGCCGGGACGAGGCGTGTTCGGTGTTGGTTCGGTAAAGAATGTCTCAAGACCCCAACCCGGCTCGGCGGCACGGCACGATGAAGACATGGACCTCAGATCGCAGGCAGCCTCGCACAACGCTGACCCGGGTTATCGCGCCCTGGTGGTGGACGACGAGAAGCCGCTGGCCGAGGTGGTAGCCAGTTATCTGGAACGCGAGCATTTCGAGGTGACGGTGTGTCTGTCCGGGCTCGAGGCGCTGGACGTGGCACGGCAGGTCGATCCAGATGTGGTGGTACTCGACCTCGGCCTGCCGGGCATCGACGGCCTCGAAGTGTGCCGCCAGCTGCGGATGTTCTCCGACGCATACGTGGTGATGCTGACCGCCCGCGACACCGAAGTCGACACCATCGTCGGACTGTCGGTCGGAGCCGACGACTACGTGACCAAGCCGTTCAGCCCCCGGGAACTGGTCGCCAGGATCCGGGCGATGCTGCGCCGCCCGCGCTCGGTGGCAGTGCCTGCCGTACCCGCCGGCGAACCGCATACCGAATCGCCGCCGCGGGTGTTCGGTCCGCTCTCCATTGACGTTGCCAGTCGTCAGGTGTTCGTCGACGCACAGCCGATCTCGTTGACCCGCACCGAGTTCGACATATTGGCCGCGCTATCCTCCCGGCCCGGTGTGGTCTGGACCCGTCGGCACCTCATCGACGAGGTCTGGGGTGAACCGTGGGTGGGTAACGACCACCTCGTCGACGTCCATGTCGGGCACGTACGGCGCAAACTCGGCGACAACCCCGCCGAACCGAAGTTCGTGTTGACCGTGCGGGGCGTGGGCTACCGGATGGGAACCGGGCAGTGACCGTCCTCAGGCGTCCTCGACCAGAGTCAGGGCCAATCGCGGACATCGGGCAACGGCACGACGCGCGTACTTCACCACCGGCCCGGGCACGGCTGGTTCCCAGGAATTGTCGCGGCTGCGCGGATAGCCCCAATCGTCGCGGCTCAGCAGCTGTGGCAGCAGTTCGCTGCACAGCCCGCGCCCGTCGCAGCGTGTCCAATCGATATGCAGCCGCAACGTAGTCGCCTGCCTCGCGTTCTCCGTCATCTCCGCCCACCCGAATTCTCCGCCGGCCAGCCGCCGAGCGTGTGCACGATCCCGTCGCTGTCCACCAGCCGAGCGGGTAACCGCTGTGCCCGGATCCAGTCGACGGCACGCCAGCCGCGGATCACCGCCGCGGTGCTCACCGTGTTGGCCGCCAGACAGCTTGCAGCGACGACGCTGACCGTGCGCCACACCGGCTCCGCCGGCCACCCGGACCGCGGGTCCACGATGTGGTGCATCGCCCGCTTGCCATGCCGCCATCGGCGACGCAGCGTGCTCGACGTGGCCAATGCCACGCCCGGCGACAACGCGACCATCGCCGCCGGTTGGTCGTCGCCGTCGCAGACCAGCACCTGCCACCCTTCGTCGGGAGCATCACCGGCTGTCGCGATGTCGCCGCCCAGATTCACCAGCACGCCCGCGCCGGTGATCCGGTGCGCCTGTGCCGCGCAGCGATCAGCGGCGACCGCCTTGGCCGTTGACCCCAGGTCGAGTACCACCCCAAGCGGCACCGCGACCATTCGACCGTCGAGGCTGACCATCGACCAGTCAGCCGACTGACTGACCGACATCGCCAGCGGCGCAGACGAATCCACGTCAGCGATGTCACGGTTGTAGCCGAGATCGATCAGGCGAGCGCCGATCGTCGGATCGATGTCGCCATCGGTCTGCTGTGCCGCCAGCAGCGCGGCGCCGAGCAGTTCGGCGAGTAGTTCACTGACCTTCGTCGGCCGACCAGACCGCGTGAGGGCGTTGATCTCCGAATCCGGGTTGAATCGTGAGGCCGCAGCGTCGATGGCGTCGAGTTCCGCGTCCACCGCGCACCGCGCGGCGGCCAGGGCATCGGGGTCCGTGACGATGATCTGCATATCCATCGTCCAACGCTGCCAATGGCTTTCCGCGGTCGCCATACCCCTGCGCGCAGCCGACGTCTCGGCTACCGCACCTGATGCAGCCACGCCGCGAGGTAACGCAGAACCGGGTGAGTCCATGACTGCATGCTCACAGCCGGTTTTTTGAAACCTCGAAGAATTGGGCCGGCACCGCACGCGGTGGGGCCCGTGTCCGGCGGGGCTGACAATAATCTGAGCGATGGGCGTGAGTTGTCTGGCAAATCCGCAGCGAATATGCTTGGGAATCTGCGTCTTTGGCACGATCTGGCAGCTTCGGATGCCCCGCCACCGGTGCCGGTCGGATGTTCTTTGTGGGCTCAAAGAATGCGACATGAAGTTGTAACGCATGGTTTCGACCCGGTCACCTCTGGAACTGATGGTTGTCGCGACGGCATGCGGTCTGCGCAACGTTGCACGACGCCTCGGCACTCCCAAGCAAGCAGTTCCACGCGCAGAAAGGGTGCTCCGGGCCGCGTTGCTGATACCCGTGTTCGCGGCGCTGTCACTGCTGCTGCGCGGCTATGGCCGTCTGGGGCACGCCGTGAAGCTGCCGGGACGCACCGGTTTCGACGCGACCATGATGTGCCGGCTGCCTGATCTCATCGCAACCTACATATGGGTTTTCCACGAGTGGGAGCCGGACCTGACCCGGTTCATCGCGAGCCGGCTCGGCGACGGCGATGTTTTCATCGATGTCGGCGCCAACATCGGCTACTACTCACTCCTCGCGGCCGGCCCGGTGGGCGCCCACGGCGGCGTCGTGGCGGTCGAGGCATCGCCGGCAATGTTCGACGATCTGCACCAGAACGTCGATGTCAGCGGCCATCGCGATCGCATCCGTGAGGTGAACATGGCAGCAGCCGCGAAGTCGGGGACGTTGACCGTGTACGCCGGTCCGCGGAACAACGCCGGAATGTCGACCACCTTGCCGTCGCGCGGCCTGCACGCCGAGTCGACGATCGAGGCCAAGCCGCTCGAGGAGATCCTCACGTTCCGCGAGATCACGTCGGCGCGGCTGATCAAGATCGACGTGGAGGGCGCCGAACCCGATGTCCTGGCCGGGATGCGCAACATCATCGGCACCCTGCGGGACGACGCGGAGATCGTCGTCGAACTCTCGCCCCGATGGTGGCCCGACCGGCAGCTGCGACCGGTGGACGTCCTGCGCCCGTTCATCGAGGCCGGATTCAACGTGTACGAGATGACCAACAGCTACTCGGCGTGGCGGTACCTGTGGCCCAACGACGTACGCGACGCGATCCGGCTGCGCGATCCGCTCACCGCCCGGGTATCACGACTGGATCTGGTGCTGTCTCGCCACGACGGCGAGCGGCTGGCGATCGACGCGCGCGCACCCCGCTAGCCGACCGGGGCGGCTGGAAGAGTCAGGGTGAAAGTTGCGCCCTGCCCGGAGGTCGACTCGACGCTGACCTCCCCGCCGTGCGCATGGGCGATCTCACGCACCAGCGCCAACCCGATCCCGTACGACTGTCGCTGTGTGCGTGTGGTGTGCTCGGTGCCGCGCGCGAACCGGGTGAACAGGGTGGCCATCGCGTCGGGGTCGATGCCGACACCGTCGTCGGCGACCTCAGCCTTGATCATCGAGCCGTGCCGGCTCAGACGGATGTCGACGACCCCGCCGGAATGCTCGTGACTCAAGGCGTTGTCCACCAGCGCGGTGAGCGCCCGGCGCAATGCAGCACTGGAGCCGATGATCTCGAACGAACCTGTACTGCTTGGCTTTTCGTAACGCAGACTGACACCCAGTGCATCGGCGTATGGCGACAGGCTGTGGTAGACGTCGTTTGCCACCGAGGCCAGGTCGACCCGGTCGCGTGGCGACTCGCCGGCCGTCATCGTCGCCGAAGCCAGCAGATCGTCGACGATGTCGCTGAGCGCCCGGGTGTCGGCGACCAGCGCCTCGGCGTCGGCGCGGACCGCCTGAGCGTCCGCGGCGCCGGCCCGCTGGGCCAGTATCTGGGCTCGGGTGTGCAACACCGTCAACGGCGCCCGCAGTTCATGCGACGCGTCCGCGACGAACCTGCGCTGCAACGCCAACGCCTGGGCCAGCGGGCGCACCGACCGGCGGGTGAACAGCACCACCACCGCGATCGATGCCAGGATGCCGGCCAGTTCGGCGAAGGCCACCGACATCAGCAGACGGTTGCGGCCCGCGTGGTAGGGGGCGAGATCCATCATCGCCACCACCCGACCCTCGGGCCGGTCCACGACGAACGTTCGGTAATGGCGCCCCTCGTTCTGCAGGTCGCCGAACCCCGCCGGCCCGGACAGAAGCGCAACGCCGGGCTGCCCGCCATCGCTGACCGACACCTCACCGTTGTTCTCGCGCAGTGCGAGTTCCATATCCGGCGGCGGGTCGCCGGCGTCGTCAGCCGACATGGCCAACGTCCGCAACTCGGCGTCGATCTGACGGTTCTGGGCACGCACGTAGACCGTGAACACGACCCCGCCCACGACCAGCAGCACCAGGGCAAGGGCAACCGAGGCCTGAATTGCGGCGATGCGGCCGGCCCGGCGCACCACGGCGAGATCACCCGCCGGAGTCATTCGTACCCGAATCGGTAGCCGGCGCCGTGGACCGTGCGGATCACCTGCTTGCCGAGCTTGCGCCGCAGATAGTGCACGTAGAGATCCACCGCCCCGCCGGACTCGGCGCCTTCGAACACCAAGTCGAGCAACTGCGCCCGGCTGTACACCCGTTTGGGTGCGGACATCAGCGTCGCCAGCAGGGAGGCTTCCCGTTCGGACAACTCGACATCCCGGCCGTCCGTGGCGGCCCCCGACACCCGGCGGGTCACCCGGTCCAGCCGCAGGCCGCCTGCGGCGACGACGGTGGCGGAGTTGTCGATTCGCCGCAGCAGCGCGCGCACCCGGGCCAGCAGCTCGGGGACCTCGAAGGGCTTCACCAGGTAGTCCTGCGCGCCCGCATCGAGGCCCTCCACCCGATCGTCCACCGCTCCGCGCGCCGTCAAGATCAGCGCAGGTGTGGCAATCCCCTTCGACCGGAGAAGCGCGATCAGGTCCGCGCCGTCCATCACCGGCAGTCCACGGTCCACGATCAAAGCGTCGTAATCCCCCGTCAGCCCGCGATGCAACCCCTGCTGTCCGTCGTATGCGGTGTCGACGCGATACCCCTCCTCGGTCAGCAGCCCCGCCAGCATCGCACTGAGCGCGTGATCGTCCTCGACGACCAGAACCGCGGGGGCGACGCTCGGTGTGGGCACTCAGCGAGCCTGCCACGCAACACGACTCGTCGCCGCCGAACACAAGTTCTTTAGCGCTCAAAGATGGTGACCTTGTCCTCTTAACGCACGGTCCGGCCGTCATGAGGATGACGGCAAGAGGCTCGAGGAGGGCAAGTGATCCGAACTGCCGTGCCCGCTCGCGAACGTGCCGGGGCCGGGCCGTGAGTGACACCGCGCGCGCCGAGCGGCCGTTGTGGCTGCGGATCCGGCCGCTGGTCGAGCCGGTTCTGTTGGCGGTCACGGTGACGGCTCTGCTGCTGGGCGGCCTCGCCTGGCTGATCGGCATGCGCGGGATCGCCGACGGCATCTGGGTCGCGGGAACACTGTCCGCAGTGGTGCCCGCCCTGGTCTGGGTTGTCCTTTCGCTGTACCGGGGCCGTGCCGGTGTTGATCTGCTGGCCGTGCTCTCCCTGGTCGGCACGCTGTGGGTGGGCGAGTATGTGGCCGGCGCCTTGATCGCGGTGATGCTGTCCACGGGCCGCTTTCTGGATGCCGCCGCGCAGCGCCGAGCATCGAAGGATCTGCGGGCCCTGCTCGAGCACGCGCCGCGTTTTGCACGACGCAAGACCGGCGACGCAATCACGGTCGTCCCGCTGGTGGACGTCGCGGTCGGTGACGTGCTGGTGGTCGGTCCCGGCGAGGTGGTGCCGGTGGATGGCCGGATCGAGGGCGCCGAGGCGATTCTCGACGAATCGGTCCTGACCGGTGAGCCCTTGCAGGTCGAACGTGCCATCGGTGAGCCGGTCCGCAGCGGTGTGGTGAATGCCGCCACTGCCTTCGACATCCGCGCGACGGCCACCGCCGCCAACAGCACCTACGCCGGCATTGTGCGATTGGCCGAGCAGGCAGGCTCCGAAAGTGCACCTATCGTTCGCCTCGCTGACCGCTACGCGGCTGCTTTTCTGCCGGTGGCGCTGGCGGTAGCGGCCGCCGCGGGGCTGGCCAGCGGCTCATGGGTCCGCGCGGTGGCGGTGCTGGTGGTGGCGACCCCGTGCCCACTGCTGCTGGCCGCGCCCGTGGCGATCGTGTCCGGATTGTCGCGCGCATCTCGCCATGGTGTCGTCGTCCGCAGCGGCGGCGCGCTCGAAAATCTCGGGCATGCACAAACATTGGTGATGGACAAGACCGGCACGCTCACCGCCGGCCGCCCTGTCGTGGTCGATGTCCTGCCCGCGCCCGGCTACGACCGCAGGGAGGTTCTGCGCCTGGCCGCGTCCGTCGATCAGATGTCCCCCCATGTGCTGGCCGAGGCGATCGTCACCGAAGCGCTCGCGCAGGAAATACCGTTGTCATTGCCTGTCAACATGATCGAGCAACCGGGGCGGGGTGTCGCCGCCACCGTCGATGGCGCGCAGATATCCGTGGGCAAACTCGCCACCGCCGTTCCGGAAGCGGGGTGGGCGCGCGCGGCGGTCAACCGCGCGAGCCTCGATACCGCCGCTATTGCGTGGGTCGGTGTCGACGACGATGTGATCGGCGCAGTCTTGCTTCGAGATCCGCTGCGCCGCAGCGCACCCCGAACCATGCGCCGGCTACGCGCGGCGGGTTTCACCCGGCTGGTCATGCTGACCGGCGACCGGGCCGCGCCCGCGCGCGAGGTGGGCACCGTCCTCGGGTTGGACGAGGTGTACGCGGATCAAAGCCCCGCGGACAAGGTGGCCGCCGTACGCGCCGAACGGGAGAAGGCGGTGACGGTCATGGTGGGCGACGGCGTCAACGACGCCCCCGCCCTGGCGGCGGCCACAGTCGGTGTAGCGATAGGCGCACGCGGCGCCACCGCGTCATCGGAAGCCGCCGATATCGTGTTGACCACGGATCGTCTGGACCGTCTGGCCGACGCGATGGATATCGCCCGCTGGTCGCGCCACATCGCGGTGCAGAGCGCGGTCGTCGGAATGACCTTGTCGTTGCTGGCAATGGGCGTCGCCGCGTTCGGGTGGCTGCCACCCGCGGCAGGCGCGCTCCTGCAGGAGGCCATCGACGTCGCCGTGATCCTGAATGCGTTACGCGCGCTTCGCGGTAACCCCGCGGTCGGGGTTGCATTGCCTCACGAGACCGAAGCCCTTCTGCTCCGATTCGCCGCCGAACACGACGTCCTGCGAGACGCGCTCTCCCAGCTTCGCGATGCCGCCTCCCAACTCGACAGCCAGCGCGACGGCCCGGCCATCGACGCGCTCGACCGTGCCTACCGGTTCCTCACCGACCAGTTGCTGCCCCACGAAGATGCCGAACAGAACGACCTCTACCCGGCACTGGCCGGACCCCTGGGCAGCACCGAAGCGACCGCCACCATGAGCAGGACACATGCCGAGATCCATCGCCTGACCGATCGGATCGGTAACCATCTCGAACTGGCCCGAAACGCCGGAGCCGTCCAGTTCGACCAGCTCGACGACCTTCGTGCCTGCCTCTACGGGCTGCACGCGTTGCTGCGTCTGCACTTCCTGCAGGAGGAAGAGAACTATTTCACCCTCACCGACGCTGAGGACCCCGGGGCGGAGAGGACAGCGGACCAGATACCACCAACCCGATGACATTCGACTCTCATGTCGTCACCTCAGCGGCAATAGCGTTGATGGAACGTGATATTGCGGGAGGTCCCACGGTGCTGACGATCCGATCCGATGTAACGGTTCCGGGGTTGACCGCAGCCGAGGTCACCGGATTCCTGTCCGACTGGACCGATGCGGCGTACCAGAAGTGGTGGCCTGGCGTGCATCGTCACCTGCACCCCGTCGGCGCGGGAAGATCCGGCCACGTAGGCGATGAGGCGTTCATGGACGAGTTCATCGGTAAGCATCGCCTCCGGATGACGGCGGTGGTCGTCGAGGCCGAACCCGGCCGAAAGATCGTGTGGCAGATGAAGAAAGGCGTCCGGCTGCCGGCTTGGCTGACGATCGAGGTCACCGACCGCGCCGGCAGCGTGGATGTTCGCCACACGATTACGGCCGGATGGACGGGTCCGGGACGCCTGTTGGACCCGCTTCTACGGATGTACTTCTCGGCGGACTTCATCAGGGCGATGGACCGGCACGTGCACACCGAATTCCCGTTGATAGGTGAACGGCTGCACCCGGCCGCACACGTAATACCGCTCGAGGATAGGAGCCCACCATGAATCGCGAAGCGTGCAAGTTCTTTTCGGGATCGTTCGCCGCCCTGGGCTACGCCCATGCCGCATATGCGGTGGCGACATCCCGCGGAATCATCAACGAACCTGTCTTCCTCGGCCGGCGCTGGGGCGTCGGCTTCATGTGGTCAGAAGCGGCGATATACACCGCGCTGGCCGTGGCACTGGGGTACGCGGGGTGGGGCGCGAAACGCCACGAGCAGCAGACAAGTATCCAGGGCACCGAACCCATGGCCGCCGCCGAAGCATCCCGCCCGGCTCCGGGACAGTGACGGCGCGGCCCGCGCCACGCGAACACTCTGCCTACCGGGCCGCACGACCTCGCCATAGGATTGCCCGGTGACGGTGTTGCGGGGGGCTTCGCTGTGAACGTGCAGCAACTGGAGCCGTTTCTGGTGGCGTTGGCCATCGGATTGCTGCTCGGTTTCGAGCGTGAACGTAGCCACAGCCGCCGGCTGCCCGCCGGTTCGCGCTCGTTCGCGCTGCTGTCGCTGGCCGGCGCGGTCGCGGCCAGCTTCAACACATGGGCAGTCGTCGCCGGGATGGTCTGCGTTGCAGCGCTTTTCACTCTTGCCTATCTCCGTACCAGCCAGGACGATCCCGGAACCACCACCGAGATAGCCGCTGTTGTGGCCTACCTGCTCGGCGCCCTGGCCTACACCCGTCCCGCGGTGTCCGTGGCGCTCGCGGTGATCGTGACGCTGCTGCTGGTGTCGAAAACCCGGATCCATCGGTTCGCCCGGGAAATCGTCAGCGAGATCGAACTCGAGGACGCCATCAAGTTCTTCGTGGTCGCCTTCGTGATCCTGCCCCTGCTGCCGGATCGACAGATCGGGCCCTATGGGGTTCTCAACCCGTCGAAGGTGTGGCTGCTGGTCGTGCTGCTGACCGGCATCGGCTGGCTCGGCTACATCGGTGTTCGCGCCCTGGGTCCCCAACGCGGGCTCCTCGTCACCGGTTTGGCGGGCGGCTTCGTGTCGGCCAGCGCGACCACGGCGTCCATGGGCCGGGCCAGCCGCACCGATGCCGGCCTACGCGCACCGCTGGCGGGCGCCCTGCTGGCCAGTGGCGCCACCTTTGCCCAACTTCTCCTGGTGATCGGCCTGGTCGACATCGACGTGCTGCGCAGGCTGTGGCTTCCCGCCGTCGCGGGAGCCGTCGTCCTCGTCGGCGTGGCGCTGGCGGTGTACCGGAGCGCCGCACAGGACCGCCGCCAGGCCCCGGCGCCCGGCGATGCGGCCGGGTCCACGCCGGCCGCCCGGCCGTTCGCACTGCGACCCGCTCTCATCCTGGCCGCGGTGCTGACCGTGGCCCTGCTCGTCGGACGTTGGGGCGCAGACGTATTGGGGCCGCAGGGCGCGGTGCTCGCCGCGTTCGCAGCAGGGCTCGCCGACGCACACGCCGGTTCGGTCGCGGCGGCAAGCCTGGCCGCCAAAGGCGACATCAGCGTCGACACCGCATTGGTCGCGATCGCCGCCGCGCTCGGGTCCAACCTGCTGGTGAAAGTCGTGCTCGCCTTCACCGCGGGCGGGCGCCGCTTCGGGTTGGGGTTCGTCGCAGGCATGGCCGCCCCGACAGTGGTGTTCGGTGCGGCGCTGGGCGCCGCGGTCGTCTTCGGCTGAGCAGCGTGTCTCAGCGCTTGGTGCCACCTGCCGAACTGCCGGCTGACGTTATGCCCGTGCGGCGGGCACGCGGAACGTGGGGTCATGACGGCACGGACTGAGCTTGCTGGGAGAGTCGCTCCGCGCCCGCCGTCCCACGGTGGGGCGGAATTACCCGCGGCCAAACCGATCAAACGCGGGGCGGATGGTTTCCCAGGAAAAAGGCAGAATCGGCCCGGTCAGCCGAACACGAAGTAGCGCAACCACACGTAGGGCACCGCGACCCCCACCGTCAACGCGGTCACAATCGCGCCTTTGCGGGTGAACTCCCAGAAGCTGATGGGGTATCCCTCCCGGGCTGCGATACCCAGCATCACGACGTTCGCACTCGCGCCGACGGCGGTGAGGTTGCCGCCGAAGTCCGCTCCGATCGCCAGCGACCACCACAGGGCTTGGCCGTGTACGGGATTGGCGACGGTTGCGGCGAGATCAGCGACCACCGGGCTCATTGTGGCGACGTACGGGATGTTGTCGATCACGCCCGATAACAGCGCCGAGACCAGCAGTATCGCCATCGCTGCCAACAACGGATTGCCGCCCGTTGCCGTCCCGGCGAATTCGGCCACCTGTGCGATAACCCCGGTCTTCACCAGTGCACCCACGAGAATGAACAGGCCCGCGAAGAACAGCAGCGTGTCCCACTCGACGCTGCCCAGGTAATGCCTGCGCTCGACGCCGGAGATGAGGATCAGAACGCCGGCCCCCAGCAGTGCGACCACTGACGGCTCGACGTGAATCACCGAGTGCCCGATGAACGCGGCGAAGACCGCGCCGAGTACCACGCCGCACTTGACCAGTAGGCGCACATCCCGGATCGCCTCCCGCTCGTCGAGCGACATCACCTCGGCGACCCGGTCGGCTTCGACGGCAAACGAACCGCGGAACAATATCGGCAGTGTCGCCAGGAACACGGCGAGCGCTATCACCACCAACGGGGACACGTGGACCAGGAAGTCGTTGAACGACAAGCCCGCTCGGCTGCCGATGATGATGTTCGGCGGGTCGCCGATCAGAGTCGCGGTGCCGCCGATGTTGGAGGCGAACACTTCGGCGAGCAGGAACGGTACGGGGTTGATGGCCAACCGGTCACACACCAGGAGCGTCACCGGCGCGATCAGCAGGACAGTGGTGACGTTGTCGAGCAAGGCCGACGCCGCGGCGGTGATCAAGGCCAGCAGGATCATCACCCGCAGCGGAGATCCCTTGGCCCGCTTGGCTGCCCAAATCGCGGTGTACTCGAAGACACCCGTTTGCCGCAGGACACCGACGATCACCATCATGCCCAGTAGCAGGAAGATGACGTCCCAGTCGATCCCGGTCTCACGTGAATAGAAAATGTCATCGGAACCGACGGTCCCGATGGCCACCACAACGGCGGCTCCCCCGAGAGCCGCTTTGACTTTGTTGATCCGCTCGGTCGCGATCAGCAGATACGCCACGGCGAAGACGGCAAGGGCGACGACGGCCATCGGTTATCGAGTGCCCGTCGAGCTCAGTGGGTCCCCAGCGCGACTTCCAACAGTCGCGATGCGGTGATGACACCGACGAGTTGCTTGCCGGTCATCACCGCCACCAGCGGCGAGTGATCCCGGGCCATGATCGCGGCGACTTCCACAATCGTGTCGTCGGCGTCGACCGTCGGCATGTGCGGAGCCGACTTGGGCAGCACCTGCTGAACCGATTTCCCCCCCAGTTTGTCCGCGATCCGGTCGGCCGCTTGTTCGCCCAGTACACCAGCCAGCGAGGGATCGTCCTGGATATAGGCCGGAACCAGCAGGCGCACGACTTGCGACGCCGGAAGGATCGTCAGCGGGATGCCCTGCGCGTCGGTGACGACCAAACCCGGCAGTCGCTGTTCGGCCATCAAGCGCACCGCGTCCAGGGCAGCGGAATCCAATGCGACGACCGGAAATTGTTCGGCGATCTGCTTTGCGCGCACAAGAGAACGGTACGTCGTCGGCCGCCGCCGGTGCGCCAGTCACGCGGACTCCGGCGCTCTGCGGTCGGCAGCGGAGGGTTCACCGGGCTCCGGCCGGCCGGCCGGCAGATTGTCGGGCGGCTCGACGCGAAGCAATTTGGCCACCGGGACGTCGGTGGAGGAATGCAGCACGATCGACAGCGCGATTGTCACCGCGACGAGGTCGAAGACAAGCTGGTTGTCGGGGATGCCCGACTGCAGAGCGAGCAGCCCGTACACCACCGACGCGAACCCTTTGGGGCCGAACCAGGCCGCCGTGAGCCGCTCGCGCCGCGGCATCTTCGTGCGCAGCAGCGAAACCAGCAGTGACACCGGGCGAATCACCACAATCGCCACCACCGCCAGCAGCCAGCCCTGCCAACCCAGGTGCGACAGCCTTTCCGGCGTGATCAGCGCTCCGAAGACCAAGAGCGCCGCGAACTTCGTGAGCTCGGCCAACAGATCCCCGAAGGGTTCAAACCGCTCGGCAGTCAGCGGGTCCAGCGTCGCCAGAGTCGAGCCTGCCGCGAACGCGGCCAAATAGGGATTGGCGTGGGTCAGGTGGCAGCCGGCGTAGACGACGACCGCTATGGCGACCGGCCCCAGCGGCTGCAGTCGCGGCTCGGCGGTGAGGACCTTGCTGCGCCAGGCCAGTGCCACCAGCGCGGCGATACCGAAGCCGAGGACCAGGCCCAGCGCGAGCTCCTCGAGAACCTCGGTCCAGTGCGAGCTCTCGTGTTTGGCGGTGGCGAGGAAGATCAGCACGAATGGCAGCGCCAGACCATCGTTGAGGCCCGACTCCACGTTCAGCAGCCGCCGCAATCGCAGCGGAATGTCGGACCGACCCACCAGCGCGGCGGCGAACACCGGATCGGTCGGCGACAGAATCGCACCGAGGAGAAACGCGGTTGGCCAGTCCAGCCCGGCCAGAAAGTGCGCCGGAACGGCGATTCCCACCATCGTCAACGGCATCCCCAGCCCGAGAGCTCGCCCCGACAGCCGCCAATTCTCGCGCAGCGCACGCATATTGGCGCGCTGACCGTCGGTGAACAGGACGGTGAACAAGGCGATGTCCGCCAGAGCGGCGACCATGCCATGCCCGGGGCCCAGGTCGACGATGTCGAATCCACCCGGTCCGATCAACGCTCCCGCCACCAGGAACATCAACGCCGTGGACAGCACAGTCCTGGCCGCCACACCGGATAGCGAGACACTGATCAGCAGCACCACACCGAATGCCAGGACAAGTGCCACGCCTGAGTCTCCGTATCTTCGCTCGAGTCGACCGCCCATCCGGGTGCGACTGCCGACCAGACTTCCCGGCACACCTTTGCGTAAAGATGCCGTAAAGGCCGGTGGCAGGCAACCGTGGGGGTACCACCGGCGCCAACCGGCAAACCGGGCTCCCGAACACCGCCGCTGCCCGTGTGCCATCATTTTTGCGGGGTGAGGAGGAGTTTCGTGCGTTCTCAACGGTGTGTGGTGGTGGCCCTACTCACACTCGTTGCGGCGGGCAGCGCCGCGCCGGCAGCGGCGGTCTCTGCCCCGATCGGGCGCCTCGGCATCCCGCCGCACTCCCCCCGTTTCCCGATATACGCCGCCGCGTCCGACGCGCCGCAAGGGACAGCGATGGCCGGCCGGGTGGCCGTGAGCAATCCGCACACCGGTGAGCATCCAGCCGAGCGGTACCTGTGGACCTGAACTCTCCCAACAGTTTTGCGGCCGTCGAGATAACCGATGCCGACGAAGCCGATGCCGTCGAACTGGCCGAACTGGCAGCCGCCACCTTCCCGCTCGCCTGCCCACCGACCTCGCCGCCGGCCGACATCGCGGCCTTCATCACCGCGCATCTGTCGCGCGAGCGGTTCACCGAGTACGTCGCCGACCTGTCGCGCACCGTGCTCGCCGCCCGGGCCGGCGGTCGAATGGTCGGCTACGCCATGCTGATCGACGGGGTCGGTGCCGATCCCGACGTCGCGCAGGCAATCACTCCGCGGCCCGCGGTCGAGCTGTCCAAGCTTTATGTGCTGGCCGACAGCCACGGGTCGGGAATCGCTGCGGCGCTGATGGACGCCACGGTGAATCGGGCGGCCGACGCCGGGGCCCGGTGCGTCTGGCTGGGGGTGAACCAGCGAAATAGTCGCGCACAACGGTTCTATGGCAAACATGGGTTCACCGTCGTCGGCACCAAGACATTTCCGATGGGGACACATACCGAACAGGACTACGTGATGGTGCGCCCGTTGTAATCTCGCGCCACGGAGTCGGGTTGTTCAACTAACCCGCTGGTTTGACGACCGGGCCGTAAGGTGAACCCGTTGGCTGATCACACCAGGCCGGACCTAGCCGAAAGGACGTTTGGTGGACGTTGGATCAGCTTCCGGCCCCGACGATCAAGTCGGTCACGACCTCGCCGAAGTCGATTGGGCGTCAACCCCGCTAGGACCGTCCGCAGACTGGCCGCAGAGCCTGCGGACCGCCGTCAGCATCGTGCTGTCCTCCCGGTTCTCCATGTGGATGGCCTGGGGCGCCGATCTCACGTTCTTCTGCAACGACGCCTACCGTCGCGACACGCTCGGCCGCAAATATCCGTGGGCGCTGGGCCGCCCCCTCAGTGAGGTCTGGGCCGAGATCTGGGACGATATCGGCCCGCGCATCGACCGGGTGCTGGAGACCGGCGAAGCCACCTGGGACGAGGCGCTCATGCTGTTCCTCGAGCGGTCGGGCTACCCCGAGGAGACCTACCACACGTTCTCCTATAGCCCCCTGCGTGACGACGCGGGCCACGTGGTCGGCGTGCTGTGCGTTGTCAGTGAGGACACCGACCGGGTGATCGGCGAACGGCGGATGGCCACGCTGCGTTACCTGGGATCGGACCCGTCGGTGGTGCGCACCGAGTCGGAGATGCTGGCGTTCGCGGGCCGCCAACTCGACCGCAACACCCTCGATCTGCCGTTCACTCTCACCTATCTGTTCGATGATGACGGGACCGCCCACCTCGCCGGAGCCAGCGGAATTGCCGCCGGTCATGCTGCGGCCCCGGCGACACTGACCCGCGGCGGTTCAGACATCTGGCCAGTCGACCAGCCCGCCCGCAGCGAATCGGTGGTCGTCGACCTCGTCGGTCCGGCGTTCACCGATCTGCCCACCGGTGAATGGCCCAAACCGCCGAGACAGGGGCTGGTGACGCCGCTGCTGGCCCAGGGCGGCGCCCCGTCCGGCTTCCTGGTCGCGGCGCTGAACCGCTACCGGCCCCTCGACGACGAGTACCGCGGATTCATCGATCTGGTCGCCGGGCACATCGCGACCGGCGTCTCCAGCGCCCGCAGCTACAGCGAGCAGCAGCGGCGGGCTGACGCACTGGCCCAGTTGGACCGCGCCAAGACGACGTTCTTCTCCAACATCAGCCATGAGTTCCGCACCCCGATCACGCTGATCCTGGGCCCGGTCGGCGAGCTGCGGGCGCACGCCGGTCTGGATGAACGTGCTCAGCAGGAACTCGACGTGATCCAGCGCAACGGCCTGCGGCTGGCCAAACTCGTCAACACCCTGCTGGACTTCTCCCGGATAGAAGCCAACCGCGTCCAGGCCCATTACGAGCCGGTCGACCTGGCCCAGGTGACCGCCGAACTGGCCAGCGTGTTCCGTTCGGCCATCGATCGTGCCGATCTCGAGCTGATCGTCGACTGCCGTCCCCTGGCCGAGCCGGTGTACCTGGATCGCGACATGTGGGAAAAGGTCATCCTCAACCTGCTGTCCAACGCGCTGAAATACACCTTCGCCGGATCGATCACGGTCCGGGTCACCCACGACGGCGACAAGGCCGTGGTGACCGTCGCCGACACCGGCATCGGCGTGCCCGCCGCCGAGATGCCGCGTCTGTTCGAGCGGTTCCACCGGATCGAGAGCGCCCGCGCCCGGTCCACCGAGGGCAGCGGCATCGGCCTGGCCCTGGTGAAGGAACTCGTCAGCCTGCACGGCGGCACCATCACTGCCGACAGCGTCGAGGACGCCGGCACCACCTTCACCATCCGGCTGCCGATCGGATCCGGGCATCTTCCCGCTGAGGCGCTCAGCCCGGCGGGCACCAACCGGTCATCGAACATCGCCGAGCCGTACGTGCAAGAGGCATTGCGCTGGCTGCCCGACAGCGGCACCGGCGCCCTGACCGCCGTGCCCAACCCACCGCCGGCCGTCGAGTCACCGAGGCGTGTGCTGGTTGCCGACGACAACGCCGATATGCGTGAGTACCTGGTCCGGCTGCTGCGCGGCGCCGGATACCAGGTCGAGGAGGTATCCGATGGCCAGCAGGCGCTGAACCGCATCCGAGCCGACCGACCGGATCTCGTGGTCAGCGACGTGATGATGCCCCGCCTCGACGGCCTGGCTTTGGTGGCCGCCCTGCGCAACGACCCGCACACCGTGGCGGTGCCCGTCCTGCTGCTGTCGGCGCGCGCCGGTCAAGAGGCCTCGATCGAAGGCCTGCAGGCGGGCGCCGATGACTATCTGGTGAAGCCGTTCGTCGCCGCCGAGCTACTGGCCCGCGTGCGGGCGAACATCGAGCTGGCCAAGCTTCGCAGCCACCACCTCCGGTGGCGGACCGCGCTGGTCGAGTCCCTGCAGGAGGCGTTCTTCGTCTGCGACGAAGTAGGTGCCGTCATCGAGATGAACAAGGCCTTCACCGACATTCTTGGCTACGGGCCCGAGGACCTGCCCTACGACCCGGTCCACCCGTGGTGGCCGGACGCCGAAACCCAGCCTGAGGCCAATGCGCAGATCGTGGATGCGTTCGCCGCCATCCCCGATCAACCGCACGGCAGCTACACCGTGCCGGTCAATCACCGGGACGGGCATCGGGTCTGGATCACCGCCAACATCGCGCACGCCCAGGACCCGGCGACGGGCCGCAGCGTCATGGTCGGCACATTCCGAGACGTCACCGCCGAGCACTACAGCGTTCAACGTCAGACCGCCCTTGCCACACTGAATCAGCAACTGGCACAGGCAGATGCGGTGGATGACGCACTGCATGGGGCGTTGGAGCAAGTCCGCGGGCAGTGGTCGGCCCGGCGGGTGCTGGCGGCGATGTTCCCGGGTGGCGGCGGCGCGACCGGGCCGAGATCGGGACATCCCGATTTCGCCGGTGACGCCGATGAGGCACAGTGGGCTGCCCTGGCACCGGACGTCCGAGAACACATCATCGAACTCGGCAGCAGCGGCAACTTGCTCACGCCCGATACCAGCATCGGTGGGTCGGCCGGCATCGCACTGCAACATCCGCGGGGCACCCTGGTCATCTGGATCGAACTCCCCGCGGAAAGACCGTTCACCCCTGAAGACATGACGCTACTTACCGTGCTCAGCGGCCGCCTCGGCCAGGGTTTGCAGCGCGTCCACCAACTTGACCAGCAGCGGGAAACCGCACTGGCACTGCAACATTCGATCCTGGGTCCGGACGATCTGCCTGCTGGATTCGCGGTGCGCTACCAGCCGGCCTCCCACCCGCTGCAGGTGGGTGGCGACTGGTATGACGTGATCGCGCTCGACGACAGCCGGATCGCCCTGGTCGTCGGCGACTGCGTCGGACACGATCTGAGCGCAGCGACGGTCATGGGACAGCTGCGCAGCGCCTGTCGTGCACTACTGCTCGAAAGATCAAGCCCAGCAGCAGCTTTGGCCGGACTGGACCGTTTCGCCGCGCGACTTCCCGGCGCGCGGTCCACCACCGCCTTCTGCGCGATCCTGAATCCCGCCACAGGTGAGCTGGTGTACTCCAGTGCCGGCCACCCACCACCAATCCTGGTGTGTCCGGATGGCTCCACCACGCTGCTCGAGGGCGGCCACTCCGTCGCGCTGGGTATCCGACCTGACCGGGAACGCCCCCAGACTGCGGTGACCCTGCCCCCGCAGGCCACCCTGCTGCTGTACACCGACGGCCTGGTCGAGCGCAGGCGTCGCTCGCTCGACGAGGGAATAGAGCAGGCCGCCAACCTTATTCGCGACGACAGCGTCCTCGACCTCGACCCATTGGCCGACCAGATAATGACAAGCCTGGCGCCGCCAGGCGGATACCAGGATGACGTCGCCTTGCTGATCTACCGACACCCCAAACCACTGGAAGTGACGATCCCCGCCGACCCGCTGCACCTGGCACCGGCCCGCGCTGCTCTGCGGGACTGGTTGACGTCGGCCGGGATCGACCACGACCAGGCGCAGGACGTCCTCGTCGCCGCCGGCGAGGCCGTCACGAACGCCATCGAGCACGGGTACCGCCACGGCGAGGGCGGCACGATCACCCTGCAGGCCACCTCCGAAGTCGATCTTCTGCGCCTGACCATCTCCGACGCCGGCTCGTGGAAGCCGAAGGAGACCGGTTACACCCACCGTGGCCGTGGCATCCAGATCATGGAAGCGTTGATGGAGGATGTCTCGATCCTCCCCGACGAAAGCGGCACCGTGGTGCGTCTGTCGACGAGGATCCGCCGATGAGCACCCCGCTGACAGTTCGCGTCGAACGGGCCGCCGACGGCCAGCTGGTGCTGCGGGCTGCCGGCGAGATCGACGCCAGTAACGTGGCCGACTTCGCCGAGGCGCTCAATGCCGCGGTCGACGGTGGCAGCGACCTCAACGTGGATCTGACCGCGGTGGACTATCTGGACAGTGCCGCGATCAATGCCCTTGTCCCCCATGCCGAATCGCTACAGATCATCGCAAACCCGCTACTGATGCGGGTGCTGACGGTGAGCGGTCTGACCGAACTCGCCAAGATCCGGCCCGCAGCCGAACCCGACGACTGACGCCGGCTTTACAGCCCGCCCGGGCTCGTCAGGGCCAGCAGTCGTGACGTCGCGCGAAGGTATTTCTTGCGGTACCCGCCTGCCAGCATCTCGTCGGAGAAGATGGTGTCGAGCTTGGCGCCAGAGGCCACCACAGGGATGCCCGCGTCATAGAGCCGGTCGGTGAGAGCCACCAGTCGCAACGCCACATTCTGGTCGTCGATCGGGTGGACGCCGGTGACGTACACGCACGCAACCCCTTCGACCAGAGTGAGATAGCGCGACGGGTGCATGGTCGCCAGATGCGCGCACAGCGCATCGAAATCGTCGAGGGTCGCGCCGGGCTGCGCGGCTGCCCTGGCCGCCACCACCTCGTCGGTGAGCGGGTCCGGCGCCGGCGGCAGGCCGCGGTGCCGGTAGTCCGGGCCTTCGATCCGAACCGTAGTGAAAATGCTTGCCAGCGTGTTGATTTCGCGCAGGAAATCCTGGGCGGCAAAGCGCCCCTCACCGAGTTGCTCGGGCAACGTGTTGGACGTCGCGGCGATCGAGACGCCGCGCTCCACGAGCTGAGACAGTAGCCGCGAAATCAGGGTGGTGTTGCCCGGGTCGTCGAGTTCGAACTCGTCGATGCACACGACCACATAGTCGGCGAGCAGATCGATGCACTCGACGAACCCGAACACCCCGGCAAGCTGGGTCAGCTCCCCGAAGGTGGCGAACGCCTTGGGATGCCCGGCCGAGTCGGGCAGTTGCCGATACGACGACGCCAGCAGATGGGTCTTGCCCACGCCGAAGCCGCCGTCGAGATAGATACCGGTGCCGGGCACGGTGTCGCGCTTACCGAACAGCTTCTTCTTTCCCGCCCGCCGACGAAGGGCCTCGTCGCAGAACGCCTGGCAGGCGTCCACTGCCGCGGCCTGAGTGGGCTCGCCGGGGTCGGGCCGATAGGTCGTGAAGCTGGCACCCGCGAACGTGGGCGGCGGGACGAGTTGGGCGATAAGCCGCTCTGGGGACACCGTCGGGTGCCGGTCGACGAGGCGGTCCATGACACAAACCCTATCGACGTGCTGCAATCGTTCCCATGGCCGACCCGAGCTCGAACGACCCGGATGGGACGTACTTCACACTGCTGGCCGGCGCCGGCGCCGTCGTCGTCGATGACGACCGGCTCTACGAGCTCTACGCCTACCCTGCTGTCGCGCAGAGGTGCGTGGTCCGCGGCAACATGATCGCCAGTCTCGACGGCGGCGCCGCCACCGAGGGCACCTCGGGAGGGCTTGGTGGCGCCGGTGACCGGCGACTGTTCCGGGTGCTGCGCGAACTGGCCGACGTCATCGTCGTCGGTGCGGGCACCGCGCATGGCGAGGGCTACTCGGGTGCCCAGATGACCGTCGCGCAGCGCGGCAACCGGCAGCACCGCGGCCAGGGCGGGGTCCCGCCGATCGCGCTGGTCACCCGCTCCGGCCGAGTCGACAACGACTGGCCGGTGCTGACCCGCACCGAGGTGACCCCCCTGGTGCTCACCTGTGCCGACGTCGCGGCGGACACCGGCACCCGGCTGGGCGGCGCGGCGGAGGTGATCGCCTGCTCGGGCGACGACCCGGCCGAGGTGGACCCGGCCGTCGCGCTTGCCGCGCTGGCCGAGCGTGGATTGCGCCGGGTGCTCTGCGAAGGCGGACCCACGCTGTTGGGCACGTTCATCGACCACGGCCTGCTCGACGAGCTGTGCCTGACGACCGCCCCGATGCTGGTCGGCGGCGAGGCACCGCGGATCGTGGGCGGCTCCGGTCAGGTGCTGACCCCGCTGCGCCGCACGCACCTGATGTCGGACGTCGAGGGCTATCTCTACGGGCGCTACACGCGCGTCGGCTGAGCAATCCGCACCGGCGGTGTCGCTAGGGTGGTGGGCATGCGCGATCGTCGGGTCTGGGCCTCCCAGGCCATCGTCAGCCTCGGCACCGCGGCGCTGACTGTTCTGCTGTCCGGATGTGCCCCGTGGCTGGCCGCCAACCCGCAGTTCGCCAGCGACAAGGCGCACAACCCGTCGGGCCCGACCACCACCAATCCGGCCGGCGGACCGCCGGCCATCGCGGCTCCCAAAAACGACCTGGGCTGGAAAGACTGCACATCGAAGGTGTTCGGTGACGCGGGGACCCCGCCCGCGCCCGGCGTGATCCTCGAGTGCGCAAGCTATGACGCCGACCTCGACCCGATCGCCGGAGCCACCGGCACGGTGAGCATCGGTGTGGTGCGCGCCCGCTCGGTGCAGACCCCACCCGACGCCGGGCCGCTGGTGTTCACCACCGGAACCGACATCCCGTCGTCGATGCAGCTGCCGGTGTGGCTGTCCCGGTCCGGCGCCGATGTCCTCAAGAGCCATCCCATCGTCTCCGTGGACCGCCGCGGCATCGGCATGTCCAGCCCGGTGGACTGCCGCGACTCGTTCGACCGCCAAGAGATGCGCGACCAGGCGCAGTTCGAGTCCGGCGACGACCCGGTCGCCAACCTCGGCGCGATCACCATGACCGCGACGACGAGCTGCACCGACACCATCGCGCCCGGCGACTCCGCCTACGACAACGCCCGCGCCGCCGAGGATCTCGAACGGCTGCGCAGCACCTGGGACGTGCCTGCGCTGGCGCTGATCGGTGTCGGCAACGGCGCGCAGATCGCCCTGGCCTACGCGGGTTCCCACCCCGACAAGGTGGCCCGGCTGGTGCTCGACTCCCCCGTGCCGCCCGGCGTCAACGCCGAAGCCGCGGCCGAGGAACAGGTCAAAGGTCAGCAGGCCGCCCTCGACGCGTTCGCCCAGCAGTGCGTGGCGGTCAACTGCGCGCTCGGGCCCGACCCGAAGGGCGCCGTCGACTCGCTGCTGGCGGCGGCCAGGGCGGGCCGCGGCCCCGGCGGGGTGTCGGTGGCGGTACTGGCCAACGCGATCGTCACCGCGCTCGGCTACCCGAGCGGGGACCGCATCGGGAGTACCGTGAGCCTGGCCAACGCCCTCGCCGCCGCCCGCGGCGGTGACGCCAACCAGCTGAACAGTCTGATCAACCGGGCCGAGGCGATGCGCGACAGCGACGGCCAGTTCATCAACTCCTGCAGCGACGCCCTGAACCGCCCGACGCCGGACCGGGTGCGTGAACTCGTCGTCCAGTGGGGCAAGCTCTACCCGCAATTCGGCACCGTCGGCGCACTCGATCTGGTGAAGTGCCTGAATTGGCCGAGCGGCGCCGCCCCCAAAGAACCCAAGGACCTGAAGGTCAACGTGCTGCTGCTGGGTGTGCAGAACGATCCGATCGCCGGTAACCAAGGGGTGCCCGCGTCTTCGGCCACCATCATCAACGCCGGCGCGGCCAGCAAGCGGGTGATGTGGCAGGGCATCGGGCACGGCGCCAGCATCTATACGGCCTGCGCGCTGCCGCCCATGATGAGCTATCTGGACAGCGGGAACATGCCGCCCACCGACACCTACTGCCCCGCCTGAGCATCTGACCCGTCCGGCCGGTGTACGGTGCGACCGTGGCGCTAGCTGACTCATCGCGATCCGGCCTGCTGGCCGCATTCCGCCCCCGGACCAGCCCACCCACCACCGCAGCGGTCCTGCGTTCGGTGCTGTGGCCGATCGCGATCATGTCGATCATCCACCGCAGCTACGTGCTGTCGTCCAACGGCTACATCACCGACGACTTCGGCCCGGTGTACCGCGCGGTGTCGAACTTCCGGCGCGGCCTGGACATCTACAACGAGCACTTCGACTACGTCGACCCGCACTACCTCTACCCGCCGGGCGGCACCCTGCTGATGGCACCGTTCGGCTATCTTCCGGTGTTCGCCTCGCACAACTGGTTCGTGTTCTTCAACACCCTGGCGATGATCATCGCAGCCTGCCTGCTGGTTCGGCTGTTCAGGTTCCCGCTGTCCTCGGTGGCGCTGCCCGCGCTGCTGCTGGCCATGTTCTGCACCGAGTCGGTGACCAACACGCTGGTGTTCACCAACGTCAACGGCTGCATCCTGCTCTGCGAGGTGTTGTTCTTCCGCTGGATGCTCGACGGCAAGGTCAGCCATCAGTGGCTGGCGGGTGTGGTGATCGGGTTGTCGCTGGTGGTCAAGCCGGTGCTCGCCGTGCTGCTCCTGCTGCCGCTGCTCAACCGGCAGTGGCGGGTGCTCGTGGCCGCGTTCGTGGTGCCGCTGATGTTCAACGTCGCGGCGTGGCCGCTTGTCGCCGACCCGATGAACTTCGTCCGGCGCACCCTGCCCTACATCCTCTCGACGCGCGACTACTTCAACAGCTCAGTGCTGGGCAACGGCGTGTACTACGGCCTGCCGATGTGGCTGATCGTGGCGCTGCGGGTGATCTTCCTGGTGCTGGCGGTGGCCAGCCTGTGGCTGCTGCACCGCTACTACCGCGAACGCGACCCGCTGTTTTGGATGCTGACCTCGTCGGGTGTCCTGCTGATCGCCTCGTGGCTGGTGCTGTCACTGGCCCAGGGGTACTACTCGATGATGCTGTTCCCGTTCCTGATGACGGTGGTGCTGCCGAATTCGGTGGTGCGCAACTGGCCGGCCTGGCTGGCCACCTACGGGTTCCTGACGATGGACCGCTGGCTGATGTGGCGCTGGCCGACGACGGGGCGCTTCCTGGAGTACATGAAGATCACCTACGGCTGGTCGCTGATGCTGATCGTGGTGTTCTGCGTGCTGTACTTCCGCTACGCCGACGCCAAGGCAGAGAACCGGCTGGCCGACGGTATCGATCCGCCGTGGATGCGCGAACCCCGGGCCGCCGCCGCGGGTACCGTGAACGCATGAGTTCCATTCCCGCCCCGAAGCTGGAACTGACCGACGACGAGTGGCGCAAGCGGCTGAACCCGGCTGAATACGCCGTGCTCCGCGAGGCCGGCACCGAGCGTCCGTTCACCGGCGAGTACACCGACACCAAGACCGAAGGTATCTACGCCTGCCGGGCCTGCGGCACCGAATTGTTCCGCAGCACCGAGAAATTCGAATCGCACTGCGGCTGGCCGTCGTTCTTCGACCCGTCGCATTCCGAAGCCGTCATCCTGCGTCCGGACGACACCCTCGGTATGCACCGGGTGGAAGTCCTGTGCGCGAACTGCCACAGCCACCTCGGTCACGTGTTCAGCGGTGAGGGCTACCCGACCCCGACCGACCAGCGCTACTGCATCAACTCGATTTCGCTGACACTGGTGCCCACGGAGGCTTAGCGAGCATCGCGAGCAGCCGTTCGAACGGCACCGGCGGACTGAAGTAATAGCCCTGCCCGACATCGCACCCGTATTCGCGTAACTGCGCCAGCGTTTCGGCGTCCTCGATCCCTTCCGCGACGGTGGCCAGTCCCAGTTCGTGAGCGAGGTTGATCACCGCCCGAACGACCACTCCCGCACGGGGATCCGACGTGATCGGCGCGATGAAGCGACGGTCCAGTTTGACATGATCGATGGGCAGATCGCGTAGATACGACAGTGCCGAGTAGCCAGTGCCGAAGTCGTCGACGGCGATCTGGACCCCCTTGGCGCGAAGGTCGCGCAAGACGCGGGTGGCGTGCTCCAGGCCCTCCAACACCACATCCTCGGTGATCTCGACGATCAGAGCGGACGCGGCAAGTCCACGCTCTCGCAGCGCATCTGACACGGTTGTGGCCAGCCGGGTGGTGCCCAGCGACGGCGCGGACACGTTCACCGCGACCGGAATGGCGAACCCCGCATCGTGCCAGACCCGAGCGTCGTCAAGGGCTCGCCTCACCACATGGTCGGTGACGGCTCCCATCAGCCCATGCCGACGAACCAGTGGCAGGAACGCGTCAGGACTGAGCACCCCGCGCTCGGGATGCGGCCAGCGCACCAACGCCTCCGCCGCAACGATGTCGGACGTGCGGAGGTCAAGCTTGGGCTGATAGACCAAAGTGAGCTGACCCTGGTCGATCGCTCGCCGCAGCTCACCGAGCAGCCGGACCGCAGAGCCACGGGCGCCGGTGGCGTCGCTTCGCGGTACAGGCGGCGCGACGCCGGCGGCGAAGAAGTCGGCCTCCATCTCGGCGGTGAACGTGTGCACTCCCGCGACGCGGGACGTCTTGGCCGCGTCCAGCGCAATGTCCGACCGCTTCAGCAGCTCCGCTGCACTGACTTCCGGATCATCGTTGTCAGCTACCGCAAGGCCGACGCTGGCCCGGACCATCAGCTCCTGCCCGTCCACGGCAAACGGGAGGTCGAACGACTCGGCGACTCGGTGGGCGATGACGTGTGAATGGTCCTCGCGGCCCTCGATGAGAACCGCGAACTCATCACCGCCGACGCGGGCCACGGTGTCACCGGTCCGGACGACGGTGAGGATCCGCAAGCCCACGAGGTTGAGTAGTTCGTCGCCGGCGTGATGGCCGAACGTGTCGTTGACCATCTTGAATTCGTCGACGTCGAGCACCATGATGCCCACCGATACTCCGTCGCGCTGGCTCAACTGCATCGCGTGAGAGACCCGGTCGTGGAAGACAGCGCGGTTTGCCAGACCTGTCAGCGGATCCCGAAGCGCCTGCTGCGAGACTGCCGCGAACAAACTTCGGTTCTCGCCCACCACGATCAGCTGCCTGGCCAGAAACGCCGCAATCAATAACGCTCCCGCAACCATCAACGGTCCTCGCAGCACCGGTTTCGAGACTTCGGTGAACATCATCACCACCGCCGCCGCGGCCACCGGGACGAACGGCAGGAACACCGCAGCCCGCGACGGCAACGTGGCCTGGGCAGCGTGGCCGTAGGTGCGCGACCTTCCCGAGACGGCTGCTGCGATGTACAGCATCAAGGCGCCGAGCCAGCCGACCATGACCACCGGAATCTGTGAAGCCTTCTGCGCTGCAAAGAGATACACGATGGCATCGTTGGAGAGGGCCAGGACGAGGCTCGCCAGCGCAACCAGGCCTATCGTCAGGCGCTGATCAGGTTGCGCGGCCAGCAATACCAACAAGGCAACCGTCATCGTCACCGCGTCGAGCATCGGGTAGGCCATCGACGCGGTGAGGGGTATGGATTCCGCGATGCGACTGCGGTGAATGTCGTCGAGCGCCCCGGCCCACACCATCAGCACGAGCGAGCTCGCGACCACGACACCGTCGAGCAGAAACCGCAGACGCGACATCCTGCTCAGGCTGGTCGGCACCAACAACAGCAGAGCAGCGCACGCTCCGGCGGGCAGCACCACCCGCACCATGTCCGCACCGGCGAAGAACGCGATGTTGCGACCGGACAACGCCACCCAGGTTCGCATGCCCATTCCGAGGGCAAACGCACCGAGGCCCGCTGCCAGCGCCCACCATGCCGCACGGACATGCTCGGCCGTCGAGCTCGCCGTTCGGACCGCGGCGGCGGTAGCCACCACGGCGGTGAATGTCAGCGCCAGTTTGAGAGCAGTGACGGCCGAAGGGCTCGGAAATCGCCAGAGCCCCAGGGCAACAAGAGCCACGATGCTTACACCAAGGCTCAGGACAAGGGGCGGCCTGGCAATTCCGTGCACCCCGACCAACATGCCCCCAGCGTCGCGAAGGATCGGATGAATTCAGGACTTACGGTAGCAAACCATGGCCGTCACTTTGGGCAACGAACCTCAGGACATCGGATGAGCCACGCGCAGCCACGGCTTCGCCGCCGCCAGCAATCCCTCCGGCGACAGTGGCGGGCTGTAGTAGAAGCCCTGCCCGACGTCACAGCCACAAGCCTTCACCATCGCCGCGGTTTCGGCGTCCTCGACACCCTCCACCACCACCGACAGGTCCAGCACATGGGCAAGGTCGACGACCGCACGCACCACCGCCGCGGCGCGTTCGTCGGCCGAAATCGGTGCAATGAAGCTGCGGTCCAACTTCACTTCGTCGATCGGCAGATCCCGCAAGTAAGACAGCGCCGAGTATCCACTGCCGAAGTCATCGATGGCTATCCGAATTCCACTGCGCCGCAATTCATTCAAGACAAGACGGGTCCGCTCGGTGCTGTCCAGGAAGAGTTCTTCGGTGATCTCCACCGCCAAGGCCGACGGCGGCAAGTGGTGATCGGCAAGTGCCTTGGCGATCGTGGCAGGCAGGCCGACGTTCGCCATCGACGGCGCGAACAGATTGACCGCCACCGGAATATCGGCGCCGGCCCGATGCCAGACCACTGCGTCGTCAAGGGCCTGGCCGATGACCATCTGGGTGACCGACCCCATGAGCCCGTGCCGTCGCACCAGCGGCAGGAACGCCTCGGGCGCCAATACGGAGCCGTCTGGCTGCGGCCAGCGCAGAAGGGCCTCGACCCCGACGATCAGCCCGGTCTTCAGATCGAACTTCGGCTGATAGACCAGCGTGAGTGCCGCCTCGTCGATCGCTACCCGGAGTCTGCCCAGCAACTGGATCGCCCCGGCTGCCCCCAGTCCGGAAGACGGGGCCGCCGGACCGAACAGCCTCTCGTCGTCCGCTTCGGTCAGCAACTGCATCTCCGGGGAGTAGGTCTGCACCACCCGAGCTCGTGACCGCTTGGCGGAGTACATCGCGGTGTCAGCCCGGTGCAGCAACTCGTCGGCGGTCAGATCCGGCTCGTCCGACTCAGCAAGTGCGAGTCCGACACTCGGGCGCATCAACAGCTCGTGGCCGCTGAGGACGAACGGCTCCTCGAAGGCCTCGACGACCCGGTTGCCGACCAGCTCTGCGACGTCGTTGCCCCCCTCGACGAGGATCGAGAACTCGTCGCCACCGAGCCGGGCCACCGTGTCACCCGGCCGGACGCAGCGACGCAGCCGCTGCGCGACGCCCACCAGCAGGTCGTCACCCACCAGATGGCCGAGGTGGTCGTTGACGAGCTTGAACTCGTTGAGGTCCACGGCCAGGACCGCGAGCGAAAGACCTTCCCGCTCATGGAGGTGCATCGCGTGGCCGAGGCGGTAGCTGAACAACGCGCGATTGGCCAGCCCGGTGAGTGGGTCGTGCAGCGCCTGGTCGGCGACCGTGGCCACCAGCATACGATTCTCCTTCACTGCGAGGAACTGACGGCCCAGAACGGTCACCACCAGAATGCTTGCCACGATCAACACCGGCCGAGATTTCAGATCCGGGACCGGTTGCGCCGCGGCCACCACCCCGGCGACCAACAAAGGCGTGTACGGCAGCCACACCGATGCCCAGCCCGGCAGTACGAACGAGTTGCGCCGCTTGCGTTTACTTTCATGGGCCGCGGACGCCGCAACGCTGATGAACAGCAGGCCCGCCGCCCAGCCGATGTCGATGACGCTGCCAGAACTGTAGGAGCCCGTCGCCGAGAGATACGCAAAACCGCTGTCCGCCAACGCGAAACAGGTCAAGCCAGCCGTCAGCAGGGTCAATGACAACCGGTGCTGGCCGCTCGACCTGACCAGCGCCACGCCGGCCACCGTGAGGATGATGATGTCGGACAACGGATATGCCAACGAGATGACGAAGCCGAGCTGGTCCGACGTGTAGGACTGATAGAGCGGCTGCAGAATCGTCACCCAACTCACCAGGAACAGCGAGCCGGCCATGATCACACCGTCGAGGAACAACCGAGCTCGCGACTGGCTGGTGTCCTCAGCGGGAAGCAGCAGCAGGGCGGCACAGGCGCCCACCGGCATCACCAGGAACGCCACATCGGCGATCGACGGGAATGGCGGCTGATGCAGATGGACCTCGTAGAAGGTCCAGATCGCCTCGCCCACAGTCCATCCCAGCAAGCCGACAGTCATCGATGCCCACGCCAACCGCCGACGTCCCCACAGCGACCGCGCCGCCAGGGCGGAGAACGTGACCGCCGGGATCGCCAGCGCCAGAAGCGCGAAATCGTCGACGACGGTCAATGTCGGGCCATGTAGCCAGCCGCTCAGGATGACCACGACGAACACGACAAACACCACAACGGCCCCGACCGCGACGCGAGAAGCTTTGGGCATCGTGGCACCCTCCCCCGTGTGCCGCCGGCACCATATGACGGCCGGCGCCAGCATACCTACCGCATCAGCTCGATGTGGGGCACATCGGACTCTGACCAGTGGCAGCTGCCGTATCGCAGTGAACAACCCGAAGCCCGGCAGGTGGCGTCGCGGTCACACTTCTTCAGGATGTCGCGCAGCTTGTCGGCCGTCAGTGGCGGACTGAAGTAGTAGCCCTGGCCGATGCTGCAGCCGTGTTCACGCAACCACTCGGCAGTGGTGGCGGTCTCGATTCCTTCGGCGACCGTGGTGAGGCCGAGTTCATTGGCCAGGTTGATGACTGCCCGCACCACTGCGGATGCCCGTTGATCGGCAGGGATCGGCGCGATGAAGTTGCGGTCGAGCTTGACTTCGTCGACGGTGAGGTCGCGCATATAGGACAACGCCGAATAACCGCTGCCGAAATCGTCAATTGCGATTCGAATCCCGAACTCCTGCAACTGATTCAACACCGTCTTGGTGCGTTCCATGTGATCGAGGAACAGGTCCTCGGTGATCTCGACGGTCAACTGCGACGGACTCAAGTCGCGATCGGACAGCGCCCTGGCGAACTTGCCGGGCAAGCGTAAATCAGCCATTGACGGTGCGAACATGTTGACCGCGATCGGAACCTCGAGGGAGTCTTCGCGCCAGCACACGACATCATCGAGCGCCTGGTTCACCACCAGATCCGTGATCGATCCCATCAGCCCATAGCGGCGGACCAGTGGAAGAAACTCATCGGGCGAGAGCAGGCCACGCTTGGGGTGCGGCCAGCGCACCAGGGCCTCCACCCCCATAATCGACGCGGTATTCAAATCGAACTTCGGCTGGTACACCAGCGTCAGCTCGAATTGATCGATGGCCTGACGCAGCTCGCCGAGCAACCGGACGGTGCTGGCGCCGCTGCGGGATGCCGGCATCGGCCCGCTGGCGAACACGTCGCCGTCGGATGTCTCAGCCAGCAGCATTTCCGCGTTGAACGGGTGCACGCCGCCGGTGCGGGACCGCTTCGCCGAGTACATCGCGATGTCGGCCCGCTTGAGCAGATCCTTGGGCAGAAGATCGGGTTCGTTCCGTTCGGCGACCGCCAGCCCGATGCTGGGCCGGATCAGCAAATCCTGTCCGTCGACGATGAACGGCTCGTCGAAGGCCTCGACGACCCGATGGGCGACCAGTTGCGACTTGTCCACCCGGCCCTCGATCAACACCGCGAACTCGTCACCGCCGAGGCGCGCCACCGTGTCACCGGCCCGCACGCTGGCGACGATGCGTTCGGCGACCAGGCTCAGCAGTTCGTCACCGACCGGGTGGCCCAGGGTGTCGTTGACGACCTTGAAATCGTCGAGATCCATGACGAGAACCCCGATCGAGAGTCCGTCGCGCTGGCGTATCTGCATCGCGTGACTCAGTCGGTCCCGGAAGACGATACGGTTGCCGACGCCGGTGAGCGGGTCACGCAGGGCCTGGTCTGCGACCGTCGCCAGCAAGCTGCGGTTCTCGCTCATCACCAGCAGCTGGCGAGCGCTGAACGCGAGCAACAGCATGAGCCCGATCACCGGTATGGGCCCCGCCTTGAGGTCTGCTGGCGATTGGGTGAACACCGCCGCACTGGCCAGTATTACCGGCACAAAGGGCAACCAGACCGATGTCCACGAAACAGGCTGTGCAGCAATCAATTCCCGGTGAGCGAACCCGTGTCCGGTCACGGCCGCCCCGATGAACAGGACCAGCCCGATCAGCCAACCGAGGTACAGCAGCGCCGTATCGGTCGGCTGTTGGGTTGCGCTGAGGTAGACGAATGCGCCGTCGGAGATCGCGATACCCGCCATGCCCGCCGTCAGCAGCGCCAGGGTCCGGCGCTGACCACCGTGCGCACGGGCCACCACCAAAAAGCCGATGGTGAGGACTGCCGCATCCAGCACCGGGTAACCGGCCGACACCGCCACTTTCAACCGGTCGTCGGGCGCGGACTTCCAGACCTGACCCAGCACGGCGACCCACCCGACGATCGCGAAGGATCCGGCGACCACGAGCGCATCGAGGACCAACCGCGTCCGCGAGGTACGACTGAAACCCGAGGACAGCAACAACAACGCGATCGCGGTGGCTATCGGCAACGCCAAGTAGGCGGCGTCGGCCACCGACGGGTACGGGTCCTCCACATCGACGAGTCGGTAGACGAGCCACATAACCGCACCGAGGGTGAACGAACCGAGCCCTATTGCCATGGCGGCCCAGGCGATTCGCACCCGGCCACGACACGTCCGCGCGGTGATGATCGCGGCCACCATCGCGACGGCCGCCAGGGAGGTCATCGTGTTGTCGGCAACAGACGCCAGCGACATGCCCAACCCGCTCAGCCGTCCCACGACGGCCAACGCGATGACACACACCACGAAACAGATGCTCAAGGCAATCGTCTGCTTCGCCCTCAGCCCTCTCACGCGGGCCCCCGATCGTGTCGGCCGTGCAGAACTCACGGTCACGCAATCGTAGCGAACTTCAGCCCCCTGAGCGGGCAGTACGCGGGCTCGTTTGCTAGGGCAGTTTGGCGACCAATTCCTCAACGCCGATCCGCGGACCGGTGAAGAACGGGACTTCCTCGCGCACATGCCGACGGGCTTCGGTGGCGCGCAAGTCGCGCATCAGGTCGACAATGCGGTACAGCTCAGGAGCTTCGAACGCCAGAATCCATTCGTAATCGCCGAGCGCGAAGGCAGGAACGGTATTGGCGCGCACGTCCTTGTAACTGCGGGCGGCCATGCCGTGGTCGGCCAGCATCTTGCGGCGGTCCTCACCGGGCAGCAGATACCAGTCCAGCGAACGCACGAAGGGGTAGACGCAGACGTAATTGCCCGGCTCCTCACCGGCCAAAAATGCCGGTATGTGGCTCTTGTTGAATTCCGCGGGCCGGTGCAGGGCGACGGCGCTCCACACCGGGGTGACGGCCCGGCCCAGGGTTGTGGTGCGGCGGAAGTCGTTATAGGTCGCCTGCAGGGACTCGATGCGCTCGGCGTGCGTCCAGAACATGAAGTCGGCGTCGGCACGCAGCCCCGCCACGTCGTAGATGCCGCGCACCACGACCCCGTTGTCCTCCTGCTGTTTGAGGAAGGTCGCCGTCTCGTCGGCGACAGCGGCGCGGGCCTCTTCGTCGAAGCCCAGCTCGCCCGGTTCCGCCGCGAAGGTCGAGAACATGACGTAACGGATCGTGGCGTTGAGCTCGTCGAAGTCCAGTTTGGCCATGCACCCATCGTGCCACGCGGTGGTTCGCCTATCGGCGGATGGTGGCGGCCACCACAGCCTCCGCCGCACGGCCGGCCACGCCGACACAGGCCGGCACCCCGATGCCGTCGAGATAGTTGCCCGCGATCGCCAGGGTGGGCGGCAACCCGGCGCGCAGTCCCGCGGCCAGCTCGCGATGCCCCGGCGAATATTGCGGCATCGCGTCCAGCCAGCGGTGCACCCGCACATCGATCGGATCGACCGAGATCCCGAACACCGTCGACACATCGGCCAGCGCCCAGCTCTGCAGTTCGGTGTCCGACGTCGCGCGCGCCAGATCGTCACCGAAACGCCCGAACGACAACCGCAACAACTCGGCGTTGCCGCGTGATCCCCACTTGCGGGTCGACAGCGTGATCGCCTTGGCGTGCAAGCGTTCTCCGGTGGCGACCAGGACACCGGACTGCGCGGGCAGGGGTGTCCCACCAGGGACGGCCAGTGCCAGCACCGCCGCCGAGGCGACCGGGATCCGGGCTGCCGCCACGCCGGCGGCGGGGGCCACGTCGGCCATCAGCGGCGCGAGCCGCGGGGCCGGCACCGCGACGATCACCCCGTCGGCACCCAACTGTCGGCCGTCGTCATCGCGCAGGCTCCAGCCGGTCCCGTCGCGCGCAATGTGCTGTATCGACGTCTGCACCCAGTTCAGCCTGCTGCACTGCACCAGCGCGTCGAGCAACACCTGGTAGCCGCCGTCGATGGCGCCGAACACCGGGCCCTGTGTGCTGCCCGGCAGTGCGCGGCGGCCGGCGTCGGTGAGGCTGGGGGCGCCGGCGTCAAGAGCGGCGGCCACCGTCGGCACCGCGGAGCGGATACCGATGGTGGCCGCCGAACCGGAATAGACGCCGGACAGCATCGGGTCGACCGAGCGCGCAACGACCTGGTCGCCGAATCGGTCGGCGACCACGGCGCCGACCGCCGGGTCGGAGCCCGGCTGCCAACGCAGTGGCCGGGCGGGCTCGGCGGCGATTTTCGCGATCGTCGCATCGTCGACCAGGCCGGTCATCGACGCGGCAGAGGTCGGGATGCCGTTGACGGTGTCGGCAGGCAACGGATGCAGGCGGCCCTGGCTGTAGATGGTGGGACGCACCCCGGTGGTGCTGATCTGGCGACCGGCCAGGCCGAGCTCGGTCAGCAGTGCCGGCACCTCGGGGCGCCGCACCACGTACGCCTCGGCGCCGATGTCCATCGGCTGACCGGCGATCCGTTCGGTGCGCAGGATGCCACCGAGACGGTCAGCCGGGTCGAATACCGTGATGTCGGCGTCCGCGCCGGCCAGCGTGCGTAGCCGATAGGCAGCGACCAAACCCGAAATGCCGCCCCCGACAACGCAATACCTCACAGCATTCTCCGGTCGCTGCGCTCCTGCCCTCCGAGCTCTGTCACAACGAGTGCACCAGCGCGACAAGATCGGTCAGGATGCCGGGATCGGTGGGCGGCAGTACGCCGTGGCCCAGGTTGAAGATGTGCCCCGCCGCGCCGGCGTCGACCGCCAGCCTGCCGTCGTCGACCACCGCTCGCGCTGCCGGCTCGACGACCGGCCAGCCGGCCAGCAGCACGACCGGATCCAGGTTGCCCTGCAGCGCCAGCTTCGGCCCCACCCGCAGGGCGGCGTCGGCCAGCGAGGTGCGCCAGTCGACACCGACGACCGTCGCGCCGGCCTCACCCATCGCGCCCAGCAGTTCGGCGGTGCCCACCCCGAAATGCGTCATCGGCACCCGATAGTCGGCCAGCGCGGCGAATACCCGCGAGCTGTGCGGCAGCACGTGGGTGCGGTAGTCGGCCAGCGACAGCGTGCCCGCCCACGAGTCGAACACCTGGATGGCGTCCACGCCGGCGTCGAGCTGCACCTTCAGGAAGGCGATCGTGAGGTCGGTCAACAGCCCCATCAACGCATGCCATGTCGAGGGGTCGGCGAACATCATCGCCTTGGTCCGCTCGTGCAGCTTGCTGGGCCCGCCCTCGACCAGATAGGACGCCAACGTGAACGGGGCGCCGGCGAAGCCGATCAGCGGTACCTCACCGAGTTCACCCACCAGCATGCTCACCGCGTCCGAGACCGCGCTGACGCGCTGCAGCTCAAGACCTTTCAGCGCGCCGACATCGGCGGCGGTCCGTACCGGGTTGTCGATCACCGGGCCGACGTCGGGAACGATGTCCAGACCGATGCCGGCAGCGCGCATCGGCACCACGATGTCGGAGAACAGAATCGCCGCGTCCACCCCGTGCCTGCGCACCGGCTGCAGGGTGATCTCGCTGATCAGGGCCGGGTCGAAACAGGCCTGCATCATCGTGTTCTTGGCGCGCAGTTCGCGGTACTCGGGCAGCGATCGGCCGGCCTGGCGCATGAACCAGACCGGGATGCGGCTGGGTTTGCGGCCAGTGGCGGCGGCCAGATAGGGCGCCTCGGGCAGCTGGCGACGGGTACTCATCGCGTCCATGCTGCCACGGGCCGGTCAGCCCGGCTGACGAGCCCTCAGCCGCCGGAGTCCTCCCCCGGGTCGCTCCGCTCCTGCCCGCCGGAACGGCACCAAATCGGCGCGCCTGCCCGCCCGGCCCCGACGATAGGGCTAGCGTCAATCGACGTGACCACTGCGGAACCCGCGCTTTTCCGCGAGGCGGTGGCGGCGATGAACACCGCTCAGGTGCGGGCGGAGATCGAACTCGGTCCGATCCGACCACCTCAACGTCTCGCGCCGTACAGCTATGCGCTGGGCGCCGAGGTCAAACACCCCGACACCGAGATCGTCCCGGAAACCTCCGACGGCGATGCATTCGGCCGGCTGATCCTGCTGCACGATCCCGACGGCTCCGAAGCCTGGGACGGCACGATGCGACTGGTCGCCTACATCCAGGCCGACCTGGACTCCAGCGAGGCTGTCGACCCGCTGCTGCCCGAGGTGGCGTGGAGTTGGCTCGTCGACGCGCTGGAAAGCCGCTCCGAACACGTCACCGCGCTCGGCGGCACCGTCACGGCCACCACCTCGGTGCGCTACGGCGACATCTCCGGTCCGCCCCGCGCCCACCAGCTCGAGATGCGCGCATCGTGGACGGCCACCACCATGGCGCTCGACACACATGTCCAGGCATTCTGCGAGGTCCTCGAACACGCCGCGGGTCTGCCGCCGGTGGGAGTGACGGACCTAGGTTCCCGCTCCCGCGCCTGACATGACACCAGACGATGACGCCGCGACCGCGGCGGCCGATGCCGCAGCCGAGGACGCCCCCGAGGCGACTCCCCTGCTCAGCCCCGCCGAGGGAGTGCCGCCGCTGTCGATCAGCGCCGACTCGATCGCCCGAGCCGCCGACCAGCTGGCGAAGGGCACCGGGCCGTTCGCCGTCGACGCCGAGCGCGCATCGGGTTTCCGGTACTCCAACCGCGCCTACTTGATCCAGATTCGCCGCACCGGCGCCGGCACCGTCCTGATCGACCCGGTCAATCACGGCAGCAGTCCGATCGATGTGCTGCGGCCGGTGGCCGAGGTGCTGGCCGACGACGAATGGATCCTGCACGCGGCCGATCAGGACCTGCCCTGCCTGGCCGAGGTGGGGATGCGCCCGCCCGCGCTCTACGACACCGAGTTGGCCGGCCGGCTGGCCGGTTTCGAGCGGGTCAACCTGGCGGCGATGGTGCAACGCCTGCTGGGACTCGGGCTCGCCAAGGGGCACGGCGCGGCGGATTGGTCCAAACGTCCGCTGCCCGACGAGTGGCTGAACTACGCCGCGCTGGACGTCGAAGTGCTGATCGCTCTGCGCGACGCGATCCACGAGGTGCTCACCGAGCAGGATAAATCCGCTTGGGCTGCCGAAGAATTCGAGCACCTTCGACGCTCGGAGCCCAGCCCGACCCGACGTGACCGGTGGCGGCGCACCTCAGGTCTGCACAAGGTCCGCAACCGCCAGGCCCTGGCAGCGGTGCGCGAACTGTGGACGGTGCGCGATCAGATCGCCCGCCGCCGCGACATCGCTCCGGGTCGGATCCTGCCGGACTCGGCGATCATCGCCGCCGCCGTCGCCGACCCCAAGACCGTCGAGGAACTGACCAAACTGCCGATCTTCGGCGGCCACAAACAGCGCCGCAGCGCCCACGTCTGGCTCGCGGCGCTGGAGTCCGCCCGCACCAACCCCGACCCGCCGGACAGCGCCGAACCGCAGAACGGGCCGCCGCCGGCGGTGCGCTGGGCCAAACGCAAACCGGAGGCAGCGGCCCGGCTCGACGCCGCCCGGGCGCGCCTGTCCGAGTTGTCCGAACGGGTGCGGGTCCCCACCGAGAATCTGGTGTCCCCGGAACTCGTCCGCAGACTGTGCTGGGATTGGCAGGACGCCGGCGATGTCAGCGCGGCCATCGATACCGTCCTGCGCGACGGCGGGGCCAGGCAGTGGCAACGCTCTCTCGTGGTCCCGGTGCTCGCCGAGGCGCTGAGTTCTGCTGCCGCCGAAGAGGCGTGAGTCAGTTCGTCTTTTCGGCGGAATCGCTGACCGTGTCGTCGACCGTTCCGAGTGCGGCGACCCACCCGGTCACCTGACGGGCGATGTTCTGCTCGGTCAGACCGATCTCCTCGAGCACCTCACCACGGCCGGCGTGGTCGATGAACTGTTGCGGCACACCGAGATCGCGGCACGGCACGTCGATGGCTGCGGCGCGCAGGGCAGCCGAGACGGTGGAGCCGATGCCACCGTGCACACCGCTGTCCTCCATCGTCACCACCAGCTTGTGCGAGGTGGCAAGCGGCGCAATCCCGTCCGGCACCGGGAGCACCCAGCGCGGGTCGACCACCGTCACCCCGATTCCCTGATTGCGCAGTCGCTGTGCGACTTTCAGCGCCATCGGCGCGAACGAACCCACTGCCAGGAGCAGGACGTCCTGACTCAGGCCGTCAGCCGGGCGAGCCAGGAGGTCCATACCCGCCACCCGCTCGAGTGCCGGAATATCTTCGCCCACTTCACCTTTGGGGAATCTGATGGCGGTAGGGCCGTCGTCGACCTCGAGTGCCTCGCCGAGTTCTTCCCGCAGGCGGGCGCCGTCGCGCGGCGCGGCCACCCGCATCCCCGGAACGATGCCCAGGATCGACAAATCCCACATGCCGTTGTGGCTGGCGCCGTCGTTCCCGGTGATCCCAGCGCGGTCCAGCACGATCGTGACCGGCAGCTTGTGCAGCGCGACGTCCATCATCATCTGGTCGAACGCGCGATTGAGGAACGTCGAGTAGATCGCCACCACCGGATGCAGGCCGCCCATCGCCAATCCGGCCGCCGACGTCATCGCGTGCTGCTCGGCGATGCCGACGTCGAAAAGCCGGTCCGGAAAGCGTTCACCGAACGCCGAGAGCCCGGTCGGTCCGGGCATCGCCGCGGTGATCGCCACGATGTCGCGCCGCTTGGCGGCATACGAGATCAGTGCATCGGAGAACACCGACGTCCAGCCGGGCGCGGCTGACTTCGTCGCCAGCCCGGTGTCGGGGTCGATGACGCCGCAGGAGTGCATCTGCTCGGCCTCGTCGTTCTCGGCCGGTGCGTACCCCATCCCCTTGCGGGTGACCACGTGCACGATCACCGGGGCCTTGAAGCCGCGTGCGTGGCGCAGCGCGGTCTCGACAGCATGCTCGTCGTGGCCGTCGATCGGGCCGACGTACTTCAGGCCGAGGTCGGTGAACATCACCTGCGGTGACAGCGCGTCCTTGATGCCGGCCTTCACGCTGTGCATGGCCTGGTAGCAGGCCTCGCCGATGAGGGGCATCCCGCGCACGGCGATCCGGCCGCGTTCCAGTACCCGCTCATAGCCCGGCTGCAGCCGCAGCCCGGCGAGATGGTCGGCGAGCCCGCCGATGGTCGGCGCGTAGGACCGTCCGTTGTCGTTGACGACGATGATCACCGGCCGTTTGGCGGCGGCGATGTTGTTCAGGGCTTCCCAGCACATGCCGCCGGTCAGCGCACCGTCGCCCACCACGGCCACGACATGCCGGTTGCGATGCCCGGTCAACTCGAAGGCTTTCGCGAGGCCGTCGGCGTAGGACAGGGCGGCCGATGCATGGCTGGATTCCACCCAGTCGTGCTCACTCTCGGCCCGCGCGGGATAACCCGACAGCCCGTCCTTCTTGCGCAGCGTGTCGAACTCGGCGGCCCGGCCGGTCAGCATCTTGTGCACATACGCCTGATGGCCGGTGTCGAAGAGGATCGGATCGTGCGGAGAGTCGAAGACCCGGTGCAGCGCGAGGGTCAGCTCGACAACACCGAGATTGGGCCCGAGGTGGCCGCCCGTGGCAGCGACCTTGTGGATCAAGAACTGGCGAATCTCGGCAGCCAGATCGGTCAGCTGCGCCTGGGACAGGTGTTGCAGATCTGCGGGGCCGCGAACCTGTTCAAGCATTTGGCCAGTCTACGCACCGTCGTAGAGATCAGTCCTGTCCAGACTCGTAGACGTCGGGTACACCGTCGTGGTCGAGATCCCGGTTCTCCAGCTCCCACACCAGCCGATAGTGCCGGTTGCGCAGGCGCAGCACGATCGAGGCGAGCAGAGCGGCCAGCAAACTTCCTACCAGCACTGCGACCTTGACCACATCCTGGCGTTCGGAGCCCGGATCGTAGGCCAATTCGCCGATCAGCAGCGACACCGTGAACCCGATTCCGGCCAGCATCGACATGCCGAACACGTCGACCCAGCGCAAAGCCGAGTCGAGCCGGGCGCGGGTCACTGCGGCCAGCACCCACGTGGTCCCGAACACCCCGACCGTCTTGCCGACCACCAGCCCGGCGACGATACCCATTGCGATCGGATCCGACAGCGCCGTTATCAAACCGTCATAGCCGCCGAAGGTGACACCGGCGGCGAAAAACGCGAACACCGGCACCGCGAAACCCGCCGACACCGGACGCATTCGGTGCTCGAAATGCTCGGCCAGCCCGGGGCCGGCCTCCGGACCGCCGGCCGCCTCGCTACGCAGGACGGGCACCGCGAAACCGAGCAGCACCCCCGCAACCGTCGCATGCACCCCGGACTCGTGAACGAAGGCCCAGGTGAGCGCGGCCAGTGGGATCAGCAGCCACCACGACCGAATTCGGCGTTGTACCAGCACAGTGAACAGCGCCAACGGGATCAGTGCGATCAGCAGCGCGGTGAGATTGATCTTCTCGGAGTAGAACACCGCGATCACCGTGATCGCCAGCAGGTCGTCGACGACGGCCAGGGTGAGCAGGAACGTGCGCAGCGCACCCGGAAGGTGGGTGGACAGCACGGCCAGCACCGCGACCGCGAACGCGATGTCGGTCGCCGTCGGGATGGCCCAACCGCGCGCCGCGCCGCCACCTTCGTCGAACGTGAAGGAGACGAAGATCACTGCCGGCACCACCATGCCGCCCACCGCGGCGGCGATCGGCAGCGCGGCGCGACCAGGATCGCGGAGATCACCGGCGACGAACTCGCGTTTGAGTTCGAGCCCGACGACGAAGAAGAAGATCGCCAACAACCCGTCGGCCGCCCAGCCGCCCAGGGTCAGATCAAGGTGCAGGCCCAGCCGGTCGGTGCCGACGTGAAACTGCCGAAGCTGGTGATAGGCCGCCGACCACGGTGAGTTCGCCCAGATGAGGGCAATCGCCGCAGCCACCAGCAGCAGCGCGCCACCGACGGTCTCCTTGCGCAGGATCGCGCTGACGCGAGATGTCTCCGACCACGATCCGCGGGCGAACAGGGCGCGGGCGATATTCGGCGTGCGGTCGGCCACCAGTCTCCTAAGACATCAACAGGCAAGGAAAAGCTCACGCCGACCAGACTTCCCGGCACACCTGCGCAGGAGTCTAGCCGCCAGACGTCAGCGGGTGAGTATCGCGACGCACTCGACGTGATGGGTGAGCGGGAACGAGTCGAACACCCGCAACTCCTCGACGTCGTAGCCCTGCTTGCGGTAGAGCCCGATGTCGCGCGCGAATGATGCTGCCTCACAACCGATATGGATCACCCGCGGGACTTCGGCGGTCGCCAGCTGTTCGATGACCTCCCGGCCGGCACCGGCTCGCGGCGGATCCAGCACCGCCACGTCGGCGCGACGTGGCTGTGCGCTCAGCGCCCGCCGGACCGAGTCGGTGATCACCGATACGCAGGTGAGGTCGGCCAGCGCCGCATGCGCCGCCCGCGACGAGCCCCGCGACGTGTCGACCGTGACCACCTGCCCGGAGTCGCCGACGCCTTCGGCGAGCGCGGCCGCGAAAACGCCCGAGCCGCCGTACAGATCCCACGCCGTCATCCCGATGTCCAGCTGCGCCCACTGACCGATCAGGCCGCTGTACACCCGGGCGGCGTCGCGGTGCGCCTGCCAGAACGCCGTCACCGGTATCCGCCAGACCCGGTCGCCGACCCGTTGCACCGCTTCGTAATTGCCCTCGACCACACGGGTCGAGACCTTGCGGCCCGACCGCGGCCCGGACTGCACGACGTGCCGGTGACCGTCGTCGTCGACGGCCACGTGCACATGAGCCCCCGGCGCCCACGTCACGTCCGCAAGCCCGTCGAGCATGCCGGGCGGCAGCTGCGCGCAGTCCAGATCGGTGACGAGTTCCGAACTGTGATAACGATGGAACCCCACCCGGCCCGCATCGGTGGTGTCCAGCCGCACCCGGGTGCGCCAGCCACGCGCAGCGCCGTCACCGAGCGGCTCGGCAACCCCATCCCAATGGAAATCACCGAGGCGGGCCAGCTGATTGGCCACCACCTGCCCCTTGAGCACACGGGCCGCCTCCGGCGTGGCGAATGCCAGATCGCAGCAGCCGGCCCCGCCGACGCCGGCGATCCGGCACTGTGACTCCACCCGGTCCGGTGACGGCTGGAGAACCTCGATTGCCTCTGCGTGCCAATACGATCCGCGGTCGCCGGTCACCCGGGCCCGCACCACTTCATCCGGCAGGGCGTACCGCACGAACACCACCCGGCCGTCGTGGCGTGCCACGCAGCTACCCCCGTTGGCGGCCGCGCCGGTGGTCAGTTCCAGCTCGACCGTGTCCCCCTGACTCACTATCGATTCACTCCAAGAAACCCCGTCGTACGTCGCCGGGAGCGTTCTGCGACTGCAACTCGTGCACGCGCTCCGACGAATTGAGTTGCCACGGAACCGAAGTCACCATCACGTTCGGCATGAACAGCAGTCGGCCCTTGAGCCGCAACGCGCTCTGGTTGTGCAGCACCTGTTCCCACCAGTGGCCGACCACATACTCCGGGATGAAGACCGTCACCACCGTGCGCGGCGCTTCCTTGCTGATCCGCTTGACATAGTCGAGTACCGGACGGGTGACCTCTCGATACGGGGAGGCAACGACTTTCAGCGGGACGGTGATGTCGCTGTCTTCCCACTTGTGGACCAGCTGGCGGGTCTCGGAATCGTCGACGTTGACGGTGATGGCCTCGAGCACATCGGGCCGGGTGGCCCTGGCGTAGGACAGTGCGCGCAACGTCGGCATGTGCAGCTTGGAGACCAGCACGACGGCGTGGTTACGGCTGGGCAGCACCACGTCGCCCTGCTCGGCTTCCTGCTCGGCAAGCTCGCGGGCCACGGTGTCGTAATGCTTGTGGATCGCCTTCATCAGAATGAAAAGGCTTGACATGGCCAGGATTGCGATCCACGCGCCGGCGACGAACTTGGTGACCAGAACCACGATCAGCACGGCGCCGGTGGCGACGAAGCCGATCGTGTTGATCACCCGCGAGCGCATCATGTGCCGGCGGACGCGCGGATCGGTCTCGGTGCGCAGGTGGCGCGTCCAGTGCCGGACCATGCCGATCTGGCTGAGCGTGAACGACACGAACACGCCGACGATGTAGAGCTGGATGAGCGCGGTCACCTCGGCCCGGAAGGCCACCACGAAGGCGATTGCGGCCAACGCCAGGAACACGATGCCGTTCGAGAACGCCAGCCGGTCACCGCGAGTGTGCAGCTGGCGGGGCAGGTAACGGTCCTGAGCCAGGATCGAACCCAGCACCGGGAACCCGTTGAAGGCGGTATTGGCCGCCAACACCAGGATCAGGGCGGTGACACCGGTGATCAGGAACAGGCCGATCGGGAAGTCGTGGAACACCGCGTCGGCCAGCTGGGCGACCAGGGTCTTCTGCTGATAGTTCTGCGGCGCGCCGACCAGCTGGGTGGCGGGATCATCAGCCACCTTCACCCCGGTCGCCTTGGCCAGCAGGATGATGCCCATGAAGAGCGAGATGGCGATCAGGCCGAGCATCGCCAGTGTCGTGGCCGCATTGCGCGACTTGGGCTTCCGGAATGCGGGCACACCGTTGCTGATCGCCTCGACACCGGTCAGCGCGGCGCAACCGGACGAGAACGCGCGCGCAACCAGGAACACCAGGGCGAAGCCGAGCACCTTGCCGTGCTCGTTGTGCACCTCGAAGCCGGCCGACTCGGCGCGCAGCGGGATGTCGAGCACGTAGATCTGGAACAAGCCCCAGCCGAGCATGATGTACATGCCGAACATGAACGCGTAGGTAGGAATCGCGAATGCGGTGCCCGATTCGCGAATCCCGCGCAGGTTGATCGAGGCGAGCAGCACGATGGCCGCCACCGCGAACCACACCTTGTGGGTGTCGACGAACGGGATTGCCGATCCGATGTTCGACATCGCCGACGCCATCGACACCGCGACGGTCAGCACATAGTCGACCAGAAGGGCGCTGGCCACCGTCAGGCCCGCGGTCGGTCCGAGGTTGGTGGTCACCACCTCGTAGTCGCCGCCGCCGGACGGGTAGGCGTGCACGTTCTGGCGGTAGGAGGCGACCACCACGAGCATCACGAGCGCGACAGCCAGCCCGATCCATGGCGCCATCGCGTAGGCGGACAGGCCCGCCACCGAGAGCACCAGAAAGATTTCCTCGGGCGCGTAGGCCACCGATGACATGGCGTCGGAGGCGAACACCGGCAAGGCAATGCGCTTGGGCAGCAGCGTGTGACTCAGCTTGTCGCTGCGGAACGGCTGCCCCAGGACCAGCCGACGTGCGGCGGTCGAAAGCTTAGACACGAGTGCCAAGAGTAGGCCTTCGCCGATTTGGCTGTAGCGTTCCCCATACGGTCGAGTCGGCGCACGGCAAAGTCGAGAGGACACCAGGTGCGGGTAGTGGTGATGGGATGCGGCCGCGTCGGCGCCTCGCTGGCCGACGCGCTGTCCCGGATCGGCCATGATGTGGCGATCATCGACCGGGACCCGACGGCCTTCCACCGGCTGTCCCCCGACTTCTCCGGCGAGCGGGTGCTGGGCATGGGCTTCGACCGAGAAGTCCTGCTGCGCTCGGGAATCCAGAACGCCGATGCGTTCGCCGCGGTGTCCTCCGGCGACAACTCCAACATCATCTCCGCGCGGGTCGCCCGCGAGACGTTCGGTGTGCAGCGCGTCGTCGCGCGTATCTACGACGCCAAACGCGCCGCGGTCTACGAACGGTTGGGCATCCCGACGGTGGCCACCGTGCCGTGGACCACCGACCGACTGCTGGGTGCGCTGGTGCGCGACACCGAGACCACCAAATGGCGTGATCCGACCGGCACGATGGCCGTCGCCGAAGTGGTGCTGCACGAAGGCTGGGTGGGTCACCGGCTGACCTCGCTGGAGGAGGCGACCGGCGCGCGAGTCGCGTTCGTGGTCCGGTTCGGTACCGGCATCCTGCCCGAGCCCAAGACCGTGCTGCAGGCCGGCGATCAGGTGTACATCGCGGCGGTGTCCGGGCGCGCCGCCGAAGCGCTGGCCATCGCCGCGCTGCCACCCGGCCCTGACGTCGGAGAGGGGCACTGATGGGCGACAAACGGCTCAAAGTGGCGATCGCCGGGGCGGGTGCCGTCGGCCGGTCGATTGCCCGCGAACTGCTCGAAAGCGAGCACGACGTGACGCTCATCGAGCGCAATGCCGAGCATCTCGATGTCGACGCCATCCCAGCCGCGCACTGGCGCCTCGGCGACGCCTGCGAGATCAGCCTGCTGGAGTCGGTGCACCTGCAGGAGTTCGACGTCGTCGTCGCCGCCACCGGTGACGACAAGGCGAACGTGGTGCTGTCCCTGTTGGCCAAGACAGAGTTCGCGGTCTCCCGCGTCGTGGCCCGGGTCAACGATCCGCGCAACGAGTGGCTCTTCGACAGCTCGTGGGGCGTCGACGTGGCGGTGTCGACGCCGCGGATGCTGGCCTCGCTGGTGGAGGAGGCCGTCGCGGTCGGCGACCTGGTGCGGCTCATGCAGTTCCGCCAAGGGCACGCCAACCTCGTCGAGATCACCCTGCCCGACGACACCCCGTGGGGTGGGCGGCCGGTTCGCAAGCTGATCCTGCCGCGGGACGCCACGCTGGTGACGATTCTGCGCGGACCGCGGGTGATCGTGCCGGAGGCCGACGAGCCGCTGGAGGGTGGCGACGAGTTGCTGTTCGTGGCTGCCCCGGAAGTGGAAGACGAGCTGCGCAAGACCGTGCTGTCGGCCTCGACCGGCTAGTCCCGGTACACCCCCGCCGGCGGCGGCCCGTCCCGGTCGTGGCACGCCGCGGCGGCGGCCGACGACCCGGCGGACAACGCAGACACCTCGTCGCGGATTCCCACCGCCGAGACGATGCCCGCGATCACCAGCAGCACCGCTGCGGTCAGTACACCCTGCCGAAAGCCGTCGAAAGTCATTGCGCCCCCGACGATGACCGCGGTGAACGCGATCGCGATCAGGCCCGCCACCCGGGCGACCGCATTGTTGATCGCCGAGCCGATGCCGCTCTGCGACGTCGGGACGGCGGCCAGTACCGCGGCGGTCAACGGGGACACGGCGACCGAGAGCCCGATCCCGAACAGCGCCATGCCCGGCAGCGTCTGCAACCACACGTTGCCCGCGCAGGTCGCCATCCATCCGAATCCCGCCGCGGCGATCAGCGGGCCGACCGCCATGAAGCGGCGCGGGCCGTAGCGGCCGGCGAGCTCACCGAACCGGGCCGCCAACAGGAACGACAGGACCGGCACCGGCAGCGTCGCCAGGCCGGCCTGCGCCGGCGACAGTCCTCCGACCTCCTGCAGGAACAACGCCACCAGCAGCTGGCCCAGCGAGATGCCCGCGTAGAGGAACACCGTGGCCAGGTTGCCGACGGTGAAGTTGCGTGCCGAGAAGACCGCGGGCGGCAGCATCGGGTGGCGCGCGCGCCGTTCCCACCAGCCGAATGCGATCAGGCTGGCCGGCCCGACGATCAGCGCGGTGACGATGCTCGGATCGTGCCAGCCCAGCCGCTGCTGCTCGATCATCGCGAAGACCGTGGCACTCAACCCGACTGCGGTGAGGACCGCGCCGACGGCGTCGATACGTGCACCCGTCCGGGGTGTCTGATCGGTCAGCTTGCCGGTGAGGATCAGCGTGACCGCCAGCGGGACCACGTTGACGGCGAACACCCACCGCCAGCCCAGGGTGTCGACGAGCACACCGCCCAGCAGCGGCCCGACGACGAATGCGGTGCCGGTCCACGCCGTCCAGATGCCGATCGCGCGGGACTGTTCGGCGCCGGTGAACCGGGCGTTGAGCATGGCCAGTGAGCTGGGGACCAGAAATGCGGCACCCAGTCCCTGGACGCAGCGGCCGATGACCAGCACCAGTCCACTGGGTGCGGCCGCGCACAGCACTGAGGCGACGCCGAACACGACCAGTCCGGCACGCAGAACCGTCAGCCGCCCGAAGGTGTCGGAGATCGCGCCGGCGAGCAGAATCAGCGCGCCCAACGTCAGCAGGTATCCGTCGACAACCCATTGCTGGATGACCAGGCCGCCGCCGAGTTCGGCACTGATGGCCGGCAGGGCCAGATTGACCACCGAACCGTCGAGAAACGCGACGAAGGACGCGAGTACCGCGACCGCGACGAGCAGACGGTCGTCGCGCGCCACCAGTGTCAGTCTTCGGGCGCGACGTCGCCGTCGTGTCTGCGTGCGTGGGCGGCGTGGACGGCGCGTTGTGCGGCGCGGATCGCCAGGTAGGTCACCAGCGCGGCGATCGCGGTCAGCGGCCAGCCCATCGCGATCCGGGCCACCCCGAGCCAGCCGGTCTGATCGGCGTCGTACAGGTGGCGCTGGACCGCGAACCGGGAGGCGAACACCAGCACCCAGGTCAGTGTCGCGATGTCGAAGGCGAACACCGCGCGCCGGCTTCCGCGCCACGCACGGTCCTTGTTGCCGACCCAGCTCCAGGCGTATCCCACGATCGGCCTGCGAATGACGACCGAGAGTGCGAACACCGCCGCCCAGATCAGCGAGGTCCAAATGCCCAGGAGGAAGTAGCCCTTCGACGCGCCGACGAGCCAGGCGATCAGCGCGCTGATCCCAACGCCGATGAACCCCGAGATGGCGGGCTGCACCGAATCGCGACGGTAGAGCCGCCACACCAGGATCAGGGCGGCGACGCCGAGCGCGGCGCTGATCGCGGGCACCAGGCCGAAGGCGGTGTTCACCGGGACCAGGACGATCACCGGCAGCGCCGAGTAGATCAGGCCGCTGACGCCGCCCATCTGGGCCAGCAGCGCCTGCGCGGGCGTCTTCTCCTCTGGGGTCGCCGCTGGGGTGTCGGCGGCCGCGTCCTGACTGCGATCGCTGTCTTCGATGGGACGGCTCAAGTCTGGATCTCGTAGTGCGGGTTGTAGATGGCCTTCGTGCCGTTCTCGAGGGTGCCCAGCCGGCCGCGCACTCGCAGGGCGCGGCCCGACTCGATGCCGGCGATACGGCGCTGCCCCAGCCAGACCAGCGTGACGGTGTCGGTGCCGTCGAACAGCTCGGCGCGCACACCGCCGGCGCAACCCTTGGCATTGGTCTCGACACTGCGCAGGGTGCCCACCATGGTGACCTCTTGGCCGCGCTGACAATCGATTGCTCGCTGGGCGCCGGTTCCGGCAGCTTCGTCGGTGAGTTCCTCGACGTCGCGCTGCTCAGGGTCTTCCGTCAACCGACGGGTGAGACGTCGGACGAAACTTTCGGCCGTAGCCATGGCCTCTCCTGATACTCCAGCGGATCACAATGCCAACGCAACGGTAGACCTCTTGGTGCCGCGATGCCACGTGGCATACCCGCGGCGGGCGTTGCTAATACGTCTCAGGGCACGATCATGAGATGACGATCACTTTTCGCGGCGTCACGGCGGTGTTGCTGCCCGGCACGGGAAGCGATGACGACTACGTGTACCGGGCGTTCGCCGGCCCCCTGCACGGCGTCGGCGCGGTGGTCACGACGCCCGCTCCGCAGCCCGCCCGGCTGATCGACGGCTACCTCGAGGCGCTCGACGATGCCGCCCGGAACGGCCCGATCATCGTCGGCGGGGTGTCGATCGGGGCGGCGGTCACGCTGGCCTGGGCGCTGGCCCACCCGGGACACGCGGTATCGGTGCTGGCCGCCCTGCCGGCCTGGAGCGGCGCAGCCCAAGCTGCTCCGGCCGCGCTGTCGGCCCACCACACCGCGCATCAGCTGCGCACCGAGGGCCTGGTCGCCACCACCGCGCAGATGCGCGCGTCCAGCCCGGGTTGGCTGGCCGACGAGCTGGCCCGAAGCTGGCTGGGCCAGTGGCCGGATCTGCCCGACGCGATGGAGGACGCGGCGCGGTATGTCGCCCCGAGCATCGCCGAGATGGGACGGCTGAGTGTGCCGATGGGTGTGGTGGGGGCGACCGACGACCCGATCCATCCGTTGGAGGTGGCACTGGAATGGGTGGCGGCGGCGCCGCGAGCAGCACTGCGGACGGTCAGCCTCGACGACTTCGGACCGAAGCCGGAGCTACTGGGTTCGGCATGTCTGGCGGCATTGACCGACGCCGAGGGCTGATCAGCCCCCGGTGCTGGAGCTGCGCAACTGTTGCATGGCCGAACCGGATGCGCTGCGCCGCTCGGTCGGCGGCTGGGCCTGGCCCTGCTGCTCCTGAATCATGGCCTGCTGCGCGGCCGCCATCTGAGCCTGCTGGGCGGCGGCCTGACGCAATTGCTCGAGCATCGGTTCGGGCAGCTGGACCTGAAGCGGGGTACGGACCGGCAGCGGGGTTTCGCCGCGACGAACAACGGTGTCGCCCAAGGCTTCCCGCGCCTCGGCAACCAGGTTGGCCATGGCCTCCGGAGCGCCGTTGACCACGCAGCGGATCATCCACCGATAGCCGTCGACGCCGATGAATCGCACCACGCCGGCGCCGGTGCCGACCACCTCGCGGCCCCAGGGACCGTCCTCGATGGAGACCTGTGCATTGTCCTTGCGCAACGAGTCGGCCAGCTCACCGGCCACCTCACGCCACAGCCCGGGCGACTTCGGCGCCGCGTAGGCGGCGATCGTGAACCGGCCGTGCGGCGTGACCACCCAGACTGCGCTGGGAACGCCCACCTCGTTCAACTCGACCTGGATCTGACCGGCGGCCGGCATCGGCACCAGCACGGAACCGAGGTCCAGGCGGGCTTCGGCGGCGTCGGCCGGGTTGTCGAAGTCCTCGATGTCGAACGGGCCGCCGTCAGACCCGTCATCAACGTCGTCGTCGACAGCGGGGTCCTGGACCACCGCGTCCTGCGCCGTCTCGTCCGCGCCGCTGTCTGATTCGTTCTTACGTCTGCCGAATGCCATCACAAACTCGCATGTCCGCCGGAGGATCCGTGGCCGCCTTCGCCACGGGTGGTGTCAGCCAGTCCGGCCTCGTCGAACGAGGCCACCTCGACCAGCTCTGGAAGTTCGACCCGTTGGACCAGCAATTGGGCGATGCGGTCGCCACGCCGGATCCTGATCGGCGTCGCGGGGTCGAGGTTGATCAACGAGATCTTGACTTCGCCGCGATAACCGGCGTCGATGGTGCCGGGGCTGTTGACGATCGAAAGGCCAACGCGCGCAGCCAAACCGGAGCGCGGGTGGACCAGTCCGACCATGCCGTGCGGAATCGCCACGGCGATGCCGGTGGGTACCAGCGCGCGCTCACCGGGCGCCAGGTCGACGTCTTGCGCGCTGAACAAATCCACGCCCGCGTCGCCGTCGTGGGCGCGGCTGGGCAGTGGGAGATCGCGGTCAAGGCGAACCACCGCGAGAGGAGTCGGCACGATGGGAAAGACTACCCTTGGCCGCGTGTCTGGTTCGCGTGTGACCTCGCAAACCGTGCGGTACCGCGAGCGGCTTTGGGTGCCGTGGTGGTGGTGGCCGCTCGGTCTGGCCTTGGCGGCACTGATCGCCAAGGAAGTCACCATGGGTGTGCGCACCCTGCCGGTGTGGCTGCCGTATGCGGTGCTCGGCGCCGTCGCGGTGGGCGTGCTGCTGTGGATGAGCCGCACCGAAGTCCGGGTCGTGACCGGCGGCGGCAACGGCGATGACGTCGAATTGTGGGCGGGTCAAGCACATCTTCCGACGTCGGTGGTGTCCCGGTCGGCCGAGATCCCGCGAACGGCGAAGTCGGCGGCGCTGGGCCGTCAGCTCGATCCGGCAGCGTTCGTGCTGCATCGCGGCTGGGTGGGTCCGCTGGTTCTGGTGGTGCTCGACGATCCGGACGATCCGACGCCGTACTGGCTGGTCAGCGCCCGCCACCCGGACCGGGTGCTCTCCGCGCTGCGGAGCTGATGGCCCCGCTGACTACGCGGCGCAGTCGGTGCAGATCATGACGCCGTTCTTGTCGCTGGCCAGCCGGCTGCGGTGATGCACCAGGAAGCAACTCGAGCAGGTGAATTCGTCGGCCTGCTTGGGAACAACGCGTACCGACAGCTCTTCACCCGACAGATCCGCCCCGGGCAGCTCGAAATTCTCCGCGGAATCCGTCTCGTCGACGTCTACTACGGCCGACTGCGCCTCGTTGCGGCGCGCCTTGAGTTCCTCCAGCGAATCCTCGGACACCTCGTCGGTCTCGGTGCGCCGCGGGGCGTCGTAGTCGGTAGCCATCTCTTGTCCCCTCGTAACCTCAGCATGGCTTTGTATCAGCGTGGAACGGATCCGCCAAACGATTCGTGCCCAGATCCCCCTTACGTCGTATGTGATTTACGTCACATGTATTCATTCTGATCGACGGGCGTGTTGGGCCGGGATCCAGCCCGTGCCTCTAGAGTGCATCCGTGGTCGCTCAAATCACGGAGGGCACGGCCTTCGACAAGCACGGTCGCCCGTTCCGTCGACGCAACTACCTGCCCGGACTCATCGCCCTGGGCGTGATGTTCGTGATCACCGCGATCGTGTGGGGATTCGTGCTGACCCGCCCGGTCGACGTGCGGGAGGCGGCCGCCTGCAACCCGCCGCCACCGGCCGCCGATCCCGGCGCCCCCACCCTCGGCCAACAGGTGTCGCACTCGTCGATGATCGACGTCGCACCGGCCAAGCTCGTCGACACCAAAATCCGGGTGCTCAACGCCAGCGGCCAGGGCGGCCAGGCCGGCGAGATCGCCGGCGCGCTGCGTGACCTCGGCTTCGCCCAGCCCACCGCGGCCAACGACCCCATCTACACCAGCACCCGGCTGACCTGTCAGGGCCAGATCCGCTTCGGCGCCGGCGGCCGGGCCGGTGCGGCCGCGGTCTGGCTGGTGGCACCGTGCGTCGAGCTGTTCCAGGACGACCGCAAGGACGACTCGGTGGACCTGGCCATCGGCACCGACTTCACCACGCTGGCGCACAGCGACGACATCGACGCCGTCCTGGCCGGTCTGCGCCCGGACGCCACCGAGCCGGCCGATTCGACGTTGCTGACCAAGATCCACAACGGCACCTGCTGACTAGGCCAGCGGCCGCAGACCGCCGAAACCCGCCAGGGCGTCGGTGAGCGCAGCCGCGATCCCCGGCGCCGCCGCCACCAGCAGCGCGCCGTCCTCGTCGAGTCGCGGCAGCGCCACCACCGCGCCCGCCTCGGCGGCGATCAGCGCGCCCGCGGCCCAGTCCCACACATGCAGTCCGTGCTCGTAGTGGGCGTCGAGACGGCCCGCGGCGACCATGCACAGATCCAGCGAGGCCGAGCCGATCCGGCGGACGTCACGCACCAGCGGCAGCAACCCCGCCAGTAACGCGGACTGCTCGGCGCGCCGCTGCGGGGCATAGCCGAACCCGGTGCCCACCAACGCCATCGACAGCTCGGTCACCGGGGCGGCCCGCAGCTCGCGGCGCTGCCCGCCGCGGGACACATGGGCGCCGCGCCCGGCGGCCGCCGAGTAGACCTCACCGCTGACCACGTCGGCCACCGCGCCCGCGACCGACACGCCGTCGATCTGGGCGGCGACCGAGATCCCGTATGCCGGAATGCCGTACATGAAGTTCACCGTGCCGTCGATCGGGTCGAGCACCCAGCAGACCGCACCGTCCGCTCCGGCCGCCGGGCCGCCGCCCTCTTCCCCGAGAATCACATCGCCGGGACGCAGCGCGCTGAGCCGATCACGCAGCAGGAGTTCGGTTTCGGTGTCCACAATGGTCACCGGATCGGTCGGCGTGCTCTTCGTCTGAACTACCTCGGCCTGAATCGCATTCGCGGCCTCAGCCCGCTCGTCGCCGAAGACTTCCGCTCGCCGGCGACGGACGAACGCGGCGGCTTCGGCGGCCAGCTGCTCGGCCAGTGCCCGTAACTCTTCTCCGCCGTTGTCGCTCACCCGACCATCGCAGCACAGACCTCCCGACACCGAACACAAAGGGGCGCGCAGCCACTAGTGTGTGCATCGCGCAGACCGCCCGCGTCGCCGAGGAGCAGCCCATGCCCGAGACCGAATCCCCCACCACCCCCGGACAGAACCGCGGCTTCGGCGTCGACGTCGGCGGCAGCGGGGTCAAGGGCGGCATCGTCGATCTCGACACCGGCAAACTGATCGGCGACCGCTACAAGTTGGCGACCCCGCAGCCCTCCACCCCCGAAGCGGTCGCCGCGACGGTCGCCGAGGTGGTCAAGCACTTCGACTGGACCGGCCCGCTGGGCGTCACCTACCCCGGCGTCGTCGTCAACGGCGTCGTGCAGACCGCGGCCAACGTCGACAAGGGCTGGATCGGCACCAACGCCTCCGAGGTCATCGGCGCGGCCCTGGGCGGTCAGCGCGTGGTGGTGCTCAACGACGCCGACGCGGCGGGCATCGCCGAGCAACACCACGGCGCCGGACGCAACCGGGACGGCGTGATCATCGTGCTGACCTTCGGCACCGGGATCGGATCCGCGGTGATCCACGGCGGCCAGCTGCTGCCTAACACCGAGTTCGGTCATCTCGAGGTCGACGGCAAGGAGGCCGAACACCGAGCGGCGTCCTCGGTCAAGGAACGCAAGGACTGGAGCTACGAACGGTGGAGCGAGGAAGTCACGAAAGTGCTGGTCAGCATCGAGAACGCGCTGTGGCCTGAGCTGTTCATCGCCGGCGGCGGCATCAGCCGGAAGGCCGACAAATGGATCCCGCTGCTGAAGAACCGGACCCCGGTGGTCGCCGCCGAGTTGCAGAATGAGGCGGGCATCGTCGGGGCCGCGATGGCGGCGCAGGCCGACGTCACACGCTGATTTTTCGTCGCTCGGCGCGGTAGCAGCCCACACTGTCGTTACAATGGTCGATGGCGGCCGCCTACCGGATAGCGGCGAGAATCCACCACGAGATCCACGCCAATAGTCCTCATAGCCGACGCTTTCGGTGGCGCGTCCACGCCCGCCGAGAGCCAGCACGACCGAAAGGGTGTACGTGGCAGCGACGAAGGCAAGCCCGGCAACCGATGAGCCGGTGAAGCGCACCGCCACCAAGACTCCCGCGAAGAAGCCGGCGGCCAACGGTTCCGCGCCGGTCAAGCGTGCCGCCAAGGCCGCTCCCCGCGCGGCCGGAGCCGAACCCGGCGATTCCGAGATCACCGACGGAACGGCCACCCCGAAAAAGGCGCGCGCCACCAAGGCTGCCGCGAAGAAGGCGCCGGCCACCCGCGGCCGGGCCAAGAAGGATGCGTCCCCCGCCGACACCGACGCCGAGGCCGGCGCCGATGAGGAACTCGACGGCGACCTCGATGTCGATCCCGAACTCGACGTAGCCGAGGACGACATCGAACTCGAGGACCTCGAGGACGTCGCCGATTCTGACGACGCGGCCGACGAGGAAGCGACCCCGGCCGCGGCCGCGCCGGCCGCCGAGGGCGAGTCCGGGGACGAAGAAGACATCGCCGAACCGTCGGAGAAGGACAAGGCCTCCGGCGACTTCGTGTGGGACGAAGAAGAGTCCGAGGCACTGCGGCAGGCCCGCAAGGACGCCGAGCTCACCGCCTCGGCCGACTCGGTTCGCGCCTACCTGAAGCAGATCGGCAAGGTCGCGCTGCTCAACGCCGAGGAAGAGGTCGAGCTCGCCAAGCGGATCGAGGCAGGCCTCTACGCCACCCAGTTGATGGCGGAGAAGACCGACAAGGGCGAGAAGCTGCCGGTTCAGCAGCGCCGCGACATGCAGTGGATCTGCCGCGACGGCGACCGCGCGAAAAACCATCTGCTCGAGGCCAACCTGCGTCTGGTGGTGTCGCTGGCCAAGCGCTACACCGGTCGCGGCATGGCCTTCCTGGACCTCATCCAGGAGGGCAACCTGGGTCTGATCCGCGCGGTGGAGAAGTTCGACTACACCAAGGGCTACAAGTTCTCCACCTATGCGACGTGGTGGATCCGTCAGGCCATCACCCGCGCGATGGCCGACCAGGCTCGCACCATCCGTATCCCGGTGCACATGGTCGAGGTCATCAACAAGCTCGGCCGCATCCAGCGTGAGCTGCTCCAGGACCTGGGCCGCGAGCCCACTCCCGAAGAGCTGGCCAAGGAAATGGACATCACGCCCGAGAAGGTGCTGGAGATCCAGCAGTACGCGCGTGAACCCATCTCGCTGGACCAGACCATCGGCGACGAGGGCGACAGCCAGCTCGGCGACTTCATCGAGGACTCCGAGGCCGTCGTGGCCGTCGACGCCGTCTCGTTCACGCTGCTCCAGGATCAGCTGCAGTCGGTGCTCGAGACGCTGTCCGAGCGCGAAGCCGGCGTGGTGCGGCTGCGGTTCGGCCTGACCGACGGCCAGCCGCGCACCCTTGACGAGATCGGGCAGGTGTACGGGGTCACCCGTGAGCGGATCCGCCAGATCGAGTCGAAGACCATGAGCAAGCTGCGGCACCCGAGCCGTTCTCAGGTGCTGCGCGACTACCTCGACTGAGGGCCGAACCAATTCCGTTGCGCCGCGGCCGTTTTCAGCTGGCAGCTCGCGCTGCCGGGGGCGTACTGCTGACCCTGGCCGCCGCATGCTCGCACGGTCCCGCGCCGCACGCCACGGTCACCCCGCAAGCGGTTCCCACCTACGCACCCGCGACGCCGGCCGGGCCACCGACACCCGATCTTCCCGCGGTGTCGGCGATCATGACCGAGGCCGTCGCGGCGAACCGCCTGCCTGGTGCGGTGGTCACGGTCGGGCACGCGGGCACGGTCGTCTTCCGCAGGGCCTACGGGGTGCGCAAGCTGGCCGGTGAGCGGGGTCTGGAGGGATCACCCGCGCCCGCCGAACCGATGACCGAGGACACCACCTTCGATCTCGCGTCCCTGACGAAGCCGCTGGCCACCGCGACGGCCGTCATGCAGCTTTACGAGCAGGGCCGGCTGGCACTCGACGACCCGATTCAGAAGTATCTGCCTGAGTTCAACACCGGTAACGATCCCAAGCGCGCCGCCGTCACGGTGCGGATGCTGCTCACCCACACCTCAGGTGAAACCGGTGACGTCGAGCTCAAGGACCCGTGGGGTTTGGATTCCCCCGATCGCGCCGAGGGTTTCCGTCGCGCACTGACCACACCGCTGGAATCGCCTCCCGGAGAGGGGTTTCGCTACTCCGACATCAACTTCATCCTGCTCGGCGCGCTGATCGAGCGGCTCACCGGCGAGCCCGAGGACGACTACGTTCACCAGAATGTGTTCGCCCCACTGGGGATGGCCGACACCCGTTACCTACCGCTGGCGAAAGTGTGCGGGCACCATACGATCACGGGCGCCGCAGTCCGCTGGTCGCCCACGGAAGCAACGGAATGTTCCGCAGGCCAATGGAATACGGATCTGCTCCCCCGTATCGCACCGACGGCGTGGGATGAGGACAACCCCGGCGAGCCGAACCGCAACCCGGATTTCGGCCACCTGCTGCGCGGCACTGTGCACGATACGACCGCGCGACGAATGGGCGGGGTGGCCGGACATGCCGGCCTGTTCTCCACAGCCTCCGATGTCAGCGTCTTCGCACAGGCACTACTCGACCGGCTAGCCGGCAAGCCCAGCGCTTTTCCGCTCACGCAGGCGACCCTCGAGCTGATGACCTCCCCGCAGCAGCCGGGACATAACTCGGGACAACTGGACGCGGCCAACGCGGCGCTGAATGGGAACCCGGGCGATCTCGGGCGGTATCCGGCGATCCCCGGGCAGAACCTTCGCGGTCTCGGCTGGGACATCGACACGGGCCAATCTTCCACACGCGGTGCGGTGTTCCCGATCGGCAGCTTCGGCCACACCGGCTTCACCGGGACGTCCCTGTGGCTGGACCCACGATCGGACACCTACGTGGTGCTGTTGTCCAACGCGGTTCACACCCGCGGCAGTTCTCCGATCACGTCGCTGCGCGCTGCCGTGGCCACCGCCGCCGCACGATCACTGCACCTGTACGGCAGCGGCTGAGTAGGTCCCACGACCCGCCGGCCCCGATCGGACCCGCGGTTATTTTCGTTGCCGTCACAAACCATCACCTCAGCGCTGGCCGCCGTGTCATGATCGGCCTGATCGCCACCCGTAATTCAGCTGCGCGAGCAGGTCGCACCCGCTTACCCTGGCGCCGTGTTCAGTAGGGTGAATCTGTCCTCGAAATCGGCCTACGAGCCCGAAGTCGGCTACTCCAGGGCGGTTCGGATCGGCCCGCACGTCGCGGTCTCCGGCACCACCGGCGCGGGCGACGACGTCGTCGTTCAGACTCGAAATGCATTGCAGCGCATAGCAACAGCGCTGGACGATCTCGGCGCCTCGCTGTCCGACGTGATTCGCACCCGGATCTACCTCACCGACATCACAGCCTGGCGCGAGGTCGGCGCGGTGCACGCGGAGTTCTTCGGCGCGATCCGCCCGGCGGCCACCATGGTCGAGGTCGCCGCACTCATCGAGCCCGAGGTGCTGGTGGAGATCGAGGCCGACGCCTACGTCGACGGCTCGAACGGCTGAAACCGGCCATCCGGCCCGGGCAGATACGGCGTGATGTCCATCACGGCCGACGTGGGCAACCGGCCGTACAGGTGCGGGAACCGCATCGACGCGGGATCCGTTGTAACACCGTGTTCCCAACGCAGCGGCGCCTGCAGCTGTCGAGGGTCGATGTGGAGCAGCACCAAATCGGTTCGGCCGGAGTACAACCGGTTGGCCGGCAGGTGGACCTGCTCCGGCGTCGACAGGTGAATGAACCCGGCTTCGCTCAGCGACGCGGGGCAAAGTTCGCCACTGGCCCGCGCGGTTTCCCAGTCTCGCTGTCCGCACAGGTGGAGTAAGAATTCCGGATTCGGGTACATACGACCACACTGCACCACCCGCAACACGAGAAGGCGTGAGACACGACACAGCGTTAAACCACCGGGGAACAAGGCCGGAACACAAAACGTCTGAGACAGTAGAGATACGTGACGGTGGCGACCAGTCACCGAAGCGCTGAGCACCTTACGGAGGAGCCCATGAACGCGACCCTGACCAGTCCTGAATTGACCAAGGCTGATCGCTGCGACCGCTGTGGTGCGGCGGCCCGGGTGCGCGCCAAGCTTCCCTCCGGTGCCGAACTCCTGTTCTGCCAGCATCACGCCAACGAGCACCAGGCCAAGTTGATCGAGTTGGCCGCGGTGATCGAAGTCAGCCCGTCGGAGGCGTAACAACTACTCGCGGCCGCGTCGCTGGGCAGGATCGCCGTCGTCAGGAATGCTGGACTGGTCATGACTGACCAACCGGCCAAGCCGTCTCGTCATCACGTGTGGCGGATCTCGAAACGCACGTTGTCCAAGAGCTGGGACGACTCGATTTTCTCCGAGGCGGCCCAGGCCGGTTTCTGGTCTGTGCTGTCGTTGCCGCCGCTGCTACTCGGGATTCTCGGGAGCCTGGCGTACATCGCGCCGATGTTCGGACCGGATACCCTGCCGACCATCGAGAACCAGCTGATCAACTTCGCGAACAGCTTCTTCTCGAAGAACGTTGTCAACGAGATCATCCAGCCGACGGTCCGCGACATCGTGGCGGGCGCACGCGGCGAGGTGGTGTCATTCGGTTTCGTCATCAGCCTGTGGGCCGGTTCGTCGGCCATCTCGGCGTTCGTCGACTCGGTGGTGGAAGCTCACGACCAGACGCCGCTGCGACATCCGGTGCGGCAACGGTTCTTCGCGCTCGGGCTCTACGTGGTGATGCTGGTGTTCGTCATCGCCAGCGCACCGTTCGTGGCGCTCGGCCCCCGCAAGATCTCGTCGTATCTACCGGACAGCTGGGACAACATCTTGCACTACGGCTACTACCCCGCGCTGGCGGTGACCTTGGTGCTGGCGGTGACGATCCTCTACCGGGTGTCGCTGCCCAAACCGCTACCCACCCATCGCCTGGTGTGGGGTGCGATCCTGGCCGCCGCGGTGTTCGCGGTCGCGGCGATGGGCCTGCGGTTCTACCTGACCTGGATCACCAGCACCGGCTATACATATGGCGCGCTGGCGACCCCGATCGCGTTCCTGCTGTTCGCGTTCTTCCTCGGCTTCGCCATCATGATCGGCGCCGAACTCAACGCCGCCATCGAAGAGGAATTTCCCGCCCCCAAGCCGCACGCCGAACAGGTGCGAACGTGGTTGAGACGCATGGCGAAGTCGATGGGTGACAACGGCAATAAGCAAGACGACGCCGACGAAGAGCCGGCGCCCGCGGACACGGACACGGACACGGACACGGACACGGACACGGACACGACCGAAGCCGCCCCGGTCAGCCCTTCTTGAGGTTCTCGTAGACCCGCTTGCAGTCCGGGCACACCGGCGAACCCGGCTTGGCCGCGCGGGTCACCGGGAACACTTCGCCGCACAGTGCGACGACGTGGGTGCCCATCACGGCACTCTCGGCGATCTTGTCCTTCTTGACGTAATGGAAGACCTTGGGGGCATCGTCGTCGGTCCCGTCGTCGACACGTTCGTCGGCGTCGGTGCGCTCGATTGTCTGGGTCTGCATACAGACATTGTGCCCGGTAAGACAGCCGTAAGAAACCGGCATGCATATCGATCGCGAATTGTGGAACAGTAGAGCTATGAAGCGTGAGCTGGGATTCGACGACGAGGGTCGGCCCGTGCTCATCACGGCCGCGGCGACGCCATACGAAGACCAGCATCGCCAGCGCGTGCGGAAGTATCTGACGATCATGTCATTTCGGATTCCGGCACTGATCCTGGCGGCCGCCGCGTACGGCCTATGGCACAACGGACTGATCTCACTGGCGATCATCGCGGTGTCGTTGCCGCTGCCGTGGATAGCCGTCCTGATCGCCAATGACCGCCCGCCCCGGCGCGCGGAGGAGCCCCGCCGCTTCAACGACACCCCGCAGCGGACCCCGCTGTTCCCGCGGGCCGAGCGGCGCGCGCTCGATGCCGGGATCTCGGCTGCGCAACCGCACCCGGCCGGTGGTCCCGACCGCGGTTCCCACTGACCGCCGACCGGGCCGTTTCTCAGGACATTCTCAGGGCTCGTCGCTATTCCCGCACGTCAGAGGGTGTGAACAGACGCCCTTGCGGGAACTCTTTATTCGGATCGCACGTTGAACGCTTTGACAGTTGCAGCCGATCAGGAGGCCACCATGGCAAATGCCACCACCAGCCGGATTGACAGCGATCTGGACGCCCAGAGTCCAGCCGCCGACTTGGTGCGCGTCTATCTGAACGGCATCGGCAAAACCGCCCTGCTCACCGCAGAGGACGAGGTAGAGCTGGCCAAGCGGATCGAGGCCGGGCTGTTCGCCCAGCACCTGCTGGCGACCAAGAAGCGACTCAGCGAGAACCGTAAGCGTGATCTCGCCATCATCGTGCGCGACGGGCAGGCCGCCCGCAGTCATCTGCTCGAGGCCAACCTGCGGCTGGTGGTGTCGCTGGCCAAGCGCTACACCGGTCGCGGCATGCCGCTGCTGGACCTCATCCAGGAGGGCAACCTGGGGCTGATTCGCGCGATGGAGAAGTTCGACTACACCAAGGGTTTCAAGTTCTCGACGTATGCCACGTGGTGGATCCGTCAGGCCATCACCCGCGGCATGGCCGACCAGAGCCGCACCATCCGGCTGCCCGTCCACCTGGTGGAGCAGGTGAACAAGCTGGCCCGCATCAAGCGTGAGATGCACCAGAGCCTGGGCCGGGAGGCCAGCGACGAGGAGCTGGCGGAGGAGTCCGGTATTCCGGTCGAGAAGATCAACGATCTGCTCGAGCACAGCCGCGACCCGGTGAGCCTCGACATGCCGGTCGGCAGCGACGAGGAGGCCCCGCTCGGCGACTTCATCGAGGACTCCGAGGCCATGTCCGCCGAGAACGCGGTGATCGCCGAATTGCTGCACACCGACATCCGCCACGTGCTGGCCACCTTGGACGAGCGGGAGCAGCAGGTGATCCGGCTGCGGTTCGGCCTCGACGACGGCCAGCCCCGCACCCTCGACCAGATCGGCAAGCTGTTCGGCCTGTCCCGCGAGCGGGTCCGCCAGATCGAGCGTGAGGTCATGTCGAAGCTGCGCAACGGCGACCGGGCCGACCGGCTGCGGTCCTACGCCAGCTGAGTAAGCAACCCCCTCCAGTGTGCCCGTCGGCGAAGCCGGCGGGCACACTGCTGTGGCCGGAGGTGTTGCACGTCCATTTACGCAGCTAGCCAAGTAGACTCGGGGCAGACGAAGGGTGTCCTTAATGAACGATCTGGTCGATACCACTGAGATGTATCTGCGCACGATCTACGACCTCGAAGAGGAGGGCGTGATCCCCCTGCGCGCACGCATTGCCGAGCGGCTCGAGCAGAGTGGCCCGACGGTCAGCCAGACCGTGGCCCGGATGGAACGCGACGGCCTGCTGCATGTGGCCGGCGACCGGCACCTTGAACTGACCGAAAAGGGACGCGAATTGGCCGTCTCGGTGATGCGCAAGCATCGCCTCGCCGAGCGCCTGCTGGTGGACGTCATCGGGTTGCCGTGGGAGGAAGTGCACGCCGAAGCCTGCCGCTGGGAACACGTGATGAGCGAGGACGTCGAGCGCCGGCTGGTGCAGGTCCTCGATGACCCGACGGTGTCCCCGTTCGGCAACCCGATTCCCGGTCTGTCGCTGCTGGGCCTGGACATGAGCAAGTTCGAGGACGCCAACCTGGTGCGCCTGACCGAGCTGCCGGCCGGCTCCCCCGTCGCCGTGGTGGTCCGTCAGCTCTCCGAACACGTGCAGGGTGACGTCGAGCTGATCGGTCAGCTCAAGGGCGCCGGTGTGGTACCCAATGCCCGTGTGCAGGTGGAGAGCGGCCCGCACGGCGGTGTGACGATCCTGATCGGCGGCCACGAGAACGTGCACCTGCCGCACGAGATGGCCCACGCGGTCAAGGTCGAGAAGGTCTAAGCCGCTCTACACCGCGCGGCGGCCGAACGCTCGCCGCGGCGGAAGCCGCACCCCCAACCGCTTGGCCAGCCGGTACCCCGCACCGGCCAGCTCCCGGATCTGCTCGGGCCGCATTCCCGACTGCAGCGCGGTGTCGAGCATGCTCGCCATCCGGTGCTCAGGATCGCTGCGCAGCGCCGCCTCCAGCGATAGCCCGGCCAACGGCCCGTCGCCGCGCGTGTACGCCGAAAAAGCCAGCAGCACAAGCGCTTCGGTTCGCCACGGGTCGGGAAGGGTCCGCGCCAGCACCGTCCACAGCGCCTCGGCGTTGCCGGCCACTGCACCGACTGCGAGCGCGTACAACGTGTCGCGGACCGAGACGTCGGTCAGTGCGCACGCGAGCATCGCGAGTTCGGCTTCCTCGAGGTCCGCACCGTCACTGACCCTGGCGGCGATCGCCATTACCGACTCGACATCGCGGCGCCCGCACCCGTCCGGATCGGCCCGCCAGTCGGCCTCCCGCGCCTCGGCGTGCGCGGCGATCGCCGGCACCAGCGACGCGGCCCGACTGGCGTCGGCGACCGCGACCACCGCCTGCAGATCGGACCGGCGTGGATACAGTCGCCGCCCCTCGAGCACGGCGGCCGCGGCGAGCGGGGAGGCCATCGGATCCTCCACCGCGCCGAACGCGCCACAGCCGTCGACACAGTGCCACCGGCCGCCGGCCTCGATCCGGTCGACCACATGGGTGGCGTAGACGGTCACGTCGTGGGCGGACAGCGCCGCGTCCAACTCGTCGCACATGTCGCGGTAGTCCTGGTTGCACATCGGGCAGGGGGCGCCGTCGGCGTCGACGATCACGGCCACCACCGTGTCCGCGCCCGAGGCGGCGGCGACTTCTGCCAGGTGGGTGAGGCCCCCGTCCATCGCGTTCGACAAGTCGATGCGCATGACCGCTCCCATTTCGCGGTCCTCCAGGGACACCAGCACCAGTGATTTCTCCGGGACGAAGCCGAGAACAGCGGGCAGCGCGGCGATCAGGGCGCCAGGACGGGTGAAGCGATAGTCAGGCTCGTGTGTGGTCATGGCCCGACAGTCGCAACCGGCGCCGACCAAATCGGTCCGCCGAGCACCGACACGCACGCGGCTGGGGATGAACTCGGAACTGGGGATAGCCGCCGGCAAGCGGCGCCACATTGTTCATGTCGTATTGACACGGTCGGCATGCGAGATTCGGCAAACCGGCGTACATCTTGTCCTCATGAGTGTGGAATACGACCTCGTCGTCATCGGCTCGGGGCCCGGCGGTCAGAAAGCAGCCATCGCGGCAGCCAAGCTGGGCAAGTCGGTGGCCGTCATCGAACGCGGGCAGATGCTCGGCGGTGTCTGTGTTCAGACCGGCACCATCCCGTCGAAGACGCTGCGCGAGGCGGTGCTCTACCTGACCGGCATGAGCCAGCGCGAACTCTACGGCGCCAGCTACCGGGTCAAGGACAAGATCACTCCCGCCGACCTGCTCGCCCGCACCGAACACGTGATCCGCAAAGAGGTGGACGTGGTGCGAAACCAGTTGATGCGCAACGGTATCGAGCTCTACGTGGGGCACGGCCGGTTCATCGATGAGCACACCGTCGAGGTCGAGGACCCCACCCGGGCCGAGCACATCACCGTCAGCGGCCGCTACATCATCATCGCCACCGGCACCAAGCCGGCGCGGCCCGCCGGCGTCGAGTTCGACGAGAACCGGGTGCTGGACTCCGACGGCATCCTCGACCTGAAGACCATCCCGGGCTCGATGGTGGTGGTCGGCGCCGGCGTCATCGGCATCGAGTACGCCTCGATGTTCGCCGCGCTGGGCACCAAGGTCACCGTCGTCGAGAAACGCGACACGATGCTCGACTTCTGCGATCCCGAGATCGTCGAAGCCCTGCGCTTCCACCTTCGCGACCTGGCGGTGACGTTCCGTTTCGGCGAGGAGGTGACCGCTGTCGACGTCGGTTCGGCCGGCACCGTCACCACCTTGGCCAGCGGCAAGCAGATCCCCGCCGAAACCGTCATGTACTCGGCCGGACGGCAGGGCCAGACCGACCACCTGGATCTGGCGAACGCCGGTCTGGAGGCCGACAACCGTGGCCGGATCTTCGTCGACGAGAAGACATTTCAGTCGAAGGTCGACCACATCTACGCCGTCGGCGATGTCATCGGCTTCCCCGCCCTGGCGGCCACCTCGATGGAGCAGGGCCGGCTGGCGGCCTACCACGCGTTCGGCGAGCCGACGGCCGGTATGACCGTGCTGCAGCCGATCGGCATCTACTCGATCCCGGAGGTGTCCTACGTCGGCGCCACCGAGGTGGACCTCACCAAGGCGGCGGTCCCCTACGAGGTCGGGGTGTCCCGCTACCGCGAACTGGCCCGCGGCCAGATCGCCGGCGACTCCTACGGCATGCTCAAGCTGCTGGTGTCGACCGAAGACCTGAAGGTCCTCGGCGTTCACATCTTCGGCACCGCGGCAACAGAATTGGTGCACATCGGCCAGGCCGTGATGGGCTGCGGCGGGACCATCGAGTACCTGGTCGACGCCGTCTTCAACTATCCGACGTTCTCGGAGGCCTACAAGGTGGCCGCGCTCGACGTGATGAACAAGCTGCGCGCGCTGAACCAGTTCCGCCGCTAGGCGCTCAGCACTCGCTGTCGAACGACGCCGGCGCGTCGTCGCCCGGTCCCCCCGCTTCGGCGCGCGCCAGCAGCGCTGCCGTCGCCGCGTCGAACGGTGCCGAGTACGAGACGTTGTCCTGGCAGCCGCCGCCGTTGCGCCCGCCGATCACGCCGACCACCGTCGCCCCGGCGATCCACGGGCCGCCGCTGGTTCCGTCGACCAGGCCGTCGCAGCGCAGCGCCGGGTATCCGTCCTCGATGCGGGCGGCGGTGTCGCAGCCCAGCGGGGGCCCGCCGTCGCCCACCGGGTACCCGATCACCGTCACCGGCGCGGACTCGGTGGGCGCCGCGCCGAGGGTGAGTGCGCGGCCCGCAGCGGATTCGACGGTGCCGCCGGCGGCTCTGCTGACCCGCGCGAACGCATAATCCGCCTTGGGGTCCTGAGTGCTCAGCCAGCGGGGGTCGAGGTAGACGGTGTCGACGGTCCAGACGTCGCCGGGAGCGGCGCTCTCGTCGAATCCCGGTACGAACGTGGCGGGCAGGCCCGCCGCCAGGCAGTGCGCCGCGGTCAGGATCAGATCCTGGCCTGCGGAATGGACCACTGAGGCGGTGCAGGTGTGGGTGTCGGTGGCGCCGAGGAACAGCGCTCCCACGTCGGGCCGGGCCGCCACCGGCTGGGCATTCGCGGCCGGTACCGCCGCGGCGCGGGACTGCTCGGCAGCCTTCGCCCGCGGCTCGGCGGTCGAATGGCAGCCGGAAACCAGAACCGTGGCCACCACCAGGTTGAGGGCCGCCGCGACCGTCCGCATGGCTCGATCATGCCCGATCTGCGCGTTTTCGACCCGGGTAGACGCCGGGAACGGCGGGCACCCCACCAGCGTTGTGTGACACGAGCGCTATGGTCAGCGCTCACCCGATTCTCTGCCCGATGTCGCCGGCCCCGCGGCTCCTGAGAGACACTGGTTGTCACGGTGCAAGGGGACGACGACGTGCCCGGGCGCCGCGAGGAGGCGGAGACGATGACTGACGAGCAGGCACAGCCCTACCAACCCGAGCCGACCGGCATGTACGAACTGGAGTTTCCGGCGCCACAACTGTCCGCACCCGACGGGCGTGGCCCGGTGATGATTCACGCTCTCGAAGGCTTCTCCGACGCCGGCCGCGCCATTCGGCTGGCCGCCGACCACCTCAAAGCCAAGCTGGACACCGAGTTGGTGGCCTCGTTCGCGATCGACGAACTGTTGGATTACCGCTCTCGCCGGCCGCTGATGACGTTCAAGACCGATCACTTCACCGACTACGACGATCCTGCGCTGAATCTGTACGCCCTGCGCGACAGCCTCGGCACACCGTTCCTGCTGCTCGCCGGGCTGGAGCCGGATCTGAAGTGGGAGCGGTTCGTCACCGCCGTCCGGCTGCTGGCCGAGCAGCTCGGAGTACGCCAGACCATCGGACTGGGCACCATCCCGATGGCCGTGCCGCACACCCGGCCGGTGACGATGACCGCGCACTCCAACAACCGCGAGCTGATCACCGAATTCACCCCGTGGGTCGGCGAGGTGCAGGTCCCGGGCAGTGTGTCCAACCTGCTGGAGTACCGGATGGCCCAGCACGGCCACGAAGTCATCGGCTTCACCGTGCATGTGCCCCACTACCTGGCCCAAACGGATTTTCCGCCCGCTGCCGAGGCGCTGCTGGAGCAGGTCGCCAAGCTGACGTCGCTGCAGGTGCCGTTGCGGGGGCTCACCGATGCCGGCGCGGCCATCCGCACCAAGATCGACGAGCAGGTCGAAGCCTCGGCGGAGGTCGCTCAAGTGGTGACCGCGCTGGAGCGACAGTACGATGCTTTCGTTGCCGCTCAAGAGAACCGGTCGCTGCTGGCACGCGACGAAGAACTCCCCAGCGGCGACGAATTGGGTGCGGAGTTCGAGAAATTCCTGGCCCAGCACGCCGAGGACTTCAAAGACGGTTTCAACGACAGCGGCGAGACCTAGCGGAGTCCACCGCACCGATGACAGGGTTGGCCAGTGACTCAGCAGAAGACTCAGCAGAAGTCTCAGCGAAAGCCCAATCTCCAGCCGGTGCGGGATGTGACGCCCACCCTGCACTTCCGGACCATTCACGGCTACCGGCGGGCCTTCCGGGTGGCCGGGTCGGGTCCGGCGCTGCTGCTGATCCACGGGATCGGTGACAACTCGACGACGTGGCATCCGGTGCACAGCAAGCTCGCCCAGCGGTTCACCGTCATCGCCCCGGACCTGCTGGGGCATGGACAGTCCGACAAGCCGCGAGCCGACTATTCGGTGGCGGCCTACGCCAACGGCATGCGCGATCTGCTCAGCGTGCTCGACCTCGACAAGGTGACCGTGGTCGGGCATTCACTCGGCGGCGGCGTGGCGATGCAATTCGCTTACCAGTTCCCGCAATTGGTGGAGCGGCTGATCCTGGTCAGCGCGGGCGGGGTGACCAAAGAGGTCAACATCGCGCTGCGGGCCGCCTCGCTGCCGTTGGGCGGGGAAGCCCTGGCCCTGCTGCGACTGCCGATGGTGCTGCCCGCGTTGCAGCTTGCCGGCCGCGCGCTGGGCAGCGCCTTCGGCTCCACCGGTCTGGGCCGCGACCTGCCGGACGCACTGCGTATCCTGGCCGATCTGCCCGAGCCGACGGCCTCGTCGGCGTTCACCCGCACATTGCGCTCGGTGGTGGACTGGCGCGGCCAGGTGGTCACCATGCTGGACCGATGTTATCTGACCGAATCCGTTCCGGTGCAACTCATTTGGGGTGACTTGGACGCGGTGATCCCGGTCAGCCACGCCCGAATGGCGCACTCCGCCATGCCCGGCTCCCAGCTCGAAATCTTCGGCCGCTCCGGCCACTTCCCGTTCCACGACGACCCCGACCGTTTCGTGGAGGTCGTCGAGAAGTTCATCGACGCGACAGCCCCGGCCGAGTACGACCAGGACGCCCTGCGGGAACTCCTTCGCACCGGACTGTCCGAACGCCTGGTCACCGGGTCACTCGACACCCGGGTCGCGGTGCTCGATGCCCTCGGCGCCGACGAGCGCAGTGCCACCTGAGGCATCGCACAGTCCCCCATCGGTCACTGCGGCCGGATGCGCCGAGCGGAGCCGATAGACATCCCGGCGAAGTTTGCCATGCCCGAGCGTTCGCTTTGCGTGGCACCGCCCGCCCGGGTCCGCGCCCGACATTGCGACCCGGCTGTCGCACGATCGCCAACCACATCGCCACCGCGCCGCCGGCACGCACAGCGAGGCCACCTAGGCCACTTGACCTCACGCGCAGCGCCGCGCCCGCTGGTCGGCATTATCACTGCTGAGCGACCCGTAATCTGCGATTTGACCGGATCGATCCACCCGTCCTGCGGGCGATCGCGATTTTGACGATTTCGCCAATTGCCTGCGGCGTGGTTGTGATTTGATGGCTTCTCTGTGTGACGGGACGAGTGCAGTGGGGGTCCTCGTGAACGACATGTCTGACACCGGCGGACACTTAGCTCAGCGCCCGGACGGTAACCGCGCGAACCGTCGCACACGAATCAAGCGGCGGCCGCTGCGCGTAACGGCATGGTTGGGCATCGGAGCGGCGACGCTCGGCATGGGGGCCGTGCTGGCAGGCAGCGTCGGTATCGCCAACGCGGACACCGGTGGTCCGGCCGATCACCCGGGGGCCACCGCACCGGCCAAGAAAGACCCCGGCAGCAAGCAGGGCGTACGCGCCTCCACCGCGCGCCCGGCCAGCTCTGGCGTCGGTACATCGAAGCGCCTCGCACGGCCACTGTCCTCAGCCTCACCGACAGCCAGCACCGCCCGCCTGGACCGGCGATCTTCGGCCCCGACGCCGGGCGCCGCGTCCGCGCGGGCCGTGCGTCCCGCCGTATCCGCGCCGGCCGCACCGTTCGCCGCGCCGTGCGCTGCCTGCTGGGGTGTCGGCGCACCCACAGTGACGCAAAGTCTCACGACGGCGACCAATCACCTGTTCAATGTCGCCTATCAGCTGCTGGACGGCGGTCCCGGCAATCCGATCTCGACATCCATCGAGGGCGCACTCGTCCTCATCAGGCGGACCCTGTTCTTCGTTCCGACCGGCATCACCGCGACCCAGGTCGGCACCGCACTGACCGTCGGCGTCAACAGTGGCAGCGTGGCGTACTTCCGGCAGTCCGGATCTCAGGTGCAGGTTGCGGATAATCCCCTGTTCTGGGGAGCCCAAGAGTTCGCGGCGCCGTCGCTGTCCGATGTCACTGTCAGCAATGCGGGAGCCACCGGGTGCGCGGGCTTTGACTTTGCGAAGGGTACCGTCGCGGCCGATCTCGTTGCCAACCAGATTGATTCAATCGAATTCGGCCCCGGCGCCGCATTTGGCGGCACCGTCACGCTGACCGATGCCTCCTCGCCGATCTCGATAAGAACTGCGGTTCGCGGGTCACAAGGCGTGACCATCGACGGTCAGGTCTTGCTGGCCTCGAATGTGGAAATCGACGCCGGTACCGGCAATGCGGTGTTCAACAACACCGTCGATGCGAGGCAAGCAGGCAAGCAGTCCTTGCTGGTCAGTGCACTCGGGACGACCACGTTCGCAGCAGCGATCGGAAGCCGGACTCCGCTGGCCAGCCTGACCACCCGCGCCATCGCCCCGATCGACATCACTCAATCGGCGGACTCGAAAACCATTCCCCTGCATTACATGCCGACGTTCTCGGCGGACGGGCGTCCACAGGTCAAGTACGGCATCGATGTCGCAATCGGCGATAATGCGCCGCGCACATACCTGTTCGATTCCGGCGGCAACGGGTTCTACGCCGGTTACACGCCGAGCTATTGGCAAGACGTCCAGCTGGGAACCAACTCCTCCGACATCACCTACACCTCAGGCAACTTCGTCGATGCGGTCGCGACGACCACCACGATCACGATCGGAACCGGCCAGCAGACCGTCACCACGCAACCGATCCAGATAGGCGCGATCATCGCCGGCGGCAACAAGAATGACGGTTCGGTGTTCGATTTCTCCGATCCCGACGCCACCCCGTGGGATGGGCGGTTTGTCGGAGATTTCGGAGCTGCGTTCGGTGTGCAACCGGTTGACAATCAGGCGCAGGGCCTGACGAGCGCACTGTTCCAGTTGCCCGGGAATCTGTCGAGCGGCTTTCTCGCCCAGCTGGGCCCGATCGGCTCGCAACCGCAGTTGACGGTGGGTGTCACCGACGCGCTGCGCGCACAATTCCCGTATGCGGTGCCGGTGAGCGCACTGACCGGCGGCGGCGTGTATCCGGTTTCCGGGTATCAGGTATTGCAGCAATTCGGCTTTGCCGCACAGTATTTCGTGACACAACAAGACACCGGCCTATTGATCCCCCTTGGTACGGAATCCTTCGCCCAGTGCGCGCAGCAATGCCTACCCTCGCTGATCGACAGCGGTGCGCCGTCGACCAGTGTCCGGCTGCCCGGCGCGCCGACACCGTATCCACTCTCGACGGCCAACAATTCGGCATTACAGCCGGGCTCCATTTTCGTCGCCGAGCTTCCGACCACGCAGGGGCGCCCACCGCTGACGTGGACATTCACCGCGGGCACGAACGGCTCGGTCGATCAGGTCGGTTACGACAGCAGCAGCGGGGCCGCGACCACCACCCAGAACGTCAACACCGGCCTGAATCTCTACAACGATTTCGACATCATGTTCGACGTCGCCAAACAAGTGATCTGGTTGCGCCCCAACGGCGGTCAGTCAACGGTGTCCCTGCAGTCGGTGGCAACCACCGGAGCCCAGACCTACGGCCAGAACGCCATCCTCAGCGGCACCTATTCGACCGGTGGCGGGGGGTTCTCGATCTCCGGGGTCACTCGACTCGCCGGTGACGTCACCGTCGACTCAGGCTCCGGTGATGCAACGTTCTCCGGAACCGTGGACGGCACGGCGGCCGGTGGTCAATCGCTGACCGTCAATGCCGGCGGTACAACCACTTTCGTTCGCCAAGTCGGAGCTCTGGCGGCCCTGAAGAGTCTGACCACCGATACGCCCGGCTCGACGGTCACGTCGGGTGTCACCACGGCGGATGGCCAGACCTATCACGACGACCTATCGATCAACGGCGCGTACTCCGGCAGTTCGTTCGCCGCCGGGAAGTCGACGGTGCTGGCCGGACCCAGCAGCATCACCGTCGGTGACGGATCGATCGCCTTTGCCGGAACGATCGATTCCCAGATCGAGCAACTTCCGTCGGATACCGGTGTCAGCCCGGTCAAGACCGGGTTCACACTGGAGGTGTCGGCTCAGGGCGGGACGGTCGGCTTCGGCGCCAAAGTCGGCGGCACCAGCGAGCTGGGCGGCTTGACCATCGACAAGAACACGAGCGTCACTGCCGCAGACACAGTCAACCTTGTTGGTTCACTGGTCAATTCGGGCCAGACCGGCATCGAGATCGGGGACGGCGCCACCGTGCGCCTGCGCGCCGGTGGCTCGATCACCGGCTTCACCGGTAGCGGCATCGTGTTCCAGGGCGGATCGCAAGGATCGGAGGTTCGCGGATTCCACGTCGCAGGCAACGTCTACGACGGTATTCAGTTCGGCCTCGACAACGCGAGCTCCGGTGTCCCGGTCGACTTCGCCGGCACGGTGATCGCCGAGAACACCATCTACGGCAATTCTGCTTTCGGCATCGAAGCTGCCGCACCGGTGCTCGGTTTGACCATCCGTGACAACACGATCGGGGCGACCGGTCAGACCAACGAATGGGGCTTCTACGTCACCCCCGGCCCGAACACGCACGGCATCGTCCTCGCTCCCGGCCTCTATACCGGCACCACGATCTACGACAACACGATCACCGACAACGCGCGCAGCGGCATCTTCGCGCCCGGTGGCGTGCAGGGTCTGCTGATCACCGGCAACACGATCAAGGACAACCAGCTGCACGGCATCGAATTCGCCACCGGCGACTTCACCTCCACTGTGATCACCGGCAATACGATCTCAGCCAACGGCTCCGATGGAATCTCCCTCGGCGCCGGTATCGGCCAGGCCACGACCGCCGGCGGCAATCCGCTGACCGGTTACACCGCGGGGCTCGGTCACTACGTCGTCAGTTATGCGAACAATCCGGATTTCTACGACCCCACCACCCCACCGGCCGACCCACAGATCCAGCTGCAGATCGGCGCGGCTCCGCACGGCACAACGAATGTGACAGTCAACCTGGACACCGGCTCTCGCGGACTCTACTTCGACGCCCTTCAACTTCCGGCCGAAATCACCGGCCAGGGAACACAACTGGGCAAAGGCTACGTCTACCTCAACAGCTCCAACAGGCTCTTCTTCGGCGACTGGGTCCAGCTTCCCATCACGTTCTCGCAGTCGGCATACGTGGACGCCAACGGCACCGATCAGAGCCGCAGGGCACAGGCCAGCGTCCCGGTCCTGGTGGTCAGCGCGGTGGGCGCCTCGATGACTCCGATGCCAGGCAGCACGGTACCCAACACGACGTTCGGCACAACGGTGTCCACAGGCACCATCGTCATCACCAATGGCAGTCAGACGCAGCAGGCCACCATCGTGACCAATCCGTCGGCCGGCCCGGGTAAGGGCACCGTCACAATCCCGGGCGGCTGGTGGGCCAACTATGCCGACAACATCGTGGACGGCAACGAACTACTGGCCCCGGTTGCCAACTTCGGCATCGGATTCGATCGATCCGGTCAGGGCACAGCACCGACGACCAACGAATACAACCAGGCCTACAACGCCTTCCTGAACCTCACCGAGATGCAGGACGGCGCCATGCGCCCGGGGTATGTTCTGTCCGCCGGTGGGGTGACTCTCGGCCTGGACAGCGCCGTAACCGGCTTCGCCTACACCGATCTGGCCCCGACCGGCCTGCAACAGGGAACGCAGAGCGCGCCCGATTGGCAACCGGCGACCGGGACGGTCACCTACGAGAACACCACATACGGCACCGGTCAGCTCGTGATCGACATGGGAATTCCGACTGGGATCCTCACCTTGCCGGGTCAGACGCCCACGTCGTCGTTCTCCGGAAAGATGACCGTGGACCTGCTCAATTCCGGCGGCTCGAATTCCGGTGTCAGCTACCACTTCCAGACCGATTCCACCGGCAGCATCGTCCGCGCGGACAACCTGCTCGCTCCCACCGATGTCGCGTTCTTCAACCCTCTGGCAGGCAATTACACCGAGAACATGGCACCCCAGAGCCAGCAGTTCTTCAACACCGGACGCGATGTCTTCGCCGCCTTCGACTACCTCTACGACGCAGCAGGAGGCTATTTCGGGGTCAAGGTCGGATCCACCCAGCAGGCGCAGGATGCATTCGCCGGCAACGGCGAGTTCACCGCCGCGCACTTCGAAAATCCCAACGCCCCCACCGGAGTGGACAATCTGACGATCACCGGTAACACGATCTCAGACAATGGCGGAGACGGTGTCAGCATCATCGGCGCCGACAATGTGCTCAACGCCAACACGATCGCCCACAACACCGGTGACGGTGTCGCGGTCAGCGCAGCGACGTCGACCGGCAACTCGATCCTGTCCAATTCCATCCATTCCAACGCCGGCCACGGAATCGCCCTGACTTACGGCGCAAATGGCGGACAACCGGCACCCAGCTCGGTATCAGCCACGTTGGTGGACAACGAAACCCAGGTGCGGGTGCACGGCACGGTGACCGCGGTGGGCGGATACTCCGGACAGTTCGAGGTCCAGGTATTCGGGTCACCGCCGTCCGAAGGAGTGAACGCTCAGGGTCGGCATCTACTCGGATCGTTCACCACCTCGGCCGGTGACTTCAGTCAAGATTTCTCGGTCGGACCCGACGATCAGTGGATCACCGTCACCGCCACACCGGTGACGGCGCCGGCCAACACCTCCGAGTTCTCCACGCCCGTGAGCGACGTGTGACGATGTTCATCAATGCCGCACGGCTGGGAACCGCAGCGTTCGTCGTGGGGATCTCGTTGGGTGGGCCCCACCTTGGGGTTGCCGCAGCCGATTCGACGGGGACAGACCCGTCCGCCGCGCCGGCGGCAGCCCAATCCAAGCCCGCAGGGGCCCGCTCCGGCCGCACAGCCGACCGGCCGATCCCCAGGTACCCCACCGGGCGGCCACAGCCCGGAACCAAAGCCCGACCAACAGCTTTACTCGACCCCGCATCCGGTGCGCCATCGGGACCGGACCTGCCGGGCGCATCCCGACGCAGACCGGAGCGGACCTCGACGCCGCGGGGCACCGCCGTGGCGCCGGCATCCGTTCCTATGTCGACCTCTCCGGCTCACGGCACACAAGGTGGGTCGGCCCGCCCCGCCCCGGGGGACACCTCCGCCGCAGGGCCCGCCACCCCGCCGGCCCGCCTGGCCGGCCCGACCGCGGCATCGATACTCGGCACCGACTGCGCGGCCTGTTGGGGCGCCGCGGCCCCCTCGATCGCCCAGGGGATCACCGTCGCGGTCAACCATGTGTTCAACTCCGCATTCACCTGGTTGTCCACGTTCGGCCCGAATCCGATTTCCGACCTCGTCGCCGGAGCGCTGGTGTTGATCCGACGCACGTTGTTCCTGGTGCCCGAGGGTGTCACCGCCAGCCAGGTCGGCACCGCGCTGACCGTCGCCGTGAACACCGGCAGCGCGGTCTACCTGCGGCAGACCGGCTCCACCCTGCAGATATCGGGCGACCCGTCATTTGTGCGCGCGACGACGTTCACCACCACGCCGAATACGACTGTGACAGTGACCAATCCCGGCAATGCGGGTTGCGCCGGCCTGGTTCTGACATCCGGAAAGGTGCTCGCCAGCCTGCAGACGTCCCAAATCGACTCCATCCGTTTCGATTCCACCGGTTCTGTGGACGGTGCCGTCAGCGCGTCGGTCGCTTCAGGCGACACGCTCGTGCTGCGTGGCGCCATTCGCAGCGATCACGCCGTGAGCATCCACGGATCCGTGGTCCTCGCCGACGATGTGTCCATCGATGCGGGCGACGGTGATGTCTTGTTCACCGGAACGGTCGACGCCGCGCAAGCGGGTAAGCAATCGCTGACGGTGACGGCGTTGGGCACGACCACATTTGGTGCCGCAGTCGGCGGTCAGGCCCCGCTGGCCAGTTTGCTCACCCAGGGCATCGCCGCGCTGGTCATTCCGCAGTCGACCCAAACCGCGACCGTGCCGCTGCACTATCTGCCGGAGTTCAGCACAACCGGCCAGGCACAGGTCAAATACGGGATCGACGTCGCAATCGGCGACAACCCCTCGCAGATGTACGAATTCGACACCGGCGGAGTGGCGTTCTTCGCCGGTTACAACTCCGCATTCTGGAAAGACGTACCGTTGACCGCCACGCCGGTTTCGGAGACATATTCCTCCGGGAACTACTTCGACGGGGTCGTCGCCGATACCCGCATCACGATCGGCACGGGCACGCAGACGGTGTCCACCGGACAGCCCATCCAGCTTGCGGCGATCCTCAACGGTGGAAACACCAACAAGGACACCACATTCGACTTCACCAATCCCGACGCACCACCGGTCGAAGACCATTTCTTCGGCGATTTCGGCGCCTCCTTCGACACGCTGGCGGTTCCCGGCCTCGGCAGCTCGCTGGCGAACCCGCTACTGCAGCTTCCCGGAAATCTGTCCAGTGGATTCCTCGTGCAATTGGGGCCCATCGGAATTCAGCCACAGCTCAGCGTCGGGGTCACCGATGACTTGCGTGCGCAATTCACCTACGCGGTGCCGGTGACCCCACAGCCCGGCGGCGGAACGTATCCGGTCTCCGGCTACCCGGTCCTGAGTTGGTTCGGCTTCTCACCGAGCTACAGTGCGCAGCAGGGGGATCAGCCCCCACAACAGATCGGCATCACGTCCACGCTGCCGTCCCTCATCGACAGCGGAGCACCGTCCACAGGTGTTCGCACCCAGGGGCTGGGCGGTGATCCGTTCAACGACGGCGGAAAGTTGCAAGCCGGGACGACTTTCATCGCGGACTTCCCCACTACCAAGGGGCGGCCGCCGCTGAAGTGGACGTTCGAAGCCGGCGACAACGGGTCGGTCAACCTCGTCAACTACGAACAGGGCGAGCCCGGCGGGATCCAAAACGTCAACACGGGGCTGAACCTCTACAACGAGTACGACGTCATGTTCGACGTCGCCGACCAGATCATCTGGTTGCGACCGACCGGCGGGCAGTCGACGGTGACGCTGAAGTCGGTGACCACGACGGGATCGCAAACCTATCGCCAGAACGCAAACCTGTCCGGCAACTACAGCACCGGCAACGGTGATTTCTCCGTCGCCGGTGTGACGACCGTGCTCGGCGACACCCATGTACAGGCCGGCAACGGTGACGTCAGGTTCTCCGGGACCATCGACGCCGGCACCGGCGCCGAATCACTTGCTGTCGACTCGTCAGGGACAACCACATTCGCGCGGGAGGTTGGCAGCCGACAACCGCTGGCCGCATTGACGACGGACGCCGGCGGGTCGACCAGTACCGCGTCGGTGACGACCACAGGCAGCCAGGTCTATGCCGATGCGGTGTCCCTCAACGGCGGCTATTCGGTGTCGAGCGGATCGTTCTCGGTCGGCGGGGCCACCACGCTGGCCGGACCCACCAGCATCACCGGCGGTGACATCACCTTCAGCGGGCGCATCGACGCCAACGCCGGCAGCGGCTACCAGCTGAGCCTCACCCCCGGTGACGGCAAGACGGCCACCCTCAACGGCGATGTGGGTGCGACCAACCCACTGGGTGGGTTGACAGTGACAGCGACCGCCGGCGGCTCCGCCACCGTCACAGCACCGGGTTATGTTGCCCTGGCGGGCAACCTCGGCTTCTCGGCCGACAAAGGTCTCTCGGTCGGCAAAGGCGTCACGGCGGCATTCACCGGTGGCGGTCTGATCCAGGGGTTCACCGACAGCGGCGTCGTGATCGGACAAGCCACCGGTTCGGTGCTCCGCGATTTCGCAATCAGCGGCAACGGCGGCAACGGTATTCAGATCGACGGCGCACAGGGCACCGTGGTCGAGAACAACGTCGTCCTCGACAACGGCAGTGACGGCGTGCTCGTCAGTGCGGGCAGCGGCAACCAAATCCTGTCGAACTCCATCTTCGGCAACGGTGGCACGGGCGGCCTCGGGATCCATCTCGAGGCCGGCGCAAACAACAACCAGCCGCCGCCCGATGTGCACTCGGCAACCCTGAACGCGGGAAGCCTGACGGTGTCGTTCACCGTTATTCCGCCCGACTCTGGCGAGTACACCGTCCAGATCTTCTACTCGCCCGCCGGCACGGCCATCCCCGTACAGGGCCAACAGCTGTTGCAGACGCTGTCCGCTGTGCACGGATCGAACACCGTCAGTATCCCGGCGCCAGCCAACGTCAACGCCGGTGGCTACATCACCATGACCGCCACCAGTTCCGATGGTGACACGTCGGAGTTCTCCGCCAATGCGCAGATTCCCGCGTGAACACGCAGATCCGCCGACCGTGGAGAGCCGGACCCGCCGCGTCGTAAAGTCGAATCATGACCGTCGACGTGACCGTGTTGCGGGTGTTCACCGATGAAGCCGGCAATTTCGGCAATCCGCTGGGCGTGGTGGACGCGGCAACCGTGCCGGCCGGTAACCGCCAGCGCATTGCGACCGAATTAGGTTACAGCGAAACCATATTCATCGACCTGCCGGCCGACGGGTCAACCACCGCGCACGCCCGCATCTTCACTCCGGCCACGGAATTGGCGTTCGCCGGGCACCCCACCGTGGGCGCGGCCTGGTGGCTGCGGGAGCGCGCCACGCCGATTCACACCCTGCAGGTTCCGGCCGGCATCGTCGGGGTCACCTACGACGACGAGCGCACGGTGATCCGGGTTCGGGCCGAGTGGTCGCCGGAGTTCGCCATTCATGACCTGGACTCGGTGGACGAACTGCTGGCCGCCGACCCGGACGACTACTCCGACGACGCGGAGCATTACCTGTGGGCGTGGCTGGATCGCGACGGCGGGCACATCCGGTCGCGGATGTTCGCCGCCGATCTCGGCGTGCCCGAGGACGAGGCCACCGGATCCGCGGCGGCACGGGTGACCGATTACCTGAGCCGCGACCTGACGATCACCCAGGGCAAGGGATCGCAGATCTTCACGACATGGGACGCGCAAGGGTGGGTGCTGATTGCCGGCCGAGTGGTCAGCGACGGTGTGCGACAGCTCGATTGAATTGCTCAGCCGGAGGTACCGACGGACCGGTGGGAGCGCAGCGCCTCAATCTCACGCTCGAAGTCCTCGGCTGAGCTGAACGAGCGGTACACCGACGCGAATCGCAGATAGGCAACCTCGTCGAGTTCACGTAGCGGGCCGAGGATGGCCAGTCCGACCTCGTGGCTGGGGATCTCGGGCGAGCCGGCCGCCCGCACGGTGTCCTCCACTTGTTGGGCCAACAGATTGAGCGCGTCGTCATCGACATCGCGGCCCTGGCAGGCCCGGCGAACGCCACTGACGACCTTTTCCCGGCTGAACGGCTCGGTGACGCCGCTGCGCTTCACCACCGCCAGCACCGCGGTCTCCACAGTGGTGAACCGCCGGCCGCACTCCGGACAGGAGCGGCGACGCCGGATGGCCTGGCCCTCGTCGGTCTCGCGGGAATCGACAACACGGGAGTCCGGGTTGCGGCAGAACGGACAGTGCATGACCGCTCCTTCGCTCAGTGGCCCGATACGTCGAACCACTGAGAGCCTACCTGCGCCGTCCGCGGGAGCGGCTGCGGCCAACACGGCCGTCAGCCGATCGGCGCGATCAGCGTCTGCCCGGCGTCCAGCGACGCCGACTCGAGCTTGTTCAAATCGCGGATGCGTTGCACCACCTGTCCGGCGGGCGCATCCGGCGCGACCCGTCCGGCCAGCTGCTGCAGCGTCTCCCCTGCCTGAACCTGGACGACGGCGAGCTGGTCCGGCATCTGCTCGGTGGCCGCGGGCGCGGCGCTGAAGTGGCCGACCATACCGAGCCAGAGGGTGATCAACGCGGCCACTCCCGCCAGCGCGATCGTGACCGCAGTGCTGACCGGCCTGCGTGTGTGCGGCGCCCGGGAGACCGCAACCCCCGTGCCCCGATACCGCATCGGCGTGATGGCCGGCCGCGCCGGGTGCGGCCGGTGGGCACGAACGCCGGCCGGACGGCGCCGAGCAGGAGAAACAGGCGCGCCGGCCGTCCGCCGGTACACCGGTGCCGAGATGTAAACCTGTCGATCATCGATGACTGTCACGTCCGTGTCCTTCCTTCAGGGCCGCCCCGGTTCGCTCTTGTGTTCGAAATATACTCGATCATCCGTTCGAAAACCGAACATGTGAGCGAGCGTGTTCGAAGAATAAATCCGACCACCGACAAGTTCTGCTCCGCCGGCCACCGAAGAACATCGAATCGCGACACGGTCGAACAAATGTTTGAATTTTGACGCGGGCCCGGCTAGATTCGGCCCTATGAGCGAGCGCAGTGAGACATCCGGGCTGACCGAGCGGCAGCGCACCATCCTCGACGTGATCCGCGCCTCCGTCACCAGCCGCGGCTATCCCCCCAGCATCCGTGAGATCGGCGACGCCGTCGGCCTCACATCCACGTCATCGGTGGCTCACCAGCTGCGCACCCTGGAGCGCAAGGGCTATCTACGCCGCGATGCCAACCGGCCGCGCGCGGTGGACGTGCGCGGAGCCGACGACGCGGTGAGCCACGTGCGCACCGAGGTCGCCGGTTCGGACGCGCTCCCCGAACCGACGTTCGTGCCGGTGCTCGGACGCATCGCCGCCGGCGGCCCGATCCTCGCCGAGGAAGCCGTCGAGGACGTGTTCCCGCTTCCGCGCGAGTTGGTCGGCGACGGGTCGCTGTTCCTGCTCAAGGTCGTCGGTGAATCCATGATCGACGCGGCGATCTGCGACGGCGACTGGGTCGTGGTCCGTCAGCAGAACGTCGCCGACAACGGCGACATCGTCGCGGCGATGATCGACGGCGAGGCAACGGTGAAGACGTTCAAGCGCACCAGCGGCCAGGTGTGGCTGATGCCGCACAACCCGGCGTTCGATCCCATTCCCGGTAACGACGCCGCGATCCTCGGCAAGGTCGTCACCGTTCTCCGCAAGGTCTAGCGGACCGGGGCGAAAGCCTCACTCCGCCTTGTGGAAACCGTTCGCCTGCGCGAGTTCCTCACTGGCGAACCACACTTCGGGCACGGTGTGGTCGTACAACGCCGAGTCCGGGGTGTAGTACAGCCCCGAATGTGTGTTGGCCTTGACCACATAGCCCTCGGGAGCCTGATACGGATCCGAGAGCGGAAGGTGGATAGCCGGACGATGGGCTGCCGCTTCGGCATGCACGTCGGACTGCAGGACTTCAGCCGGCTGCGTGGAGTCTTCTTCCTCGATGTCCACCACGTCGGACTCGACGATCTCCTCCGGTGCCGGCTCGGGCTCCAGTGGGGGCTCGGGCTCGGGCTCGGCAGCGCGCCGACGCCGCGGCGTGCCGAGCTCTCCCATGTCGAGCCGCCACATCGATTGCGACTCCCCGAGATTGACCGCCGCATGGCGGCCTGAATCGCTCGACTCGTCGTCCTCGATCTCCTCGACCTCGGCGTACTCGAGTTCCGCCGGCACCTCGTCGGCTTCGTCTGCCTCGTACCCGCCGGTTTCGGCGGCCTCGGCGGGGATGCGGGTCGGTGTGGTGTCGATGGAGTCCTCGTCGCCGTCGAACACGTCCTCGGGTCCGGGTTGCGACTTCTCGTCTTCGGTGGGCGCCCAGCCGAAGCCCGGCGCAGCGGCGACCTGCGGAACGCCGCCGTCGGGGTAGGTCGAGAAGCGCGACGCGGCCGCGGCGTCAGCCTCGCCGGTGACCTCACTGGGCCAATGATCGTCGTCGTAGTCCGAGTCGTCGAAGTCGTCGTCGATCTCCTCGCCACCGCTGCGGCGGCGCTGCAGCCACAGCACGCCCAGGCCGATCACGGCCAGCAGCAACAGGACCGGGACGATGATCAGCAGCCACCACCAGTGGAAGGTGAAACCGTTGCCGGACTTGCTGCCCGCCTGGCCGGCCTGCGGCCCGGCGGCCGGAACCTGAACACCGGACAGCGAACCGGCGAGTTCCGGCGGTTTGGTCGTGAACGTGTTGCTGGCCTTGTTCCAGGAGATCTCGCCACCGCTGAACTTCTGTCTCACGGTGTCGCCGTTGACGCTCTGCTCGCCGGTCGGTACACCGAGCTTGCCGGTGGCACCGCCCAGCTTGGTCCAGGCGGCGTTGATCGCACCGCGCACCACGATGGCACCGTTGTCGGGAGTCCAGAAGATCACCGGTTTATCGGCGGCGCTGAAAGCGCTGACCCGGCTGTTGGGCGCGCCGCCGTCCGCTTCGGTTCCGGTCGGCAGTCCCAGGTCTCCGGTCGGGCCGCCCTGCGCCTCGTACTTGGCCAGGATCGCGCCGGTGACCGCATGCGCGCCGGTCGCCGGGGAGTAGAAGACCTTGCCGCCCGCGTAATCCTGCGCGGCGCCGTCGGTGCCGATCGCCTGCTGCGGTCCTTGGCGGGCGCCGAGCGGTCCCGCGAGCCCGCCTGCGGCCCGCCACGCCTGGTTGATCGCGGTTGTCGCGTCGCTGGGCACCTCGACGCCGGCCAAGTTGGCCGCGAGCTCGGGTGGCACGGTGGTGAACGTCTTCGCGGCGGTGTCGTAGGAGATCTCGCCGCCGGTGAACTTCTGGCTGATCACCGTACCGTCGAAGGTCTCTTCCCCGGTGGGGACGCCCATCGTGCCCGCCGACCCGCCGAGCTTGTCCCACGCGGCGTTGATCGCGCCGCGTACCACCCACGCGCCGGTGGCCGGTGTCCAGAAAATGGCCGGCTTGTCGCTGGCACTGAATGTGCTGACCTGGCTGTCCGGCCCGACCAGACCCGCGACCGCGTCGATGGTCGGGAATCCGAGGTCGCTGTCGGCTGCACCGCCGAGCGCCTGGTACTTGTCCAGGACGGCCCCGAAGAGCAGGTGGGCGCCGGTGGCCGGGGTGAAGAAGATCTTGCCGCCGCTGAAGTTCTGGGCGAATCCGTCGCCGACGGCGTAGACGTCGCCGTCCTTGGTGCCCACCGGAGAACCATCGCCGCCAGCGGTCTCCCACGCCTGATTGATGGCGTCGCTCGCGTCGGTTTCGGGGCTCGCGATCGCCCCGGGCGCCCACAGCAGCGCGGCCGCAGCCGTCGCCAAGACGCCGAGCGCCATCCGCCCGACGCCTCTACTGAGACGACTTCCAAGCCTGGTCATGCACTCTCCCCGCAGTGTCGGTCAAGATGCTTCCCCTCATCCTCCGTGTCAACTGTGCTTCAGCACCTCACGACACGCGGCGTTTCTACGAGATAACCGACGCGTTGACGGGGGAAAACACCCTAAATCCCCAGGACAAACCGGGGCGCATCACCAGCGCCCGCCGCTTCGGCAGCCGAGTGACGGGGAACTAAAACCGCAGTTCAGCCCCGCTTGCGGGGTCAGACGCCCAGGCTGCGTCCGATGATCTCCTTCATGATCTCGGTGGTGCCGCCGTAGATCGTCTGAACGCGGGCGTCCAGGTAGGCCTTGGCCACCGGATATTCGCGCATGTAGCCGTAGCCGCCGTGCAACTGCAGGCAGCGGTCAACGAGGTGGACCTGCTTCTCGGCCGCGTACCACTTGGCCATCGAGGCCTGCTCGGCGGTCAGCTTGCCGTCGAGGTGCAACCGGATGAACTCGTCGACCATGATGCGGACCGCGGTCGCTTCGGTGGCCAGCTCGGCCAGCAGGAAGCGGCTGTTCTGCTGGCTGCCGATCGGCTTGCCGAACGCCTTGCGCTCCTTGGTGTACTGCAGGGTCTGCTCGAGGACGCTCTCCATGGCGGCAGCCGCCATCACCGCGATGTTCAGGCGCTCCTGCGGCAGGTTCTGCATCAAGTAGATGAAGCCCTGGCCCTCCTCGCCGAGCAGGTTCTCGACCGGGACCTTGACATCGGTGAAGGACAGTTCGGCCGTGTCCTGCGCATCCAGGCCGATCTTGTCCAGGTGGCGGCCACGCTCGAAGCCCTCCATGCCGCGCTCCACGACCAGCAGCGAGAAGCCCAGCGCGCCCTTCTCGGGATCGGTCTGGGCCACCACGATCACCAGATCGGAGTTGATGCCGTTGGTGATGAACGTCTTCGAGCCGTTGAGGACGTAGTGATCACCCTGCTTGACCGCGCGGGTTTTGATGCCCTGCAGGTCGCTGCCGGTGCCGGGCTCGGTCATGGCGATCGCCGTGATGTACTCGCCGCTGCAGAACTTGGGTAGCCAGCGCTGCTTCTGCTCCTCGGTGGTCAGTTCCAGCAGGTATGGCGCGACGACGTCGTTGTGCAGGCCGAATCCGAGCCCGCTGTAGCGGGCCGCCGCGGTCTCCTCGGTCAGAATGACGTTGTAGCGGAAGTCCGCATTGCCGCCGCCGCCGAACTCCTCCGGCACGGCCATGCCGAGGAAGCCCTGCTTGCCGGCCTCCAGCCAGACCCCACGATCGACGATCTTGTCCTTCTCCCACTGGTCGTGGAACGGCGCCACGTGCCGCTCGAGGAACGACCGGTAGGCCTCGCGGAACAGTTCGTGCTCGGGCTCGAACAAGGTCCGCTCGTACTTGACGGTTGCGTTCTTCTCGACAGCCATGACTTCCCTCCGGACGGCGCTGTGGGTTTGCAGACGAGGATAACCAACCGGATGGTTGGTCGTCACGGTGGCCCTGCGTGGCAACCGACGGATTCGCCAAAGCCACTGGTGGAAGCGCCGCCACTTAGACTCCTGGGGTGCCCGACGCCCGCAGCAGCCTCGCCCACTGGGGAGCGTTTCGCGCCGACGTCGCCGACGGCGACATCATCGCGGTCACCCCGTTTCCCGGCGATACCGACCCGTCTCCGCTGCTTGGCAACCTGCCCGGGTCGCTACGACATTCCTCGCGCATCGCCACACCCGCCGTCCGCCGCGGCTGGTTGCGCGACGGGCCCGGGCCGAGCAGCGCCCGCGGCGCCGACGAGTTCGTCGCGCTGGACTGGGACGAGCTGACGGAGCTCCTCGCCGGCGAACTTCGCCGGGTGGTCGACACCTACGGCAACCAGGCGATCTACGGCGGGTCCTACGGCTGGGCCAGCGCGGGCCGGTTCCACCACGCCCAGAGCCAGGTGCATCGATTCCTGAAGATGCTTGGCGGATATACATTTTCGCGGCACTCGTACAGCCTGGGAGCCACCGGTGTCATCATGCCGCGGGTGGTCGGCACCCACGACGACCTGTTCAAGCGGTCCACCGAATGGAACGTCATCGTCGAGCACACCGATCTGCTGGTCTGCTTCGGCGGCGTGAACCTGAAGAACACCGGCATCAACCACGGCGGCACCACCGGGCACCCGGCCCGCGACGCGCTGCACCGGTTCCGGGCCAATGGCGGCACGATCGTCTCGATCAGCCCGCTGCACAGCGACGTCGACGGCGAGTGCGAGTGGCTGCCCGCCGTCCCCGGAACCGATGTGGCGATCATGCTGGCCCTCGCCTACGTGCTGGCCACGAAGGACCTCGCCGACCGCGAGTTCCTGGACACCTACTGCACCGGCTACGAGAAGTTCGAGCGGTATCTGCTCGGCACCGAGGACGGCGTGCCGAAATCGCCGCAGTGGGCCGCCGGGATCTGCGGCATCGACGCCGCGGTCCTCACCGACCTGGCTACGACGATGGCCGGCCGGCGCACGATCGTCACCGTCAGCTGGTCACTACAGCGCGTCCGGCACGGCGAGCAGGCGCCGTGGATGGGGTTGACCTTGGCGGCCATGCTCGGCCAAATCGGCCTTCCCGGAGGCGGATTCGGCCACGGATACGGCTCGATGAACGAACCCGGCCTGCCGCCGCTGCGGCATCGGCTGCCGTCGCTGCCGCAGGGGGTCAACCCGGTCCGGACGTTCATCCCGGTCGCGGCGATCAGCGACATGCTGCTGCACCCCGGTGAGACGTTCACCTACAACGGCCGCACCCTGACCTATCCCGACATCAAATGCGTGTACTGGGCCGGTGGCAATCCCTTTCACCATCACCAGAACCTGCCCCGGCTGCGTCGGGCGCTGGGCCGCGTCGACACCGTGGTGGTGCACGAGCCCTACTGGACCGCGATGGCACGGCACGCCGACATCGTCGTCCCGTCCACCACCGCGTTCGAGCGTGACGACTATTCCGGGTCCCGAAACGACCCCCTGTTGGTGGCGATGCCCGCGCTGGCGGAGCCTTTCGCGCAGTCCCGCGACGACTACACCACGTTCGCCGCGCTCGCCGAGCGGCTGGGCTTCGCCGAGCAGTTCACCGAAGGCCGCACCGCCCGGCAATGGCTCGAGCACATGTACGAAAAGTGGTCCGCAGAAATCGATTTCGCGGTCCCCGACTTCGACCAGTTCTGGGCCGACGGCGTCCTGCGGCTTCCGGTCGAGACCGGGCTGACCCTGCTGGCCGACTTCCGCGCCGACCCGCAGGGGCACGCGTTGGCCACCCCGAGCGGCAAGATCGAGATCTTCTCCGACGACATCGCGGGCTTCGAGTATCCGGACTGCGCCGGTCACCCCCGCTGGTATGAACCCGTCGAGTGGCTGGGCGGCGGACGCGCCCAACGCTTTCCGCTTCACCTGATCGCCAACCAGCCGGCCACCCGGCTGCACGGCCAGCTCGACGGCGGTGCGGTCAGCCAGAACGCGAAAGTTCAGGGCCGCGAACCCATCCGGATGCATCCGTCCGACGCCGCGCAGCGCGGGCTGGCCGGCGGCGAGGTGGTGCGGGTGTTCAACGACCGCGGATCCTGCCTGGCGGGAGTTGTCCTCGACGAGGCGCTGCGGCCGCAGGTGGTACAGCTGTCGACCGGAGCGTGGTACGACCCGCTGGATCCCTCGGACCCGGACTCGATGTGCGTGCACGGCAATCCCAACGTGCTGACCGACGACGTCGGCACCTCGTCGCTGGCCCAAGGCTGCACCGGCGCCGCCGTGCTGGTGCAGGTGGAGAAGTTCGACGGCCCGCTGCCGCCGGTACGGGCGCACCACCCCCCGGAGATCCGATAGCCAGGGTCGTGACCGTCACCGAGCGGGGACGTGAACCCGCCGTCAGTCTCCGGGACATGAGCCGCTACCGCGGTGTCAGCTTCTGTCCACCCTCGGCGGAGAGCTGCACGACATGGAACAGCGCCTGACGCGTCGCGATTGGCTACGCTCGCACCGAGGCAAGGCGCGGTGTCCTCAAGAACGGGCGGCTTCATGGATCGGATGGCGATTGCAGTGGCGGTACTCGCCGCGATCGTCTGTGGCCTCGGGGTGGCCGCGCTGCTCGCCCGGTCCCGTCGACGGCGGGCGCGCTTCGATGCGTTGCTCGGCGAGCGTGGCTGGATGCGGTTGCGCGACGGCGACTCGACGACCGTGCGACCCGGGCACGGCGATTGGGAGGTCCGCACCTCGCGCTCCTTCGCCGCGCAGCAATCCCCGCCGTCCACCCATATCGTCGTGAGCACGTGGTCGTCGGCGTGGCCGAGCCATCCCGAGGGCGCACTGCTCGCCGGGCCTTCACCGCCAGGTCCACTGCGCGACATGGCGATCGGGCTGATCGGTTCCATGGCCGGTCCGGCACGCGGCTGGCTGGGGTTGACCCGGTTCGGCGACGGCGCCCGGCTGAGGCCGCTCAGCTCGGCCGACCCGCGGCTGTTGGTGTTCGTGACGGCCGACCGCGATGGCCCCGAACTCACCGCTGTCGCCGATGCCGTCTGTGCCTGGTGCGCACGTCACGGTGATGAACGCGATCAGCCGGCGGTGACCCTGGACACCGACGGCGTCACCGTGCGGGTGCGTAGCGACGCCACGCGCGCACCCGAGTGCCTGCAGGACTTCGTCGAGCTCGGTCTCGCCTGCCGTATCGCACTCGGAGACCTCCGTCGATGAACCTGGTCGCGGCGTGGCTGGCCATCGCGGCCGCCACCGCTGCGCTGTCCTCCCGCTGGCGCGACAAGGCGCTGCGTCTGTGCGTGGTGGCCATCGGATCAGCGGTGGCGCTGGCCGTCACATTCTTGCTTACCGGTCCAAGCGTCACGGCGATCTTCGAACGGGCGGCGAAGACCTTCGGGGGCACGGTGATCGTCACTATTCTGTCGGTCGCCGTTGTCGTGGTGGTGCTCCCCCGCCTGCGAAGCCGCGCCGACAGATGGGCGGCGGCCACCCTGTGCGCAGTGTTGGCGGCGGCTTTCACCGCGGTCGCCATGATGTTGTGGCGCATCGCCGACGACGGACTGCAGTTCGCGACACTGCCTGAGATCCGCACCGGCGAGGGCATCCTGGACTGGCGCAACAGCGCGCCCCGCCACCGGATCTACGGGGTACTCGTCGAAGGCCGCCTCGGCGAGCGAACGCCCGGCCAACGCCGCGACATGAGCACCCTGCTGGCGTCGTACCAGTGCGAGAACATCGGGCCTCCCGCACCGTCACGGATACAGCCGTGGCTGCCATCGTCGTTCACCCTGCACCTCGCCGACGATTCCCAGGCCTGGGCGCAGGGCATCAGCTCGGTGCGGCAGGCCTGGGGCTGGCCGGCCAGCGGCTACCGGGTAGAAGAATGCGGACTGCGCGCGGGCGATCCGGTGGTGTTCTGGGGGCAGCCGGGGGCAACCCACACCACCGGAAGCGACAAGCAGGCCCCCGCGGTGAACGAGACCGCTGTGCTTGCCTACGGTGACATCGCCGCCTTCCGCGCCAGCTTCGGCCCCGGCGCCGAGCGCACCGGCCGAGCCACGCTCGCATTGGCCGTCGCCAATGGTGTGCTGGCGGCGGCGATCATGGTTGTCGGCGCGCGCCATTTCATCCGGCTTCGGCGCGACGGTACCGGCGACCCGCCCCGGATCACCTGATCGTTCACGCGTCAGTACACCCGATCCGCGGTCACGTCGCGTATTCCCGCAAGCCTGCGGCCAGCGCGGCGGGCACCCGGGCTTTCAGGCGGGTGCCCGCTTCGGTGTGCTCGACAGCATCGACGTGGCCGTCGCTGTGCAGCCGCGCGACCAGATCGCCCCGGTCGTACGGGATCGTCACGTCGACGGTGATCTCCCGCGGCTCGACGAGCTCACCCAGCCGGGCGCGCAGACGCGGCAATCCCTCACCGGTGTGCGCCGAGACGAAGACCGCACCGGGCAGCGCGCGACGCAGCTGAGCCAGCATCAAATCGTCGGCCGCGTCGATCTTGTTGACCACCAACAACTCCGGGGCCGGCGGCGCGTGGTGGTCGTTCTGCACTTCGCGGATGACCTGACGGACAGCCTCGATCTGCGCCAGTGGATTGCTGTCGGAGCCGTCGACCACGTGCACCAGCAGGTCGGCGTCGACCACTTCTTCCAGCGTGGAGCGGAACGCCTCGACCAGCTGGGTGGGCAGGTGCCGGACGAAACCGACGGTGTCGGTCAGCACGAACGGTCGTCCGTCGTCGAATTCGCCTCGGCGAGTGGTCGGTTCGAGGGTGGCGAACAATGCGTTCTGCACCAGGACACCGGCGCCGGTCAGCGCGTTGAGAAGACTGGACTTGCCTGCGTTGGTGTAGCCGACGATCGCGATCGACGCGGTGTCGCTGTGCAACCGCCGGCTGCGCTGCGTGTCGCGGATCTGTTTCATGTCCTTGATCTCGCGGCGCAGCTTCGACATCCGTTCGCGGATCCGGCGCCGGTCGGTTTCGATCTTGGTCTCACCGGGGCCGCGGGTACCCACGCCGCCGCCGCTGCCGCCTGCGCCGCCGCCCTGGCGGGACATCGATTCACCCCAGCCACGCAGCCGCGGCAGCATGTACTCCATCTGGGCATACGCCACCTGCGCCTTGCCTTCCCGGCTGGTGGCGTGCTGAGCGAAGATGTCCAGGATCAGCGCGGTCCGGTCGATGACCTTGACCTTGACCACTTTCTCCAGCGCGTTGAGCTGCGCGGGACTGAGCTCGCCGTCGCAGATCACGGTGTCGGCGCCGGTCGCGATCACGACCTCGCGCAGCTCCTGAGCCTTGCCGGAGCCGATGTAGGTGGAGGGGTCGGGCTTGTCACGGCGCTGGATGAGCCCTTCGAGCACCTCGGAACCGGCCGTTTCGGCCAGCGCGGCCAGTTCGGCCAGGCTGGCCTCGGAGTCGGCGGCGCTGCCTTCGGTCCACACCCCCACCAGGACGACCCGTTCCAGCCGAAGCTGGCGGTACTCGACCTCGGAGATGTCGGTGAGTTCGGTGGACAGCCCGGCAACCCGTTTGAGGGCAGCGCGGTCTTCGAGCGCGAGTTCGCCGACGCTGGGGTCGGGCGGGTCAGCTCTTGTCATAGGCGTTTCTGTCATAAGCGGTAATCGATGGTGCCACGGGTGTCCAACGTCGTGCACCTGAATAACGTGCCGTCAGAGTTGGGCCGCCCACCAGTCGTCGGCGAGTTCGCCGTGCGCGACGAGGACCGACGGGCCCCGCAGCGAGCTGGAGGTGTGGGTGACCTCGACGGTGACCTCGCCGCCGGGGATGCGGACACGCAGCGTGCCGGTGGACAGATTGAGGTGGGCCAGGGCCGCGACCGCAGCGGCGACTGTTCCGGTTCCGCAGGAGCGCGTTTCGCCGACACCACGTTCGTGTACCCGCATGCTGACGGCGCCATCGCGGGCGATGGTCAGCACCTCGACGTTGACGCCGTCCGGGAACTGCCCGTGGTCGAACACCACCGGCGCGGCGACGTCGAGGTCGGCCAGCGCTTGTTCGGTGAGACCGGGATCAAGGCAGGCCAGGTGCGGGTTCCCGACGTCCACGCCGACTCCGGTGAAGTGCCTGCCGCCGACGGTGGCGGTGCCGGTCCCCAGCAGGTTGACCTTCCCCATGTCGACGGTGACCTCGGCTGCCAGCGCATCTGCGTGATGCACGACCACGGGGCGCGGTCCGGCCAGGGTGCCGACCACGAACTCGTCGCGTTGCTCCAGGCCACTGGCCCGCAGGTAGTGCGCGAACACCCGGACCCCGTTGCCGCACATCTGGGCGATCGAGCCGTCGGCGTTGCGGTAGTCCATGTACCAGTCGCCGCTGTCCACGCCTTCGGGCAGCCGGTCCAGCACACCGGCATCGACGGCCGCCGCTGCGGTGGTGACCCGCAGCACGCCGTCGGCGCCAAGCCCTCGGCGCCGATCGCACAGCGCGGCCACGGCGGCGGGCGCCAGCTGCAGCTGCGCGGGCAGGTCGGGCAGCAACACGAAGTCGTTCTCGGTGCCGTGCCCCTTCGAGAAGATCATGCGTAGATCACCTGATCAGGATACGTCCCGCCACCGGTCTATCACCTGGTCGGCAAGGTCGGGGGCGGCGCCGTCGAGCCAGTGGATGCGATGGTCGCGGCGGAACCACGACCGTTGCCGGCGCACATATCGCCTCGTGCCGATGAAGGTCAGCTCGCGCGCCTGGGCCAGATCCTGATCTCCGGCGCCGGCATCCAGCGCGTCGAGCACCTGGGCGTAGCCGATGGCGCGCGCGGCGGTGACGCCCTGCCGGAGGCCGGCGTCGAGCAGCGTGCGCACCTCGTCGACCAGACCGCCCTCGAACATGAGGTCGGTGCGCTGCGCCAGTCGCTCGTCGAGAATGCTTGTGTCCCAATCTAACCCGAAGATCACCGTGTCCCAGCGGGGCGTCCCGATCCGGGGTGCCGACGCCGCGAACGGCTGGCCGGTCAGTTCGACCACCTCCAGCGCGCGCACGATCCGCCGGCCGTCGGTGGCCAGGATCGCCTCGGCGGCGGCCGGATCGCGACGGCCCAGCTCAGCGTGCAGGGCGGCGACCCCGACCTCGGCGAGCTGGTGTTCCCACCGCGCCCGAACCTCGGGGTCGGTGGCCGGGAACGCCCAGTCGTCGAGCAGCGACTGGATGTAGAGCATCGAGCCGCCCACGATCACGGGTGGCACTGCGCGCGACGCGATGGCCTCGACGTCGGCGGCGGCGGCCTCCTGGTAGCGCGCGACCGTCGCGGTCTGCGCCACGTCGAGGACGTCGAGCTGGTGGTGCGGGATGCCGCGCCGTTCAGCGACGGTGAGCTTGGCGGTGCCGATGTCCATGCCGCGGTACTGCTGCATGGCGTCGGCGTTGACGATTTCGCCGCCGAGCCGTTCGGCGACGTCGAGGGCCAGCGCCGACTTCCCGGTACCCGTCGGCCCGATCACCGCGATCGGCCGGGTCACGGCGTCCACGTGCCGACGAAGTACCCCACCCCGTACGGCGCACCCCGCGCCAACTCGGTGGCCTCCCGCGGTCCGGAACCCACCAGCCCGGCCAGCACCTGGTAGGCGACGCGGCCGACGATGCCGCCGGGGAGCCCCGCCAGCGCAACACTGTCACCTGAGGCCAGCGCGTCGTCGAGGGCGGCCTGCACGGCCGTGGCGTCGGGGTCGTAGCCGCCGGGCGCGGGCGGCGTCAGTGTGTTGGCGCCGTCGGCGACCACCAGGACACCGACCGGTTCGTCGGTGGTGTCGATCTCGGCGCGCAGCAGCCGGCCGAACTCCAGAGCCCGGCCGGCGTCGTGGTCGGCGTCGTACACCCGGACCTGCGCGCAGGCCGCGGGGTTGGCCTGCCCGCGCAGCCACCCGGCGAACAGGGCGCACAGGGGCAACTCACGCACCGCGGCGGGCGCGTCCGGGGACAGCGCGACGGGAACGTCCACCCCGTAGCCGGCGAAGGTGCCGCGGGCGTCGGGCTCGATGGTCTGATCGGCGGCGCCGACACCGACGGCGACCCATCGATCGGGCAGCGCGGCAGCAGCAGCCAGCGCGGCGTCGCGAAACTCGGCGACCTCGGCGGCGGCCGCACCGGCCAGTTCAGGCACCAGTACGGGCGCCGAAGGCGTCAGGACAACGGCGGACAGCACGCCTCCCACGCTAGTGGCCGTCAGCCGGGTATCGGCGCGGCGGGATCCGGCATCGGCGCGGCCTCCGTGCGCGCCAACTCCACTGTGGCCGCAATCATCACCACGACGGCGATCACCAGAAACGCCCACCCGGACCGGCCGGGGCGCAACATCTCCCCGAGAATGGCGACGCCGAGAACCGAGGCGACCAATGGTTCGCTGACCGTGACCGCCGGGAGCGACGCGGCCATCGACCCGGCCCGGAAGGACGATTGCTGAATCGCCGTCGCCGCGATGGCCACCACCGCCCACACGTAGAGCTCGGGGAGCTTCAGCACCGCCACGATCCCGTGATCGAGTTCGTCGACCACGCCCTTCATCAGGACCGCGAACAACCCCCACAACGAACCCGCCACCAGCCCCAGCAACACCGCCGCCACCGGTTTGCCGCGAAAGACCCGCGCACCCAGCAGGCACAGCAGCAGCAGCGGACCCAGCGTGGCGGCCACCCAGCTCCACATCTCGAACCCAGCCCGCGCCTGCCCCTTGGACGGGTCGCCGACCGTGACGATCACGGCAACGGCCGTGGCCAGCAGCACCGCCCAGATCCACTGGTAGCGGGTGATCCGCCGGCCCGCGAAGCGCGCGCTCAGCGGCAGCGCGAACAGCAGAGACGTCACGATCAGGGCCTGCACCAGAAGGACCGAGCCGAACCCCAGGGCGGCGGCCTGCAGCGCGAATCCGCCGGCGGCGACCAGGCTGCCCAGCCACCAGGTCCTGTCCCTGAGCAACTGCAGGAACAAGGCGATGGGACCGACCTGCTGGTCGGTGACGGCGTGCGCGGAACGTTGCTGGATGACGTCGCCGATCGCGATCAGCAGCGCGGCCCCGAGAGCGAACAGGGTGGCGATGTCCGACCTGTGCATCACTGATCTCCTCGTGCTCGGGCAGTCAGCGTGCCCGCCGATTGACGTCGTCCGCAACCTCAGACCAGCCAACCCGGGCGCATGGGTGGCATCGACCTGGTTCAATACCAACGAGGACGGCGGCCGTGACCATGGTCGCCGGACGTGCAGCAGTGGCGCCGCGTCGCGCGGCAGATGCGCGGGAACACCGCGCGGAGGGTAGGTGAGGCGAGTCCATGACAATCGACCAACCCAGCGCCGACGGAGCCCCGAAGCCGGCTCCCCGACCGGGACCACCGCGACCCGTCCCCAAGCCCCACGCACCCACCGCGCCGGTGGTGCTGCCGCCATCGAGTGACCCGCACCGGTTCGGCCGGGTCGACGACGACGGCACGGTCTGGTTGATCACTTCGGAGGGCGAACGCAATATCGGCTCGTGGCAGGCCGGCGACACCGAGGCGGCCTTCGCCCATTTCGGCAGGCGCTTCGAAGATCTCGCCACCGAGGTCACGTTGATGGAGACGCGGCTGGCCTCCGGCACCGGCGATGCCCGCAAGATCAAAGCCGCGGCTGCCTCTCTGGCTGAAACCCTGCCCACGGCAAGCGTTCTCGGCGACCTCGACGCGCTGGCCGCGCGGCTGGCCGCGATCCGCGACCACGCCGAGGAAACCGCGGCGGCCGATCGGGCCCGTCGCGAGCAACACCGGGCCGAGCAGACCGCGCGCAAGGAGGCGCTGGCCGCCGAAGCCGAGGAACTGGCGACGAGCTCCACCCAGTGGAAGGCCGCCGGCGACCGGTTGCGCGCAATTCTCGACGAGTGGCGCACCATCACCGGCCTGGACCGCAAGACCGACGACGCGCTGTGGAAGCGCTACTCGGCGGCCCGCGAAACGTTCAACCGGCGCCGGGGCTCGCACTTCGCCGACCTGGACCGCGAACGCGCCGGCGCCAGGCAGGCCAAGGAGCAGTTGTGCGTGCGCGCCGAGGAGCTGTCCGGCTCCACCGACTGGTCGGCGACGGCGGCCGCGTTCCGCGACCTGCTCGCCGAGTGGAAGGCGGCCGGCCGGGCAGCCAAGGACGTCGACGACACCCTGTGGCATCGGTTCAAGGCGGCCCAGGACACCTTCTTCGCCGCGCGCAACGCGGTGAATGCCGAGCGGGACAGCGAATTCCAGGCCAATGCCACCGCCAAGGAGGCCTTGCTGGCCGAAGCGGAGAAACTCGACACCGCCAACCCGGACGCGGCCCGCTCGGCATTGCGGAACATCACCGACAAGTGGGATGCGATCGGCAAGGTGCCGCGGGAGCGATCGGCCGATCTGGAACGCCGCTTGCGTGCGGTCGAGAAGAAGGTGCGCGACGCCGCCGACTCGGGGCGGACCGATCCGGAGGCGCAGGCCCGCGCCGAGCAGTTCCGCGCCCGGGTCGAGCAGTTCGAGCGGCAGGCCGAGAAGGCCGAAGCGGCGGGCCGCACCAAAGATGCCGAAGCGGCCAGGGCCAGCGCCGAGCAATGGCGGCAATGGGCCGACGCGGCAGTCGAGTCGCTCAGTAAGAAGCGTTAACCCGCGGCGGGAGGCTGCTTGCGCTCACGATGGTCGACATCGTCGAGCAGGCTGCGGGACTGGCCTTCCCGTGCGGCGGCACGGCGCTGTTCCTCGGCCGCCAACTGCACCGCGGTTCGCGTCCAGACCACCCGGGCCCAGTGGAAGGTCAGCAGGATGACCGCCACCCAGCCCAGCAACAACCCGATGCCCGGGCCGGGATGGCCGTGCACGGCGGTCTGACGGGACCATACGGCCAGCAGACCGAGCGCGCAGGACAGCGCCGACCCCGCGAGGGCGATCCAGGCCAGCACCCAGCGCCGGGTGGTCAAGGCCAGCATCGAGAAGCCGACACCGAACACCAGCACGAACCAGGTGAACAGCCGAGACGGTAACGCGATGCCGACACTGAGCGCTTTGTCGTCGCCCATCAGGACGTCGACGCCGCGGGCGGCGCCGGTGTGCGGCAGGATCAGCGACACCAGCAGGACGAACACCAGGATCGCCACCACCATGGCGCGGGCTCCCGGCTGGATCTCTCCGGCGACCTTGCGTTCGGCCTTCTCCATGTCAGAGCGGTAGGCCTCGCTCGGGTCTTCGTCGTGGCGACTCATTGCTGGCATCCCGTCGTTTCCTCGATCTGTGGTCTGCCCACCGGCGGCAGCCCAAGACCGACGGTACGGGGCCGTTGCCCGGCCGCGTGGGCGTCGCCGGCGCGGGTGCGGCGGTGGCTCAGCAGCGGCGCATCGGCGATCAGGTGGTGCGGAGCGGCGCCGGTGACCGTGGTGGTCACGATGTCGCCGGGGCGCGGGGCGGCATCGCCCGGCGTGAAGTGGACCAGCCTGCCGTCGCGGGCGCGGCCGCTCATCCTGGCGGTGCTGGCGTCTTTGCGGCCTTCGCCGGTGGCCACCAGCAACTCGACCTCACGACCGATCTGGGCGGTGTTCTCCTCGAAGGAGATCTGCTCCTGCAGCTCGATGAGCCGGTCATAGCGTTCCTGCACAACGGCTTTGGGAAGCTGGCCGTCGAGCTCGGCCGCCGGGGTGCCGGGACGCTTGGAGTACTGGAAGGTGAACGCGGTGCTGAACCGGGCCTGGCGCACCACGTCCAGGGTGGCGGCGAAGTCGTCCTCGGTCTCGCCGGGGAAGCCGACGATGATGTCGGTGGTGATCGCCGCGTGCGGCATCGCCGCACGCACGCGCTCGATGATGCCGAGATACTTCTCGGCTCGGTAGGAACGCCGCATCGCGCGCAGTATGCGGTCCGACCCGGACTGCAGCGGCATGTGAAGGGCGGGGCAGACATTCGGGGTCTGGGCCATCGCCTCGATGACGTCGTCGGTGAACTCGGCCGGGTGCGGTGAGGTGAACCGGACCCGCTCCAGCCCCTCGATGCGCCCGCAGTCGCGCAGGAGTGCGGCGAACGCTCCGCGATCGCGCGGGGTGCCGGCTGCGAACGAGACTCCGTAGGCGTTGACGTTCTGGCCCAGCAGGCTGATCTCCAGCACGCCCTGGTCGACCAGGGACTGCACCTCGGCGAGGATCTCGTCGGGCCTGCGGTCCACTTCCTTGCCCCGCAGCGCGGGCACGATACAAAACGTGCAGGTGTTGTTGCAGCCTACCGAAATGGAAACCCATGCGGCGTAAGCAGATTCGCGTGCAGCGGGCAGCGTTGACGGGAATTCCCGCAGCGACTCGGCGATTTCGACCTGAGCCTGCCGATTGTGCCGGGCCCGTTCGAGCAGCGTGGGCAATGAGCCGATGTTGTGGGTGCCGAAGACGACGTCGACCCAGGGCGCTTTCTGCAGCAGTCCTTCGCGGTCCTTCTGGGCCAGGCAGCCGCCGACCGCGATCTGCATTTCGGGGTCGGCTTGCTTGCGCGGCGCCAGGTGGCTGATGTTGCCGTACAGCTTGTTGTCAGCATTTTCCCGGACCGCGCAGGTGTTGAATACCACCACGTCGGCGTCGGTGCCCTCGGGCGCGCGGTGATATCCGGCCGCTTCGAGCAGCCCGGCGAGCCGTTCGGAATCGTGGACGTTCATCTGGCAGCCGTAAGTGCGGACCTGGTAGGTGCGACCATCGGTACGTCCATCGCCCGATCCGGGCAGTTCGCCCGCCGGATTGTCGTTGGTCAGCACCGATGTCACGTGCTCATCGTACGGAGCACCACGAGGCGGTGAGAAATCGCGGATCGGTCAACGCTCGGCAAACTGGGGGTTACCTGGGTAGGGTCTGAACGCATGGGGCGCAGCGGCGAGAAGCCGATGATCTCGATTCAGGGCGTCAACAAGCATTTCGGCGACCTGCATGTTCTGAAAGACATCAACCTCGAGGTCGACCGCGGCCAGGTGGTGGTGGTGCTCGGCCCGTCCGGATCGGGCAAGTCGACCTTGTGCCGCACGGTCAACCGGCTGGAAACCGTCGACGAGGGCACGATCGCCATCGACGGCGTGGAATTGCCTTCGGAGGGGCGCAAACTCGCGCAGTTGCGAGCCGACGTGGGCATGGTTTTCCAGTCGTTCAACCTCTTCGCGCACAAAACGATCCTGGAGAACGTCGCACTGGCGCCGGTGAAGGTGCGCAAGGTCGCCAAGGACAAGGCCCGCGAGAACGCGCTGTCGTTGCTGGAGCGGGTCGGGATCGCCAACCAGGCCGACAAATACCCAGCCCAGCTATCCGGCGGCCAGCAGCAGCGGGTGGCGATCGCACGTTCGCTGGCGATGAAGCCGAAGGTGATGTTGTTCGACGAACCGACCAGTGCGCTGGACCCGGAGATGATCAACGAGGTCCTGGACGTCATGACGTCCCTGGCCACCGACGGCATGACGATGGTGGTGGTCACCCATGAGATGGGCTTCGCCCGCCGCGCCGCCAACCGGGTGGTGTTCATGGCCGACGGGGCGATCGTGGAGGACGCCCCGCCCACTGAGTTCTTCGACAATCCGCGCTCGGAGCGCGCCAAAGACTTCCTCGGCAAGATCCTCAACCACTAGGGCGAAAGGAACACCCACTGTGTCGATATTTTCTGGCCCTACCATCCCCCGTCTGTCCTGGCGTGGGGTCGGCGCCGCCGTGCTGGCCGTGGCGCTGCCGTTCGCCGCGACCGCATGCGGCGGCGGTGGCAGCGGCGACAAGCTGGTCATCGGAACCAAGTTCGACCAGCCCGGTCTGGGGTTGAAGAATCCGGACGGCACGATGAGCGGCTTCGACGTCGACGTCGCCAAGTACGTCGCCAAGGAACTCGGCTATCCCGAGGACAAGATCGAGTGGAAGGAATCCCCGTCCGGGCAGCGGGAGAACCTGATCCAGAACGGCCAGGTGAAGTACATCGTCGCGACCTACTCGATCACCGATTCGCGTAAGGAGAAGGTCGACTTCGCCGGTCCGTATCTGGTGACCGGCCAGTCCCTGCTGGTGCGCGCCGACAACACCGACATCACCGGCGCGGAGTCGCTGCAGAACAACAAGAAGCTGTGCTCGGTCAGCGGGTCGACCCCGGCGCAGCGGATCAAGGACAAGTACCCGGGTGTGCAGCTGCAGCAGTACGACACCTATTCGGCATGCGTGGAGGCGCTGAAGAACGGCGCGATCGACGCGGTGACCACCGACGAGGTGATCTTGGCCGGATATGCCGCGCAATCGCCCGGCGCGTTCAAGATCGTCGGCCAGCCGTTCTCCGAGGAGCGCTACGGCATCGGGTTGAAGAAGGGTGACAAGGAGCTGTGCACCAAGATCACTGATGCGGTGAAGAAGATGGAAGCCGACGGCTCCTGGAAGGCTGCGTTCGACAAGAACCTCGGCCCGGCAGGCGTCCCCGCGCCGGCGCCGCCGGCCCTCGACGGCTGCTGAGGTCGCGCGGGCGTGGACATCTTCGGCGAATATCGCGGCCAGATCTTCGAGGCGTTCTGGACGACGATTCAGCTCACGGTGTTCTCCGCGATCGGAGCGCTGATATTGGGCACGGTGCTGGCCGCGATGCGGCTGGCGCCGGTGCCGATGCTCAACTGGCTGGGCACCACGTACGTCAACGTGGTGCGCAATACCCCGTTGACGCTGATCATCCTGTTCTGTTCGTTCGGCCTCGCGCAGACGCTGGGCATCACCCTGGTGGACCCGAATTCGCCAACCTCGATCGAGGACAGCAATTTTCGGCTCGCGGTGCTCGGGTTGACGGTCTACACGGCGTCGTTCGTGTGCGAGACGGTGCGTTCGGGGGTGAACACCGTGCCGCTGGGCCAGGCCGAAGCGGCCCGCTCGCTGGGCTTCACATTCGGACAGAACCTGCGAATGATCCTGTTGCCGCAGGCATTTCGTTCGGTGATCATTCCGCTCGGCTCGGTGCTGATCGCGTTGACCAAGAACACCACGATTGCCTCGGCCATCGGAGTGGCCGAGGCGGCGCTGCTGATGAAGGGGATGATCGAGAACACCGCGGCGCTGGTGACCGTGGGCACGATCTTCGCGCTGGGCTTCGTGATCCTCACGCTACCGGTCGGTCTGCTGTTCGGGTGGCTGGGTAAGCGTCTGGCGGTGGCGAGGTGAGCACGGCTTCGGTTCTCTTCGACGCGCCGGGTCCGCGGGCGCGGGTCCGCAATCGGATCGTCACGGCGGTGACGATTGTCGTTGCCGCCCTGGTGGTCTGGGCGGTGATCGTCAAGCTGGCCGGCAAAGGGCAGCTGACAGCGGCCAAATGGCAGCCGTTCCTGACCGGCAATCTCTGGAAGACCTATGTGCTGCCGGGTATCGAAGGCACACTGACGGCGGCGGCGCTCTCGATCGTGCTGGCGCTGATCCTCGGTTTCGCGCTGGGCATGGGGCGGCTGTCGAACAATGGGTACATCCGGTGGCCGTCGGCGGTGATCGTGGAGTTCTTCCGCGCCGTGCCGGTGCTGATCATGATGATCTTCGCGTATTTCCTGTTCGCGCTCTATGACGTGTTCGCCTCGACGCATCTGGCGCTGGCCGGCGTGGTGACGGGTCTGACGCTCTACAACGGTGCGGTGATCGCCGAGATCGTGCGTGCCGGGGTCAAGTCGCTTCCGCGCGGGCAGAGCGAGGCCGCTTCCGCGCTGGGATTGCGGTGGGGCCAGACGATGCGGTCGATCCTGTTGCCACAGGCCGTCACCTCGATGCTGCCGGTGTTGGTGTCGCAGCTGGTGGTGGTCTTGAAGGACACCGCGATCGGCTACCAGATCACGTTCGTCGAAATGGTCCGCCAGGGAACAGTGGTCGGCTCGAGCTACGGCAACTACGTGCCGGCGCTGATTGTGATCGCGGTGTTGATGATCAGCGCGAACTTCGCACTGTCAGTCGCGGCCACGCGGCTGGAGCGACGGTTGCGGCGGTCCAAGCGCGCCGGTGTCCCCGCGCAGACACAGGCCGCGCTGGAACCGGGAGACTAGGTGAGACCAGGCCCATGACTACGTTGTCGTCCGATCTGCGCACGCTGAGCTACGAGGCCTATGTCTACTTCTATCCGTTGGTGACGATGGATGTTTCGCGGCTGCAGACGCTGAACCGTTCGGGCATCGGGGCGGGCCCGCCCAACGAGTTCCACCACGTCCGTCAGTACCCGGACGCCGACTTTCGCGCGGTGGTACGCCCCAACTTCGACACTCTCTACTCGTCGGCGTGGCTCGACCTGACCCAGGGCCCGGTGATCCTCGGCGTCCCCGACACCGACGACCGGTACTTCATGCTGCCGCTGCTGGACATGTGGACCGATGTCTTCGCCAATCCCGGAAAGCGAACCTCGGGAACCGGGCCGCAGCGCTATGCGATCGTCGGCCCCGGTCACACCGGGGAGCTGCCGCAAGACATTCCGGTGATCCACGCGCCGACACCGCATGTGTGGATCATCGGCCGCACCCAGACCAATGGGCCGGCTGACTACCCGGCGGTGCATGCCGTCCAGGACGGCTACACCCTGACGCCGGTGGCAGCACCGACATTCGTCCGGGATGAGTCCTACGACGTCACCACCGAACCGCTGCGCAAAGTCAACGCCATGGCAGCGCTCGACTATCTGTCCTATGCCGCGGACTTGCTGAGCGTGAATCCGCCGCACCCGACCGACTTTTCGATTCTGGCCCGGCTGTCCGGCCTGGGAATCGAGGCGGGTAAGCCGTTCGATGTCCAGCGGTTCTCCGCCGAAGAACGCGCCGAAATCGAGGCAGGGGCACAGGACGCACTTGCCGCCATCACATCGTCCGCCCCGACTTTGGGCAACATCGTCGACGGGTGGATGACCCTGAGCGAGGGCATGGGTGTCTACGGCAATGCGTATCTGCGGCGTGCCGTCGTCACGCTGATAGGGCTGGGAGCCAACCCTCCCGAAGATGCGGTGTATCCCATGCTGGTGACCGACGCCGACGGTCAACCGTTGGCCGGCGAGAACGACTACGTCATCCACTTCGATGCCGGCACGTTGCCCCCGGTGGACGCCTTCTGGTCGGTGACGATGTACGACGCCGAGGGCTATCAGGTCGCCAACGAGATCGATCGCTTTGCGATCGGCGATCGAGATGCGCTGCAGTACAACGCAGACGGGTCACTGGATCTGTACTTGCAGCACCGCAACCCGGGCCCGGAGAAGGTGGCCAACTGGCTGCCCGCGCCGCTGGGAACGTTGGGTGTCACGATGCGGCTCTACGCCCCGCGCCGCGAGGCCATCGCCGGTACGTGGCATCCGCCGGCCGTTCGCAAGGTGTGAGCTTCGGCTAGCGGAGCTGGGCGCAGCGCTCCAGCAGTTCGGTCGACGGCGGCTGGTAGAAGCTCAACACCGCATGCTCGCAGCCCAGTTCGGCGTACTGCGGCAGCTGATCCAGTTGCGCGGCAACCTGTTCGGGGTCGCGCGGGTGCAGGAAAAGCTGGAGCGAACGACGGACGTCGCCCGGATCGCGGCCGACCTCGGCGCAGGCTTCGGTGAGCCGCTCATTGACCTCACCCCACTGCTGCGGACCCTCATGGCTGGGCATGTTCCACTCGTCGGCGTGCCGGGCGATCACTCGTAGCATCTTGGGCTGGGAGCCGCCCACCACGATCGGCGGATAGGGCCGTTGCAGCGGCTTGGGTTCGCAGATCGCCTCGTTCAGCGTGTAGAAGCGGCCCTCGAACGTCACGGTCTCTTCCGTCCAGAGGCGGCGAATCACGGTGAGCGCCTCGTCGAGCATCGCCACTCGTGTTCCCGCGCTGGGAAATTCGATTCCGAAGCCGCGATGCTCGGCTTCGTGCCAGCCGGCTCCGATACCGAAGTTCAGTCGTCCGCCGCTGATGTGGTCGACGGTGACGGCCATCTTGGCCAGGATGGCCGGATTGCGGTACGTCACGCCGGTGACCATGCACCCGATCCGCGCCTGGCCGACCACCACGGCCATTGCCGCCAGTGTCGTCCACCCCTCATGCGTGGGCTTTCGATCCTCGATCAGACCGTAGAAGTGGTCGTAGTTCCAGACCGCTTCGAAGCCCAGCGCATCGGCCGAGCGCCAGAACTGTTCGAGCTCGGGATAGTCGAAGGTGGGAGCGAGTTTGGCCGAGATCTGCATGCAGTGAAGCCTAGTCTCGTGCCGATGCCCCGACGAGTGCGTCAAATACAGCTACAGTGACGGATCACCTTCGCCGATCAGTGTGAAAGGCAGGACCCGAATGGCGCTCACCCGCAGGGTTTCCACGATCGTCGCCGTCGGCGTCGTAGCGGCAACGCTGTCCGCAGCGTCGGCGTGGGCCGGCGGCCCGGACGGCGCGGTTGACGGCGCCGACGACCTGTCACAAGCTGTCGGCTCCGGCGTGCTCAACGGCGTACTTGCCGGGTTCTCGGCTACCGGCCCGACCAATGAGGCCGCCTCGGCGGCCGTGATCGCCGCGTGCCAGCAGGCCGGCGCCCAGCAGTGCAGCCGTGACGAGGTCACCAACGACAACCTGTGCGTTGTCTCGGTGGGTGCCGACGACGGCAGCGGGATTGTGTCCGGCGGCGCCGGGCCGACGGTCGAAACGGCGCGGGATGACGCGTTCAGGCACGCGCAGGACGCCGACGCGCCGCTCGACCCGAGCGCTCGAGTTCTCGTGTCGGCGTGCCCGTGACACGCGCAGTTCGGACTGCCACCACATACCGCGGGAAAGGAACGGCGTTGTGAACGTGCGAGGAAGAATCTCCCTGCTGACCACAGCTGTGGTTGCGGCGTCACTGGTTTCAGCTCCGGTGGCCGGTGCCCGGCAGACCTGTCATGACGCGGGCAGCCACGTCATGTGCGAGACCAGCGGCAGCGTGTCCATCAAGGCGGTGCCACAGACGCGTGCCCCCAACGTCAGTGAGATCACGCCGAATGTCCGGGACCGTCGCCGCGGCATCGTCTGGAGCTGGTAGCCAGAAGGCATCGAGAAGTGCCGAGCCCGCTCGACGTCCTACCCGTCGCCGATGGCGTCGGGCTGCCGTGGGATGTCGAGGTTGACGACGCGGTGGCCGCGATCGCCGGGGCACGCGAACGCCGCGGCGATACGTTCGTGGTCGAGAGTGGAAGCGACCGCTATCTTTTCACCTTCTCTCCCACCGGCGTCGAATCGTTCTACGCGCTCGTCGAAGAAGCCGCCAGCAAGGGTGTCGCGGACTTTCTCATGCTGCGGCGCAAGCTGCCCGACGAGGTGTTCTCAGGCAGACGGCTACTGCCGAGTTCACTGTTTCGCCGCGACGACGTCACGTCATACCTCGCCAACCTCGACAGCGCCCTCGATGCGACCGAGGCCGAACTCGGCGAGAGCGGCACAGTCGACCTGTTCGCGCTGACCCGACGGCTTGGCCACCGCATGGGTTTGGCGTCGTGGGCCGGGCCGGGCTGCGCTGACGGGGAGGCGTTCGAGCGACTGGTGCGCGCGTTCGACGTCCTCGACGGTTCGGATGCCTTCGTTCACCCCGACGCGATGGCGGCGGTGGCCGCTTCGGGTATGCGAGCCGAACGGGCCGCCTTGGATGACGTCGCCGAGGTGATCGAAGAGTCACTGCGGCACCATGATTCGACGTCCGGGGTCGGCGCGGGTCTGTTCAGCCGAATCGTCGAGGCTTGGGCATCGGAATCGCCGGACATCCGCAGCCGCGGTGTCGCGATGGACGTCGCGCTCATCCACATCGCCTCGATGTCGAACCTGATGGCAGCGCTCGGCTGGGCGCTCGTCGACCTGATCGCCCATCCCGATCAGCTCCGCCTGGTCGCGGGTGGCGACCGTGAGCTGGCTTCCAGCTGTGCTCTCGAAAGCACCCGGTTGGCGCAGCGTTCGATCATGGCTCGCGCCGTACTCGAACCGGTCACATTCGACACCGGCGCGGGTGTGGTCGACGTACCGAAGGGCTGGACCATCGCGACGCTGCTACCGCTGCTGAACACTTCGGCCGCCGCCGGCTTGGAGCAGTGGAATCCCAGCCGGTGGCACCGGCACCGGCTCGCCGACGCGCATGCGTTGCCGTCACCGATGCTGGTGACCGCCTTCGGGCACGGCAGGCATTCCTGTCCGGCACAGCCGTTTTCGTTGGCGGCGATGGCGATGGCGATGACTCGCCTCGTGGGCCGCTACAACATGAGGCCCGAGTGGACAGGACATCCGCGTCCGGTGCCCGCTCAGATCGGCGGCGTGGCGCGCGCGGCCGATCCCTGCCCGCTCGGCTACACCGTGCGCTGAGCCACGCAGGCTCTGACCAGACAACTTCAAGGTTGCGTCGCGCTGTCACGTGGGTATCCGCAGTGGCGGAAGGAGAACGACATGCGCAGGCAATTCGTCAAGACCAGTGCAGGCGCCCTACTGGCATTCGGCGTACTCGCCGGATGTTCCCTGCAGCAGGCAGCAACCCCGCAAGCGGGTCCCACCCAGCCGCCGGGCTACGAAGAGCACAACGACGCCGACGTTTCCTTTGCCCAGCAGATGATCCCGCTGGAGCAGCAGGCGGTCGCGATGAGCGAGGCGCTGCTGGCCAAACCCGGCGTCGACCGCGACGTCTCGGATATAGCCCGGGCGATACACGAGAACGATCGTCCGGAGGTGGTTCAGCTGCAGCAATGGCTCAAGGACTGGGGCGCTCCGGCCCCGGGCGCCGCCGAGCAGGCGTCCGGCACACATACGGCTGCGATCCAGGACGCCGAACCAGCCCTGGCGGCCAGGCTGTACCTCGAGCAGATGATCGCCAACCGCGAGCGAGCCCTCGCCCTCAGCAAGACCGAGGTCGACAAGGGCACCTATCGTGCGACTGTCGCGGTCGCCGGCGGCGGCGAAGCCACCCAGGAACGGCAGATCACCACCATGAAGACGCTGCTGGGATCGCGGTGATCAGACCCGGCGGCGTTCCCGCTCCCCCGCCAGCTCGTCTCTGACCACGGCCACCGCCATGCTCTGGTTGTAGCCGCGACGGGCCAGCATGCCGACCAGCCTGCGCATCACCTTGGTGTCGTCGCCGTCGTCGAGCTTCTCCCGGCGCAGCTTCTGCTGCACCAACTCCTCGGCGCGTTGCCGTTCGGCGCCGGCGTCGATGTCGTCGAGCGCGGCAGCGATCATCTCGTCGTCGACACCTTTGGTCCGCAACTCAGCAGCCAAGGCGCGCTTACCTTTTCCCGCGCGCGCCCGTCGCGAACGTACCCACTGTTCGGCGAAGTCGGCGTCGTCGATCAGACCGACAGCGGCCAGCCGGTCGAGTTCATGCGCGGCGACCTCGTCGGGGTACCCCCGCTTGGCCATCTGGCCGGCGAGCTCGGATCGGGTTCGCGGACGCACGGTGAGCAGGCGCAGGCACAACGCATGCGCCTGCTCTTCGCGGGTCTCAGAAGTCGACTGGGGCGGGGAGGACGTCATCGACGAGTTCATCGGTCACCACCGCACCGATACCGAGCTTCTCTTTGATCTTTTTCTCGATCTCGTTGGCCACATCGGGGTTTTCCATCATGAAGTTGCGGGCGTTCTCCTTGCCCTGACCGAGCTGCTCACCTTCGTAGGTGAACCACGATCCGGACTTGCGGATGAAGCCCTGCTCCACACCCATGTCGATGAGCGAGCCTTCGCGGCTGATGCCCTTGCCGTAGAGGATGTCGAACTCGGCCTGCTTGAACGGCGGCGACACCTTGTTCTTGACGACCTTGACGCGGGTGCGGTTGCCGACCGCGTCGGTGCCGTCCTTGAGTGTCTCGATCCGCCGCACATCCAGGCGGACCGAGGCGTAGAACTTCAAAGCCTTACCACCCGTGGTGGTTTCGGGTGAGCCGAACATCACGCCGATCTTCTCGCGCAGCTGGTTGATGAAGATCGCGGTGGTGCCCGAGTTGTTCAGTGCACCGGTCATCTTGCGCAGCGCCTGGCTCATCAGGCGGGCCTGCAGGCCGACGTGGCTGTCACCCATCTCGCCCTCGATCTCGGCGCGGGGTACCAGGGCGGCCACCGAGTCGATGACGATGAGGTCGATGGCACCTGAACGCACCAGCATGTCGGCGATCTCGAGTGCCTGCTCACCGGTGTCGGGCTGGCTGACCAGTAGCGCATCGGTGTCCACACCGAGCTTCTTGGCGTAATCCGGGTCCAGCGCGTGCTCGGCGTCGATGAACGCCGCGATGCCACCGGCGGCTTGAGCATTGGCCACCGCATGCAGTGCGACGGTGGTCTTACCCGACGATTCCGGGCCGTAGATCTCGACGACGCGGCCGCGCGGCAGACCGCCGATACCGAGGGCGACGTCAAGGGCGATCGATCCGGTCGGGATGACGGAGATCGGCTGTCGGACCTCGTCGCCGAGGCGCATCACCGAGCCCTTGCCGAAGTTCTTGTCGATCTGCGCGAGTGCGAGCTCGAGGGCCTTCTCGCGATCAGGTGCCTGCGGAGCCATGGTGATACCTCTTCCGGTAGTCGTTGTTGACCGGTTCTCGGTCGGTTGGCCGTGACGTTAGGACAAGGCTCCGACAAAACGGTCGAACGCTGACCACCATAACGAACATGTGTTCGATGGCAAGGAGGCGCGCCGCCGCGTGTCAGACGAGCCGATGCAGGGCGTCGGCCAGAGCCTCCGGGCGGGAGTAGAACGGCGAATGACCCCCCGGCAGCTCTACCACCTGCGCCCCGAGCCGCTCCGTCGCCACCCGTCGCGACCAGCCTGGATCGACCATCCGGTCCTCCGAGCACACGATGTAGGTGGCCGGAATCGATGGGAGCCGATCGAACGTGCAGCGCTGCGACATCGGCTCCCGCGCCTGAACTCGCAGCCGTGGGATCGCCGACGCGACGATCTCTTCGTCGCAATCCGGATAGAAGATCGATCGCGCCAGGTCGAAGTCGACCCATCGGGTGCCGCCATCGACCTTGGCGAGTCCGGCCGAATGATCCGGATTGAGTATGTGTTGCTCCCGATTCAGCTCAGCGATGGTGCGGCCGGGCTCGGCGACCAAGCCGCACAAATACACCTGGTGACGAAGCAGGCACCGGTCTGCGATCCACGGCAACGCATAGCTGCCCAGCGAGTGGCCGACAGCGACGACGTCGTGGTCGTTCTCATCTATGGCCGCGGCGAATGTGGCGGCATGGTCGGTGAACGTCGCCGTTGGATCATCGAACCGGACGTCCACCGCGACCGCCCGGTGCCCGCGCCGCTCCAATTCGGGAATCAACCGTTCCCAGCACCACGGCCCGTGCCAGGCGCCATGGATCAACGCGAAGGTACTCACGCGCTCACCACTGATCGCGCGGCACGTCGAAGTCGGCGCACAGCGCCCGCCACACGTCGCGGGGCTCCACACCGTCCTCGATGGCCTGCGCGGCGGTCCGTCCGCCCAACTGGGTGAGCACGTGATCCACCAGCAGCGAGCCACCACGAACCCGGCCGAATTGCCCCTCGACGAGTTCGGTGAATTCCGTCAGCCGCACGCCACCAACTTACCCAGCCACCGATTCATGGCACACCCGTACCGGATCGGCGACGTCCGCGATGGTCTCGCCGGCGCGCCGGGCCGCCTCCCGATAGCCCGGCGAGGACAGCACTTCACCCACCTCCGCCACCAGAACCTCGGCGGCAAGCGGCCGGATCAAGCGCGCACTGCCTTGGCGCACAACGCGATTCGCCAACTCCCATTGGTCACCCCCACCCGGGATCACCACCATCGGCACGCCTGCCAGCAGTGTCTTGGTCAGCATCCCGTGCCCACCACCGCAGATCACCAGATCAGCGTGGGTCAGCAGTTCGTCCTGGCGGCCCAGCCCGACACTCGCCCACGGCGGCACCTCGAGTTCCCGGCCGCCGAGCCGGGAGATCACCACCCGCGACCCGTCCGGGAGGGTTCGTCCGGGCACCAGATGTTCCAGCACCAGCTCGGTCACGCCCTGGGCACCGATCGCGGCGGTTGACGGCGCCACCACGATCACCGGGCCGTCACCCGGCGGAACCGGCAACACCGCGTCGGTGGGCTCGAAGTGCAGCGGCCCGACGACGACAGCCTCGGCCGGCCAGTCCGGGCGCGGCACCTCCAGGGCGGGCAGGGTCGCGATCAGCCGGCGCACCGGCCCCGGTTCGCGGGCGGGTAGCCCGATCTGCACCCGTGCTGCCGAACGCTGTCGCTCCCCTTCCTTCCACGACCGCGCCGTCAGGGCGCGCAGAATCGAGTCCCGCACCCGGCCGCGGATGCCGGTGCCGGGCGCCAACCCACTGCCCAAGGGCGGCAGTCCCCGCGACGGCCGGTACAGCGGCTGAGGATTCAGCTCGACCCATGGGGTGCCGATCAGCTCGGCGGCCATCCCGCCGCAGACGGTGATGACGTCAGAGACGATCAGGTCGGGCGCCAGTTCACGCAGTACCGGAACGTTGAGCACGGCCATCCGCGCCGCGCGCTGGTGGATCTTGGCGCCGGCGTCGGTGTCGTCATCGTCGTCGGTGACGTCGAGTCCCAGGAGTTCCACCGCCTCGATACCGGTGGCGCGGGCAGTCTCCAGCCATTCGGTTCCGGTCAGCAGAGTGGGATGGTCGCCCGCGGCCGCCAGGCGCAGGCACAGCGCGATCGCGGGAAACGCATGGCCGGGATCCGGTCCTGCCACCACCGCGACGCGCACGGGCCTACCCTGCCACAGCGCATCCGGCCTAGGCTCGAGAGCATGACCGAGCAGATCACCAACGTGAGCTCCGATATCGACAATGCCCATACGGTCGAGGTTTTCCTGAACGCACTGCAGGACCAGGACCTGGCCACCGCCGATCTCCAGCTGGACGACAATCTCGTCTACCAGAACGTCGGCTTCCCCACCGTCCGCGGCCGCAAGCGGACCATGAAGCTGTTCAAAGGCCTGCAGCGGCCCAGCTTCGGCTTCGAGGTCAAGATCCACCGCATCGCGGTCAACGGCCCGGTGGTGCTCACCGAGCGCACCGATGTGCTGCGGGTCGGTCCGGTGCGGTTGCAGTTCTGGGTGTGCGGCGTGTTCGAGGTCACGAACGGCCGAATCACCTTGTGGCGGGACTACTTCGACATGTTCGACATGACCAAGGCAACCGTGCGCGGCCTCATCGGCGCAGTGGTGCCGGGGCTACGTCCGACGCTCTAGGGCCTCACGCTCTAAGCGCGGCGGAGCTGGCCCAGCTCGTCGAAGGCCTGCGCCCAACCCATCAGCCGGTCGGTCGCGCCTGCGAGTTCGTTGCGGTAGCGCTGCTGCGACATCGGCGAGCTCGACATCGCGCCGGTGTTGGCCGCAGAGACCAGTTGCGCTGCGGCGGTGACCATTTCGTTGTACTGCCGCACACCCGTGCTGAGCTGCGCGGTGAACGCGTTGATGGTCGGCGCCAGGTAGGACTGTGAATGCGGGGTCTCGATCGCGGCGCGCTCCATCGACACCACCTCGTCGGCGGTGGCCGCCATGGTCGCCGCGGTGCGATCCGCTGCAGCGACGAGTTCGCGAATCTCCTCGGGCGGCAACATGTTCCCGCGCTGCATCACACCCAGTAGCGAGTGAAAGCCGCGCTCAGACGCCCCGAGGGCCGACATCGACGGCCGGGCCACCGAGCCGTGCGGCGGCAGCCGGCGGCCGCTGACCTGACGGGTGGGCGGCAGCGGCTCGCCCCGCAGCCAGCGGTAACGCAGCAAAAACAAGGTGGCCGGCACTGCGGCGCCGGCGGCGATCACCCCGGTGATGATCAGACCCCATACCGGTGTGCTCCACGTGGCGAGCAGTCCGGTGACGGCTATCCAGAACACGGTGGCGAATGAGAAGAAGATCCCCAGCCGCAACGCCCAGCGCCGCTTGCGCAGCAGCCGGGCCCGCGGATCGGAGACGGCACTGAGCTTCCGGGCCGCCACGTCGGCGTACTCGCTGACGGTGTCGATACCGCGCTGCATGACCGAACGCCATTGACGCGATACGAATCCCGGTTTGTCCGGTGTCACCGCCATCGAATGCTCGCCTCCTACTGGCCTAACGGCTTCTCGGGCTCGGGGGTGACGGCCGGAGCGGCCGGCGTGGCCGGGGCGGCTGCGGTGTCACCCGCAGGCAGAGCGTCCCCGCGCATCGACGCGCGGATCTGCTCGAGCCGGGAATGTCCGGCCATCTGCACGGTGGCCTGCTGCACCTCGAGCATGCGGCCCTGCACCGAGTTCTGCGCGAGTTCGGCGGCACCCATCGCGTTGGCGTAGCGGCGTTCGATCTTGTCGCGGACCTCGTCGAGGCTCGGTGTGTTGCCCGGTGCGGCGATCTCGCTCATTGACCGCAGCGAGGCACTGACCTGTTCCTGCATCTTGGCCTGCTCGAGCTGGCTGAGCAGCTTGGTGCGCTCGGCGATCTTCTGCTGCAGCACCATGGCGTTCTGTTCGACGGCCTTCTTGGCCTGACCGGCGGCCTGCAGCGCCTGGTCGTGAAGGCTCTTGAGGTCTTCCACGCTCTGCTCGGCGGTGACCAGCTGCGCCGCGAACGCCTCGGCGGCGTTGTTGTACTCGGTGGCCTTGGCGGCATCCCCGGACGCCACCGCCTGATCGGCCAGCGTCAGCGCTTGGCGCACGTTGACCTGCAGCTTCTCGATGTCGGCGAGCTGACGGTTCAAGCGCATCTCGAGCTGGCGCTGATTGCCGATGACCTGCGCGGCCTGCTGGGTCAAACCCTGGTGCTGGCGTTGGGCATCCTCGATCGCCTGCTGGATCTGCACCTTGGGGTCGGCATATTCGTCGATCTTCGAGTTGAAGAGTGCTGTGAAGTACTTCCACGCCTTGACGAACGGATTGGCCATCAGTTGCTCCGTCTATGTATCGGGTGCCGCAGTTCGGTGGTCGTGCCCAATTTATCGGTTAACCACGCCCGGCCACACCCTTGTCCGCATGTGGCCCGGTCGCGGCCGGTTCGTGGCTCAGGCAACCGCCATCGTGACGGGGTGCGGAATGACCACCTTGGTGGCGACGTCGATGGTGCCGTCCTGGGCCGGCACGGAGGTCAGCCGAGCGATGCGCTCGCGGTCGGCCATTTTGGCACCGGCATCGGTCAGCACCCGCGATAGCGGGACGTCCAACGCGGTGCAGATCGCGCTGAGCAGCTCGCTGGAGGCTTCCTTGCGGCCGCGTTCGACCTCGGAGAGGTATCCCAGGCTCACTCGGGCCGAATCGGACACCTCACGAAGGGTGCGTCCCTGCGACGTGCGAGCGTTCCGCAGCACGTCGCCGATCACCTCACGCAGCAGTATCGCCATCGGGTGTCCTCCTCCAAGAGTTGCAACGAACCGTTCAACGCCGCGGACGCCCGATTTGGTTCCCAGGAACCTCAGGATCGCTCGACGAACCGGTGCAGCCGCCTGATCGCCTGGTGTACGGCCGCCAGCCGGATGTCCCAGCGTGAGCCGGATAGCCGCAGTTCGGCGACTTCCGTTGACCCGGGACCGGCCAGCCCCAGGAACACGGTGCCGACCGGGTGCCCGCCGTGCGGTTCCGGCCCGGCCACCCCGGTGAGGCCGACACCCCAGGTCGCCTGACAGCGGTCGCGCGCCCCTTCGGCCAGCGCGGCGGCCGTCGGCGCCGCGACGGGCCCGACGTCGTCGAGCAGCTGCCGCGGCACACCTGCCAGCGCAATCTTGGTCTCGACGGTGTACGTCACCAGGCCGCCGATGAGCACCGCGCTGGCACCGGGCACCCCGGCCAGGGTCGCTGCCAGCAGGCCGGCGGTCAGCGATTCCGCCGTCGCCACGGTTTCGCCGCGTGCGGTCAGCAGAGCGACCAGCGCGCGGGCACCGTCATCGGCCAGCGGTTCGTTCACGAGAGTCCTTGACCGCCGAGACCACGTAGTCGACACCGGTGATCACCGTCAACACGATCGCGGCCCACATGATCACCCAGGCCACGATGTGCCAGGCCGGTGGCCAGTTGTGCAACGGCAGCACGAACAGCCCGATCGCGACGGCCTGCACCAGCGTCTTGACCTTGCCGCCGCGGCTCGCGGGGATCACTCCGCGCCGAAGTACCGCGAACCGCAGCACCGTGATGCCCAGCTCGCGAATCAGGATGACCACGGTCACCCACCACGGCAGGTCGCCGAGCATCGACAGCCCGATCAGGGCGGCGCCAATCAGCATCTTGTCGGCGATCGGGTCGGCCAGCTTGCCGAATTCGGTGACCATCCCGTAGGTGCGCGCCAGCGAACCGTCCAGCCGGTCGGTGATGACCGCCACCGCGAAGATGATGAAAGCCGTTAGGCGGCTGGCTGTTTCGTGGCCATCACCGGCGAACAGGAACAGCAGGAAGATCGGGACCAGGACCAGACGGATACCGGTCAGGAAGTTGGCTAGGTTGGCGACCCGCACGCGCGGGACCGCCGGACCGGTTTGGGGTTGTCCCGACACGACGACCAGAATATCGGTTGGCAGCCGGGCCCCTCACGCCCGATACTCTGCACCCGTGAGCTCCGATGTCGTCGTCCGCCGCGCCCGCACCTCGGATGTCGCGGATATCAAGCGTCTGGTCGACATCTACGCGGGCCGCATCCTGCTGGAGAAGAACCTGGTCACCCTCTATGAGGCGGTCCAGGAATTCTGGGTGGCCGAGGTGGACGGCGAGGTCGTCGGATGCGGGGCGTTGCACGTCCTGTGGGCCGACCTCGGTGAGGTCCGCACGGTCGCCGTCGACCCGAAGGTCAAGGGCCGCGGTATCGGCCACACGATCGTCGACCAGCTGCTGACGGTCGCCCGCGAACTGCAACTGCAGCGGCTGTTCGTGCTGACCTTCGAGACGGAGTTCTTCGCCCGGCACGGTTTCGCCGAGATCGAGGGCACCCCCGTCACCTCCGAGGTGTACGACGAGATGTGCCGGTCCTACGACATCGGTGTCGCGGAGTTCCTCGATCTGTCGTACGTCAAGCCGAACATCCTCGGCAACACCCGGATGCTGCTCAAGCTCTGACGCCCAAACCGACGTTTGGCCGCGTTTGCGCGAGTGCACACCGGCGAAACGTCGATCTCGGCGCTAGAAGTCGTCGTCCTCGTCGTCGTCCTCGGCACTGCCGCCGCGGATCAGCATCAGCGTCGCGGCGAGTTCATCAGGCTTGACCAGCACTTCGCGGGCCTTGGAGCCTTCTGAAGGTCCGACGATGTTGCGGGTCTCCATCAAATCCATGAGCCGGCCGGCCTTGGCGAAGCCGACCCGCAACTTGCGCTGCAGCATCGACGTCGAGCCGAACTGTGAGGACACCACGAGTTCGACGGCCTGCAGGAAGACGTCCATGTCGTCGCCGATGTCGGGGTCGACGTCGGTGCGCTCACCGCTGGGCTTCGCCGCGGTGACGCCTTCGGTGTACTCCGGCTCGGCCTGGTCCTTACAGGCCTGCACGACGGCGTGGATCTCCTCGTCGCTGACGTAGGCACCCTGCAACCGCTCCGGCTTGGAGGCGCCCATCGGCAGGAACAGACCATCGCCCATGCCGATCAGCTTCTCGGCGCCTGGTTGGTCGAGGATGACCCGGCTGTCAGTCAGCGACGACGTCGCGAACGACAGCCGCGACGGCACGTTGGTCTTGATCAGGCCGGTGACGACGTCGACCGACGGCCGCTGGGTGGCCAGCACCAGGTGGATGCCGGCCGCGCGGGCCTTCTGGGTGATCCGCACGATCGCCTCTTCGACGTCACGCGGCGCGGTCATCATCAGGTCGGCGAGCTCGTCGACGACGGCCAGGATCAGCGGGTACGGCTTGTACACGCGCTGGCTGCCCAGCGGCGCCGTGATCTCCCCGGAGCGCACCTTGGCGTTGAAATCCTTGATGTGGCGCACCCGGGAGGCCTGCATGTCCTGGTAGCGCTGTTCCATTTCCTCGACGAGCCACGCCAGCGCCGCGGCCGCCTTCTTGGGCTGGGTGATGATCGGCGTGATGAGGTGCGGAATGCCTTCGTAGGGCGTGAGTTCCACCATCTTCGGGTCGATGAGGATCATTCGCACTTCTTCAGGGGTGGCACGCGCCAGCAGCGACACCAGCATCGAGTTGACGAAGCTGGACTTTCCCGAGCCGGTGGAGCCGGCCACCAGCAGGTGCGGCATATCGGCCAGGTTCGCCGAGACGAAGTGCCCCTCGATGTCCTTGCCCAGCCCGATTACCAGCGGGCGGTGGTCGCCGCGGGTGGACGGCGCGGTGAGAACGTCTGCCAGCCGGACCATTTCACGGTCGGTGTTGGGCACTTCGATGCCGACGGCGGACTTGCCGGGGATCGGCGCGAGGATGCGGACGCTTTCGGTGGCCACCGCGTAGGCGATATTGCGTTGCAGCGCAGTGATTTTCTCGACCTTGACGCCGGGGCCGAGTTCGACCTCGTAGCGGGTCACAGTCGGACCCCTGGTGCAGCCGGTGACTGCGGCGTCGACCTTGAACTGGTGCAGGACGTTCGAAATCGCGTCCACCATTTGGTCGTTGGCCGCGCTGCGCCGCTTCGGCGGGTCGCCGGCCACCAGGAGATCCAGCGACGGCAGCGTGTACGGGCCCTCGACCACACGATCCAGGACCTTGGTCTCCTGCGTGGCGGTGTCCGGCGTGGGCTCCGGCTTCGGAGTTGCCTTCTTGCGCCGCGCCTTCACCGGCTCGGGTGCCGTCGGCGCATCCTCATCGAGCGGATAGTTGTCCAGCGGTGTGCCGACCGGCCCCTGTTCGCCCGGCCAGGCCGGCGCCTCATCGGTGTACGACCGCGGATCGTCGTAGTAGCCGTCGGAGAAGTCCTCCGGCTCCGCGACAGCGACGTCCTCGGGCTCCTCGTCGTCGTAGTACTCGTCGTCATCGTCGTAGTGATCGCGCGTGCTGAACATCGCGTAGAGGGTGTCCGGCACCTCGCGGATCGTCGTGCCGGTCAGCAGCAGCAGCCCGAACAGCGCGGCGATGATCAGCAACGGTGTGGCGATCCACGGGGTCAGCCCGTCGGACAGTGGACCGCCGATGGCGAAGCCGACGAAGCCGCCGGCGCGTTGACGCGCCGCGGGGTCCTGGGGCGAACCCGACCAGAGATGCCACAGCCCCAGTACCGGCAGGGCGACCATCGCGCACCCCAGGATCAGGCGGGGCCGGGCGTCGGGATTGGGTTCGGTGCGCATCAGAAGGACAGCGATGGCGCAGATGATGACGGGCAGTAGAACGACGGCTCCGCCGACCATCGTGCGCAGCACAGAGTCGATCCAGGCGCCGACCGGCCGGGCGGCGTCGAACCACGAACTCGCCGCGATCACGACCGCGACCGCCAGCAGCCCCAGCGCAATGCCGTCGCGGCGATGCCCGGGCTCGATGTCGCGGGCTCGACCGACCGATCGGGCGGTCGAGCCCGCCCCCTTGGCCAACATCAGCCAGGTCGCCCGCGCTGCGCGTCCCCCGGTCGCGGCCGCGGTGGCGACCGGCGAGGAGGTGCGCTTCTTGGCAGGCTTGCGCCGGGGGGCCGGCTTGGCCGACCGCGTCGCACCCTTTGACCTGGTCGTTCGCGCGCTTGAGCGAGCGGCCGTCTTGTTCGCCATGCGGGGAAGCCTAGTCGCATGTGCCCCATCTGCACCATCCGCAACACCCGTTCCACGGCGGGTCGTTGCCAGACTGCGACAAACGCCGGCTGAGGTCGATTTTGGGCACCCCGCGCCGCTGACCGGGACCCCTTCTCGTGGCATTACAAAGCAGGGCTAACGTAAGCGCCGTCACACTTGCCCCGAAGAGCTGAGGAGCCCCGCTCATGCCCGTCGTCGTCGTTGCCAGCTTCACCGTCAAGCCCGAATCCGTCGACGCCGTGCGCGAGGCCTGCAAGAAGGCCGTCGCGGAGGTCCACGGCGAGCCCGGCTGCGACCTCTATGCCGTCCATGAGGGCGACAAGACGTTCGTGTTCGTCGAGCAGTGGGCCGACGAGGACGCCCTCAAGACCCACAGCACCGCGCCCGGCGTGACCGCGCTGTTCGGCGCGATCGGTGAGCACCTCGACGGCGCTCCCGACATCAAGATGCTCACCCCCATCCCCGCCGGCGACCCGGCCAAGGGCCAGGTTCGTCCCTGATCGTCATGGGTGAACTCGACGGCAAGGTCGCGCTGATCACCGGCGCGGCCCGCGGCCAGGGCCGAGCGCATGCGGTGAAGCTGGCATCGGAGGGCGCCAGCATCATCGCGGTGGACCTCTGCGACCAGATCGCCAGCGTCCCGTATCCGATGGCCACGCCGGAGGACATGGCGGCGACCGTCAAGCTCGTCGAGGACACCGGAGCGCGGATCGTCGCCCGCGAGGCCGACGTCCGTGACCGGACAGCGCTCAAGAACGCTATGTACCAGGGCATCGAGGAACTCGGCCGGCTCGACATCGTGATCGCGAACGCCGGGATCGCCCCGATGGCCGACGACGGCGCCTGGCAGGACGTCATCGACGTCAACCTCACCGGGGTCTATCACACCGTCGACGTGGCGATGAAGCCGATGATCAAACAGGGTGACGGCGGCGCGATCGTGCTGACCAGCTCGGTGGCCGGCCTGGTCGGCATCGGCGCGCCGGTCGCGGGATCGCTGGGCTACACGGTCGCCAAGCACGGCGTCGTAGGCCTGATGCGGGCGTACGCGAATTTCCTTGCCGCATTTAATATTCGGGTCAACTCGGTGCATCCGGCCGGAGTGAATACCCCGATGATCGACAACGAGTTCACCCGCTCCTGGCTCGAAGGCTTCGCCCAACAGATGCAAGGCGGCCCCGACATGAGCAACGCGCTGCCGGTCCAGACGCTGGAACCTGAGGACATCGCCAACGCGGTGTACTACCTGGTGTCGGACGCGGGCCGCTACGTCACCGGCGTCACGTTGCCCGTCGACGCAGGGTTCACGAACAAGCGCTGAGGCTAGCCGCGGTCGGTGATGACGAAGACCCCGTCGCGCACAACCACCTCGGCACCGACGACGTCATGTGTCAGTGCCGATGCCATGAGTTCCTGATCGTGGCTGCGCGCCACGGCTCGGCGGCCGTCGGCCAAATCGACCACCACGATCGCCCGCTCGGGCCGATCACTCTCGAACACAACGGTATACGCGACAACCCGGCCGCTTCCCTGCGCGTCAATGACGACTGGCAGCTGCGGTTCTTCGTCGGCGACTGCGTCTGTGACGTCGATGGTCTCGAATGAGTCGGGCGGCGCGTCGGCGGTGATCACCAAGGCCCCTTGTTTGGAGTACAAACCACTCACACTGCTGACAAGTGCGGCGTGAGCGTCCGAGGTGGTCAATCGCTGTGCCGCCGCGGCAATGGCGTGCAGGACATAGCTGTTGAGCGGACCACCGGCAAAGGACATCCCACCGGTCAGGGTCAGATCACGTCCGGCCGGCACCCGCAACGCTTCGGCTCCGATGAACACCGGTGCGGGGAACGCCGAGTAAAGATCCAGCAGCTCGATCTCGGAAACATCCCGATTCATCCGGTGCGAAATCGTGTCGCCGATGATGCGCATTGCGGCCGGCTGACTCAACCGGGTGCGGCCGGCCACCGGCACAACGTGATTAGACTCGACAGCCACGGCTGGATAGCACCGCGCACTGTCGGGGACGCCGAGTTCTTCGGCGTGGCGGTGGGTTGTGATGACCAACGCGCACCCTTGATCGACGGTCCAGGTCGTCGCCAACAACTTGGTGTAGGGAAAGGCCAGCATCGGATTACTGGCCGACGGGTTGCGCAGCTCGTCGGGACGATAGCCCTTGGTGCGCACCGCATCCGGGTTGTGCTGAGCGACGGCGGCGAAACGCGCGTATACCCGCGCGAGTTCATCGCGATGCTCCTCGATGCCCTGGCCGTTCTGACTGCGCCAGAAGCTGTCGATCAGCGCGTAGTACGCGGGAGTAGCCGAAAGCCCGGCGGCCACCTCGGCGGGATGTGACATGCTCTCGTCGAAATCCGGAGAGGTCAGCGACTCGTCGGGCACGACGCCCGCCGCCTGAGTGGTGACGTGCGGGTCGTGCCCGCCGGCGACTGCTCTCACCTTTCGATAATGAGCCTCGCCACCGATTACCAACGCCACCTGGTGAGTGCCGCTTTGGACGGCCCGACAGGCATGGCTGACCAGCGTCTGCTGCATGACGCCGATGTGAGCGAGGACAGTGTGCGCGGCGCCGGCGCCGATCCATTCACCCACCAGACGCGCGGGATCGGGGTACCGGGTCAGGCCCGCGGTAGCACCAATCCAGTCCACGTCGGCGGCGTCCACGCCCGATGCCTGCAGCGCCACGCGCGCGGCGCTCGCCATGAGTTCGGCCGCTTCCTGACCGTCGCGAGGATCACCGTCACGGCGGCTCACCGTATGCCAGCCGACCAGAACCGGAGTCGACGGGTCGATGGCTGACACGCAAGCTGTCTACCACACGCTGCACTACGATCGGGTGACGATGACACCCGATCTGGAGCTCACCAGCGTCCCGGCCTGGGCCGTCGAACCAACCTGTCCGACCGCCGATCTCACCGGCCGGTACTGGACGGTGCTCGCTGTCGGCACCGACGCGGCCGCCGTCGCCGCACGGTGGGTTGATGAGATCCACGCCGCCCATCCGGACGCCCGGCCCCGGGTGCATCAGGTCGCCGACGTCGAGGCGGCGTGTGCCGCGCTGGACGCCGACCTCGAGGAGGCGAAAGTCGGCTGGCGGCTGCTGCTGGCCGGCCCCGCGCATGCGTGTCTTCGCATCCGCGCCCGCGCCTTCGAACTCGGCGCCGCCGACGACGAAATCACCGTCGCGAGTACCGAAGTGGCCACCCGCGAGGTGTACTGCGCGCACTGCCGGATCACCACCACGGCGGCGACGGGATTGTCCGAGGAGATCACCTGCCCCGGCTGTGCACGCCGACTGTTCGTGTACTACCACGTTTCTCGCCGGATCGGTGCTCACCTCGGATTCGCGACGACCGCCGACACCACGCCATGACCAAGCTGACGTTGCACGTCGTCGCGGTCGACGACACGGTGCCCGGAATCAGGACTTTGAACTTGGCCCGTGCCGACGGTGCGGCGTTGCCATCGTTCACGCCCGGCAGCCACGTGGTGATCGAACATGCCGGCGGGGCCAACGCCTATTCGCTGACCGGGGACAGTGTCGCGCCTCGCCACTATGTGGTGTCGGTGCTGGAATGCCCTGCCGGCCGGGGTGGCTCGCGGTGGATCCACCGCGAACTGAGCGTGGGCGATGCCGTCGTCGTGCACCCGCCGCGCAGCGCCTTCGCCCCCGTTCTGCGAGCCCGGCGACACCTGCTGATCGCTGCGGGCATCGGCATCACCCCGATGGTGTCGCATCTGCGCAGCGCGCGACGCTGGGGTCGAGATGTGCGGTTGCTCTACATCTTTCGGGACGGCCGAGGCGCGTACGTCGACGAGATCCGGTCATTGACCGAGAACGCCTCGTTCTTCACCGACCGGACGGTCTTCCTCGCCGACCTGACAGCCACACTGGCCGCCCAGCCCTTCGGCACGCACGCCTACCTCTGCGGTCCAAGCCAGTTCATCGACGACGTCGTGGCTGTCGCCACCGAGCTGGGCTGGCCCCGGGGGCGCATCCACGTCGAACACTTCGGCGGAGAACTGGCACCCGGTGATCCGTTCGAGGTCAAATTATCCTCCGATGGAAGCACTTTCACCGTCGAATCAGGTGTCTCGCTGCTGGAGTCGTTGACCGCACACGGATACGTCATTCCCAATCTGTGCCGGCAGGGCGTCTGCGGCGAATGCCGGGTTCCGGTTCGCGGCGGGGTGGTGCTGCACCGCGACCTCTTCCTCACCGACGATGAGCGCCGCGGCTCGATGATGGCCTGCGTCTCCCGCGGCTCCGGCCTGGTGGAGTTGGACCTGTGAGCGGGCTGGTGTCGGCACCGGATCTGGTTGCGTCCTTTCCGTTCCCGTATACGGCCGACTCGTACCGGTACAGCACCAATATCGCGCCTGCCCGCACGGTGGTCACCACCGCGACCGGGCAGTGGGGCGGCCGGGTGGTCGACATCGACAGCGAGTACACCCTTGAACTCGCCGAACGGCGACGCATCCTGGCCGCCGATCCATCCCGGCATGCGGTGTTGCCGCACATGGGAATCGCGTGCTGGGACACCATGCTGACGTTGATGTCTGAGCTCGCCAACTCGTATCCGGCGGCGATGTCCCTGAGCCGCGCCGGCGACACCTGGTGCTGGCGCAACGAATTGCTCGGTATCACCCAAGAATTCGTGGCCGGCGATGAATCAAGCCTGCCGTGCGATCCGCTGGCCTACATCGCCGGGCAGGTGCAGGAGGACATCGTGTTGCTCGACCAGCGTGACGGCGACCTGTTCGCCGACGCCGGTGTGGTCACGTTCGCCGCGGGCTGGTCGTTCGGATTCGACGTCGGGATGACCTTCCTGGAGATCCACGGACCGGTCCCCCGGTTACGAGAGACCGGGGTGATCACCCGGGCCCGGGAGTTCCTGATGCGATTGCAGGTCGGCGGCATCTACCGCCGGACCAATTGGTCGATGACCGTCGGCAGACGGCTCGACGTATCCACCGAGGCCGTCCCGCAGTGGCTGCCCGACCGCACGCACCTGGACGCCGTCGATGACGACACGTTCGGCCGGCTCATCCACCTGCGGGTGGAAGTCCAGCACCTGATCCGCCTGCCCGAGTCAGGTGCGATCTGCTTTCTGATCCGCAGCTACATGCTGCCGCTGGCCGACATCGCCACTGTCGACGAGTGGCGGGTGCGCACCGCAGCGGTGTTGGCCGAATTGCCGGACGACATGGTCGATTACAAGGGACTGAGTCCCTATCGGGACCGCGCGGTCACCTGGCTGCGCTCGCGCTGAATGCCCGGGGCCTGCACCGCGGAGAACGCGGCGGCGACGGTGAGCACGAGCATCGTCACGAGCGGCCAGATAGCCGGCGCCCCTTCGGCGATGAGGCCGAGGGTGAAGCCGGCAACAACCATTCCCAGACTGATGACGATGTGGGTGCAGCTGATCAGCACCGCCGCGTCCGCACTGTCGGCATGGTCGAAAATCCAGTCGTAGGCGGCGGGCAGCAGCGCCTGATTGGCAACCGCCGAGAGCAGCATCGCAGGCCCGAACGCCCACAGCCCCGGCACGATATGCCACTGCTGGGCGGCGATACACAGCGCCGCCGCGGCCATACTGATCAGTGCGCTGCACAGGTAGACACCGCGGGCACCGAACTTCCGGCGCACCACCCGCCACAGCGGAATGCCGATAAGCAGTCCGACACCGACGAACACCAGGAACTGGTCGACATTGAGGCTGGAGCCAAGGAGTTCGGCCGCGTAGATGGCGTAGAAGGTGGGCGTCAGGATCACCGGGGTGAAGACCAGATTCGTTGTCAGGAAACGCCGTAGCCACCGATTGGCCCGCAACTGCGAACGTCCCTGGCGCAACGTGTCGATCATGCGTGCCGGCCCCTTGGCCAGCTGCACCCCGGGCGTGCGCAGCGTCGCGCAGCACAGGGCGCCCACCACCATGGCCGCCACCGAGATCCAGAGCAGATCGGCGTCGTGCCATCGAGGAAAGTCGGGTAGCAGGCGTCCCGCGGTGAAGGCGGTGATCAGAACCACCAGCGCGCCACTGTATCCGGCCTGTTTCAGCATGACGTCGCCGCGTTGTTGAGCCGACAGCAGCGCCGACATCGCCATCGGGGAGACCACCTGCGAACTGCCAGTGACGATGCCGATGAGCAGACACACCAGCAACAACGGGTACGCGAACAGCCATGGCGGCGCCAGTGCGATGTCGAGTGCGACCAGCGCGGTGAGCGCTGCTTGGGCCAAAGCGACTCCGACCAGCGACCCCGTGACCGAGTCGGTGAGGCGTAACACTTTGGGCCCGAGGACTGTTCCCAGCATGGTTCCGACGGTGAATGCCGGTGCCAGCAGTGCCACCACCACGCCCGGACTGCCGAGCTGGTCGGCGATGTACGGGATGACAGCCGAGATGCTGCTCACCTGGACGCCTACTTTGAAGAACGTCCCCTGGGTGAGCAAAGCCAGATAGTTTCCGCCCCGCACGGAGCCCGCCATAAGCAGCAGAGCTTATCCGCTACCAGACGGGCCGGTCAGATTTCGATGACCGTCGGCACGATCATCGGCTGGCGGCGGTAGGTCTCCCCCACCCACTTTCCGATGGTGCGGCGCACCGCCTGCGCGATGCGCACCGGGTCGGTGACATTGTCGGCGGCAAGCTTTTCCAGCTCGGCTTCGACCTTGCGGGCAGCGGGCTCCAAGGCCTTGGGGTCCTCGGAGAACCCCCGCGAATGCAGCTGCGGCGGTGCCACTGAGCGCCCGGTCTCCCGGTTCAGCACCACCGTGGCGGCGATGAATCCCGAACTCAGGATGAGCCGCTCGCCCAGTGTTGCCTCGCCGACATCACCCATGATCAGGCCGTCGACGAACATCTTGCCCACCGGAACCGCGCCGGCGATCGAGACCCGGCCGCCGACCAGGTCCACGCTGACGCCGCTCTCAGCCACCACGATGTTCTCTTCGGGCACGCCGCTGCGGGCGGCCAGCTTGGCGTTGGCGCGCAGCATCCGCCAGGTGCCGTGCACCGGCATCACGTTGCGCGGCCGTACCCCGTTGTAGAGGAACAGCAGCTCACCGGCGTAGGCATGGCCCGAAACATGGACTCGCACTTGTTGATTGGTGACCACCCTGGCACCGATCTTGGCGAGATCGTCGATCACCCCGTAGACGGCCTCCTCGTTGCCGGGGATCAGCGACGACGACAGAATGATCAGGTCGTCGGAGGTGATCGTGATGCTGCGGTGCTCTCCGCGCGACATCCGGGACAGCGCCGCCATCGGCTCGCCCTGCGTGCCGGTGGTGATCAGCACCACCTGCCCGGGCGTCATCTCCTCGGCCATCGCGATGTCGACGACGTCGCGATCCTCGATATGCAGGAAACCCAACTCGCGGGCGATCGCCATATTGCGCAGCATCGAGCGGCCGACGAACGACACCCGCCGGCCCAATGCGATTGCGGCGTCGACGATCTGCTGCACGCGATCGACATTGGAGGCGAAGCAGGCCACGATGATCCGCTGCCCTTCGGCGTTGCGCATCAGCCGGTGCAGGTTGGGGCCGACCTCGCTTTCCGAAGGCCCCACGCCGGGGATTTCGGAGTTGGTCGAGTCGCACAGGAACAGGTCCACCCCGGCGTCGCCGAGGCGGGACATCCCGGGCAGGTCGGTGGGGCGCCCGTCGGGCGGCAGCTGGTCGAGTTTGATGTCACCGGTGTGCAGGACGGTTCCGGCGCCGGTGTGGATGGCGATCGCGAGCGCGTCGGGGATGGAGTGGTTGACCGCGAAGTACTGACATTCGAACACCCCGTGGGTGCTGCGCTGGCCCTCGGCGACCTCGACGAAGACCGGGTTGACCCGGTGCTCCCGGCACTTGGCGGCCACCAGCGCGAGGGTGAACTTGGAGCCCACCACCGGGATGTCGCCGCGCAGCTTGAGCAGATACGGGATCGCGCCGATGTGGTCTTCGTGGGCATGGGTCAGGACCAGTGCCTCGATGTCGTCGAGGCGGTCCTCGATGTGTCGCAGGTCGGGCAGGATCAAGTCGACCCCGGGTTCGTCGTGGTTGGGGAACAACACCCCGCAGTCCACGATCAGCAGCCGGCCGAGATGCTCGAAAACGGTCATGTTGCGGCCGATTTCGTTGATGCCGCCGAGCGCGGTCACGCGCAGACCTCCAGGGGCCAGCGGCCCGGGAGGTGACAGCTCTTCGTTCATCGCAGGACTGCTGCTGCGCGGAGTTCGGCGGCCAGTTCGTCGAGCTGCTCGGCGGTGGCGGGCACCTGCGGCAGCCGCGGATCGCCGACGTCGATGCCCAGCAGATGCAGCCCGGCCTTGGCGAAGGTGACGCCGCCCAGACGGGTCTGCGGGGCATTGAGCGGCGCCAGCGCCACAGCAATCTTGCGCGCGGTGGCGATGTCACCGGAGTTGAAGGCGCTCAGCATGTCTCGCAGCTGACTTGCCGCCACATGACCCCACACGCTGACGAAGCCGATCGCACCCATCGCCAGCCACGGCAGGTTCAGCGCATCGTCGCCGGAGTAGTAGGCCAGCCCGGTTTCGGCCATGATCTGCGCGCCGCCGTGCAGATCGGCCTTCGCATCCTTGACCGCGACGATGTTGGGGTGCGCCGCCAGCGTGCGCATGGTGTCCCACTCGATCGGGACGACCGAGCGCGGCGGGATGTCGTACAACATCACCGGCAGGTCTGTCGCATCGGCGACGGTGGTGAAGTGCCCGATCAGACCGGCTTGCGGCGGGCGCGAGTAATACGGCGTGACGACCAGCAGACCGTGCGCGCCCTCGGCGGCTGCGGCCTTGGCCAGGTGCACGCTGTGCGCGGTGTCGTAGGTGCCGGCGCCGGCCACGATGCGGGCCCGGTCACCGACCGCCTCGAGCACAGCGGCAAGCAACGCTCGCTTCTCGTCATCGGTGGTGGTCGGGGACTCCCCGGTGGTACCGGACAGCACAAGTCCGTCGCATCCGGAGTCCACGAGGTGGGTGGCCACCCGCGCCGCGACGACGGTGTCGAGCGTGCCGTCGGGCTTGAACGGAGTCACCATTGCGGTCAGTACGGTGCCCAACTGGGCGCTGACATCGATTCCGCTGGTGCTCACGGACGTCTAGATTACCCGCTCCGCTCACACCTCTGTCGCCAGCGGGGACGTCGCGACCTCCGTGCCGTCGGCCAGTTCGGTGATCTCGAAATCGGCGAAGACGGCGGGCGCCGCGTCGCGCAGTTCCCGCAGGCAGGCAATGGCAAGGCGGCGAATCTCGACGTCGGCATGTTCACTGGCCCGCATCGCGATGAAATGCCGCCAGGCCCGATAGTTGCCGCTCACCACGATGCGGGTCTCGGTGTCGTTGGGCAGTACCGCGCGGGCCGCCTGCCTGGCTTGTTTGCGGCGGAGAACAGCTGTGTTCTCGCCGGGCTGACCGGCCATGAACTTCGCTTCCAGCCGGTTCAGCAGTTCGAGGTAGGCCGCCCTGCTGGCGTCGGCCGCCGTCAGCAGGATCTGCTGGAGTTCCGGATCGTCCTCCAGACCCGGCGGCACGACCACCTGGGCGTCGTTCTCGGGCACATACCGCTGCGACAGCTGCGAGTACGAGAAATGCCGGTGCCGGATCAGCTCGTGGGTGCAGGACCGGGAGACGCCGGTGATGTAGAACGTCACCGACGCGTGCTCGAGCACCGAGAAATGGCCGACGTCGATGATGTGCTTGAGATATGACGCGTTGGTCGCGGTCCGGGGGTTCGGCTTGGACCAGCTCTGGTAGCAGGCGCGGCCGGCGAACTCGACGAGCGCCTCACCGCCGTCGGCGTCGGTGTCCCACGGCACGTCGGCGGGTGCCAGGAACTCGGTCTTGGCGATCAGCTGCACGCGCAGCGGCGCGGTCTCGGCCACGGGCTCACCTTAGTGCGCCTCGGACCCGTCGCCCGTCAGGTCCCCGGCATAGCGAATCTGATTCCCGCCGCTGCGTTTGGCCTCGTACATCGCGGCATCGGCGCGGGCGATCAGCCATTCGATCAGTTCGAGTGGTTTCAGCGCGGGCGCGCGGATCACCGTCGATGCCAAACCCAGGCTGGCGGTCACACCCCACGGCGCGGCGGCGATGGCCGTGCGCAGTTCTTCGCTGCTCTCCCTGGCTTGCTCCGGGGTGGACAGCTGCGCGAAGAGGAACTCCTCGCCCCCGATTCGGGCGATCGCGGTGTTGGTTCCGCTGACGTCTCGGAGGCTGTCGGCGACAGCGACCAGAACCCGGTCGCCGGTCGGGTGGCCCAAGGTGTCGTTGAGCCTTTTGAAACCGTCGAGGTCGATCATGGCGATTGTGAAGTACGGCCGAGATCGGTAGTCGGCGTGGCGCAACAGGGTCTGCGCCGACCGGAAGAAGCCGCGCCGGTTCGGCAAGCCGGTGAGCGTGTCGGTCGAGGACTTCAGCGAGTCGACCGACAACCAGTGGACGATCACCTGACCGCAGAAGGGCACCGCCAATATCCCGCCGCACAGGATCAGCAACTTGGCCACCGCCATCGCGGTATCGCCGGCCATGGCGATGCGTGCGGCGCTGACGGCTGCGGTCGCCACGCCCGTCCCGAGTGTCAAAACCAGAAACGGTGCGGTGTGGAAGAAGGCGACGTATCCGGCCAGCCCGACGAAGGCGACCGCGCCGACCATCGCGGTGCGGGGGTCCGCCTCGGCCAGGACACCCACGGCGATGCACGCGTTACCCACGACCGAAAACACCTGCGACTGAATACGAGTCGGCCACCGCCGGAGGTACGACACTGCAATCACGGCCAGGACGGCACTGGCCACACAGGTGACCGCGCGCTGCACCGGAGTCTGCGGGCCCGCGGGGCTGGCCAGTGCCAGCGCATTGGCGGCGGCGATGGTCGCCAATACGGCGAACATCAGCCAGCGCATGAACGTCAGCAGGCGGCGCGCTTTGAGGTAGGACGTCAGCCAGTCGTAGTGGTCGGGTTGTCGCCACCACAGGCCTATGCCATGCACTTGTCCCCGCGCCCCCAAGATGTGATCGTGATCTCTCCTGATGGTAGTGATGTCGCAGGGATGCGTGAGCACCTTCCCACAGGTCACTGAGCAATGCCGAAGGAGTCAGATGCCAGACGCACACTGGGGAAGCGATATCGACGCCGCTGGTTATGCCGGGCACCGGGGCCTGCAGTACTCCCCTCGGCCAGCCACATTCGCGCAGGTGTTCGCCGACGCGCAGCGCTGGGCCGAGCGCACCTTTCTGGTCCACGGCGAGCACCGCATGACGTTCACCGCGTTCAGCGAGGCGGTGAACGCGGGAACCGCCGCCCTGCGCGACGACGGCGTAAAGCCCGGCGATCGAATCATGCTGTACGCCTATAACAGTCCGGCCTGGGTGGTCGCCCTGTGGTCGGCGTGGCGCAGCGGCGCTGTCCCGGTACTCGCCAATCGCTGGTGGAAACAGACCGAGGTCGACCACGCCATCGAGCTGCTCGATCCGCATCTCGTCATCTCCGACACATCCCTTCAGAGCGTGGCGGCGGCGAAGACACGAGACATCGCTGCATTCACCGACGGCAGCCTCGCGTCCCCCGCGGTCGCCTCCTCTGAAATCGAGGATCCCGACGCGACCTCGGTGATCCTGTTCACCTCTGGCAGCTCCGGCCTGCCGAAGGCGGTCGAACTGTCCCGGCGCGCCGTCATCGCCAACCAGCACAACGTGCTGGCGGTGACCAAACGCCTACCGCATCAGCTCAATCCTGATGCACCCCAGGTGGTCTCGTTGGCGAGCACCCCGATGTTCCACGTCGGCGGACTCTCGAATCTGTTGAGTAACTACCTCACCGGCGGTCGGGTGGTCATTCCCGAGGGACGGTTCGACGCCGGTCAGATACTCGCGTTGATTGAACGCGAGGGTGTGCACAGTTGGGGCGGTGTTCCGACCATGGCGATCCGGGTGCTCGAGCACCCGGACTTCGACTCGTTCGATCTGTCGACCCTGCGGTCATTCCCGCTCGGCGGAGCGGCGGTACCCACCGCGCTGCTGGACCGGATGCGGGTCCGGCTGCCGCAGCTCGCCGGCCGGGGACTCGGAAACACCTGGGGCATGACCGAATCCGGCGGATTCCTGACCGCCGCGACGGGCCGCGACCTGCAGCAGTATCCGGGCACCGTCGGACGCCCCTACCCGGTCGTGGAGCTCGTCATCGACCGCCCGGATGCCGACGGAGTCGGGGAGATCCTCGCGCGCTCACCAACAGTGATGAACGGCTATGTCGGTATCGACGACGGAACCGTCGACGACGAGGGCTGGCTGCACACCGGCGATCTCGGCCATGTCGTGGACGGTTATCTGTTCATCGACGGTCGCGCCAAGGACATCGTCATCCGGGGTGGCGAGAACATCGGTTGCGGCCATGTGGAAGCCGCTCTGTCGTCCCACCCGGCGGTTGTCGAGGTGGCCGCCATCGGACTGCCACACCCCGACCTCGGCGAGGAGCTGGCTGCCGTGGTGGTCCACCGTCACGGGCAGGCTGCGCCGACGGAGAATGAACTTCGCGCCCATGTGTCGGATGTGCTGGCGCACTTCGCGATTCCGACCCGCTGGCACATCAGCACCACCGCCCTGCCGACGCTTCCTGGCGAGAAGATCGACAAGAAGCGCCTGGCCGCACGATTCAGCTGACGCAGTTCCACCGCAACGAGATCGACACCAGGGCTGCTGATCGGCGAGGATCACGACCATGGTGGCGGTCTGGGCGCCTACAGGGCCTTGCCCAGCGCCCCGACCAGGTCGCCGCGGATGCCGACCGTGACGCTGCCCAACCCGAGCCAGGCCGCCATGCTCTGCAGTTCGGCAGCCAGCCTCGGCGCGACCACCGCCGGACTCTGCCCAGGCTCGGTGAACGCTCCGACCACGTTGAGCGCGTCGTTGGCGCGTTCGGCCTTGAGGTCGACACGTCCGACGAGACGCCCGTCGAGCAGGAACGGCCACACGTAGTAGCCGAACTGCCGCTTGGGTTCTGGCACGTAGATCTCGATGCGGTAGTGAAAGTCGAACAGCCGCTCGAGGCGCGGCCGGAAGAAGATCAGCGGGTCGAACGGACACAGCAGCGCCGTGCCCCGATCCACCCGCGGCACCGTGACCCCCGGTGCCAGGTACGCCGGCGCCGACCAGCCGTCGACCTCGACCTCCTCGATCGCACCCTCGGCAACCAGCGCGGCGACCGCGGGCTTGCTCTGCTTGGGACTCAGCCGGAAATAGTCACGCAGATCCGGTTCGGTGGCCACCCCGAGCGCACCGGCGGCGCGCTGCACCAATTCCCGCACCGCCTCGTCATCGTCGACCTCGCGGGCCAGAACGTGCGGTGGCAACACCTTCTCGGTGAGGTCGTAGTGCCGGGCGAACCCGATCCGCGTCGCCGTCGTCAGCGCTCCCGACGACCACAAGGCCTCGGCCACCCACTTGGTGTCGCTGCGATCCCACCACGGACCCTTGCGCCGCGCGCGTTCCCCTTCCAGGTGCGCTTCGATCTGGCCGGCCGTACTGGGCCCGAGTTCGTCGACGGCAGCCAGCACGTTTTCGGCCAGCCGAGGGTTTTTCTTGACGATCTCCTGACCCCAGCGGCCGTGGGCGTATTCCCGCATCCGCCAACGCATCAGTGGCCAGTCCTCGACCGCCATCAGCGCGGCCTCGTGCGCCCAGTATTCGACCAGCAGCCGCGGCGCCCGGGCGCTGTGGCTCCACGCCGCGGCGTCGAGGACGCTGCGATCGTAGGGGCCGAGCCTGCTGAACACCGGTGCGTAGTGCGCGCGCACCGCCACCGACACCGAGTCGAGCTGCAGCACTTGGATGCGGCTGACGAGTCGGCGCAGATGCGCGCGGCTGACGGACCCACGTGGCTTGGGTTCGGCGAAACCCTGAGCTGAGACGGCGACGCGGCGGGCCTGATCGGCTGACAGCCGGGTCATGCCCGCAGGTAGCTGAGAAACCGGTACCGCAGTCCCGAACTACTGGTCCGCCAGTCCCCCGACGTGCCGATCCAGGATTCGTCGAGAACGGGAGCCAACGCGTCCTCGTCCTCCGGGCGCAGGTCGATCTCCACCTCGGTCACCTCACAGCGGGTCGCCACCGGCAGCGCCAGGTGGTAGACCTCCGATCCGCCGATCACCCACATATCGTCATCGGGCACGTCGTCCAACGCGCCCACCACCGTCGCTCCGTCAGCCATGTAGTCAGCTTGCCGGGTGAGTACGACATTTTTCCGGCCGGGCAGTGGCCGCACCGAGCCGGGCAGCGACTCCCAGGTGCGCCGGCCCATCACGACGGTGTGTCCCATCGTGAGCTCCTTGAAGCGGGCCAGGTCCTCCGGGAGGCGCCACGGAATGCCGCCGTCGCGGCCGATGACCCCGGAGGGCGACTGCGCCCAGATCAGGCCCAAACCCGTCATACGGCGACGGGCGCTTTGATCGCCGGGTGTGGATCGTAGTTGCGGATCTCGACATCTTCGTAGGTGTAGTCGAATATCGAATCACGTTGAGCGAGAACCAATTCGGGGTAAGGGCGGGGATCGCGCCTCAACTGTTCGGTGACCTGCTCGACGTGGTTGTCGTAGATGTGGCAGTCACCGCCGGTCCAGACGAAGTCGCCGACCGCCAGTCCGGCCTGGGCAGCCATCATGTGGGTGAGCAGCGCGTAGCTGGCGATGTTGAACGGAACCCCCAGGAACAGGTCGGCGCTGCGCTGGTAGAGCTGGCAGCTCAGCCGCCCGTCGGCCACGTAGAACTGGAACAGCGCATGGCAAGGCGCCAGCGCCATCTGCGGGATCTCACCGACGTTCCAGGCCGAAACGATGATCCGGCGGCTGTCGGGGTCGGTGCGCAGAAGATCCAGCGCGGCGCTGATCTGGTCGACGTGCTCACCTGACGGGGTCGGCCATGACCGCCACTGCACCCCGTACACCGGTCCGAGATCGCCGGTGGCAGAAGCCCATTCGTCCCAGATAGTGACGCCGTGCTGCTGCAGCCATTCGACGTTGGATTCGCCGCGCAGGAACCACAGCAGCTCGTAGACCACCGACTTCAGGTGCACCTTCTTGGTGGTGATCAGCGGGAAGCCGGCCGACAGGTCGTAGCGCAACTGGTGGCCGAACAGACTGCGGGTGCCGGTACCGGTGCGATCGGATTTCGGTGTGCCCTGCTCGAGCACAAGTCGCAGCAGATCCTCGTACGGCGTGGCGATCGGCACGCCGCTCAGCTTACGTCCGCAGGCAGAGAGTACAAACGAAGCCATGCCGACCATCTCTGACACCGTCACCACCGCCGATGGAACCTGTCCGGTCATCCTCGCCGTTCCCGACGGCCAGGGCCCGTGGCCCGGTGTGATCCTGTATCCCGATGCCGGTGGCACCCGCGCGACGTTTGTCGACATGGCGGCCCGGCTGGCCGACCTGGGGTACGCGGTGTTGGTGCCCGACGTGTACTACCGCAGCGGCGATTGGGCGCCCTTCGACATGGAGACGGTATTCAGCGACAAAGCCGAGCGGCAGCGGCTGTTCTCGATGATCGGCAGCGTCACGCCCGACGCGATGGCCGCCGACGCGCGGGCGTTCTTCGACTACCTGGCCGGCCGCCCCGAGGTGACCGGCGAGGCGTTCGGCACGACCGGCTATTGCATGGGTGGGCGCACGTCACTGACGGTCGCCGGCCGGGTGCCCGAACGCGTCGCCGCGGCGATGTCGTTTCACGGCGGCGGGCTGGCCTCCGACGATCCGGACAGCCCGCATCTGCTGGCCGACCAGATCACCGCGGCGGTCTATGTCGGCGGAGCCCAGGACGACGCCTCGTTCACCACGGCCCAGGCCGACACCTTGGACAAGGCGCTGACAGCGGTCGGCGTCGACCACACCATCGAGTGGTATCCGGCCGCCCACGGCTTCGCGGTCCCCGACAACGCGCCTTACGACGAGGCCGCCGCCGCGCGGCACTGGGATGCGATGCGGGACTTCTTCGCGGCCCACCTACCCCGCTGAGTCGTGCTCGTGCTTGTGCTTGTGTCGGGAGTGGCGCAGGCTGGCCAGCGCGCGGATGACGCCGCGTGAGGCGTAGACGGCGACGACGCCGGACAGCAGGATCAGGAATACGAACATCACCAGCCAGTTGGTCCGGCTGTGCGGCACGTTCCACCAGACGATGGTGAACAGCACCGCGCAGATGAAGACCACGATGTCTCGCCAGTTGCCCTTGTAGGACGCCGCGATCTCGCGCAGCTCGCGGCTTTTCTCGGTGGCATCGATGAGGTCGACGATCCGCACGTTGATGCTCTCGCGCAGCCTGGCGCGCAACTCGACGTCCTCCTCGGGCAGCTGGTCGAGCAGCTCGAGGTCGGCCTTGATGGCGCCGCGCACGTCAGGGCCCCGGAGATTGCCGGCGGCGACACCCAATAGCGCCCCGCCGGCGATCGGCGCGGCCCCCAGAGCGATATCAGCAATTCCCGGCATGACACCTCACGTCCTTCATCGGGCGGTTGTTGCAGATGACGGTAGGGCCGACCGGCCTGCCGGTCCAGAAAGACGTCAGATCGTGTTGCCCGGTCTCGGACGCGGACGCGTCGCGATAGGCAAGGTCGCAGGGCTGATGACGTAGTTTGACTAGGCGAGCCGATCCCGAGTGGAAGGGCGAGACCGATCCCCGTCACACGCCAGCAGAGCGACAACGCCAGGCGCCGCATCGAACGTCGGGCAGCAGATCGCCGGGCGTCCAACGAGCGCTGGCGAAGCATCCTTCTCGGCGCCACCGAGGTGTTCCGGCGGGAGGGATTTGCCCGAGCCCGGCTCGAAGACGTGGCCGCCGAAGTCGGCATCAACCGGGCGTCGCTCTACTACTACGTCGGAACCAAGGAAGAGTTGCTGCTCGCCCTCATCGAGGAGCCGGCCCGTGACATGACGCGGCACTGCCGTGCCGCGCTGGAATCCGACGCGCCGGCCGACGTCAAACTGCGTGCCGCACTGCATTGTTACGTCGACGACCTCGAGAACCATCCGGAGTTGTTCCTGCTGTTCAACGAGAGTCAGCACATCGCCGCGATTCCCGACGCAGAGGGCATCAGCAGCAACGCCGAGGATTACGTCCAAGCTCTACTCGCGATCGTCGAGGAGGGCGTCGGCACAGGGGTTTTCCGCGCCGACCTGGAGCCCCGGCTGGTGACCCACGGAATTCTCGGGATGCACAACTGGATTCATCGGTGGTACGCGCCCAGCGGGCGGTGCTCATTGACGGAGATCGGCGAGGTCTTCGCCGAGATGATCCTTTCCGGCCTGCGCCCCTGACCAGGCGTGGATAGCGCACGCAACAGTCGATTCGTCACTAAGATGCATGGACACTGCCCTCGGGGGGTCTGGCCATGCATTTTGATGTCAACCTGCGATTTCTTCACGACGCCGTGCGACCGGTGGCGCCGTACCAGGCCTCGTTCCGGCCGTGACGACACCGGTTCTGGACCTCGGCGGTCGTGTCGTCGACCGACGGAACGAACTCGCCGACCTCCGGGCCGCGGTCGACGCGGCGGGGCGCGCCGGCGGGGCGTGCCTGCTGCTGAGCGGCGCACCGGGCGTCGGCAAGTCGACGTTGATCCAAGCCTTCGGCATCGAGGTATCCCGCGGCGGGTGCGTGTTCGGCTACGGGAGGTGCCGTGCTGACGCCCCGGCGCCGTACGCGGCGTTGTCCGTCGCGCTGGGCTCGATCGTGCGCACCATGCAAGCCACCGGCCCGGCCGAACGCACCCGGTGGCAAGCCGAACTCGTCGCCGAGATGTCCGGGTTCGCGGGGATCCTCGCCGAACTCGTACCCGAATTAGCTTCGCTACTAGGCGAATTCGCCAATCCTACCGAGCTCGACGCCGCCGACTCTCGACACCAGCTACACCGTGCCGTCATCCGGCTGCTCGCCGCCACTGCGTCGTATCGACCGGTGGTGCTGGCTATCGACGACCTCCAGTGGGCCGACCGGGACACGCTGTTGCTGTTGGCTGAACTGCTGACGGTGTCGCTGCGCAACGTCCTGGTTCTCGGCGCCCACCGGGAGGGCGAGTTCGATCCGGCCGGGGTCGCCCTGAAATCGGACGGCCTGCAGGCCATCCAGCTCGAACCGCTGGGCCTCGCCGACGTCGAAGAGCTGCTGGCCGATGTGTGCGGCCGCAGCGTGGAGATGGGCGACGTGGCCGCCGAGTTTCATCATCGGACAGGGGGCAACCCCCTGCACGTCCGGCAACTGTTCTACCGTGCCCAACGCGAGGGCGCGCTGGTACCGGTCGGCCCGGGCGGCCATCCACGCTGGGATCTGCGCCTGCTCACCTCGATCGAGGTGTCCGCCACCGCCGCCGAGTTCCTGGGCCGCTACCTCGACCAGCTTCGCCCGCCGGATCGGGAGGTGTTGAGTTCGCTGGCGTGCATCGGCGGCGAGTTCGACCTCGAGGACGCCATCGCGGCGGCTGCGAAGTCGCCCGACGTGGTGGCCCGCGCATTGTGGGAGTGCCTCGAACTCCGGCTGGTCGAGGCGCTCGACGCGGGTGGGCAACGGATCACCAACGCGATCAGCCGCGACGCCCGCTATCGGTTCAGCCACGATCGTGTGGCCGAAGCCGCCCGCGCGGAGCTGTCGGACGACACCTTGCGTGCCATCCATCTGCGCATCGGTCGACGGCTGATCACACTCGGGGATGACCGCGTCTTCGATGCGGCGCGCCATATCGGCCTCGCCGGCGTCGAAGCGACCGAAGAAGCGGAACGCAGCGGCTTCGTCGAAGTCGTACGGCGTGCGGCTCGAAAAGCTCGGGCGCAGGCCTCCTTTCCGCTGGCGCTCGACTACTGCCGCAATGCGCTGGACCTGCTCGGCGACCAACGCTGGAGCACAGACTTCGCGCTGACGCGAGACCTGCAACTCGACGCCGCGGACGCCGCATTGCTCGTCGGTGATGCGACGACACTCAACGCGCTGCTCGACGAAGCCGAGCGGTTCCTGCACCAGCCGCCGGACCGCGCGCGGATCGCCTATCTACGTCTCAAAGGCTGCGTCACCGAGAATCGCCTCCAGGATGCGCTCGAGACAGGCCTCCACGCTCTCCGCCAGCTCGGCGAACCCATCGCTTCCGACGCAGGCAAACCCCGGATGGGCAACGCCATCGTCCAGATGAAACTGACGATGCGGCGCTGGAGCAACGAACGCCTGCTCGCGCTGCGGCACTGCGAAGACGAGCGGGTCATCGCGCTTCACCCGATCCTCGCCGAGCTGTGCAATTTGGCGGTCCTGATCCGGCCCAACATCCTGCCGTTATTAGTCCGCAAGCAACTCGATCTCACGCTGGCGCACGGCCACACGCCCTCCTCTCCAGTGGTCATCGCCGGGTACGGAATCGTGCTGGTCTTGCTCGGCGACCACGCGGGCGCCCAGCGCTTCGGTGAGGTGGGGCGGGCACTCGCCGCGCGACCGGAATTCCGGGAGGCCCGTCCGCAGGTCGTTTTCATGTATCTCGACTACATCCATCACTGGCGCCACCCCATCCGCGACGGGGTGTCTGAGCTTCGCGGTGCGGTGGATGCAGCACTCGACCAAGGCGACCAGGAAAACGCCGGCTTCCTGGTCGCGGTGCTGCTCTCTCAGTCGTTCTGGCTTGGTCGTCCGCTGGCCGAGATCGACGCCCTCGCCAGATCCCTGATCCCGCAAATCCGTTCACAGCCCGTGCCCAGTGCCCTCTGCCAGGCCGTGCAGCAACTGTGCCTCAATTTGATGGGGCGCAGCGCCGATCCGCTCCTGCTTGCCGGCGAGAGCGGTTACGACGAGCGAGACGTGCTTCCAGCCGCGCGCAGCGAGGGCGATGCCGTGACGCTCGCCGCGGCCGCGGCCGTGAAGCAGGGACTGCATTTCTGGTGCGGTGACTACGCCGGCGCGGCCGCCGCCACGCATGAGGCGATCGAGCACATCGACGGCCTGGCCGGGGTTCCTGCCTCACAATTCGTGTACCTACTCGGCGCACTTGGCATGATCCACAGCGCACCAAAGGATTCCGCGACCACTCGCTTCGTCCGTCAGGCTCTGGCGTTGCACCGCAAGTGGGCGGCGGGGGCACCGGAGAATTATGCGGCATCCTATGCGCTCATTCAGGGGGCGTGGGCGCGAGCGCGCGGCCAGAACACCAAGGCCGATCGCTTTCTTCATCAGGCGATCGGACTTGCCGAGGAGCATCAACTTCCGATGGTGAGCGCGTACACCCACGAGGAGGTCGCCGCGCTCTACGCCGAAACCGGGCGGGCGACCCTCGGCGAACACATGCTGCGCAGGGCCTACCAGCGATGGCAGAACCTGGGTTTCGTGGTGCGCGCCGACAGGCTGGCACGGGAGCACCCCTGGCTACTGCGGCGCGATCTGTCGGGTTCGGGAGGTATCGATCCGGTCGGGGCACACCAGTTGCTCCACTCGTTGTCTTCCGCGCGGACGGCGGACACTCTGGCCAACATCGTTCTGGGCTCGGTGGCCGACACCACCGGCGCAGATCGCGTCCTGTTCCTCACCGGCGGGCCCGAACACCTGGAAGTTCGCGCCGTCAATGACCGCGGCGCCATCTCGATGGTGGACGGACCGTGGACCGAAGTCGCCTACGACCCGACGATCGTGCGTCGAGTGATCGACGAGGGATCACCTGTCATTGTTGCCGTTGATCGCGCAGCAACAACTCTTTCTGTGCTCGCTTCCCCGATCCGTCTGCACGACAACATAATCGGTGTTGTATACGCCGAGAAGGGCGAATCTGCAGGAGTTTTCAGCGCCGACCACAAGCAGGCGGTCGAGTTCGTGTGTGCACAAGCAGCGGCGCCGCTGTCGAACTTTCAACTCGAGGCACGACTTCGGGCCGCCGACGAGTACCGACAGTCCCTGATGGACGTTCAGTCACGATTCGTGCCGAACAAACTCCTGCGCATCCTCGACATCGACGACCTCCGCCGCGTCCGCAGCGGCTACCGGGTCGAACGCGAGATGACGGTACTCATCAGCGACATCCGTAGCTACACCACGATGATCGAGGATATGAACGTCGCCGACGCGGGCAACCTGGCGACGGACTTTCTGCGCGCCATGGAACTACCGATCATCAGCTACAACGGCATGATCCAAGACATGCGCGGCGACGAGATCGTCGCCGTCTTCGAGTCCGAGCCCGATGCTGTCCGCGCGGGGTTGGGCATGCTGCGGTCTCTGCACGATCACAACCAGGAGCGCGCAGCACTTGGTTCCCAGGAGCTGCGGGCCGGCATCGGGATCACCACCGGCACCGTGGGGGTCGGTCTGGTTGGTGGGGTCAACCGGATGGTTCTCACCATCATCGGTGACGCAGTCAACCTCGCTGCGCGTATCGAGAGCACCAACAAGCGGTACGGGTCGGCGTTGCTGATCTCCGATCAGACCCAGGCGCGGATTGCCCATCTGGCGGAGTTCGACACCCGCCGCATGGAACGGGTCAGAGTGGTCAACAGACGCCAGCAGGTGACGATTTATGAAGTGTACGAATCGGATCCGGATGAAGTGCGAGAGGCCAAGCGTGCGGCACAGCCCGCCTTCGACGAAGCCTTCGCACTGTTCGACGCGGGAGATGTCGACAAGGCCCGCGCCGCCTTCGAACGCTGCCGACAGTTGCTGCCCGACGATCCTGTTGCGCCACTGCACTTAGCTCACTGTGATGCGATGACGCGTGGCGAAATGGACCCCGGCCAAGAAATCGTTCTCCTGAGTAAGTAGTGCACTACTGCATTTTGGAAATTCGGTGAATTACTTGCGCGCTCGTCGATTTCCTCTGCCATGATCAGGCGAAACATCTACGACTTGTCGGGGGTCCGTAGTCATGTATTTGAGCGCAGAACGATTCGCCTTGGCCAACCAGGCGGTTCGCGACACTTTCGCGCAATGCAGCATTGTCTGGCAGGCCATCCCGCACTGGGACGTCGGTGATCCCGGCCAGATCCAAGTCGCTGACGGCAAATACAATCCGCCGGGCTTTCTCAATCTGACATTGGCACAACTGCCGTTTGACGTGACTCTCGCCCAAGCGAATGGGCCCACTCCTGACGCACTACTCACGGAAGTCATGGCCAGGACGAAGGTGCTCGCCAAGAACGTCGATGACGCGATCCTGCCGCAGCTCTACACAAGCGCGACCCTGAGCCTGCCAACAACCAACGGCGACAATGATCTGCTGAAGAAACTGATCACCGCCCGTGCGCATGTGGAGGATGGCGGGTATCGGGCGCCATCGTGCCTGATCACCAACACGAAGGGGCTGACCAATCTCAGCCAGTTTGTCAGCGGGTCTTCAATTTTGGACGGCCTGCTCACCGGGGCGAACGTCAACGCACTGCACCGGACCACGCATCTCGACGGAGCGGACCCTGACACGCGGATCGTGGTGCTTGGCCGTCGAAGGCGAATCCCCCAGGGCTCAGCGCCTGATGCGTCGCCTGCCGAGGAGCCGGTAGACGTCGCCGTCAGCCTTCCGCCGAGCCTGGAGATCGACGGCGAGACCGGCGGCGGCCATATACAGCTCACCGCACGGATCCGGTACGCCTTGAGGATCACGGATGACCTCGGCCTCGCCAATATCCACAACCCCTAAGCCCGCTTCAAGCGGGCCCACGCCGCCACCGGCACGCCCGCTCGACGACTATCTCGCACTGTGTAAAGAGGCCTGCGACGGTGAAATAGCACGGCTGTACGGTCCGGGTGAGCGTGGAAACGGCAGCCTCTACGATCTGATCCTCGACTATCCGCTGCGCGGCGGTAAGGCGCTTCGGCCTGCGCTGAGCATCGCGACATGCCTCGGGCTCGGCGGCCATCTCGAAGCGGTGCTACCCACGGCGGCAACCCTGGAGCTCTACCACAACGCGTTTCTGATCCACGATGACATCGAGGACGAATCCTGGTGGCGGCGCGGCAAACCCACCTTGCACATCGACCACGGTGTCCCGATCGCCATCAATGTCGGCGATGCCATGCTCTCACTGTCACTGCAACCGCTGCTCGACAATGTCGAGCGAGTGGGACTCGGGCCGGCACTGCGCATCCTGCGCGCGGTGGCCAAGATGACGCGGCTGACCGTCGACGGCCAAGCTTTGGAGCTCGACTGGGTGCGGTCCAACAGTTGGCAGCTCGACGACGCCGACTACCTGAGGATGGTGGAACTGAAAACCAGTTGGTACACCTTCATCACACCCCTACAAGCGGGCGCTATCGCGGCGGGGGTCGGGCCCGAGCGGATGGACCCGTTGGAGTCCTTCGGACGCCATCTCGGCGCGGCATTCCAGATCACCGACGACCTGCTCAATCTTCGGGGCGACCCGCAGGAGTACGGCAAGGAGATCGGCGGGGATCTGTGGGAGGGCAAGCGAACCCTGATGCTCCTGCACACCCTGCGGCACGCCGAACCGAAGGATCAGGCTCGGGCCCTGGGGGTTTTGGCCAAGCGCCGCCCGAGTCCCGACGGTGAAGGTCTGACCGAGCTGCTGGACCGACTGGCGGCACAAGGCGAACTGTCCCAGGCAGGGCGCGTCGAACTCGAAGCCCGCCTGCAGGGGCACCAGCCGTCGGACTGCAAGAGTATCAATGACATTCGCTGGCTGTTCGACTTGATGCACGACGTCGGATCGCTGCGGCATGCGCGTGATGTCGCCGCGACACATACCCGGCAGGCGGCCGCGGTGCTGGCAACGTTCGACTGGTTCCCGCACAGCCGTCACCGCGACGTGCTGGCCGATCTCGTGGACTACGTGCACGGGCGGACGCGATGACCCCCGAACAGATGGCCGGCATGCTCGCGGAACTCGAGCGACTCCGCGAACTCACTCTCGACCTCATCGAGCGGGAGACACCACACTTGCACCCGCCGCCACCAGAAGAGGCCGATGGGACGCAACGGGCGTTCTTCGACCTGCTGATCGGCGCCCGGCGTGCGGTGCTCGGCAACCCAGCAGCCGCTCGCAGGCTGCACGACCTTCTGGTGGCCGAGGGACGCCGCTATGCCCATACTCCCCGCGGAGCGCGACTGCGCGACGGACTGGCAGCGTCCGAATCGGTGGAGAACCTGCGCCGGGTGTGGGAGATGGTGAGCCTCAACACTCTCGGCGGCCCCGCTGCGCCCAGCGGAACCCCCGACGCCTGGGCCGATCTCCTGGTCGATGCTCTCGTCGGACACGGCCTCGACGACACCACCTTGGCGCGGCTGCGGCCCGAGGGGTTCACATGACACTCACCGAGCCTCGTGACGCGCTCGCCGACAAGAGCGATTTCATCGGTTATCTGGTCGGTCTTGCTGCTCTCGCCGAAATGGTTCGCGCTCTGGCCTCCGACACCGACCCCGGCGCCGCCCCGGTACGGGACTGCGATGACTTCGGGTACGCCCTGCTGGGGCTCGCCAGCCTGGGTTCGGCCGTCGAGCGAATAGCCAACTGCTGCACCCAACAACTGCATACGAGCATCGACGCGGACTCGACCGTCCCGATAGCAAGGTTCCTGCGATGAGCGCCGTGCTCGCGCGCAGCGACTTTCTGCGAACTCCGATCTTGGCCGGCGCCCGGCCCGCGGGCTTCAAGGAGTGGCATCACTTCGTGATCCACGGTCACGGCGTGCGGGTGTTGATCAACTTCAGCCTCAACAACGAAGTCTTCGGAGCCGACGAGGTGCGACCGGCACCCCGCGTCATCGTGATCGCCCACGACGAGAACTGGACCGGTGCCATTGAGCGGTTCGACGGACACGCGATCGAGGTCTCACTGGATCTGGGCGGCCTGTCGATCGGCAACAACCGGATGACCGTCCGGGCTGACGGCTACCGTCTGTCAATAGATCTGCCCGACCGAGACATTCGGGGTGATTTACACTTCGCCGCGACCAGCCGGCCGTTCGTGGTTCGCAACGAACCGGCTGGCGAAGGCCGGATCAGCTGGCTGTTCGTGCCACGACTGCGCGCGCAGGGCTGGCTGCACATCGGCGGCCGAGATCACCGATTCGACGACGACCTGGCCTATCACGACCACAACTGGGGCCGATTCCGCTGGGGCGACGATTTCGGCTGGACCTGGGGAACCATCCTGCCCACGGCCCCCGACGACCCGTGGTCGATGGTGTTCGTCGAGATAACCGACCGCAGCTGGTTGCGGTCGGTATCGCGATCGCTCTACGTATGGCGCCACGACGAACCCGCCGCGATATTCCGGCACGCAGCAGTCCAGGCGCGCTCGGACGGCAGGCTCACCCGCACGGCCGATTGCACTCTCCCCCCTCCTATGCGGCTACTGCTCGACGGCGAGATACCCGGTGTGCCGGAGCGGGTGACGGTCACCGCGGCACGTGTGGGCGACTCCGTGCATGCCGAGTTCCATTCGCGTTCCTACGCTCGTCTGGCGCAACCAAGCGAAGTGCGCCCCGACCGCTCGACTGTGCTGTGTGAAACAGACGGGACGGTTCGGGTGCACGGCACGATCAAGGGCGAGAACTTCGCCTTCGACGGTACCGGTGTATTCGAGTTCCTTTATGGCTGAACAGGTCTCGTCGCTCTTCCGGCGGTCAATCGAGCATCTCGAGGAAGATGTGCCCGCCAGTTACCGGTTCATGGTTGCCGAACTCGGGCCGATGGTGGTCGAACTCGGCGTCGGCGACGACGTGTTTTCGGTCCGCGCGCAGGGGCATCGCCTCCAGGTCTCGGACGGCTCCGCGCAGGCGGCCAACGTCCGGATCCGAACGTCGCGAACCACCATTCTCGATCTGATCGATGCCAACGCCGGTCTCGACGAGGCCGTGGAAGGCGGCGCGGTGTCGGTGCACGGGTGCCTCGATGACATTCAGCGCGCACACGACACACTGCTGGCATACATACACGGTGCAGTCCGGGCGGCGTCGGTACCCGCACTGCTGTCCGAACTGCGGGCTGGTGCAACGTGACCGACCACGGCATAACGACACCGGCGTCGTGTAAGCGCCGTCCGACCGTAGCGGTGATCGGTGCCGGCATCGCGGGGTTGACCGCTGCTCAGGAACTCGCCGAGCGAGGTTTCGTGGTCACGGTCTATGAGGCAGAACACGACGAACGAAACGGGTTGGGCCCCACATTCGCCGGGGCGTATCCGCCTGTCAAACTCGGCGGTCTCGCCGCGTCCCAATATTCGACGGTCGGCACATACAACGGAAGCCAAGCTGAGCTGCGGCCCTTCCCCGGGCGTCGTGGCCGCCCGCCGGCACCCGGGCGGGCGGTGCCGGGTGAGCATGGCTTTCGCTTCTTTCCCGCGTACTACTTGCACATCTGGGACATGTTCCAGCGAATACCCGTCTACCAGAACGCCCGTCGAGCCGACGGCACATCGCACTGGACGCCGACCTCGCGCACTGTCTACGACAACGTCCGACGGGTAGTTACCCAAGGCGCCACCGCCGACGGAGAGCCATCGTTGGTGTTTCCCCGCGAACTTCCGCGCAGCCCAGCTGAATTCCTCAGCGTCCTTTCGCAACTCACGACTTTTGGGTTCGCTCCGACCGACATAGCAACCTACCAGAGCAGACTGCTTCGCTACCTTGTGACCAGCCCTCTGCGCCGCAGGTTCGAACTGCAGAACGTCTCGGCATACGACTTCCTCGTCGGACACGACCCCCAGACCGGAACGGACAAATACTCCTACACCGCGCAGTGCGACACGCTATTGCGCCAGATGCCAAGAGTTTTGGTTGCCCTCGACTCACGCTGGGGGGACGCGCGCACGAATCTCAGCACGAATCTGCAGCTGTACCTGAGCATGGATCGCCGCGACAACAAGGCCGACGGTGTGCTCAACGGTCCCACCACCGAGTCGTGGTTCGACCATTGGTACCACCACCTGATCGCGCTCGGCGTCCGGTTCGTCCATACGGCGGCGACCCGGCTTGACCCGCCTGTGCCAGACCCAAAGCAGCCAGCGCATCTGCGGCCACGTGCGCAGATCGCGTTCGCCAACGGTACACGGGTGACTGCGGACTACACGGTTGTCGCTGTCGATGCACCCGCGGCCGAATACCTCGCAACCGCGCTGCACACGGGAGGCACCGGCGGTACTGCGGCCAGGCTGGAGGGCTTCACCACCACAGCGCCGCCACCCGAGGGCCCGCTGCAACCTTCCGCCACCCGACCCACCCAGTGGCGGGATCCCTACTCGATAGACGAACTGGGCCGAGTGCCCTGGGATCGCTTCCAAACCCTTTGTGGAATCCAATATTACTTCGACACCGAGTTTCAACTCGTTCGAGGACACATGCTTTACGTCGGCAGCCCGTGGGCCCTGTCGTCGGTCAACCAGACCGGACTCTGGGAGAAGCGTCCGATACTCGACCGCGACGGCCACGTCTCGGTGCTGTCGGTCGACATCGGCGATTTCAATACCCCGTCTCCTTACGTGCTCGACGAGTCCGGCCGACCTAAAGCGGCACGCGACTGCACGCCCGATGAGATTGCCGTGGAAGTGTGGCGCCAGATCACCACCGCACTGGCCGGCGATTCAGGATCAGGCGGACAAGGGGTCGTGCCGAGCCCGATGTGGTACGCACTCGATCGCGGTCTCGTCATGGCGGGTGGGCCCGGTCAGGGCCAAGGCCGGGTGGTCCGCAACAAGACTCCGTATCTGGTCCCCATCGTGGGAGATTGGGGCAATCGGCCCAGCACCGAGCCGTGGAATCCGCATGGTACGTCGTGGAGTTTCATCCCGCCGGAGGACGTCTGGGTCGAAAACCTCGAAAAGGACAACGTCTGGCAAGCGCGTCACGGCGGCTACCAAGTCCACAACAATTCGGTGGTCTTCGCCGGCACGTGGAACAAGACGTTCACTCGCCTGACGTCGATGGAGGCCGCGTGCGAGTCGGGCCGCCATGCGGTGAATGCCATTCTCGACCACTACATCTGGGTTGAATCGGGCGGCGTCGACCGTCGGGAGAAGAGCCCGCCGCTGAAGTGGGTGTTCCCGTACGGCTTCCTCGACCAAAGTCTGTCCAGTCCGATCCGGATGCCGACACCGGCCGGCGACTACTGCTATGTGTTCGACATCGAGAACCGAGAGCCGGCCGACACCCGCACCCTCCGCAATATCGATTCAGACTTTTGCGAGCGTTCACTGCCACACCCCTTGGACATCGTGGCTCCGTACCCGCTCGGCATCTCAGCCCTTCCGACCGCACCAGCAGGAGGTTAAACCATGTTCACACCGTCGCCGGATTACCTGCAGCAGCTGTTCGCCTATCTCCAAGCGGGACAACAGCTTCTGCAGCAGTGGACCACCGCGAGCGGTGGCCCTCAACTTCCCGCCAATCCGTTCATGCCGCCCAACCCGGCGGCCGCTGGATATCCCATGCCCGCCATGCCGTCGCCGGCACAGCCCTCGCCGCCCGCGCCGGACTACGCACAACAGCTGTTCGGTTACCTTCAGGCGTGGCGGCAGTATCTGGAGCAGATGGCGCCCACAGCATCGGCGCCTGGCCAGGCCGCCGCCGCGGCACCGCTCTTCGTCGGCCCGGTGCAAGCCACTCCCCACCCTCATCACGATGGCGGGCCAGACATCCCGACCAAGCCCGACGATGACGGGAGCAAGAGCAATGTGTTGAAAGCCCAGAATGCGGGACCGATACCCCCGCCGAATGTGGTGGCAGTCGGACCAGTCCTTCGAAATTCGACGCAAGTATCTGATTCGAAGCCGTTGGAGCTCTTGATCCCGCCCTTTCTGGACACCGGAAATCAGATCGACCGCCTGGGCCAGGGGATCATCGCGGAGAGCCCGAACACGTCATCCGCACAGGCGGCAGCCGTCCGTCAGCCGTCGAACGCCACCACCCCGCGAGCAGCTTCGGCATTCACCAGTGCGATGAGTCGAGTGGATCGGGCGTCCGTGCAACCGATCGTCGCCAAATCGCTCTTCTCTCAACCAGGCATCGACACCCCGTCAGGCTAAGAGGTAGTCACTCCATCAGCCCAGCGGCGACCGTTGCGCCGAGGTTCCAGCACGCCTCCAGATCGTCCTTGGTCGGCTTGCCGGACACGATGACCGTCTCCGCCGCCCGCACCCAGCCCAACCCGGCGGTGATGCCGTCGATGGCGCGCTGCGCGCCCTCGGTGCCCTCGTTACCGTGCAGGTAGACGCCGAACGGGCGGCCTCGGGTGGAGTCCAGGATCTGGTAGTAGGACTGGTCGAAAGCATGCTTGAGAGCGCCCGAGATGTAGCCGAGATTGGCGGGGCTGCCCAGTAGATAGCCGTCCGCCTCCAACATGTCGGCGGTCGAACATGTCAGTGCCGGCCTGCGAATCACCTCGACCCCGTCGATCTCGGGGTCGGTCGCGCCAGCGAGCACCGCCTCGAACATCTCGTGGCAGTGCGGCGACGGCGTGTGATGCACAATCAGAAGACGCTTCATCTCCGACACCGTTTCAGCGCCAGGTCGCCGCGGAAGTCAGCACAACGACCGGGATCTCGCGCGTCATCCGTGTTCACGGCGTTGCAGAGACGCGCGCCCGGCGAATCAGCCGTCACCGTCTCACCTCCGCTTGCATGGCAACGGCTTTGCGCATCGTCTCACGGGCTCGGCCGCGGTCGCCGGCATAGTCGTAGGCCCGCGCCAGCCGGTACCACCGCTGCCAGTTGTCCGGATCGGCTTCCAGTTCAGCCCGCACCGTGTCGAACAGCTCGTCCGCGGCGTCGCGCTCGATACGTCCCGACGGCGTCCGCGGCAGCTGGCTCCCATCGAGTTCCATCCCGGCCTCGGCGGCCAGCCGCGCCAGCCGCTGATGGGCGAACCCGGCACGCAGCGTCGCCACCATCGCCCACACCCCGACCACCGGAAGGATCAGCACCCCCATGCCGAGCGCGACCGCGACCGGAGTTCCGGTGCCGATCAGAGTGATCCCGGTTCGGCCCAGCAGCAGAAAGTAGACAACCAGGGCCGCACACATGAGGCCGATCAGGAGCTGGACGCGCAGGGCGGCGTTCACAGGTCGAGCAGTGGTTCGATTCCGATGGTGAGGCCGGGCCGGTTGGCGACCTCGCGGACTGCGAGCAGGACGCCGGGCACGAACGAGGTGCGGTCCAGGCTGTCGTGCCGGATGGTCAGCGTCTCCCCGAGCGTGCCGAACAGCACCTCCTGATGCGCGACCAGCCCGGTCAACCGAATGGAGTGCACCGGCACGCCGTCGACATCTGCACCGCGAGCTCCGTCCAAACCGGTACTGGTGGCATCGGGGTTGGGCGGCAAGCCTTTTCGTGCCTCGGCGATCAGCCGGGCGGTGCGGGTCGCAGTACCTGAGGGGGCGTCAGCTTTGTGTGGGTGGTGCAGCTCGATCACTTCGACGGATTCGAAGTAGGGCGCGGCCTTCTGCGCGAAGTGCATCGACAGCACGGCGCCGATCGCGAAGTTGGGGGCGATCAGAACAGCGGACTCGGGGCGGTCGGCCAGCCAGGACCGGACGGTGTCCAGGCGCTCGTCGGTGAAGCCGGTGGTGCCGACGACGGCATGGATCCCGTTGTCGATGAGGAACTTCAGGTTGTCCATCACCACATCGGGATGGGTGAAGTCGATGACCACCTCGGTGTCGCTGTCGGTAAGCAGCGACAGCGCATCACCGGCGTCGACTTCGGCGCTCAGCGTCAGGTCGTCGGCCGCGCGGACGGCGTCGCACATCGTGGTTCCGACTTTGCCTCTGGCTCCCAGCACCGCAACTCGCATACCTGCAGCCTAACGAGGCACCGCTGCCGTCATCTCAATGCACCATTCACCGTCCAGGGTGGGTTGCTAGGACTTACCATTTCTCTGGGGAGGTCGGGGATGTTCACGAAAGCTGGATTGGCCGTAGCAATGAGCGCCGCATTGATAGCGGCGGCTCCGGTGAGCACAGCCGCGACGGTGCTGACGCTCGAGGGCGGCTTCGTCGGGATGCAGCACTTTGTGCACTTCGTGCCGACCCAGCTGCACGGAGACCTGTGCAAGAGCCCGAATCACTGTCAGCCGGTCGACTACTTCGCGTTTCCCGGCGGCGCCTTCACCGATCAGGGCGCGACGAAAGTTCAGCAGGCCATCGCGCGTCTGCCCGCCGATGAGCAAATCGTCCTCTTCGGGCACAGCCAGGGCGGACAGGTCGTCTATTCCGACCTGCGCAGGTTTGCCGCCGACCCGGCCGCCGCACCCGACCCGTCCCGGCTGACCTGGGTATCGATCGGCAATCCGGAGAATCCGTACGGCGGCCGACGAGCCAAGACCGAGAGTTCCACGACTCCGTGGCTGCCGGTGGACACCGCCTACACCGGCATTGAGGTGATCCGGCAATACGACGGCTGGGCCGACTGGCCGGACGACACACGCAACCTGCTTGCGGTCGCCAATGCGTTCGCCGGGATGTTCGCCATCCACACCAACTACCGCAACGTCGACCTCAACGATCCGAACAACCTGCGGTACACACCGGACGTGGCCGGGCAGCCGGGCAATGTCACCTACGTGTGGGTCCCGACGAAGACACTGCCGCTCGTCGCCTGGGCCGGACCACTGGCCCCGGCGCTGGACAAGAAACTGCGCCCGATCATCGAGGCGGCCTACCACCGGCCGGTCGACATTCCCGATCCGCATGCGCCGGCCGCGGTCCAGCCAACTCGATCCGCTGCGCCACCGGCCAAGGCAGCATCGACGAAACGCGCCAAAGCCGGTTCCGGCAGCGCCAAGTCGACCAGCCAGCCCAAACCGAAAGGCTCGACCGCCTCGTCGGCACGCCGACATTGACTCGTTGAAAAACGCCTCCGATTCGCTTGTCAGCCACCCTCGTTAGCATCCGGAAAAGTGTGTTGATGGGAGAAGGGTGCAGTGAGCAGGAATCGCTCGTCCGGCGGAGGTATAGGCGGACTCCTCCTTTTCTTGTTGGTGATTGGCTGGTTGGGCAGCCATATGCACGCGGTGATTGGATTCCTCGTCGCTGTTGGCATCATCGGTGGATTGGTACTTCTCGGCGTCGCCCTTTACCGGGGCGCCGGCGCACTAGAGGAACGCCAGGCCATCGCACGGGAGCAGGCGCGCATCGACCAAGCAGCCCGGGCTGATGCCGCCGCGCGTAAACGCAAGGAGCAGGCAGACCGAGAAAAGCAGCAACGTATCGACATGCTCGGCTCGGAAAACGCCGCACGCCTGGAGTCCGCACTCAAGGCCGTGAAGCAGGTGGGCGCCTCAGAAGCCGCCCGCGAAGGATGGCTGGGCGATGTCAGCTTCAGCCCGGATATCGCCGGAATCACCAGCAATTTCGCTAAAGCGCACGAGTTCGGGCGTTGTCAAGCTGCGTGGAGTCGGTCGGTGTCGTTTTCAGCGGGGAGGTTG
>NZ_PDHO01000059.1 GCF_002887815.1 Mycobacterium sp. ENV421 | reverse complement strand
AAAGCTGTGAACCTAATGCAGGTTCACAGCTATTCCGATGTCCTGGGACATCACACAGCGCCCCCGGCAGGAATCGAACCTGCGACCTAGGGATTAGAAGGCCCTTGCTCTATCCGACTGAGCTACGGAGGCAGCGCGTCGACAGTCTAGCGGTGCAGATTTGCCAGAAGGGGCGCGTGTAGCTCTGTGTGAATTGAAATCTGCCTGAGCAAAGCTCCGCGGAAGTTTCAGTCGATGCCGAAGCGCGACTCCAGCGCCTCCTGCAAACGGCGCACTTCCCCGAGTTTTTCGCGCAGGCGCAGCACGGGCTCGGGTGTCCGAGCGGAACCCCAGCCGGCGTCGCAGCGGTTGGTCCAGCGGTGCTGCGCCACCGCGATCAGTTCCTCGAGATCGTCGATCTCGGCCTGCATCAGCTCGGCAAACTGCCTAGCTTGAGCTGCGTCATTGGGGTGAATCGGCCGCGTCGTCGGGGGACGCGGAAACGGCCGCGTCAGCCGCGCGGGCGGACCCGCGGGGAACGCGGGCCCGGCACGGGCAGTCAGTCCGCCGGCGAAGCTGGCAGCGGGGTCCTCGAGAAGCATTCACAAATCGTCCTGTGAATTGCTCGACGTTTCCTGTCAGACAGGTTCGTGGCCAACGCGCGGCCACCGTCTGTTCACTTTGCCGGTCCGGCTTCCTGGGCAAACGGTGTGGCGGAAAAATAGAACCTGAGAATTCCTCAGGTTCAGCCGAAGTTGGGTTATGGTGTGACGACTGGCACACGCAGACCCCGCCGCACCCGCGGTTGGCAAACGCGTTAGGCGGGCTAAGGACAAGGGGGTCTGGTAGCTCATGAGCAGTCCAATCGAGCAGGTCACCACGCGTTGTACGCAGGCCTTGCACACCGGGTCTCTGTTGCTGCGCGGCTCACCGGCCGCGGCCGGCTGGGTGCTGGGGTGGCTCAACGCGGAGTTCGCGCCCCAGGTCCTCACCGGTCACGCACTCGCGACGGTCTCGCCGCTGCAGCGGGTCGCCTGCGCCCTCGCCGTCCAGAAGGCCGACAAGGTGCTCGACGCGGCGCTGGAGGAGACCTTCGGCAAGGACTACACCTCCCAGGTGCGGCATCCGCTCGACCAAGAGCCGGGACACCGGCCCAACGTCGCTGCCGTCCTCGACGCCATGCACCACCGGCGCCGGTACGCGGCCACCACCCGGAACATCTCCTACGGCCCCCGGGGCCGCAACAACACTCTCGACATCTGGCGCCGCCCCGATCTTCCCGAGGGGTACCGCGCGCCGGTTCTCATTCAGGTCCCCGGCGGGGCGTGGTCGGTGAATGACAAACGCGGCCAGGCCTATCCGTTGATGGCGAGGATGTCCGAGCTCGGGTGGATCTGCGTCACCATCAATTACAGCCGCAGCCCGCGCAACGCGTTCCCGTCGCACATCATCGACGTCAAACGGGCCATCGCCTGGGTCAAGGCCAATATCGCCGAGTACGGGGGAGATCCCGAGTTCGTCGCCATCACCGGGGGATCGGCCGGCGGTCACCTGAGCTCACTGGCGGCGCTGAGCGCGGGGGATGAGAGCCTGCAGCCCGGCTTCGAGCAGGCCGACACCAGCGTGCAGGCCGTCGCGCCGTATTACGGCGTCTATGACCTGACCACCACCGACAAGATGCATCCGCTGATGATGCCGCTGCTCGAGCACGTCGTCGTTCAGCGCCGGCTGGAAGACAATCCTCAGGTGTACCGCGACGCGTCGCCGATGCACCGCATCCATCGTGACGCCCCGCCGTTCTTCGTACTGCACGGTGAGAGCGACGCCGTCATCCCGAGTGCACAGGCACGTGATTTCGTTGCGGCACTTCGTTATTCGGGACCTGCAACGGTGGCCTACGCCGAGCTACCCAGGGCTCACCACGCCTTCGACACGATTGCGACGCTGCGTTGCCAACTGGCGGCCGAAGCCGTCGCGAGCTTCATGAGCATCGTCTACGGCCGCCATGTTGCGGCACGCGAGGGTGCTGACAGAGTCGCAGTCGGCTCGGCGAGCTGAGCTCAGGCCACCGTCATCAAGTAATCCGCGGCCCCGGCGTAGACGATCGTCGACGGATTCGGGGTGACCGCGGCGTTGACGATCTTGGTGGCGAACCCTTCGACCGTCGGCAGCGCTCCCGTGGTCCCATCGCCGGAGACCACCGTGAGGTGGATGCCGGCATGGTCCAGCTCGGAACGCATTGCGTAGAGGGCGGTTTCGCCGGCCCGCTTGCTGGCAGCCACTCGCCCGTATCCCTTCGCCACCGCCTTGTGCGGATAGAAGTGGGCCTGATGGCTGGTGACGAAGACGATCCGCGAGCCGGCCGGCATCAGCGGCAGGGCCAGCAGCGCAAGGCGGCGCTGAGCGTCACGGTTGAGGCGCATCGCGTATCCCGGATCCGCGCCGATCTCCATTCCGCCCGACGCGTTGAGGATCAATGCATCCAGCCTGCCGGAGTGTGCGGAGACGTACTGCATCATCGCCTCGACCTCGACGGCGTCGGTGATGTCGGCAGCCAGAGCCGTGGCGCTGCCGCCCGCAGCTCGGATGGCGTCGACCACCGCGTTGGCCCGCTCGGCCTTCTCGCGGTAGTGCACGATCGCGTGAGTATCGGGTGCGGCGAGCTGGCGTGCGACTTCGGCTCCGATTCCTCGGGATGCACCAGTGATCAACACGACGCGGGCGAATTGCTGCATGGCGGGCTCCTTCCGTTGCGGCACCGCCCACCGTACACGAACTCTAAGAAAAATAAGGTAAAAATAAGATAACGCTGAGGCTACGGAAGGCGTGTCACTAGTCCGCCGCGCGGACCTCTTGTGGCCGCAGCAGTGGCACCACGATCACGATCACGATCACGATCAGCCAGCCCAATGCTGCCACCGGGATTGCCCAGGCCCGCCGAATCGCCAGCGCGTGCTGGCAGTGGTCGGCTTTACCCGCGAACGTCGCCTGAACCAGGTCGGAGCTAAAACCGCTGCCGCACTTGATCTGTACGCCCCATGGATCGAAGTCCGGGAGGTACACCGGCCACCGCAGCGCGAGCAGGCCGAACGTCAGCAGCACCGCCGCGACGACGGCCGCCACGACCTGCCGAACGGTCACGTCATGCAGACATTGGCGACCAGCAGCACCGGCCACGACACGATCGACCCCAGAAACGACACCACCAGGTCCGCGCCCCGCATCGACTGCAGATGATCGGTGTGGGTCGACGACCACACCAGACCCACAGCGAGATAAGGGATCCCGATCAACAAGTTGATGCCGATCAGTTCGGCGATCGTCAGTTTGTAGTTCAACGCCGAACGAATTTTCGTCAGCATGATGCCCTCCCGCCCCGAGTGGGCCCAATGCTAACGAGTACGGCGGCCCGGGAGAGTCATTTGTGAGAAACTGTGTTCTCAGATTTGGGGGAGGGGCCGTGGACCAGTTGATGACCAGATTGCGCCGACTGCTCAGCTACGAGGTGACGGTCGAGGCGGTGATCGAAATCGCGATGTGGCTTGCCATTCCCTATCTGGTGATCGGACTTGTCTGGGGTTTCTTCCACGCCGATGCGGTGCAGCAGCTCGAGGTCCAGCTCGGTCGCGTGCTGCCGGCCGGCGCCGAGGTCGGCGCCTACGGATTGGCCGCGCTGCTGTGGCCGGTGCTGCTTCTGCTGCCGCCGCTCTGCCTGGCGTGAGGCGGTAACCGACTCGCAATCGAGACCCGCCACCCCCGCGCGCCGACTAGCGTGGTTGGGGGCGCGCGGGCGTTCGCGGAGCGGGAGGATGTTGGTGTCGATGAGGTGGGATCGATGAGCGGGACCGTCGACGTCAACGGTCTGCCGGACGAGCTCGGCCCCCTCGACATGCTGCTGCATCGTGGCGAGGCCAATCCGCGTACCCGGTCGGGAATCATGGCGCTGGAGATCCTCGATAGCACCCCGGACTGGACCCGGTTCCGGACCGCGTTCGAGAACGCGTCGCGCAAAGTGCTCCGGCTGCGCCAGCGGGTCGTGGTACCGACATTGCCGACTGCCGCACCGCGCTGGGTGGTCGACCCCGACTTCAACCTCGACTTCCACGTCCGCCGGGTCCGCGTCCCCGAGCCCGGCACTCTGCGTGAGGTGCTCGACCTCGCTGAGGTGAGCCTGCAGTCGCCGCTGGACATCTCGCGGCCGCTGTGGACGGCCACCCTCGTCGAAGGACTCGAAGGCGGCAAGGCCGCCACCCTGCTGCACCTCAGTCACGCCGTCACCGACGGTGTCGGCGCCACCGCGATGTTCGCCGAGATCTACGACCTCGAACGTGAACCGGCGCCGCGGCCTGCGCCGCCACTACCGGTGCCACAGGACCTCACGCCCAATGACCTGATGCGCGAAGGGATCAACCAGCTGCCCGGTGCCATCGTCGGTGGGCTGCTCGGCGCCGTCGCCGGCGGCCTGGGCGTGGTTGGCCGCGTGGTGCGCAATCCCGGCACGGCCGTGTGGGACGTCGTCGACTACGCCCGCTCCGGACGTCGGGTGGTGGCCCGCGCCGCCGATCCGTCGCCGCTGCTGCGCCGGCGCAGCCTGTCGTCTCGCAGCGAGGCGATCGAAATGCGGCTGTCCGACCTGCGCGCGGCCGCGCACGCCGCGGGCGGCTCGATCAACGACGCCTACCTCGCCGGGCTGTGCGGGGCCCTGCGGCGCTACCACGAAGCGCTCGGTGTGCCGGTGAACAGCCTGCCGATGGCGGTGCCGGTGAGCCTGCGGGCCGAGGCCGACCCGGCCGGCGGCAACCGGTTCGCCGGGGTCAACCTCGCCGCGCCGATCGCCGTGGTCGACCCGGCAGTGCGGATCCAGAAGATTCGCAAACAGATGACCTCTCGGCGCGAGGAGGCGGCCATCGACTTGATGGGCGCCATCGCGCCGGTCGTCGGGCTGCTGCCCGACGCAGTCCTCGAGGCGATGAGTGGCGCGGTCATCGCGTCCGACGTCCAGGCCAGCAACGTGCCGGTCTACGCCGGCGACACCTACATCGCCGGTGCAAAAGTGCTGCGGCAGTACGGGCTCGGCCCGCTGCCCGGCGTCGCGATGATGGTCGTACTGGTCTCTCGCGGCGGTTTTGCGACGGTCACCGCGCGCTACGACCGCGCCTCGATCACCGACGAGGACCTGTTCGCGCAGTGTCTGCGCGACGGTTTCGATGAGGTGCTGTCGCTGGCCGGTGATCCGCCGCCGCGCGTGGTGCCCGCATCGTTCCCCGATGACGTCAACGACTCCGCCCAACCCAGCCCGAACGGATCGGTGGCCTACTGATGAGTGAAACGGAGATGCGCCTGCCCGGCTCGGTTGCCGAGGTGATGGCCAGCCCCGAGGGACCGCAGATCGGGGCCTTCTTCGATTTGGACGGCACGCTGGTGGCCGGGTTCACCGCTGTCATCCTGACTCGGGAGCGGTTCCGCAGCCGCGACATGGGAATCGGTGAGCTCATCACGATGATCGCCGCGGGCCTCAACCATCAGCTCGGCAGGCTGGAATTCGAAGAGCTGATCACCAAGGCGTCGCAGGCCCTGCGGGGACGCGCATTGAGCGATCTGCACGAGATCGGCGACCGGATGTTCGTGCAACAGATCGAGAAGCGGATCTATCCCGAGATGCGCGAACTGGTGCACGCGCACATGGAGCGCGGGCACACCGTCGTGCTCAGCTCCTCGGCGCTGACCCTTCAGGTCGAGCCGGTGGCCCGCTTCCTCGGCATCGAGAGCACGCTGACCAACCGATTCGAGGTCGACGAGAACGACGTGCTGACCGGCGAGGTGGTGCGGCCCATCCTGTGGGGCCCCGGTAAGGCCAACGCCGTCCAGAAGTTCGCCGCCGACAACGACATTGACCTCAAACAGTCCTACTTCTACGCCGACGGAGACGAGGACGTCGCGCTGATGTACTTGGTCGGCAACCCGCGGCCGACCAACCCCGAAGGCAAGATGGCCGCGGTGGCCCGCCGGCGCGGCTGGCCGATCCTGCGGTTCTCCAGCCGCGGCAGCGGCGGCCTGATGGGGCAGGTGCGCACACTGCTCGGCGTCGGCGCGCTGGTTCCTGCCGCGACCGGTGCCATCTGGTGGGGGACGCTGACCCGCAGCCGTCGGCGTGGCCTGAACTTCTTCACCACTGCGTTCCCGAACCTGCTGTTGGCCGTCAACGGGGTGAAGCTCAACGTCCTCGGCGAAGAGAACCTCCGCAAGCAGCGGCCAGCGGTGTTCATCTTCAACCATCGCAACAACGCCGACCCCGTCATCACGGCGTCGCTGTTGCGGGACAACTGGACCGGCGTGGGCAAGAAGGAACTGAAGGACGACCCGGTCGTCGGCACGTTGGGCAAGCTGGTCGACACCGTATTCATCGACCGGGACGACCCCAAGGCCGCTCTCGAAACCATGCACGAGGTCGAGAATCTGGTCGCCAAGGGCCTGTCGATCATGATCGCGCCCGAAGGCACCCGGCTGGACACCCGGACCGTCGGCCAGTTCAAGAAGGGGCCCTTCCGGCTGGCCATGGCCGCGGGCGTTCCGGTGGTGCCGATCGTGATCCGCAATGCCCAGGTGATCGCCTCCCGGGATTCCTCGACCATGAATCCCGGCGAGGTGGATATCGTTGTGTATCCGCCTCTTTCGGTCGCGGACTGGACATTGGACGACCTGTCGGAGCGGATCGAAGGGGTTCGTCAGCTGTATCTGGACACGCTGAAGAACTGGCCGACCGACGAGGTGCCGGTGCACGACATCTACAAGAAGGCGCCAGCGAAGAAGGCTGCCAAGAAAGCGCCCGCCAAGAAGGCGGCAGCGAAGAAGGCGCCGGCCAAAAAGGCCGCCACCAAGTCGCAGTCACCGAGCGCCAAGGGCCGCCGATGACCCACACCGACCACTTGGCTGACTTCAGTACCACCGACGACGCGCTGGTGCTGGCATCGGTGTCGTCGAAGGCGGAGTTCGAGCTGCTCAACGACTGGCTGCATGCGCAGCGGCGAGCACACCCCGACACCAAGGTCGAGGTGCTGCGCCTGCCCGCCGGTGATCCGCCGCCCGGTGTGGTGGCCCAACTCGTCGAAGAACTCGGCGTCGGGGAGGACAGGCTGGTCGTCCCGGTGCGGGTGTTCTGGGTGCCCGGCGGACTGCCCACCCGGGTCAAGGTCGTCGGCCTGATCTCCGGGCGGGACACCTACCGACCGCCAGAAGTGCTGCAGCGCAGAATCCTTCGCCGCGATCCGTCCCGCGCGCGCATCGTCGCCGGCGAACCGGCGAAAGTCTCCGAGCTGCGCCAGCAATGGCACGAGAACACCGTCGGCGACAGCCCCCGGGACTTCGCGCGCTTCGTGCTGCGCCGCGCCAGGCTTGCGATCGAGCGGATGGAGCTGCGGCTGCTGGGCCCGGAATACAAGTCGCCACAACTGATCACCGACGAACTGATGTCCTCCACGCGATTCATGGAGGGCCTGGAGAAGATCCCCGACGCCGACCCCGCCAAAGCCGAGGAGATGCTCAACGAGCTCGCCACGGGCTGGAGCAGGTTCTCGGTCGACCTGATCCCCAACCTCGGGCGAGCGATCTTCAGCCGGGGATTCGATCCCCGAATCGACTACGACAACATGGAAATCGAGTCGATGCGGCGCGGCCTGGAAGACCATCCGGCGGTCTTGCTGTGGTCGCACCGGTCCTACCTCGACGGCGTCATCGTCCCGGTTGCGATGCAGGAGAACCGGCTTCCGCCGGCCCACACGTTCGCCGGGATCAACCTCTCGTTCGGTTTCATGGGCCCGCTGATGCGCCGCTCCGGCGTGATCTTCCTGCGCCGCAAGCTCGACGACCCGGTCTACAAGTACGTGCTTCGGCAGTTCGTCGGCTATATCGTCGAGAAGCGATTCAACCTCAGCTGGTCGATCGAGGGCACCCGGTCACGCACCGGAAAGATGTTGCCGCCCAAGCTCGGACTGCTGGCCTACGTCGCCGACGCCTATCTGGACGGCCGCAGTGAAGACATTCTGCTGCAACCGGTCTCGATCAGCTTCGACCAGTTGCACGAGACCACCGAATACGCGGCCTACGCCCGGGGTGGCGAGAAGACGCCGGAGAGCGCCGAATGGCTGTACAAGTTCATCAAGGCTCAGGGCGAACGGAACTACGGCAAGATCTACGTCCGCTTCCCCGAAGCGGTGTCGATGCGCCAATACCTCGGCGAACCGGGCGGCTCGATCGCCTCGGACGAGGCCGCCAAACGGCTGGCCATGCAGAAGATGGCCTTCGAGGTGGCCTGGCGGATTCTGCGGGTGACACCGATCAACGCCAGCGGCCTGGTGTCGGCGCTGCTGCTCACCACCCGCGGTCGGGCGTTGACGCTCAACCAGCTGCACCACACGCTGCAGGACTCGCTGGATTACCTTGAGCGCAAACAGAATCCGGTCACCAACAGTGCACTGCGGCTACGCACGCCGGACGGGGTGCGGGCCGCGGTCGACGCGTTGTCGAACGGTCATCCGGTGACCCGGGTCGACGGCGGTCACGAGCCGGTGTGGCGGATCGCGCCGGAGCACGAGCACGAGGCGGCCTTCTACCGCAACACCCTGATCCACGCGTTCCTGGAGACGTCGATCGCCGAACTGGCGCTGGCCCATGCCGGCCGCGCACCCGACGGCGACCGCGTGGAGGTGTTCTGGGATCAGGCGATGCGACTGCGCGACTTGTTGAAGTTCGACTTCTACTTCGCCGATTCAGCGGCCTTCCGCGAGCACCTCGCCGAAGAGATGTCGTGGCAACGCGATTGGGAGGTCCAGGTCGCCGCGGGCGGTGACGCGGTGGACAACCTGCTGCGCGACAAGAAGCCGTTGATGGCGCACGCCATGCTGCGACCGTTCATCGAGGCTTACACGATCGTCGCCGACGTGCTGTGTGATGCACCGAGCGACGTCGAAGAGAAGGAGCTCATCAAGATGGCCCTCGGCGTGGGCGCCCAGTACGCAGCCCAGGGCCGAATCCGCAGCAACGAGTCGGTGTCGGCGCTGTTGTTCACGACGGCGCGGCAGGTCGTGGCCGACCAGAATCTGCTGCAGGCCGGCCCCGATCTGCGGGAGCGGCGAGCGGCTTTCCTACACGAACTGCGCAGCATCCTGACCGACATGGACCGCATCCACGAGCTGTCCAGCGCCCAGTTCTATGCCCGTGAGCTCAGGCAGCGCGAATAGCCATACGCTGAAACGATGCCTGCGCCCGCCGTCCGCCACAGCGCGGTCTGGCCGGTGTTGTCGATGGTGGCCCTGCTGGCCGGCATCACCGCCGCCGGCATCGGCGCGCTGTCCCTCACCGACGCGCTGACCGCGACCGGCCTGCCCGATCCCGGGCCCGTCACCACGCTGGGCCTGCCGTTCGTGCAGGCCGCCGGCGAGATCGCGGCGGTTCTGGCGGTCGGCTCGTTCCTGTTCGCGACGTTCTTCGTCCCACCGCAGGACAGCGGAGTGCTCGACGTCGCCGGCTACCGCGCGCTGCGGATCGGGGTTGCCGCCGCCGGGGCGTGGGCGGTCTGCGCGGCGCTGCTCGTCCCGCTGACCGTCTCCGACGTCTCCGGTCAGCCGTTGCGCGAGCACCTCAACCCGGTGCAGCTGTGGTCGGTGGCCGGTCTGGTCGACACCGCAGGGGCGTGGCGCTGGACCGCGTTCCTGGCATTGGCCGTCGCCCTCGCCGGCCGGGCGGTGCTGCGCTGGTCGTGGATGCCGCTGCTGCTGGCCGGATCGCTGATCACGCTGGTGCCGCTCGGCTTGACCGGGCACTCCTCGGCCGGCGGATCCCACGACGTCGGCGCCAACAGCCTGATGATCCACCTGCTCGCGGGTGCGGTGTGGGCAGGCGGGCTGCTGGCCCTGCTGGTGCATGCGCTACGCGGCGGCGCGCACGCCGACCTGGCGGCGCGGCGATTCTCCGCGGTCGCGCTCTGGTGTTTCGTGGCGATGGGGCTCTCCGGCGTGATCAACGCCTTTATCCGGATTCGGCTCGGTGACCTGTTCGCCACGGACTACGGCTGGCTGGTGGTGGCCAAGATCGCCGCGCTGTGCGTACTTGGCGCTATCGGGTGGCGGCAACGCCGCGGACCGGTCGCCACGCTGCAGGCCGACCCGCAGGCCCGCGGTGTGCTGGTCCGGCTGGCGTCGGTGGAGGCCCTCGTCTTCGGCCTCACGTTCGGCATCGCGGTGGGTCTAGGCCGCACCCCGCCGCCGCCTCCGCTGGTGGCCGACCCGTCACCGGCCGAAGTCGGGATCGGCTATGACCTGGCCGGGCCGCCGACCGTCGCGCGGATTCTGCTGGACTGGCGCTTCGACCTGGTCTTCGGCACGGCGGCACTCGTGTTCGCCGCGGTGTACCTGGCCGGCGTGCTCCGGTTACGCCGTCGCGGTGACTCGTGGCCGCCGGGCCGGACGTTCGCCTGGTTGCTGGGCTGCGCGGCGCTGCTGTTCACCACGTCCTCGGGTGTGGGCCGCTACATGCCGGCCATGTTCAGCGTGCACATGACGGCGCACATGCTGCTGTCGATGTTGATTCCGGTCCTGCTGGTGCTCGGCGCACCGGTGACGCTGGCGCTGCGGGCGCTGCCCGCCGCGGGTAAGGGCAACCCGCCCGGGCCGCGCGAATGGCTGCTCGACGGTCTGCACAGCAAGTGGTCGCGATTCTTCACCCACCCGGTGGTGGCCACGATCGTGTTCGTCGCGGGGTTCTACGGCCTCTACTTCGGCGGCATCTTCGACGCCGCGGCCGGCCTGCACGGTGCGCACGTCCTGATGAACCTGCACTTTTTGGTCAGCGGCTACCTCTTCTACTGGGTGGTCATCGGCGTCGACCCCACGCCACGCCCGTTGCCTGCGGTGGCCAAGATCGCGATGGTGTTCGCCTCGCTGCCGCTGCACGCGTTCTTCGGCGTGGTGATGATGGGCATGGATCAGGTGCTGGGGGAGAGTTTCTACCGTTCGCTGAAGCTGAGCTGGCATACCGACCTGCTCGCCGATCAGCATCTCGGCGGCGGAATCGCTTGGGCGGCAGGCGAAATCCCGCTCGTGGTGGTGATGATCGCGTTGCTCATCCAGTGGAGCCGAAGTGACCGGCGCACCGCCAAGCGGCTCGACCGCGCCGCCGAGCGCGACGACGACGCCGACCTGACCGCTTACAACGCGATGCTGGCCGAGATGGCGCGCCGGGAAGGAAACCGCTGACAGGCGCGAACTGACTCGGCGATGGGGTCAAGCGTGGGTGTCGGGGAAACCCAGGCACCGGCACGCCACTCGCGCCAGGTCCCGCGCGGCATCGGCGGTCGTCATCGTGGGCATGACGATGTGGCTGAGTGACAGGCGCACAACACTTTCGACCATCAGCTGAGTATCCGCGGGGTCCAGCGA
>NZ_PDHO01000058.1 GCF_002887815.1 Mycobacterium sp. ENV421 | reverse complement strand
CACCGGCCAGTCAGGCCGCGTGACCGAAACTGTCACCTGATCGTGCAGCAGACCCATGCGTTGTCGAGCCACTTATGCTGCACCGATGACGACGGCTTCCGCCGACGTTTCTTGATGTCCCTGCGCTTGGCCTCTTGCTCGGCTTCCCACTGTTCGCGTGCGGCTCGGTTGTGTTCGCGTAGCGCTGGAATGTCGGGTGCATCCGAAAGCCTCGCATACAGTTTTACGCCATCACGTGCTGCGCGCCGCGCGTCGTGATCGTTCCAACCTTCGCAGCCAGAAATTATCTCCCACGGGTCGAGCCTTCTGCTGCCGTCGTATAACGTCCAGTCTGATGGCACGTCGTTGCTGTCGCTGATATCATTGTGGTTGTCCACGGGAACGGACCTTTCGCAGATCCCGGCAGTTACCTTCTTCGGCTGCCGGGATCTGTTTTATGTTGCTAGATCTTTGTCGGTGGCATGTCAGGTGCCTTCTCGTTGGGGCGGTTGATGTTTCGAGTCTACCGGTGGAGAGTTCACAAGCCGAGCAGCTTGAGACCGGCCCGGCGTTTGAGATGATCACGCTCCTGCTGGCGGTGCATGACGGCGTAAAACTCGGTGAATCTATCAGTGGCCGACATAATCTCGCGAACTTCCTCTAGTGACCACGTTTCGATTGGCGCACTGAGCACTTCGTTAATCACATCCCGTGCGTGCACCATGTACATGGCCACGTCGGCTCTTTGTTGTTCATCGTTGATCACGTTGTCCTCCTTAGTGTTTTAACTGAGTCATTTGACTCAGTCCTTCGATTCCATCTCCACCACCGCTGATAGCAGCGCTGGCACATGTCACGTGCGTACGGAACGCGTCCGCAGCCAACGGTTTTACAGTGCGGAGCGTTGCGCCGGGAGGTACCGCCCATGGCTGGGTCACCATATTTCCGCCACTTCGCGTAGTGGCGAAGACACAGGCCGCGTATAGCGACCCTCACCGGTAAATCACACCCGACTACGGTGCAGTGTTCAGTTGCGTTGTCGGACACCGTAAGTTGCCTGGTCTTCGTCTGATCTCCGTGCCCACCTGACCAGCCGATCGTCGAGATGGTGGTAACCCTCGTGGCCGTCCTTGTGGTGCGCCAACCTGGTGCACGTCGCCCGCTCGGTGGGGTGGGAGATCATGCAGAGGCGTAACCCCAAGCCCTTAGTGACTCCCGTCGTGTTTCCGTTCTTTCTGGCCATGGCTCACGCGCTCAGCTTCCGGTGAGCGACCAGATACCGCGCCACGTCGGCTCTCAGGTATCGAATTCGTCTGCCGTGCTTGATAAATGGTGGACCACTGCCACGGTATCGATCGTTGGCCAGCGCGGCGACGGTCTGGCCAAGAAACGGAGCAAGTTGTTCGGCAGTGATGATGGGTGGCAGTTCGGTTAGGTCAAACCCGGCGTCTGCGCAGAGCTTGGCGAGCTTGGATTCGGTTGTTGCCATTGGCAATAACTCCCTATGCGTCGGCGGTCAATCCACGCGGTTGCGTGAATGTTGCGTGGAGACCGGTCCGCGCACGGTAACCCCTGACTGCGAGGCAACCCCAGGTTACACCCCCTTTCCGAGAGCCTGCCGGTTCGTTTGTGCTCGTGAGTGAGTATCCGTGATGCACTGAGACAAATGACTCAGTGCGATCTACCCTGACCTGCATTTGTTCAACTGTTGGACAGCGGCGGTACAGTTGAACGCATGAAGAGAAGTATTCGCGCAGTCGCCAACGCCGAGGGGGTCGCACCGGCCACCGTGCATAGACGGCGGCGTCTCCGCGATGACTACCAGCCTGACGCTGACGGCATGGTGACCGTTGACATGGCCAAGGGTCTGGACGGAAAGGTGAGACCGAGTCGCCGGGTGGACACCAGCGTCCGCGACGAACGTATCCACGAGCTGCGCCGGGAAGGCCAACCGATGCGGGCCATAGCCGCCCAGGTCGGTTGCAGTGTCGGAACGGTTCATCGCGTCATCGAGACTGGAAAGTAAGCAATGGCAACCATCGAGAAGTATCAAACAGCCAACGGCACAACGCTTTACGCGGTTCGGTTCCGGCAGCCGAACAACAGGCAGACCATGAAGCGTGGTTTCACGCGCAAGCGTGACGCTCAAACGTTCGCCAACGAGGTTGAGGTCAAGAAACTGACCGGCGAATACATTGCACCCAAGATGGGCCGCGTAACGGTCGGCGAGCTTGCTACGAAATGGCTTGCCCGCAAAGAGAAGTCGACAGCTAAGAGTCACTATCGGATGTTGGAGAGTGCGTGGCGAGTTCACGTCAAGCCACATTGGGGTGACACAGCGGTGGCCGACGTGGACATGTTGTCAGTAGAGGAATGGATCACCGACCTGACCGGCAGTCCGACTACCGTGCTCCGCGCCTACGGCGTGCTTTCCGGCATCCTCACCGACGCGGTCAAGGGTAAGCGGCTACCGGCGAACCCGTGCAAGGGTGTCGACAATCTGCCAAAGAAGATCTCTAAGCGTCACATCTACCTCAGCGCTGATGACGTGGCGCGGTTGGTTAACGAATCCGGTGAGCACGGCGCTCTGGTGCTCGTGCTGGCCTACTGCGGATTGCGCTGGGGCGAAGCCGTGGCACTGCGGGTCCGTGACATCGAATTCCTACGCCGCCGCATCTCGGTGTCGGGTAACGCCGTGCAGCTCGGCGTTGACCATGCCGTAGGACCAACAAAGGGGCGTGAGACCCGCTCGGTTCCAGTGCCGACGTTTGTGCTCGATGCACTGTCAGCCCAGTGCGCTGGCAAAGATCCTGGGGAGCTGGTGTTCGGTAACGGGTCCGACTACCTACCGCGTCCCAAGTCCAACGGCGGCTGGTTCGTCGGCGCGGTGAAGCGAGCAAAGGTCCAGGCGATCACTCCGCACGATCTTCGGCACACCTGCGCGTCCCTGGCGGTGTCGGCGGGTGTGAACGTGTTGGCTCTGGCGCGGATGCTCGGGCACAAAGATCCCGCCGTGACGCTAAGGGTCTACGCCGACTTGTTCGACTCAGATTTGGACGCGGTGGCCGCGACGTTGCACGCGCAGTACTCACCGAAAAGTGCTCAAAATGTGCTCAAACCGGCTGCCTCGGGAGCGGAAAACACCCCGTGAGCAGCCGGTTTGCTGGCGGTGGCGGAGGGATTTGAACCCTCGGACGGGGGTTACCCGTCACACGCTTTCGAGGCGTGCTCCTTAGGCCGCTCGGACACGCCACCGTCGAAGAGCTTACGTGTCGCGGGCGGGCTAACCCAAATCGCGCTGACGAGCGAAAAAGCCCTCCAACAGCGCGGCGCACTCGTCGGCAAGCACTCCCCCGCGCACCTCCGGCCGATGCGTCAGCCGCCGGTCGCGTACCACATCCCAAAGTGAGCCCGCCGCACCGGTTTTGGGTTCCCACGCGCCGAACACCACCCGCGCCACCCGGGCCATCACCAACGCGCCCGCGCACATCGTGCACGGCTCGACGGTCACCGCCAGCGTCGTCCCCGCCAGCCGCCACCCGTCGCCGTACACCTGGGCAGCCGCCCGCAGCGCCAGGATCTCGGCGTGGGCGGTCGGGTCACCGAGCTTTTCCCGAGCGTTGGCTGCCCGGGCCAGCTCGGTGCCGTCCGGGCCGAAGACCACCGCACCGATCGGCACATCCTCGGACCCGGCCAGTCCGGCGGCGTCGAGGGCCGCGCGCACCAGAAGTTCGTCGGCGATCACCGATCGAGGCGGTCGAGCACTGCTGACAGCTCGTCGGCGAAACCCATCTCCCGCGCGATCCGGCCGAGTTGCTCGTCGGCGTACAGATCGGTCTCGTCGAGGATCACGCTGAGCACCGGCTCAGGCAGCCCGATATCGGCCAGAACGCCGAGGTCACCCTCTTCAAAAGGGTCGGCATCTTCGAGATCCTCTGGCGAGATGTCGGCGTCCAGAGTCTCCAGCGCTTCGGCAGCAATGTCGTAATCCAGCGCCGCCGTCGCGTCCGACAACAGCAGCCGGGTACCGGACGGTGCCGGCCGCACGATCAGGAAGAACTCGTCGTCGATGTCCAGTAGCCCGAACACCGCGCCGGCGCTGCGCAATTCTCGCAACTCCGTCTCAGCGGCAGCCAGGCTGGTCAAAACCTTTGCGCTCATGGCCGAGCAACGCCACTTGCCGTCTTCGCGAACCACGGCGACCCCAAAGCCATCCGGGGCCTCCGACCCGGGGCTGGTCTGGGCTCGCTGTGCTTCCATGGGCGCATACGCTAGTCGCTGATCAGGCCTTTTGACCAGGTACCCATCTGCGATGCGGTTTGGATGTGTCAACCTGGACATGTGACGAAGACACCCGTGTGCGTCCTCGGTCTCGGACTCATCGGCGGCTCGGTGTTGCGAGCGGCGGTCGGTGCCGGGCGTGAAGCACTCGGCTACAACCGATCCGTCGAGGGCGCCGAGGGAGCGCGGTTCGACGGTTTCTCCGCCACCACCGATCTCACCGAGGCATTGGCGTGGGCCGCCGAGCGCCAGGCGCTGATCGTCCTGGCCGTGCCCATGCCTGCGGTGTCGCAATTGCTCAGCCACATCAAGGACGTCGCCGGCGACTGCCCGCTTACCGATGTCATCAGTGTCAAACGCGCGGTGCTCGACGCGGTGCGCAAGGCCGGCCTGCTCGACCGCTACGTCGGCGGCCATCCGATGGCCGGCACCGCGCACTCCGGTTGGAGCGCTGGCGACGCCAGGCTGTTCGCGGGGGCGCCGTGGGTCCTCACCGTCGACGAGCACGTCGATGCCCGGGTATGGGAGCAGGTGATGCACCTGGCGCTCGACTGCCATGCCGTGGTGGTCCCCGCCACGTCCGATGAGCACGACGCCGCGGCTGCCGGCATTTCGCATTTACCGCACCTGTTGGCCGAGGCATTGGCGGAGACGGCAGGCGAGATACCGCTGGCATTTGCTCTGGCGGCCGGCTCATTTCGGGACGGCACGCGAGTCGCGGCAACGGCTCCCGATCTGGTGCGGGCCATGTGCGAGGCGAACGCCGAGCAGCTGCTACCCGCCCTCGACCGCGCGTTGGAGTTGCTGAACCAGGCCCGCGCATCGCTGGCCGACAGAGGCTCGGTGGCCGATCTGGTCGAAGCCGGCCATGCCGCCCGTGCTCGCTACGACAGCTTCTCGCGCCCGCAGATCGTGACTATCGCGATCGGGGAAGAGGATTGGCGCGCCGAACTCGCCGCCGCCGGTCGCGCCGGCGGCGTGATCAGATCCGCTCTGCCAGTCCTGGGTAGTCGACAATGAAGCCGTCGGTGTCGACCGTGATCGTGGTGTCGGCGACCGGCGAGTGCAGCTTGATGCCGTCCCCGGCGTCCGGACCCGAGCTGCCGTAACTGATGGTGGCCTGCTTGACGGTCAGGTCGGGCAAACTCACGTACACCACCGGCAGCGACACCGAATCGACGCGCTGGTACAGGCCGGTACGCCGGATCGGCAGCGCGTTGAAGAATGGGCTGAAGACGACGTCGACGTCCAACGCCCCCTCGTAGGCACCCCGCGACTGGCCCTGGTGATCGGTGATGAGCCACATGCCTTCCTCGTCGCGGGCGATCGATAGCTGCCGATCCCGCTCGGCGAGGGTGACGCTCATGGACAGCCGTTTGGTGGCGCCGGTCTCGTCGGTCACCAGGTCATAGGAAGCGCTGAAGGCCGGGTTGGTCTCGGCGGCTGCGGCGACGATGCGGCCGTAGGCCTTGATCCGCTTGCCCGATAGCTGGACCCGGGCGGACTCCATCCGCGAATCGTCGTGCGCGCGCCAGGTCAGGATCGCCGGCCAGGCGCTTTCTGTCGCGTCGTTGGCTGCACTCACCCGTCTACCGTATGCGACGGGCCGCCCCGTTCGTAACCAGGTCGGGAAGTGCGGCTCATCTGTGATGTGGGTACGCGTGCATCCAAACTGACCTCGTCGTCGAGCAACGGCTGCGGCATCCGCCGGAATCGGCCCGAGCCGGGCACCGAAGCCCACACGGCCAGCGCCAGCATCGCATCGAGCACCAGGGCCAGCACGGTCACCAGCAACGCACCCACCAAGGCGAGGTAGAACTGGCGGACCTTGATGCCGTCGATGAGGTAGCGCCCCAGCCCACCGAGGCTGGCATAGGCGGCCACCGTCGCGGTCGCCACCACCTGCAGGGTGGCCGTGCGCAGCCCGCCCAGAATCAGCGGCAGCGCATTGGGCACCTCGACCCGCAGCAAAACCCTGGTCTCGGTCATGCCCATCGACCGGGCGGCGTCCACCACCGCCGGGTCGACGTTCGCGATCCCGGCATAGGTGCCTGCCAGCAGCGGCGGTATGCCCAGCAGCATGAGCGCGACGGTCGGCGGAAGCAGCCCAAGCCCCCACAGCAAGACCCCGAGCAGCAGTACGCCCAGGGTCGGCAGTGCCCGCAGCGCGTTGACCCCGGTGACCACCAGGAAGGTGCCTCGCCCGGTGTGCCCGATCAGCAGGCCGATGGGGATGGCGATGAGCGCGGAGATGACGACGGCGACGGCGGTGTACTGCAGGTGCTCGGCGATGCGTACCGCCAGACCGGCCCGGCCGCCCCAGTTGGAGCCGGTGAAGATGTAGGCAAGTGCCTGCTGCAGGAAGTTCATGAGCTCGCCTTGACCCGGGCCCATGGGGTGATCAGGCGACCGGCCAGCAGGATCAGCACGTCGATGACGATCGCGAGCAGGAAGATCGCGATGATGCCTGCGATGATCTGATCGCTCTTGTCGGCCTGGTAGCCCTCGGTGAACCAGGTTCCCAACCCGCCGATGCCGATGACCGAACCCACCGACACCATCGAGATGTTGGTCACCGCGACGACCCGAAGACCGGCGATCAGGACCGGAATCGACAGCGGCAGTTCGACTTTGAGCATCCGCGATACGCGGGTATAGCCGACTGCAGTGGCCGCGTCACGCACCTGAGCGGGTACCGCGTCCAGCGCTTCGGGCACCGCACGCACCAGCAACGCCGTGGTGTAGAGGGTCAGCGCGACGATGACATTCGCCTCGTCCAGGATCCGGGTCGGGATGATCAGCGGCAGCACCACGAACAATGCCAGCGACGGGATCGTGAAGATGATGCTGGCCGTCACCGTGGTCACCCGGCGCAGCGCGGTGGTCCGCCACACGTAGGCGCCCACCGGCACCGCGATCACCAGACCCAGCACCACCGGAACCAGGGACAGCCGCAGGTGGATCACGGTCAGCGCCCACGCCTTGTCGAGATGGGTCAACAGGTAATTCATTCGTGGGTCCGTTGGGCCTCTAACGCTTCCAGAACATCGTCGGCCTTGACCCCGCCGATCACCTGACCATCGTCGCCGACGGCCACTCCCAGGCCGGCCGGCGAGGACAGCGCCGCGTCGAGAGCCAGCCGCAACGTGCCGCCGGGAGTGAACAGCGATCCGCCCGCAATTGTGCTGTCGTACAGCGAACTTCCACCCCGATGCAGCTGCGCTCCGTCGGCGTCCAGCCAGGCGTAGGGCCGGCCGTCGTCGCGGGTGACCAGTCGCCAGTCCCCCGGCGCGAGCCTCAGCGCATCGATCTCGGATTCTGTGACCGTCTGAATGTCATGCAGCGGCAATCCGGAGGCCTGGCGGAACTGCAGGCCACGGTAGCCGCGATCGGTGCCGATGAACCCGGAGACGAATTCGTTTGCGGGATTGGACAACAACCTGGCCGGCGCATCGTATTGCTGCAAGGTGCCGCCGGGCCCGAACACCGCGACCCGGTCACCGAGTTTGATCGCCTCGTCGATGTCATGGGTGACGAAGACGATGGTCTTCTGCAATTCGCCTTGCAGCCGCAGAATTTCGGCCTGCAACTCATCACGCACCACCGGGTCGACCGCTGAGAACGGCTCGTCCATCAGCAGCACCGGCGGATCGGCAGCCAGCGCGCGGGCCACGCCGACGCGCTGCTGTTGCCCGCCGGACAGCTGCGCGGGATAGCGATCGCCGAGCTTGGGATCGAGGCCTACCCGCTCCAGCACCGCGTAGGCGGCCTTGCGGGCGGCCCGCCGGGACTCGCCCTTGAGCACCGGCACCGTTGCCACGTTGTCGATCACCCGCTGGTGCGGCATCAGGCCGCCGCTCTGGATGACGTAGCCGATCCCGAGCCGCAGCTTGACCGGGTTCACATCCGCGATGTCGCGGCCGTCGACGGTGATCGTCCCGGAAGTCGGCTCGATCATCCGGTTGATCATCCGCATGGATGTCGTCTTGCCGCAGCCCGACGGTCCGACGAACACCGTCAGCGTGCCCGTCGGCACCTCCATGCTCAGGTCATCGACCGCGACGGTGCCGTCCGGGTAGGTCTTCGTGACGCCTGTGAAGGTGATCATCTATTTCCCGATCGGCTTGTCGAAACCGTTGTCACGTATCCACTTTCGCGCGGCCTCGTCAGGGTCGACGCCGGAGTTGCCGGATACGGCGGTGTTGAGTTCGATCAGACCCTCGGTGCTCAGCTTCGCCGACACCGCGTCCAGCACTGTCTTCAGTTCGTCGGATTTCTTCTGCGAACTCACCAGCGGCACGACATTGGCCGCCAGAAAGTTGTTCTTGGGGTCTTCCAGCACGACCAGCTTGTTCTGGGGAATCGCCGGCGAGGTGCTGAAGATGTCCGCGGCGGTGACGGTGCCGTCGACCAGCGCACGCACCGTCGCGGGGCCGCCGCCGTCACTGATCGAGACGAAGTTGTCCGGCTTGATGTCCAGCCCATACTTGGCCTTCAGTCCCGGCAGTCCTTCCGTGCGACTCTGGAATTCTGACGGCCCACCGAACTTGACCTCAGCGGAATGTGCGGCCAGGTCGCCGATGGTCTTGAGATTCCATTTCTGCGCGGTGGCTTCTGACACCGCGACGGTGTCGGTGTCGTTGGCAGGCGAGGGAGTCAGGATCGACAGATCGCCGGGAAGCACCCGGAACAACGCCAATTCGACTTGATCCGGTGTGGTCACGGTGGTCTTGGAATCGAAGTATTGCAACAGGTTTCCGGTGTACTCCGGCACCAGGTCGATGGAATGGTCACGCACCGCGGGAATGTATGTCTCGCGGCTGCCGATCCCGAACTGCCGGCCCACGGTGAAACCGTTGGCCTCCAAGGCTTGGGCATAGATTTCGCCGATGATCTTCGACTCCGGGAAGTCCGCCGAGCCGACAACCAGATTCTTCAGATCCCCTGACGCCGATCCGCCACCGAGTGGATTCGCGCTGCCACAGGCGGCCACCAGCGGCAGCACGAGAGTGGACAGTATCGCCGCAAACCACAGTCGCTTTCCGCCCCGCGACGCATTCATGCGCGTCCTTTCACCCCGACCCGTCTAGCCGACAGTAACGGCACTTACCGTCCCGCGCCGAGGTTTAGATCAGGGCAAACGTCACCGTTCTGTTATCACCCCATTGTTTCTGCACGGCCAGAGGGGGAACAATAACTATGTGTCTACCAGTGAACCGACCGGCCCGGACCACGAGCCGACGCCGCCGATCCCGTCGGCGGACTCGACTACGGAGTCTTCCTCGCCCGCCACGGCCAAAGCCGTGAACGAGGTCAAGTTCACCCGCGCCGCGGCCCTGTGGTCGTCGTTGATCTTCGGGTTGCTGATCCTGACGGTCCTGCTGATCTTCATCGCCCAGAACACCGAATCCACATCGTTCGCGTTCCTGGGCTGGCACTGGTCACTGCCCTTGGGCGTCGCGATCCTGATGGCGGCGGTGGCCGGCGCCCTGGTGACCGTGCTGGCCGGGGCGGCGCGCATCTTCCAACTCCGCCGGGCCGCCAAGAAGAACCTGCGGGCAGCCCGCACCACTTAGCCGAAAAACTCCAGGCCGCGGCTGATCAGTACAGCGACAGCCTCGCCCGCCTGGTCGTCACCGTCGGTGGCGTCCGCGGACATCCGGCGCCGGAAATCGATACCGGCGACGATGATCGCCAACTTGAAGTACCCGAGGGCCATCTGGAAGTCCCAGTGCGCCAATGGGTTTCCTGAGGCCACCGAATAACGCTGGGCAAGGTCGTCGGCCGACGGCATCTGGGGGGCCGTCCACGACTTGTGTTCCTGGCTGAGCAGGTCCAGCATCGGGTCTCGCTGCACACACATCACGGCGACGTCGGCGAGCGGGTCACCGAGGGTGGACATCTCCCAATCCAGCACCGCCCGAACGATTGTCGGGTCATCGGGGTCGATGATGGTGTTGTCGATGCGGTAATCCCCGTGCACGATCGAGCTACGACTTTCCGACGGCACCGCGTCGGCCAATGTGGAATGCAGCCGTTCGACGTCACCGTCGCGTGGATCGTCGGGCAGCCGAACGTGTTGCCACTGCGACCCCCACCGCCGCACCTGCCGTTCGAGATACCCCATCGGCTTGCCGAAGTCACTCAGACCGACACTGTCGGGATCGACCGCGTGAAGGTCGACCAGCACCCGGATGAGGCTGTCGACGCAATCGCTGACCACGCCGGCGTCGCCGAGGGCATCGAGTTCTGCGCGGGTGCGAACCACTTGGCCCGCCACGTATTCCACCATCTGGAACGGCGCACCACCGACCGAGTCGTCGTCACGCATGGTGACCGCGGGCGCGACCGGCACCGGGCTGCCGGCGAGCGCGGCCACCACCCGATACTCGCGGGCCATATCGTGCGCCGACGGGGTCAGCCCGTGCAGCGGTGGGCGCCGCAGCACCCATTTCGAGGCGTCGTCGAAAATCAGGAAGGTCAGGTTGGACCGGCCACCGGAGATGAACTCCGCCTGCAGTTCCCCGCTGCGCGGGATGCCCGCCGATCGCAGATGCAGGTCCAGTGCCGCCAGATCGAGCCCGTCCAGAGAAGTCACCCGCTATGTATAGCTAATAGCGCTGGTTGCGCGGCAAGAGATCCCAAACATGTTCGGTGGTGTTGACCGCCGCCACTGTGCCGAACCCGCTGCGTGCGTAGAGCAGGCGGGTGATCGACACGTAGTCGATGGGGAACGACAGCAGCCGTTTGGTGCCGAGGAGTTCGTGCAGGATCACGTTGATGACGCCGCCGTGGCTGAATACGGCCACCGTCTCATCGTGGTCGGCGGCCGCGACGATATCGCTCAGCGCCGCACTCACCCGGCCGCGGAACTCGTCCTCATCGACGGTGCTGGGCAGCCGGCCTTCGGCCATCCGCGCCCACTCCTCGGGCCGTTCTTTGCGTACCTGCTCGATCGGCACGTAGTGGGACAGCCCGCGGTCGTACTCGGCCAGCCGGTCGTCGATGTCGACGGTCAGCCCGGTGGCCTTGGCGACCGGCTCGGCGGTCTGCAGCGCACGCCGCTGCGGGCTGCTGACCAGCCGGGCGAGCGGGAATCGGTCCAGCGCCTCGGGCAGCCGATGAGCCTGGTCCCAGCCCGCGTCGGACAGCTCCGGATCGCTGCCTTCACCGGCCTCGGTGCGGTGTGGCAGGGCATGCCTGACGAGCAGCAGCTGCATGGGTGCGGTGGTCCTTTCCCGCGCCGAGCGTGTGACTTGTCGCGGATTCTTCGACCTTGGGTTCAGGGGTCTAGTGCAACAGCTCCTAGCTGAGGAGTTGTTGCATGCGT
>NZ_PDHO01000057.1 GCF_002887815.1 Mycobacterium sp. ENV421 | reverse complement strand
AAAGCTGTGAACCTAATGCAGGTTCACAGCTATTCCGATGTCCTGGGACATCACAAAAGTGCCCCCGGCAGGATTCGAAAATGCCGGGGTGGCCGATCCAGTTAACTGGCTTGACGTGCGAAAACGGCTTCTACCAGGGCTTTCTACATGTATCCTGTAGTGACACGCGAAGACACAATCAGGCGTGGGATTACACGTTAATCGCACGGGGATCGCACGGCGAAAGGGTTTGCCGCCATGGCGAACAAGTCAGGCCACCGGGGTTGGGGGCACATCCGCAAGCTGCCCTCCGGTCGCTACCAGGCGTCCTACGTCGAGAAGGGCAACCGGATGGTCCGCCACACCGCCGCGTTGACGTACACCGCCAAGGAGGACGCCGAGCACTGGCTGGCCTCGGAGCGCCGGGAGATGGAGCGGGGCACCTGGACGCCGCCCCCGCTGCGGCGTGCCGAGAAGGCGGTCAAGTCGGTCACCGTCGCCCAGTTCGCGACGACCTGGATCGCCGAGCGCAAGCTGGGGCCGCGCACCCGTGACGGTTACGAGTCGAAGCTGCGCCTGCACATCACGCCGACCGTGCTGGGTCGCACCCCCGTGGGTGACCTGACTCCCGAGCTGGTGCGGTCCTGGTATTCCGGTCTGGGGGACAACCACCCCACCCGCAACGCGCACTGCTACGCCCTGCTGCACGCGGTGCTGCAGACGGCCGTCACCGACGGTGTGCTCGCCGCCAACCCGGCCCACATCGTCGGGGCGATGTCCTCGCCCACCAAACGCCAGCCGGTCATCCTCAGCGTCACCGAGTTGGCGGCGTTGGCCGAGGCCATGCCGGAACGGTTCCGCGCCCTGATCCTGCTGAAGGCATGGTGCGGGTTGCGGTGGGGTGAGGTGATCGAGCTGCGTCGCAAGGACATCGACAACGACGCCGAGGTGGTCTACGTCCGGCGTGGGGTGACGCACCGCAAGAAGGAATGTCACATCGGCACGGTCAAGCAGAAGAAGGCTCACACCGTGGTCATCCCGCCGCACATCCGCGCTGACCTCAAACACCACCTCGATGTGTTCACCGCGAAAGGTGATGAGGCACTGCTGTTTCCGCCCGCCCGTGGCGGCTGCCACCTGAATGACCGGGTGTTCCGCGACTACCTGGATCCGGCGCTGGTGAAGATCGGGCAGAAGTCGGGCAAGGACGGCATGGTGGTCCATGACCTCAAGCACTTCGCCGGGACGATGACCGCCAGGGTCGGCAACCTGCGCGAGACGATGGCCCGCCTCGGGCACTCCACCGTGAAGGCCTCGCTGATCTATCAGCAGCAGGTGACCGGCCGCGACGCGGAAGTCGCCGCTGCACTGTCGGAGCTGGCCGCAGCCGGTCAGGACGGCGAACCGGCGGCCTCCGAATAATTCGCACGTCCTATATGGGACAGAACGGCATTCGACGTGCCACACTGATCCTCGGCACTAGAGTGCTGCCAAAATGCGGAATGTCGCGTGAGGCAGCCACGCGGCCCACAACGGCTGCTCGTCGTTTCCACTCCAACCCCCGGTCGCTTCCCGCACCGGGGGTTTCTCATGCCGCCACCATGAACATGAAAGGGAAATCACCATGGCCAAGAAGATCACCATCGAGCAGGTGGCAGAGCAGTTCGGAGTATCGACCCGCACCGTGCGGCGCTACATCGCCGATGGCCGACTCACCGCCTACCGAGTGGGGCCGAGGATGATCCGCCTCGACGCCGAGCAGGCTAGCCAGCAGCTGCTCGGTGAGCCCCTCGGCGGTGCAGTATAGGCGCACAACCGAATACACCAAACGACCCCGACTTGTTCGGGGTTTTTTCATGTCCGAAGCGTGACGAGTCAAAACGCGCATGCCCCTTGAACTTTCGTGCAGAGAGGACATACACCACTATGAAACGAGAAGAAGCCCGGGGTGATCCGGGCTCCCTCGACACCGCCGACCGGGCAGATGAGCCAAGCGTACCGCTGCTGGGCGACGGCGTCGACGGTCTCAGCGCCGCTCTGGCCTACGCCGCAGCCGGGCTGTACGTCCTGCCGGTGAAGGCCGGAACCAAGAACCCCGGCAGCGTCGTCGGCGCGCGTTGGCACGACAAGTCGACCCGAGACCCGGCGATGATCGCGGCGCTGTGGGCAGGCACCGATCACGGCATCGCCATCGACCTCGGCCGCAGCGGCCTGGTCGTCATCGACGTTGACTACCCCGAGATGCTGCCTGAGTGGCTCCGTAACGAGCTGAAGTCGTCCGGTGCACCCTTCCAGTCGACCCGGCCCGATGTTCCCGGCAGGGGTCACTACATCTTCCGCCAGCCTGCTGGCCGCAGGATCGGTTGCGGCAAGGGTGGACTCGCCGGTATGGGGCTCGATGTCAAGGGCGACGGCGGCGTCATCATCGTGGAGCCGACCGTTCATCCCGAGGGCGGTGAGTACCGATGGACGCGGACCGCATGATCATTCCAACCCTGCCGGACATCATCGCTGAGAAGCTCGATGACGCCGGTGACCGGGAAAGCGCGGCCACCGATGCCGAGGTGCGTTCATTCTTCGACCGGCACACTGAGGAGAAGCGTCCCAACATCATTCATGGGCACCGCAGCAAGTTCGAGAAGGACGCCGCTACGGGGTCACGTCACGTCGCCATGCTCGCGCCGTTGACGTTCGCGATGAAAGAGGCTGCGGCAGGCTTCTATTCGGCCAAGACGGCCCGCGAAACCCTGCTCCCACTGTTCATCGCCGCCAAGACCAGGCCGCCGGTCAACGGCGAGAAGCAACTTACGGAGAGGCAGGCCATCGCCGCGTTCGACTCGATGATGTCCTGGTCCATCGGGCAGGCAAACATCGCCGACCTGGACGAGGTGCGGGCCGGGGTAGAGGAGAGGATGCCCGACTTCGACGAGATCATCGCCAATAGCATCAAGTCTCCCAGCGAATCTCAGGCGGTGGCGGATTCCGGCGCTGGAGAATCCAACTCCTGGCAGACTGTCGACGGCGCGACGTTCATCCTCGACCAGCCCGCCAACGTGCCTGCCATCTGGGGTGAGGGCAAGAAAGTCGCCTGGCCCGAGGGTGAGGCTTTGATGATCGCCGGTGGACAGGGGCTCGGAAAGACTACGCTGGCAGGGCAATTGGTGCGCGGCCTGCTTGGGATCGACAGCCACGTCCTGGGGTTGCCCATCACCGGCTCCGGTGAGGTGATCCTCTACCTCGCGATGGACCGGCCACGTCAGGTCGCACGATCACTGAGGCGGCAGTTCACCGAGAAAGAGCGCGAGATCCTGAAGTCGCGCCTGCTGGTCCGGCCGGGCCCACCGCTGGCTGATCTGGCGAAGCGGCCAGATCTGTTGGCACTGATGGCATCCGATGTCGGCGCGCGCATCGTCATCGTGGACTCCGTCAAGGATGCCGCGGTCGGGCTTTCCGACGATGAGGTTGGTGCCAGCTACAACCGGGCACGTCAGCATGTACTCAACGCCGGGTGCCAGATGTGCGACCTGCACCATGTCATCAAGCACGGTGCCGACACCATCAACGACATCTACGGATCGACCTGGCTGACATCAGGATGCGGCTCGGTGATCCTGCTGACCGGCGAGCCCGGCGATCCCATCATCGGCTTCCGGCATGTGAAGCCGCCCGTCGAGGAGATCGGCCCCTTCCGGCTGTCGCATGACCCGGTGCGCGGACTGCTGACCATCGAGCACGAGGTCGACCTCATCGCCATGGTCAAGGCCTCGGCCGCCAACGGGCTCACCGCCAAAGGTGCGGCTTGCGCCCTGTTCGAGACTGACCGGCCGTCCCGGGGCCAGATCGAGAAGGCCCGGCGCAAGCTCGATGAGTTGGTCACCGGGAACATCCTGACCCGTTTCGAGGGCACCTCCGGCGGTAAGGACGGCGGATCCAGGACGGCGTGGTTCCTGGCATGACGACGATCTCGGGACCGTTCACGGACCGTTCACGCGAAATGTAAGACCGCAGGTCAAGCGTTCACACGCCTAACCGTTCACGAAACCGTTCACGGGCGATCACGCGAAACCTGTTGTCGCAGCTAGAGCGTTCACGCACCCGTTCACGGACCGTTCACACGCCTACCGTTCACGTTTCCCACCCCCCTTATAGGGGGGGGAACGGACGTGCCTGCCAACAGGACTCACCTCCCACCACCCGATGGTTGACGAAAAGAGCCGCCTATGAACCGCCGACAACGCCGGGCAGCCGGGCATCGCAGACTCGTCGAACATCAGATCCATGCCGCGCTCGATCCGGCGAGCCCGCCGAGTACGCCTTGCCCCGACTGTGCCGCCCAGCCCGTCGGCACGATCCTGGAGCACCTATCCGGCTGCCCGATCTCTGACGGCGTCGATGCGGCCACCGACGACGACCGGCGGTACTTCGAGGACCACCCGGGTGAGACGACCCGCGTCCGGCCGATGACCCACGCCGAGCGTCTCCAGCTCGCGCACACCGACGGCCAGTACAACCACCCGGCCTGGCGCACCCACGGCCACATCGTCGTCACCAACGTCGTGCCCGGCTTCCGGCTGCGGGCGGCGATCCTCCTGACGCAGTAACAGCACCAGCCGGTAACGCCCAACCCCTCAGAAAGGCAACCATGACCGACGATTTCAACACCGACCACCTGCCGCCCGACGCCGTCACCATCACCCCGATCCAGGCGCAGGTGGGTCGCGGCTACGAATCGACCACCGGCCTCGACTTCATTTCGCTCTCGATCCTCGACCACCGTCGTGGCGCGTTCACCATTCTGCTGAAGCCCGCCCTGGCCCGCGACATCGCAGACGAGATCACCCGCATGTGTGACGCGCTCGACAACATCACCCCGACAGGAGAACACCGATGAGCACTGAGCCCACCGATACCGGCCCTGAGAGCGCCGCTGAAGCGTTGGACGACATTCCGGCGACAAACGACACCGGGGAGGCCGCCGACGGCCAGGACAGCGCCGCTGAGCCGGAAGTCGACTTCGTCCACGCCTTCACCCCGGCCACCGACACCGACGGCCAGGACGCCGACGCCGATCCCGACGCCGACGGCCAGGACGACACCGATGAACCGGCCAGCCGACGGGAAGCCCGCTACCGCACCAAGTTGCGGGCAGCCGAGGAGGAAGCCGCCCAGCTGCGCAGCACCGTCAGCACCATGCTCAGTGCGGAGGCTGAACGGCTGGCCGCCTCCACCCTGCGCGACGGCAGCGACATCTGGCGGGCCGGGGCCACCCTCGATGATGTGCTCGACACCGACGGCACCATCGACCAGGGCAAGGTGACCGAGCTGGCCCGCAGCCTCGTTCGCGATCACCCGCACTGGTCGATCCACGCCAAGCTCGCGGCCGGTAGTGGCCTGCGCTCGGGAGCCTCCGTCGTCCAGGAGCCGCGTGTCAGCAACTGGCAGAAAGCGTTCACACCGCGTAGCGAGGAGTAGCATCACCGGCAAGCGTGAGGTTCTGGGCGTGACGCCCACCTGACACGCGAACCCTTCTGTGAAGGGCACGGCCCGCCGAGTCGGCAGCCGCTGAAATCCCCGTTGATTTCGCGCTGCTCTGCCGCGCCCGCCAGAAGGGTTGAGCCATCATGGCTTTCACCGCTACCACTATCAATTCTGACGCCGCGTGGCGTCCAGATCAATTTGCTTTCAGCGCTGCCGATGTCATCCCCGACGCGCTGATCATCCAATGCAGCACGAAAGCTGGTGTGATTGAGGGCGATCAGCCGGTTGTGCGAGTCGCGTACATCGATGACGCCGACGCCGAATTCGTCGCTGAGGGATCCGAGATCCCTGAGTCCGAGCCGGATCTCGCCGAGGTGCTCGTCGCCACCGGCAAGGTCAGCCAGTTGGTGCGGCTCTCGCGTGAGCAGTGGATGCAACAGGGCACCAGCGAGCAGCTGGCCCAGTCAGTCGCCCGCGCTGTCACCCGCCGTGCCGACCTGGCGTTCATCCAGCAGGTCGCACCCACCCCGCCTGCCATCGGCCCTTCTGCTGGTCTGCTCAACGTGGCGGATGTCGTTGACATCGGCGATGTTTCGGACAACCTCGATGCACTCATCGACGGCATCGCCGAGCTGCAGGAGAACCTGTCCAACCCGACGATGATTGTCCTGTCGCCCTCGGCGTGGGCTGAGTTTCGCAAGCTGAAAGTCGGTGGCACCGAGACGAACTCGAGTCTCATCGGCGCGGGAACCAGTGACGCACAACAGCTTCTGTTGAGCCTGCCTGTGCTCGTCAATGTCGCGGTCCCGTCCAACACCGGCCTCATCATCGACAAGTCGGCGGTCGTAAGTGCTTATGGCACAGTCAATGTCGCGACCTCGGATCACCAGTACTTCAGCTCCGACAGCATCGCCGTCCGATGCACGTTCCGCCTGGGTCAGAATGTGGTGCGCCCCAGCCGGATTGCGATGTTTACCGTTGCGGGTGGTGGTGGGTCGTGACGAAGCTGCTGCGCTGCTGCGTCTGTTTCCGACAGCCTGCCGTCGAAGGCAGCAAGCGCTGCGCGGACTGTGCCCGCGAGCCCAGGGTGGAGAACACGCACCCAGCGGAGGCCGAGGCCCAGGTGCGCAGAGATTACGCACCTGCTAAAGGCACCGTGCCAGTTAACTCGATAGAGTGTAGGAACGCAGTTCAGGTGGGCTGGGGAGGTATCCCAGCTAACCATCGGCGGACACCGCCAGCTATAACGTGCCTCGGTCCGTCGGATGCGTGAAGAATCCCTGGAAAGGGGATCCACCATGACCAAGAAATCTAGTCAGAGCGCCGGTGCCAAGCTCCGGGCGGACCTCGACAAGGCACTTGCCCGCGCTGCCCAGGATCTCGGCCTGGTCACGTTGGAATTCACCGAGCTAGAGCGTCGTCTCGTCGACACCGCCGCCGAGATGGCCGACTGGGCCGCGGCGCTGAAGTCTCAGCGAGACGCCGAACTGGCCGGTGATGCCAGGCCGACCACCCTGGTGCGACTCAGCGCCGAAGTCCGCCACTGCGAGCGCACTGTGCACGACACGCTGGAGAGGATCAACTTCGGCGTCGGCCCGGCCAAGAGCGCGCAACATCAGCGGGCCGCCAGGACGCGCTGGGAGGGGCACAGGCCGATGAAGCGACCTGTCTAGTGGCTCAAGTGCCAGGCACCGCCGACTTGCGCGTCACCGCGTTGTACCCATGGCTGGCCGACCGTGAGCAGCGCGCCGTCGCGGCGGGCGGCGCGCTGGCCGATCCGACGACCGGCACATCATACGACGGCTCACGTGAGCGGCTGGCGGCGCTGCGACGCGGCGATTGCGTCGACTTCCAGCTGGGCTCGTTGCCGCCCTGGGCGCGGGTCGGCGAGCCGTTGCGGTGGTGGCGGCGAGCCACGGTGAGCGCCGATGGATCGATGCAACTCCGCGACGACGATTCGGCGTGGATAGTCGAGCACGGCCTGTCGATGACCTGACTCAAGATTTCCTCATGGGACGATTCCTCGGGTGTTCCAACGACTAAGGAAACGGGCCGCGGCGAGACTTCACGAATGGGCCAGGGGGAGTCATGACCCGATCCCCACCGCCCTCACTGCCGCCGGGGTGGTGATCAGTGTTGTTGCGTTGGTGTGGGGCTTGGCCATGGATTGGCGCGGTTTCGCGTTGAACGTTGCAGCCAGCCTGGCAATTGTCGGCCCGGCTCTCGTCCTTTCCAATGTGATCGTGAAGAGAGTCCAGATTGAGCGGACAGCACAACGTGTCGAACCACTTCTCCGGATGGTCCTTCAAGCACTGGAATCGGCGGTGCTAACCGCAAAGCAAGGCTATGACTTACTCGGAATTGCAACAACTTTCGACGCGCCACCCGGCTCTCCCGAGCCGGACTACATACGTGCGCTGACCCTCGCTGCCGTCAGATCCAGGCTAGAAGCCGCGCAGGCCGCAATGCCGCCGGTCGAGCGACGTGCAGATTTTCCGCGTGAACTCGACGTCTCCCGCGCGCGGTTCTTCTTCCCCAGATTCAGCGCTGCTCTGCGTCTTATACGTCAGATGGATCAGGCTCACCCGATGCCCTACACGGTTACAGCGTTGGACCTTGCCGAGGATTGGAGCAAGCGGTGCGCCGTCGACTTCCTCTACAGGGGCGGGATCACGGATACGTCAGATCCACTCCGAGACAGGGCAATAGGGCTAACCGATATCGCGGAGCGGACCGTCGGAGCGATGCAGGGTACGACTGTGGGAACCGGAAGCTACATGGCGATAGTGGAGAGTTGCTTGGAGCAAGCACACCTTGCCATCCGTGCGCTTGAACGAGAATTGCCGGAGTCGCTGCGGGCTTGATGAGCGGATTATTGGGCGTCGGGGTACACGCGGGTAATAGTGCCAATCGCGCCGTAGTCGGAGAGGCTAGGTTGCACCGTGAAGGTGGACCCGTCTCCCGCGCGCATCACGACAGTTGCTTTGCCGTCAGCAATAGTCGTCGCGTCAACCTTAAGCTGAGACAGGTCAACGTCTTTGAAGCTCGCCGCGACCATCTGCTGAGCCCGCTGATTCGCTATCAGGGCATTTAGCTCCGGTGGCTTCCACGCTGGCCCCTTCGCGTGCTGGATCCTCGTCATGATGCCTTTTAAGCGGTCGTACGCGTAGCCACCGATGATTCCACCCCCGGCGGCAGTCCCCAGCCACTGGGCGATTTCAAGGAGGTAAAACGCCTGTGCCCCGTCGGCTCCCCAGCTGGTGTGTTGGTAGCGCTCTTGTAGCGCGAACACCTGATGAACCAGCTGCCCGTTCTCGCCCACGCTCCAGTTCAGGCGTTCCACTTCACGCCGTAACTCCGCGAGGTCAACAAGGAGTCCGCCGTCGATCACCATGGCAAGGGTTGAGGTGGGTTTGCCGCCCGGCATCTCGACGGTGTGAACAGCGATGTTGAGCCGGTCGATGTACGCCCCGTTGTCATTGATGATGTCCGTCACGCGGCCATCATCTCCTGCAGAAAAAACTCGTGTCGCTCAAACACGCCACGCGGGATGCGGTGGAACCGCGCTGGGGCACGTAATCATCGATGAATGAACACCACACCTCTGTGGGTGCCGCTTGTCGTCGCCGGTCTCGGCCTCGTCGGCACGGCCGTTGCCGGACTCGGTGGTGTGTGGTTCACCCAGCGCCGTGCCGACAAACGGGAGGCCGCCACCTGGGCCCGGGAAACCGAGCGGGAACAGGCCCGGTGGGTGCGCGAAGACGCCGCGCGGACGTTCGAGTTTCGCCGTAGCGCCTACGTCGAGCTCTATCGGGCCGCGTTCACCGTTTTCATGCTGGCGATGACGTACATGGGGGCGGCCGCCCAGCTGGGGGAGGACTCGGATGATCCCGAAGTGGTTAATCGCTATGCCGAGATGCAAAGGGCGCTGGAGGCGATCCAAATCTACGGCTCGTTCAGGGTCCTGGCGCTAGCGGAGAGGACGCAGTCCGCTGGCTCTAGTTACCGGCTGATCTTCAGCCGGATGGGCGTCGTCAACGTCGGCGACACGTTGACGACGGCTGGACAAAAGTGGGGCGATGTCCTGAGCGAGCTGCACTTCGCCATTCGCGAGGAGCTAGGCATACCTGATGACGACTCACCAGAAGCTGAGACCTGGCGGTCGCGGTGGGCATGGCTGCAGTATCGAAGAACTTCGTCCGGCAGCCAGCGTGAAACCGGCAACCCGCCGCAGCGGCTCGACTGAGTGTTTGCTGGCCACCGGCCCGACCAGGCAGGTAATAGCACCTGAATCGCACGGCCCGTCAGCGGCTCGGTTGAAAAACCGCCCCTGACCTGCAAGAACTCTTGGTGCCCCCGGCAGGATTCGAACCTGCGACACCGGCTTTTGAACTGGGCCAATCCCTAATGTTCTCGCCCACGCCCTGAACCTGCCCTGGGCCAGCCGATCTATGTGTGGACCTGTCCGCCGGGTGCGCTTCGATTCTCGCCGATTCTCGGTCATAAGCGGTGAATAAACGATGGCGCGCTGCGAGCTGGACCGCTACGCGGACCACCTGCCACCGGGCCACATCAGGGGCTGATCGAGAGGCGCCGAGCCGAGCGCATGGAGCTGGCCACCGCCCTGCGCACGGAGGCGAGCAGACGCCGCTCTGAGCGAGAGGCCCGACACGAAGCGCTGGGCACGATGAGAGGACACGGTTGCGTTTACCGTTGTGGCCGTGCCGCCCGAACCGTCAGGCCCGGATCCTTTTGTCCTCGCGGCGTTCATCGTTTCGATCTGTAGTGCATCAATCACACTTCTCGGCCTTGCCTGGCAGCTGACGCTGTACCGGCTTTCCGGCGCGCGTCTCAAGGTGCAGCTCGTGTTCTGCTACACCGATGATGGCGGGCACATGACGTGGAGGACTGCAGGCCGCGGGCGGCCGGCCTTCGCTGACGTCCGGGCCGGCATGGACGGCATGTCCGACATAGGTATCGAATACGGCCAAGTAAGGGTCACCAACGTTGGCCGCACAGCGGTGTCGGTCGAGAGCATCTCTTACGCGGTCCGGCACCGCTATCGCTGGACCCTCCGGCGGCACCGCGCAACCATTCAGCCATGGCAGTTCCTTCGGAAAGACTCTGATCTAAAGGATCTGACCCCCGACCTGTCGAATCCCATCCGACTAGAGCCAGGCGGACACGTCACCGCGGAGTTTTACCTCTGGCCAGCCCTCGCCGGTCACGACCACGGCACCCGTGAGGGAGCAATCTCCGTACGCGGGTCTGCTCACGCGGTAGGCCGAAAATGGGCCACCCGATCGCAGCGGCGAAGGGCATGGAAACTCCCCGCCGGCGCCACAACTTACTTCTCTGACGTCGAAGTCACGCCCGAACTCAGAATGTTCCGTGAGCTCTGGTCACATCAACACCGGGCGCGACTGAGCGCCTGGTGGGCGCTGTTGATGCGCCGCGAGATCAATAATCGGCTCGCCGAAGGCGCGACTAGCAAAGCAATCCAGGATTACCTCGACCAAGGGATGGAACGTCTCGACGACGAAGGCAAGTACATGGGCAACGTCCTGCTGTCCTTCGCCGTCCACCGCGAGTACCACAACGACCCGTCGCCACCGCCGCTGGGCCGACTACAGCGAGCACTGTATGGCGTGACAGGCGTACCACCCTGGAGGAAACCATCACCGCCGCGTTGATGTCCGCCGACGGCCGTGATCTTCTGTGTCAGAGACGCGGTAGTCGGCGATGTTGGTCACCGCGGCCGGCGGCTCGTGGCGGCTAGGCGGGTCGGCGTATCGGTTTATTGACTTTGGCGTAGCTTTCCCTGGTGGCTCCCAGATATACGGCCGGCGAGATGGTCTACATCCCAGCGTCGCTCACGAGCGACGGTGTCAACGCTGCTCACGCGCTCGTCCGGAGAAAGGTGCGCCGGCAAGCTGATCAAGGCCGGTCCATCATGGGACGATGGCGAGGAAGCACCAGCGCTGAAAGTTAGTACGCGGAGGGTGACGCCCGGGAATCTGGGTTTTGTGCTTGTCCGGATCGGCGACTTTCTGACCGAGGCCACCCTGCTAGATCCGCTGGCCAAAAGTGTTCTGCAGTATTTGCGTCTCATGCTGCCCGACGATCTCATCACGTTCCTCAAAGTCCGCACGCTCAACGAATTGCAGGAGTGGTGGACGGTTGTTGACCGTCTCTCGGGATGACGACGACGGGGTATGCGGTCGTCATTGAGCGTG
>NZ_PDHO01000056.1 GCF_002887815.1 Mycobacterium sp. ENV421 | reverse complement strand
CATAACCAGCCACCCAGCCGGGTCACCCGTTGTGGTCACCCAATTTTCGTGTCAGCCGGCCGATTCATCTCGTCGACCGGGCATCGACCACGATGCCGGTGAGGTTGTAGATCTCGGCCTTGTGCCGCAACTCTGGGACCTGACGAAAACCCTATGCTGCCTGGTCTCCGATGATGAGGTGCGAAGGCTCAGAACGTGATCCACCGGATTTGGGAACGCCTGTTGGCCTATACGTGGTCTTCCACAGCGGGAAAGAACTTGTCACTGAAGATCGTTTCTTCCGGTGTACCTTTGGCTTCGAGCAATGCGATGACAGCGTCGCACATCTCGGGCTTGCCACACACGTAGGCGTCATACGGAGCACCGTCGCCAATCCGACGTTGGACTTGGGCGGTGACTCGCGAAGGTTCACCGAGCCAGCCGCTTTCGGGCGTGGGTTTGGACAACACCGGGCAATATGTCAGGTCGAGCTGCCCACGAAGCTCCTCCATGCGGCTCTCGCAGGGAAGGTCGGCGGCTGTGCGGGCCCCGTAGAAGACGGTGAACTCGCGCTCGTCCCCGCACTGGGCCGCGTGCTCAAGCATTGACAGGATTGGCGAGATGCCGGAGCCCGTTGCCACCAGCAGTACGGGGCGGTCGCCCTCCCGGAGATAACCCTCGCCGAATGGACCCCGGACCTGCATACGAACGCCCGGCCCGAGCAGGTCCAGCTGGCCCGAGAAGGCACCACCGTCGATCACCTTGATGACGAACTCCAACTCCTGTGCAGAGCTGGGCGCGGAAGCCAGGGAGTAGGATCGCCATTGATCTGCCGCACCCGGCACCGCGATCTCCACGAACTGGCCCGCATAAAAGGCGACCGGTTGTTCGGTGCGAATGCTAAGCCGACGCAGCGACGGTGTCAGTTGGTCGATTCCGGTGATTCGCCCGTTAAACTCCCCGGGCGTGATCAGCGGCCGTCGCCGCTGATCTACCGCCCGATCGTCGTGGATCTCCACGTCATCGAGGGCAGTCGCGCAGCACAGCAGCACCCAGCCCTCCTCCCGCTCCGAGTTCGACAGCGAGTACGGCGAGGCGTTGCCGTAGTCCACCTCGCCGTCCGTCACCAGGTACTTGCAGCTAGAACAGTTCCCATGCCGACAGCCATACTTCAGCGATATCCCGCTGCGCAACGCCGCGTCCAGTATCGGCTCACCGGGCTTTATCGAGAATTCTGTGCCACTGGGCTCGACCCGAGCTGAGTACACCGCCACCACCCGCCGTTAGTTCGCCGCCGCGGGCACGGATTCGTTGAGTTCCAGCATCTCCGAGGTGACCCGGAAGTTGTTGTCGTCTGTCTCCGCCCGACCGACGAAGGTGGTCATCACCACCAGCCATTGGCCAATGGTGATGTCCTTGCCGCCCATCTCCTGCGACACGCGGGCCATGTTGACGCGGATCTCGCTTGGGTGCTCCAAGTACCAGTACGGTCCCTCGTCGACGACCTTGACGTCGGGCTGGTCGACCGCGAGCACGTCGATGGTGGCGTCGGCCTCCTCACTTTTCATCAGAACCATTGCTACCTTGCCGTTAGCGGCTTTGGTCGGCGTGCTCATACGGCTGCCCCCACTTTCAAACCGAGCCCCGCAACCAGCTCCTGCTGGCTCTCCTGGGCGACCGCGAACACCTCGTCGAACCGCGCGACCTGCAACGGCGACAGGTCGTAGACCTCACCCATGGCCCTTGCGGCCTCTTGAACCCGGGGCGTCCAGGAATCCAGCCAGGTGCTTATGGTGGCTGCATTTTTCTTACATTCCGGGACGGTCGGATCGATGACCATGCGGACGAACTCCTGGGTCCAGGCAAGGTTGCGACGCCGGTCCCGTTCCGTGGTGCCCACTAGGTGGGGTGTGACCGGGTCGCCGTGGAAGGGGCCGAACCGTCGCACCAGCTGGCTCACCGCCAGCTCGGTAACAATCGGGTCGAACACCAGATTCGTCACGACGGCCAGCTCGCCCCAGTCGTTGCTCGCCACGAGCTCTTCGACGAGTCGACGAATCGGCTGATACCGCTGGTCCTCCAGCCAGACCGTCTTCGCGCCGTCGTCGACGAAGCCTTCGACGTGATCTTCGAACTCAAGCAGATGCAGCACAATGTCCTGCGCGTGCCGCATGCGGTCGAAGGCCTCGAAGCAAAGAACGTTACCGAGCGTGTCCGACAGCGCCTCGCGCTGCGCCACGGCGAACGCCCGGAACAACCCGTACTCTGCGTATGCCCAGGCCCGGTAGTGTCGCCCGAGGATCTCGCGGGTCCACACCGGGTCGATTTCGTTGAACACCCCGTCGGCCGCCGCGTCTTCTGCCGAGCGTGCGATCGCGCGCTCCTGTTCGGCCTGCATGCGCACGTAGGTACGTTGCCAATGGGAGGCGGGGTCCCGGAACAGGAACCAGTTCGGGTGGACCAGCGCGGTCGATTCCCGGACCCAGGGCGTTCGCCCGTTGATGTCGCGCAACAGCCAGCCCTGTTTGTCGAACACGTCCACATCGGGCTGGGCGAAGCAGGTGACCGCCTCATACTCGGAGAGCCGGCGGCGGCGAGACGGGATATATGTGAAGTCACGGGTCGGCTTGCCGGCAGACTCGACGGCGCCGGGCAGCACCGCGGTCATACGCCCGCTCCGTTCCCCGAAGCGCTGGTGGCGAGTTGCGCGGCGATTGCCGGCATCGGGTCCTTGATCTCCATGCCCCAGGCGCGGATGTCGTCGACGGCCCACATGCGTTCGGTGTCCAGTGACGGCTGAGCGATCAGGGTCTTGCCGTCGGACCGCAGCAGGCCGTTTTGCACGACGTAATCCGCCAACCCGACCCCGTCGTGGTGCTGCCAGAAGGTCTTGCTCTGCGCGTAACGGATGGGCTCCTGGAAGAACAGCGTCTCGCACATCGGCCCGCAGAACGGCACCGTGCGCCCGCCGTGTTCAGCGAACCGCACTTCGCTGTTGTCGAGCCGCGGGAAGATGCACGGCATTTGACACACCTGGCACAGCGGCGGCAGCGCCTCGAACGCCGCCATCGGGTTGACACCGTCCTCGGCCTTGGTGATTTGGCGGAAGTTCTCCCAGAACGCACCGTAGTGCGCGTACCAGCCTGGGTATTTGTTCTCGAACCACTCGAAGTCCGACTCGGTCAGCGGATCCCACCGCCAAAAATGCAGCGGCCAGGACGCGGCTGCCAGCATCGCTGCGGTGTGGTGCTTCCATCGCATCTGTTCCTGCGCGACGTAGAAGCATTCCGGCACGCTGAGACCGTAGGGCTCCATCTTGGAAATGTACGAGCCAACCCAGTCGTCTGCGATCCACTCGGTCCACTTCTCCAGATAGGAATGCCCGCGCTCCTTCTGGAAATAGTCGTAGACGACTCCCAGGAATGGGTCCAGGAAGGAGTGCTGGCGCCAGAACGCACGGTCGAAATCGGTCTGCAGGTACTTGAGGTTGTCCTCGTTGGAAACCACGGCGGCCAGCGTCGAGTAGCCGTTGGCCATGTGCCGGGCCTCGTCGGACTGGACGCTCAGAAAAACACTCGGAGTGACGTTGTCGCCGTTGGCCGCGGCGACCTCGGTGAGCGTGACGAAGATCGGGTTGGTGTAGGCGGTCTCGGCGACCACTTGGAGGTTGAGCGCGCCTTCGACGGGGTCACCCACGAAGAACGCTTCCAGGGCCGCCCGACCGGCCACTCCGAACAGGTTGCTCGCGCGAGCCTTCATGCCGATGTGGAAGCCTTCCGGGTCGGCCGCGTGCTTGGCGAAGTACCGGTTGAGGTACAGCTCCTGGTTAGTGTGCCGGACCTCGTCGATCATCTGCGCCATATAGCCCTGCCGCAGTTCGGCATTCTCCACAGTATCGACCAGCTGGCCGCAGCATTTCATCGCCGCGTACTCACCGAAGTTCACTACGGGTAGCGCGATCTTGAGGATCTCCATCCAGCGCGGCTGGGCCTTGCCGGCAGAGTTGGACCTGGCCAGGGCATCCTCCATTGCACCGTACTGGCGGTCGTCCTTCTCCTGCTCCATCGCCACGTAATCGCGGATGAGGTGGCGGAAGGGGTCCTTTGTCTTGCGAGGTATGGCGTATTTGGTCGGATAGCGGTCGGGCTTCTCGGCATACGAATGCTCCCAGTCGAAGTCCTTCACCCGTTCGTGCGCCTTGATCAAGTTACGCATCGATGCTTCCCTTCATTGGTGATAACGATCACCCCAATAGTCCACGGTGATAGAGATCACCCTAGGCTTGGCAGCTGTGCGCTGCATCGGCAGACCGTACGATAATCGCGTCTAGATTGGTGGAAATGTACGAATCTCGGCCGCAGCCCAGCCATCGTGCGGTCCTCGAGCGGACGGACCGGCTTCCCACTCGGGCCGCCGATCTGATCGAGGGAGCTGTCGGGTATCCGATCTTGGTCCTGCACAGCGGGGTGATCGAGCAAGCGCAGATCGAGCTCGAACTGCAGGAGAGAGATCACGCGGACACACCCGGCGGCGGGTCCGTGGAGTTCCTGCATCGAGGAGCTGGCCGGGCCGGACTCCTGGCGGCCGCCCTTGCGGTCACTGACCGCGGGACCGGTACGCCGCACGTGTTGGTCATTCATGCGCAGGCTTCGGATGGCCCATCCGCCGTTGACACGAGTGAGTGTTCGCGGGTCCTCGACGTGTTCCCGGGCTCCGTCTCGGTGACGTGCCTGTTCGCGGCACCCTACGCTGCTGGTGCGGGGTTTTCCGCACTGCTGCGACACGCCGTGCTATGGCTCGATGGAACCGAAGTCGATACGCGCTCGCCGGAGGGTCGCCTCGTGCTGGTGGACCACTTGCTCGATCAGCTTGACAGCCCTGCCCAGGTACGCCATCTTGCGATGTCGCCGGCCATCTCTGCATCGAGCGGTGGCGCGGTCAAACGGCTGGTCGCGCGCCGGCTGCGCGCCTTGTCCCCGGAGACAGAGGACACCCCCCGGCCGCCGGCTTCCGAGGCCCCGAACTGCGTCGCGGTGTGTGGGGCGCTCGCCGGATCCGACGGCCTTCTCGCCGAGATGCTGGCCGCCGCGGCGGCCCACACCGCTGACGAATTCCTGGTAGAGGACGCCGATTTCGTTCCGGTCATCGGGCACCCACCTGACCGGCCACCTGCTTCGCTCTCCGAGTTGATCACCCCCGGGCGGCTGCGGCGACTGGCCGAGCAACTACGACCCGGCATCCCCGAACTGGTTCGGCTTGGTACACCCGCCGCCGGATGCCGGATCGTCGCGCGGCTCGGGTCCAAGGAGCCGCTGGGCTACCTTTCGGCAGTGACACGTGGGGCGAACCCGGGTTCGGCCGTCGAATGGCTCCGCCACCTTGCTCCGGTGGCCGCCGCCGAAATCGCCCACCGTGCCTCGTGGCCGAGACTGAACCTCGAGACCCGCCGGCAGATGGTGAGCCTACTGGTGAAGGGCGCCTTCACTCGACATTCGGCCAAGTTGGCAGTTGAGCACCTCGTGGGGCCACTCGGCGCGCGGGTGGCCGCTCTGGGCGAGATCAGATCAGCCGAGGCCGTGCCGACCACGACCCAACCACCCGACGATCGTCGCGATTCCGACGGCACGCTCGACCGAATGCTCGAGTCGTTGGCCGTTCCGCACGGCGAGCACATGGGCTTGGTGGTCGCATTGGTCGACGCCAACGACAGCTCCGTCGATCTCCTGAAGCGCGCCGTGCGGCAACGCGCCGTCGCCGTGGGCCTGGGGTCCACCGTGCGCGACCCGATGGAGCTGGTTTCCTCCGCGCGACAGGCGATCTATGCATGCCAACTCGCGGTAAGCACGCGCCAACGGTTTCTGGACTTCGCCGAGATCGGTGTACACCGTTTACTCCTCCCCGGCGCCGAAGCGGGCGACCCCGAGTTCGAGGAGCCGATCCGACGACTGGAGCAATCGGCGGCCACCCTGCGCTTTGACGGCTGGCAGACCCTTGCCAGTTACCTCAACACCGGTGGGAACCTCCGCCGAGCGGCCCACGATCTGGTCGTGCATGCGAACACGCTGCGCTATCGGTTGGACCGGATTGCCGAGGTCATGGATGTCGACCTCACCGACCCCGAACAGTGCTTCCGCCTCCAGCTGGCGATCAGGCTGCGCGCTGGTCGACGCTCGCTGGCGGAGTCCGGCCTGTGGAACGACGCGTTTCACGAGGGGCCGGAATAGAGGTCGACTGTGCGGCCACAACCGCTTGAGGCGCTCCCGGGCACGTTGGTTCGCGCGCCGCGTGGCCGTTGCCCATGGCACGGCATAAGTTGTATAATGATTGTCCTGAATATTGGATCGGCTGACCCAGGTGGTTGCACCATGCTGTGTGCGCGAGTTCACCCCCGAAGACTGTGAAATCTGACGAAGCGGCAGAAGACCGGGGAGCTGTCCAGGCGGTTCTGTCCGTCTCCGCGGGCCACGCGACTCAGCCGAGGAGGTAGAGATGGACTTCGCCCCCAACCCGGACCACGAGGCGCTGCGCAAGGGCGTGCGCCAGGTGACCGCCCAATTCGACGACGAGTACTGGGCCGCCTGCGACCGGGGCCACCGCTTCCCGGACGAGTTCTACCAGTCTTTGGCGGACGGCGGTTGGCTCGGCGTCGCGATCCCCGAAGAGTACGGGGGCGGCGGACAGGGCATCACCGAAGCATCGCTGTTTCTCCAGGAGATTGCGGAGTCGGGCGCCGCGATGAACGGGTGCAGCGCCATCCACCTGACGATCTTCGGGATGAACCCCGTGGTCAAGCACGGCTCCCCCGAGCTGCGCAAGCAGCTGCTGCCGAAGGTCGCATCCGGTGAGCTGCACGTGTCTTTCGGGGTGACCGAGCCCGACGCGGGCACAGACACCAGTCGGATCACGACCCGGGCTCGTCGCGACGGCGACCACTACGTCGTCAACGGCCGGAAGGTATGGATCACCAAGGCCCAGCAGGCCGACTATCTGCTGCTACTCACCCGCACGACGCCCCGCGAGGAGTGCGCCCGCCCGATCGACGGGATGACTCTGTTTCTGGCACCGCTCGACCGATCGGCCGTGGAGATCCGCGAGATCCCGAAGATGGGCCGCAACGCCGTCAATTCCAACGCGTTGTTCATCGACAACCTGCGCATCCCGGCCGATCACCGAATCGGCGAGGAGGGTAAGGGGTTTCACTACCTGCTCGACGGGCTCAATCCGGAGCGCATCCTGATCGCGCACGAGGCGATCGGAATAGGGCGAGCGTCGATCCGACGTGCGGTGGACTACGCCAACCAGCGGGTGGTGTTCGATCGTCCGATCGGCAAGAACCAGGGCATGGCGTTCCCGCTCGCGGAGGCCACCATGCGACTGGATGCGGCCGAGCAGGTGGCCAACAGGGCAGCGTGGTTGTACGACCACGGCCAGCCGTGTGCCCGCGAGGCCAACAGCGCCAAGTTCCTGGCCGCCGATGCCGGGTTTTTCGCCGCCGACCGCGCGGTTCAGACCCACGGCGGGTTCGGCTATGCCAGCGAGTACCACGTGGAGCGGTATTTCCGCGAGGCGCGGTTGATGAAGATCGCACCGGTTTCCCAGGAGATGGTGCTCAACTACATTGCCGAGCACGTGCTCGGCCTGCCTAGGTCATATTGAGCGGCAGGCTGACGGCAAAAGGCGCAGAAGAACGCCCGCAGCGGCCACGCGCAGGCAGAGCGAACGGAGTTACGACGTGACCGCACCCACGAGCCCGCCACCGGATTCGCAGACCGGCGGAACCGGCGCGATGTTGGATAAGTCGCTGCGGTATGCGATGTCCGCACCGAAGCTGTACGAGCTGCTGGTGTCCGAAGACGCGGCGGCGCACTGGATGGGTGCCGACGTGACCATCGAGCCGGCCGCCGGCGGTGAGATCCGGGTGAGTATGTCCGGGTGGCCGGAGATCGTCGGCGAGTTCCTCGAAGTGCTCGAGCCGCAGCGGCTCGTGGTGCGCTGGCAAGCCGCCGATTGGGGGCGACCGCTAATCAGCACCATCGAGACCCATGCCGACGGGCCACACGGCAGTCGGCTCTCGGTGCGCGAGTCGGGCTTCGGCTCCGACGATGACCTGCTGCGGCGACGGGACTGGCTGTGGTCGCACTGGCTGGTCCGGCTGGCGGCTTCGGGCGCCCAGCTGAGCTCTGTCGAAGCGACGCCGCACGCCGCCACCGAACCGCCGGGTCGACACCACGGCTGAACCGACCGCCTCGCAAACCTCGACATCGTCAGGTGCGCGATCTGACGAACGGAGTCTGCACCTGAAGTCAGCGGGCGCGGTGCTCTGATCAGGAATTCACGATCTTGCAGATCATGGCGCCGGCCGCGACAGTCGTGCCGACCGATACCGCCGTGGACATCACGATGCCTGGTCGGTGGGCGAGCACTTGGTTCTCCATCTTCATCGCCTCGACCACTGCGATCAACTCCCCCTTGTCGACCGACTGCCCGTCTTCGACGGCAATACGGACTAGGGTTCCATTCATCGGTGCCGTGACGACGTCACCGGCGATCTCTTCGTCTTCGGCGTGCCGAAGCTGCCCCGATGCGCGGCGAATCGCCACAGCCGTGTCCCCCAGGGTTGCCACACCGGGTACGCGCACCGGCATCAAGCGGCGCCCGACGCGGACGTTGAGCTGGTCACCGGCCGGTTCGGCGCCGCCCACGATCTGATCGAGGTGTTGCTCGATCCAGCGGTTGTGCACCTCGAGCGTCGCTTCGCGGGCGAAGGCCGGATGGTCGAGGATCTGACGGTACACCGAGACCGGTGTGTGCAATCCCTCGATTCGTGTTTCCGCGAGGGCCCGGCGGGCTCTGCCGAGGGCCTGGGTGCGGTCGCGCCCGGTCACGATGAGTTTGGCGAACATCGAGTCGAATCGGCCGTCGACCGTGTCGCCCTCGATGACGCCGGTGTCGACCCGCACGCCCGGTCCGGTGGGCAGCTGAAAACGGGTGAGTGTGCCCGGCGAAGGCAGGAAACCTGTGGCCGGGTCCTCGGCGGTGAGGCGGAACTCGATGCTGTGGGCGCGCGCCGCTGGTGCGGTGGTTGCGAGCGCAGCTCCTCCGGCGATGCGGAATTGCTCGGCCACCAAGTCGATTCCCGTGCTCTCCTCGGTGACCGCGTGCTCGACCTGTAGCCGGGTATTGACCTCGAGGAAGGATAGCGTGCCATCCGCGCCGAGCAGATACTCGACGGTGCCGGCGCTCACGTACCCCGCGGCACGACAGATTCGCTGTGATGAGCTACGCAGAGCCTGCTCCTGATCGGGGGTGAGGAAGGGTGCGGGGGCCTCCTCGATGAGCTTCTGGTTGCGGCGCTGCAGGGAGCAGTCCCGCAAGCCGACAACGAGCACGGTTCCGTGAGTGTCGGCGAGCACTTGCGCCTCTACGTGGCGGGCGCGGTCGAGAAACCGCTCGACGAAGCAATCGCCACGGCCAGATAGCGCAGCTGCCTCGCGGGTGGCCGCAGCGAAGGCCTCGGGGACGTCGCCCTCGTCCCGCACCACCTTTAGTCCACGACCGCCGCCCCCGAAGGCCGCCTTGATCACAAGTGGAAATCCGTGGCGCCGAGCGAAGTCCATGACTTCCGCGGCGTCGCGAACCGGTGCCGTGGTGCCCTCGGCTAGCGGGGCGCCAACGTCGCTCGCGATCTTGCGGGCGGCGACTTTGTCGCCCAGCCGGCGAATCGTGTTGGGCGGTGGGCCGATCCAGACCAGCCCTGCGTCGAGTACGGCCTGGGCGAAATCGGCGTCCTCGGACAGGAAGCCGTACCCAGGGTGGACGCAGTCGGCACCGGCCGCGTGGGCGGCGCTGACCAGCGCGTCGCGATCGAGGTAGGTCGACGCCACATCGGCGCCGCCCAAAGCCAGGGCCTCGTCGGCTTCCCGCACATGCAGGGCGTTACGGTCGGGCTCCCCGTACACGGCGACGCTGCGCAGTCCGGCGTCGCGCGCCGCGCGGATGACTCGAACGGCGATTTCGCCGCGGTTGGCGATGAGAACGGTTCGCAGCGGTTCGGGGGGTTCGTCGGTCAACACCGGAAGTCTCCTGTTCGACGGGCGGTCACGGCGAGGTGACCGGATAGGAAGCGGTCGACCGCGCGCGTTCGGGGTGGATCAACTGGTCTTGGCGCTCTGAGTGCGGCTCCCGGTCTGCACGCCATCGCCTAGATGGCCGCCCGGTCGCCGGTGCATGAGTCCGGTCCGCCGGGCCCGACAGACCAACTCGTCGCGCTGGTTGTAGGCACGGTGCTCGAACACGACGAGGCCGGCGTCGGGCCTCGAACGCGATGGCCGGGCCTCGACGACCTCGGTCTCGACCCGCACGGTGTCGCCGGGGAACACCGGCTTCGGAAAGCTGACGTTGTCAAGCCCGAGCTGGGCGATGATGGTGCCCAGGGTCAGCTCGGGAACCGACAGCCCGACCACCAGCGCGACGGTGAACATGCTGTTGACCAGCGGACGCCCGAACTCGGTCGAGGCTGCATAGTCCGCATCGAGGTGCAGTGGCGCAGGGTTCATCGTCATCGTCGTGAACAGCACGTTGTCGGTTTCGGTCACAGTGCGCCGGATTGCGTGCCGGACCACGGTCCCGACCTCGAGCTCTTCGAACCAGCGGCCGGACACTGCGCGCTCACCAGTTCCTGTCATCGTTCCTCCCGTCGGGAAAGCGGTCAGCGGAGAAATCGGGCTGGGTGGTCGCCGCCCCTGCTCGGGCGGCACCCGAGCGCATGGTGCGCATGGCGCTCACTCCCGGACCGCCTTGGCGACAACGTCCAACGCGGACAGGTCCTCGACCGCACTGGTGTCGCCGGTCGGCTTCCCGTGCACGACGAGGTCGCGCAGTAACCGGCGCATCGTCTTGCCGGTACGTGTCTTCGGCATCGATTCGGTGAGGTAGACGCGATCTAGCTGGGCGTAGCCGCCCAGTTCGTCGACGACGCGGCGCCTGATGTTTTCCCGTACGTCCTCGAGTGCGATGTCATGGCCGAGCGTCACGAACGCGACCGGCACCGCTCCCTTGGTCTCGTGCGGCACTCCGATCACCGCCGCCTCGACGACGCCGGGGTGCGCGGTGACGACGGCCTCGATCTCCATCGTCGAGATGCGGTGTGCGGCCACGTTGATGACATCGTCGGCGCGGCCCAGCACCCACAGGTGCCCATCGACGTCGACGACCGCCTCGTCGTGGGTCGCATAGCTGCCGGGGAATTCGGAAAAGTAGGTGGCCAGGTAGCGGTCGTGGTCATCCCACACGGTGCGGGCAAGTGTGGGGAACGGGGCGGTCAGCACCAGGTTCCCCTTCACGCCCGGCGGGACAGGCTCGCCGTTGCGATCGACCACCGCGTACTCGTGGCCCGGGGCGGGGGTGCCAACCGAACCGGCCTTCAATGCCTCCACTCCATACACCGGATAGGTCCAGGTCGAGCCGGTCTCGGTCTGGCCGTAGGCGTTCACCACCGGCGCGCCGAAGGTGTTCGTCGTCCAGGTGAAGGTGTCGGCGTCCAGCGGCTCGCCCTGCATCGTGATCAGCTTCAGGCCCAGCGGATGTTCGGCGGCCAGGTCGTCGCCGAACTTGCGCAGCATCCGGGCGAACGTCGGTGCGGCGAGTAGCTTGGTGACTCGATGCCGCTGGCAGATCTCGTAGAACCGGGCGGCGGTCGGGGTGTCGGGGGCGCCCTCGTAGCAGGCGATGGTCATGCCGCCGGCCAGCCCGCCGACGACGGCCTGGATCGGAAAGGTCAGCCAGCCGACATCGGCGGCCACCCAGTACACGTCATCGGGCTCGTAGCCGACCTGCCAGTGGGCATTCGCCCAGGCGCCCAGGAGGAAACCCGCGACGGTGTGCACCAGGCCTTTGGGCTTGGCCTCGGTGCCGCTGGTGAAGATCAGAAACGACGGCTCGTTCGGGTCGAGCGGCACCGGGGGTGTGCCTGCGGCGCCCGCCGCCAGGATTGCGTCGTAACCATGCTCGCAATCCTGGAGCGCGACGCCGTTGCCGGTCCGGTCCACCACGACCGTGGCGCGCACGGAAGGAGCGCGCGTGCGGGCCAAGCGGAGGGTCGAAAGCAGCGGGATGAGCCGACCGCGCCGGTAGCTCGCGTCGGCCACGACCACCACGGAGGCGCGCGCCGCCTGCAGCCGCGATGCGACCGCCTCTTCGCCGAACCCGGAGAACAGGACGGTGTAGATAGCGCCGATCCGGTTGCAGGCGTGGATGGTGGTGAACGCCTCGACCAGGTTCTGCATGTAGATGGCTACGACGTCGCCCTTGCGGACGCCGAGCGTGAGCAGGCCGGCCGCCAGCCGCGAGACTTCGTCGGCCAGTTCGGCGTAGCTCAGTGTGCGGACGTCTCCGGGTTCGCCCTCCCAGATCACCGCGGTCCGTTGTGCGGTGGCTGGCTGCTCGGCCCACCGGTCCACGCAGTTGTCGGCGACGTTGATCCGTCCGCCCTCGAAGTAGCGGAAGTCGGAAATGTCTCCGGTGCGTACGGTGTGCCACGGTTGTGACCAGCGTTGCTGGCGCGCCACCCACTGCCAGTAGTCGTCGGCGGTTGCGGAGGACCGGGCGTGCTTCAACTCGGCCACCCGCTCCGGGCGGACCCAGGCAGGCGGAAGGGGGCGCAGCGGGCTGGCAGTGAGCTGGGCCAGCGGGTCCGACGAGCTGCTGGGCGGGGCGTCCCGAGATTTGCTGTGCGACATCGTTGTCCTCCGGGCGGGTGACTGGCTACGCGGGGCTGATCAGGTGATGGCGGCGTCGCGACGACCGGGTCCAGCGGTCGGCGTCGACCATCCTGGCGACCAGCTCGGCGCGGAGCGAACCCGGGCCGACGACGGCATCGACCACGAGATCGCTGGCCATCCGGAACAGGTCGACGTCGGCCTGCTGCTCGACGGTGCGGGCAGCGATGTACGCGGCGCGCTCGTCCTCGTCCGCGATGACTTCGATCTTGTTCGCGTACACGGCGTTCACCGACGCCTCGGCGGACATGGTTCCGATGGTGGCCGTGGGTAGCGCCAGAGTGGCCCGGGGTTCGAAGCCGGGAGCACACATCGCGTAGTAGCCGGCAGCGTAGGCCTTGCGCAGCACGACGGTGTACTTCGGTACCTCCGCTGACGACATTGCGGCCACCATCTTGGCGCCGTGCCGGATGATGCCTTGGCGCTCGACCTCGACGCCGACCATGAAGCCGGGAACGTCCTGCAGGAACACCAACGGGATGCCGAACGCGTCGCACATCGAGATGAACCGCGCCGCCTTGTCCGCGGAGTCCACGAAGATGGCCCCGCTGCGCACACCCGGCTGGTTCGCCACGATGCCGATGACCCGGCCGTCCAGCCGGGCGAGGCCGACCACGATCTCCTGTGCCCAGCGGGCTTTGATCTCGAAGAATGACCCGCAATCGACGATGCCGTCGATCACGTCGCGGACCTCGTAGGCGGTGTTGGGGTCGTCGGGAACTACGTCGCCCAGCGGCGCCTCGGGCTCAGCGGCATCGCGCCGCGCGGGCGGGGCGCGAAAGTCGTCCGGCAGATACGACAACAGTAGCCGGGCCGCCGCGATGGCCTCCCAGTCGCTGTCGAACACCTCGTCGCCACATCCGGAGACGGTCGCGTGCATCATCGCCCCGCCCATCTCCTGCAGCGTGGTGCGCTCGCCGGTGACCTTCTCCGCGACACGCGGGCTGGCCAGGTACATCGATGCGTTTCCGTTGACCATGCCAACCCAGTCGCAGAAGGCGGGCATGTAGGCGCCGCCGGCCGCCGACGGCCCGTGCAGACAGCAGATCTGCGGCACCCGCCCGGACAGCCGCACCTGCATGTGGAAGATTGCTGACGCGCCGCGACGGCCTGGGAAAAAACCCATCTGGTCGGTCAGCCGCCCGCCCGCGGAGTCGACAAGATAGACCACCGGAAGCAGGTCTCGATCAGCCCGTTCGAGGATGCGGATCTGCTTTTCGCAGGTCAACGCCCCCCAGGAACCGGCCTTTACCGTGAAGTCGTGCGCGATCACGGCGACCGGACGGCCCTCCACGCGGCCGACCCCGGTGATTACCCCATCGGCCGGCAGTCCAGCGTCAGCAGCAGATGCCAACAGGCCGTCCTCCACGAACGTCCCCGGGTCGAACAGCACCGCGAGACGGTCCCGGACGGGCAGCTTTTCCGGCCAGCGGGTGCAGTCCCCGCCGCGGCGGGCGTGGTCGAGGGCGGACGCGACATCCCGCCTAGGGCGAAACGCCATCGGCGGCCCCGTTCGGCACGGTGGTGGTCGCCGTCACGAAACCATCGACTTGGTCAGGATTTCCAGCTGTACCTCGTCGGTGCCGCCGCCGATACGCAAAATCCGGGCGTCGCGGTAGTGCCGCGCGATCGGCGCCTCTTCGACAAAGCCGGCGCCGCCGAACAGTTGCACAGCCTCGTCGACGATCCGGTTGGCCGCCACCGCGGCGAAGTACTTCGCCTGTGCCACCGATGACCCTGCCTCGGGATGCCCGCAATCGAGCCGCACCGCGCCCCGGTAGGTCAGCAGCCGGGCCGCCTCGAGTTCAATTTCCATCAGCGCGATTCGGTGTCGGACCGTCTGCAGGTGCGCCAACGGAGCGCCGAAGACCTCCCGCTCGCGCACGTAGGCTCGGACCAGGTCCAAGCACTCAGCGGCATGTCCCAGGCCCATTCCGGACAGGGCGATTCGCTCCAGCTGAAATCCCTGCATGATCTGGTGGAAGCCGCGATTCTCGGCACCGACGACGGCGGAGGCCGGCACGGCGACTCCGTCGAGAATGACCTCACGGGTGTCCGAGGAGTGCCAGCCCATCTTGCGCAGCGGCCGGCCCACCGCCAAGCCCGGGGTGTCACGCTCAACCGCGAAAAGAGTGATGCCCGAATGCCGCGGCCCGCCGGTGCGGGCGGCGACGATCATCACGTCGGCCAGGCCCGCGTTGGTGATGAACATCTTCCGCCCGTCGAGCACCCAGCCGTCGTCGCTACGGCGGGCCCGGGTGGTAATGCCCGCGACGTCGGACCCGGTCCCCGGCTCGGTGACCGCGATGGCCGCCGCGGCTTCACCCGCGGCCAGCGCAGCAAGCCAGCGCTGCCGCTGCTCGTCGGTGCCGTTGCGGACCAGGTGAGGGGCCGCCATGTAGGCGCTGACCAAGGCAGTCACCGCGATGCCGCCGCTCGCGCGGGTGAGTTCCTCGGCAAGGATCGCGACGGCCAGCGCGTCGCCGCCTGACCCGCCGAACTCCTCGGGCGTCAGCAGACCCAGCAGGCCGGCGGTGCCCAGTGGTTTCCACAGCTCGGCGGGGAAAACGCCACCGGATTCGGCGGTGTCGACCAGCGGACGGACCTCCCGGTCGGTGAAGTCGCGACACACCTCGCGGAAAGTCGCGTGATCATCGTCGAGTTCCCACGTCATCGCATCGCCTCATAAAATCTGGACCGGCCGGACGGTCGAATTTTCGCCGGAGATACCCGCGCTGTCAACCCTTACGGGCGTTACCGTTGAAATTCCGCTACACATTCGGCAGACAGGAGCAGATATGGCGCGGAGCGCACCGTATAAGGCGTCGCTCAGGAAAGCCGATGCTCAGCGGCAGCGTGTGCTCTCCGAGTCGACGGAAATCTTCAGCAGACGTGGCTTCCGCGCGACCTCGATGAACGAAATCGCGGCGGCCGTCGGTTTGTCGAAACCTACGCTGTACCACTACTTCCGAAGTAAGGAAGAACTGCTGGTGCGCCTCTACCTGAACATGCTCGACGAGAGCCTGGAGATGGGCCGAAAGACGGTCGCCGAGGCGGATTCCCCGCTGGCAGCGATCCGCAATCTCATCGGGTCGCGCGTGGTCTACACCTGCCGCAATCAGGCTCTGCTCACGGTGTGTTTCGAAGAGGAGCATGAATTGCCCGTCGAACTGCTCACCGAGGTGCTGCAACGTCGACGCGCCTACGAGGGGCTCTTCCTCGCTGCTCTGCAGGACCACCTCGCACAGCACCCCGGCGTACTCGTGGGGATGAGCGCCACGGTCTACATGAATATGTGCCTCGGCGCCGCGAACTGGTGCTACAAGTGGTTCCGAGCCGAGGGCGCCGCCAGCCCCGAGGAACTCGGTGAGCAGATCGCCCGGTCTCTCACTTCATCGCTGGATCCCGGCGATGACACCGCAGCGCCGGAGCCCACCGACGCGTCGTCCGCGTCGGTGGCGCACACTCGCCCTCGAAATTCTCGCCGGCCCCACGGCTTTACGCCTGTGCCGTCACCAGATAATGGCGGTTAGCCAGTACCGTCCGCAACGCTGGACGCGTAACCGGGCTCACCCAGCATGGGTGATGACGCCGCGGATGATCCTGCCGTCCCGCAAGTCCTGGTAGCCCT
>NZ_PDHO01000055.1 GCF_002887815.1 Mycobacterium sp. ENV421 | reverse complement strand
CTTCGTACTCGGTCTTGATCGCGGAACAGACTTGTGACACCAGTCGATTTCGAGATCGACTGGCAACAACCCGCCCGCACCACCCAACGGATCAAGGTATCCGCGGCCACCGCCGCTCACATCGCCGCCACCGTCGAAAACGCCAACCTCGACGAACAACCCGTGTTAATTGTCGGCGAATACCCCACAGTCAGCTCCGTGCAATCCTGGCTGATCCGCCAAGACAATGGAGAGCCCATTACCGTCAAACTCGGCCGACTCAGCGAAAACGAGATACGCGGACTCGGAATCGGCATGCGCGTACGCATCGACGCGATCATGAAAATCGAAACCACCCCCGGCGGCGCAGTCAAGACAACCTACACCGCCCACACCGTCGACCGCCTCGACGACGAACCAGGCTGACAGCGATGATCGTTATCTGAACTGGGCCTGCTAAGCGGCGACAGGGCGACGCGGGCTTCGCGGTGGGCCGCATTTGAGTTGATGCCGCGGGGGCCTCGAGTAACTCTTGCCAGACGGGGAGAGGGCGCCAGGGCGGGGCTTGCTGAAGGCCGATCAGTGGGTGGTCTGTCGGACCAGACAAGTGGTCGACGACATGACCGGTGCGTTTCGCGGTGAAGGCACGGCCGACGCAGGGGACATGCGCGTAATCGCCGCGATCACCGGCGTGCGAACGCGCACAGTCAGTGCAAGTCGGCGTCACTGGAGCCAACGCTCTCGAGGCAGCAGCGGCTCGTCGAGGCGGCCGTTTGTCTCAAGCATTCGCTCGAACTGGTTCAGGTGACGCAGCATTGCGCTTGATGCGCGGTCGGCGTCGCCGGCAGCCACCGCCCGCGCGATGTTTTGGTGCGCGTGGCGGGTGTCCTCCATGTCTGACTCGCTGAGCGACTCACCGGGGACGTGCCACGACAACTCCTGTTCGAACATCGCGATGACGAGCCGCAAGACCTCGTTGTTGCTGCATACCGCTAGAGCCTCGTGGAACTCCACCGATGGTTCCCACGAACCGTTTCGAGACGTGGCGTCAGCGACCGCGAGCAGCCAGCCGCGCTGCTCGTCGGTGGCCGATCGGGCTGCCAAGGCGGCAATAGAGGGTTCTACGAGTTTGCGGAACTCGTAGAACTTTCCGGTTGTGGTTTCGGCCAGGGTCAACAGGAGCGCAACGGATCTGCTGATCTGCCGCAGGTCGGGACGAGTTACCCGGATGCCACCGCGTGGGCCTCGGCGGATCTCGATCAAACCATCGGATTCGAGCAAGCGCAACGCCTCTCGCACGGTGCCTCGGCTGAAGCCCTCTCCGGAAATCAACTCTGCTTCTGACGCCAGTTGGTCGCCAGGCCGCATCGCGCGGCCGAGGATTTGTGCGCGGAGCCGGTCGGCGAGAATATCTGACGCCTTGGGTACTCTTGGGTGGCTGCGCGCTGCATGCCGTGTCTCAGAGGTGTTTACCGCGTGGTCGATTTCGCCGTTCAATCCCACTCCTAATGCGCTGCTTGACTGACGTGGGGCGAAGGTTCAGCTGCAGCCCGCATACACAGTCCTCGACATAGATGATAATGATCTACACGAGAATCCGCTGAGGCGACTCGCAACTTGTTGCCGGACGTCACCTCACGGGACCGTGAGGAACCGCCACGCCGCCCCGGCCGTGTCGTTTTTGTGGCTATTCGCACGGTCGACCACGGCAGAGCCGCCAAGCAGATGTGGTCCAACTCTACGACAGGTCAGTCGGAACTTTGTCGGCGGGATTCAGGCCGGGCGAGCCCCCGCGGTCACCCTGCATTGTTAGCAATGGGACCGAGTGACCGTTCGAGGACCCCTCGGGGCAAATCGGTCGGCCCTGGAGGGGACGTGGTCGCGGCACCCGACAGCGGAGATCAAGATGCCCGTGAGTTCATCTGAGTCACCGCTGGTGGATGTCGGGGTCTTGCCCAAACTGCTCGTCGGGCGGTGGCAATACTTGGCGTGCAAATGGCCCAACGATTCGGCGGCACCGTTCCGCATGGGCCGAGAGCGTGGTTGCGAAGGCGTCTGAGCGCTCGAGGTCGGCATGTCACGCTGCCAATTGATGCCGTAAGCGATGCATCGAATACTACGTTTGCATCATGGCCGCTGACCGCAACATTGAGGAGTTAGGCATGCTCGATGGCCTTGAGGGCCAAGCCCGCGGCGAGCGTGCCGACCTTATCAGCTGGCTGATTGGAAAAGGCTACCCCCTCGACGAGATTCGTAGGTCGCTGGCTACTCCTCTAATGCTGCCTGCCAACACCATCTTCGGCGATGACGGAACCTATGTGTCTGCACGTGAGGTCTGCGAGTCGACGGGGATCGAATTGGATCTCCTGCAGCGCCTGTACGGTGCTGTGGGGAGGCCGCGGATCGATGATCCCGACGCGGCCGTATTGCTGCGTGCCGACGGAGAAGCGATCGCGCGCGCCAAATTCTTCCTTGACATGGGCGTCGATCCGGATGAAACGGTTGCCGTGATGCGCGTGCTGATCGAGGGACTGGGGTATGCCGCGGCCACGATGCGCGATGCGGCGCTCAACATCCTCTTGCGACCGGGGACGAGTGAGATCGAACTGGCGCAGGCGGTCGAGGAGTTGGCGCGGCGGTCCGCGCCTCAGCTCGGCCCGCTGATTCAAGACCTGCTGTTCATGCAACTTCGCGCATCGTTCGAGGTCGAGGCCGTGACCGCCGCTGAGCGGGCTGCCGGAAGGTTGCCTGGGGCGCACCACGTAACGGTGGCGTTCGCCGATGTCGCTGGCTTTACCCAGCTGGGGGAGGTGCTACCACCCGTGGAGCTTGAACGCGTTGCCAGTCGGCTCGCCGAATTGGCCCAGCATGTGGCGGTCACCCCAGTGCAGCTGGTGAAGTCGGTGGGTGATGCCGTGATGCTGATGTGCTTCGATCCGGCGCCATTGCTGCGGGCGATCCTCGACTTGGCTGATGATGCCCCAGCCGATGGCTTGCCGCCCCTACGGATCGGCGTGTCGTCGGGACTGGCGATAACACGCAGGGGAGACTGGTTTGGCAGTCCCGTCAACGTCGCCAGTCGAGTAACGGCGGCGGCGCGGCCAGCGACGGTCGTGGTCGCCGAGTCCACACGTGAGGCCCTCGGCGACGCGTCGGACTTCAAATGGTCGTCTATGGGCGCGCGGCGGCTCAAAGGTGTGAGCGGCAAAGTAAAGCTCTTCAGGGTCCAACGCGCCCGCCAGGTTGAGTAACTGCCGGGTGGTCGGCGACGAATCCTCGCCGGCCACGAAGCTGCCGGCGCAAACGGCGTCGCGGATCGAACCAGCAACACGACGGCGCCGACTATGGCCTGCTGGCCTTATCGGCTCAAGGGCACCGCTCAGCTGGCTTCATCGGCGGATCGTCGGGTTTCGGAGAAATCAGGATCGCGCTTCTCGACAAAGGCCGCGCGGCCTTCGGCAGCATCCGGCCCGGTTAGGTCGAGGGTGGCCGACAACCATTCGAGTTCGAGGAACCTTTCTAGCGGTACATCGAGCGCGCCGCGAATCATGCCCTTGGTCAAGCGCAACGCCTCTGCAGGGCCGCGGGCCAGGCTTGCGGCGAGGTCGGTGGCGACGGTCAGCGCTGCCCCAGGCTCGGCGAGTTGACTGACCAGACCCGCGCCGGCGGCCTGCGGCGCGGTAAGGCGTTCGCCGCTCAACAGCAGCGCCGTGGCCCGGTGCCGGCCCAGTGCACGGGTCAAGAACCAGGCGGCTCCGCAGTCGGGCACCAAGCCGCGCGCCACGAACGGGGCTGCGAAAACCGCGTCACGGGCCGCCACCACCAGGTCGCAGGCCAATGCAAGACTCCAGCCAGCACCCACTGCGGGCCCCTCGACAGCGGCAAGCACTGGTTTGGGCAACTTGAGCAGCGTGTCGAGCACCCGCTGGCCCACCAGCAACCGCGCCGCGGGCGCGCCGAGGCCCGCTCCGCGGGACGGGGAGGTCTTGACGTCGCCACCGGCGCAAAACGTCCCGCCGGCGCCGGTGAGCACCACCGCGCGACAGTCATCGTCGGCAGCCACCTCATCGATGGCCGCGCCCAGCTGGTGCCAGGTTTGCCAGCCCAGGGAGTTGCGCGCACCCGGTCGGTTGAGGGTGAGGACTGCGACGGCGGGTCGCGGCCGGTCCAAGAGCACCTCGGGTTCGCTCACTTGCTCGTCCTGCCCGCCTCGGCCAGCCCGCTGTGCGGGACGGATGGCACCGGACGTTCGGCGGGGCTTAGCCGCGCGGCGAGCGCTGAACGTGCCCCGGCCACATTATCGGCGCCCCGACCGGCAACCGCGGCGCGATACCAGAGGTGCAGGCGCTGGTCCCAGGTGAAGCCCATACCCCCATGACATTGGATGGCGGCCTCGGCGGCACCGAGGTAGGCCGCCGAGGCCCACAGTCGGCTGGCCAGAACGTCGTACATCGCGTCGTGCGCGCCCGCGGCGACGTTCCAGGCCGCCTGGTAGACGAGTGAACGGGCTCCCTCCACGCCGCCGGCGGCGTCGGCGAGCCGATGCCGGATCGCCTGGAACGCTCCGATCGGCCGCCCGAACTGCGTCCTCGCAGTGCAATACGCGACACTGCGCGCGATCACCTCTGCGCCGCCGCCGACCGCCTCCGCGTCGAGAAACAGGCTGTACAGGAACGCGCAGCGCTCCTCCCGCGCCGAAAGGCCCGGGTCGGTGTACAGCGCCGCTGCGTCCAGACTGGTCCGGTGCAGGCGGACGTCCGCGACGGGCCGGCGCAAGTCAACGCCGGTTGACGCGCCGACTTCGACTCCCGCCTGGTCGCAGTCCACCAGCGCGAGCCCCGGTACGCCATCCAGGTCGACCGGTACCACCACCGACTGAGCGTCGGCGGCGGCGGGAACCCGCGCCAGCACCCCGCTGACGCGCAGCCGGTTTGCTTCACGCACTGCGCCCAGACGTCGGTGCCGCCACCGGGGTGCCGCGTCGCGCCCGGACATATCCGGAACCGGGGGCGACGCGGTGATGACGCTGCCGGTGCGCAGGCGTTCAAGCAGCGCACTCATGCCGGTGCCGGTGGCCAGCGGTATGAGATAGCCGGCGACCACGTCAACGGGTCCGGGCACCGGGACCGCTCCGAACGCTTCGGCCACGTGCACGGCGCCGACCCAGTCCGCTGGTGCACTGGTTTCTGCGGTTGTCATTCCGAAGTGCTCCAGCCAGCCGGCCGATACCAACTCCTGCCACGCAGTGACCCGGGCGCCCCGGGCGGGTTCCCCGATCAAATCGGGCATCCGCGCCTCGAGAAACTCCCGCAGCGTGGTCTGCAGCGTTGCCTGTTCGTCATCGATCCGGTAGTCCATTGCGCCCTCTCTCACCGGCGGTCGCTCGGAAGGCCGAGCGCCTTCGCGATCAGGTTGCGCTGGATCTCGGTCGTGCCGCCGTAGATCGTTTCAGCGCGGGCAAACAACAACGATCGAGTCCATTCCGACCACCCGGCCCCGGCCCCGATCACTTCCGGCCCGGCCGCCTCCAGCAGGGTGGCCAGCTGCTTCTGGTGGCTTTCGCTCCACAGAACCTTCGCGATCGGTGCGAGCATCCCGGGCTCGGCGCCATCGGCATCGAGCGCGAACACCCGGCGCACGGTGCTGTCCACCACCCGGGTGCGCACGAACGCATCGACCAGGGCATTCTCGGCGCACGCGTCGCGATAGCCATCGCCTAGCGCGCTGAGCATCCGCGTCAGCTCACGCGTCAGCTGCAGCGACCGCTGGGCCAGGGCGCTGGAGCGTTCCCGAGCCAAGGCGTAGGTGGCGACCTGCCACCCGCCGCCGATCCCGCCGACCACGTCGGTGGCGTCCACGACCACATCGTCGAAGAACACCTCGCAGAATTCGCTGCTGCCCGTTAGATTGCGCAGCGGGCGCACGGTGATGCCGGGGCGGTCCATGTGCACCACGACCAACGTCGTGCCGGGCGAGTCGGCAACCTTGACCAGCGCGTAACACCTTTGAGCGGACATTGCAAAAGACGTCCACACCTTCTGGCCCGACACGAGCAATTGGTCTCCGTCGAGAACCGCCCGGGTGGACAACGACGCCAGGTCGCTGCCGGCTTGGGGCTCGGAGAACCCCTGACACCAGATGTCGTCGTGGGACAGCATCGGCCGCAAGTACTGTTTTCGCTGCTCGTCGGTGCCGAATCGCATCAGCGCCGGGGCGAAGATGCCCATGCCGTTGGTGTTCATCGGCTCCGGCGCGCCCGTCTCGACCAGCGTTTCGGCGAAAGCCAGCTGCGCGTCTACCCCCAGCTCGCGGCCGCCGTACTCCAGGGGCCAATGTGGGGCAAGCCATCGGGCCTCGAATAGGCGCCGACCCCACTCCCGGCGCATCGCGACGTAGGACTCGTCGTCCCCGGTTCCGACAGGGATGTCACGCCACTGCGGCGGCAGGTTCGCCGAAATCCAGTTTTTGAGCCCGGCTTGGTAGTGCTCGGCGCTTGCGCTCAGCCCCAGATTCACGACTCAGCACCTTCGCTGGCTCGTGCGCACGCCGGTGACCTCGCCGGCGATCATGTTGCGCAGGATCTCGGTGGTGCCCCCGCCGATGCCCATTCCGCGTACGTCGCGGAAATAGCGTTCCACCGGGTAGCGGGTGAGGTAGCCCTTGTGACCCAGCAGCTGGATGGCCTCATTGCACACCCGCACCGCGGTCTCGTTGGCGTACAGCTTGGCCATCGCGGTCTCGCGGATGCCCGGGAAGCCGCCGACATCGGTGCGCGTTGCGCGCCACAACAGCAACCGCGCGGCATCCAATTCGGTTGCCATATCGGCGATCTTCCATTGGATACCCTGAAAGTCCAGTATCGGGCGGCCGAACTGTTCACGGTCCTTGGTGTATTCGACGGCGTCCTCCAGTGCGGCGCGCGCGACTCCGATGGACATCGCGGCGTTCCCGCACCGCTCGGGATTGAACTGGCGAATCAAGAACGACGCGCCTTCCTTTGAGCCGGGCCGCGGTTCGAGGATCACCTGATCGCGCCGGACGGGGGCGTCAGTGAACCGCAGCACCCCCTCCGCCACGCCTCGACCGCCCATCTTTTCCTCGGTCTCGATCGGCCCCAAGCCCTCGACGTCGGCGTCCACCAGCACCGCGCCGATCCCGTCGGGACCGGTCGTTCCGGACGCACGGCAGAACACCAGGAAGGTATGGGCCTGCAGTGCGCTGGTGATGTGGCACTTGGTGCCGGTCAGCCGAAAGTCGTCGCCGTCAGGGCTCAGGGTCGTGGCCAGCGCGGTGCCGTCGGATCCGGCCTGCGGCTCGGTCATCGCGACGGCGAACCGTCGAGTGCCTTCGACCACGTCGGGCAGATACTGCTTGCGCTGCTGTTCGCTACCCACCCGGGCGATCACCCGCGGGGGTCCGTTGAGCTGCATCTGAATTGTCAGAGCGCTGGCCATGCACCCCACGGCCAGCTCCTCCAGAACCAGACAGGCCTCGAATACACCCCAACCACGACCGCCGTACTCGGTCGGCACGGTGAGCCCGGTGAAGCCGTTCTCGCGCAGAATCTCATAGGAGCGCTCGGGGAATTCCTGGCGGCGGTCCCACTCAGCGGCATGCGGCCGAAGCTCGGTGCGCGCGATGACGCGGGCGCGCTCGACGAGCTCCTGTTGGGCGTCAGTGAGCTGATCGAGGGGTGGGGTGGTCACTGGCGTGTCCTTTCGTCCGCGGAGCAGGTGGCGTCAACGTCGGCGCAACAGAAGGGCCCGATGCGTCCGAGGTACCACCGTCCACCATCATAAAGTATAACGATTATCAGGTAAATGCTCGCAGACTCGACGCCCGTGTGGAGGGAGCTCGTCACCGCGACGAGCGGCAGGTGCAAGTGTCACGGAGTCGCCGACAGCGGTCGACCGGGCCGCGCTGGTCTGCAGTCGGTCAGCGCTGACCCGGCAAGCGCCGACGGCGGTGGCAGGTCCGACTCATCCCGAGCCGGCGTGGCTCGCGGCAGCCAGCGCGGTCTGTCCCTCCTTTGCCTCCGACAGGTCGGCGATATCCGCCCATCTGGCGGCGAGTTGGTCATCGGAGGGCGGGGAGGGGAAGTCCACGCCGCGCGATTCGACGATCCGCACGCGGCTGAAATGGCGACCGTAAACCCGCACGATCTCGGCTGTCAGATCGCATTCCTCGGCGCACAACCACCCGACGGCGGCCGATACCCAGGCGGGGTCGAGGTCGGTGGCATCGTCGAGCAGGCCGGCGGTCATCCGGGTCAGCGCGACCGGGGCGATAGCGTTGACCCGAATCCCATAGCGGGCACCCTCGAGTGCCAGCGTGTGCATCAGCCCGACCACACCCAGCTTGGCGGCGGCGTAGTTGGCCTGTCCGAAATTGCCGAACAAGCCAGCGCCGGAAGTGGTTACGACGACCCTGCCGTAGCGTTGCTCGCGCAAATGAGGCCAAGCCGCCCGCGTCATCAACACGGTTCCGTCCAGGTGCACCTGGCGGACGGCCTCCCACTGTTTCACCGTCATCTTGTGAAACGTCGCATCCCGCAGGATACCCGCGTTGTTGACAACGATGTCCAACCGGCCGAAGGCCTGCAGCGCTGACTCGACCACCGCCCGTGCGCCGGCCTCGGAAGCGATGTCGTGGTCATCGGGCACAGCGACACCGCCAGCGGCCCGGATCTCCGCCACGACGTCCTGCGCCGCCGTAGCGTTCTCGCCACCGCCTTCTTTCCTCACCCCGAGGTCGTTGACGACGACCAGACCACCTCCGGCCGCCAGCCGTAGGGCGTGGCTGCGACCGAGGCCACCACCCGCCCCGGTCACGATTGCCACCCTTCCGTCCACTCCAGCCATGTGTCCGCCCTCTGCCGTCAATCCGTGTCTTCGGTTCTATTTCACTTCGTAGCTCACCTGGCAACCCGCTCTTGCCAGGCGGTCGCGCCTGGGCGTGTGTAGGCCCGGGAAGTCAAGCCCCTACGCATGACGTAGGATAATCATTACCCTATGTCCATGTTTGTTGGCGACACGCCACGCGGGGTGCTCGACGCTGGGCTTCGGCCCCGCCCGTTTCCAGACGACACCGCCAGCCTGCTACCGGGCCCCCTGACAGCTACCCGGACCGGACTCACACCGGCAAGCGACGACGAGCTTACGAATCAGTCGTCAACCACTCACATGATCAAACACAACCTTTCCAACTGGACGCACAAGGAGACGCTGATGACCGCCTTGGACCTGCAAAAGAACCTCGTGACACGCCTCAATGTCGGCGACATGCTCACCCGCACCGCGTGGCGGCGCCCCGAGCACGAAGCCGTGGTCGACGGCGAGCGCCGGCTCACCTATCGTGCGCTGAACGCGGCGGTGAACCGGCTGGCCAACGCGCTGTTGACCGCGGGCTACCAGCGGGGCGACGCGCTCGCACTGGCCTGCGGCAACAGCATCGAGTTCCTTCTCACCTATTACGCGTGCGCCAAGACCGGAGTGGTGTGTGTCCCGATCAACCTCGCTTGGGGGGCGTCTGAGACGGCCTACGTGCTTGAGCACTCCCGCGCCCGGGGGGTGGTTGTGGAGAGCCAGCTGACCGAACTCGTCGAGGCTGCGTTAGACGGCCTCGAACAGCGCAAGGCGACCGATGTGATCGTCGCACCCGGCACCGGCACACAATGGGAATCCGCCGGTCGGCATTCATGGCGGGCGCTGAGCGAGTTCGTCGGCGACGCCAGTCCCGCCGAACCGGAATGCTTCGTCGATGACCGTGACGCGCTCAGCTACCTCTACACCAGCGGAACGACGTCGGCGCCGAAGGGGGTGGTGAGCAGCCATCTCGCGATCTACATCGAGTCACTCACGGCCCCCCTGGTGTTGCGGTTCAGCGAGGATGACCGCTCAGCGGTCATGATGCCGCTGTTCCACACCGCCCAGCTCAACGGGTTCACCACGGGGCTGATCTACGTCGGCGGCACCGCGGTGTTGATACGTGCGTTCGACCCAGCCGCCCTGCTGGCGACCATCGAGGGCGAGCGGATTACCGAGATCTTCGGGCTGCCGATGATGTATCGGGCGATGATGGACCACCCCGACATTGCCGAGCATGACTTGTCGAGCCTGCGCCTGGCGTTGTATGCGATGGCACCGATGCCCGACACCGACCTGCGTAGGGCCATGGAGGTGTTCGGCTGCCAGTTCGCGCTCGGTTTCGGCCAAACCGAGATGAACCCGCTGACGACCGTCTTTCCGCCTGAGTACCAGCTCTCACATCCCGGCTCGGTCGGCCTGCCGGTTCCCAATGTCCAGGTGGGGATCATGGACGACGCCGGCAATCTACTCCCCGCCGGTGAGGCCGGCGAAATCGTCTATCGCGGCCCACACGCGATGGAAGGGTACCTGCGCAACCCCGAGGCCACTGCGGAAGCATTCGCGCAGGGTTGGTTCCATTCCGGCGACATCGGACGCTTCGACGCCGACGGACTGCTGTGGTTCGCCGACCGCAAGAAAGACGTGATCAAGACCGGCGGCGAGAACGTGGCCTCGATCGAGGTCGAAAAGGCGCTCTACGAAGGGGAACCCCGAATCCACGAAGTGGTCGTCGTCGGACTGCCGCACCAGCGATGGACCGAGGCGATCGCAGCGATCATCACCCCCAAACCAGGCGCCGACCTCACCGAGGACGACGTGCTGGCTGCGGCGCGCGACCGGCTGTCGGGGTTCAAGGTCCCCAAAGCGGTGATCTTCACCGACAAAATGCCGCGCACCGCGACGGGCAAGGTGCAAAAGAATGTGCTGCGCGACCAGTACCGAGGATATTTTCAGACCTGACTATCAGTCGCTCGGTCTCGGGCCACGTCGAAGACAACGTCGGCAGCGGGCCCCCTGGTGACGCCGCCTGTCAGAAACTTGCGCCCCGATGTTAATCGTCGCTAACGTATGATCGCTGAGTGCACACCGACTCCGCAGTGAACGCCATTTCGGTTGCGCCGCACCCGTCGTTCACTGGTGCGGATACCGTCACAGTGAGCGTATGCGGAACGGAAAGGAGTAGGTGGGATGGAGCTTTGCGAGAGCGAGGAACGGCGGGACTTGCGGGCTGCGGTGGCGGCGATTGCGCGGTCATATGGCCACGAGTACTACCTGAGCAAGTCGTTGGCCGGCGAGAAGTCCACCGAGCTGTGGCAAGAGATTGGTAAGCAGGGTTTTTTGGGGGTTAACATCGCCGAGGAGTACGGCGGTGGGGGAGGCGGCATCTATGAGTTGCATGCCGTGGGTGAGGAGTTGGCCGCCGCCGGCTGTCCGTTGCTGATGACGGTGGTGTCGCCGGCGATCTGCGGCACGATCATCCAGGCGTTTGGCAGCGAGGACCAGAAACAACGGTGGCTGCCTGGGATCGCCAGTGGCGAGATGATCATGGCGTTTGCGATCACCGAACCCGATGCGGGTTCGAACTCGCACAACATCGCCACGACGGCGACGCGAGACGGCGACGAGTGGGTGCTGCGCGGAACCAAGTACTACATTTCCGGGGTCGACGAGGCGCAGGCGGTCCTGGTGGTGACCCGGACCGGCACCGACGAGCCGCGCCGCGGGCGACTCTCGCTGATGGTGGTGCCCACCGACGCCGCTGGCCTGCAGAAGACCCTCATCCCGGTGCAAGCGGTCACCCCCGAGAAGCAGTTCACCTTGTTTTTCGACGACGTGCGGGTGCCCGCCGACAGCCTTGTCGGCGCGCAGGACGACGGCCTTCGGCAGGTGTTCATGGGGTTGAACCCGGAGCGGATCATGGGTGCGGCGCTGGGCACCGGCATCGGCCGCTACGCCTTGGACAAAGCGTGCGCCTACGCGCGCGAACGCCGGGTCTGGGACTCTCCGATCGGGGCGCATCAGGGGGTAGCACATCCGCTGGCGCACGCCAAGATCCAGGTCGAACTCGCGCGGTTGATGACCCAGCGGGCGGCCGAGCTGCACGACGCCGGCGAGGGCGGTGCGGGGGGGGCCGCCAACATGGCGAAGTACGCGGCCGCGGAGGCGGGGATCTTGGCGCTGGATCAGGCGATCCAGACTCACGGAGGCAACGGGATGGCCACCGAGTATGGGCTGGCGACGCTGTGGGGTCCGGCGCGGCTGATGCGCACCGCGCCGATCAGCCGGGAGATGATCCTCAATTTCGTTGCCCAGCACAGCCTGGGCCTGCCCAAGTCCTACTGACGGCGGGGGCCCCGGCGGGTGTCAAGTTCTGGGTGTGCACACACGGTGCCCGGTGTTGGGCGAGGGCCCGATGACGTTGGACAGGCTGCTTGTACGGGCTGGCGACGTATTGGTTTCTGGACGGCTGCGAGGTGGTCATGAGTGCGTGTGCCCTTGGCGGCCGTCCTGCCATCGCGGCGGTCGAGGAACTGCGCCCGGGGCGATATCCCGACGAGGACTCGGCGGGCATGCCGGAATTGGTGTTGCGCCGGTTTTTGGACCGCGCCGGGTTCGGGCCCGCCGATATCGACGGTCTGCTGGTGTGCCCGGCGGGCATGGCCACCGGCAGCGGCGCCGACATCTTCGTCCACGAGCGGCTCAACGACGCGCTGGGGATCCGTCCGAGGTTCTGTGAGACGGTCAACGTCGGTGGTGCCACCTACACGATCATGTTGTCGCGCGCCGCGGTGGCGATCAGCGCGGGTCTGGCGGACGCGGTGTTGTGCGTGGGTGCGGGCAAGTTCCCCAAAGTAGGTGAGGGCGGCGCGGATGCGATGGCGCGAATGATCAGCCACCCCGATTTCGAGTATCCGTATGGCAGCTTCATTCCGGCGCTCTACGCGCTGGCGGCCACCCGGCACATGGCAGAGCGTGGCACAACACGGGAAGCCCTGGCAGCCGTCGCGGTGTCCAGCCGCGAGTGGGCGTTGCGGCACCCCGATGCCCTGATGCGTGACGGCGGCCCACTGAGCATCGAGATGGTGCTGGACTCACGCCCGATCGCATGGCCGTTCAACTTGCTGGACTGCTCGGTGCCGTGCGAGGGAGGCGCGGCGTTCCTGGTCACCCGCGGCGAGCGGGCACGCGAACTCACCGAACAACCCGCCTATCTGCTCGACTTCGGGGAGTTTCACGACCACGGCAACATCAGCCACGCCAGCGACTTCGCCACCATGGGCGCCGGCGTTTCCGCGCACGCCGCGTTCGACATGGCGGGCCTCGCTCCGTCCGATGTGGATCTCGCCGAGCTCTACGACGCGTTCACCATCAACTCGATCCTGCTGGTGGAGGAGACCGGGTTGGTCGAGCCGGGCAAAGGCGGCCAGTTCTTCCTGGACGGCCGCGGCGCACCCGGCGGGGACCTGCCGGTCAACACCTACGGCGGGTTGCTGTCGTTCGGGCACACCGGCGACGCGTCGGGGATGTCGATGCTCGTCGAAGCCGCGCGGCAAGTGATGGGACAGGCCACCGAGCGCCAACTGGATGCCGATATCGCGCTGGTGCACACCTACGGCGGCATGATGGCCGACCACTCAACCGTTCTGCTGGGAAGGACACCATGACAGCCCCACCGGTTCCCACCGTGACCGCCAGCACCGCGCGCTACTGGCAGGAAGCGGCCGCGGGCCGGTTCGTGCTGCCACGCTGCCGCGCCTGCGGACGGTTTCACCACCATCCCCGCCGTTGGTGCCCGTACTGCTGGGCAACCGGGCTGGACTGGGAACAACCCTCAGGGCGCGGCACGGTGCTCACCTACACCGTGGTGCACCAACCGCCGTCGCCGGCCTTCGCGGCGCCCTATGTGCTGGCCATCATCGAACTGTTCGAGGGTCCGCAGATGATGGCCAACGTGATCGACTGTTCACCGCAGGAGGTTGAGATTGGCACACCGGTCGAGGTCACCTTCGAACCGCGGGGCCAGCTCGCGATTCCGCAGTTCCGCCCGATCCGGGCCACGAGTTGATGGGCGCCGACGCGCTCAGCTGTGAGGCATACTGCCGGTCACCGTGTGGCTGTTTGGGCATGTCGCCAGCCATGGCTGACCGCCGACAGGGCTTCGACACCCTCGCGCGTGCTGCCGCCGGCACAATCGCGAACGTGCGCGCATACCGATCGGCGGTGACCTCCGTTACGGTCGATGGCGTGTGGCGTTAATGGCTGATAACGTGCTGTTGGTGCGCTCTGTTGCCCGATCGGCATCGGCGGCCGATCCGGATCGACATCTGTCGGTCTTCTTGGCTCCCACCCGGTTCATCGACTCCGCCCATCCCTGCGTGATTGCTTTCGCGCGCGCCGCCGTTCGTGGATCTGAGTCCGACACGGCTCGCGCCGCGCAGCTGTTCAGCGCCGTGCGGGACCGTATCCGATACAACCCGTACACGATCCGCGCTGACGAACAGAGTTTTCGCGCGAGCGAAGTCACACAAGCAACGGACAGTTGGTGCGTGCCGAAGGCGGTGTTGCTGACGGCCGCGGCCCGCGCGGTGGGCATCCCTGCGCGACTGGGCTTCGCCGACGTGCGAAACCATTTGTCGACTCCAAAGCTGCGCGAAGTGATGGGTACCGATCTGTTCGTCTACCACGGATACACCGAGATGTACCTGAATGAGTGCTGGGTGAAGGCATCCCCGGCGTTCAACAGCGAGCTCTGCGCCCGTTTCGGTGTGCCGCCGTTGGAATTCGATGGCAGGACAGACGCGCTACTGCATGCATACGACGGTCGGGGTCGGCGCCACATGGAGTACGTGAATGACCGTGGCTGGTACACCGACGTGCCGTTCGACGAAATGATGACCGCGTTTCGAGAAACCTACCGATGGGATCGCATGCCCACCGCGGTGTCGGACACGGGCTTTCAAAACCCTCAATAGGGTTTCCCGAACCCTCAGTTTCGGTAGCGTCTCGCTGGACGACACCGGCATTCACGTTCCTTCTGCCCACCGCGGCGCTGGACGCGCGTTCGCGTATCCGCATCGGCTCGCTGCTATACCGGGGCCGGGCTCGGGGTCGCCCGCTTGCGCCTGAACTGCTGGTAGAGCGCACTCTCTTCGTGTTCCCGTGCAGGATGCGGACAGACCCACACGATTCCGGCGGGGAAGCTGAGCTGGCTTGGCTGTTCGAGATTGGGTTGCCACGAGATTCGGCGGTGGAACGGTGTCGAAAGACGCCGGCAGCAGGTCGACGTCGACGACATCGATCTTCCCAGCAGTTTTGGCGCAGGAGCTGAGCCCATTGGCGTCGAACCGTCAGCGTCATCGTCGGCAACTCATGTCGCACCGGCGGCCCTCCACCGGGACATGTCAACGCAGTTTTTCGTAGAGGGTGACGACCGCGGCGCCGCCGAGACCGATGTTGTGTTGCAGCGCGAGGTTGACGTCGTCCACCTGGCGGTCCGCGGCCTGACCTCGCAGCTGCCACACCAGTTCGGCGCACTGGGCCAGGCCCGTCGCTCCCAGGGGATGCCCTTTGGCAAGCAGCCCGCCGGAGGGGTTGGTCACCACCTGCCCGCCGTAGGTGTTGTCGTCGTCGGCGATGAACCTTTCCGCGGTGCCCTCCGGGGTGAGTCCGAGCGCCTCGTAGGTCAGCAGTTCGTTGGCGGTGAAGCAGTCGTGCAACTCGACCACCCGGATATCCTTCGGGTCGACGCCGGCGTGTTCGTAGACCTGCCGTGCCGCCGACTGCGCCATGTCATAGCCCACCAGCTTGGTCATGTCGGCGTCGGCGAAGCTGCTGTCGGTGTCGGTGGTCAACGCCTGCGCGGCGATGGCCACGGTGGTGTCCAGGCCGCGGTGGCGGGCGAACTCCTCGCTGCACAGGATCGCGGCCGCCGCCCCGCACGTGGGCGGGCAACACTGCAACCGGGTCAACGGGCCGTAGATGTGCGGGGAGGCCAGCACCTCGTCCACGGTCAGCGGATCACGAAACACCGCATAGGGGTTGTTCGCCGCGTGCCGGCGCGCCTTCACCGTGATTTTGGCGAAGGTCTCGGGGCGGGTTGCGAACCGGTCGGCGTACTGGGCGCCGGCACCGCCGAACCACTGTGCTGGCATGGGTACACCGTCGGGGCAGTCTTGGGCCTTGCTGGCGGCTTCGGCGAACCGTCCGAATGGTGTCGGCCGGTCATCCCAGTGCGATTTGAGCGCGCCGCGTTGCATCTGCTCGAACCCGAACGCGAGCACGCAGTCGGCGCCACCACCGGCTATCGCCTGGCGGGCCAGCCACAGCGCCGACGAACCGGTGGAGCAGTAGTTGTTGTTCACGTTGACCACCGGCACCCCGGTCATGCCGACTCGATACAGCGCGTTTTGTCCACACGTGGAATCGCCGTAGACGTAACCGGCATAGGCCTGCTGCACGTCGCCGAGCTCCACACCGGCGTCGGCCAGCGCCGCTTTGACCGCGCCTTCGGCCATCACGTCATAGGGATCACTCTTGCTCGGGGTGGCGAACGGCACCATTCCCACCCCCACCACAAAGCTCCGCGCTGTCATCGGCCCTCCAGTCCTCAGTTCTCACGGTGATGTCACGAAAACATTCACTCGTCGGCTAACGCCCCCACTGGCTCGTCGAGCTAGGGCGTGTCCGATAAATGTGGCAGCCAGACGGTGATGGCACGTAGGACTGCTG
>NZ_PDHO01000054.1 GCF_002887815.1 Mycobacterium sp. ENV421 | reverse complement strand
ATATCGCTGGCCATCTACGGCTCCAACGGCAACTTCAACCTGTCCGGATAGGGAGATGACGTGACACGCAATCTCGGTCCGGGCCCGGCCGACCGCTCCGAAACCGAAACCACCGCCGCACCGGTGGCGGCCCGAACCGGCGCCAGCTTCGGCGCGACCGGTTGGGCGCGGCCGGTGGCCGGCCTGTCCACCGTGGTCGTGGTGGTGGCGATCGTCGCGGTCGCCGTCGGCCTGTTCCGCGGCGACTTCACCAAAACCGTTCCGGTGACCGTGATCTCCGACCGCGCCGGCCTCGTCATGAACCCCGACGCCAGGGTCAAGATGCGCGGTGTCCAGGTCGGCAAGGTCGAGTCGATCGAGAGCCGCGCCGACGGCACGGCGGCGCTGCACCTGGCGATGGATCCCGCTGAGCTTCGCAAGATCCCGTCGAACGTGGTCGCCGACATCGCCTCGACGACGGTGTTCGGCGCCAAGTACGTCAACTTCGAGCCGCCGACCGATCCGTCGCCGAGACCCATGTATGCAGGCCAGGTTCTGCAGGGGCAGCACGTCACGGTCGAGATCAACACGGTCTTCCAACAGCTGAATCAGGTCCTTAACAAGATCGACCCGACCCAGCTGAACGCCACGCTCGGTGCACTGTCGAAAGCGTTCGCGGGGCGCGGCAAGCAATTCGGACAAACCGTTGCCGACTTCGACAGCCTGCTCGCCAAGCTGGAGCCCAGCCTGCCGAACATGGCCAAGGACATCGAACTGACCGCGCCGGTGGCCGCCGCGTACGCCGATGCCGCGCCGGATCTGGTCAAGACCGTGCAGAACACCAACAAGATCAGCCAGAGCATCGTCGACGAGCAGCAGAACCTGGATACGTTCCTGGTCAACATGATCGGGCTGGCCGATCAGGGCAACGAGGTGCTCGGAACCAACCAGCCGGCACTGAGCAAGGTGCTCCACCTGCTGACGCCCACCACGGCACTGTTCAACGAATATGCACCGGCCATCAACTGCACGCTCGAAGGCATGAACTTCGTTCGGCTGCAGCCGCCCCTGCTGGATCCCGGCGTCCTGGTCAACGTCGCGTTCACACTCGGCATCGAGCGCTACCGCTATCCGTCGAACCTGCCCAAGGTCGGCGCCAAGGGTGGACCGCAGTGCATGGGCCTGCCCTACATCGGGTTTGGTAACCGGTCGAAGTATCTGGTGACCGACACCGGCATCAATCCGTGGCAGTACGGCAACCAGGGCATCCTGCTGAACTCCGACGGTCTCAAGCAGCTGTTGTTCGGCCCGCTGGACGGACCGCCGCGCAACACCGCACAGATCGGACAGCCCGGATGATGCGCACCACAAGCACACTCGTCAAGTTCGGCGTGTTCGCCGTCATCATGGTGGTGCTGACAGCGTTCCTGTTCCTGACGTTCAGCAACTACCGCAGCGGCTCGACCAACGGATACTCGGCGGTGTTCGCGGACGCCTCCCGGCTCAAGGACGGCGACACGGTCCGGGTGGCGGGTGTCCGGGTCGGCACCGTCAACAGTGTTGACTTACTGGCCGACAAGAGTGTTCTGGTGAAGTTCGATGCCGACCGCGACATCGTCTTGACCACCGGAACCCAAGCGGCAGTGCGCTATTTGAATCTGACCGGTGACCGGTATCTGGAGCTCGTCGACGGACCAGGCTCGACCCGGGTGCTGCCCGCGGGGTCGCAGATCCCCAAAGACCGCACCCAGTCCGCCCTGGACCTGGACCTCCTTCTCGGCGGATTGCGGCCGGTGATCCAGGGGCTCAACCCGCAGGACGTCAATGCGTTGACCGCGTCGCTGATCAATATCCTGCAGGGTCAGGGCGACACCCTCGATTCGCTCCTGGGTCACGCCACGTCATTCTCGAATGCGTTGGCCGACAACAGCCAAACGGTCGAGCAGCTCATCGACAACCTCAAGGTCGTCGTCGACACTCTCGCCAAGGACGGCGACAAGTTCTCCGGCGCCATCGACAAGCTGGAGAAGTTGATCACCGGGCTGTCGCAGGATCGCGAGCCGATCGGCACCGCGATCACCCAGCTGGACAACGGAACCGCGTCGCTGACCAGTCTGTTGAACGAGGCCCGCGCCCCGCTGAAGGGGGATATCGAGCAGCTCAACCGTCTGGCGCCGCTGTTGGATGACAACAAGATCGTCTTCGACCGAGGCTTGCAGAGGGGGCCCGATAACTATCGCAAGATGGCCCGGCTCGGTGCGTACGGCAGCTGGATCATGTACTACATCTGCGGCCTGTCGATCCGGGTGACCGATCTTCAGGGACGCACCGGGGTGTTCCCGATGATCAAACAAGAATCCGGTAGGTGTGCGGAGCCCTAATGCTGAAATACCGAGCTTCTAACTTGTGGCGTGCCGGTTTCCTCGGCGCGGTCCTGATCCTGTTGGTGATCGCTGTGGGATTGCAACCCGAACGCTTGCTGCAGCTGGCTACGTCGGTGCGCCATCAAGCGTTGTTCACCGAAGCCGGCGGGATCACCGTCGGCAACGACGTGACGCTGTCCGGGATCAAGATTGGGTCCGTGACCGATGTCGCGCTGGACAACGGCGACGCGCTGGTCACCTTCACGACCGCGGGCAAATACGCGCTGGGTTCGCAGACCGCGGCGCACATCCGCACCGGCTCCCTGCTGGGCGAGCGGGTTCTCACACTGGAATCGGCAGGCAGCGGCACTCTCCGCTCCGGCGACGTGATCCCGACGACGCGCACGTCGTCGCCCTACTCACTCACCGAAGCCGTCAGCGATCTGACGTCCAACACCGCCGGCACCGACACCGCCTCGCTCAACCAGTCGCTGGACACCCTGTCAGCCACGATCGACCAGCTCGCGCCGAAACTGGGGCCGACCTTCGACGGCCTGAGCAAGCTTTCCCGGTCCCTCAACAGCCGCAACGAGAATCTGGCCGGCCTGTTCAAGAGCGCCGCCGACGTCACCACCGTGCTCGGACAGCGCAGCCAGCAGCTGAACACCCTGATCCTGAATGCGAACGACCTGCTGGGCGTGCTGAACGACCGGCGTGAAGCCATCGTCGACCTGCTGGCCAACACCGCCGCGGTGTCACAGCAGCTGACCGGTCTGGTCCATGACAACGAAGACAAACTGGCGCCCACCCTGCAGCGGCTGAATTCGGTTGTCGCGGTGCTGGAGAAGAACAAGGACAACATCGCCAAGATGCTGCCGAACGTGAAGAAGTTCATCCTGTCCGAGGGTGAGACGTTGGCCAACGGCCCGTACTACAACGCGTATGTGCCGAACCTGCAGCCCGCGCAGTTGCTGCAGCCGTTCATGGACTACGCGTTCGGCTTCCGCCGTGGCGTCAACGCGGGCCAGCCGCCGGACAACGCCGGGCCACGCGCCGAATTGCCGCTGCCGTACAACGGCATTCCGGGAGGGTCCCGCTGATGCGCAGACGTTGGGTGAAGGTGCTGTCGGTTCTGCTGGCCGGGCTGCTGGTGGTGGGTGCGGCGGTTCTCGTACGCAACATCTTCTTCGGCCCGAAGACGGTCAACGCCATCTTCACCACCGCGACTGGTATCTACCCCGGTGACGACGTCCGGGTGTCGGGCGTCAAGGTGGGCACCATCAAGGCGATCGAACCGGAGGGCACGCAGACCAAGCTGGTGCTCGACGTCGACCGCGACGTCCCGATTCCCGCCGACGCCAAGGCCGTGATCGTGGCGCAGAACCTGGTCGCTGCCCGCTATGTGCAGTTGACGCCGGCCTACCGGAACAATGTCGGCCCGAAGATGGCCGACGACGCGGTAATCCCTTTGGACCGCACCGCAATCCCGGTGGAGTGGGATGAGGTGAAGAAACAGCTCATGCGGCTGGCCACCGACCTCGGACCGCAAAGCGGCGTCTCCGGCACGTCGGTGTCACGCTTCATCGATAGTGCCGCCAACGCCTTGGACGGTAACGGCGACAAGCTTCGTCAGACCATCACCGAGCTAGCCGGGGTGTCCCGTGTGCTGGCCGGCGGCAGCGGCAACATCGTCGACATCATCAAGAACCTGCAGAACTTCGTCACCACATTGCGTGATAGCAACGAGCAGGTGGTGATGTTCCAGAATCGACTGGCCACCTTGACCAGTGTGATCGACGGCAACAGGTCAGATCTCGACGGCGCGCTGAAGAACCTGTCGGTGGCGATCGTCGACATCCAGCGGTTCGTGGCGGGCAGCCGCAATCAGGCCTCCGAACAGATCCAGCATCTGACGACGGTCACCTCGAATCTGCTCGAGAACAAGATGGAGATCGAGAACATCCTCCATATCGCCCCCAACGCGTTGACCAACGCCTACAACATCTACAGCCCGTCCGCCGGCAGTGCGGTGGGCCAGTTCGTGTTCAACAACTTCTCCAATCCGACCGAATTCGTCTGCGGCGCAATCGGAGCGATCGAGAACACCACGGCACCGGAGACGGCAAAGTTGTGCAGCCAGTATCTGGGCCCGGCCCTTCGCCTGCTGAACTTCAACTACCTGCCGCTCGGCATCGATCCCTACCTGATGCCGGCCGCCAACCCGGACGACCTGGTCTACTCCGAGCCCAACCTGGCACCCGGCGCCGGCGGCCCCACGCCCGACGTGCCTCCGCAGGCGCCTGCCATTTCGGCATACCAAGGCGTGACGCCCGGCCCGCCCCCGTTCACCGGGCGCGCGCCGGGGGAGGCCCCGCCTGGTGCCGCACAGCTGCTGCCCGGGGGAGCACCCGCACAGATTCCGAGTGTGATCTCGTCACTGCCCAGCATGTTGAACCCGACGGGTGCGGCCCCGGGCCCCGCGCCCGGTCCTCCGATGGCCGCGGAAGCAGGAGGGACGCCATGATCGGCGGAAAGTCGTTGCGTCGGGCGGTGATCGCCGGGGCATGCGCTGCGGTGACCACCAGTGCGTGCGCGTTCCAGGGTGTCAACTCGCTGCCGCTGCCCGGCGCCGTGGGCCGCGGATCCGATGCCGACGTCTACTACGCCGAGGTGGCGAATATCGCGACCCTGGAACCGAACTCGCCGGTCATGATGAATGACGTCGTCGTCGGTAGCGTGCGGAAGTTGACGGTCAAGAACTGGCATGCCGACGTGGAATTCTCGGTGAAGCCCGATGTCGTCGTGCCGGCCAATGCTGTCGTCAGTGTCGGCCAGACCAGTCTGCTGGGTTCCATGCACTTGTCGTTGAACACTCCGATCGGCCAAGCGCCGAGCGGCAAGCTCAACCCCGGTGCGACGATTTCGCTGAACGCGTCCTCGACCTATCCGACCACCGAGCAGACCCTGGCCTCGCTGGCGGCGGTGGTCAACGGCGGCGGGCTGGGCCAGATCGGTGATGTCATCCACAACTTCAGTACCGCGGTCAACGGCAACGAGGCCGCGTTCCGCGACCTGATCGCCCGGCTGGACACCTTCGTCGGAACTCTGGACGGCCAGCGCGACAACATCGTCTCGGCCATTCAGTCTCTCAATCGGATGGCGTCGACGTTCGCCGGGCAGCGTGACGATCTCACCAAGGCGCTCCAGAAGATTCCGCCGGCCATCGATGTGTTGATCAAGGAAAGGCCGACGCTGACAACGGCGCTGGAGAAGCTGGGCACGTTCAGCGACACGGCCAATCGGTTGGTCAACGAATCGCAGGCCGACTTGGTGGCGAACCTGAAGAACCTGGAGCCGGCGTTCAAGGCATTCGCCGACGTCGGCCCCGATCTCGATGCGTTGCTGGAATACGCGGTCCACTTCCCGTTCACGCAGAGCTTCATAGACCGCGCGATCCGGGGCGACTACTACAACCTGTTCGCCGTCATCGACCTGACCGTTCCGCGGTTGAAGCGCACCCTGTTCCTCGGTACCCGCTGGGGGCAGGAAGGCGCCCAGCTCATTCCCGCGCCGGGCGACCCGGTCTATTTGAACTACACCTACGACCCGCTCAAGACGGGGGTCACCCCGCCACCGCCGGATGCCTTCGACGACAACCCGCCGCAGGCGGCGCCACCGGCAGCGCTCGCTGCCGCGGGTCCGATCCTGCCCCTGGTGCCGCCGTCGCCGTCGGCGATGCCCGGTACGCAGATCTACACCCAGGAACAGCTCGCAGCAACTGGTGTCCAGCCGATCTTCGCCGGACCCTATGGTGCGCAACCGAATCCGCCGGCGACTACCTCGCCTGCACCGCCGACAGGAGGGGGTGGCTGATGCTCACCCGTTTTGTGCGGACTCAGCTGATCATCTTCACGATCGCCTCGATCGTCGGTGTGGCCATCATGCTGTTCGCCTACATCCAGATACCCACTCTGCTGGGGGTGGGCCGACTGACCGTCAAACTGGAGCTACCCGCCACCGGCGGCCTCTACAAGTTCAGCAATGTCACCTACCGGGGGCTGCAGGTCGGCAAGGTCACCTCTATCGAGTTGACCGATACGGGTGCCCAGGCCACGCTGTCGCTGGACACGTCGCCGAAGATCCCGGCCGACCTCAAGGCCGAGGTACGCAGCATGTCGGCGGTCGGCGAGCAGTATGTGGAACTGTTGCCCCGCAACGACAAAGCGCCCTACCTGGAAGACGGCTCTGTCATTCCCGTCGGCAACACGTCGATCCCGCAGTCGGTGGGTCCGATGCTCGACCAGGTCAGCAAGCTGATGGACACCATCCCCAAGGACAAGCTCAGCCAGCTGCTCGGCGAGACGTACCAGGCGTTCGATGGCACCGGCTACGAATTCGGCTCGCTCCTTGATTCGGGCTCGACCATCACGAGGGACGCCAACGGGGTATCGGACAACACTCGCGCGCTGGTCGACGATGTGCGACCGTTCCTCGGCGCGCAGGAGATGACCACTGATTCGATCCGGACCTGGGCGCAGAGCCTGGCCGGTATCACCGGGCAGGTCGCCGACAACGATCCGCAGTTCAGGTCGATCCTTCGCAACGGTCCTGGATTCGCTCAGGAGACCTCGAAGCTGCTGGAGCAGTTGAAGCCCACACTGCCCGTGCTGTTGGCGAACCTGACGACGTTCGGTCAGATCTTCCTGACGTACAACAAGTCGGTCGAGCAGTTGCTGGTGCTCGTTCCGCCGTTCGTCGCCCAGATCCAGACGTACGCGCCTACCAACAACCCCACCGGCCTACCGAACGGTGACTTCTCCTTGGGCCTCGGTGATCCGGCTGCGTGCACGGTCGGGTTCCTCCCGCCATCGTCGTGGCGGAATCCCGCCGACACCTCGATTGTCGATACCCCGGACAACTTGTACTGCAAGCTTCCGCAGGACTCGCCGGTGGCGGTTCGGGGAGCGCGCAACTACCCGTGCATGGAGCATCCCGGCAGGCGCGCTCCGACGGTCGAGCTGTGCAACGACCCCAACGGTTTCCAGCCGCTCGCGCAGCGCCAACACGTCACCGGGCCCTATCCGATCGATCCGAATCTGGTCGCTCAGGGTATCCCGGTCGACAGCCGGGTCCTGCCGGACTCCAACATCTACGGGCCGCTTCAGGGCACCCCCTTGCCGCCCGGGGTGGCGGCGCCGCCACCGGGCGCACCGCCGGTTGACTCGCCGCCACCGAATTTTGCAGGCACCGGTCCGGGTCCGCTGCTGCCCGGTCAGCCGATCTATCAGGCACCGCCAGTCTCACCGCCGGGTCCTGAAGGCGACGTCGGTCCGGCTCCGATCAACCTGCCGGGACCCGCCAACATGCTGCCGCCCGATCAGCAGCCGGCACCGCCACCAGATCCTGGTGTGCCGCAGGTCGCGCCGAGTGGTTTCACTCCGAACGCGCAGAAGGCTCCGGCGCTGCAGGTCGCGAAGTACGATCCGCGCACAGGCCAGTACATGGGGAGCGACGGGACGCTGTATCGCCAGACCAACCTCGCCAAGCCGGCAACGACGTGGCAGGACATGCTGCAGAGCTGAAAGGGGTATGTCGATGCGTGTAGTACGGGCACTGACGGCCGCCTGCGCGGCTGTCACACTCGCCGGGATCACCTGTGCGGGACCCGCTGCGGCAGAGCAGGACTGGGGCATCAACGGGACGTTCGCGACGTCGTCGAACGGGGACTGGGCCAAGGTCAACTCGCGCTACGAGGACCAGCCGTCCGAGCGCAACACCTGGACCATTTCGACTCAGTGCATCTCGCCGACCGAGTGCACCGGCACTGTGACCAGCGATGCGGGCTGGACTGCTCCGATCTTCACCACGAACGGTTTGTGGTACGTCAAACGTACGGTTCCGAATTGGCGGTTCTGCGCCGACGGCGCGGCAATTGAGGGCTTCCAGGAGTACAAGATCTATCCGGTGGGCTCCGACGGTCATTATGACGCGGCGGCGAGTGAATACACCGGCGAGAACCGGGTCATCGGCCCGAGTGGATCGTGCGGCCGCAACCAGTGGCCGGTGATCGAGATGCCCTTCTACATGAAAAAGCTGTAGCCGCTACCAGTTCCGTAGCGAGCACAGCGCACCCTTGGGGCCGCTGTCTCGCTTCACCACCTGGCCGTTGATCTCCATCGTGCAGTTGAAGCCGGCGGCGGCCTTGGGCAATGCGCCGGTGGCCTGAACGAGAACCATGCCCCACTGCATCGGATCGGTCAGGGTGGCCTCGAGGACCCACGGCTTGTTGGGCCCGACCGTCGCTTCGGCGTTGGGGCTGAAGACATACGGGTCGTGGCTGTAGTCGGAGAACGACGGCGGATCGGTGTCGCGGTAATAGATCTCGGCGTTGACCGGCTTGTCGGCGGTCACGGTGTACCGCACGTTGTAGGCGGGCGGCGGCGGGGGAGGAGCCGGATCGCCACCGGGTAGCGGATCGTCGGCCAGCGCGGGTGCCGCGAAACCGGTTGCGGTGCACAGGACAGTCAGTACAGCGGCATTGATATTCGAGATGAGTCGCATGGTCACATCCGGTTCAGGCTGAACGGGTAGGTGAAGCTGCCGCCCGGGGCGCCGTCGCACCCGGCATCGAAGGTCGACACCATCGAGCCGGCGAGGGTGTTGGCGTCCCAGGTGTACACGTCATGGGTGGGAATGGTTGGGCCGTAATAGATGTCACCACAGCGCAGCCCGAACGGGTCATCGACGGTGAAGGTGTACTGGCCGTTGACCAGTGGCGCGTCAGCTTCACTCTGAACGGCTTTCGCGATCGGGCGGGGCAGCGTGAGGATGTGAATGCAGTTGGGAATGTTGGTGTTCCCGACTTTGCACGGGGTTATGGCCGACCAGACCCAGGTATGAAAATCCCTGCGGTCGGGCATGATCAGCTCGTAGTTGCCCAGGTACATCTCAGCGGATGCCGGCGGTGCGAGTGCCACCGTTGCCGCCACCACCACCGTGGTGATCACAAGGGATTTCACGCTGGCTTCCTCCACGTTCGATGCGCACGGTGCGAAGCCCCGATTGTCGCACGCTGCGAGATTGGCATTCTCGTCATCGGAGAATACTATCTTCCGGCTTCCCGGAGAAAGGGTTTGGTGGTTCTGTTCGCCGGTCAGGCGAATTCGACGTCCGACACCTTCAGCTGGTCGCCGTCGCGCTCCAGGCTGACCACGACCCGCCAGACCCGGGGCTGCTGATCCTCCTTGGGCGCATCCGGCCCGGTGCGCTGCGAGGTTGCCGCGACCAGCACGGTGGCCGAATCCTTGTCCATCGACTCGACGGCGGTGTCGTTGACGGTGACCTTGGTGACGACCTTCGATTGCTGCATCGCCTTGATCAGATCGTCGGCGCCGTCCTGGAAATTGGCTTTGAACTTGCCCGTCGAGTCGTCGATGACCCGCTGCACGCTCTCCTTGGCCTGATTGAAGTCCATCGACATCAGGTTCACCACGCCTTGGCGGGCTGCTGCCGAGAACTCGGCGGTGCGGTGCCGCTGCGCCTCGGCGTCCCGGTGTTTCCAGACCATGTATCCGGTCACGCTGAGCAAGCCGAGGATCGCGAGGACGGTGATTGACGCGGCGACGATTCTGGCCCAGGAGCGCTTCTTCTTCGGCTTCTTCGGCTTCGCGGGCACGGCGTCCGCAGTGGCTTCCTCGGTGTCGTCGGCCTCGGCGTCCTCACGGTCTTCGGCACCCTCGGCGAGCTCAGAAGCCTCCGGGCCATCCGCGCCTGCCGCGAACCCGGTCTCCGGGACGTCCGGCGCCTCGTCGCGAGACTCGGCCAGCTTGCGGCGCAATTCGTTTGCGCGCGCCCGGGCTGCCTCGGCGCGAGCCTCGGCGGCCGCCGCTGCAGCCTCCGCAGCCTCCGCGGAGTCCAGGTCGTCGGCGTCGGGAGCTTCGGATTCACGGTTGCCCGGCGGCATGGGACCCTCCTCGTTCATCGCGGTCGCATGGCGACGCGCGACGCTAGCACTGCTGCCCAGCATTACACAGCGACAAACCCGGTCTGTGGGAGGCAGGTTTTCTTGCCGGTTTCTTGTGAAGACCCGGAGAATTCGGTTACCAAATATGCGAGAGTGTTCGAGTGCGATCGACCGTGGCAGTTGTTGCTGCACTCATGGCGGCTGGAATGTTGATGCCGGCGTCGGCGTCCGCGGATCCCGACGGGCCGCCGATCAACGCCAACGAATGCAATGACGCGTTCTGCACCCCGGGCATCACGCCGGGTGTCGAACTCGGTGCCCCGTGCAGCAATACGACGTATTACGTGTTCGGCGTCGATACCCGCAACAACTGGGGCCGGTTGATTTTCTGCGGCTCACCGCGGCGCTACGAACCCCGGTATTTCCGGTCGCCGCCCATGGTGGGCGTCAAGAACTTGAACGCCGACTGCGTCGGCTACGAGAACTCCGTCGCGCAGGCTCCCGACGGGATGTTTCTGACCTGTGTCGCGGCCGGCGGGCGGACCCGCTGGGTGCAGGGCGACGCTTAGTACCTGATCCAAAAGAGCCCTGGTCCGCCGATGGGCGGCCAGGGCTCTTTTGGTGCGGCTAGCCCCTGCCCGTGAACTTCACGTGGATGTCTGCCAGCCCGCGCAGGATGTACGTCGGCTCGTAGTTGTAGCGGCGGTCGCCGGCCGAGCCGTGGTACTCCTCGTCGATGGTGATCTCGCCCATCCGGTCCAGCATGCGCTCCAGCGAGACCCGTCCCTCCACTCGCGCCAGCGGTGCGCCGGGGCAGGAGTGGGCGCCACGGCCGAACGCGATGTGCTCGCGGACGTTGGGCCTGCGGACCTGGAATTCGTGGGGGTCGGTGAATCGCCGCGGATCCCGGTTGGCCGCACCGGGCAACACCATGACGACGGTCCCGGCTTTGATGTTCATGCCGCCGAGCGTGGTGCTCCGGCGAGCCAGCCGGGAATCGCTCTTGACCGGGCTCTCCAGGCGCAGTGACTCCTCGACGAAGGTCGGGATCAAACTGCGGTCCTCACGCAGCGCCTGCTGCAGGTCGGGTCGCTCCACCAGAGCCTTGATCGCCGCCGACAGCAGCTTGGCGGTGGTCTCCTGGCCGGCGGCGAACAGGAATGTCGCGGTGCGGACCACGTCGATGATCTCGGGGGTCGACCCGTCCGGGTACTTCGCGCTCGCCAGTTCGGTGAGCACGTCCTCGCGGGGATTGCGGCGACGTTCCTCCAGGTAGGCGCTGAACTTCTCGTCGAGGAACTCCAGCGGGTTGAGCCCCATCTTCTCGTGGTCGAGCGAGCCCACCCGGGCGCCCGGCCGATCGGCGCCGAGCACCGTGCGAAATTCCTTGTGATCCTCTTCGGGCACACCGAGCAGATCGGCAATCACCAACAGCGAGAACGGTTTTGCGTACTCGGCCAGGAACTCGCTGTGGCCCAGGGAGAGGAACTCGTCGAGCTGGCGATCGGCCAGCCGCCACATGAAGTCCTCGTTCTCCTTGAGGCGCTTGGGAGTCAGCAAGCGGCTGAGCAGTGAACGCGCCTTGGTGTGGTCGGGCGGGTCCATCGTCACCATGTGCTCGTACATGGGGAACTGGTTGCGGTGCGCATCGATCGCAGCGTTGAGGTCGTCGCCGTCGGGGGTGAAGGGCAGGGGCGGGAACGGTCCGCCGAGGGCCACGATGTTGGAGAAGTCCTCGGGATTCTTGTAGACCTCGAGGGCTTCTTCGTAGCCGGTGACAGCCACGAACCCGTGCGGCTCGAGCCGCAACACCGGGCTCTGCTCACGCAGGTAGTCGTAGTACGGGTACGGGTCGGGAACCAGCGACTGATCGGTGAGGAAGTCAACGGTGGCGAAATCGGTCATGCGTGTTATTTCCTCCCGGCGGGCTGATTGCTGTGCACCTGCTTAGCATGGCGTAAAGTACGTGGTCAAGGCTGGATCGCATCGGCCCACGTACTATCGGCGTGTTCAATCGGCGGTCGTGGACAGAGCAGAGGTGGCAGATGGCATCGGCGCGGCGGATCGGTGCGCCCGACGCGAAGAATCGTGCGGTGCTGTTGGACGCCGCTGAACAGCTGCTGATCGAAGAGGGCTACGCGGCGGTGACGTCACGTCGGGTCGCCGAGAAAGCGGGACTGAAGCCGCAACTCGTGCACTACTACTTCCGCACGATGGACGACCTGTTCCTGGAGATCTTCCGCCGCTACGCCGATCAGGGAATGGAAGCCCACCGGGTGGCGCTCGCCTCGCCGCAACCGTTGTGGGCGCTCTGGCGATTCGGGATCAACCCCGACGCCAGCCGTCTGACGATGGAGATGGCGGCGCTGGCCAACCATCGCAAGGCGCTGCGCACCGAGATGTCGCGATACGCCGAGCTGTTCCGCGAGCAGCAGCGAGAAGTGTTCGTGACCGCGCTGGACCGGCACGGTGTGCTGCCCAGTGAAGTGCCGCCGGTGGTCTGGTCGATCCTGCTGACCGGTCTGTCGACGGTGGTCATGCTGGGCGAGGCGCTCGGCGTGACCGCGGGCCACGCGGAGACCATGGAACTCGTGGAGCGCTACCTCACGCTGATGGAAGGACCGCCGCTGCCGGTGGACGACTCAGCTCACCAATGGCGCAGCGAGCAGAGCGCGCCTTTGGGCCCGGAGTTCTCCGCGACGACGACGCCGTCGACCGCAAGTACGCAGTGAACGTTCGGCGGGGTGGGAGATAGCCCGCTGGTGGCCGCCACCATCGCCCACTCGTCGGGGTTCGCCAACGTCACGTTGAGCACCCACTTCTTGGTGGGGCCGATGTCCGCCTCGACCTTCGGGCTGAACACGTAGGGGTCGTGGCTGTAGTCCGACCAGTTCGCGGGCTCGGTGTCCCGGTAATAGATGTCGGCAGCCCGGAACGGCAGTTCCGAGAACACGCTGTATGTGACTTGGTGCAGTGGCTCTTCGGCGCCGGCAGGAGCCGACGAAGCGGCCACGCACACCGCAGCCAGTGCGATCGCAGAACCCACCCGGACAAAGCGCATGGCTCAGTTTGACATGGCGAAGTCGTCCCGGTGGACGGTTTCTTGTGTGGTGGGACCTTCTGTGCAACAGTGCGCTTAGAGAACTCTATTCTCGCTTTCGGCGAAGCAGCATTCCCAGTAAGGGGGCCGGCCATCAGGGACGCACTCATCCTCGACGCGGTGCGCACTCCTCGCGGCCGTGGCCGCCCCGACGGCGCGCTGCACGGTGTGCATCCGCAGGATCTGTTGGCACAGTGCCTCACCGCGACAGTCGATCGGCTCGGCTTCGACCCCGCCGCCGTCGACGATGTGATCGCCGGTAACGGCATCTTGGCGGGGGAGCACGGTGACGACATCGCCAGGCTGTCGCTGCTGCTGGCCGGCTGGCCGCAGACGGTCCCGGGGATGACGTTGAACCGCTTCTGCGGATCCGGACAGCAGGCCGTCACGGTGGCGGCCGCCGGGATCGCCGGCGGCCAGCAGGATTTGGTGGTGGCCGGCGGCGTGGAATCGATGTCACGCTGGAACGTCAGCGTCGGTGCGCCGACGATCGACGGAGCGAATCCGGCCTTCCGGCGGTTGTATCCGACCGTGCCGCAGGGTGTTTCGGCGGACCTGATCGCCTCGATGGAGGGATTCAGCAGGGCGGACGTCGACGCGTTCGCGGTCACCAGCCAGGACCGCGCCGCAGCGGCCATCGCGGGCGGGCACTTCGACCGGTCGATCATCGCGGTGCGGGGCCGTGACGGAGAGGTCGTCGCGGACTCCGACGAGCACCCGCGGCCGGGTACGACAGCGGAAAAGTTGGCCAAGCTGCCACCCGCCTTTGAGCGGATGGGCGCAGCGAACCTGGACGGCGAGGACCTCAGCTTCGACGAGATCTGTCTGAGCCGGTACCCGGATGTGGCGCGCATCGACCATGTTCACCATGCCGGCAACTCGTCGGGCGTCGTCGACGGTGCCGCGGTGGTGACGCTGGCGTCCGCGGAGTGGGCGCGGGCTCACGGTGCGGTGCCGCGTGCGCGGGTTCGCGCCGCCGCGGCGATCGGCAGCGAGCCGGTCATCATGCTCACCGCGCCCGGGCCGGCAGCCGAGCGTTGCCTGGCCAAGGCTGGAATGACCGTCGGCGACATCGATCTCTGGGAGATCAACGAGGCGTTCGCCGCGGTGCCGCTCAAGACGATTCGCGATCTGCATCTGGACCCCGAACGGGTCAACGTCAACGGCGGAGCGATCGCGCTCGGACATCCGATCGGGGCCACCGGGGCCATGTTGATCGGCACCGTCCTCGACGAGTTGGAGCGCCGCGACCTCACCACCGGCTTGGTCACCATGTGTACCGGCGGTGGGATGGGCACGGCGACCGTCATCGAGCGAGTCTGATGACCGAGACCCTCGAAATCGAGACGCCCGCAACCGGCGTCGTGCTGATCCGGCTCAATCGCCCGAAACAACTCAACGCGATCAACGAGGTGATGCGCGACGAGCTTGCGCTGCTGCTGGCCTCGCTGGCGCGGGACACGTCGGTACACGCGGTGGTGATCACCGGCGCCGGGCGCGGCTTCTGTTCGGGTATCGACATCCGTGACTTCGGCCCGGGCATGCTCGACGCCCAGGCCCCCGCTATCGACCGGATGCGGTTCCAGGAGGCGATGGCGGGCCTGGTGCGCGCGGTCGCCGACCTGCCGCAACCGGTGGTCGCGGCGGTCAACGGAGCGTGCGTGGGGGCCGGGCTGGCGTTGAGCCTCGCCGCCGATATCCGGATATGTTCCACTGCAGCCACATTCGGGAACGCGGCGATCCTGCTCGGGCTGTCGGGTGCGGAGATGGGGATGAGCTATCACCTGCCCCGGATCGTCGGGGCGGGGGTCGCCGCGGACTGGATGCTCACCGGCCGCACCGTGTCTGCCGAGGAGGCGGACCGTCGGGGCTTGGTGAGCCAACTGGTGGAGCCGGAGAAGCTTGCCGAGCGAGCCGTCGACATCGCCCGTGGGGTTGCCGATTTAGCGCCGTTCGGTGTTCAGCTGACGAAGCGGGCGCTGCAGGTGAACATCGCCGCCGCGGGGTTGGGCCAGGCGCTGGAGTTGGAGAACCGCAATCAGGTTCTCAGCCATGCGACCGATGATGCGGCAGCTCGCAGATCCAGCCGGTCGTAATCGAAAGGGACGAAGCATATGTCGTGGGATTTCTCCACTGACCCGGAGTGGGCGGATCAACTGAAGTGGGTCGAGGAGTTCGTTCGCTCGGAGTGTGAGCCGATCGACTACATCGTCACAGAATCCCATGACCTCACCGACCCGGTACGTCAGGCGCTGATTCCGCCGCTGCAGCAGATCGTCAAAGACCGTGGCCTGTGGGCAACTCACCTCGGCCCGCATCTCGGCGGCCCGGGCTACGGTCAGGTGAAGCTGGCGCTACTCAACGAGATCCTCGGCCGGTCGGAATGCGCGCCAATAGTTTTCGGCTCGCAGGCACCCGACTCGGGCAACAGTGAGATCCTCGCCCACTATGGCACGCCGGAGCTCAAGGAGCGTTACCTCGAGCCACTCCTGGACAACCGCATCATCTCCTGCTTTTCGATGACCGAACCGCAGGGCGGCGCGGATCCGAAGATCTTCGAGACCACCGCTGTGCAGGACGGCGACCACTGGGTCATCAACGGCGAGAAGTGGTATTCGTCGTTCGCGTCGAAGGCGTCGTTCATCATCGTGATGGCGATGACGGACCCCGATGCCGCGCCCTACGAGCGGTATTCGATGTTCGTGCTGCCCGGCGGTACCCCCGGCATCAACGTCCTGCGCGATGTCGGGCTGGGGTACCAGCCGCTCGGGGGCGGCGGGCGCGAGGGTTACGTGCGGTACGAGAACGTGCGGGTGCCCGCCGACCACATGCTCGGCCCGCGTGGTGGCGCGTTCGTGGTGGCGCAAACCCGCCTGGGTGGCGGCCGAATTCACCACGCGATGCGCACCGTCGGCCTGGTGCGGCGGATCTTCGACATGATCTGCGAGCGGGCGGTGTCGCGCTACACCCAGGGCAGTGTGCTGGCGGACAAGCAAATGGTGCAGGAGATGATCGCCGACTCCTGGATGGAGATCGAGGCGTTCCGGCTGCTGACCTTGCAGACCGCGTGGAAGATCGACCAGTACAACGACTACAAGGCGGTGCGGGCAGACATCTCGGCTGTCAAGGCGATGATGCAGAAGGTGTTGCACGACGTTTCGGCGCGCGCGCTGCAGATTCACGGTTCGCTGGGCACCAGCCACGAGATGCCGTTCGTGCAGTACCTTACGGAGTCGTTCGTGCTGGGGCTCGCCGACGGGCCGACGGAGGTACACAAGGTGACCTTGGCCAGGCTGCTGCTCAAGAACCGCGAACCGGCGCCGGACCTGTTTCCCTCCGAGCACCTGCTCCGATTGCGTGCCGCCGCCGAGGAGAAGTTCGCCGACAAGCTGGCCGGCATTCCGCGCGGCTAGTCCTTTTCGTCGTCGTTGGGCAGGAAACGTTCGGGGTGGTGGTAGTCGTTGACCCCACCGATCAGCATCGGTAGGTGTGGCGGTGGGATCCATTCGGTGTCGCCGTTGGGGAGTTTGCGGGTCGTCCAGC
>NZ_PDHO01000053.1 GCF_002887815.1 Mycobacterium sp. ENV421 | reverse complement strand
GTGAAGCGGAACCTACGCCCGTGCTCCCCATTTACACCGGATCCCGGACACGACCCTTATCCGCCGAAGAGTAGGTAGAGCCCACCGCACGTGTACATCACCATCGTCATCAGAAGGGCTAGTTGGCCGCTGAGCTGGTGGCGTTTCGGGAGCACCCGAAGTGAACGGTCGTGGGCTGCCAAAACACCGAGGATGTGGCCGACGATTACGAATGTCACCTTGAGTATCGCCAGCAGCGTAGGGCGGGTGGACAGGAAGTAGGCGACATCATGGTCGGCCAACCCGAGCGGATTCCACCCGCGGTCGAACGGATCCATCAGCAGCATTGCCGCTGATTGGCCCTTCTCCACCAGGAAAGTCAGGTAATGCGCGAAGACATAACCCACGATGATGGGCGTTAACGAGTGAACAAGGATCCGCGGTAGCTTGGCCCGTTCAGCCCGAGGAAGCTGAGGCACAGCCCGGCAGGCAAGTGTGAAGGTCGTCGAGACGAACAGAATCATGGCTAATAAGCCCAGGGTGCGTACGGCTGTGGCCGTCCACTCGCCAAGAATCTGGCCGGCCGACACGTTGTCGACGAAGTTTCGCCACTGCGGTCGTGCAGAGAAACTGTCAAAAGCCGTGGATCCCAACAACACAGCGGCCAACGCAACAGAACCGGACCCGACCTCAGTTGCCTGAAGGTTGTTAAGCGGCATCCGGAGCACGTAGGTTCCTTGCTCGCGTCCGGGACCCAGCGGGGCGAGCTTGCCTACCAGTGAGCTATACACCTCGAACGGGTCTGCCTTCTCGCACCAACGCGTTCCGAACACGATCGTGCCGACCGTAGCGAATACCAGATAGGTCAGCGACCAACTCAGCACGGCGGTAACCGAGCCAGGGTTCGGGGAGGTCAGTTCCAGCCACACGAAGGCCAACAAGCCCGCCGCCGCTGGCCAGTAGCCGAGTCTCTCGGGGTAGGCCACCCACCCTTGGGCCGGCGGCCGATCCATTGCCAGACAGAACAAACGGTACGCCGCCCGCGCGGGAGAGATGAGCTTCCATACAGGACCCAACACGATCGACGATGCGACCAAGCCCACCCACAGTAAGGTGTAGAAGCTGGTCGGCAGCGCGTTGTGTGAGGTCTGCGGTGGCCCAAAATAGCCGGCCAACAACGCCCAGACGGTCAAACTGAGACCCAGTGCGCGTAGCATCCACCGCACCGCCGGCGCGGTGGCCGCGGCGTTGACCCATCCGGGCAGCGGCACCCCGGGGGTGTCAGCGCGCAGCCGCGGGGCGCGCCATGCAAACGCGAGGACGCCGAACGAGATACTCAGGGCCCAGGCTGCGGCAACCAAGGCGTAAGCCAGCGGTATGGGCAGATCTGTGCTGCCGCCCAACCCGTGAGCGAGTATCTGAACCGACGGACCGGTCACCGGACGATAAGGGTTGCCACAGTCTTGTCGGCGTGGTGCAGTTCGATTGCGACCTGTCCGGGCACGTCGATGGTGAAAGTGAAAACCTGGCCCGGCTTGGGCAACACCTCGTACTCATGCTCAGGGACCGAGTGAACGTGGAGTTCCTCGTCTATGTCGCTGTCGACGCGCAGCGTAATGGGTTGGCCGACTGCCGCGTCGAGCTGCGCATTCAGCGGTGAGATTTTGCCGTCACGAATCTGGATCGGTATGTCCAATCCGGTAGCGCTCGGCTGTGTTGAGGCCTGGGGCGACGATACTGGGCCTGGCGCAGTCGTTGCCGCTTGAGCGCTAGGCGATGCCGTCGAGGCGGGATCCGCCGTGGTTGATGGCGGTGCGGTGCTAGGCGACGAGCAGGCAATCAGCATGAACCCGACACCGCCAACTGTCAGGGTTCCGACAAGGTGTCTCAAAGGGTTTGGCATAGTTATCCTCCGTACTCGGTCCTCTACAGTGATCCGCACACGCCGAGTGAATGCGGTCGGTACAACATCAGTCGTTCGGGGAGCCTTGCGAGTTCCGTGTTGACCGAAATCGGTCTCACCGTGAGGTCGTTTCCGTAGCCCTCGTTGCACCTACCGGAACTACTTCGGCCCCCGCTGCCGGTTCAGAGCTGTTCGGAGCCCCTGCTTTCCGCAGCATCTACGGCTTCTGCGGCCAGCAGTTGTTCGCGTGCTCGAGCAACCCGAGACCGGATGGTGCCAATTGGGCATCCGCACAATACCGCGGCCTCTGCGTAGCTCAGACCGAGGACCTGGGTAAGCAGCAATGCTTGCCGCCGCTCGACGTCCATGTCGTCGAGCAGGATGTTCAGCTCGACGATGTCCTCGAATCGAGCATAAGCGTACCGCCCCTGTTGAAACCTGTTCAGCTCCACAATGTTTGACACGTCAGCGCCGCCAGTGATGCGCGGTCGGCTGCACTGGTGCCGGATCCGGTCGACGACGACGCGGCGTGCGATCGACAGAAGCCACGTTCGCGCCGACGACCGGCCGCTGAAGCGCGGCAGAGAACCTATCGCTCGGAGAAAAGTCTCCTGAGTGAGGTCATCTGCGCTGCCGACATCTGCCAGATGCGCGACGAAACGCCACACATCGTGCTGTGTGCGCTTCACGAACTGCTCGAGAGCCTCGTGATCACCTTGCCCGGCTGCTAACGCCAAGCGTGTCACCGGGTCACCACCGTAGGAATCACCGGCAGCCAAAGCCGGAGTTCCTGTAGTCCACAACGATATTCGGCCGCGGGCGCGCGTCAGCTTGCGAGGTGTTGGCGACTTCGTTGGCGCGACTCGTCGTCATTGTCGTGGCGACCTCCTTAACAATCTCCGACCCTACGGTTTCTGGGTTGGTGTTGGGTTGTCGGCGTTGTGGAGACTGATTTGTCACGCCGCCACGGCTTGGTGCAGTGGGTGCTCTCTTCAATCCCAGTCCTGGCGCAGAACGTGAAGGCGCCCAGCAACCAGCGGCATCCGAGCGTCGTTGGGCGACAAGAGCGCCAACGCATGCTCGTAGAGTTCAGGGTCGTTGTCGATTCGCTCGCCCAGGGCGATGGCCGGCCCCGGGTCATCGCTTCGCAAAGCCGCTTCCCGGATAGCCACCTCCAAGCGGGCCCGCCAGTCGACGATGCCGGGCGCCTCTGACGTTGGAAGCAACGGACCACGGTAGCCGCCCGCGGCTGCTGCGACATCGCCATGAGTCAGGCTTTCCAGGACATCGCGAGCATCGCAGCGTACCGGCGTGGTGAGCATGTAGCGATGTGCCGCGATGCCCCCGCCGATCACACGGCGCAAGCGTGACACTTCGCCTTTGAGGGTGGACATCGAAACAGGGCGGTCACCGTAGAGCTCGAGGCTGAGTTCGGCTGGAGTGTAGCCATCGGGCCGAAGTGCGAGCAACGTGAGGATTTCCACCTGCCGCGGACTGACTTGGGTACAGGCACCGTCAACGCAGACCTCAGTGCGGCCCAGGCTGCGCAGCGTCACGGTCGCAGTCGAGGTCTCGACGACACCGGCGGCTTGCAGTTCACGCAGCCGTGTTTCGACAAGTGAGGCCAGCGTCCGCACGGTCGCCATCGCTAGGGGGTTGGCGCGATCGCACGTCGTCGACAAATCCAGCACCCCAAGCGTTTTTCCCTGTGGGTTGTGGACCGGCGCGCTGTAGCAAACCCAGTCGTGCAAGGTTTCGACGAGATGCTCGGCTGAGAACACGGTGCTGGGTCGGCGGGTGTCCAGCGCCAAAGCGACGGCGTTGGTGCCAATGGCCGATTCGCTCCAGCACCCCCCGGGTGCGAAGTTCGCGCGCTCCGCACGCCGGCGCATGACCCGGCCACCGCAGGTCCACAGCAGACTTCCGAATTCGTCGGATACGCCGACGACGAAACCGGCATCGGCGATCTGCTGCAAATCCGCGGCCAACTCGTCAATGGGTTGCCGCAGAGGTGATTCGGTCCACCGGGCGGGCGTGGATTGTTCGTCGCTTGGAGCGTGGCCGCATGCTGGGTCCACCGATTTGAGCGATCGTGCCCACGACTGGGCAATCTCCGGGCGGAGGGCTAGTTGCGCGAATTCGCTTGCGCAGCTTTGCCCGCCATCGGTAACGACACCTTCCCAGACCGCTTCCAGTTCGCACCGACGCTGGTGCGGCGTGTGTTTCAGCATTGAGCGCTCGTTTCCGACGGCTGCGGCGACGTTATTGGACGGTGTACGGGATCGGCGTCAATTGACTTGGCGGTCCTCGGTCCAAAACGGTGCTCGCAGTCTGAACTTTTGTTTCTTGCCAGTAGCGGTGTAAGGGATGTCGTCGCGAAAGATGACTTTCTTGGGCGCCTTGTAGTGCGCCATTGCGCTTTTGGCGAACCCGATTACGTCGGTTTCGGTGAGTGTGTGGCCATCGCGCAACACCACGATCGCCGTCACCAATTCGCCCCACCTGTCGTCGGGCGTTGCGATTACCGCGACGTCGGCGATGGCGGGATGGCTGACTAGGACGTCCTCGACCTCGATTGAGCTGACATTCTCGCCGCCCGAGATGATCACATCCTTCTTTCGGTCGGTGATCGTCAGATATCCGTCGGCACCGATGCGGCCGCCGTCGCCGGTGTGGAACCATCCCGATTGGATCGCGTCGTCAGTCTCGGTCTTCTTGTTCCAGTACTCGGTCATCACATGATTCGATGCGGCCAAAACCTCACCGTCCTCATCGGTGCGCAGTGCGGTGCCGAGTGAAGGAACGCCCGCCCTACCCAGTTTTTGGGCACGTTCGTCGATCGATAGGTTCTCGTATTCGCGGCGCGGCCGGTTAACGGTCAGCAGGGGTGCCGTTTCAGTCAATCCGTAGATTTGGTTGAACTGCCACCCCAGCTCACGTTCGATGCGCGCGATGGTCAGCGTCGGCGGCGGCGCGCCAGCACAGACGATGCGAACACGATCGCGGCCTGGGATCTCGCCTGGCCAGTTCTGGGCGGCCTCAAGCACCATGTTCCATACCGTCGGCGCCCCGCACATGATGGTGACGCCGTGGGCATCGACGCGCCGGAGTATCTCTAGCCCGTCAACTTTTCGCAGCACCACCTGCTCGACGCCCAAACCCGTGCAGATGTAGGGCATGCCCCAACCGTTGCAGTGGAACATGGGTAAGACGTGCATCAAGACGTCGCCGTCCCCTAGCTGCATGTGCATGCCGAACGTGACGGTGTTGAGCCAGATATTGCGATGTGTCAGGCACACGCCCTTGGGTTTGCCCGTCGTTCCACTGGTGTAGTTCAGGGTGGCAAAGGCGTCCTCGTCGGGGTGCGACCACGGTTGCGGTTCGGAGCCGAAGTCGAGCAACCCTTCGTCGGACTCTGCTCCGAGCACGAACCGATGTCGGGCCGACACGTCGGCGAGCTGGTCATCGAGCTCTGGGTCGATCAGGAGCACGTCGGCGTGGCTATCGTCGACGATGTAGGAGACCTCGCTGGGCTGCAGCCGGAAATTGATAGGTACCAGAATGCGGCCGGCTGACGGCACGGCGAGGAGCAGTTCGAGAAGCCGGGCCGAGTTGTGACTGACTACAGCCACCCGGGCGCCCTCGGTGACGTCGAGGCGGTCCAGCCCGGCCTGCACCGCTCTCACCCGCGCAGCCAACTCACGGAAGGTGATTCGGCCGAGACTGTGCCGGGCGGACGGTTCGTCGACGATGCCGGCGCGATCACCATAGACGGCCTCGGCGCGGTCAAGGAAGGTGTTCGCTGTCAGGGGAGTTTTCACTGCGTCTCCGTCACTGAGAGACCGAGCCACCGCGCGTGGGCGGCGAGCTGGTTGTTGAGTGCTTTTCCGAAACGTCGGCCAGTGAGGCGAGTGTGACCTCGCCTCGCTCGACAGCGGCGATGAACTCGTTCATCTCGTCGTGCAGGCTGACCGACCCCAGCCCAAATTCGTCGAGCTGCGGCTTGGGAGCACGCGAAACGAAGTAGGCGATGGCGGCGACCGGAATGCTCAGCGCGAGCAACATGGCGACCAGACTGGCCAGCATCGCCCACCCGCTCAACTGGCTCATTTGACCGCCGTACTCGCTCATCGCGACCAGATTCGGTGGGTTGTTCATGATGATCTCTCCGTAGGTTGATGCCACCCTGGTGCTTCCGATGCCTCCGTCTGCGGCGGGGGTTCGTTCTCGTCATCGTGGGAACGCGTTCTGCGAGCCACCACGACCAGAACCAGGATGGGGAACAGAAGCGCGAACAGAATTCCTCCACTGATGAACGCGATCTCGTCGCCGGTGAGTTGCCCTCCGTGGGCGAGCACGGTCGTGGTCATCTTCTTCGCCCCTTCTGAGGCAGGGTGCTTTTGGACAACGAGCAGTGGTCCGGCCCGGGCTTGCCGCTGATCATTTCGCTCGGGCCGGACCACATGGCTACTGCGAGCCGTACTGGGGCAGGATCCCCGACGTCAGCTCGTTGATCTCCGCGGTGGAGATCTGACCTGACGTGTCGCGGAAGAACATCAGTCCGGTGACGCGGATCTGGGCATCGTTTATCGGCAGGAGATTGCGCGACAGCAGTGACCGCGCGTCGAGTTCTACGGTCAGATCGCCCGAGCCGTGAGCCGAGATGGGCCCTGACGGCGACACCGTGGCCACACCGTCCGTGTCGGGGTTAGCTCCCTCCTTGACTTTCACGACGTAATCCGCGAATTGCAGGCGGTCGAGTTCGACCGGCGAATTCGAGTTGTTCGTCACGCTGATTTTCAGCACCAGCGTTCCGGCCTGTTCTTTGAAGACAGCGCTCTGGACCTGGGTCTTCAACTGTGTCGCCAAACCGCTGGGTGCCTGCGGCACCGGCATGAGCCGGGCTACCTGTGGCGGGATGTGCGGGCCGTCAAACAGTTGGGCGTAGGCGTATCCACCGAAGCCGAGCACCAGGGCGACCACCGCGATCGCGATGCTCACGTTGCGCTCCCTGGGGGTCACCAAAGTGGCGCCACCGCCAGCGTTGACGACCGCGGCGCGTTGAAGCAACGATTTACGAAGCCAGTACGCGGCGTAGACCACTGCGACCAACAACCCAAGGACGTGCCAGGTGACTACCCTGCCGATTCCGTAGCTAGCCAGGTCGACGGTGCTGCCGTCAGAGAGGGTCTGTGGCTCGGTGAAGGTGCCAGCGTCATTGATCGTGATGTACCTGCCTTCACCGACCAGCGTGCCGGTGCCCTCCATTGCCATCGCCGGATGCACATGCCACGTCCCGGGCACACGCGCCTTGAGCACGAGCTTGTAGGGGTAGACCCCACCCTTAACGACCTTGACCGATTGGGGGGTGAACATGCCCGACATCTCGCGTTCCTGGACGGTGAAGACCGGTCCCGGCATGTTGACCGTCAAATAGCCGAGGTCAGGGGGCGCGATGGTGTGGTCCGGCCAGGAGTCCATCACGCGGAGCGTGCCGGTGATCGTCAGCTCCTGGCCGATATCGAGACGGTCCGTGGAGAACTGGGTGTCGTAGAACGCCACAGTCGACGTGCGTTCGAACGGTTGCTGGCTCTGTTCACCGTGGGCGGACGCCAAGGGCGGCGGGGCGAGCATGAACAGCAGGCCCAGCACCGCCGCTAGCGGGGCAAGTTTACCGCGGCGCGAGCCGCGCTTGGGGGCGCGCCCGCGGGACCCGCTCAGATAGGCGGTGAGTGATTTGATCATCGTATTAACCATCGATTTCAGTCGGTCTGCAGCTTGAAAAACTTGCCAACGGGCCAGACGGCGAGATATTTGCCGATCAGGAAGCCAACGACATAGCCGACGACCGAGAGCATCCCGGCGAAGACCGACACAACGATCGTGATGTTGCTGACGAGGGCTTTGAGGTGGCCCTCTTCGATGATCCGGAGGTACTCGGGAGTCTGGGTGCGCGAGATGTGGAAGGACATGGTGTCCGCCACTGTCAGCAGGGTGCCGTGGAAGTCAACCGGCGCCAGGTATGGCGAGAGCGCGGGGAAGTTGAAGAACCAAAACAGTACGCCCCACGCGAAGCTGCCGACGACCGCGGTGATCCAGTAGCTGCGAGTGACGAGAAGAATGACGTCCAGGACAATTGCGGCCAGGATGAACGTTTCGGGCCACGTGAAGTTGATCGGCAGGTGAGCCCACAGATCGAAATTGGCGTACCGGGACAACCACTGCGCGGGCAGTAGTGCGACCGCGCAGAGCGTGGCGCCAGCCGGAAGGCGTAACCGATCCCAGGCGATGTATTGGACGGCTGCGGGGACAATGATGCCCAGCGCTGGGGTCAGTAGTGGCCAGAATTCACGGTCTTTCCAGTCGGCCCAGAAAGACCAGTCGCCGGTGAACAGCATCTGGTTGAGGTGGAACGCGCCGGCGATGAGTAACAGGGCGCCGATCAGGAGGAGTACGTCCCAACGCCGACTCAGCAACGGCTTCGATGGTGGCTCCAGCACGGGATTTCTCCCGGTGGACGGTTGTACTGCGGTCATGGTGAAAAGGATCCTTCGACGGTGAGTGGACCTGCTGAATTGGCGGTGCTGAACCGGATAGCGATGGTGCTTCCGGGGTGTGGTGGGTTCCGCAGCGAGGAGCAGAGATCGCAATCCCCGCTGCGGAACCAGGCGCGTGGTGGCGCCGTCGGGGTTACTTCGGGAGCCCGGACTCTTCCCGCAGTGTGGTCACAGCGGCCGGCGCTTCAGCCGCCCCGACCGGAACTGGCGCAGCCTCGGTCGCGAGTTCGCGCTCCTGTCGGGCCAGTTCGAAGATCCGCGGAAGCGTCTCGAACCAGATTGCGAACGTGGCGGCCAGCAGATAACCGAAGATGACGAACGGCCAGTGCAGCGGCGCGGAGAAGACCTCTTCGGCCTGAAAGAAGCTGTGTCCGAACTCGTTCATCGCGACTTGGAAGAACAGCAGTGCACTGCCGGCCACGATGAGCGTGAACGACACCGGCAAGGCTTTACCACCGTAGATGTGCGGCAGACGCGTGCGGGCGTAGAGGTAAATCCCGGCCGCCATGTAGATCATCAGCGGGAACACGCCATAGAACAGCACGTCGTGGCTGGGTGTGAAGGCGGTGTCGCGAGTCAGGATCTGATGCCAGCTGGCATCCTCTTCGGCGAAGAAGCTACCACCAGCGAAGACCGTCGCGCAGAACATCGCCACCAGGACCCACAGCCGCCACAGGCGCCCGCTTTCGTCCTCACGACTAACTTCCTTGGGCAGCCGCTTTGCCGAAACCCACAACCATGCGTAGATGGCAGCAGCACCGGCGGGCAGCAAGAGCATGTTGGCCGCTGCAAGCGACAACCAATACTTGTTGAAGTCGGGCGTGTGCGAGTCCAGGCCAGTGGTGAACGCCCACACCTGCTGATATAGCCGCCAGCCGAGGCTGAGGGCGGCCACCGCCGATAGGGCGATGACGAGCGCGACCCATGAGCCGCCGCGCGACACGGGTCCGTCTGACTTATGGGCGGTCGCTCCGCGGTGCCCGGAAGCTCGCTCGGTTCGAGTAGTTGTCATTTCTTGGGAATCCTTTCTTGGACGTGTGATCGGCATCGGGGGGATTGATACAGGTGACTCTCCTTCTGGGGTGGTCGAGTTACTCACAGTGCGATGTTGACCGATTTCGTTTGGGTGTAGAGGTCGATTGCGGACGCTCCGAGCTCGCGACCCCACCCCGATTGTTTGTAGCCGCCGAACGGCATCGCAGTGTCGAACCCGTTGTATTGGTTGATCCACACCGAGCCAGCCTTGAGTTGGCGAGCCATGCTGTGGGCCTTGGAGATATCTTTGGTCCAGATACCAGCGGCCAATCCGTAAATCGTGTCGTTGGCGGCGCGCGAGACATCTTCGCTCGCTTTGAAGGGCATCGCGGCCACTACCGGGCCGAATATCTCCTCCTCGACGATGCTGATCCCTGGCCGCACATCGACGAAGACCGTGGGTTCGACGAAGAAACCGGTTGTGCCCCAACGGTGTCCGCCGGTCAAGGCACGCGCCCCGTCCGCCAGGCCGGCGCCCAGGTAGCCGGTAACCTTGTCGAACTGCTCTTGTGAGACCAGCGGGCCGAGTTCCGTGGTCGGATCCAGCCCAGGCCCGATCTTCACCTTGCTGGCCGCATCGGCGACGGCGTGGGTGAAGTCGTCAAAGATCCTGTCCTCCACCAATAGTCGACTTCCCGCCACACAGCACTGGCCGTGGTTGAACAGCCAGGCGTTGAGCGAGCCAGTAACGGCGCAGTCGAAATCGGCGTCAGCGAAGACCACGTTGGCGCTTTTGCCCCCGAGTTCGAGGGACACTTTCTTCAGGTTCCCTTTGGCGGCATCAACGATCTTCTTGCCCACTTCTGTCGACCCGGTGAATGCGATCTTGTCCACATCGTCGTGCGCGGAGAGCGCAGCGCCGGCGTCGCCAAAGCCAGTCACGATGTTCACGACTCCCGGCGGGAAGCCGGCCTCTTGGAAGACCTCGCCAAGTAGTAGTGCTGTCAACGGCGTCTGTTCGGCCGGCTTGAGAATCACGGTGTTGCCTGCGGCTAACGCGGGTGCCAACTTCCACGCCGCCATAAGCAGCGGGAAGTTCCACGGCACGATCAGGCCACAGACCCCGACCGGTTCGCGCAAGGTGTAGGCGTGGAAGCGTCCACCGGGCGCGAAGGGCATCGACACGCTGATCGTCGATCCTTCAATCTTGGTGGCCCAGCCGGCGTAGTACCGGAAAACGTCCGCGGACCACGCAACGTCGACCGCGGTCGCGATGGCCACGGACTTCCCGTTGTCCAGCGACTCCAACTGGCCGAATTCGTCGGCACGCTCGGAGAGGATGTCGCCGACGCGCCACAGCATGCGTTCACGTTCGTTGGGCTTCATCGCCGGCCAAGGACCAGAGTCGAAAGCCCTTCTGGCCGCTCGCACCGCATCGTCGATGTCGGCAACGCGACCGTGGGCGACCTCGGTCAGCGTGTTGCCGGTCGACGGATCGATCGTCGCGAACGACTCCCCGGATGCTGCTTGGACCCACTGCCCGCCAATCAACAAGCTCTTCGACGCCGCGAGGAACGCCCGAACGCCGGGAAGCAGCGAGGGCTGCGCAACGAGTGTCACTTCGTTCCTCCCGAATGCCACGTACTCTGTTGGCGGTCATCACATCGGACATACCTATGTGACCGAAGTCATCATCACCTACGCGGTGTGTTCTTAACTGTTCGACTATTGGACACCTCAGCCGACTGTTGCCCTCATCTAGAGGCTGGTGCAGATCGCACGGGCCCCGTCACGACGGGATGCCCAGGGCCTTCATCCGCGAGTACAGCGTGCTGCGACTGATCCCCAGTTCCCGCGCCGCGTGCACCTTGTTGCCCGAAGCGTTGGACAGGGCATCGACGATGGCCTGTCGCTCGGCGCGTTCGCGCCCGCCGAGGTGGGTGACGCGTCCAACGTGTTGATACCTGGCCGGAAGATCCGGGCGATCGATTCTGCCGCCGGTCGCCGACTGCGAGGCTGCACGCAACGCGCTGGCCAGCTCGCTCAGGTTGCCCGGCCACTCGCTGGCAGCCAATGCAGCCAACGCATTAGGCGTGAGTTCCCAGCTGCCGTCCAGCTTCGACAGCATCCGACGAGTGATCGCGCCGAACTCGAGGCGGCGTCGACGAAGGGGGGGAATATCAATGCGCCCCGGGCACCGAGCGACCAACGCCACAACGGCTGGAGGCAGGTCCTCGAGGGGACCGCTGGTCAAAACGAAACCCCGTCCGGAGCGACCGTCAACGAGCCGAGCCAACGCGGGGATCGTCGACTCGGGCAGTGAATCAGCGTGCTCGACAACGATTGCCGACTCCGTGCCCGCCGCCTCGGTCAATCGCTTGACCCAACGAGCCACCCCGAGCTCGGGTATCTCGCAGGCATCCAGCCAGACGGCGGCCGCGCCTGCAACTTCGCGTGCGATCGTCGTGCGGCCCGATCCGGCTTCTCCGCATACAGCGACCGGCGCGCCCATGCTGGCGGCCTCGCTGATCTCGACGCTGAGCCGTGGCGGCGCGGCGCTCACGTGCGGCCCACGCGGCACGGCGCTAGCGTTCGGAAGCAGCGGCACAACGACAAAAATCGCGCCGCCTTCACTGCCGGGAATCGACTCAGCCTCCACCAGCGCCGGCTCACCGCAAGCCAACTCGACGTTGATCCTTCGCCGCTCACCAGGGCGGAGCTCACAAGCGACCTCGCGCAACAACACGTAATCGCTCGAACTCAGCAGGTTTGCCGCCACGTTGTTATGGAGCAGGAGGTCCACCCCGATGGCGGCCAGTGCTGAGTGGGGCGGCGGCGTGGCGTCCTGGAACGCGGCGACCAGCCGCTGCTGAGACACCCTCGATCCGTCGAGAAGCCGGCGCTCAATCTCGCGCACGGCGCGGTCGACGAACGGGATGAACAGCGGGTCTGCCTGTTCGTCCTCGACCGTCATGTCCAGGATGCCTTCTACCCGGCCAGTCGCTGGGTGAATGATCGGAGATCCGTAGCAGCTGAGCCGGCGAAGCCGTTCAAGGTAGTGTTCGGGCCCGTTGACCACGACGCCGCGGCGAAGCTCCAACGGCGTGCCCAGCGACGTCGTGCCGACCGTATCCTCACTGAAGCGGGCGCCTGTGACGATTCCGAGGTCTGCGATACGTCTCTCAAGCACCGGGTTGTCGATGACACTTCGCACGATGCGACCATCGCGGTCGGCCAACAACAGACACAGTCCGGCGTCGGCGATCTCCCGTCCGAGTTCTTCGAGTACCGGCGCCGCCGAACGCAGCAGCCGCGAATCGTTGTTGAAGTCGAGGGTCACGTCGATCCGCGGTGTCATGCTAGGTTCGACACCACTTAGCGTTGACCGGCGCCAAGACATGGCGATATCTGGACGCATCGAAGGCGGAGTTGCGGCTTCAACAGGCACTTCGCCGCCTCCTTTGTGATCCGCATCATATCCAGACACTTGCAATCTACCTCTGAGCGGTTGGGTCATGGGCCCACGCAGCAAACAATGTGACGCGAGTCGCAGACGTTAACCCAGGAACATGAAGACGGTTCGTGTCAGCGAGCGGCGGGTGCTGCACTCTAGGCCGAGTGTCAGACCCCACTCACCTCGCCGTTCTCGGAATACGATTGGCGCAAGCGAGTTGGTCCCACCGGATTTGAGCCGCCGGCTCAGAGAAATTGCCAAGAGCACCGCGCTCAAGTCGGGACACCGCGCGACCGGCGTTCCTTCGGTAGGGTGCGATTCCCTGGCGATACTGATCGGCGCCCGCCCCCTAAGTCACGAGTGAATGTTTGGGTCCCGGCGAATTTTAATGTGGGTCACCCATCGCCGGACCTGCCCGATTGGGCGGCTCGGGCACTAGCCAGTCGCACGGTCTTGGCGCCCTATTGACCAGGGTCCGGTGAATTTGCTTTACCGACTGGGCTCGATTCACTACTTTGGCGCTCGCCGTATCCGAATTCTCGCACCGACGAGGTGCTGAGAAGCGGCGGAACGTCAGATGTGAGCGCGTGCGAGAACACGCAGATAGGACCCGATACCCCATGCAGGTCGAAGAACTCCTCAAACCTTTCCCGATCAAGGAATTCCACCCATTCCCCCGGGCACTCCTCGGTCCGGGTGCTCACGAACTGATCGGTCCCGAGGCCCTCAAGCTCGGCTTCAAGAAGACGTTAGTCATGACCAGCGGCCTGCGTGGGTCGGACATCGTGCACAAGATCGTCGAGTCCTTGAAGTACCACGGGCTTGAAGTCGTGCTCTACGACAAAGTGGAGTCCAATCCCAAGGACTACAACGTCATGGATTCCGTCGAGCTGTACCAAACGAATGGGTGCGACAGCTTCGTCTCCATCGGCGGTGGATCCTCGCATGACGCCTGCAAGGGCGCCCGCATCTCCGTGGCCCACGACGGGCGCAACGTAAACGAGTTCGAAGGTTTCAATAAATCGGAAAATCCGAAGAACCCGCCCCACATCGCGGTGTCCACCACAGCGGGCACCGGTTCGGAGACCTCGTGGGCCTACGTCATCACCGACACCACCACCGATCCGAGCAAACCGCACAAATATGTGGCCTTCGACGACGCCTCGGTGGCCACGCTGGCGGTCGACGACCCGGTCCTGTACTTCGACTGCCCCGTCGACTACACCGCTCAGTGCGGGTTCGACGTGTTAGCGCACGCGTCGGAGCCCTACGTCTCGCGGCTGAACTTCGCCCCGTCGTTGGGTAACGCGCTCTACGCGATCAAACTGACGGCGGAGAACCTCCGGCAGGCGACGTGGAACCCGCAGGATCTGGCCGGCCGCGAGGGCATGATGTATGCGCAGTACATCGCCGCTCAAGCCTTCAATTCGGGCGGTCTGGGTATCATTCACTCAATTTCGCACGCCGTGAGCGCGTTTTACGACACCCACCACGGCTTGAACAACGCCATCGCGCTACCGCGGGTGTGGGCCTTCAACATGCCGGTGATGTACAAGCGCTTTGCAGAGATCGCCGAGGCTATGGGGGTCGATACCACCGGCTTGACGGATGTTCAAGCAGCCGATCAAGCCCTTGCCGCGGGCATCAGACTGCTGAGGGACGTCGGCATCCCGGAAAAGTTCACCGATGTCACCCAGAACAGCTACAGCAAGAACAGGCTCGGAGTTGGGCCGACGAAATTCTACGAGTCGCGGCCTACGATTAAGGGCGACAAGGAAGACGTCGACAACATCACCAACCACGTCCTCGGAGACGCCTGCACCCCCGGCAACCCCAAGGAGTGCACGTTCGAGACCGTGCGCCCGGTAGTTGACCACTGCCTCAATGGCGATCTCGACGACCTCCTCAGTTGAGGGGATTGGGCCGGGCAGCGGCACTCCCTACCCGCTGCCCGGCCCAATCTCTCGTGCAAAGGACTCACCCGTGACCATCTCGGCTACTGCACCGTTCAACAGCGTCGACGACGTCGTCGCCCGCCTGACCGAGCTCGGCTACATCGCCGACCGGCGACTCGCCACGACCGTCTACCTGGTCACCCAGATGAACAAGCCGATGCTGCTCGAAGGGCCCGCAGGAGTTGGGAAAACCGAACTGGCCAAGTCGCTGGCGTTGGCTACCGGCCGCCGACTGCTGCGGCTGCAGTGTTACGAGGGCCAAGACGAGACAAAGGCGCTCTACGAATGGGACTACGGCAAGCAGTTGCTCTACACCCAGATGCTGCGCGAAAAGATCGGTCAAATCGTCGCCGACGCAGCGGATTTGCACGAGGCGATCGACCGCATCGGCGCCCGAGAAAGCATATTCTTCTCCGAGCGCTTCCTCGCCCCACGGCCCCTCCTGGAGGCGATCCGCGCAGAGGATCCAGTCGTGCTGCTCATCGACGAGGTCGACCGCGCCGACGAAGCACTCGAGGCCGTCTTGCTGGAGATCCTGGGCGAATTTCAGGTCTCAGTGCCCGAGATCGGTACTTTCACAGCGGCCACCCCCCCGTATGTCGTGTTGACCTCCAACAACACCCGCGACCTTGCAGCCGCGCTCAAGCGGCGATGTTTGCACCTGTTTCTCGACTACCCGAGTGCCGAGCGAGAGCTCGAGATCGTCCGCTCGAAGAACACCGGATTATCCGACGTTTTGGCCGCGCAGCTCGTCGAGATCATCCGCGAACTGCGTGAACTCGAGCTCCGTAAAGCTCCGAGCATCTCCGAAACCATTGACTGGGCGCGGACCCTTGCTGTTCTCGGAGTCCAAGAGCTCACCGCACCCGTCCTCGCGGAGACCGTGTCGGTGGTGGTCAAGTACGACAAAGACGTGCGCAAGGCGCTCGAGGTGATTCCGCGCCTTGTCGACCCGAACGCGACCGTCCCGGACTCCACCCACGGACATCACCATGATCACCCCCACGACGACCACCACCATCACGACCATCACCATCGCCACGACCACACATTGCAGGATGCCGACGTCGAGGGCTCGGCGGTGCGGGCCGCCAAAGACACTCCGAACCGCTTTGACGACGGCTATTACGGCACGCCGAAAACCGGCGCGGAGCCGTCAGGCGCGCGTACACACGTGAGCTCAGAGCAGGGCAGCCGCTCGTTCGCCCGACGCCGCGCTCTGTGAGGACGCGGCATGGACGCTGCAATCCACCGGTTCGTTCGCCTGTTGCGGCTTGCTGGGGTGCGCGTCTCAGTAGCGGAGGCTCTGGACGCGATGCATGCTGCGAGCCAGCCAGGAGTGCTCGCCGATAAGGAGACACTACGGTGCGCGTTGGCGGTCTCCCTGCTAAAAGACCGTCGTGACCAGGAAATTTTTGACGAGGTGTTCACAGCTTTCTTCTCGCTGGTTCGGGTCGGGTTAGGCGGTGATGAGCCGCACGGTCACACCCACGACGATCTGAGCGATACCGGCCAGGTGGAATCGTTCACCATGTCCGAAAACCCGAGCCCGATTCCCGAACAAGGCCACGAACACGGCGCGCCCTCCGACATCAGGGACTACTTCGATCCGGCCGACTTGGCGCAGCAGTACAACCTGCATCAGGAAGCCAACAAAATAGATCTAGCTGCGATGACCGATGAGATTGCGTTTTCAAAGGAAAACCAGGGAATGCTCGGTGAGGCGCGGCGCGTGCTGCTCGAAGCTGACCGCCTGCGTGGCGCGGGCGTCCCCGGCCAGCTCTCTCGGTCCACGGGAACCCACGTCGATGCGGATCTCAGCGTGGCTCAAGAGGAGGCGTTGCTGGCTTGGTTGAACACGTTGGAGGACGAGGCTCTCGACTTCGGTGGCGACCCGAAATCGTTTGCTGGGCAGTTGGCTGGCCTCCTCGCAGATCTCCCCACCGCCCTGAAGCGGCACCTTGAGGCGCTGTTGGCTCTTGAGCAGCGGGTGATCGAGTCCGGCGAACGGCGCCTTGGTGCGATCGACCAGGTGGTCGAGCGCGAGCGCGCCGAGCTGGAGGCTTCGTTACGCCGCTTGGCGAGGTCGCTGCGCGGCGCTCTGACGCATCGCAGCAGGCTCGCCACCGGTGGCCGCATCGATTCCGGACGCACGATGCGCCGCAATCTCCGTCACGACGGCATCCCATTCAACCCTGTCACTCTTCGCCGCATGGAGGACAAACCGCGGCTACTGGTATTGGCTGACGTCAGCTTGTCCGTCCGGTCCACCGCGCGGTTCACGCTTCATCTGGTACACGGACTGCAGGACCTATTCGCTCAGGTACGTTCTTTCGTTTTCGTCGCCGAGGTCGCCGAGATCACCGAACTGTTCGCCGAGCATCCGACTGAGCACGCGCTCGGCCTGATCTTCGGCGGCGACGTGCTCGACGTCGATGCGAACTCCGATTACGGCGCCGCTTTTGCAGCCTTTCTCTCTGATCACACATCGGCTGTCACGCGGCGCACTACGGTGCTCATCCTGGGCGACGGTCGCGGAAACGGAAACGACCCCAACGTGGCGGCCTTCGAAGACATTGCGCGGCGTGCGCGGGAAGTGATCTGGTTGACACCGGAACCGCGATACTCATGGCCCCTGGGGCGATGTGACCTGCCGCTTTATGCCCCGCTATGCGATCGGGTGGAAGTCGTCCGCAACCTTTCCGGGCTTGAGCGCGCGACCAATAAGATGGCGGAGGAACTGGTCGGGCGCTGACCCGCGAACACCACCCACGACATCCGCACCCTCGCGAGCCGCCGACTATCGGGCACGGCCAAGCAGGGAGCCCTGGCGCCAGGGCTCATATCATGGTCAGGCCACCGCTAACCGATAACGTCTGCCCAGTGATGTAGGTCGCGCCGTCGCCGGCGAAGAAGACGACGGCCGGCGCGATGTCCTCGGGTGTCCCAATGCGCTTCATCGGGACCGCGCGCGCCAGGGCGTCATACAGCCCTTGACTCGCATCCGCGACCTTCTTGAGCAACGCAGTGTCAGTGGGGCCCGGACACACGTATTCACAGTGATGCCTTTGGTGGCCATTTCGCGCGCTAACGCCTTGCTGAAGGCGATGACGGCACCCTTCGTGCCGGAGTAGACCACCTCGCCGGAGGATCCCACACGCCCAGCGTCAGACCCGATATTGATGATGCGTCCCCAGCGGCTCTCCATCATCGAATCAAGTGTTGCCCGTCGCTATGGATGAGGATGTCGGCGTCATTGGCGGTGATGATGGGTG
>NZ_PDHO01000052.1 GCF_002887815.1 Mycobacterium sp. ENV421 | reverse complement strand
GCCTGCCCACGCTGGGCAAGCCAACTCAGATGTCACCTATTCGTGCAGCAGACCCTCTGCTTGCCGCCGACGAACGCTACGAGGCGCTGAGTATCTCGACGGCAGCCGACGACGCCACGGCCGATCAGCTCAACCCGCTTGGCGCCTAGCCGATCAGGTCTGACCAGAACGGCACCGTCGACGCCGACTTCCGCGACGGATCAGGATTGACGTAGTCGAATACGTCTGCGGCGCAACAACTCACGTCGGTCTGATAGATCGACAGCACCGGGTGCCCGGACGTGCCGCGCCCCGCGGGCAGGTAGTGGTTGGCGTGCAGCGGTACCAGCTGCGGCACCCGCGCCAGGTGGTAGTTCGCACTTCGCAACGCGTCCTTTATCCGGGCCGGCCGCACACCCCAGTCGGAACCCCAGAAGTCCTGCCATTCGACAGCGAACAGAATGCCCTCGGCGGGCAGCCGCAATCGTTGGTGCAGACTCCGGCGCGACGCCGAACGCCAGTCCGGCCACGAATCTCCAACGGGCAGACCAGAAGACAGAAACGCTCGATGGTCGTCGGCGAACTCGAAGCCGAACTCGCCTTCGATCCGTGCCAGCTCCTCGTCGTTGAGGCCGACCGTCGTCGTCGCCATGCGCTCAGTACTTGTGCTGCGGCCCTTGGGCTTTCTTGTACAGCGCCTTGAGCATCGCGTCCCGGAAGGTGGCGTTGTCAATCAGCTTGATCCCGGCGTTGGCCACCTGCGGGTATCCCAGCAGCTTGTGGAAGTAGCGTCCCCGCTTGTACTCCCGGCCCCATGCGGCTTCCATGCGCTGCCCGTAGTTGGTGAAGTCGTCGGGCCCGCCGTTCTGCAGCGCCGCGATCGCGCACTCGCCTGCGGCCAGACCGGACTCCAAGGCCTTGGAGATGCCTGCACCTGAGGCGGGCTTGCCGGCGCCCAGCGAGTCGCCGGTGAACAGAACACCCGGCCGCCACGGGGGCCAGGCCGTGAACCCCATCGGCAGTCGCCAGGCCCGCACGCTCTTGTTCTTCTTGAGCTCCTCGATCGGCGGCAGTTCCCAGTCGGGTGGGAGGGTGCGCAGGAAGTCGCCGAGGAATTGCGTGGCGTTGATCGACTGCCAGTTCTTGTAGCTGTTGACGTAGCCGAGGCCGATGTTGAACACCCCGTTGCCCATCGGGAACACCCAGCCGTACCCGGGCAGCTGATCGCCCTGGAACGCCAGCTTCAAATAGATGTCGAGGCTGTCCGAGTCGGGACGGTTGGCCGGCATCTCGGAGCGGATCGCGATCGCCGAGTAGCCGTTGTATTCCGAATCGATCTTCAGCGCCCGCTTGATCGGCGAGTAGGCACCGTCGGCGGCGATCACCGCGTCGCCGAGCACCTTCTCACCGCTCTTGAGCACCACACCGACCACTCGGCCGTTGGCGTCGAGCTCTGGTCCGGCCACCTCGGCACCTTGGCGCACCGTCGCGCCTGCCGATTCGGCGTGCTTGAGCAGCAGTGTGTCGAGGTGCTCGCGACTGACGGTGTGGCCGTGGTCGGGCATCCCCGGACGCTTGGGGAACGACAGCTCCCACTGCGACGGACTGAAGACCGTCACGCGGTTGACCCGATGGAACGTGTTGACCTCGTCGGCCAGGCCCATCTTCTGCAGGTAGCTCACGGCGCGGGCGGTCAGGCCGTCACCGCAGGGCTTGGCCCGCGGGAACTGGGCTTTGTCCAGCACGACCGCCCGTGCGCCGGTCTGCGCGGCCTGCCACGCGGCCGCGGATCCTGATGGCCCTCCGCCTGCTACCACCAGGTCGAATCGCTCGGTCACTACGTCTCGTCTCGGTTCGATTATCGGATGCGACGATGCTATCGGAGAACGCCCTGCCGCTCTGCCCGGCGACGGCCTGCGTCAGACCGATGTAATAGTCATCACGCAAGGTCGGCCCTGGTCAGCCGACACTGCAGGTACAGTTCTTGACGTGCGTAAAGTCTCCAGATCGCGGTCGGGGTCCGAGCCCGGCAAGGTCGACGCGCGCAGTGAGCGCTGGCGGGAGCACCGCAAGAAGGTCCGTGCCGAGATCGTCGACGCCGCGTTCCGGTCGATCGACAAGCACGGCCCCGAGGTGAGCCTGCGTGAGATCGCCGAAGAGGCCGGCACCGCCAAGCCGAAGATCTACCGGCACTTCACCGACAAATCCGACCTGTTCCAGGCGATCGGCAAGCGGCTGCGCGACATGCTCTGGAGTGCGATTTTCTCCAACATCGACGCCGCCACGGACCCGACCCGGGAGGTCGTCCGCCGTGGGGTGGCCGAGTACGTCAACCTGGTCGAGCAGCACCCCAATGTGCTGCGGTTCATGCTCCAGGGGCGCTTTCCCGAGCAGTCCGAGTCCACGCAGCGCGCACTCAACGAGGGGCGCGAGATCACGATGGCGTTCGCCGACACGTTCAACAACGAGCTGAGTGGCATGCAGCTCGATCCCGCTGCGCTACAACTGGCTGCGGCGGCTGCGTTCGGCGCGTGCTCGGCGGCCACCGACTGGTGGCTGGGCCCCGATCCGGACAGCCCGCGCCGGATGCCGACGGACGAGTTCATCAATCACCTGACCACGATCATGCTCGGAACGGTCAACGGCACCGCGGACTTGCTGGGCGTCAATCTCGATCCCGACCGCCCGATTCACGAGGCCATGCAGCGCCGTGTCGCTGCCGGCTGAGCCCGAACACACCTAGGCGATACCGCCGGTATTGGGTATTTTGGTCGCATGACCGTTGTTGAGCCTGCCGTCGCCGACGCCACCACCGAACCCGTCCACACCCGGGCGCTGGTCATCGGCACCGGCTTCTCCGGGCTGGGGATGGGAATCGAGCTGCAGCGCCGCGGCGTCGACTTCCTGATCCTGGAGAAGGCCGACGACGTGGGTGGCACCTGGCGTGACAACAGCTACCCGGGCTGCGCCTGCGACATCCCGGCGCACCTCTACTCCTTCTCCTTCGAACCCAAGCCGGACTGGACCTACATGTGGTCGCTGCAGCCGGAGATCCTGGACTACCTCAGGGGTGTGACCGATAAGCACGGTCTGCGCCGCTACATCCATTTCGGCGCCCGCGTCGAACGCGCCCACTGGGACGACGCCGAGTATCGCTGGCACGTCTTCACCGAGGACGGCCGCGAGTACGTCGCCCAGTTTCTGATCTCCGGCGCCGGCGCGCTGCACATCCCGTCCATCCCCGATATCGAGGGCCTGGCCGACTTCGAGGGGGAGGCGTTCCACTCCGCGCAGTGGGAACACGGTGTCGACCTGACCGGCAAACGGGTCGCGGTCGTGGGCACCGGAGCCAGTGCCATCCAGATCGTCCCGGAGATCGTCGACAAGGTCGGCGCACTGCAGCTCTACCAACGCACCCCGGCATGGGTGCTGCCTCGGTCCAACAACCCGATCCCGATGTGGATGCGCAACGCCTTCGGCACGGTGCCCGGCACCCGGGCGGCGTTGCGCACCGGCATCTACTGGTTCCAGGAAGCCCTCGGCTTCGCGATGACCAAACGCCCCGAGCTGCTGACGCTGGGGGAGATGGCCGGCAAGTGGAACATCCGCCACCAGGTCAAAGATCGCGACCTGCGGCGTCGGCTGACGCCGAGCTATCGGGTGGGCTGCAAGCGAGTTCTGTTCTCCAACAGTTATTTTCGTGCCATCGCCGAGCCGCGATCGGAGCTGGTGACCGACCGCATCGCCCGTATCACCCCGCACGGGATCGTCACCGAGGACGGCACCGAACGTCCGGCCGACGTCATCGTGTTCGCGACCGGCTTCCACGTCACCGACTCCTACACCTACGTCGGCATCAAGGGCCCCGGCGGCGAGGATCTGGTGGACCGCTGGAACCGCGAGGGCGTGCAGGCGCACCGCGGGATCGCCGTCGCCGACATGCCCAACCTGTTCTTCCTGCTCGGGCCGAACACCGGACTGGGCCACAACTCGGTGGTTTTCATGATCGAGTCGCAGATCCGCTACGTCGGCCAGGCGATCGGTGCCGTCGACAAGGCCGGTGCGCAGGCGCTGGCACCGACCCGCTCGGCCCAGGACGCCTTCAACGCCGAACTGCAGGACGATCTGCAGGGTGCGGTGTGGAGCACCGGCGGCTGCAGCAGCTGGTATCTCGACGAGCACGGCAAGAACCGCACGCTGTGGAGCGGCATGACATGGCAGTACTGGTTGTCCACCCGCTCGCTCAAGCGCTCGGAATACCGCTTCTCCGGGGTGCGATGACCCGACACGCCGAGCCCCGCCCCGACGCGCGTCGGACCTGTGGGTTCGACACCGCCGCAACACAAGTTGTTGTGTTGCGGCGCGTTGTCACACCCCAGGGGTAGTGTTTTGGTCGTCAGCCGGAAACGGGGCAAACAGCGTGGTGAAGTGGGGTTTCGGTGAGCGATGGAACGAAGCTGATCGACCGGGCGACGGCGATCAACTGGAACCGTGTCATTGACGAGAAGGACGCGGAAGTCTGGGATCGCTTGACCGGTAATTTCTGGTTGCCCGAGAAGGTGCCGGTATCCAACGACATCCCGTCGTGGGGCACGCTGACCGCCGACGAGAAGCAGCTCACCATGCGTGTCTTCACCGGCCTGACACTGTTGGACACCATCCAGAGCACGGTCGGCTCGGTCAGCATGATCCCGGATGCGCTCACCCCGCACGAAGAGGCGGTGCTGACCAACATCACGTTCATGGAGTCGGTGCACGCCAAGAGCTACAGCTCGATCTTCTCCACGCTGTGCTCGACCGCCGAGATCGACGAGGCATTCCGCTGGTCGGAGGAGAACGTCAACCTGCAGCGCAAGGCGCAGATCATCCTCGACTACTACCGCGGTGATGATCCGCTCAAGCGCAAGATCGCCTCGGTCTTCCTCGAAGCGTTCCTGTTCTACTCCGGCTTCTACCTGCCGATGTACTGGTCGAGCAGGGCCAAGCTCACCAACACCGCCGACCTGATCCGGCTGATCATCCGCGACGAGGCCGTGCACGCGTACTACATCGGCTACAAGTTCCAGAAGGGCTACGCGGTCCAGACCGATGAGCGCAAGCAGGACCTCAAGGACTACGCCTACGAGCTGCTTTTCGCGTTGTACGAGAACGAGATTGAGTACACGCAGGATCTCTACGACTCGGTCGGGCTGACCGAGGACGTCAAGAAGTACCTGCGCTACAACGCGAACAAGGCGTTGATGAACATGGGCTTCGAGGCGCTGTTCCCGCGCGACGAGACCGAGGTGAACCCGGCGATCCTGTCGGCGCTGTCGCCGAACGCCGACGAGAACCACGACTTCTTCTCCGGGTCGGGTTCGAGCTACGTGATCGGCAAGGCCGTCGTCACCGAAGACGAGGACTGGAACTTCTAGTCCCGGGCAGTGGTCGACGGGCAACGCTATTTCCCCGAAGACGGCTGAGGTGTTGATGCGGCGGTGACACGATGTTGGCGTGCACGCGTCGGGGGACGGTCATGGTGATGAAGCGCCTTCGGCGCTGACATGCGAGCCATGCGGCGCTGAACTGCCGCTGAACTCGAGGTTCTGTAACAGCTGCGGTGCGGCCGTGATGCAGGGCGGGCGGGCGGCGGAGTACAAACAGGTCACCGTGCTCTTCGCCGATGTCGTGCGCTCTATGGACATTGCGGCTGCTGTTGACATCGAGCGGTTGCGCGAGATCATGACTGAGCTTGTGGAGCGTTCGGCGGCAATGGCGCGACGTTACGGCGGCACGGTGGAGTACACCGGCGACGGCGTCATGGCGATTTTCGGAGCGCCGATCGCCTTGGAAGATCACGCTTTTCGGGCATGCCTGGTGGCCCTGGCGATTCAGGACGAGGCGGATCGACTAGCTGCCGATGTCCAGCGGACCGACGAAGTCGCATTGCAGGTGCGGGTGGGAGTGAACTCGGGACGAGTGATTGCAGGTGAGATCGGTTCAGGAGCACTGGGTTACCACGCCACCGGTGAACAGGTCGGGATGGCGCAACGGATGGAGTCGGTGGCGCCCGCGGGCGGCGTGATGCTCTCGGAGTCCACCGCGGGTCTCGTCGAACACCGGGTCCGGCTCGCCGATCCGGAGCATGTCCGGATCAAGGGCGCCTACCGGCCGGTGGCCGCGTACCGGCTGCTGGATATCGGCCCAGGTCAGCGTCCGGGCGGGCGTACGGAGGCGCGTCTGGTCGGACGGCGGTGGGAGGTGGCGGCGCTGGAAGCCATCATGGAGCGCGCGATCGACGGCCGCGGTGACGTCGTGAATGTCGTAGGCCCACCGGGTATCGGCAAAAGCCGGGTGGCCCGGGAAGCAGCAGCTTTCGCCCGCAGCCGCGGCGTCGACGTGTTCTGGACGTTCTGTGAATCTCATGCCGGTGACGTTCCCTTCCGGGTCGTCGCCCAGCTGCTGCGCGCCCGAATCGGTGTTGCCGACCTCGCCGACGAGTCGGCGCGAGCTCGGGTGCGGGATCAATTCCCGGCTGCCGACCCGCAGGATCTGTTGTTGCTCGACGACCTCCTCGGTATCTCCGACCCCGGGGTGGCGCTGCCGTCGATCAATCCGGACGCACGTCGGCGCCGGCTGACTGCGCTGATCAACACGACGTCACTGGCCCGTACCACGCCGGCATTGTTCATCGTCGACGATGCGCAGTGGATCGACAGCGTCAGCGAGTCGATGTTGACTGATTTCCTGTCAGTCATCCCGCGCACGCGGTCGATGGTTCTGGTTACCGCTCGCCCGGAATATCAGGGACCGTTACGACACGTGGTGGGTGCTCAGACCATAGCGCTTGGTGCACTGGGTGATCCGGATATCGCGATGCTGCTCCACGAATTGCTCGGCTTGGATACGTCGATCGGAGAGCTCGCGACCATCATCGCGGAGAGGGCGGACGGGAACCCGTTCTTCGCCGAGGAGATGGTTCGCGAGTTGGCCCAACGCGGTGCATTGGCCGGCCAGACCGGCGCGTACCGATGCGTGACAGCTGTTGCCGACGTGAGTGTGCCGGCAACCGTGCAGTCGGCCATCGAAGCGCGAATCGACCGGTTGAGCGCCCCGGCGAAGCGAACGTTGAACGCCGCGTCGGTGATCGGAGCCCGCTTCAACACGGACCTGTTGCCCGCGTTGGGGATCGAGCCGGTGCTCGACGAACTGCTGCACGCCGAGCTCATCGATCAGGTCGGGTTCGTCCCGATCGCCGAGTTCGCGTTTCGTCACCCACTGATCCGTGCGGTGGCCTACGAATCACAGCTGAAATCTGATCGCGCGCAATGGCATCGACGTCTGGCCGCCGCGATGGAACACGCTTCGCCGGCCGCGGAGGAGAACGGGGCGCTGATCGCCGAACACCTCGAAGCCGCTGGCGAGTTGCGGGCCGCCTACGACTGGCACATGCGTGCCGGAGCGTGGTCCACCAACCGCGATCTCGCTGCAGCCCGGATCAGTTGGGAGCGCGCCCGTCGCATCGCCGACGGGTTGCCCGGCGACGCCCCTGCAGTGCTGGCGATGCGGATCACTCCGCGCACCATGCTGTGCGCCACCGATTGGCAAGCCCGCGAAGTACAAGAAACCGGAGCCCGCTTCGCAGAGCTGCAACAACTCTGCGCTGCCGCCGAGGACAACGCGTCGCTGGCCATTGCGATGACCGGACTGGCCACCGAAGTTCTCTATGAAGGGCACGCGCGGCAGGCCGCGCAGTTGTCGTCCCAGCAGATGGCGCAGTTCGAGTACATGGGTGACCCCACCCCAGCCATGGGAGTGGCGGCGATAGCATTCATCAACTGGCTCGGCGTCGGCGAGTTCGCCGAAGTGTTGCGGTGGTCGCAGACAATCATCGACCTTGCTGCCGGTGACCCCGCGAAGGGCGCAAGCTACGGCGTGGGATCACCTTTGGCGATCGCGCTCGCGTGGCGCGGTACGGCGCGATGGTGGCAGGGCCGCCCCGGCTGGCACCGTGACCTCCACGATGCGGTCGCGATGGCCCGTCGCAGCAACCCCGAGACCCTCTCCGGTGCCATCGCCTGGACCTATGGTTTCGCCGTGCAGTACGGCGTTCTCTCCGTTGACGAATCCCTTTTGCGCACAAGCGAGGACGCGCTTCGGACCGCGTACAGCGCCAGCAGCGATCGGGCGGTGGGCTTGGCTGCGTATACCGTGGCCGTGGCCCTGCTCAATCGAGATTCAGCAGCCGACCGTGACCGGGGACTCGAACTGATGAGGCAGGTGCGCGGCATATGGCTGCGCAAACGAGCGCTCTTCCTGATCCCGGTCACTGACATGTGGGCGGCGCGGGAATTGTTCCGGCGTGGCGAGTGTGAGGGAGCCATCGAGCAGATGCGCGGTGCTGTCGACGAGCTGCGCCGGATGGGTAACGTCTTCTACGGCTTCTGGGCCACAGGTGTTCTGGGGCAAGCTCTGCTGGAGCGTGGTGCCGAGGCAGACCTCGCCGAAGCCTCGGCGTCACTTGACGATATGGCGCGGACCGGCGCGAACTCCGCGATACGCGACGTCACCCTGCTGCGGTTGCGCGCGCTGCTGGCGCACTCGCGTGGTGCCGAGGTGACGTACCGCGACTACCGTGACCGCTACCGCGCGATGACGAAATCGCTTGGCTTCGAACAACATTTGATCTGGGCCGATGCGCTGCCCTGACAGCACCGCCGCTAGGCGTGGGCGACGAGGCGGACACCGCAGGTTGTGGTGACGCGCCGGCGGACGGTTTGGGGCCCGGGCCACCCGTCCCCGTTCCCGGCCCGGAGAGCGGTCCGATGAGTGCGCGGGCATTGCCGATGCCCTCCTCGATTGCCTTGGTCAGGTCCGCGGCGAGCTTTCGTGGAGCGACCGACGGGATCAGCCGGGCAGGGGTGGGTACCCACGGCGCGATACTGCGGTCGTAGCCGGCTTCCACGATCACCCTGAACGCCGGTTCGACCACGTCGATCATCTTCTCCGGCACGCCGAGGGCGCGCAGCGGCGCGAACAGCGGCAGATCCTCAGTGCTGAAGAAGTAGTAGCTCGTGTCGCCGTGGGTGCCTTGATATGCCGGCGAGGTCGTGGGATCGGCCGGCAGGCTGACATCGAAGGAGTTGGTGTGCAGGTACACGATTCCCATGAGTGCGTTCAGGTCGGCGACGAGATTGAGTGGATACAACGGGAAGTCGGTAAATCCGTCGTACTGCCGGTTGATTTCGACGGTCGTGAACTGGGTGTCGGTCGCCGCGGCGCCGTTGAACCCGAGATCGAGGATCGGGATGTAAAGCCCGGGGAAGCGCGACATCAATCCGCCGTTGGGCAGATTCGGATCACCACTCAAGACGAAGTCGATGCCGGGAGCGGTAGTTCCCTGCGGGTATTGTCGGGCGAGTCTTTTCTTCACCACGTTCGCGACGCCCGCCCCCTGCGAAAGACCGTAGATCACCAGATGGTCGTTGCCGTGAGCGGCCATCGCGGTCCGCAGATCAGCGGCACCGATCCGCAACGATTGGTTGGCGGTGAGATCGAACAGTCCGGTCAGCTTCCACCACGGCTCGTCGTGCCAGGCCGGGCCGGCCAGGCTGAACAGCCGCGGGTCACCGACTGCGAGTCCGAGCAGGCGCATGGCGCCGGTGAGCGGCCAGAACTGTTCCGGTGTGGTGACCGGGACATAGTTCAGGCTCACCCCAGGGTGGGTCGGCCCGATGTATTGGTCCCTGACGATGTCGATGTACGTCTGGTCGGGTGTGGGGCAGGTGGTCCCGCACAGGATCAGTGCGGTTCCGTCGGGCGAGGCGTTATCCGCCGCCGCGATCGGTGGTGTCGCCGCCATGAGTGTGACGGCGAGTGCTACCCCGATGTGCTTCGCGATCCGCATCACTGCCCCCTGTGACGTGCTCAGGGTGATCCTCACTCGGGGGCGGGCGCAGCAGTGCAGTAGTCGACCACTGCATTTCCAGCCGTGATCAGGTCGTCGAGGGTGCCAACGACTTCGACGGCCGCCAGGCGAGCGCACCGACGACCAGGCCGACGAACGGGATCGCGGCCAAGATGGCGCTCAACGTGGCACTGCCGCCCGTGACCAAGGTGAAGTTCGACAGCACCAACCACAGACTTCCCAGCAACCCGAGCACCGCGAGTGCCGGCGCCAGACGGGTGGTCCATAGTGAGCCCGTCGCGCGCCCGCGCAGGAAGAACGCCAGTACCGCGATCGACGTGGTGAGCATCAGGACGACCATGCCGACAGTGGCGACGCCCGCCATCGAGCCGAAAACCCCAACCAGCGGATCGATCCCGAGGATTGCCAGCACCCCGACGATGACGGCGGCCGTGACGGTCTGCACCACCGAGGAGAATGCCGGTGACTCGTGGTTGTCGTGCACACCGGCAAGTCTGGCCGGCAGCAAGCCTTTTCCGGCCAGCACGAACTGGTAGCGCGCGATCACGTTGTGGAAGGACAGCACGCAGGCGAACAGACTGGTCAACAGCAGCACGTTGACGATGTCGCGCCCGATCGTGCCCAGCATGTCACCGGCGGTGTCCAGCAGCATATTGCCTTCTCCGGCAAGGGTTTTCTCGGCTGTCGCGGTCACCTGATCGGGCCCGAGCGCGACGACGAACGCCCACACGGTGATGGCGTAGAACGCGCCGATGATGATGACCGCGGCATAGGTGGCGAGTGGGATGGTGCGTTCCGGATCCCGCGCCTCGTCCCGGAATACGGCGGTGGCCTCGAAACCGATGAACCCGGTGAGCGCGAACAGGACTGCGATGCCCAGTGTTCCGTGAGTGAAGACGGCGGGATCGAACGAGCTCAAGGTGACTCCGGCCGGGCTCGGGTTGGCCACCATCACCACGTCAAGGATGACGACGATGCCGATCTCCAGCGCCAGTGCCACTCCGAGCACTTTGGCGCTCAACTCGATATGCCGGTAGCCGAGTACCGCGACGATCGCCAGGACGACGAACGAGTACACCGGCCACGGGATCACCGGCCCGTTGTAGTGCGTGACGGTGTCGTTGATGGCCCAGCCGATGTAGCCGTAGATGCCCACCTGGATCGCGGTGTAGGCGATCAGCGCGACCACCGCGATGCCCTTGCCCATGCGCTCGCCGAGTCCGACTGTCACATAAGAGAAGAACGCCCCGGCCTCGGGTACATACGGTGTCATGGTGACGAACCCGACGCTGAAAACCAGCAGCACCAGCGCGGCGATCACGAATCCCATCGGGGCGCCCGCGCCGTTGCCCAGCCCCATCGCCAACGGCATGTTGCCGCCGATCACCGTCAGTGGGGCGGCCGCCGCGACGACCATGAACACGATGCCGATCGGCCCGAGCCGCCCGGTCAGGCGGCGCCCGTCGGCCTTGGTGGATGTGGTCACGAGATCTCCTGAAGTGTTGGGGCAGTGGGGGACAGCGCATGGCGAAGTAAGGCGTGGTCCAGTGCGTGGACGGTGAAACCGTTGCGGCCGGTCATGGTGGTGGCGGCGACCATGGCGTTGACGATGGCCTCCTCCGTTGCCTCGATGGTCATGTCGAACAGGCGGGTCATCAGTTGCGGTGCCACCATCCGCAGTGGGATCTCCGGGCGTGACGTCGCGGTGTCCTCGTCCCACGCATACGGCGGGATCCCCCGGTTGCCGGTCGAGAACGCCAGCATCAGATCCCCGCTGTACTGCTCGCCGGTGCCGCCGAGTCGGCCGACGGCCAGAGCGGAACGTTGGGCCACCCGGGTGCACTGGTGGGGGAGCAACGGGGCGTCGGTGGCGACGATGACGATGATCGAGCCCGACCCCGGTTCGTAGCGGGCGGGAAGTTCGGGAAGCGGTACCTGCTCGGCGCCGATCCGCTCGCCGACCGGCACGCCGTTGATCCGAAATCGTTCGCGACGGCCATGATTCGCCTGCACGAGAACCCCGACGGTGTAGCGCCCGGCCATGGTGTCGGTGACCCGGGAGGCGGTACCGATGCCGCCTTTGAAGCCGTGGCAGATCATGCCTGTGCCGCCGCCGACGTTGCCTTCGGCGGGCGGCTCACCGCTGGCATTGTCCAGCGCGGACCGCACATGTTCGGGGCGCACGTGAAAGCCGTTGATGTCGTTGAGTAGTCCGTCGTAGGTCTCGCCCACCACGGGCAATGACCAGTAGACGCCCTCGCCGCGGGCCCGCACCTGCGCCGCCACCAGTTCGTCGCGAACCACGCCGACGCTGTGCGTGTTGGTCAGGCCGATGGCGGTGGTCAATTCGCCGGATTCCCGGATCCATTCCAGGCCGGTCAGTTCGCCGCTGCCGTTTAGTCGGTGCGCGCCGGCGAACACCGGTTCGGTCCAGATGTGTTCGTGGGGGATGACGACGGTGACGCCGGTGCGCACGGTGTGCGGATCGTCGGAGGTGATGGTGGTGTGCCCCACCTGGACGCCGGCGACGTCGGTGATGGCGTTGTGCGGCCCGGTGGGATGGTCTCCGATTGCTACGCCCAGGTCTCTGGCCCGCATTGGTCACGCTCACTTCACCGATAGTTTTTTTCCTGATTGGAAAAGAACTATGCGCCGGTGTGACGCAGCACGCAAGAGGAAGTGCAAAATGGGGTGGATCCACCCGGCCCGACGACAGGAGTGGCGCAGGTATGGCACGGCCGAACCGGCAGGTCGAACGGCGCGGCGACATCATGGATGCCGCCATCGCGCTGATCGAACGTCATGACCTGGCCACCCTCAAGCTCTCCGACGTCGCCTCGGAGCTGGGCCTGACGACCAACGCTGTCCGGTATTACTTCAAGGACATGGCGGAGCTGCTGTCGGAGCTGGCGTTGCGCTCCGACGTCCGGTTCTACGATGACCGACTGCGGTTACGCACCGAGAGCGACGATCCCTGCCGTCAGCTCGCCCAGACGATCGCCGCCGGTCTGCCCACCGGTCCGGAAGACGCTGAGTGGCGTGCCATCTGGCGGGCGGTACTGGCGGCCGGCTTCGATCTCGACACCCGTCGCGACGTGCAGGGGATCTACCACCGTCAGGTCGGTCTCTACACCGATCTGCTGGATGCGGGCGCCCGGTCCGGAGCGTTCCGTCTCAGCGACTCGGCCCGCGACATCGCGATGACACTGATGTCCATGGAGGACTACTTCGGTTATCGAATCGTCGCGCGGGATCCAGAGCTGAACCGCGCCACCGCATTTCGGCTCATGCGGCGCTATGCCGAACTCGCCACAGACGCCTCGATCCCGCAGCTGGACTGAGAACGTCAGCCCGCCAGGTTGAATCGTCCCTCGCTGCCGTAGATCGCCAGTGAGATCAGCAACGTCACAGACACCAGCACCACCAGTGAGGTCCGGACGGCGTCACCCGTCGCGACGCCGACTCCGGACGGTCCGCCGGATGCGTAGAAGCCAAAATAGGTGTGGATCAACAGGATTGCGATGGCCATCAGGATCGCTTGGGCGAACGACCACATCAGATCGATCGGGTTCAGGAACGTCGAGAAGTAGTGTTCGTAGAGGCCCGCCGACTGCCCCAGCAGCGTGACGGTGGTGTACTGGCTGGCGAGGAACGACAGGATCACCGCGATCGCATACAGCGGTGCGATCGACACCATGCCGGCGACGATCCTGGTGCTGACCAGGAAAACCATCGACGGGATCGCCATCGCTTCCAGCGCGTCGATCTCCTGGTTGACCCGCATCGCGCCCAATTGGGCGGTGACACCTGCCCCGAAGGTGGCGGCCAGACCGATTCCCGCCACCACGGGTGCCGAGATGCGCACGTTGATGAAGGCCGCCAGAAAGCCGGTGAGCGCCTCGATGCCGATGTTGCCCAGCGAGCTGTAGCCCTGCACCGCCAACGTGCCGCCGGTGGCGACGGTGAGAAACCCGACGACGACAAGCGTGCCGCCAATCATCGCCAGGACGCCTGCGCCCATGCTGATCTCGGCGATCAGCCGAACGATCTCAGTGCGGTAGGAGCGCACTGCGGTCGGAATGCCCGCTATCGCTTTGGCGTAGAAAAGCGCCTGGTCGCCGATCCTGCCGAGGATGTACCACGGGCGCTCCAACGCGCGGGTCACCCGGGGAAAGACCGTCCTATGGGTCATGTACGTTCCGCTTCACCCGTCCAACGTCCGCGCCGCGGTGGCGCCGCCGTAGGGCCGTTCGTCCCGGTTATCGACGCCCAAAGGCTTCACTCGGGTGGGACCGGTGCTTTGAGCTGGCGATTCGATCACCGATGCTGAGTGCGTGAGCACACCCGAACCGTTCATCACCGCTGGTGTCGACGGGATCCGCATCGTGGCCGACCGCATCGGCGACCCGCATGCGCCTGCCGTGGTGTTCCTGCACGGTGGTGGCCAGACGCGCCGATCGTGGGGCCGGGCAGCCGCGGCAGTCGCCGCCCGTGGCTGGCAGGCGGTCACCGTCGACCTGCGCGGTCACGGCGAGTCCGACTGGTCGCCGGACGGCGACTACCGGGTGGTCAGCTTCGCCGGCGATGTACTCGAACTCATGCGCCGGCTGCCGCCGCACCCGGTGCTCGTCGGCGCATCCTTGGGTGGGTTCACCGGAATGCTGCTCGCCGGTGAGATCGCCCCGGAGACGCTGCGTGCCCTCGTCCTGGTCGACATCGTCCCGGACATGGACCCGTCGGGTGCCTCGCGAATCCACCAATTCATGTACGACCGAATGGAATCCGGTTTCGCCTCGCTCGACGAGGTGGCCGACATGATTCAGGAGTACAACCCACACCGCCGGCGGCCCGACGACCTCGACGGCCTACGCGCCAATCTGCGTCACCGCGACGGCCGCTGGTACTGGCACTGGGATCCGAAGTTCATCGACGGCAGCGCGTCGCGCCCGCCCATCGAGGTGACCGAGGTGGATCGGATCAACGCGGCGGTCGCGGCGATCCTGGCGGCAGGCACCCCGATGCTGCTGGTGCGCGGTCAGATGAGCGACCTCGTCACGCAGGAGCGCGCCGACGACTTCCTCGCACGCTTCCCCCAGATCGAGTTCGCGGACGTCGCGGGCGCCGGCCACATGGTCGCGGGCGATCGCAACGATCTGTTCGCCGATGCGGTCGTCCAATTCCTGGGCAAATGCGCCGCCGACCGGTGAACGCGGTATGAACCGGGGGAGAACTGTCCCATCGGTGCTGGCGCGGTCCGAACCTAACCGAGAGACTGAGCGGCGTGACCACTACGTCGCTGTTGAACTCGATCCTGACCTGGCTGCGGGCCGGTTACCCCAACGGGGTGCCCGGTCCTGACCGGGTCCCGCTGCTGGCCTTGTTGCGCTCGACGCCGCTGACCGAAGAGCAGATCAAAGAAGTCGTCGCCAACATCACCGCCAAGGACTCGCCCGCCCTGGACGGCGGGATCGACGAGGACGAGATCGCGGCGTTCATCAAGGACGTCAGTCACCACGATGCGGGGCCCGAGAACGTCAAGCGGGTGGCGGCCACACTGGCCGCGGCCGGTTGGCCGCTGGCCGGTGTGTCCGAGGACCCCGTCGGCGAGTGACCGCTAAGCGGTCCGCAGCGATTCGGTGTCGATCACGAAGCGGTACCGCACGTCGCTGACGAGCACGCGCTCGTAGGCCTCGTTGATGTAATCCGGCTGGATCAGCTCGATTTCGGGCTCGATGCCCTTCTCGGCGCAGAAGTCCAGCATTTCCTGGGTTTCCGGGATGCCGCCGATCATCGAACCGGACAGATGGCGGCGCATGCTGACCAGCGGCTGCGCCGGCACGACCATGGGCTGCTCGGGCATGCCCAACTCGACGAGCGTGCCGTCGACCCGCAACGTGCTCAGGTAGGCGCTCAGATCAAGGTTGGCCGACACGGTGTTCAGGATCAGGTCGAATGAGTTGCGCAGCTTGGTGAAGGTCTCGGGGTCGCTGGTCGCGTAGTACTCGCCGGCTCCCAGTCGCAAGCCGTCTTCCATCTTCTTCAGCGACTGCGACAGCACCGTCACCTCAGCGCCCATCGCGACACCGAGCTTGACGCCCATGTGACCGAGGCCACCGAGACCGACGACCGCAATTCGCTTGCCCGGACCGGCATTCCAGTGCCGCAGGGGGGAGAAGGTGGTGATGCCCGCGCACATCAGCGGCGCGGCGGCCTCCAGCGACAGGGAATCGGGGATGCGCAGGACGTAGTTCTCGTCGACGACGATGTTGCCGCTGTAGCCACCTGCGGTGGGCTGGCCGTCGCGGCCCACCGAGCCGTAGGTGCCGACCATGCCCGAACCCGTGCAGTACTGCTGCAGGCCGGCCTTACAGCTGTCGCATTCGCGGCAGGAGTCGACGAAGCAGCCGACGCCGACCCGGTCGCCGACCTTGTACTTGGTCACATCGGAGCCGACTTCGGTTACCACACCGGCGATTTCGTGGCCGGGTACGAGCGGGTAGCGGACACCGCCCCATTCGCCGCGCACCGTGTGGATGTCGGAATGGCAGATCCCGGCGAAGTGGATGTCGAATTTGACGTCGTGCGGGCCGACGTCGCGGCGGGTGACGGTCGTCTTGGTCAGGGGCTCGGTTGCCGACGTGGCGGCGTAAGCGGTAACTGTGCTCATCGTGTCCTCTTTGATCGCGTTTCAGGCAGCACTGATTGATTCAGCGTTTTGAGTGCAAGTTGGATCGCAACGTTGCGACCAACAGACATAACCCGGCGGGGCGGGTGCCTAATCCCGACGTGACGAGGTTTACAGCCCGGCGGCGCGAACCCCGCCGTTAAAAGATAACCGCTGATAGCTGACCACGCCCGCCAGCGTGTACGGGTCGCGGTCGATGATGCTCTGGGCATCCTCGGTGCTGATATCCGCGGTGATCAGGACGCCGCCGGTCCCCGTCTCCAGGCGCCCTGCGAGCAGCAGTCGCCCGGCCTCGACCTCCTCGTTCAGGAATGCCAGGTGGGCGGGCCGGGATTGGTCGACGACGTCGAGCGGCTTCTCATAGGTGATCGTCAGCACGTGGAACACGGGAGTGAACTTACCGCCTGCGGCTAGTTGATCGGTGCGTTGAGCCAGCGCAGGTCGTCGAGGATGCCGCGGGCGGCGACCAGGCCCTGGCCGGTCTGCCACACCTCGTTGTTGACCACGAAGACGCGGTTGTCGCGGTTGGCCGACAGCTTGCGCCACGGTGCGCTGTCCAGGACGGCCGGCGCCCGATCCTTGGCCGCAGGCGAGGCGAAGGACAGGTAGACGATGTCGCCGTCGGCGGCCGACAGGTCCGGGGAGCGGTCCAGATCGGCGTCGGAAATTCCGATCTCGACGTACGGCTTGTCGGTAAACCGTTGTGCTGCAGGACGATCCACCCCGACATCGGCCAGTACCGATGCCGGGAAATTCGCCGCGCCGTACACCCGCATCGTGGTGTCGGTGAACTGGACGATGGACGCCTGGAAGTGCGGGGCATCGTTGGCCATGCCCTTCTGCTTGGCCTGTTCGGTGAACCCGCCGATCAGATCCGCCGCGGCCTGGGCTCGTCCGGTTGCCGCCCCGACGGCGCGCATGTTGTCCTGCCAGTTCGCGCCGGGGGCGTCGGTGAACACGGTCGGGGCGATAGCGGTCAGCTGCGGCAGGGACTGTGGCGTCAACGCCTGGGAGCCGAGAATGAGGTCCGGTTTGGCGGCCGCGATCGCGGTCAGGTCCGGCGCGCTGCGGGTGCCGGCTGCGGGCAGGTCGTGGATGACGGTGCCGAGATACGACGGCTGGCTGGTCGACCCGTCGGGCAGGGCGGCCGCCACGATCCGCGTCTGCAGGCCCAGTGCGCACAGTGCGTCGAGCTCGTCACCGGCCAGCACCACGATGCGTTGCGGGTCGGGCGCGGCCGGGTCCAGGCGGGCCGGCTCGGGCGCACACGATTCGTCGGGCCTGCGTTGATTGCCCAGCACGCCCGCGCTCGCGATCTTGGTGGTGCTGGTGACCAGCGACGGTGCACCCGGCGGCGCGGTCTTCGGCGGTGTTGTGGAGCACCCGCTCGCCACTGTCATGGCGACCGCGGCCAGCACCGCCCCGGCGGCCACCACGACACCCGCACGCTCACCACCGATCAGCACGACGCCGACCGTAACATCCGCCTGTCGTAGGGTCGCTGAGCTGCGGTTGAAGGTGCATCGGTGACAATTACGACAGAATGTAGGACCCACAGCCCATTGGCGGCGACGGGCGGCTAGGATCAACTACACGTTCTCGGCGCGCTAACGATTTTTGGAGGACAGTTGACTGCCGTTGTGCCTTCGCAGGGGGAACTCGAGGCCACTCGACCCGCACCTGCACGGATGGGTCCCAAGGGCAACCTGATCTACAAGCTGGTCACGACGACCGATCACAAGTTGATCGGCATGATGTACTGCGTCGCCTGCTTCGTCTTTTTCTTCCTCGGTGGCTTGATGGCGCTGTTCATGCGCGCCGAGCTGGCGGTCCCGGGCTTGCAGTTCCTGTCGAACGAGCAGTACAACCAGCTGTTCACCATGCACGGCACGGCGATGCTGCTGTTCTACGCGACGCCGATCGTGTTCGGCTTCGCCAACCTGGTGCTGCCGCTGCAGATCGGCGCCCCTGACGTGGCGTTCCCGCGGCTGAACGCGCTGTCGTTCTGGCTCTTCGTCTTCGGCGCGATGATCGCGCTGGCCGGGTTCATCACCCCCGGCGGGGCCGCCGACTTCGGCTGGACCGCCTACACCCCGCTCTCGGATGCGATGCACTCACCGGGCGCCGGCGGTGACCTGTGGATTCTCGGCCTGGCCGTCGGTGGTCTGGGCACCATCCTCGGCGCGGTGAACATGATCACCACCGTGGTGT
>NZ_PDHO01000051.1 GCF_002887815.1 Mycobacterium sp. ENV421 | reverse complement strand
TACTGTCCAAACCGTCCGACCCACCCGCTGTTGCACTAGCCCCTTGAATCCGCCGCGCTTTTACCACCGAGATCCCCCACCGTCGGCGAACAAAAGCCCCGCAACCCGCAAGGGGTCCGGGGCTTATGGCGGTGGCGGAGGGATTTGAACCCTATTCAGCTACCAGGTCAGGGCCTCGAAATGGCCATTTACGTGCAATTAAGCCAACAAGACATGACACCGGCTAACCGATTCTGACGCAACTTTGTGTCCAAACGGTGTCCACGCTGGACGCACTGCGGACGAGGAGACGCGGGGGGCGGGCCGGGTGCAGGTACACGCTCGGGCTACCAACCCGTCCTGGCGCATCCTTCGCCGCCCAAAAGAACACGGCGTTGACACCCGGCCCGCCTGGCCTTCGCCCCCATCCCCCATCAGTCACACACGTCGCGGCGGAACCTGAGACGCAAGTCAGACCCCCCTTAGGGGAGAGGGTGCCTATATCCGCAGGTCAGAGGGTTATTCATTTAAATCTCGGGTTGATATAGCTCGGGCGAATGGATGTCGACCGGGCGACGCCGCTGCTCTTGGATCTATTGCACTGGCGGCAGGAAAGTTGGAGGTTGTCCAATGCGTCGGCGTCGATTGGTGACCAGCCGTAGCGGGCTGCTTCCTCGGAGCTGACAACATGGTCGACTTCGTAGCTGCGTGGGTGTGGTGGTCGGGCGTCGTAGTCGATCTGTCCACCGAGCGCTTGGCAGTCTGCGGTGAGCTGCAGTGCGCATGGTCCATCGCCATCACGGCGTCGAACTTCTGCGCGTCGACGGTTGCGAATTGTGGTGCTGGCGAAGGGCATCGGTCGTCACTTCCATGTGAGCTCATCGTTTAATTGTTTCTTCGACTCAGACGAGATTGAGCCGCCGGCCTGGAAGGTGTCGGGGCGAGCAGCGGCGGGGCGGGGTTTGACGCCGCCCCGCCGCTGGCTTACGACCCGTCGTCGGCGGTGACGGTGAACTTGCCAATCCTGTTTGGCTTCACCACATTTGCGCCGATCCGCCATGTACATCTGACCGCGATTGAATCAGCCGAGAAGTACGCGTGTTCGGATGTCGAGACCATGACTGGGCCGACCGCACTGACGACGGCGGTCTTGTCGATGACCAGGCCGCTGCCGGTCGGGACAGCGGGGCTGACGAGCACGGGCAGATCGAGCAGGAAGGGTTGCGCGTCCGATGCGCCGGTGCCCAATAGTGTTGAGTTGAAGTCGACGCCGACGCGGAACTTCCGAAGGGATGCCCACGCGGTCGGGGACATGAGGATGTGGCTGGGTTCGCTGCCGTTGCTCGCCAGTTCTGCGAGCAGGTCCACCAGGCCGTCGAGGCTTTCGGCGATGGCGCCACCGTTGACGATGCCGCTGATGTGCAACAGGCCAGCAGGCGGTGTGACGGCTGGCGGTGTCGGTGCGACCTGACTGACGTAGGCGATATTGCCGGCTTTGGTGACTGCACGGGCGACGCTGGCGGCCAGCAGCTCTGACGCGTTGTCTTGGCTGAATTGTTCGCGGCTGAGTCGCAGCAGTTGGGCGATTTTTCCGGTGAAGACGACCGCTTGGGACAGATCCGGGCTTGCCTCGTCCAGGGTGGCACCCTCGTCGATAAAGCCGGCGGTGTCGTCGTCCACATACTGGCAGTGGACGGCGACGGCGTCGCCTTCGACTGTCCCTGCGACGGTGGAGGTCTCCAAGATCAAAGCATCGGGCACTGCGTCGCTGGGTGCGACAGCGTTGACGACGGGGCTCCATGCGCCCGCGCTGCTGAGGGTGGTGATTGTGTTTGGCATGTTGTGCTCCTTACGGGTTCGGAAACGCGAAAGCCGCGCACCGGGAGTGGATTACGTCCTCGGTACGCGGCTCGCGTTGTCCGTTGCCCGCATGGGCGATACTGCGTGTGTTGATCGTGGTGGCTCACCAAAGGATCAGCGTCACAGGTGATTCTACACCTTGAACGCGTCAGCCCATGATCCGGAATTGCCGCCGGACTGTACGGAGGTGCCCTCGCGCGGCACGACTGGGCCGCGGAGCTTCGCTGCCCGTGGGTTTTCCAACCCGAGTTGTTGTCGGGCGTCCTGTGCTGCGGCGAGCACGAGGTCGGGGTCGATGGTGCCGTCGTCGCCGACGAGGCTTGTCAGCTCGACACCGGCGGTCCATAGGGCGGCGGGTTTGGTGAGGTGTTCGGCGGCGAGGCGTTCTACTTCGGCGCGTTGCATTGCTTCGACGGTGGCGGCGAGCTGGTCTCGTTGGGCTTCGGTCTCGCGGAGCTGGACCCGGTATTTCGCTTCCCTGTTGGTCGGCTTGTCCTCGGCGGGCTGGTCGGTGTCCTCGGGGGCGTCCGCCGTGTGTTCCGTCTCAATTGCCTCGGTCTCGGTGAGGTCGATTTCGGTTGTCTCGGTGGTGGTGTCGTTGTCGGTCATGCGAGTGATTCCCTTCGGTTGGTGTCAGCCGGTTGGCCAACGGTTTTGGGGTTGTGGAGTCGTCCGGCGATGACGCCTTGGGGCCGTTGCCGTTTGGGCAGGCCGAGGAACCAGGCTTCGCAGCGGTCCAGTGATTCGCAGCGCCCGCACAAGCCGATGGCCTGGGCGTGACGGGCCGCGACAACTTCGGGATCTTCGCCTTGTGCTGCCGGGTCAAAGATCGAGTGATGCCCACGGCAGCGGGCGCCGGGTAAACACGGCGCTGCACTGACAGCGTCGAGGAGATCGTCGAGGATGCTCACGCGCTGGCATCCTCGGTTTGCTGGGCGGAGGTGATGTCCCAGATGACGATTCGCCCGTCGCGGCCGATGGTGGTGATGTCGGGATGGTTGGCGGCGGCCTGTCGGAGGTTGTTCACACCGAAGTCTTTGGCCTGGCCGGCGTTGTAGATTTCGGAGGATCGGACGACGGTTCGGCCGTGGGTCTGAAGGTCGGCGATGTGGTCGTGGAACCAGCGGGCAGCTGATCCTGATCGCAGGGTGCGGCGCTTGCCGTCTTTGAGTACGACCGAGAATGCGGAATTGCCTGTGCCACCTGTGCCTGATGCGCTGACCTGCGGGGTCTCCGTCGCGTTGCCTGTGCCAGCACCTGTGCCGGGCAGAGTTGGATGTTCGGCTGGCACAGGATCTGGAACAGGCACGGAATGAGGAGTTTGAGCCTTTGACGTGCCGTTATTGCTTTCTGGCACAGGTGGCACAGGTGAAATCCCAATGTGGGTGTAATAGCGGATTCGCTTGTCCCCGACGCGAGGCTGCGTGGCGCCGAGATCGGGTACCACGGCGGCGAGGTTGCGGCCGAAGGTGGCCTGCGATCCGGGTTCGTGACCGTTGTCGTCGCACCAGCGTTTCCAGGCGGCGTAGAGGCGGTCCCGTTCGACGCTGACGTTGTGCCCGAGGGTGCAGCAGTCCCGGACGAACGCCGACGTCGGTGACGCCAAGTCCATCAGCATCGTGGTAGCTGCGCCCGACGATGTGGGGACGGTGAATCGGCCTTTGCTGGCGAGGCGGTCCAGCCCTTCGAGCGCCCAGTTGAGGATGCCAGGGAGTTCGGCAGCGAGGCGGGCGTCGAGGGTGCGGTCTTCCTTGCCGAGGAAGCTGTTGCGCATCTGCAGCACCATGAGCCGGTTCGCGACGGCGCCGGAGGCATCGGAGAATCGAGGGATCTCGTTGGACAGGATCATCAGCCGGGTGGGCAGCTTGCCCGACCACGGATCGCGGAACTTGCGGTCCACGGTCAGCATGTCCTCACCAGAGATCGACAACAGGCGCTCCACGATGGTGTGGACATCACGGCCGCCGAGGCGGGCGTCGGCGATGACGGCCAGTGGCTTGCCCATCAGTGGTGCGAGCCCGAAGTTCGTGCCGAGGCTGGCCAGTGTGGGGCCGGTGACGTTCCCGCGGCCGATCAGGTTGGCCGTCACCCGCGTGATGGTGCCCTTACCGCAGCGGGTGGGGCCGATCGCCAACAGGATCTTCTGCTGATCGGTGCGGCCGGTCACGATGTAGCCGATCCACTCCTGTAGCAGGTCGATACTGTCGTCGTCTTCGGGCCACACCGAGGCCAGGAATCGCAGCCACGCAACCGGTTTAGGTGCGTCAGCCTGATAGGCGAACGGTACCGAGACGGTGTTGAAGAACGCCGGGGTGTGCGGGTACAGCTCGCGGGTGGACAGGGACAACAGACCGTTGGTGCAGGCGATCATCTGATCGGCCGGGCTGTCGATGTCGTGGTCGCCGATCCAGGTGGGTGTGTCGATGGTGGCGTCGAGGTGCGCGACAGCAGCCAGGGCCTCCAAGACATTGGCGACCTTGTTCCGGTTGGGATTCCACCGGGTGAGTTCGTGGTCGACGATCTCGCCGCCCTTACGGATGGGTCGCTTGTAGTCGACATCGCCGAGGCGCTTGTAGATGGTGCTGCGCAGGTGCGCGGAATCCCAGTCGCCCCACTGTTGTCCGGTCCAGCGCAGCCAGTCACCGCGATGGCAGACCAGTGTGCGGCCGGCGGGGGTGCGGAACTTGTTGTACAGCTCGCGGGCTACGTCGAGCGGTGCGTCTGGACTCGGGTACACCGGCCGTTCGGCCGTGGGCATCTTGGGGCGCTGCGCCTTGTCGGCAGCACCGATAGGAACCACGTTGTTGTTCTCGTCGGCCGTCACCTAGGCCACGTCCTTCCGTCGGGGGATGTATGAGCTGCCTCGGTCGCGTCCGATCTGCGACCACGCTGCAGCGGTGGAGATTTCGCGGCTGGCGGCGGCCGTTGCGTCCTGGTGGGTGTCCTGGTCGAGGCACCACCAGACGCAGGCCCATAGCACCGCACGCCACTTGTCAGGGTGGTCATCGGGTAGCTGTGCCCATGCTGGTGTGCCGGGGATGACAGGGTCGCCGAGCCACGGCTCGAGGAAGAGAAATACGTTGTCGTACCAGGTGATCTGGCGGCTATCCACGGCGACCTCCACGGGCCGCACACGTAGGGCCGACGCCAGCCATGACGCTGCGGGGATCGGTCAGGAAACGGCCACAGACCTTGCAGGGCACGGCGATCCGCCACTCCACGAGATCGGCCGGGAAACCGGCCCCGAAGGGCCGGCCTCCGGTCTGCGCATCGGTCATCGCGTCAGCCCCGCCCACCGATCAATGGTGGCGTCGTCGGCGTGGGTGCGGAGGTCGTCGATGCTGTTGACGCCGACCCGTTGCAGGATTTCGTCGAGCTGGAGGCCACGCGTGAGCAGCTCGTCGATGATCTCGACCGTGGACACGTCGGCCAATGTGGTGTCGGCCTGCGCGGCGGTCATCGCAGGCACCGCCTGGGCGTCGAGTTGGTTAGCTGCGCTGGCGATGAGCTTCGCGGCCTGGTGTAGATGGCTAAGGGCGGTCACGATGTCGACGACAGCGAACATGGGCGCGTCGGTGGGTAGCGACTCGATGGCGTCGGTGGCGTCCTCGATGGCTGCCGTGGTGTTCCGGGTGGCCCCGTCTCGCAGCAGCGCCAACGCGGTCCCCGAGAGCGGTGTTTTGTAGTTACTGCAGAAGGCGCAGACCTCGGCACCCTCGGTGGGTACCGTGCAGTGCTGGCATTGGTTTAGAGTCATGAACTAGGACTTCCTCTCATTTGCGTGGTGGGTGTTCTGATCGCCCTCGGCTGGTGCTCCAACACCGCCGGGGGCATTTTTTGTGGGGCGTAGATCCTCGGTTGCGTCGTCATCCACGACACCAAGATCGGCGTGCAGCTCTTGCGGGTAGACCCGCATCAGGCGGCACCGCCGACATCAAGGAAGACGTACAGTTCGTCGTCGTCTTCAAATCGGACGTGAATTTTGTCGCCAATGCGGGCGACGATTCTGCCGCGGTTTTCTTTGAGCAACCTCTCCATTTCGGCGTGGCGCCACTTCTGGTGCGGTCCCATCAGGCAGCACCTCGTGGATCGTCGGTGCGCTGGCACGTGTTCGCCGCGAGGAAGTCCTCGATGCTCTGGCGGGTGTAGATCACCTTGCGGAGACCTGCTTTCACGAATTTGGGTCCGACTCCGCGGTAACGCATTTGCGCGAGCCCGGCTTCTGACGTGTGCAGGATCGCCGCGACTTGCTTGGAGGTCAGGGTGTCGATATATGGGGTTGTCATTTCACCTCCTGGCTGGGGTGGTTGTATTTCAATCGCTGTAGCGATGATTTCCATCGCTACGCCAGTAATCTTGCATGATGATCTGTGGGCCTGTCAAGTCCAGCGTTGTAGAGATGATTTTCATCGCTTACTCTGGGCGCGTGACAGAACCACAGAAGAAGAACCCACTCGGGCCCACGGGCCGAGCGGTCGCAGACAACATCAAACGGCTTCGCGGGGAGATGCAGTACGTCAAGCTGGCGGCCATCCTGGAGAAACTCGGCCGGCCCATCCCAACACTGGGACTACGCAAGATCGAGAGTTACGAACGGCGGGTCGATGCAGACGATCTGGTGGCTTTAGCTGTGGCACTTGATGTTTCGCCGCTAACGCTACTAATGCCGCCGAGTGGGTCCCGTACCGAAAAAGTATCGTCGCCCGCAGGCGGGACGACCGCGGCGCTAATCCTCTGGAAATGGTTGCGTGGTACCTATCCGCTCCCCGATACCTGTAGTGCACAGGAGTTCGTGCCCAGATCGCAGCCGACGTGGGCAGTTGACGTGCAAGTGACTGAGACGGGGTCGCCTAATGGCGACGATTAAGCGGTATCAGACCGCGACCGGTGAACGGTGGGAGGTCCGCTACCGTCAGCCCAACGGAAACACCAGCCGCAAAAGGGGATTCACGACCAAGCGGGCAGCCGAAGACTGGGACGCCAACAACAAGGTGGCGATCAACTCCGGGGCGTATATCCCGCCGTCGAAGGGCCGCGTCAAGGTGGGCGATCTGGCGCAGCCGTGGTTGGAACGCAAGAAGGCGACCACCGAGCCATCGCACAGTCGGATGCTGGAATCGGCTTGGCGTGTGCATGTCTCCCCGGTGTGGGCGGGCGTACCGATCAACAGGGTCAAGGCGACCGGGGTGAAGAACTGGTCGGCGGCGATGACGGGCAAGGGGTGTTCTGCCACGACCGTGCTGCGGGCACTCGGCGTTCTGGCGGGCATCCTCGACGACGCGGTCGGTAGCGGAATTGTGAAGAACCCGGCCCGTGGTTTGGACCCGAAGCGGCGGGAGAAGCCGACAAAGCCGAAGCGGAAGAACGTCTACCTCGATCACGATGACGTCGACCGGCTGGCAGCCGAATCTGGCGACAACCGGACACTGGTTCTGGTCCTGGCCTACACAGGTATTCGGTGGGGAGAAGCGGTCGCGCTCCGAGTCCGCCACGTCGACGAGATCCGCCGGCGTCTTCTGGTGATCGACAACGCCGTGCAGCTCGGCGTCGACCATGCGGTTGGAGATCCGAAAGACGACGAACCGCGAGAGGTGCCGCTCCCCCGGTTTGTTCTGACTGAGATCAAGAAGCAGATCCACGGCCGCGGGCCCAACGATCTCATTTTCGGCGACGGCGCGAACTACCTACCACGGCCCAAGTCCCATGACGGGTGGTTCGCTGGCGCGGTGAAGCGGGCGAAGGTTCAGAGGATCACGCCGCACGGCTTGAGGCACACCGCCGCGAGCTTGGCCATCAGCGCCGGGGCCAACGTACTGGCCGTCAGCCGGATGCTGGGGCACGAAAATCCGCAAGTAACTTTACGGACCTATGCGGACCTGTTCGACACCGATCTCGACGCCGTCAGCGCCGCACTGGACACGGCCCGCCGGAAGAGTGTGTCCAAACGGCGTCCAAAGCAGGTCCAGCAGTTTCGCAAAGTGCCCGGTTAGGGCAGTTTACCTGCGGATAGTGGCCGGTAAATATGGCGGTGGCGGAGGGATTTGAACCCTATTCAGCTATCCAGGTCAGGCGACTAAAGCGCCTCTGAACTGGCGTTTTCGGTCGCGTGACATCACAAGAGTTACCCGTAACTGTCGGGAAAATGTGCTCACGATGTGCTCACAGCACGGGCAGGGCCAATTGCCACGCTGCGACTTGTCGGTACCCGTGTGCATCATGGACGACATGACGACCAATGTCCGACGCGCACGCCACACCGAATGCAAGACTGGTGGAACCGTGTCCCGGCTGACGGGTGGAGAAGTCAGATGACAAACACCGCAACCCTGTCCGACGACGAACTACGAGCACGACGCCGCGCGATCCTCGACAAGCTGGGTCTCACGATTGACGAACTCCGCTCCCGCGCGAAGAGCTACGCTCTCGTCGGGGAGGAACACGAGGCGTGGGAACAGCTTGAATCGATCGCGTTCCTACTGGGAGAGACCCGCGCCTAGTACGTAATGGCACTGACGCATGACGGGTTCAACGATGAAGTCGACGCGTTTGTCCGCGACATTGTCAGCGCCGCGCACTGCCTAGTCATCGGAGGATGGACACTCGGAGTCGCGATGGCGTCAGCGGACCGTCTCAGGTCTGTTGTGGAAATGACGGTGCCGTTGTCCGGTGGCCCAGGTGGAGATCGTGATGGTGATGACCCATTGGCGGTCCTCACGGTGAACTACATGCTGTGCGTTGACTCGTATGGGACGCACATCGCCGTCGAACACTCGTCCTTCGTACTTAAGGCCAAGGTCGACAGAACGCCGATCATCCGCTGGGACTACGACCGCGACGCCAAAAGCAAGCCGCGCTCTCATGTGCAGGTCACGGCGCACCGGGGCGCGCTCTCACACATCCTGTCTCGGCTCGACCATCCCACACCCCACAGCATTGAATCCCTTCACATTCCGATAGGCGGCGAGAGATTCCGCCCGTGCCTGGAAGACGTTGTCGAGTTCCTGATCCGAGACTGCGGTTTTGAGGGCCAAGAGGGATGGAAACAATCCGTCCGCGACGGGCGCGCCAGATGGCGACGCATTCAAACTCGCGCCGTTGTACGCGATTCGCCGGAATGTGCTGTGGCTGAACTGGAATCGCTCGGCTACACGGTGACGCCCCCCGACGACGGCCCACGGAGTGAAAGAACTACTCGCCTCACAACATGGTGAACGACGGCACTGAGTCATTTGACTCAGTTGGGACGCCGACCGGACCAATCCTGTCGGTGGCGCGGCGTAGCGTGCGGCCCATGGAGACTTTCGTCTGCCAATTGTGTGACTGGGTGGGCACACCCGAGCCCTGCCTGGTGCCGCGTGGCGGCGCGGGCGGGATCGAATTCCTGCCGCTGCAACCGGGTGGCGTCAAGCCACGGCTCTACGCGCTGGAGATCGTCATGGACGACACGACGTTGATCCGCGTCGGCAACTTCGAAACCCAACACCATGCTGAGGGGTGGGGCCTTTGGTTCCACAACGCGTACCTGATGAAGGGGCATATCTGGCACTGCCGGGTCCGAGCGGTTCGGGACTACGCCGCCGCCGACACTCACGCCGACTTGTGCGTGGGCCGCAACGAATGGTTTGCGCCCGCATAGGAGCCAGCCCACCGGCGCTGTTGTGTTCGCTTTAACGACACCCTGTACCGAATTCGGTACACACCCGCATGAAAACACCTGATGCGCGCGAGATGGTGTTTGGAATCGGCTTCGGGATGTCCAAAATCAGGACATAAATGGTTGTAGCGCAATGTGTTTCAATCGCATAGCATCATCAATTGCCGCCGCGTGGGAGGTCTCCACGCCAGCACCCAAACCGGGTGTTGACGACAAACCACCATGGAGAACCTGATCATGTCCGATTTCGTTGACCCCTTCCATCCGTTGACTTCCGATTCCACTGTCTGTGGGTTCAACGCCGACGGCACCCCCATCACAGTCGGAGAATTTCGCGAAGTGCTGGCAGACGTTGCACGCCTCGCTGCCTCCCGTGGTCTCTCGCTGACGATCACCGACGATGCTGAGAGCGGGGAGCAATTGATCGGCGTGAGCTGATCTCTCACTAGCCGACGGCAACTGACCTTGATTGGTGGGTTAGGTGCCGTCGTCGTCGGCCTCTGACTCATGTGTCTGCCGCAGGGCACAGTAGAGGTAGTGAGATATACCCGCACGGGCGCACATGGTGTGACCGCGCCTCCAATTTCAAATGGCTGTGTCATTACCGACGCTGACATGCATGAAACAGATTGGGACGTGTCTGCCGACTCTCAAAATGAAAACGTCAGATGGTCGGCAGAAACTTTTAAGTTAACGTTAATGTCTAGACCGTGGTGGGGGCGGGCTCTATCGGGAGCGAAGACAGGATCGGGCGGCTAGGCGTCATGTACGTACGGTCGCTCCTAGCCCAGGCAGGAGTCATACACAATGAGATCCCGGGCGGCGAAGACTACCTCGCAGTTGACATCGCTGCAGTGTTCCCCGTCGGCACGGTAACTGTTCAGGTCAAAACCGGCACCGCGACGCCGAACCAGGACGGCAGTATCTCGGTATCGACCACCCCGGAGTGGCGCGCCAAGTGGGCGAACACACAAACGCCAGTCTTTCTCGTCTACGTACGGTTGGAGAAGACACCTCCGCCCGACTGGCTCCAACATGAGGACCTCAGTACCGTCCTCCATGCCAGGGCTCTTTGGCTACGGGTCAACAATTTGTCGGCCCCTACTGTAAAACTCCCGTCTAGCAACCGGCTCACGGCTTCGACGTTCGACAAGTGGGCTGATGAATTTGGCGATTTTGGAGAGGCGGCGGGCGCATGATATCCGTTCCGCCAAGCCCTCATGACCGACTTGTGCGCTACCTCAGGGCAACTGGCTGGATAGAGCCAGCCACACGCGGCAAGACTGGTGGTCTCTGGCGTCACCCTCAATCAGAGTTCCTGCTCCCCGTTCCCGATGACCTCACTGAAGGTGGACTCGACTGGCAGCGTCTCGTTGAGCGACTAGCACTCGTTGAAGGGGCCACGATAGACGATGTCCTCGCTCGGTTGAATGGGCGTCTCGTCGACATCGCTAATCTCCGAGCTGCCAACGACATCGTGATCACTGACACGATTCCCTTCAATGCGGGCGTGACCCTCGTCCGCGAAGGATGGACGATGTTGCGATCCTCAGCCACAACGTCACTCGGACCGCGAGCCTATATACGTAAGTATCGACCGGCAGGCGACGAGATAATCGAACTGGCCCGAATGGCCCACTCAAAGCGGGGCTCTTTCGTCATCCCGATATACCTGCCGATACCCGAACCGAAGCTGAATCCGGAGAGCGCAGAGCCGACGTTCGATGGTTTCGAGACCGAGGCTCCCGAGTCTGAACAGCGTCGTGTGATGCGGACCTTTGCCGAATCGCTGGCCGCGATAGACGAGGTCGCTATTCAGCCCGAGAAAGAACCGACGACCGATGGCGTCCTAGATTTGGTTCGAGCAGGAGTCAGCCACCAGTTCGCGAGTGCTCTGCACCGGGTCTTAGACGAGGAATCGGTATCGGAGTTCAGCGCAAGCTTCGAATGGGCCCCGAGCGGCGGTCCAGCTCCGAGCAGCCCATCCCAAGTGACGGTTCCCTCCGCAGCGCGAGAGCGTGTCAGCGTGATAGCGCAAAGGCTCAAAGCGCCACCAGCCCAACGAATAACTGAGGAATTGAGCGGCCCGATCATCCGAGTTGAACGACACACGGACACAGAAACAGGAGTTGTCACCGTGCAGGCCGTTCGAGCGGGGCGTGTAGCCCACGTCAACGTCAACGTCTCCGCCGCACGGCTCGACGAGGCACTGGTATGGATGAGATCGCGAGAAACCGTTGTGGTGCAGAGCCGCTTACATCGAATCAGCACGGGTTTGATTGCTGATTCGAGCGATGCGGTCTTCCCGCTGAAAAGCCGACGTCTTCTGTGAACACGGGATCGGCCTGACCGACGAAGGCGACGAGTGCGGTGAACTGCCGTTCGGATAGCACACAGGGCTTGGGAAAGCCTTGACCCCATTTTCATACCGCCCATGCGCTTGATGCGGCAGACTGAACCCTTGTGGGGAGGGTCAATGGGGCGCTGGCGACGATGGCGTTTGCACTGGCCTGCCTACCGTCCTGCGCAGGCCCAAGCAGCACACCGCCGCCAGTTGGTGATAGAAGCGGCCCAGCCAAGAGCAGCCTGACGGCGGGGCCACGATCCAAGGTGTTTCCCGAGATAGCTCTACCCGACGGTGCGACAGAGGCACCGCATAACGAAGCCGGGGATGAGACGTGGTGGGTTGACGCACCGTACGAACAGGTAGTCGCCATGTTGAACGGCCAGCTTGCCGCCGACAAACCGTTCCATGGCCTGCCCGTCTGCAACATCCCCAACGGCAAGCTATCCGATGTGATCACCGGCTTCAATTGGGCGACAGATACCGATTCCATCAGCATTTTCGTGACGCCACCCGGTTCGGTGACCAACAAGCAGAAGACGACTGAAGTCGAATTCCGTTGGGAAGCAATACCGGACGGCAACGCACGCACCGGATGCACGGCACCAATGCCGGCCTCCATTAATCCTGAGCCGCCACCCGGCCCACGCCCGACAGATGGCAACAACGCTGGACCGCTACCGCATTCGGATAAGGCTGAGATCGACATGCCTCCTGGTTCGTGGCTCAGCCCGTCCAACCCGGTCATGGTCAAGGCTCAAAGTGAAATTTGGAACTACGATGTCTCGCAACCGGACATGGTTGAGTGGCTCAAAAGGCGGCTGCCCATCGGTAAGTCGTTCCACGGGATCGCTTGGTGCACAGATCAATCGCCGCCGCCCGAAGGTCAGGTCGATTGGGTGTGGAGCAGCGGCGGGCAGTGGTTTCACGCCAATGTCAGCGACGGGCTGGTCGAATTCCAACGCGGCCCCACAAGCTACGGCTGCTGAGGGCAGCGCCCCTGGTTCGCTGTTCATCGCCGGAAACGAGGTTAAGTTGACTGACACACCTACACCGCTACCGCCAGGCTGGTACCCCAACCCGAATGACCCTGCGGAACAACTCTATTGGGATGGCCGCGCTTGGCATACCGCGCCGCCACCGCAGCCAGCGGAAAGCAAGGCATCGCCAAGCAGCACAGTCGCGAAAGTAAAATGTTTCAAATGCGGACATGCGCAATCAGTTCCGACAAGCATTGCCATCTTCGAGTGCAAGCAGTGCGGCCAGAAGCTCCAGCGGCGAGGTGCCACACAAGCAACGCCATCGACGAAGCCCACGACTGCCACGCCCCAAACCCAAACCTCCGCTGACCAGAGCAAGCAGACGGCGATCAACTTCGGGGTCGCAATACTGGTCGGCATTGGCTTGTTCCTGTCAACGTTCACGTCGACAACTCTGATGAGCGGCTCGTCAACAATTTGGATCGGAGTAGCACTAACCGGAGTGGGCACCGCACTCGCATATTTCCTTGGCGCTGCCAACGGAATTCGTGTCGCTGCGTCGATATGTCTCGCGATCTCGATATTCAGTGGCTTCTACATGGAGCACCAACTTGACCAGAAGCGCCAAGAGATCTCACACGTGTTCAACAGCCATCCGTAGACCCGACAGGGAGTACCTCGCCCACCATGACCGTCGACCCGAAATTGCCGATGCTGTCTACGGCATCCATCGCAGTCGGTATCGAACTGATTTGTTGCCCAGAATATTTCGATGACACCGACCATCCTCACCACCGTTGAGCACACTAGATTGGGGGTAGGTCAGGTGTCGTCTGTCAGAACCCTTTGCGGTATCCGAGGTCGTCCCGAGGGCAGAGGTAAACGTCAGCCGTGTCAACTAAGTCTTCTGCGGGCATCATGTCCCACCCGTTGTTCATCAGTCGGTCGATGAGATCAGACTGCTTTGCGCCGCCCGCCAGTTCTTGACACACCTCGTGACCAAGGTCTAGCCATTCGGCGTCCGAGTGCTGGCTGTAAACCGTGGAGTAGTTGCATAGCCAGCTGAGGTAGCCGCTCGGTCCGTTACTCAGATCGTCGCTGCATTGGGCGTGGGCGACCGGGGTCGGCGCGGTTAGCGCGGCGGTGACGGAGACGGCGAACGCCACTGCCCACGCTGAGCGGTTGCCTCTCATTCGGATCGGGTGTCTTGCTCTGCGGCCTGCGCCCGCTGCAGTGCTTCACGCGCGGCAGCCTTCATCTGCTCTTTGGTCATGCCCTCGGTGTTGACCAGGAACAGCGGTTGGCGCTTGGGCCGGTCCTCGGCGGCGTCCATGGTGGGCATTCTAGGCCGCTGAGAGCCGCCGAGAGCTTCAAGTTTCCTGTGGCCGGTGTGGTCCCCGGTTAGCCCCGCTGTCCGCGAGCGGTCTCGTAACCGGGTCCGCGTGGGGAAGACCAACCCACGACGGACGGCCGCGAGGCAATGACGGTTCGCGGCCAGCCCGCTGCCGGGCCCGGTGTGCTCAGGGTGCCCAGGGGAGGAGAATCGGCCTCTGGACACAGCTAGACACCCACCGTTGTGCCCAGCGGGCATGCTGAGCGACATTCGGCGGTGGGTCGGGATCATTGGTCCCGCTCTCGGAAGTCGAAGTGTGCTTGCCCTGTGACGGGTGCGCGCATCTAGCGCGCTTAGACCTACTGGTGAAGAACGGGGCTATGCCACAGCGGGCGACGTTCTGATACCGGCTCGTACGCCTGGTGCTTGCGGCGGTACCAGGCCAACAGCCGCACATCTGGATCAGCTGAAGACGCGTCGAAACCGATCCTCGCGGCCCGCTCATCGAGAAGCTTCCGGCGCAATTCAAGCTCTCGCTGTCCAGAGTCATCACTGCGTTGCACGACACCCGGCAACACGGTGGGTGGCGCTGTGACCGAGAGGTCGGTGCGGGCGAGCAGCGAACGCAACTCGCCCTGCGCTGCCAGGGCTACCACATCATCAACGTCGGCGTCCACAAACGCCGCTAGAGACCGGTACGACACTTCCAAAGTCGCGTCGGGATACGCCGGTACTGCGACCGGCGCAACGTCGATCAGACGACCCGCCACCAAGTGACGCTCGGCAATGCCGCCACCTCCCAAACGCCACTCGTCCTGGTAAGTCTGGAAGCTGAACGAGGACCCAGGAAGATCGCCGCGCTCAGCCAGTTCCCATACATCACTACGGCTTTCTGGAATCTGAACCGAATAGTCAAGGCCGACGTTGTCCACCGTCAATTGCAACGTGCCACCAGCGGTGCTGCCCAACAACATCTTTGGGTCATGCTCGTAGCGTGCGACAACCATCGGCCATCCATCACCCTGCGACTTGCTCAGGAACGACGGCTCCACAACTTCTCTCATACCGCCCATGGGGTGTGATCGCTTGTTGAACACTGCTGCGTATCCGCCTATTACACGCGAGTGATGACCACCGCCGAGGCTGCGTGTCTCGACATGTAACCCGCTCTGAAAGGCTGCGGTGTAGAGCCGTTCAGTCGGCCTAGCTGGACCCTTCATGACTCCACTCACCCCCTCGTTGCGCTGTTTCGGAATAGCCCCGTACCACGACGCCCTTAACGGTCGCGAGAACCAGGTCAGCTGTCGCCGTTTCGGATTCGAGCGGGATCGCCGCCAGCATGGTTTTGAACGAGTCGTCCCACCTTGCCAGTCGGTCGAGAATGGGCTGATGATCGCCCGAAGTTACGAGTCTGGCAATATGCAGCACCGCTTCAGCTTTGGTGAGGAATCGTCCGAGGTCCCGAGACCACACCGACCAGACACCACCGTCGTCATCATCCGGCGCGGGCTGCCCGTAGCAGGCAACGGCGTTGTCGATAATCATGCCGACAACCCCGGCCAGTTCGTCGTCGCTGAGCACGATCATTTGGGTGCGCAGTCCGTCGTGTAGCGAGGCCCACAGATCCGGCTCAGCCATGATGCCGTCGCGGTGTATGAGTGACGCGGCCCAGATCAGTGGTGGGTGCAGGCCGAGCCCCTTGTCGATAGCCACCAGGCGGTCCCAGTGGATGCCGACCAGGCCACGGTCAGCGAGGACGGACCGGAGCCAGGCTTTGGCCTCGTCGGCGGTAAGCATCGCGCCGCCCGTGTCCATTGTCCACGTCATGGTGCTCACACCCAACCGTTATTGGCGACTTGCTGGCGAGGCGTGAAGATCGGTTCCGAACCGGGCCGGGGTGCGCACTCGGGATGTTCCCGCTCCCACTTTGCGCGGTCCTCGCGTGCGACCTTTCGACTCAATTCCTCGTCGGCTACGAAGGCTGGACCTGTGACAGTCTCGCCGTAATTGGCCAGCCCGGTTGCCGCGTAATGGTCGGCCTGCTCGCGTAGGCCAAGATGGTCATCGATCACCAGCGTTTGGCCTGCTTTCACGCCACCTTCGATGCCGTGGAACATGCCGCCGACGCCGGATCGCATCGTTAGGTATTTCTCGCTCATTAGTCTCGCCTCTCCCTGGCCAGCATCGATTACGCGGCACCGCGCGGCGGGACTGGTGAACTGCCAACGTCTTTCACGCCACCCAGCTTTGCCGGCTGACCCAACGTGAACGCGCCATCGGTATAGGATGCCTCACTGCTGGTAGGCGCAGCGGTCGTAGCCTCGGCAGCAATGTTGCCAAGCCGTTCCTGGCGCGTGACGCCTGGAGGGGAACTCTGCTGTGCTGCAGCGGTGTTGACGCTGATGCTGCTGTTAGTCAATGCCATTGGTCGACCTTTCGTAGTGTTCTTCGTCGTCATACTCGTCATCGTCATCGCCGTCGTCTGGCAGCGGAGCAATCTTCGCAAAATGTGCAAGCAGGAAATAGCTTTCGTCGCTCAACGAGTCAAATGACTCAGTGCTCGCGGCAGACGTTAGGAGTCGTTGAAGCGTCCGATGCAGACCGAATACATACTCCAGTCTTGCGTCGACTGAATACCCGTGCTTATCAGCGCCTTTCGCGAGCGCCAGCGCGCACAGCACATCGCGGCGCTGAGCCGACTTGATCTCGTCCGGTAGTTGATCAAGCAATTCGTTCGTCGCACCCCCGTACTCGCCGCCATACGTGCACCACAGACCACTCTCGAATTCGCCTGTACTAGAAAGTTCAGGATCGACCTGCAAATGCATTGCAAGGGTCCAGTATTCGTCCTCAGCCATGTCGCGCAACCACTCCGGCGTCTCACTGGCAGTCATCGTCGCCAGCGCCAGTTGCAAGGCGCGTTCGACATCTTCTCTGTTCACTGTGCTGCCTTCCGGTGGCCCGACATGGCCGAGATTGTTGCCATCCGGCCACCACTCTTCTTCTTTGGGCCATCCAATTCTTTGAGGAGACCTTGGATCTGCTTACTGAGCGCAATCCTCGCGTTCGACATCTCGGGTTTGTCCATCTCCTGCGCTAGCGTGATCGCCATTCTGACCACGCCAGGGTGATCCTTTGCTTTTGGTGCCATCTCGATTTCGGCGCGGATATCGCGCTCGTTCAGCCCCATCTCCGGTGACGGGTCGGGCTGGTGAGTCGTCGGCAATGCAACGACATTCGTCGGTGCATTCGGCTTTGGCTTCGCGGCGTGCGAATCCCGAGGGGCGTCGGGCTTGGCGTTCCGTTGCCGACGACGAGCAGCGGCATTGGCTGCACGGCAGCCAGCATCACGGCTACCGCGTTTGTAGGCTGCGATGCCGCACTTGTGGTCTCCGTCGTTGACAGCCATGATCCATCCATGCTAGCCCGCGAATCATGTTGTGTCAGAATGTTGTTCCTCACGTGTGCCGTGGTCTGCCCTGGTGTGCCGTGGTGTGCCGTGGTGTGCCGCAGTGTGTTTCGGCGCGCCGGGACGTGGAGCGGTACGTTTGCTGCAGCTAGCTGGCCGCAACCGACGTGCAGAGGTGGTCACAGGATAATTGAGGGACAGTGCCACGCCGCGATTAGTGCGAGCTAGACGGGACTGCCTGACAGTCGGCGTGGGTGGCAACTAAAAAAACAGCCTCTAGCTGCAGTGATGCGGTCACAGCGATCACTATTCATGCAGGTCAGAGCGTTTTCATCATGAACCCAGCATGCGTTCCGCCAGCCCGGAGGGGCGGTTACATCTACTTGGGTTTGCTGGCCACGACACCCCGTTTGCTGAGGGCAGGACGGCCCGTGAACTCTATTGCAGTCCAACGGGATTGACTGGCAACACGGGACTCGACCTGGCGGCGGGAACCTGTCCCAAGCGGTGCCGTTCGGCAGGCGGGTCGTCATAGCCGCAGTGCATCAACGCGAAACAAGCTACAGACCAAGGCATCACGATGCCCGCTTCGATGCCGCCAACCGGGCGGCCCGACGAGCTGCGCGCTTAGCCTCAATTCGCGTCCTCTGGGCCTGCTTCCGCGCCGTCTGAGGTGATTCCCCATGCCGGGGTGGTTTCGGCTCTCTGTGACCCGCTGAGCCGGTCAGAATCGCTTTGTTTGGCCGGATGGGCGCGATACCGCCGACCACCCCCAGGGCGGCGCGCTCTCGTGGGGTCAGCGATGCGGCCCATGTACTGCACGCCGCCAGAGCTGGGCACTGAGTGCAGATCTTCACCGCCTCATCGACGGCGTCCGTGTTGCCCACTGCCGCGTCAAACACGTCGTGTCGGCCTTTGCACGCCGAACCAGGAAACGATGACGTTGACGCCATCACCGCGAGCACGTCAACCGATGAACGTTTCGGCCATAGCGGCGAACCATGGAGGACGGGTGTCGTGCGCATGAGTTCGAAACTACGCGCGATCAACGTTGGCGTCCCATTGGTCGGTTGGCCAGATGGCTCAATCTCACAACCACATTCCCGCCAGTTCGTCTCACTGCCCACCGGCCCTAAAGGGCCGGATGGGTGAGACACGTGAGACAGCGGGGTGAGACAGGGTGAGACACTTGAGACAAGTGCAGGTAGACAACGGTTTTGGTGGTGAGACAGGTTGAGACAACCATGCGGAATTAGCGAATGTTGGGTCTGCTGCACGATCAGGTGACAGTTTCGGTCACGCGGCCTGACTGGCCGGTG
>NZ_PDHO01000050.1 GCF_002887815.1 Mycobacterium sp. ENV421 | reverse complement strand
CACAGCAAAATCAGTCTGACCGGACCTCAACAGGGTCGATCCACGGATTGAGGCTTAGGGACGCCTGACGAATCTCCGTTGCCGCAACCGAACAATCGTGAACTTCGACGAGACCGCCGAACATCGGTACGCCGCCGAGTGCACTGGGGACGTACCACGCCAACCACATCGGGCCCGCAGCTGCGGCCCTGCTCTCGTGGATGACGGTGGACAGTCTCTGCTCGGCGACAGCCGGATCGGCGGGCACCATGACCTGCAGCGCGCGAACGCCGCCGTCGGCGATCCGCACCCCGAAGACGTCGACGGGGACGGTCTCGAGGAACTGCTCGATCGAATTTCGTCGCTCGGCGCTCAGTGGGAACGACACTCGCATCCGCGGCGTCCGAGGCGAGGGCGACGCCGGTGACACCGTCAGCGTGACGCCGGTGTCGCCCGCGGTTCGGCGCACGGTCTCGAGGAGGTCAGACCGCGGGGTGCGGCTGTCGGTGACTGCCAGTTGGTTGGCAGCGGCGTCGTCGCGGAACCAGTCGATCCGGCCGTCGGTGTGCGCGGCGATCACCCGGAGTCGTTCTGCGTCGTCGGCCATCTGCGCGGGATCGATGTGCGACTGCCGTCTAACCGTCACCGGCTGGTCCGGTGTCACCCAGAACTCGACGTCTTCGATGTAGTTCGAGACCAGGCTGATCCGGGTCTCCGCGATGCGGTTCGCCACGGCGACGAGCTGGGACCGTGTCGCGTCCGGGACGTCGACCGCAACATTGAACGCGATGCCGTCGGCGTAGCTCTCGTCGTGATACACCCACGCGTCGGTCACTCCCGGCATCGACACCAGCGCGGACTGGAGGTTGTTGGCGATCTGGGTGAGGTTGCCAGGGCCGCCACAGCCCGGCACGGCAGCAGCACCGGCGAGCAGGGCGAGTGCTGAAAGGGCCCGGCCCAATCGTCGCAGTCGCAACTGGACCTCCAACCCCTCGTCGCATGGACTCCGCCTCGCGTGACGCGCTCAGCACAGGCCAGGCGCAAATCTACTCCGGCGCAGCATCCTTCGGTCGCAACCGTGCCGGGCCACTGGCTGGGAGTTTGCTCACAACACGTCCACGTCCATTGGCAGCTCGATCCAGGTGAGGTCGCAGGCGGTCAGAACCCATCGGCCGACGATCATGGTGACCAGAGCATCCACCTGGTCCCCGCCGGCATCCGGGCCGACTGCCTGGGCACACATTCGGCGCAAGTCGGCCGAAACGCCGGTGATTCGGGGCGCGACGTCGGCTATCCGGTGCGAGTGCGCAAGCGATGTGCCCAAGAGTGCGCAGGCCATCCGTAATCCACTGGGTGCGGGGGTGTCGAACTGCTCCGACGGTTCGACCCCGGCCGGCGTCATTGCAATGGCGTACGCCCGGTCCAGCGCCGCCCGGTAGAGCGGCGCCTTGCCGGGAAAATGGTGGTGGATCGCCGGTCGAGTGATGCCCACGAGATCGGCGACCTCTTGCACGGTGGCGGCGTCATACCCGCGATAGGCGAAGACGCGGATCGCCGCGGTGATGATCATCTCGCGTCGCTCATCGGTGTTCGAGCCGCGTGGCCGGCCGACTGCCCGTTTGATCACGCGAGGTCGAGGTGACGCCACTCCCGCGGTCATGGTGCACCCTTCTCGTCACACGAATTCGACGGCTTGGCGGCCAGGCTAGGTCGCGAACGTGTGAGCCAGATGGGTGCCGGATATCAATCCGATCAGCACTTCGACCGTGAAGTCCGGTGTGAAGGCAGGCATGCTGGGGGTTATGTGCCGAAACATCACCGAGTTGCGCGGCCTGGAGCCGGCGGCCACGGACGAAGAGATCACCGCGGCGGCCCGCCAATATGTCCGCAAGGTCAGTGGGATCACCCGACCCGCTGATGCTGTCGCCGAGGCGTTCGAGATCGCGGTCGCCGAGGTCGCGGCCACCACGACCCGGCTGCTCGACGAGTTGCCCGCCCGGCGGCAACCACCGAAAACCATTCCGCCGCTGCGCCGCCCCGAGGTGCGGGCGCGACTCGCCTCGAAGTGACGACTGCGCTCAAGGAGTGGGGCGCGGCGGTGCACGCCCTGCTCGACGGCCGGCAGACCGTGCTGCTGCGCAAGGGTGGCATCCACGAGAAGCGGTTCGCTGTGGCGGCCGAGGAGTTCTTGTTTTTCCCGACCGTCGCGCACAGCCATGCCGAACGGGTGCGCCCGGAACATCGGGACCTGCTTGCAGCAGCGGAACCAGACAGCACCGATGACCACGTCGTGATCAGGGCTGCCGCCAAAATCGTTGCTGCCGTGGCGGTTTGCGATGCGGATGGGCTTTCCGACATCGAGGATCTGCACATCTGGACTGCCGAATCGGTGCAGGCAGACCGGCTGGACTTCAGGCCGCGCCACCAGTTGACCGTGCTGGTGGTGCAAGCCTTTCCGCTCGCCCGGCCGATCCGGTTGGCGCGGGAGCCGAAATACCGTGGCTGCACCAGCTGGGTGCAACTACCCGCGACCGCCGCGGTCGGGATCCCGGTGCACGACGCTGCGGTCCTGGCCGGGATCGCCGCCCGCGTTCGCGCCGCCGTCGCCTGAGGGCAGGTCCGCCGACGCGGGCAGCAGCAGTTTGGATACCCCACCGGCCCCGTGGTGCACGGTATGGAGCGCGGGGACCATCCGCTGCCCGGTGAGCACCGGTTCGCCGGTCCCGAGATTACGCGCGTACCGCGGGTGTGAGCCGCCGGCGACGAGCACCCGGATGCGGGTTCCGGCGGCGAAGCGATGCGCGATGGCGTCGAGTTCGACGCGAATCGGCCCTGGGCCCTTCGCATCGAGCCGACGGTAGCCGTCGCTGACGTTTCGGGACCGCCCACGCGCATCGACCTCGCTGATGCGCACGAACACGTCGACGTGGGCGATATCGGCGTGGTGGGCCAGTTCGATCACCGGCTCGCCGAACACGTACAGGTCGGCATCCAATGGGCCGCTGGTGAAGCTCAGCACGTCGGTCCGCTCGGCAAGCTGCGCGTCATCGCGGTAGCCGCTCAGCTGTGACAGCAGCCGGCCGCCGACGGTCGGGGTCGGGTCGGCGGGGTCGTAGCGGAATGTGGAGGGTGCGGCGTCGGCCGGTGGCGCGGTGGCGGCGAGCCGCCCGCCCGGCTGCAGGTACATGACACCCGTAGTGGTGGTCGGCGGCCAGTCCGCCAGGTCGATCCAGCCGTGATGGGCGACGTGCACCCGCACCGGGGTGCGCCGGATTTTGGGTGCGCCGGCCAGATGCGCACCGAGCCAGTCCAGGGTCTCGGTGGCGGCGACGCCGCCCGCTTTCATGATCATGTCGGTGTGGGTCCACGGCCCGACGGTCATCGCGACGTCGACTCTGCGGCCGCGCAGGTGGCGATACTGCTCGAGGGTCTGCTCGAGGAACAGGTCCTGCCAGCCGCTGAGCAACAGCACCGGCACCTCGCAGCGGTCGAGCGCGGCGTTCATCCGCATGGTGTCCCAGAACGGGTCGTCAGCCTCGGGGTGGTGAATCCACGACTCGTACCACGGCGACGCGGCGCCCAGCAGATCGCGGCCGGCGGCCCCCAGCGGCAGGCCCAGCGTCGCGTCTTCGAGCCGGCGCGCCGCACGGGTCTGGAAGGCCAGGCGGCGCAGGTTGGTCTGCTCCTGGTGACCGACCATGTGCGACCAGCCCAGGAAGTCGTTCAACGAGAACGAGCCGGTGCCCCACGACGAGGCGTGGAAGTCGTGCGGGCCGACGGTGATCACCGCGGCGACGAGCTCCGGCGGCGGGTCGGACAGCAGCGCCCACTGGGTGAAGCCCAGATAGGACAGCCCGATGGTGGCGAAAGTACCGGTGAACCACGGTTGGTGGCGCAGCCAGACCACGGTGTCGGCGGCGTCGTCGGCTTCGTGGACCATCGGCACGAACTCGCCGCCGGAGCCGAATGTGCCGCGCACACTCTGCAGCAGGACGTGGTAGCCCCGGGCGGCGTAGAGCTGTGCGTAGACCAGGGAGAACGGGAAGGCCCGGCCGTAGGGGCAGCGGACCAGGATGGTGCCCAGCGGTGCGCCGGCGGGCGCGTAGTGGGTGGCCCGCAGGACGGTGCCGTCGCGCATCGGCACCCCGACGCCGCGATGCACGGCGTAGTCGGTGGTCGGCGGTGTCAGGCGAAGAACGCGGGACAGGGATCGGTCGACGATCTTTCGAACCCGGCTGCTGCGCACGCCTCTCAGAATATGTAGTGCGGCGAAAGCTGCTGGGCGCGCATCAGGTTCTCCTGCATGCAGTCGACATCGGGGTTGGAGTAGACGGGGGAGTAGAACAGCGACTGTTGGATCACGCCGTAGCTGGTCTTGAACACCACCATGCAGGAGAACCACCACCGGTTGTTCCAGTCGGTGGGCTTCATCACCCAGAACTGCGCGGCCCGGTGACCGTTGATGTCGGTCTCGACCGCGTCGGGCGGCAGAGACTGCGCGTAGGTCCGCCAGATGATCGGCTCGACAGCCATCTGATAATTGCCGGCGTCGTACTGGCAGCGCCAGCCCTCCATCGGCGTCGGAGGACTGACTTCCAGACCCAGACCTGCGATGACGTCCAGCGGGATGTCGTTGCAGGGGTCGAACGGCTTGGGGTTGGTGGTGGTGATGACATTGCTCATGGGGGCGTCGGTGGATCGCAACTCCACTCCCGCGTGCCCGGCAGTGGGGGGAGGTGAAGTTCGGACGGTGAGCAGCGCCCCGGCGACGATTGCCAGCAGGCCCACGGAGATGCGCACTGCGGCGACCATGTCTCCCCCTCTGTGGTCAGCCCCGACCGCTGGTGAGTCTAACTGGACGCGCGCAAGTAGGCTGGCATGTTGTGGCACCCACGCTTTGGGCGATCAGTGACCTTCATACGGGTCACACCGGCAACAAACCGGTCACCGAATCGCTGTATCCCTCGACGCCGGACGACTGGCTGATAGTCGCCGGCGACGTCGCCGAGCGCACCGACGACATCCGCTGGTCGCTGGATCTGCTGCGCCGACGGTTCGCCAAGGTGATCTGGGTGCCGGGCAACCACGAGCTGTGGACCACCGGCAAGGACCCGGTCCAGGTGTTCGGTCGTGCCCGCTACGACTATCTGGTCAACATGTGCGACGAGATGGGCATCGTCACACCCGAACATCCGTTCCCCGTGTGGACCGAGCAGGGCGGCCCGGCGACCATCGTGCCGATGTTCCTGCTGTACGACTACACATTCCTGCCCGCGGGCGCGACGACCAAGGCCGAAGGCCTGGCGATCGCCCGTGAACGCAACGTGGTGGCCACCGACGAGTTCCTGCTGTCCAGTGAGCCCTACGCCACCCGCGATGCTTGGTGCCGGGATCGGCTGCGCCACACCAAGGCTCGGCTTGATGAACTCGACTGGATGACGCCCACGGTGCTGGTGAACCACTTTCCGTTGCGTCGTGAGCCCTGCGACGTGCTGTTCTTCCCGGAATTCTCGCTGTGGTGCGGGACGACCGCGACCGCCGACTGGCACACCCGCTACAACGCGGTGTGCTCGGTCTACGGGCACCTGCACATCCCGCGGACCACCTGGTACGACGACGTGCGCTTCGAGGAGGTGTCCGTCGGCTACCCCCGAGAGTGGCGGCGCCGCAAGCCTTATCGATGGCTTCGCCAGATCTTGCCCGACCCGCAGTACGCGCCGGGCTACCTCAACGATTTCGGCGGCCACTTCGTCATCACCGAGGAGATGAAGGAGCAGTCGACGAAGTTGCGCGAGCGACTGCGCAGTCGGCGCGAATGAGCGAGCTCATGCGGGCGGTGCTGCCCGACCTCGCCGATCTGGTCTACGCCGAGGCCTACGACGATCCACCGGACTTGGCTCCGCTGCCCGAGGAGGAGCCGCTGATCGCGAAGTCGGTGGCCAAGCGGCGCAACGAATTCATCACCGTCCGCCACTGCGCGCGGGTGGCGTTGGGACAGCTCGGTATCCCGCCGGCGCCGATTCTCAAAGGCGATAAGGGTGAGCCGTGCTGGCCCGATGGCGTGGTGGGCAGCCTGACTCATACTCAGGGTTATCGCGGCGCGGTGGTCGGGCGCACGACGGCGGTACGTTCGGTCGGCATCGACGCCGAGCCGCACGGCGTGCTGCCGGACGGGGTGCTGAACGCGGTCAGCCTGCCCGCCGAGCGGTATGAGATCGGCGCACTCCCGGGTGGTCTGCACTGGGATCGAATCTTGTTCTGCGCCAAGGAAGCAACGTACAAGGTGTGGTTTCCGCTGACCGAGCGCTGGCTGGGGTTCGAGGATGCCCACATCACGTTCGGTGTCGATCCTTCCGGCGTCACCGGAACGTTCGTGTCCCGAATACTGATCGACCCGGCCGCGCGCTCCGGCCCGCCGCTGAACGAACTGGCCGGCCGGTGGTCGGTGGGCGGTGGCCTGGTACTGACGGCGATCGTGTTGTGACCTCCAGCGGACCGGAGCCCGGCATCGTCGTCGTCGACAAGCCCGGCGGTATGACCAGCCACGATGTCGTAGGCCGGTGCCGGCGGATCTTCGGAACCCGCAAGGTCGGCCACGCCGGCACCCTGGACCCGATGGCCACCGGCGTGCTGGTCATCGGGATCGAACGCGCCACCAAGATTCTCGGCCTGCTGACGGCTACCTCGAAGTCGTACACCGCGACGGTCCGGCTGGGCCGGTCGACCACCACCGATGACGCCGAAGGTGAAGTGCTGCAGGATGTTTCCGCGGCCGATGTCACCGACGACCAGATCCACGCCGGCATCGCGGAGCTGCGCGGCGAGATCTCGCAGCGGCCGTCAGCGGTCAGTGCGGTGAAGATCGGCGGCAAGCGCGCCTATCAGCTGGTGCGCGAAGGCCAGCAGGTGGAGCTCGCCGAGCGCGCGGTGCGAATCGACCGGTTCGACGTGTGTGAGGTGCGGCGGGACGGGCCGTTCGTCGACCTCGACGTCGAGGTGGACTGCTCGTCGGGTACCTACATCCGGGCACTGGCCCGCGACCTGGGTGATGCGCTCGGTGTCGGGGGACATCTGACAGCCTTGCGCCGCACCCGCGTTGGCGGCTACGGGCTCGATCACGCCAGGACGTTGGACGAACTCGCCGAACATCCGCAGCTGAGCTACTCCCTCGACGACGCCTGCCTCTTGGCGTTCCCGCGCCGCGACGTCACCGCTGCCGAAGCCGACGACGCCAGCCAGGGCCGACCGTTGGCCGCGGCGGGAATCGACGGGGTCTATGCCGCGACGGATCCCGAGGGCCGGGTGATCGCCCTGCTGGAGGACAAGGGCGGTCGCACCCGATCAGTCGTGGTTATCCGGCCTGCCACGCTCTAGCCGGCTGGGGTCCTAGCCGACGACCCAAATCGCCTGAGCCGCAGGGCTGCCCAGCTCGACAGTGTTCGCTGCCCCGTCGGCTGATTCCACCGACACCGAGATCATGCCGGCGAAATCGCGCCGGGCGAGCACCTTAAGCCGTGAGTCCAGACTGATGCCGACGGTGTCGAAGTAGCGCAGCATCTCCGGGTCTGCGTCGGAAATCCGTGCCACCGTGCCGAGTTCGCCGTCGACGCATGCCGACAGCTGTCGCGCCGGCGGAGTGGGGACCCGGCCGTCGGCGGTCGGGATGGGGTCGCCGTGCGGGTCGCGGGTCGGGTGACCGAGCTTGGCGTCGATCCGGTCGAGCATCATGTCGCTGATCGCGTGCTCGAGAATCTCCGCCTCGTCGTGCACCTCGTCCCAGCTGTAGCCGAGCTCGCGCATCAGGAACGTCTCCAACAGCCGGTGCCGCCGCACCACCGCCAGCGCCGCGAGCCGTCCGCGTTCGGTCAGCGTGACCGCGCCGTACTTCTCGTGGTCCACCAGCCCCTGGTCGGCGAGCCGGCGGATCGATTCCGACGCGGTGCTGGCGGAGACCCCGATGCGTTCAGCGAGCAGCTTGGTGCTGACCTTGTCCAGCGACCATTCCTGCGCCGACCAGATCGTCTTGAGGTAGTCCTGGGCGACCGTCGTCAGGTCGTGTACCCCGGGGTTGGGGTTGTCGTCAGGACTCACATCCAAAAGTTTAGGCAATCATCACCTGATCTGGGGATCTGGCGTGTCCGGGCGGCTCGGCGCGCCGTAGGCTTGCCGTCGTGGAACGGTGGCGCGGACAGGACGAGATCCCCTCGGACTGGGGCCGATGCGTGGTGACCATCGGCGTCTTCGACGGAGTACACCGCGGGCACGCGGAGCTGATCGGGCGTGCGGTCAAGGCCGGCCGGTCCCGCGGGGTCCCGACGGTGCTGATGACCTTCGACCCACACCCGATGGAAGTGGTCTTTCCGGGAAGCCATCCGGCACAGCTGACCACGTTGACCCGGCGCGCCGAACTGGCCGAGGAATTGGGCATCGACGTCTTCCTGGTGGTGCCGTTCACCACGGATTTCATGAAGCTCACCCCGGAGCGCTACATCCATGAACTGCTGGTGGAGCGGCTGCATGTGGTCGAGGTGATCGTCGGCGAGAACTTCACCTTCGGCAAGAAGGCGGCCGGCAACGTCGGCACCCTGCGCAAGGCCGGTGAACGCTTCGGCTTCGCCGTCGAGAGCCTGTCGCTGGTCGCCGAACACCACCAGAGCGAAACCGTCACGTTCTCCTCGACGTACATCCGGTCCTGCGTCGACGCCGGTGACGTGGTGACGGCCGCCGAGGCGCTGGGCCGCCCGCATCGTGTCGAAGGTGTGGTGGTGCGCGGCGACGGCCGGGGCCGGGTGCTGGGCTTCCCGACCGCCAACGTCGCACCGCCGATGTACTCCGCGATTCCGGCCGACGGGGTGTACGCGGCGTGGTTCACGGTGCTGGGCCACGGCCCGGTGACCGGTTCGGTGATTCCGGGGGAGCGGTATCAGGCCGCGGTCTCGGTGGGCACCAACCCGACGTTCTCCGGGCGCACCCGCACCGTGGAGGCGTTCGTCCTGGACACGGCCGCCGACCTCTACGGTCAGCATGTCGCGGTCGACTTCGTCGCGCGGCTGCGTGGCCAGCTCAAGTTCGATTCGGTGGACGACCTGATCAAGGCGATGGGCAAGGACACCGAGAAAGCTCGCGCGATTCTTTCCGCCCAGGACTGACTGCCGTCAGACCGCCAGCAGCTCGTCGATCTGGTTGATCGCCGACGTGGCGCCTTCGACCACGCCCATGTCGAGCACCTGCTGCAGGCCTTCGGCGGAGGCGAACGTGCTGACATACACCGCGCGCGTGCCGCCGTTGTGTTCGGTGAAGGTATAGGTGTTCTCCGAGACCGGCATGTCGGGGTTCGGCTTCAGATCGGCGTCGGCGAACCCGTCCCGGAACGCGAAGCTTGTCGGCTCGTCGACGCTGGTGATGTCCCAGTACCCGGCGTATTTCTCCCCGTCCGGCCCGGTCATGAAATAGGTGACCCGGCTGCCTGGGGTGAGGCTGTGGTCGACGAACGTCGCCGGATGAGAGGGCGGCCCCCACACCTTCTCCAGCTGACGCGGGTCGGCGTAGATCTGCCAGACCCGCTGCACCGGTGCCGCGAACTCAGCGGTGATGGTCAGCGTCAGGTTCTCCATATCGTGCTTCACGTCGGTGACAGGCATCAGCTAGTCCTCCTTGTTCTCGGATGCGATGAGGTCGTCGATGCGGCCGATGCGACCGCGCCAGACCTCCTCCAGTTCGGTGAGCATCGCCGCCACCGACCGCACGGCGGTCACATCACCGCTGGCCAACTGCTCGCGGCCGTGGCGCCGCTTGGTGAGCAGGCCGGCCTTCTCCAGGACGGCGACGTGTTTTTGCACCGCGGCGAAGCTCATGTCGTACTTCAACGCGAGCGCGGACACCGAATGCTCACCGGCCAGTGCCCGGCGCATGATGTCGCGGCGGGTTCGGTCGGCGAGAGCGTGGAACAGGGCGTCCGCACGGTCCTCGGCAGCTACGGTCACCCCTGCAACATACAACCATTTGGTTGTATTTTGTCAAGGGGTCGGCCCGCTGTGATTTCGGTTCGCGACGTGGGCGCTGCTAGAGTCGGCGATCAGCGTGCGCTGCAGTCCGCGGCGGCCCACGGCATTAGATTCCCCTCGCGGCACCGATTGATGGAGATGTTTTCGTGGCGCTTACCGCCGAGCAGAAGAAGGAAATCCTGGGCCAGTACGGTCTGCATGAGACCGACACCGGTTCGCCGGAAGCCCAGGTGGCGCTGCTGACCAAGCGTATTTCCGATCTCACCGAGCACCTCAAGCAGCACAAGCATGACCACCACTCGCGGCGCGGTCTGCTCTTGCTGGTCGGCCGCCGTCGCCGGCTGCTCAAGTACGTCGCCGACCTGGACGTCGCGCGCTACCGCTCACTGATCGAGCGGCTCGGTCTGCGCCGCTGAGGCGCACGACCCGCCGTGTAACATAGGGGCGTTGCGAGCCGGATTCCGGCTCGAACAACGGGTGCGGTGCATGCATACCCGCGTGTCCCGTTCCTGCGTGTCACAGCGAAGCTTCCCTGATCGGGCGGTCTTCGGTAGTGGCTGCCGGGCCCCAATGATTTGGGGAGCGCCCGGCCGCTTCGATCGACGGCCGTAGCCGACTGGATGCACCTGTGGTGACGCGAAACAGCTGAACAGTGAATTCAGAAAGGCTGAACGGGCATCCATGTCTGTAGCTGAAATCGACGAAGGCGTATTCGAAGCGACCGCCGTCATCGACAACGGGAGCTTCGGCACCCGCACCGTACGTTTCGAGACCGGCCGGCTGGCGCAGCAGGCCGCAGGATCCGTCGTCGCCTACCTCGACGACGAGACCATGCTGCTGAGCGCGACCACCGCCAGCAAGACCCCCAAAGATCATTTCGACTTCTTCCCGCTGACGATCGACGTCGAGGAGCGGATGTACGCCGCCGGGCGCATCCCCGGCTCGTTCTTCCGCCGCGAAGGCCGTCCGTCCACCGACGCGATCCTGACCTGTCGGCTCATCGACCGCCCGCTGCGCCCGACGTTCGTCTCGGGTCTGCGCAACGAGATCCAGGTCGTGGTCACGATCCTGAGCCTCGATCCCAAGGATCTGTACGACGTGCTGGCGATCAACGCAGCGTCGGCGTCCACCCAGATTTCCGGTCTGCCGTTCTCCGGTCCGGTCGGCGGCGTGCGTGTCGCCCTCATCAATGGCCAGTGGGTGGCGTTCCCGACCGTCGAGCAGCTCGAGGGAGCGGTGTTCGACATGGTCGTCGCGGGCCGCAAGGCGGGCGATGACGTCGCGATCATGATGGTCGAGGCCGAGGCCACCGACAATGTCATCGATCTCATCGCCGGTGGTGCGGGCGCACCGACCGAGGCTGTGGTGGCCGAAGGCCTCGAGGCCGCCAAGCCGTTCATCGCCGCGTTGTGCGATGCGCAGCAGGCACTGGCCGACAAGGCTGCCAAGCCGGTCGCCGATTACCCGCTGTTCCCGGACTACCAGGACGACGTGTACGCGGCCGTCTCGCACGTGGCCGGTGGCCCGTTGGCGGAGGCGCTCACCATCGCCGGCAAGCAGGAGCGCGACGAGCGCACCGACGAGATCAAGAACGAGGTCCTCGGAGAGCTCGGCGAGACCTTCGCCGGGCGCGAGAAGGAAATCGGCGCGGCCTACCGATCGCTGACCAAAAAGCTTGTGCGCCAGCGCATCCTGACCGACCACTTCCGCATCGACGGCCGTGGTGTCACCGACATCCGCGCTCTGTCCGCCGAGGTTGCGATCATCCCCCGGGCGCACGGCAGCGCGCTGTTCGAGCGCGGCGAGACCCAGATCATGGGTGTCACCACTCTCGACATGGTCAAGATGGCTCAGCAGATCGACTCGCTCGGGCCGGAAACCTCCAAGCGCTATATGCACCACTACAACTTCCCGCCGTACTCGACCGGTGAGACCGGCCGCGTCGGCTCCCCGAAGCGTCGGGAAATCGGCCACGGCGCGCTCGCCGAGCGCGCGCTGATGCCGGTGCTGCCGAGTGTCGAAGAGTTCCCGTACGCGATTCGCCAGGTGTCGGAAGCGTTGGGCTCCAACGGTTCCACGTCGATGGGCTCGGTGTGCGCCTCGACGCTGTCGCTGCTGAACGCCGGCGTGCCGCTGAAGGCCCCGGTTGCCGGTATCGCCATGGGCCTGGTGTCCGACGACGTCGATGGCGAACGCCGCTTCGTCACGCTGACCGACATCCTCGGTGCCGAGGATGCCTTCGGCGACATGGACTTCAAGTGCGCAGGCACCAAGGAGTTCGTCACCGCTCTGCAGTTGGACACCAAGCTGGATGGCATTCCCTCGCAGGTGCTGGCCGGTGCTCTCGCTCAGGCCAAGGACGCTCGCCTGACGATCCTCGAGGTGATGGCCGAGGCCATCGACGAGCCCGACGAGATGAGCCCGTACGCGCCTCGCGTCACCGCCATCAAGGTGCCGGTGGACAAGATCGGCGAGGTCATCGGACCCAAGGGCAAGATGATCAACTCGATCACCGAGCAGACCGGTGCGTCGATCTCCATCGAGGACGACGGCACCGTGTTCGTCGGCGCCACCGACGGTCCGTCGGCGCAGGCGGCGATCGACATGATCAACGCGATCGCCAACCCGCAGCTGCCCAAGGTCGGCGAGCGGTTCCTCGGAACCGTGGTGAAAACCACCGACTTCGGTGCATTCGTGTCGCTGCTTCCCGGTCGCGATGGCCTGGTGCACATCTCGAAGCTGGGCAGGGGCAAGCGGATCGCCAAGGTCGAGGATGTCGTCAAGCTCGGTGACAAGCTCCGCGTGGAGATCGCCGACATCGACAACCGCGGCAAGATCTCGCTGATCCTGGTGTCCGAAGACGGAGCAGACGCTCCTGAGGATGCTGCACCGGCACCAGTTGATGCCGATGCCGCGACCGCCAGCAGCTAGCGGCCCCGCACTTCGCCGCGGCCGGCGCCTCTCTAGCGAGGCGCCGGTTGCGGTACGGCGCACCGTACTTCCCGGCGGCCTGCGGGTCGTCACCGAGTACGTGCCGTCAGTGCGGTCCGCTTCGGTCGGTGTCTGGGTGAACGTCGGTTCCCGCGACGAAGGCCCGACCGTGGCCGGCGCCGCGCATTTCCTGGAGCATCTGCTGTTCAAGGCGACGCCGAGTCGCACTGCCGTCGAGATCGCGCAGTCCGTCGACGCCGTCGGCGGTGAGCTCAACGCATTCACCGCCAAGGAACACACCTGCTACTACGCCCACGTTCTGGACGACGATCTGGAGTTGGCGGTCGATCTGGTCGCCGACGTGGTGCTCAACGGTGTGTGCGCACCCCACGACGTCGAACTGGAACGTGACGTCGTGCTGGAAGAGATCGCGATGCGCGACGACGATCCCGAAGACGCCCTGGGCGATGTGTTCCTCTCGGCGATGTTCGGGGACCATCCCGTCGGGCGTCCGGTGATCGGCAGTGTCGATTCGGTGTCGGGGATGACCCGATCGCAGCTGCATTCATTCCATGTGCGCCGCTACACCCCGGAGCGAATGGTCGTGGCGGTTGCAGGCAACATCGATCATGACGAGGTAGTCCGGTTGGTGCGCAAGCACTTCGGCGCGCATCTGGTCAAAGGCCGCACCCCGCGGGCTCCGCGCAAGGGCACCGGCCGGGCCACCGGCGCACCCCGGCTGGAGCTGATCAGTCGGGACGCCGAGCAGACCCATCTGTCGCTGGGTGTTCGGGTACCGGGACGGCACTGGCCGCAGCGCTGGGCGCTGTCGGTGCTCAACACCGCCCTTGGCGGTGGATTGAGTTCGCGGCTCTTCCAACAGATTCGGGAAAACCGCGGGCTGGCGTACTCGGTGTACTCCTCGGTTGACAGCTTCTCGGATGCGGGGGCATTGTCGGTGTATGCGGCGTGCCTTCCCGAGCGCTTCGACGAGGTGGTGCGGTTGACCACCGAGGTCCTCGAGGGCGTCGCGCGTGACGGCATCACCGAGAGCGAGTGCCGCATCGCCAAGGGCTCGATCCGCGGCGGCCTGGTGCTGGGCCTGGAGGACTCGGCATCGCGGATGCACCGTCTCGGTCGCAGCGAGCTGAACTACGGTGAGTACCGCAGCGTCACGAGCACTCTGGAGCGCATCGACGAAGTCACCCTGGATCAGGTCAACGCGGTGGCCCGCCAGGTGCTCACCAAGCCTTTCGGTGCGGCCGTCTTGGGGCCGCACAAGTCCAAACGATCTCTGCCGCAGCCACTTCGGACGATCAGGAGCTAGCCGTGCCCTTCTGCCTGCAGGATTTGGCGATACCGATTCTCGGTGCACCAATGGCAGGCGGTCCGAGCACGCCCGCCCTGGCGGCCGCGGTGTCCGACGCAGGTGGCCTGGGTTTCGTGGCGGCCGGCTATCTGACAGCGGACAAGTTCGCCGAGGTGATCGCCGGTGCCCGGGCGTTGACGTCGGCCCCGATCGGGGTGAATCTCTTTGTGCCGCAGCCGTCTGCGGCGAACGCCGATGAGCTGGAGCGCTACCGCGACCTGCTTGCCCCGCTTGCCGATCACTACGGTGCCGAGATCGCGCGGCCCCATCCCGACGACGACGCCTGGCAGTCCAAGCTCGACGTGGTCGCCGATACCGCACCCGAGGTGGCCTCGTTCACCTTCGGTTGCCCGACACCGGAAATCATTGCCCGTCTGCGTGATCGGGGCGTGTTGGTCGCGGTGACGGTCACCAGCGCGGACGAGGCGGGCGCGGCGGTCGCTGCGGGCGCCGACGCTCTGGTGGTGCAGGGCCCGGAAGCCGGCGGGCATCGGGGGACGTTCGATCCCGTCGTCCGGCCGGGCGATGACCCGCTGGATTCGCTGCTGTCGGCGATCGTCGCAGCTTACGACCTGCCGGTGATCGCGGCGGGCGGTCTGTGCAGCGCGGCGGATGTCCGACGGGTGCTGCACGGCGGAGCAGTCGCGGCGCAGGCGGGCACGGCGTTCTTGCTGGCCGAGGAGGCCGGCACCAACGCCGCCCACCGCGCGGCGCTGACCGACGGGACGTTCACCGAAACCGTCGTGACACGGGCTTTTTCGGGCCGGTATGCGCGCGGTCTGGCGAATGACTTCACCGCCCGCTATGACGATGTGGCACCGTTGGGCTATCCGGATGTCAATCAGATGACGGGTCCGCTGCGCCGCGCCGCCGTCGCCGCGGGTGATCCGCATGGCACCAATCTGTGGGCGGGCACCGGGTGGCGGGAGATCAGCGGGGGTAGCGCAGCCGACATCGTGGCGGCATTGGCGGAGGGCACCCGATGAGCCTGTCCCGCCGCCGCCTTCTGGTCACTGGCGGCGCGCTGACCGTTCTCGCGGCGTGCGGCGTCAAACCCTCACCGACCCGTCCGACACTCAGCGACCCGGCCGAGCCGTTGCCGCCCGTCGAACAGCGCATCGCCGCTCTGGAGAAGCGGCACAACGCATTCGTCGGCCTCTATGCCCAGAACCTGGACTCCACGGTGGAACTCGCGAACCGCGACGGCGACCCGTTCGCGATGTGCTCGACGTTCAAGGTTTACCTCTCGACTCGGGTGCTACAGAAGGCGCAGGCGGGGGAGTTGCGCCTGACGGACACGGTGGTGGTTGACCCCGCGGAGCTCAAGCCCAATTCCCCGCGCACCGAGCCCAATGCCGGTCAACCCATGGCTATTTCGGATCTGTGCGCGGCGGCGCTGCAAGTCAGCGACAACACCGCGGCGAACATGTTGCTGCGTATCATCGGCGGGCCGCCGGCGATCACCGCGTTCGCCCGCTCGATCGGGGATGATCGCAGCCGGCTGGACCGCTGGGAGACCGAGCTGAATTCGGCTGTGCCTGGCGATCCGCGCGACACCAGCACGCCGCGGGCGCTCGGCAGCGGATTCGCGCGGGTGCTGACCGGCGACGTCCTCGACGGGTCGCGCCGCACTCAACTCGAGGACTGGATGCGCGCCAACACCACCTCGAGCATGCGCGGTGGGCTGCCGGCTGGCTGGACGACCGCCGACAAGACCGGATCCGGTGACTACGCCAGCACCAATGACGTCGGGATCGCATTCGGGCCCAACGGCGAACGCGTTCTGCTGGCGATCATGACCCGTACCCGATCCGACGATGCCCAGGCCGAGCCGCTGCGCCAGCTCATCGCCGAGGTGGCGACTCTGGCGTTGCCGGAGGTGACGCGCCCGCGATGAGTTTCCGCCCCGCTGGGTGTCAGTACTGAAGACCGACGACATCAGCCGAAAGGATCCATCGTGAGTGAGTACGCCGCCCCGGTCGGGGCGCCCATCTGGTTCGACCTGATGAGCAGTGATCCCGCGCGAGCCGCGGAGTTCTATCGGGAGATCTTCGGCTGGGAGCTCGAGGGACCGGCGCACCCGGAATTCGGCGGTTATCAGAACTTCACCCGTAACGGTAAGCGGGTGGCTGGGCTGATCCCGCCGATGGGCGAGGGCCCGGCGAACATTTGGTCGGTGTACCTGCACACCGCGGACGGCAGCGCCACCGTCGCGGCGGCTGAGGCCGCGGGCGCGACGGTGATGGTGCCCCCGATGGCGGTCGGAGATCTGGGTTCGATGATGGTGGTGACCGACCCCGCCGGTGCGGTGATCGGGTTCTGGCAGCCCGGGACGCATCCCGGGTTCACCGAGTGGGGTGAGCACGGGACGCCGTACTGGTTCGAATGTCAAAGCAAGGACTACGACGCGTCACTGGCGTTCTACCGCCAGGCGCTCGGGGCGCGGATCGAGGAGATCGGCACCGGCGGTGACCCGGACGCCGTCGGGCCGGACCGCTACGGTCAGGTTTTCGCCGGAGAGAGCGCGTATTCGGGAATCATGGACGCCGCCAAGCTCTTTCCCGCCGATGTGCCGTCGTTCTGGCAGGTGTACATCACCGTCGACGACGTGGCCGCCACGGTGAAGCAGGCCGAGGGACTCGGGGCTGCGCTGCTGATGCCCATCGAAGAGACGCCCTACGGAACTCTGGCGGCGATCAAAGACCCCTTGGGTGCGCTGATCTGCCTCGGCCATCCGCCTGCCGGGATGTAAGACCAACGAACCGGGACGCTGCGGTGAGCAGTCCCGGTTCGCTGTGCAGTAGTGAGCTGTTGGCTCACTGAGGTTTTCAGCCCATCAGGCCGGCCGGATCGGTGTACGGCAGATCGAGGTCGTTGGCGACCTCGTGATTGAGCAGCTGGCCGCTATGGGTCGACAAGCCCTTGGCCAGCGCGGGATCGGACGCGCAGGCGGCCTGCCAGCCCTTGTCGGCGAGCTTGATGACGTACGGCATGGTCGCGTTGGTCAGTGCGTAGGTCGAGGTCCGCGGGACCGCGCCGGGCATGTTGGCCACGCAGTAGAACACCGCGTCGTGCACCCGGAAGGTCGGGTCGTCGTGCGTGGTCGGCTTGGAATCCTCGAAGCAGCCACCTTGGTCGATGGCGATGTCCACCAGCACCGCGCCCGGCTTCATCTGTGCCACAGTCGCATTCGTGACGAGCTTCGGAGCCTTGGCGCCCGGCACCAGCACGGCGCCGATGACCAGATCAGCCTGCTTGACGGCATCCTCGAGGTCGAGCCGCGAAGAGTAGCGGGTTTCGATCGCACCGCCGTACTCGGCGTCGATCTTGCGCAGGATGTTGATGTTGAGGTCGAACACGGTGACGTGCGCGCCCATGCCCCAGGCGACGGCGGCGGCATTGTCGCCGGCCATTCCGCCGCCGATCACCACGACCTTGGCCGGGGCAACACCGGGCACGCCGCCCATCAGAACACCGCGACCGCCCTGGGTGCGCATCAAGTGGTAGGCGCCGACCTGTGCGGCCAGCCGGCCGGCGACCTCGCTCATCGGGGCCAGCAGCGGGAGCGCTCCGTCGGCAGTCTGCACCGTCTCGTAGGCGATCGACGTGGTGCCGGATGCCAGCAGAGCGTCGGTGCACGGACGCGAGGCGGCCAGGTGCAGGTAGGTGAACAGGGTCTGGTCTTTGCGCATCCGCGAATACTCGGCCTCGATGGGCTCCTTGACCTTCAGCAGCAGGTCGGCCTCGGCCCAGACCTGGTCGGCGCCGGCGATGATCTGCGCACCGGCGGCCTTGAAGTCGTCGTCGTGGATGGCGGAACCTTCACCGGCGCCGGCCTGGACGATGACCTCGTGGCCGCGGCGGACCAGTTCGGACACGCCGGCCGGGGTGATGGCGACGCGGTACTCGTTGTTCTTGATCTCGGTCGGGATGCCGACGCGCATGATCGCTCCTCGATTGGATTTTGGCTTAGGAAGAAGTGTGAAGAAAATTCGAATGGATTGCAATCGGATTGGTGAAAATTCGATAGATTGGGTCTATGAATGAAGAATCGGCGATATCGGATGCTCGTCCGCCGGTTGCGCCGAAGGATGTTCGGACCGAATTGGACGATGTCGACCGGCGGATTCTGGCCACCCTGCATGCGGACGCCCGGATCTCCAACAGCGCGCTGGCGGACGCTGTCGGTATCGCGCCGTCGACCTGTCACGGGCGCGTGCGCAGGCTGCAGGACATCGGGGTGATCCGCGGTTTCTACACCGACATCGATCCGGCCGCGATCGGGCTGTCGTTGCAGGCGATGATCTCGGTGAGCCTGCAGTCCAACGCCCGCGGAAAGATCCTCAGCTTCATCGAGCACATCCGGCGCAAGCCGCAGGTGATGGACGTGTACTTCCTGGCCGGCGCCGACGACTTCATCATCCATGTGGCCGCCCGCGACACCGACGACCTGCGCTCGTTCGTCGTCGAGAACCTCAATTCCGATTCCGACGTGGCGGGAACCCAGACGTCGTTGATCTTCGAGCACCTGCGCGGTGCCGCTCCGCTCTAGTCAGAGCGACAGGTCGCGTGCGAGGTGTATCTGATTCTTGATTTCCCGATAGGCCTCGACCCGTGCCATTACCGCGTCCACTGCTGAATTGTGCGGTGCGACGTCTGGCGCTGCCTCAATGCCGTACAGCTTGGCGCTCAATTTCGCGTGGAGTTCGGCGCGCTGCTCGGCCATCTGTGCATCCCGGCGTTCGTTCTTTAGGGATTGGTCGATGAGTTGCGCTTCCGTGGCGCACTTGCCAATCAGCTCAACGCGTTCGATTGCTGCGCGTTCGAGATTCTCAATCGTGGTAGATGCCTCGGCCAGAATCCGCTTGTCATCTGCACTGGGTTTTTCCAACGCGGCCAATTCACGTGCCACTGTGCGCAACCCCTCTTTGCCAGGCTGGTTGTGAGTCAGTTCGCGACCAGTTCTAGGAGGGTGTG
>NZ_PDHO01000004.1 GCF_002887815.1 Mycobacterium sp. ENV421 | reverse complement strand
GCCGATGATACTACCCAACAGGGTGGAAAAGTAGGACACCGCCGAACACAATTTAGTGAAACGCCCCCCGAGAAATCGGGGGGCGTTTCCATTTGAATGTCCAATTCCATTGGCCGCTTTTCAATTATCCGAATTGTGACTGTCTGAGGCCTGCCCGTATCCTTTACAGGTGGTCGATGACAGGCAAGGCAATTCCGGTGGGCGTCCGCCCCGTCGTCCCCCGGCGGCCGGTGCCGGGAACCGCGATCGCTGGAGCAGCAGCCCGCCACGCCGGTCGGGGCCGGGCCGTGCCCGCCCCGCACAGCCACGGCAGACCTCTGGCGACGACAGCAGCACCGGGGCCCAGGCCGGTCCGGTCATTCCGTCGTCTATCGAGGCCAAGCAGCTAGCGCCCGAAATCCGGGGCGAGCTCTCAACTTTGGATCGTTCGACCGCCGACACCGTGGCCCGTCACCTGGTCGCGGCCGGCGAGCTGCTCGACGATGATCCGCAGGCCGCTCTGGAACACGCCCAGGCCGCGCGGGCTCGTTCCGGTCGCATCGCGGCAGTACGCGAGGCCGTCGGCATCGCCGCCTACCAGTGCGGTGACTGGGCCCAGGCGCTGTCCGAGTTCCGTGCTGCCCGGCGGATGGGCAGCAAGTCGCAATTGCTACCTCTGATCGCCGACTGCGAACGCGGCGTAGGGCGGCCTGAACGCGCCATCGAACTGGCGCGCAGCCCCGAAGCGGCCGAGCTCACCGGCGACGATGCCGACGAGCTGCGGATCGTCGCCGCAGGGGCGCGTGCCGACCTCGGTCAGCTCGAGCAGGCGCTGGTGGTGCTGTCCACCCCTCAACCCGACCCGTCTCGCACCGGCTCGACCGCTGCCCGACTGTTCTACGCCTACGCCGAGACGCTGCTCGCCCTCGATCGCGGTGAGGACGCGCTGCAGTGGTTCATCCATGCCGCCGCCGCCGACATCGAAGGCGTCACCGACGCCGAAGACCGGGTCGGCGAGCTGGCCTGAGATGACTACCCTTGCGCAGCAACATGATTGCTTGCTGCTCGATTTGGACGGCACCGTGTTTCGCGGTCATGAGCCGACCGAGGGAGCGATCGATGCCCTCGAGGTCGCGCAGACCCGCAAACTGTTCGTCACCAACAACGCCTCCCGCGCCGCAGAGGATGTGGCCGCGCACTTGCGCGAACTCGGCTTCGTCGCCGACGCAGCCGATGTGGTGACCAGTGCCCAGAGTGCGGCACGACTGCTGGCCCAGCAGCTGAAACCGGGATCCAAGGTGCTGGTCGTCGGGACCGATGCGCTGGCCGGCGAGGTCGAGGCGGTCGGACTGCAGCCGGTCAGGCGGTTCGATGACAAGCCCGTCGCCGTCGTGCAGGGACACTCCATGACGACCGGATGGCCCGACCTGGCCGAGGCCGCACTGGCCATCCGCTCCGGTGCGCTCTGGGTGGCCGCCAACGTCGACCGCACCCTGCCCACCGAGCGGGGCCTGTTACCCGGAAACGGCTCAATGGTCGCCGCACTGCGCACCGCCACCGACGCCGACTACCAGGTTGCGGGTAAGCCCGCTCCGGCACTGATGCGAGATGCGCTGGCGCGCGGCTCCTTTGGCACTCCGCTGGTGGTCGGTGACCGCCTGGACACCGACATCGCCGGCGCCAACGCCGCGGATCTGCCCAGCCTGATGGTGCTGTGCGGGGTCAGCACCGCGGCCGAGGCGGTGCACGCGGTCCCGGAGCAACGTCCCACCTACATCGGCGCCGACCTCCGCGATCTGCACACCGCCTCCGAGGCTCTGCGGGTAGCCGAGCAGGCAGCCTGGCGTGTCGAGGTCAGCGACGGTTCGGTGATCGTGACCACGGCAGACGCGGACCACAGCGGCGACGGGCTCTCGGTGGTTCGTGCCACCGCTCGTGCGGTGTGGGATGCGGCCGACGGCGAACGCCGACTTGCCGTGCGCGCCGGTGACGATGCCGCACGCGCCGCGCTGCAGCGCTGGTCCCTGCTGACGGCGCAGGATCAGCTAGCGTGAACGGTGATATGAACGCCGACCCCGAACAGATTCGCGCCGATATCGACGCCGTGCTGGCCCAGGTGCCCAGCGTCGATCCCGACAGCGTCGACGTCGCCGGTGTCGACATCGATGCCGTCGGAAGGCAGCTCGAGGAAGCGCACCAGATCTTGGTCAATGCGCTGGAATCGGTGGAGAAGGGCTGAGTTCGCGCATGACGCGGCGTGCCCGGGTTGACGCTGAGCTGGTCCGTCGCGGACTGGCGCGGTCACGACAGCAGGCCGCGGAACTCATCGGTGCCGGCCGGGTAAGCATTGACGGCATGCGTGCGGTCAAACCCGCCACCGCGGTCGCCGTCACCGCCAACCTGACCGTCGAGGCCGGCGACGAGCGGACCTGGGTGTCGCGCGGCGCCCACAAGCTGATCGGCGCCCTCGACGCCTTCGCCATCGACCCCGTCGGGCGGCGCTGCCTCGACGCGGGCGCTTCGACCGGCGGCTTCACCGAGGTGCTCCTGGATCGCGGCGCCACCGAAGTCGTGGCCGTCGACGTCGGCTACGGCCAGTTGGCCTGGGCGCTGCGCTCCGATTCGCGGGTGACGGTCATCGAGCGCACGAATGTGCGGGACCTGACGCCCGACGCGATCGGTGGCCCCGTCGACCTCGTGGTGTCCGACCTGTCGTTCATTTCACTCGCCACGGTGCTGCCCGCACTGACTGTCTGCGCGTCCGCGCACGCCGATATCGTTCCCATGGTGAAGCCACAGTTCGAGGTCGGTCGCGAGCAGGTCGGTGCCGGCGGCGTGGTGTCCGATCCGGAATTGCGGACCTCTGCGGTACTGGCTGTCGCCGCTCGCGCCGGTGAGCTCGGTTGGCAGACCGTCGGCGCGACCGCCAGCCCGTTGCCCGGCCCCTCGGGCAACGTCGAATACTTTCTGTGGCTGCGTGCCGAAACAGACAACGGATTGCACGGAGACGAACTGGACGCCGCGGTGCGCCGCGCCGTCGCGGAAGGACCGCAATGACTTCTGAGCGGGCGATCCTGCTCGTCGTACACACTGCCCGCGAGGAGGCCATCGAGACCGCCCGCCGGGTGGAAAAGGTGTTGGGCGACAACGGCATAGCGTTGCGGGTTCTCTCCGCCGAATCCGTGGACCGGGGCACCCATTTCGATCCCACCGAGATGCAGGCGGTGGGCTCGACAACCGAAGTGGTCGACGCCGATGCCAACGCGGCCGTCGGGTGCGAGCTGGTGCTCGTTCTCGGGGGTGACGGCACCTTCCTGCGGGCCGCCGAACTGGCCCGCAACGCGGAGATTCCGGTGCTCGGAATCAACCTGGGGCGCATCGGGTTCTTGGCGGAGGCCGAAGCCGAAGCCATCGACACCGTTCTCGAACACGTCGTCACCCGCACCTACCGCGTCGAGGAGCGGATGACCCTCGACATCGCGGTGCGCGCCGAGGGGGAGGTCATCGCCCGCGGTTGGGCCCTCAACGAGGCCAGCCTGGAAAAGGGCGCGCGGCTCGGGGTGATCGGTGTCGTACTGGAGATCGACGGCAGGCCGGTGTCCGCCTTCGGCTGCGACGGCGTCCTGGTGTCCAGCCCGACCGGGTCCACCGCCTACGCGTTCTCGGCAGGCGGCCCCGTGGTCTGGCCGGATCTGGAGGCAATGATCGTGGTGCCCAACAACGCTCACGCGTTGTTCGCGCGGCCGATGGTGACCAGCCCGACTGCGCTGATCGCGATCGAGATCGAGGACGACAGCCACGAGGCGCTGGTGTTCTGCGACGGTCGCCGCGAGATGCGGGTGCCTGCCGGCGGGCGGCTCGAGGTGACCAAGTGCACGACACCGCTGAAGTGGGTGCGTCTCGACAGCGCGCCGTTCACCGATCGTCTGGTGCGCAAGTTCCGGCTGCCGGTCACCGGCTGGCGAGGGCAGTGAATCGGCGATGCTGGCTGAAATCCGGATCGAGTCATTGGGCGCGATCAGCGCCGCCACCGCGGAGTTCGACCGCGGCCTGACCGTGCTGACCGGTGAGACCGGCACCGGCAAGACCATGGTGGTGACCGGACTGCACCTGCTGGGCGGGGCGCGCGCCGATGCCACCAGGGTGCGGTCGGGTTCTGAGCGGGCCGTCGTCGAGGGCCGTTTCGCCACTGCGGAACTCGATGACGCCACCGGCAAGCGGATCGACGAGATCCTGGATTCCTCGGGTGCCGACCGTGACGACGACGGCAGCATCATTGCGCTGCGCACCGTGAGCCGCGACGGGCCGTCGCGGGCCTACCTCGGCGGGCGTAGCGTGCCCGCCAAGTCGCTGTCGACCTTCACCTCGGAACTGCTGACACTGCACGGCCAGAACGACCAGCTGCGGCTGATGCGCCCCGAGGAACAGCGCGCCGCCTTGGACCGCTTCACCGGCGTCGACGCGAAACTCGAGCGCTACAAGAAGCTGCGCGACCAGTGGCAGGTGGCCCGGCGTGATCTGGTGGACCGGACCAACCGGGCGCGCGAGCTGGCTCAGGAGGCGGACCGGCTGAAGTTCGCGCTGACCGAGATCGACGGCGTCGACCCGACGCCAGGAGAAGACGAATCGCTGGTGGCCGACATCCGCCGGCTCTCCGAACTGGACGCGCTGCGCGAGGCGGTCGCCGGTGCCCGCGCCAACCTGTCGGCCGATGACCTCTCCGATGGTGAACCCCGTTCGGCCACAGATACTTTGGGGCGTGCAGCCGCCCTGCTGCAGTCCACTGACGATCCCGCGTTGGCGGCGTTGGCCCGCCAGCTCACCGACGCGCTGACCGTCGCCGGCGACGTCGCCCGGGAACTCGGCGATTTCCTGGGCGACCTGCCCGATGACGCCAGTGCCTTGGAGACCAAGCTGGCGCGTCAGGCCGAGCTGCGCAACCTGACCCGCAAGTACGCCGCGGACGTCAACGGTGTGCTGGCGTGGGCCAAGGAGTCCCGGGAGCGTCTGGCGCAGCTCGACGTATCCGAGGATGCGCTGGCCGGGCTGGGTCGCCGCGTCGACGAGCTCGCCGGTCAGGTGGCGACGTCCGCGCTGGAGCTGTCCAAAGCCCGCACCAAAGCGGCGAAGGGTTTGGCCAAGGCCATCACCGCCGAGCTGACCGGGCTGGCGATGACGCACGCCGACTTCAGCGTCACGGTGTCGCTGATGCCGGCCCGCGACGACGACAGCGCACCGTTGCGGTTGCCGTCGGGCGAGACCGTGCATGCCGGTGGCGAAGGCATCGACCTGGTCGAATTCGGGTTCACCGCACATCGTGGCACCGACGTCCTGCCGCTGAACAAGAGCGCGTCCGGTGGTGAGCTCTCCCGCGTGATGCTCGCATTGGAAGTGGTGCTCGCCGCGTCGGCGGAGGGCACCACGATGGTGTTCGACGAGGTGGACGCCGGCGTCGGTGGCCGGGCCGCGGTGCAGATCGGCCGCCGCCTGGCGCGGCTTGCCCGCAGCCACCAGGTCATCGTCGTCACCCATCTGCCGCAGGTCGCCGCGTACGCCGACAGCCACCTCGTCGTCGACAGCGCAGGCAACGGGACCAGCGGGGTGCGCCGCCTCGACACCGAGGAGCGGGTGGGCGAGCTGGCGCGGATGCTGGCCGGGCTGGGGGAGTCCGACACCGGCCGCGCGCACGCCCGCGAACTGCTCGACGCCGCGCAGGGCGACCGGGGACTCAGCTGAGCCGGATGACGACGGCGTAGCCGTCGTGGTCGCCGGGGCGCGGCGCGGGTCTGGCGACGCCCCCGGCCAGCAGGGCCGCGCCCACACCCAGCCCGACGAGCAGCCCGCTGAACCAGGTCGCGCGGGACATTCGGCTCATGCTCGGCTCCGTCGATCGGTTAGCTGACGGTAACCGGGGGGGTCTCGGATGCGGGAAATACACGTATCCGAACCGTGTTACTGCTGTGACAAGATGTGACTTGTGTGGCTGGTGTTACGGCGCGCCTCCGCCGATATCCGCCCGGTCGCCGACAGAATCCCAGCATGAAGATGTCAGCGCTTCTCTCCCGTAATACCGGTGCACGACCAGGAGTCGTGGGGACAGCCCGCGTCGATCGCGACATCGATCGCCTGCTGCGCCGCGTCGGCCCGGGGGACATCGTGGTGCTCGACATCCTTGACCTGGACCGGATGACCGCTGACGCTCTGGTCGACGCGAACATCGCCGGCGTGGTCAACGCCTCCCCGTCGATCTCGGGCCGATACCCGAACCTCGGCCCGGAAGTATTGGTGGCCAACAACATCACGCTGATCGACAGCGCGGGTCCCGAAGTCTTCAAGAAGATCAAAGACGGCGCGAAGATCCGGCTGCACAACGGTGGGGTGTACTCCGGCGATCGCAGGCTGGCCCTGGGCGTGGAGCGCAGCGATGAAGAGATCGCCGACCTCATGCAGGACGCCAAGACCGGGCTGGTTGCGCACCTGGAGGCATTCGCGGGCAACACGATCGAATTCATCCGCAGCGAGAGCCCGCTGCTGATCGACGGTATCGGCATCCCGGACATCGACGTCGACGTATACCGCCGCCACGTCCTGGTGGTGGCCGACGGCCCCGGCGCCGAAGACGACCTCAAGGCGCTCAAGCCCTTCATCAAGGAGTACCAACCGGTGCTCATCGGGGTGGAGAGCGGAGCGGACCTGCTGCAGAAGAACGGTTACCGGCCGCAGCTGATCGTCGGCAACCCCGACCAGATGAGCGCTGACGTGCTCAAGAGTGGTGCGCAGGTGGTCCTTCCCGCCGACGCCGACGGGCACGCCAACGGCCTGGAACGCATCCAGGACCTGGGCATCGGGGCGATGACGTTCCCCGCCGCCGGTTCGGCCGCCGATCTGGCGCTGTTGCTCGTCGACCACCACGGCGCCTCTTTGATCGTGACGGCCGGCCACTCGGCGAGCATCGAAGAGTTCTTCGACCGTTCGCGCCAGCAGAGCAACCCGTCGACCTTCCTCACCCGGCTGAAGGTCGGGGAGAAGCTCGTCGACGCGAAAGCTGTTGCCACGCTGTACCGCAATCACATCTCCGGTGGAGCGATCGCCATGCTGATCCTGGCGGTGCTGTTCGCGATCATCGCCGCGCTGTGGGTGTCGCGGGCCGACACATTCGTCATCGACTGGATTGTGACCTACTGGAACCGCTTCTCGCTGTGGGTGCAGAGCTGGGTGACCTAGGCGTAGAGCAGAAAGGCTCACCGCTGTGATTTCGCTACGCCACCATGCCATTTCGCTGGCTGCGGTGTTCCTTGCGCTGGCCGTCGGCGTGTTCCTGGGCTCCGGTGTGCTGTCCGACACGTTGCTGTCAGGGCTGCGCGACGAAAAGCAGGACCTCAACAAACAGATCACCTCGCTGACCGATCAGCGCAATGCGCTGAACGAAAAGCTCAGTGCTGCCGACGATTTCGACAAGCAGATGTCGAGCCGGATCGTCAAGGACGCGTTGGCGGGCAAGTCGGTGGTGTTGTTCCGCACCCCTGACGCCAACGACGACGACGTGGCGGCGACGAGCCGGCTGATCGGACAGGCCGGCGGTACCGTAACCGGCACGGTCGCGCTGACACAGCAGTTCGTCGACGCCAACTCCGCGGAGAAGCTGCGCTCGGTGGTCAACTCCTCGATCGTGCCCGCCGGCGCACAGCTGAGCACCACGCTGGTCGACCAGGGCTCGCAGGCCGGCGACCTGCTCGGTATCGCGCTGCTGATCAACCGCAACCCCGCGATCCGACCGGCGGACGACACCCAGCGCGACACCGTGCTGGCCGCGCTACGTGACACCGGCTTTTTGACCTATCAGGGCGATCGCCTGGCCGCGGCCAACACCGCCGTCGTGGTGACCGGGGGAGCTCTGGGCGACGACGCCGGTAACCAGGGGTCCACGGTCGCCCGGTTCGCCGCGGGGATGGCCCCGCACGGGTCGGGCACGGTGCTCGCCGGCCGGGATGGATCAGCCACCGGAACCGCGGCGCTCGCGGTGACGCGGGCTGACGCCGGGATGGCGGCCGACGTGACCACCGTCGACGACATCAGTTCCGAGTCGGGCCGGATCACCACCGTGCTGGCCCTGCAGAACCTGATCAATGGGGCGCCGTCGGGCAAGTTCGGCATCGGGCCGGGCGCCGCGTCGCTCACCGTTCCGCAGTAGACGCGGGGCAACGCAGAGGTAACGAAGGCCACTGGCGTGTTAGCGCAAGCTTGTCGGGGTCGGTGTTAGGGTGAGATTCCGTGGGTAGGCAGGCCCCAGGCAGTTCCCAGCGATCCCCTGCCCGACGTCACGGAGGTTGCTCTTGCCCCCACTGCGCAAGCACCCGCAGACCGCCACCAAGCACATCTTCGTCAGCGGTGGAGTTGTCTCGTCCCTCGGTAAGGGCCTGACCGCCAGCAGCCTCGGTCAATTGCTGACCGCGCGCGGTCTGCAGGTGACGATGCAGAAGCTCGACCCGTATCTGAACGTCGATCCGGGAACGATGAACCCGTTCCAGCACGGTGAAGTGTTCGTCACCGAGGACGGCGCCGAGACCGACCTCGACGTCGGGCACTACGAGCGCTTCCTGGACCGCAATCTGTCCGGCTCGGCCAATGTGACCACCGGGCAGGTGTATTCGTCGGTGATCGCCAAGGAGCGTCGCGGCGAGTACCTCGGCGACACCGTGCAGGTGATCCCGCACATCACCGACGAGATCAAGGGCCGCATCCTGGCGATGGCCGAGCCCGATGCGTCGGGCAACCGACCCGACGTGGTGATCACCGAGATCGGTGGCACCGTCGGTGACATCGAGTCGCTGCCGTTCGTGGAGGCCGCGCGCCAGGTCCGCCACGAAGTCGGCCGGGAGAACTGCTTCTTCCTGCATGTCTCGCTGGTGCCGTATCTGGCGCCGTCTGGCGAGCTGAAGACCAAACCCACCCAGCACTCGGTGGCCGCGCTGCGCAGCATCGGTATCAGCCCCGACGCGCTGATCCTGCGCTGCGACCGTGACGTGCCCGAGCCGCTGAAGAACAAGATCGCGCTGATGTGTGACGTCGACATCGACGGGGTGATCTCCACGCCCGATGCGCCGTCCATCTATGACATTCCGAAGGTGCTGCACCGCGAGGAACTCGACGCCTATGTGGTGCGCCGGCTGAATCTGCCGTTCCGCGATGTGGACTGGACGCAGTGGAACGACCTGCTGCGCCGGGTCCACGAGCCCAAGGAAACGGTCCGAATCGCGTTGGTGGGCAAGTACGTCGACCTCTCGGACGCCTATCTGTCGGTGGCAGAGGCGTTGCGCGCCGGCGGGTTCGCTCATCGCGCCAAAGTCGAGATGCGCTGGGTCGCCTCCGACGACTGCGAGACCGACAACGGTGCGGCCGTCGCGCTGGGTGACGTGCATGCCGTGCTCATCCCCGGCGGGTTCGGCATTCGCGGCATCGAAGGCAAGATCGGCGCGATCCGCCACGCCCGCCATCGTGGGCTGCCGGTGCTGGGTCTGTGCCTCGGGCTGCAGTGCATCGTGATCGAGGCGGCCCGATCGGTCGGACTGACCGAAGCCAACTCGGCCGAATTCGACCCGGCCACACCGGATCCGGTGATCTCCACGATGGCCGACCAGCGTGAGGCTGTCGCCGGGGAGGCCGACCTGGGTGGCACCATGCGGTTGGGTGCTTACCCGGCGACGCTGGAAGTCGGTTCGATTGTCGCCGAGGCGTACGACTCGACCCATGTGTCCGAGCGTCACCGGCACCGCTACGAGGTCAACAACTCGTATCGCGACCGGATCGCAGAGAGCGGTTTGCAGTTCTCGGGCACCTCACCGGACGGCCATCTGGTCGAGTTCGTCGAATACCCGCGCGATGTGCATCCGTTCCTGGTCGGCACGCAGGCACATCCGGAGCTCAAGAGCCGGCCGACCCGCCCACATCCGCTGTTCGTCTCGTTCGTCGGTGCTGCCATCGACTACAAGGCGGCCGAGCGGTTGTCTTTGGAGATCCCGGAGCAGCACTCCAACGGCAAGGAACACCCGGAAGAGGCGGCCCAGCCGCTGGCCGAGCAGGTTCCAGAGCACTCAGCCCGTGGCTGACCACGACTTCGAGACCGTCTCTTCTGAAACCGCTTATCGCGGAAACATTCTCGCCCTGCGAGTCGATCAGGTCCGGATGCCGGGCGGCAATATCGCCAAGCGCGAGGTCGTCGAGCATTACGGTGCCGTGGCAGTCGTCGCGGTCGACGACGCCGGCCGGGTGGCGATGGTCTACCAATACCGGCACCCGATCGGGCGCCGGCTGTGGGAGTTACCCGCGGGGCTACTCGACGAGCCGGGGGAGGACCCGACCGAAGCCGCGGCGCGGGAACTGCGCGAGGAGACCGGCCTGACCGCCGAACGCTGGGACGTGCTGGTCGACCTGATGTCCTCGCCAGGGTTCAGCGACGAGGCGTTGCGCGTGTATCTCGCCCGGAGCCTCACCGACGTCGGGCGGCCCCAGGGGCACGATGAAGAAGCCGATATGGAAGTGCACTGGGTCCACATCGCCGACGCGGTGCAGCAGGTGCTGTCCGGGGAGATCGTGAATTCCACTGCGGTGGCGGGCATCTTGGCCGCACACGCGGTGATCGTCGACGACAAGTCGCCCCGCCCCGTCGATGTGCCGTTCCGGGATCGCCCGACGGCGTTCGCCGCGGGGAAGGCCCGCTCATGACGACGTTCTCGGCCGATCTCCCGGGTCGCTCCGCTCCTGCCCTCCGAACCCCCTTGGACGATCAGCTGCAGGGCTATCTCGACCACTTGACCATCGAGCGCGGGGTGGCGGCCAACACCATCAGCTCCTACCGGCGCGACCTGCGCCGCTACGTCGAGCATTTGTCGTCGCGCGGCATCGATGACCTGACCAACGTCAGCGAGAACGACGTCAGCGAGTTCCTGGTGGCGCTGCGCCGCGGCGATCCGGACACCGGCGCGACGCCGCTGTCGGCGGTATCGGCCGCGCGCGCACTGATTGCGGTGCGCGGCTTTCACCGGTTCGCCGCCGCCGAGGGGATCATCGGCATCGACGTCGCCCGCGCGGTCAAGCCGCCGACCCCGAGCCGTCGACTCCCCAAGAGCCTCACCCTCGACGAGGTCTTGGCCCTCCTCGAGGGCGCCGGCGGGGACAGCCCGTCGGACGGACCGCTGACGTTGCGCAATCGCGCCCTGCTCGAGCTGTTGTATTCCACCGGCGCGCGGATCTCCGAGGCTGTCGGCCTCGACGTCGACGACATCGACACCGAGGCCCGGTCGGTGCTGCTGCGCGGCAAGGGCGGCAAGCAGCGCCTGGTGCCTGTCGGCCGCCCGGCGATCGCGGCGCTGGACGCCTACCTGGTGCGTGGCCGTCCGGATCTGGCGCGCCGGGGCCGCGGCACGCCGAAGATCTTCCTCAACGCCCGCGGCGGGCAGCTGTCGCGGCAGAGCGCCTGGCAGGTGCTGCAGGACGCCGCCGAACGGGCAGGCATCTCCTCGGCGGTGTCACCGCACACGCTGCGGCACTCCTTCGCCACCCATCTTCTCGACGGCGGTGCCGACGTCCGCGTCGTCCAGGAACTCCTCGGCCACGCCTCGGTCACCACGACGCAGATCTACACGCTGGTCACCGTGCATGCCCTGCGCGAGGTCTGGGCCGGCGCACATCCGCGGGCATGATGTCGCGGGTCTGCCTCGTGTGGCGGCGACACACCGTTAGACTTTCGCGGATGTTCGCCACGCCGCCGAAAAGCCTGCTGACGGGGGGCACGGCGTGACCGACGAGGCAGACGAAGCCACACCGATCGGTCTCACCGGCCGCCCGCCCCGCCACATTCCCGAACCACAGCCGCTGACCTCGCACGGGCCGGCCACGGTCATTTCGATGTGCAACCAGAAGGGCGGGGTCGGCAAGACCACCTCGACGATCAACCTGGGGGCGGCGCTGGCCGAGTACGGCCGGCGGGTGCTGCTGGTCGATCTGGATCCGCAGGGCGCGCTGTCGGCGGGTCTGGGCGTGCCGCACTACGAGCTGACCCACACCGTGCACAACCTGATGATCGAACCGCGGGTGAGCATCGACGAGGTGCTGATCAACACGCGGGTGAAGAACCTGGACCTGGTGCCCAGCAACATCGACCTGTCGGCCGCCGAGATCCAGCTGGTCAACGAGGTCGGACGCGAGCAGACCCTGGCGCGCGCGCTGCACCCCGTCCTCGATCGCTACGACTACGTCCTGATCGACTGCCAGCCGTCGCTGGGCCTGCTCACCGTCAATGCGCTGGCCTGCTCCGACGCGGTGGTCATCCCGACCGAATGTGAATACTTCTCGCTGCGCGGGCTGGCCCTGCTCACCGACACCGTCGACAAGGTGCGTGAGCGGCTCAATCCGCGGCTGACGATCAGCGGCATCCTGATCACCCGGTTCGACAACCGCACCGTCAATGCCCGTGAGGTGATGGCGCGGGTGCTGGAGCGCTTCGGCGATCTGGTGTTCGACACCGTCATCAGCCGCACCGTGCGCTTCCCCGAGACCAGTGTCGCCGGCGAGCCCATCACCACCTGGGCACCGAAATCCGTTGGTGCACAGGCATATCGATCGCTGGCCCGTGAGGTCATCGACCGCTTCGGCAAGTGACCGAATCGCCGGCGCCCGAAAAGGGCTTCCGTGTCAGGCTGACGAACTTCGAGGGCCCGTTCGATCTGCTGTTGCAGTTGATCTTTGCCCACCGCCTCGATGTGACCGAGGTCGCGCTGCATCAGGTCACCGACGAATTCATTGCGTACACCAGGGAGATCGGGCCGAAGCTCGAGCTCGACGAGACCACCACCTTTTTGGTGATTGCTGCCACACTGCTGGACCTCAAGGCCGCGCGGCTGCTGCCCGCCGGCGATGTGCACGACGAGGAGGATCTGGCGCTGCTCGAGGTGCGCGACCTGTTGTTCGCCCGGCTGCTGCAGTACCGCGCGTTCAAGCACGTCGCCGAGATGTTCGCCGAACTGGAGGCCGCAGCGCTGCGGAGCTACCCCCGGGCGGTGACGGTCGAGGATCGCTTCGCCGACCTTCTTCCCGAGGTCATGCTGGGTGTTGATGCCGCCGCCTTCGCCGACATCGCCGCTGCGGCGTTCACCCCGCGACCGGTTCCCACCGTCGGGACCGAGCACTTGCATGCCTCGCAGGTGTCGGTGCCGGAGCAGGCCGAGCTGCTGTTGGAGTTCCTGTCGTCACGCGGGGCGGGGCAGTGGGCGTCGTTCAAGGAACTGGTGGCCGACTGCGAGGCGCCGATCCAGATCGTCGGACGGTTCTTGGCGCTGCTCGAACTGTATCGGGCCAGGACGGTAGCATTCGAGCAGCCAGAACCACTTGGTGTGCTCCAGGTTTCATGGACCGGCGACCGGGTTGTGAACGAAGAGCTGGTCCGAGCCGAGTGGGAAGAAGAGCAGAACCAATCATGACCGACGACGCAGCCGACATACCCGACGTGGACCTCGCGTCCGACTCGGAAGCCGATTTGGCTACTGACGTCGCTCTCCCCGAGATGGACGACGACGAGCTGGTCCGGGTGCTGGAGGCGTTGTTGCTGGTCGTCGACACCCCGGTCAACGCCGAAACGCTCGCGTCGGTGACCGAGCAACCGCTAGAGCGGATCACCGCCACCCTGGGGCGGTTGGCAGCAGCGCTGGCGGACCGCGACAGCGGTATCGACCTGCGCGAGGCGGGCGGTGGCTGGCGCATGTACACCCGGGCGCGGTTCGCGCCGTACGTGGAGCGGCTGCTGCTGGACGGATCGCGGTCGAAGCTCACCCGCGCGGCGCTGGAGACGCTGGCGGTGGTCGCCTACCGGCAGCCGGTGACCCGGGCTCGGGTCAGCGCGGTCCGCGGCGTCAACGTCGATGCGGTGATCCGCACGTTGGTGGCGCGCGGGCTGATCACCGAGGCGGGCACCGACGAGGACACCGGCGCAACGACGTTCGCGACCACCGAGCTGTTTCTCGAGCGGCTCGGGCTGTCGTCGCTGACCGATCTTCCCGACATCGCGCCGCTGCTTCCTGACGTCGACGTGATCGACGACCTGAGCGAAAACCTGGATGCCGAACCACGTTTCGCCAAGCTGGCCGGCGTCTCGGCAGCCGATCCGAACGTCTCGATCGATGTGGACACCGATGCCTGAACCAGAAGGAGTGCGGCTGCAGAAGGTCCTGTCGCAGGCGGGAGTCGCCTCGCGACGGGTGGCCGAGCGGATGATCGTCGACGGGCGGGTAGAGGTCGACGGACGGATCGTCACCGAATTGGGCACCCGGGTCGATCCGGCCAACGCCGACATCAGAGTCGACGGGTCACGGATCGTCGTCGACGACTCGATGATGTACCTGGCGATCAACAAGCCCGTCGGAATGCATTCGACGATGTCGGACGAGCGGGGCCGGCCGTGCGTCGGTGATCTGGTGGAGCACCGAGTCCGCGGCAACAAGAACCTCTTTCACGTCGGACGCCTGGACGCCGACACCGAAGGTCTGCTGCTGCTGACCAACGACGGGGAGCTTGCGCATCGGTTGATGCACCCGTCCTTCGAGGTGCCCAAGACCTATTTGGCAACGGTAACCGGTTCGGTTCCACGGGGTCTGGGTAAGACGCTGCGCGCCGGCATCGAGCTGGACGACGGACCGGTCAAGGTCGACGACTTCGCGGTGGTCGATGCGGTGCCGGGAAAGACACTGCTGCGGGTGACGCTGCACGAGGGGCGTAAGCGGATCGTGCGCCGGCTGTTGGCGGCGGCGGGTTATCCGGTTGAGGCGCTGGTCCGGGTGAGCATCGGTGAGGTGACGCTGGGTGAACAGCGGCCCGGCAGCATCCGTGCGTTGACGCGCAAGGAAGTCGGCGATCTGTACAAGGCGGTTGGTCTGTGAGTCGATGCGTTGTAGCGGTCGATGGGCCAGCCGGGACCGGAAAGTCGTCGGTGTCACGGGGTTTGGCGCGTGCATTGGGCGCCCACTACTTGGACACCGGTGCGATGTACCGACTCGTGACGCTGGCGATGCTGCGTGCCCACATCGACTTGACCGACGCCGGCGCCGTCGCGGCAGCCTCCGATGTGGCGCTGTCGGTGGGTTCTGACCCAGACATCGACCGGGCTTACCTTGGCGCTGAAGATGTTTCGGCCGAGATTCGGGGCGATGAGGTCACCCGGGCGGTCTCGGCGGTCTCTGCGGTCCCTGAGGTACGCACCCGGATGGTGGCGTTGCAACGTGAATTGGCGGCAGGGGCCGACAGGATCGTGGTCGAAGGCCGTGACATCGGCACGGTCGTGCTGCCGGATGCCGACGTGAAGATCTTTCTGACCGCGTCGGCCGAGACGCGGGCGCGCCGCCGCAACGATCAGAACGTCGCGACCGGGCTGCCCGATGACTACGACACGGTGCTGGCAGACGTGATCCGCCGCGACCACCTGGATTCCACCCGCACGGTGTCGCCGTTGCGACCGGCGGAGGACGCGATCATCGTCGACACCAGTGACATGACCCAGGACCAGGTGGTGGCCAATCTGCTTGATCTGGTCGAAAAGCGAAGTGGTGCAATGCGATGAGCGAAGACGGCACGTGGTCTGACGAAAGCGATTGGGAGCTTTCCGAGGAGGGATTCGACGACGACGAGGAGGCGCTGGCGCCGCCACCGGTGGTGGCAGTGGTCGGCCGGCCCAACGTCGGCAAGTCCACCTTGGTCAACCGCATTCTCGGCCGGCGTGAGGCCGTCGTGCAGGACCTGCCCGGGGTGACCCGCGACCGGGTGTCCTACGACGCGTCCTGGACCGGGCGGCGTTTCGTCGTGCAGGACACCGGCGGGTGGGAGCCGGACGCCAAAGGTTTGCAGCAGTTGGTCGCCGAGCAGGCCTCGGTGGCGATGCAGACTGCCGATGCGGTGATCCTGGTCGTCGACGCGACGGTCGGTGCTACCAGTGGCGACGAGGCGGCAGCTCGAATTCTGCGCCGATCAGGCAAACCAGTGTTTTTGGCGGCCAACAAGGTTGACAACGAGAAGGGCGAGGCCGACGCAGCCGCGCTGTGGTCGCTCGGGCTGGGGGAGCCGCACCCGATCAGTGCCATGCACGGCCGCGGGGTGGCCGATCTGCTGGACGAGGTGGTCGCGGATCTGCCTGCCCAATCCGAGGTGGCTCAGGCCACCGGCGGACCGCGACGGGTGGCGCTGGTGGGCAAGCCCAATGTCGGCAAGAGCTCGCTGCTGAACCGGTTGGCGGGCGCTGAGCGTTCGGTGGTGCACGACGTCGCGGGAACCACGGTGGACCCGGTGGACTCGCTGATCGAACTAGGCGGCAAGACATGGCGTTTCGTCGACACCGCCGGCTTGCGCCGCCGGGTCGGGCAGGCCAGCGGCCACGAGTTCTACGCGTCGGTCCGCACGCACAGCGCGATCGATGCCGCCGAGGTGGTCGTCGTCCTGATCGATGCGTCGCAACCACTCACCGAACAGGACCAGCGTGTCCTGACGATGGTGATCGAAGCGGGGCGGGCGCTGGTGCTGGCGTTCAACAAATGGGACCTCGTCGACGAGGACCGGCGTTATCTGCTGGACCGCGAGATCGACCGCGAACTCGCTCAGCTGCAGTGGGCGCCGCGGGTGAACATCTCCGCCAAGAGCGGGCGCGCGGTGCAGAAGCTGGTGCCGGCGATGGAGACCTCGCTGGCGTCGTGGGATTCCCGCATCTCGACCGGGCAGCTCAACACGTGGATCAAGGAAGTGGTCGCGGCCACCCCGCCGCCGGTGCGCGGCGGCAAGCAACCGCGGATCCTGTTCGCCACCCAGGCCACCGCCCGCCCGCCCACATTTGTGCTGTTCACCAGTGGTTTCTTGGAGGCCGGCTATCGGCGGTTCCTGGAGCGGCGGCTGCGCGAGACCTTCGGTTTCGAGGGCACCCCGATCCGGATAAACGTGCGGGTGCGGGAGAAGCGCAAGCTCAAGCCGCGTTGATTCGGCGGGTTTGACGGTATTTGGCCGCTGCTGGGCATAGATTGCCGGGCATGGAGTTTGCTACCTCATTGGCGCCGACGCGCCGACTGGTCTATGGCATTGCCGGTTTGATGATCGCTGCGGCGCCTGCCGTCGCCGTGTTCTCAGGTGCGTTCGACGGTGCCGTGCCCCGAGTGCTGGCGTGCTCGGAATCCGACACCGAGGACAGCTTCTCGATGGACTGCGCGCCGTCGATGATCCCCGACACCAGCGACATGCTGACCGAAGCCGAGGTCGCCGAGCCCGGCTGGAACGGCGGCGACCATGGTGGAGGTCCGGCCGGTGGCGCACCCGGAAGCGGCGGCCACCGCTAGGTCGTGAGCCCCCGGTTTCCGTACGTGTCGAAGTGGACGACGTCCTCAACCGGCCTGCGGGTGGTCGGGCCGTAGCGTCCGCGCGGCCAGCCGAGCGGGACCACGCAGATCGGGGTCACCGACAGCGGTAGGCCCAGGATCCTGCGCGCCGAGGTGACGTTCCACAGCGGCATGGTGATCAGGGATGCACCCAGTCCCATCGCCCTGGCGGCCAGCAGCAGGTTCTGCACGCTGGGATAGATCGAGCCGAAGTACGACGTTTCGCCCACGAACGGCGTCGGGACGTAGGGCACGCGGGTGCCGCCGCGCAGGCAGGGAACCACCAGGACCGGTATCTCGCTGAAGTGCTCGACTTGCCATTCCACTGCCTTGAGGATCTTCAGCATCGACTCGTCGTTGGCGGCTTGCCGCCTGCCGAGGGCTCCGTAGATCGACCAGGGCTGGCGGTAGCGCTTGCCGAGTTGATCCTTGACACGTTGGTCTTTGACGACGATGAACTCCCAGTTCTGGCCGTTGGACCCGGTGGGAGCGCGCAGTGCGAGTTCGATGCACTTCACCACGATGGCGTCGTCCACCGGATCGGGTTTGACCCGCCGGATCGCGCGCTGGGTCATCATCGCATCGATCAGCGGCATGGAGAGGTTGGCCAGCGCCTCGTCGGTACTCGGAATCTCGCTCATGGGAATAACAGGCTAGGCGGCTCGCCGCCGGAGTAGGGCGGTGTGCCGTATCACGCTGCAGGCGAGCGTGTTTGGTGGCTGCTGCAGGCCCCGTCGGTGCTGACCGGTTCGCCGGATAGGGTTCGTTGGTGTCCGTTGCCCACATGATCGTGATCGTCCTGGCCGGGATGGGGGCCGGCGCCATCAATTCGCTGGTCGGTTCCGGCACGCTGATCACCTTCCCGACGTTGGTGACGCTCGGGTTCCCGCCGGTGACGGCGACGATGTCGAACGCGATCGGCCTGGTGGCCGGCGGGGTGTCGGGTACCTGGGGGTATCGCAAGGAACTCCGCGGGCAGTGGGATCGACTGCGCTGGCAGATTCCGGCATCGCTGATCGGCGCGGCGATCGGGGCGTTCCTGCTGCTGCACCTGCCGGAGAAGGTGTTCACGCAGATCGTTCCGGTGCTGTTGGTCGGCGCCCTGGTGCTGGTGGTGATCGGGCCGCGTATTCAGGCCTATGCCCGGACCCGCGCCGAGGCCGCAGGCCGCTCGGCCGAGCATGTGTCGCCCAAACGGATGACGGCCCTGGTCGTCGGCACCTTCGCCGTGGGCATTTACGGCGGGTACTTCACCGCGGCGCAGGGCATCCTGCTGATCGGGGTGATGGGCGCGCTGCTGCCCGAGGACATGCAGCGCATGAACGCGGCCAAGAACATGCTGTCGCTGCTGGTGAACATCGTCGCGGCCGTGGCCTACACCATCGTTGCGTTCGACCGGGTGAGCTGGGAGGCGGCCGGGCTGATCGCCATCGGGTCGCTGTTCGGCGGCTGGCTGGGTGCACACTACGGACGGCGGCTGTCGCCGAACGTGCTGCGGGCCGTCATCGTGGTGGTCGGGCTGATCGGGTTGTACCGGTTGTTGACGGTGTAGCCGAGCGACCAGCTGACGTAGACCCTCTCGCGCGCAACCACGTTGCGTTGTCGAGACCGGTCGGGCTGACAGGATTTGAACCTGCGACCCCTTCACCCCCAGTGAAGTGCGCTACCAAGCTGCGCCACAGCCCGCGTGCCCGCCGAAGCTACCGACGGGCGCCAGGGAACGATACATCAGTGGCAGCTGAAACTCCGAAACGGTCGACACGTGCCGGACAGAGCGCCGGCAGCCCGAAAGTCAGTTCACGGAGCCGGTGGGGAGAGGGATTCGTCGGCCAGCGCGGCACTGAGCCCCCGGGTAGCCGCAGCGAGTTGTTCGCCCATCCGGGTGACGTCGGCGCCGCTCATCGGTTCGGGACTCGGAACAAGGCTCAGGATCAGGGCAATACGTGAATCCGCAGCCAAGACCGGCGAGTCGATATGGCTCACCTCGTAGGTTCGGTCGCTGTCCAGGCTGACCGGAAACCACTGCTCCTGATGGATCAGCTCGTCGGTCAACGCCTGGGCCAGCTCGCTGAGCCGCGTGGAGCGAACCTCGGCGCTACGGACGATGAGCGCCAGTTCCTGCAAGCGCAGATCGGGCAACAGATGAAGCCCGACCGCGTAGCCACGCTGTTCGGCGGCGGCGATGGCGTCGCGGTATCGCTCGCGTACGTCGTCGGGCAGCGCGGTCAGCCACCGCTCCCGAGCGTGCACCCCGGCCCAGGCCACCGTCGACGCGCCATACGGCGGGCGGTGCGGGAACTGTGTGCCGATCGGCATCGGATGGCCACCGCCGAGGCGGCTGCGAACTTGGTCGACGACGGTGGAGTGGTCGTCATCGACCGAGAAGGCGACGCAGTGCGCACCGGTCGCTGCGGACAGTTCGATCATCGCCGAGCGGGCCAGCGCCAGGGCCGGGAAGTGGCCTGCCGCCTCCCGGCCGAGGCGTACCAGCGCGGGACCCAGGTGATACGTCTTGCGAACCGGATCGCGCAGCAGCCAGCCGGCCCGCAGAAGTTCCGCCAGCATCGAGTGGCAGCTCGCCTTGTGAACGTTCAAGTAGCGCGACACCTCGGCCAACGTCAGCCCGTCGCGTCCCTCGCCGGCCAGGTGCTCGAACAGTTTCACGACCCGCTCGGTCTGCGGAGATGGGCGCGGCGGCATCGACCGATGGTCGCATAATGCGACTGCTTGCGATGATATACGCGACCATGTGACGATGCCCACAATGAAGGACCTACGGGGCGCAGTGGCGGTCGTAACCGGGGGCGCCGGCGGGATCGGACGCGCCATGGGTAGGCGGTTCGGCCAAGAAGGCATGAAGGTCGTGCTGGCCGACGTCCTTGCCGAACCACTCGACGAGGCAACCCGCGCTCTGACAGACGACGGCATCGAGGCGATCGGCGTGGTCACCGACGTCACCGACTACTCCTCGGTCGAATCGCTCGCCAGGCACGCTCTCGACCGATTCGGCGCCGTGCATGTGGTGTGCAACAACGCCGGCACCGGCGCGGTGTCCGAGGGGTACATGTGGGAACACGATCTTGCGGACTGGCGCTGGGGCATCGACGTCAACGTCCTCGGCGTCATCCACGGCATCAAGGCGTTCGTGCCGATCCTGCTCGACCAGGGCGAGGGCCACGTCGTCAACACGTGTTCGGGGAACGGCGGTTTCGCGCCGATCGCCCGCGGCGCGATGGGCGGCCCGGCCACCGCGGTGTACCCGATGACCAAGGCCGCCGTGCTGTGCCTGACCGAAAGCCTCTACACGCACCTGGAGATGACCGGGACCGGCGTGCGCGCACATGTGCTCTTCCCCGGCGGCTTCTTGAACACCGGCATCTGGGAATCGTGGCGGCACCGGCCGCAGCAGTATGCGGCCACTCAGGAACGCCGCACCGAGTTGCAGACCCTGGCCAACGTGGTCGCCCGCTTCGAAACAGCCGGCGCACACGTGGAATTCACGCCGCTGGAGACGGTCGCCGCTCAGGTCATCGAGGGCCTCCGGACAGACAGCTTCTGGATGATGGGGCCACCCGCGCCCTCTGATGACGTGGTGAGCAAGAAGGCGGCCTCGATCATCGCGCGCGGCGAACCCGACTACCTGGTCGACGTCCTCGGCAGGCACGCCGGGCAGAGCGCCGAGAACAATGGAGGAAACCGATGAGCGTCAACACCGTTCGCTACGGCCCGCGCCCACCCGAGGCGCGGGTCGACCACGAAGTCGATGCCACCAAGGCGCCCATCGCCACCGAGGCGGTGACCGTCACCTATCTCACCGATCCGGAGATCGTCGCCGCGGTCCTGCCCAAGCCGCTCGAACCGGCGGCCGAACCCCTGGTCCGCGTCCAGTTGCAGCGGGTCGAGATCGAGGGCCGGCCCCCGTTCGGGTCAGCGGTGTTCTCGGTGCGGGCCCGGCACGGCGACGTCGACGGCGACTACCCGTTGTTCATGCCGCAGTCCACCGAACAATCCGTCACCGGTGGACGCGAAACCTTCGGTGAGCCAAAGAAGTTGGCCGACATCCGAGTGGACCGCGACGCCGACGATGTCACTGCCACCGTCGCCCGGCTGGGATATCCGCTCATCACGGTGAGCGGGCGCGTCACCGGACCGGCAGAGTTGCCGCCCGACCAGGTGAACACCGAGTTCTACTTCAAGTTCCTGCGCGCCCCCGACGGCGACGGCATCACCGATCCGCACCTGGTCTACGGCGAGTACCACCGGCATTACGAGCTGCTGGAGAACATCGACGGCACAATCGAGTTGGGGGAGTCGCCGCTGGACCCGGTGGCCGACATCGTGGTCCGTCAGCTCACATCGATCACATGGTGCCGCCGACGAACCGTTCAGGTCGGCAGGATCGCCGAGCGGGTTCCGGCGGAGTGGCTGTTGCCCTACGTCCACCAGCGCTACGACGACGTCGCTCTGCTCGCCGCGCCGAGGCCCGAACCGACGCGGGTGTAGCGGATGGACCGGTACACCGTCATCTCAGCCGACTGCCATGCCGGCGCCGACCTGCTCGACTACCGCGACTATCTCGACCCGGGATTCCGTGACGAATTCGACAGGTGGACATCGACGTACGTCAATCCGTTCGCCGATCTCGCCGACGCCGACGCCGAACGCAACTGGGATAGCGACCGTCGCAACTCCGACCTGGATGCCGAGGGCGTCGCCGGTGAGGTGATCTACCCCAACACGATTCCGCCGTTCTTTCCCTCGTCGAGCCTGGCGGCCACGCCGCCGGAGACCGCCCGCGAGCTCGAGCTGCGTTGGGCCGGGCTGCGCGCGCACAATCGCTGGCTTGCCGACTTCTGCTCGCTGTCGCCCGAGCGGCGTGCCGGGGTGGGGCAGATTCTGCTGCAGGACCTCGACGAAGCCGTCGCCGAGGTGGCGCAGATCGCGAAACTCGGTCTGCGCGGCGGGGTTCTGCTGCCGGGGATACCGCCAGGAGCGGCCATCCCACAGCTGTACGCCGAGCACTGGGAACCGCTGTGGGCGGCATGCGCCGAGGCCGGTCTGGTGGTCAATCACCACGGCGGCAATGCCGGACCCAGTCCTCTCGACGGCTGGGGCAGCTCATTCGCCATATGGGTATACGAGACGCACTGGTTCGCGCACCGGGCACTGTGGCACCTGATCTTCAGCGGCGCGATGGATCGTCATCCGGACCTCACCGTGGTGTTCACCGAGCAGGGTGCCGGGTGGATACCGGCCACCCTGGACTCCCTCGACGTTGCGGCGGCCCGCTACGCGCGAGAAGGATCCGCGATCGCCCGCTTCGCCGGGCCCACCGCGGGCTCGCTATCTCTCAAGCCCAGCGAGTTCTGGGCCCGCCAATGCTATGTCGGGGCCAGTTTCATGCGGCCGGTCGAATGCGCCGAACGGCACGAGATCGGCGTCGACCGGATCATGTGGGGAAGCGACTACCCACACCTGGAGGGAACCGGCTTCTTCACCCGAGAAGCGTTGCGCTACACCTTCTCCGGTGTGGCGACCGAGGAAGTCGCGGCCATGCTCGGCGGTAACGCGGCGGCCGTCTACGGCTTCGACCTGGCGGCGCTCCAGCCTCTGACCGACCGGATCGGCCCGACCGTCGCCGAGGTCGCCGAGCCGCTGACGGAGGTGCCCGCAGGTGCGAGCAGCACCGTCTTCGAGCCCGACCCCATCCGTACCTGGTAATCGAAAGGCCCATCGTGAACAACGCTGCCCCGTACCTCATCATCTCCGCCGACACGCACGCCGAGCTCCCGACCGAGCGGTACCGCGAATACGTCGATCCCGAATACCGCGAGGACTTCGAGGCTTACCTCGCCGAGAAGCAGGCCGCGGCGCAGGCCGGCGGGTTCATCGACGAGGAGTTCGCGCAAACCTGGTTCGACGAGCACGGCGAGGGGATCGCCGGCGGATGGGATGTCGCCCAACGGGATAAGGAACTCGACGGGGATGGTGTGGCCGGCGAGGTCATCTTCCCAGACGCTGACGCGGTGACGGGCGTGGCGGGAGCTCCGTTCGGTGCCGGCCTGGGCCAGTCGGGCGACCTCGACCCCGGTCGGGCGATGGCCGGTGCACGAGCCCACAACCGGTGGTTGTCCGAGTTGTGCAGCCACAGTCCGGAGCGGCGGGCCGGAGTCGCGGTGATCCCGATCCTGGCCGACGTCGATGCGGCGGTCGCCGAGATCACCCGGGCCGCCGAAGCCGGTCTGCGGGGCGGGATCCTGATCCCCGTGCTCTGGGGTGACTACCCGCCGTATCACGACCGTCGTTACGACAAGGTCTGGGCCGCCTGCCAGGACCTGCAGATGCCGGTGCACACCCACGTGGGTCCCGCTCCGAGCGCGGAGTACGGCGAGCACCTGGGGATCTACACCACCGAGGTGCGGTGGTGGGGAGCCCGGCCGCTGTGGTTCGCCCTGTGGGCCGGGGTGTTCGAGCGTTTCCCCGCACTGCGCTGGGGTGCCACCGAGTGCGGTGCGTTCTGGGCCAACGATCTGCTGTGGTTGATGGACACCCGCTTCCTGCGGGAGCATTCGGCGAAGAAGATGAGCCGAGCGCTCGAGGGTGATCTGACCATGCCGCCCTCGGCGTACTTCGACCGGAACTGCTTCATCGGGGCCACCACGACCGAGCGTCGTGAACTGGCGCGCCGGTACGAGATCGGTGTTCCGAACATGCTGTGGGGCAACGACTATCCGCATCCGGAAGGAACCTGGCCGAACACCCGTAAGTGGCTGCGGCATGCGTTCTGGGACATCCCCATCGACGAGACCCGGCAGATGCTGGGGCTGGCGGCGGCCGAGATCTACCACTTCGATCAGAAAGCTCTGGCCCCGCTCGTCGAACGTATCGGCCCGACGCCGGACGACCTCGGGCAGGATGACGCGGTGAGCATTCCGAAGTGGGAGGCGGCACGGCAGGCCGGCCGGCACTGGCTCACGGATACCGAGCCCCTGGCCGACCTGGTGGAGAACTGATACATGGATTCGGCTGATCACGCGCATACTGGGCCGCTGCGCGGTATTCGCGTTCTGGAGTTGTCGCTGGCGCTGACCGGTCCCTACATCGGTGCACTGTTCGCCGACCAGGGCGCCGACGTGGTGAAAGTGGAACGCCCCGACATCGGCGACATCCTGCGCTGGATCGGTCCGAGCGTGAATGGGTTGAGTGCGGTCTTCCGGGTGTGCAACCGCGGCAAGAAGTCGATCGCGGTGGATGTCCGAACCGACGCCGGACGGGAGATTGCGCTCGAACTGGCGGCGCAAGCCGACGTGGTGATCCAGAACTTTCGTCCCGGCGTGGCCGACCGGCTCGGTGTCGGGTATGCCGACGTCGTCGCGATCAATCCCGAGGTCGTCTACGTCTCGTTGACCGGTTTCGGTGAGGTCGGTCCGTATCGAGACCGCAGCGCATACGGCACGGTTATTCAGGCGTACGGCGGTGTGGCGTCCAGCCAGGCCGCCCCCGACGTCGGCGAGCCGATCTTCTTGCAGCAGGTACTGGCCGACAAGGTCACCGCGCTGTATGCCAGCCAAGCCGTCACCGCCGCACTGTTCGCACGGGCGACAGGTCGCGGCGGACAACACGTGCACGTCTCGATGGTGGACGCGGTGGTGTCCTTCTTGTGGACCGATGCGGCCGGCAACGAGGTCCTGCTCGACTCGGACAATTCGCAGCCGTCCAGCTTCACATCGGGATTCAAGCCGTTCCGCTTCATCGACGGGTGGGGTGTGGTGACGCCGATCTCGGACTCCGACTTCACGGGCATGTGTCGTGCACTGGACGCGCCCGGCGCTGACGACCCGCGATTGCAGACCGCCGAGCTGCGAAACCAGCACCGCCCGTTGATGGCCGAGGTGATGGCAGCGTGTTACGCGGGCGCGGAAAAGCTGACGGTGCACCAGGCGACGGAGAGATTCGAAGCCGCCGACGTACCGTACGCGATGATCGTGCCGCCCGAGGAATTGCCCGACGATCCGCACGCTATCGCAATGGGGCTGTTCGAGGAACGTGACGACCCGGTGGTGGGGCGGGTGCGTATCCCGCGGCATCCCGCCCTCTTCGATGGCACTCCGGCTCGATTAGCCGGTCCGGCACCGAAATTGGGCGAGCACACCGAGGAGATACTCGCCCAGGTGGGTCGGGTGGGCCAGGGATCCGGCTTGCGGGACTCCGGGGTCATCGCCTGACGCGGTTGGCTAGACCGCGACAGCTTCCAGAATGCTGATCGGGCCGACGGTGTCGACCACTCGAGTCAGCCGGAACCCTGACTTGTCGAATAGCTGACGGTACTCGGCCGCGGTGCGTTCGCGAGCGTTGGCGACGACCAGCATCTCGATGTCCACCCACTTGCCGTGGAAATTCCTGTCGTGGTCGGGAATGACGAACTCGATCAACAACACTCGTGCGCCCCGGTGAGCGGCGGTGCGGATGTTCTGCAGAATGCGGACCGCATCGTCGTCGGGCCAGTCATGGATGATGTGCTTGAGCACATAGGCGTCGGCGCCCTCCGGAACGGATTCGAAGAACGATCCCGGGTCGATTCGGGTGCGGTGCTCGACGCCGTACTGCCGCAGCAGAGCAGGTGCGCCGGCCACCACCTCGGGCAGATCGAACAACACGCCGCGGGCGTGTGCCGCGGACTCGAGGATCGCGGCGAGGAGCCTGCCGTGACCGCCGCCGATGTCGGCGATCGTGGCGAAGCGGCTGAAGTCGTAAGCCGCGACGACAGCGCTGACCGACGACTCCGACAGCCCCGTCATGGCCTGGTTGAAGATCCCGGCCAGCGCCGGCTCGTCGGCGAGGTAGTCGAAGATCGGCTTGCCCCGCAACGCGGGAACCACCGCGGAGCCTGTGCGTACCGCGTCTGCCACGTGACTCCAATGCTCGCGGTGCTGTGCTGAGCCAACCCAGCGGGCCATGCCCGCCATCGAGACGGGGGAGTCGGTGCGCAATGTCTCCGCAAGGGCGGTGAGCTCGTAGCGGCCGTCGCTGCGGTGCCGGAACACACCGACACCGATGAGTGCCCGAAGCATCCGGCATAGTGCGTCCTGGTCGACATTCAGTCGCCGCGCGAGCTCATCGCCGGTCGCGGGTCCGTTCGCCAGTTCATCGGCTATACCGAGTTCTGCTGCAGCCGAGATCAATTGGGCAATCCACGCCCCCATGATCAGTTCCATCATGGAGGCTGCCGGTGGCGCCGCGCGTTGGTGGATCCGGTACAGGACGTGACGGGCCCGTTCGATGATCCGGACAAGTTTCGTCGGTGGCGCTTTGGTGGACGTCACGGGACCATCCCTTCTCGGTCGTTCAGTAGCCGACAAGCGCCCGAACCGTAACTCCGGTTCCCCATTTAAAGCAAGTGGTGACTTGCATTAAGATTCGGGTGTGCCCAAACGCATCGACGAAGCCGGCCTGTTCCGGACGACTGTCGCGGTATTCGCCGAATGTGGCTACCGGGCCACCACGACACAGGAGATCGCAACGCGCGCGGGTGTCAACGAAGCGACCCTGTTCCGGCGCTACGGAGCCAAGGCGGCCCTGATCAACACGGCCTTGACGCACGTGTTGGCGGATTCATCGTTCGCGAGCCTGGCGATCAGTGACGACGTCACGGCGGACCTCACCGAGCTGGTGCGGTCCTATGTCGAGACCGCGCAACAATATGGCGGTGCGGTCGCAACGCTTCTCGCCGAGGTGCCCCGGAATCCGGAACTACGCGATGCGATTTCGGCCTTGATGCCCAATCTCGTCAATGCCGCCGGGGTGATCGCGGCACATCAGGATGGCGGGCGACTGGCGGCGGGCGACCCTCTGCGGACGCTGGTGGCGTTGATCGCGCCGTTACTTGTGTTTGGCCTCTGGGCGCGCACCGGGGCGACGCCGCAGGTTCCCGACATCGATGCGGCCGGCGTGGTCGCTGAATTCCTGGACGGGCATCGCGCCCGCGGCTAATCGGCGTGGGTGGTCGGCAGGCCGAGTTCGTCCGCCGGCGCGCTGAGGTAGCGCTGAACGCTGGGACCGATGAGCGTGACCACCTCGTTGGCGGTCAGCGTCGACAGCGGCGGTACCTGCATGACGTACCGCAGCATCGCCGTGCCGACCAGGCTCGTGGCGGCGAGCATCGCCCGCAGTCGCGCGTCATCCGCGCCGCCCAGGGCATCGGTGACCGCGGTCATCACATAACTGTGCAAGAACTCCCGAAATGCCTCGTGCGCATCACTGTTCGATGTCGCCGACTGCAGCATCGAGACCATGCTCGCAGCGGTGTCGGGTTGTTCCCAGATGGTCAGATAGGCACGGACGATGCGGAACCCCAGCCCGTCGTCATTGCCGGCGGTCAGCTGATCGGTGAACAATTCCGGGTCGAGTACCAGCTTCATCGACTCGCGGAAGAGTTCCGCCTTCGAGCCGAACAAATACAGCACCATCGACGGGTCCACATGGGCTTCGTCGGCGATCGCGCGCAGGGTCGCCTTCTCGTAACCGTGTTGAGCGAACTGGTTCTTGGCTGCGCGCAGGACCACGTCCCGGGACACCGGCTCGCCATGGCGTCGGCCGCGTCGCTTGTCCATCGCTGCACGTGAAGGCATGTCTGACGATATCATTTCAATAGTCATTGAATTATTCCGGTGGTGGGTTTACGCTCTGCTCATGATTTCATCCGTCGTTGAAAAAAGCGCGCACGCGCAGCCGGGGCATGCGGCGGAGCCGGTACGCGTGGCTTCGGGGGCCACGCGTGCGATGGGAGTCGTCGTCGGCCTGTCCGTTGTGGTGGCGGTGTTGGCCATCGCATTCGCGCTACCGGCGGCCCGCAGCGCGCCACACGATCTACCGATTGGCGTAGCCGGTCCGCACGCCGGACAGATCTCAGCGCTGCTGCAGCAGAACGCCCCTGGATCGTTTCGCGTGACCACCTACCCCGACGAGACGACGTTGCGGGCCGCCATTCGTGGCCGGGACCAGTACGGCGGCCTGGCGCTCGGCCCTGCCGGCCCTGTCCTGCTCACCGCCACCGGCGCCAGTCCTGCTGTGGCTCAGACGCTTTCCCAGCTCGGCAATCAGCTCTCGAAAGCGATCGCAGTCCCACTGCGAACCGAGGACCTCGCGCCCCCGACCGGCCGAGACCCACGCGGGGCGGGGCTCATCGCCTCCGGGCTGCCCATCACGATCGCGGGCCTACTACCGGCAATCGTGCTGGTGTTGCTGCTGCCGAACCGGATATGGCTGAGAACCATTGCAATGCTGACATTTTCGGCGACAGCAGCGGTGACGATCACGGCGGTCCTCCGGTGGGTCGTTGGTTCAGTCGATGGGAGCGCCGGCAGTGTCGCCGCCGCTCTGATGTTGGGTCTGAGCGGTGCCGGTCTGGCCGTTCTGGGGTTGGGTACGGTGTTCGGGCGCATCGGGCTGACGCTTGGTTCGGCGTTGGCACTGCTGCTGGGAAACCCACTGTCAGGTCTTGCCAGTGCGCCGCAGATGCTGCCCCGGGGCTGGGGCGAACTCGGTCAGTACCTTCCTCAGGGGGCGACGGCGGCGCTGCTGCGTTCGACCGCATTCTTCGACGGGGCGGGAGCCGGCGCCGCCGTCATGGTGTTGATCGCGTGGACCGTCGGAGGCGCGGTTCTCATCGGGATTGCGCAACTTCGGTCGGCGGCGCACCACGGCTCGGGCGCCCGGCACTTCGGTGGCCCGCTGGTCTGGCTGGGCGCCGGCGCGATCACCGTCGGCATCGGCGCTGCTCTGGCGCAGGGATCGGCGGTCGCGAACGCCGACACCGGACACAGCGGCAGGAGCGACGCCGGCGCGGGTGGCCAAACCGGCCCAGCCTCACCAACCCGCCACGGGGACACCGTCACGGTCAAGGCGCCGAGAGTAATTCGGTCATCTGCCGGCGCCAATCGCACGACGCCCGCCGGCCCAGCCGGGACGAACCCACGCCGTCATGACGTACTGGGCTGGGTCCGCCGCGAGTTGCGCTACACCCTGTTCAACAAACCCCCGGTGATCGCAGCCGTCCAACATGCAGAGGATCCCGTCACCGGTGTCGTCACGGGTGACCTCCACGACACCAAGGGATCTCGGGACGGAGTGACCTATACCGTCACCCAGCCCGCCAATGCGGCGGTCCGCGTGAACCCAGACGGCACCTTCGTCGTCACTCCCGACGCGCCCACTGCCCACCTCGGCGGGTCGGTCAGCTTCACCGTCACCGCCGACAACGGCAGCACGTACCGGCTGTCCGGCGTGCTGGGCCGCATCCAGTCGGTAATCCACTACTACGCACAACGATTGGGCATCAGCGGCCCAGATTCGGTGACCACGACGGTGACCGTCGACGTCGCGTCCATCAACAAAGCGCCGACCATCAGTGGCTATACGGACGCCACCTCCTCGGTCGACGGCACCGTCGCCGGCCAGATCAAGGCCGCTGATCCCAACCAGGACAGCCTGAACTTCAGCGGATCGACGACGAGTGCGGGCGGGGGAGCCGTCACCATCAACTCCGACGGTTCGTTCAGCTACGCGCCGACATTCCAGATACGCCACGCCGCGGCCGCTGACAACGCATCCGAGTCGGCAACCACCGACAGTTTTACGGTCACCGTCAGCGACGGCTACGGCGGTTCCACCACCCAGACCATCACGGTGCCGGTGAGCGCCGCCAACGGAATCCCCAGCGGCGGCAACATCACCGACTTGGCGGTCGATGACGTGATCGGTGTCGTCTCGGGCGCCGTCGTCGGCGTCACCGACCCGGACTCGGACCCGTTGATGTACAGCTCGAATCCGACCACCGTCGGCGGCGGCGTCGTCGACGTCTATGGGGACGGCTCATTCACCTACAACCCGACTGCCGAACAGCGGCACCTCGCCGCGGCGTTGGGTGCCCCGTTCACCGTGACCCACGACAGCTTCACCATTTCGGTCTCCGACGGTCACGGCGGCAGCACCGCGATCACGATCGTCGTCCCGGTCGCGCCCGAGGCGGACGACCCTCCGACCGGGGTCGCGGCCGGCTGACGGCGGCCAATGTCGAGAACGGACACAGTGGCCACGTAAAGGACTAGAGTTCGCTCGCCGGTCGAGGAGTCTCGAAGACGGAAGGGCGGCCCGACGATGACGAGGTATGTATCGGAAGCTGTCGGTGTGCTGACTGTGCTCCTGTCCATCGGTTCGACGGTGGCGAGTCCGACCGCATCAGCTGTGCCCGCGTGCACACCCGATTCGCTTGGTCTGAGTACCGGCGCGCCCGCGTCGCCCGGCGATGCGACGCAGATCCACTTCGACGTGATCGTCACGAACACCTCGCCCCAGCCGTGTGAGGTGCTGGGGTATCCCGGCGTGGATCTCATCGGACCCGACGATCCGAGGTGGGGTCCGGACTATCAGGTGCCGCAACAAGCCGACGCGGCGGTGCCGATCACGCTCCCACCGGGTGCCGCCGCCGCTAGCCGTCTCACGTTCCTGGCGGACCCGAATGGCTGGGTGCCGGACACCATCGCGGTGACCATGCCGAATTCGCCTGGGCGGATGGAAGTTCCCTGGATTGCCGGCCGGGTACCCGTTGCCCGACAGGACGCAGCGAGTCATCCCGGGACCTACATCGGACCCCTGCAACCCATGACTGACAGCTAGGCCGTAATGCTCTGGGCGTAGCTGAACACGTTGTCGGGGTCGTAGGTCGCCTTGATCTGACGTAGCCGCTCGACATTGCCGCCCCAGTAGGCGCGCTCCCAGTCCGGCATGCCGGCGTTCGGTACGTTCACGTAGGCGCCATTGACATAGGGCGCCAACGCGTCAGTGAGTTCCGCGACCCACGCGAGGACCGCCTCGGTCTCAGCATCGGGGGCGGGCGGCCCGCCGCGAACACCCCAACCTGCACCTGGTTCGGCGTAGTACAGCGCGCCGCGGTGTGCGAACGCCGACCCGCCTGAGGGCTCACTGTCGGCCAGCGCGCCACCGAACGCGTTGGTGAAGTAGTTGCACCCGTCGGGTGCCTTCGCCATGAATTCGGCAATGATGCCCACCGCGTCGGACGGTAAGGGCTCCGTCATGAACTGCGAGGAGAACTTCCAGTTCGCCGGTTCTTCTGTGATGGGGATCTGGAACCCGGCGTAGATCTCCGGCCACGTCGAGTCCTGCACGACGATATCAGGGCTCCCGATCGACAGCATCGGCGAAAGGAGCTGCAGCGCTTCGGCTTCCGTCCCGCCGGCAAGCAGGGCATGTAACCCGACCTTGTCGCCCTCGATCTCCAGCTGACTCGTCAGCCGAGGGTCCACGTACGGCGCGGACTGCTGCCAGGCCTCGAACACCGGCTGCAGTTCATCGAAGCCGGGCCACGTGGCGACGACGAAGATCGACTGTGTCAGCGGATGAATGCGATACGTCAACGACGTGACAATGCCGAAGTTTCCGTTGCCCGCGCCCCGTAGCGCCCACAACAGGTCGGGGTTGTTGTGTTCGTCGGCGGTGATCACCTGGGCGCCGCCGTCGGCTGAGGCGACGACGATCTCGACCCCCAGCAGGTTGTCCGACGCCATTCCGTAGTTGCGTGTCAGCAGGCCGAAGCCGCCGCCGAGCGTGGCACCGACCAGCCCGACGCTGCCTTCTGTTCCGGTGGGTGCCGCGAACCCCGCCTCGCCGAGTCCGGTGACCGCCTCGAGCTGATTGAGCCCCGCCCCGACGGTGGCGGTCCGGGCATGCGCGTCGATCGCCACCGATTTCAACCCGCTGACGTCGATCACGACGCCGCCGTCGACGCCAGACCAGCCTTCCAGGGCGTGGCCGCCGCTACGTACCCGGACGGCGAGTCCCTCCTGGCGTGCCCAGGTCAGTGCGTTGAGGACATCGTCTGTGTTGTAGGCGAATACGACGGCCTTGGGGTGGTGGGTGAAGAAGTGGTTCCAGCCGCGGCTGGCAGCGGGGTAGTCGGCGTCGCCAGGGTGCACCACCCGGCCGGTGAGTACAGCAGCCATGATCACTCCACCTCCGCGAACATGTTGGGATCACCGGGCTCTTCCTCGAGCACCGAACGATTGAACGTCCACATGTAGAGGAAGTACAGCCCGCCGGCGGCAGACAACCCGAAGGCCAGCGCGATGGGCGCCCATCCCGGGGACGTCGTGATCACCACGAACAGTGAAATGATCACCCACACAAGCGCTCCGATCGCCACCGGCCATTCCCAGCGACCCAGATCGAATCCGCCCGGCCTGCGATCGAGCTTGTGGCGCGTCGCGAGATACAAGATGATCGTGAACAGGTAGGGGAGCATCGTGACGATCGCGCCGGCCATGATGAGTTGCAGCAGTGCGTCTCCCGGCATGAGCGCCATCAGGATCACACCGACGGCCAGGACCAGGAATGTCGCGGGTATCGGTGTGCGGGTGCGCGGGTTGACCCGGCCCATCACCTTGTGGGCGGGAAAGCGCCCGTCGCGCGACATGGCGTAGATGTAGCGTGCTCCCGACACCATGGCAACCAAGGCGGCCCCGAAGAATGCGAGGGCGATCGCGGCCAGCAGCGGCCGCTCGAAGCCCGGTCCGAAGCGCTGGTTCATGATCTCGGCGACCGGCGATTCGGTGTTGGAGACCTTGGCCATGTCGGTGATCGACACGGTCAGGATGATGACGAACACCATCCCCAGTACCGAGGCTGCGATGACCGAGCCGATGATCGCCCGCGGAACGGTGCGCGTCGGATTCTTGGCTTCCTCAGCCATATTCGATGCCGTCTCGAAACCGACAAGCGTCGACAACCCCATGATCGATGCAGCCATCAATCCGCCGCCGATGACCCAGAAGTTCGGGTTACCTTCGGTGATGCCGCGGGAGAACAGGTTCGCCGGTTCCGCGTTGCCACTCACCATGATTGCGATGGTCAGGGCGACACCGATCACGAGCAGGATCGCCAGCTCGACCCCGACCGACAGTGAGTTGACCCAACCGACGATGCGCGTCGCGGCGACGGCCAGGACGAACTGAATGACCAACAGCGCCACCGTCATCAGTCGCGCGGTGGTTTCACTGGGCTCCATCCCGAACAACGGCATCAGGCACTGGCTGGCCAGGGCGTTGTCGATGGTCACCGGACTGGCGACCGCACTCAGAACGGCCAGCCAACCGAAGGCCCAGCCGAGTTTCGGGCTCGCCAGCCGCGATGCCCACGCGTAGGACGATCCGCTGAGCGGGATGCGCGCAGCGAATTGCGCGTACACCAACGCCACCAGAATCTGTCCGATCGCGACGATGGGGAACAGCCAGATGCCAATCGGGCCCGAATCCCGCAATACGTCGTCATAGGTGGCGAAGATTCCCACCGCAACCGACAGCGAAGCAAACGAAATGGCAAACACCTGAAAGCCATTCAGTGTTCGCTTGAGTTCCGGCTCGTAGCCGCAGTCTTCGCAGAAGTCGTCGGCGGCTTCGTCGCCCGCTATTACCTGGGTCATTATGCCCGTCCTTGCACTGGTGGGAGGTAGGTGTGCGCGGGCTCAGTTACCGCGATGGGTCGTGGCCGTGTGGGTGGCGCCGGCCGGGGGAGCCGTGTGGGCCGAGCCTGGAATGTGGGTGCCGCTGTCGTCGCCATGGATCGGGATCGGGTGATCCCGGGGAAAGACCTCTTGGTCGCCGCGGTCGTCGGACCGGAGTTGGTGGGTCCCGGTCGCCGGTCCCGAGGGGTCTGCCTGGGCCACACCGGAGCCGATGCCGAGAGCTGCAGCAGTGATGCCGCCGAAGAGCGCGCCGTAGGCGGCCAACCTGGTGATGCCGGTGATCGTGTTCATGCTGTTGAACGTATGGCGCATGGACACACCGGCTCTTCGGCTGAACTATGTGTTCGCAGAATGCGGTATGGGTCAAATGATGTAGGGAGCCCGGTCATGCGCTCGGGTCGGACGGCCCCGTCGCCGCCAACCCGCCTACCCCTCCGATGTGGTTGATGGCGGTACGTGATGGCTGATCGGTAGCGCGGTGTAATGCCATACGCATGCCTCCCGGCGAGTAGTCGACGGAGTGTAGCGGTCAAAGGCGTCGTTGCGACGCGACTCCGGCAAAGCGAGCACCGACAACGTGAATATGCGGTGAGCGCGCCGGTGCCAATTGGCGAGCAGTGCGGCGATTCACGCGTCCAGCGCCCCGAAAAGGGTTATGAATCAACAGTGAGCAACCACCACGTGAACCTGACACCGCAGGAAGACTCGCTGATCGGCGAGAGCCAACCGGAAGCGCTGGCCCGCATGGACGCCAAGCAGCTCAAGGAATTGCAGAGTCGGCTCCGGCAGGCGCGGGAGAAGAACTTCAGCCTGTTGCGGCGCCAGGGCGCCGCTCGAGTGGAGACCGAGGGTGGCCGCGGCGCCGCGCAGCCGGCCAATGAGAAACGTTCGGAAAAGGTGGAGGTCTTCGATGAGGCGCTGGTTCGGGTGACCGAGCGTCTCGACGCTATCGCCGAGTAGCAGCTACCGGGCGGGGTCTCCGGGGCGCCCGCCCCGCCCACCGATGCCGCCGTTTCCGCCGGTGCTTCCGTTGGGCGGACTTCCGGCCCTGGCTCCTCGACCGGCTATGGTTCCGCCGACGCCCAGCCCGCCGTTGGCCCCTGAGCCACCCGCACCGCCCGGCCCGGAGTTGCTGTTTCCGCCTTTGCCGCCATAGCCGCCCGAGCCGCCGACGATTCCGCCGTTCCCACCGCCGCCTCCGCTGCCGCCCTGGCCGCCGGTGCCGGTGGTCGCGCTGCCGCCCTGACCCCCGACTCCGCCTGAACCGCCCGAGATTCCGCCGGCACCCCCTGCGCCGCCCTCACCGCCCAACCCGCTGACCCCGCCGGTGGTGCCGCCGCCGGTGCCGCCGTCGCCGCCACCGCCGCCGACGCCGAAAATGCCGCCCGTGCCACCGACGCCGCCTTGGCCGCCCTTGAAAGATCCTCTGTTACTACCGTTTCCGCCGGCACCGCCGAATCCGCCACGGCCGTCTATCGCACCGCCGTTGCCGCCGCGACCGCCTTGCCCGCCTGCTCCGCTGGTGCCGGCGTCACCTCCTTGCCCGCCGTCGCCGCCACCGTGGAAGAGTCCGCCGTTCCCGCCGGCGCCCCCGCCCCCACCATTGCTGATGACGACGGTGACGCCGAGGCCGCCGTCGCCACCGTTGCCGCCCTGACCTCCGACACCACCGAACAGCCCGGAGTCGCCACCGCGGCCACCGGTGCCGCCGTTACTGCCCGGGGATCCCGCACCGGCGGAACCGCCGTTGCCTCCGTGGCCGCCGAACACGCCGCCGTCGCCGCCTCGACCGCCAGCGCCGCCGCCGCTCGCGCCGAAGCCGCCGTCGCCGCCGTCGCCGCCGTCGCCCGACAGCACACCACCGCGGCCGCCGTCGCCCCCGTCGATGTGCTCGGAGGTCCCGCCGCCGCCCCGTCCACCAGAGCCGAACAGGCCGGCGCTGCCGCCGCGGCCGCCGTTTACGCCCTCGCCGCCATTGCCGAGAAGCCAGCCGCCATTGCCGCCGTTGCACGCGGTGCCACACGTCGCCGGGTCGGGGCTGTATCCATTCCCGATCAACAGCCCGCCGTTGGGATGCTCGGCAGTACCGTCGCCGACGAGCATGATCGGGGCGGGCGCGACAGACACAAACATGGCATGACCCGGGCGGCTGTCGCCACAGGAGTGAATGTCCGAATTACATTGTGGTGCAGCACTTGCCGGTGCTGTCGCCGCGAATGCGACGACAACGTAGCCGGCCCCGGCGATCGCTGCGCCCGCGACGCCGCCGCGTAGACAACGCGAGGTCGTCATACAGTGGCCTGTCCGATGGCGAGTGGATGGACAACGGCCGGCATTCCGTGCCACACCGCGGCATCGGCCCTCACCGTGAACCCGCAGGCCCGCATCAACTGCAAAGTCGGGCGGTTGCATACGCATCCGCCCGCGAAGCCGCGCCATGGCCGCAGCATCACGTCCTGATACGCCGCAAGGAGACGCGAGCCCGAGCGGATGTGTTCGATGAACAACAGCTGCCCGCCCGGTCGCAGGATGCGGGCGATTTCCCGCAACGCAGCCTCGGGGTCGGGGACGGTACACAAAACCAGCGTCGAGACGACGGTGTCGACCGAGGCGTCGGGGAACGGCAGGTGCAGGGCGGACGCATCAGAGATCCGCGCGGCGCGCCCGACCCGTTCGAGCCGCCGGGCGAGTGCGCGGCGCATCGCTGGTTCGGGCTCGGTGAGCACGAGCTCGTCGACGCCGCCGGGGTAGTGCGGGAGGTTCAGCCCCGTTCCGGCGCCGATCTCGACCACCCGCCCGCGCGCGCCGGCCACCAGCTCGCGCCGCCGGCGCCGCATGCCGACCAGTTCGCCCAGCCAGACAAACGGGTCATATACCAGCGCCATGACGCGCAGCCACACCGCGTAGGTGGGCGTGGGCTGTTCATCGGTACGGGAATCGTCGCGGGCAGTCTCGGTCATGTCGAGAACGTACGGTTGCGGCCCGTCGGCCCGCATCGCTCAACCCGGCCATCTTGCGGGGATGGCCCGTTCAGGTCACCTGAGACAGACCGCCGCCCTCGAGTGCGGGAAATCGGGTGAACCCAGAAGCGCTGTGGCTCGTGTCGTAGCAGACGACAGTTCGGGTCGCCCACCAAGACAGGGGTCTCAGGCGCATCGTGGAACAAGGTCTGATGGGACTCGCCTTCGGCGCTGGGTTCGTGGCTGTGCTCAACCCGTGCGGTTTCGCGATGCTGCCGGTTTACATGACGCTGGTCGTGCGCGGCGATGCCACCGGTCAGCTCACCGCGGTGCGCCGAGCCGCGGTGGCAACGATCGAGATGGTGCTGGGTTTCATGACTGTGTTCGGTGTCTTCGGCGTGCTCACGGTCTCGGCGGCCACTGCTGTGCAGCAATACCTGCCGTACGTCACGGTGGCGATCGGCGCCGTCCTCGTCGTCCTGGGGATCTGGTCGCTGGCCGGTCGGCACCTACCCGGCCTCAACCCGGTGACCCGAAGTAGCCGATGGGCGCCGACAGTGCGCGGCGGTTCGATGTTCGGCTACGGCGTCGGATATGCGATTGCGTCCCTGTCCTGCACGATCGGGCCTTTTCTAGCCGTCACCGCGGCCGGCTTCCGCAGCGGGCTGATGGTCAACGGGTTGGTGACCTATCTGGCGTACGCGGCGGGGATGTCGCTGATCGTCGGCGTCCTGGCCATCGCCGCCGCATTCGCCAACCCGATCGGGGTGTACCGGCTGCGTCGAATCCTGCCGTATATCAACAGGTTCGGTGGTTTCTTGGTGCTGATCGTGGGGTTGTACGTCGGCTACTACGGTGTCTACGAGATACGCGTCTTCAGCGGCGCCGCGGCGCCACGAGACCCGGTGATCGCCGGCGCCGGACGCATTCAAAGCGGTCTGGCCGAGTGGGTGCACGGCCACGGCGGCCATCCCTGGCTCGCGGCGTTGGCGGTGCTGATGCTGAGCGCGTTTGCGGTGTCCTGGACCAGGCGTCTGCGCCGAACCGCCAAGGTTCGCCGCGTACTGCGCCTTCATTCCGGCGGTTTGAGTCCGTCGTCGTCGTGACCGACTGAGTCGTGACCGACTGAAATCCCTTGGTTTCCTGCTGAACCAACCGGAATCGCCACTCGTGACTCAAAAAAGAGGACACTGAGTGCGCGATCAGGGAAAGTTCATCACAAAACAAGGAGTGTCGATGTCGACACCAACGGTTGAGGCGAACGACGGTGTCGGGTCGCCCGAGGTCACGCCCGGCGACGCCCGGCAGCGGATCTTGGAGGCGACGGTCGAATGCTTCCGCGCCCACGGGTACGAGAAGTCGTCGATGCGCCTGATCGCCAACACGGCCAAGGTGTCCCAGACGCTGCTGCACTATCACTTCGAAACCAAAGAGAAGCTCTTCGACGCCGCCATCAACGATGTGGCGACGAAACTGTTCGCCACGGCAGCGACCCAGCTGGTGCCCGCAGAGTCGGTCGGCGACGGGCTGGCTGACGCTGCCGGCCTGCTGTACACCCTGTTCATCGACAATCTCGACACAGTCACCTTCGTCGTCGAGTTCGGGGCGGCTGCCAACCACAACGAATTCCTGCGCACCGCCTACCTCGAATTCCGGGACACCCAGCGGCGGCAGTTCGCCGGGCTGCTGCGCTCCATCGCCGGTGATGCGGCGCCGGAGCATGTGATCGACGAATCGGTGCGACTCATGGAGGTTGTGCTGCTGGGGATGTCGATGCAGCGCCCTTTCGCGTCCGATCAGGATCGGTTGCGCGGCGACTTCGACAGCTTTGTCATCATGCTCATCACCCGGCTCTTCGAGGGCTTGGCCTCGGGGTGACGTGATGACCACAGTCGACGGTCCGTCGTCACCCGGCGACACCCACCCGTACGCGCTGTGGGATGCGGCGTATGTTCTCGGCTCCCTGTCGCCGGCGGAGCGGCGCGATTTCGAGACACACCTGATGGGCTGCCCGTCGTGCGTTGATGCCGTCAGCGATCTCAGCGGCATGCCTGCGCTCTTGGCGCAGATCGACCGCGGTTACGTCGACACCCTTGACGATCGAGGTGGCCAGGCCGGGCTGCCGCCGCTGCGGGATGAATTGCTGGCCGAGGTCACTGCGCGACGGCGTCGCTCGAGGACGGCGACGTGGGCGTGGTCCGGGGCGGCCGCGTTGGTCGTCGGCCTTACCGTCGTTGCCCTTCAGTCGAACCCGATGGTGGTGACGCCTGCACCGGTCGAAGCCCCCGCGCTCACGATGACGCCGGTGACGCCGGTTCCTCTGACTGCCACAGTCACTCTCACCCGCCGGAGCTGGGGGACCCGCATCGAGATGCACTGCCTCTATGAGGCGGGACCGATGGACCTCGGCCATGACGGCGATGAGGTGACCGACACACTGGCGATGGTGGCGGTCGGTCGCGATGGGAGCCGCACCCAGCTGGCGACCTGGACGGCACGGATCGCGATACCGGCATCGCCCGCTGGCAGCACATCGATGCCTGTCGACGACATTGCCGCAGTCCAAATCGTTTCCGTCGACGCGGGTGCGGTGTTGCTCGAACGCGACCTCTGACGCTGCTGCCGGGCCGAATTTCGTGGACGTGACGCGCCAACGTTTGCTCACGCGCTTTACCTTCAGATGTGCCTGCACCCTCAGTCTGCGTTGGCGGCGAACTGAGCTTCGAGGTCGTCGCGCGTGACCGGTGGTCCCGGGAGCGGTGCTTCGTCAGGTGATCGCAGACCTCGAACGAACAAGCTGAGGTGGCGGCGGCCGATGGCGGGCCACGCGGGACCGTGGGGCAAAGGCTGGCCGGTCATGACCGCACAGACGATGACATCAGTGGCGTTGACGTCGGGGTGCACCGTCCCGGCCGTGCGACCCTCGGCGAGGAAGTGTTCGAGGGAGGCGTTGATTCGTCGACGGGCGGCGACGGCCGCCTCGGAAGTTAGGGGCGGCGCTCCGCGCAGGGGCAGCACCAGCTGGTGGCCGAGGTTCAAACTTTCGATCAGGTAGGTCTCTACCGCGTCGGCGCCGGTCTGCCCGGACTCCTCGATCCGATCGAGGATGTCGATGAGCATGTCGTACGAGCGGTGCTCCAGGGCGTGCAGCAGCGCCGTGCGGTCCGGGAACCCGCGATAGAAGGTGCCGACACCGACGCCAGCGGCCTTCGCGATGTCGGCAAGCGGAATGTTGAGTCCCTGACGGGCCATCGCGTCGGCCGCGGCGTGCAGAATCTTCTCTCGGTTTACGAGCGCATCGCGCCGGACCGCGCGCCGACGTGGCTGCGGGGACAACTCAGCGGTCATCCCTCGAGTGTCACACAACACCCGCATCGTCTGACGAGCACGACATGGCGATTCGAAGGTCGCCGTTCACGAAGCGCTAGCCGCAGGGAGTCGACTCAGCCGGGCTGCAGGCAAGCCACCGGCGATGCCAGGTCTGCATGCGGCAAAAGACTTTGAAGCACAATCGATCTCTGAGTTCTGCGCGGCCGCGCCAAGATCGACCACGGGGTTGGTCGGCGCGAAATCCGGACGGCCCGGAGCGAATCCTTGCGGCGGCAGCGACTTCGTATTGCCGGAACGCCGGCCGCGACCTACCCTATCGTTATGCGGAATATTTCGTCCGCTCCTAACCGTCGCCGCATCCGCGCGACACAGCTGCGGCCCGTGATCGGAGAAGAGTGTGGCGCTATCTGGTGTGGTCGCCGTCGTTGGAGCAACCGGGCAGCAGGGCGGTGCCACCGCGCGGGCTCTGCTGAGCGCTGGGGTGGCGGTACGGGCGCTGGTCCGCGACCCGCAGAAACCGGCTGCGCAGGCGCTGGTAGCTGCCGGAGCCAAACTGGCGATCGCTGATTTCGACGACCCGGCAAGTGTTCGCACGGCCTTCGAGGGCGTCGAACGTGTCTTCGCGATGACGACGATGACATCGGGCCGTGGCACGGAGGGTGAGATCAACGATGGCATCCTCATCGCGGATGCGGCCAAGTCTGCCGGAGTCGAGCATCTCGTGTACAGCTCGGTGGGCGGCGCGGAGCGGCACACCGGGATCCCGCACTTCGAGAGCAAGCGCCGCGTCGAGGAGTACATCGAAAGCCTGGAAATACCAGCCACATACGTGCGGCCGACGTTCTTCTATGACAATCTGCTGAGCCAGTCGTCGAACTTTGAGGCGAACGATATAGTCGTGCGCCTTCCGATGCCCGACGGTGTTCCGCTGCAAATGGTGGCCGTCAGCGACATCGGCGCCGTCGCCGGCGCTGTGCTCATCGACCCGTCTCGTGTCCCCACGGGAGCGGTCGAGATCGCCGGCGACGAGCTGACCGGCTCGCAGATCGCCGACGTCTTCGGACGCCGGGCGGCACAACCAGCTCGTTTCGAAGCTCTGCCGACAACCGCTGCCGGAGATGACGACCTGCGCGCGATGTTCACGTGGTTCTCCACGCCGCCGTCCTACCAAGCAGATCGGGCGCTCACCGCGGAACTCGCCCCTTCTGTGCAGACATTCGAACAGTGGCTCGATCAGCGCTGGAACCGATGATCAGCCCGACCTGGCAGTTCGGCCGGCGCGGGGCCTGGAACCCGCACAAACACAGGACCTCTGGCTGTCCTATCACGAGAGGCGACGCGATATGAGCATGGCATACCTGGCTCAACCCGAACAGCAGCAAAAACTGGAATGGCTCGATGGTGGCACGCTGGCGATCTTGCTGGACGGCAAGGCAACTGACGGCCAATTGATGGTCGGACGGTTTGACGTCGGCGAAGGTGAGGCGCCGCCGTACCACAAGCACACCCGCGAAGACGAGGTTTTCATGCTGATCAAGGGAACGGCATTGGTTTGGGTCGATGACCAAGAGATGGAGCTATCCGAGGGTGGGATCGTGTTCTTGCCCAAGAACATTCCGCACGCTTACCGCATCACATCGAAGACGGCTGACTTGCTGATGATCAATACTCCGGCGGGGATCGAGGGCATGTTCCGGCATTCTGGGCGCGATCGGGCGACGCCGCGACCGGACGACTTCGAGATCACGCCTTCGAAGATGGCCGAAGGGGCAAGGGAATTCGGCCAGATCATTCTTGGCCCCCCACGTTGACATTCCGTCCGAGCGGGTCTTACCCGGTGGGGTGTGCGCCAAGGAGGAACCTCGTAGACGGTTCTGGCGCCGGGCGCGCTCCAAAAACTTAGACGACAACAACTTTCGGTATGGTGCCCGGAGCGGCGCTCGAGGCCAGGCCGGCGAAGTACGCGCCTGACCACATCCACAGTCCCGCTTGCAGCCGCAGTGAGCTGCGACCGATGGCCGCATCGCCGTCGGCGTAGGCGGTCATGCTGGACAGTACGGCGGCCTTGCTGACCATCAGGTATGCCGAACTCAGCTGCACCAGTGCGGTATACGAAGCGGGGGAGAAGCCGGCTTGGGCCAGCCCTTCCCAGACGAACCGCCCCGCGCCGGTAGCTCCTTGGAGCACGCTGGTCCACATCGACATCTCCGCCCAGCCGGGCGTGGCCGGGTCGTCGAGCTTGCCCAGTGCGCTGTCGTAATGCGTGGCGAGTTCCAGCGGGAACGCCGTCGAGTTGCACGCCAGAAAGCCGCTGCAGGCCAATGTGTCCTGCATCGACGGCACGCCCGCCGGCGGATGCTCCAGTACCACCTGCAGATAGCCGCGGTTGTACCCGTAGAGCGCCAGCAGCACCGGCACCGAGACGTGTGCGACCGCAGAGACGACCCAATCCGGCGCACTGGCCGCCGCGCCCGTCAACCCGGCCGACACCGCGTCGAACAACCGGATGCCGATCGCCGACGGGGACAGGTCGATTGCCGGGAACGGCCCAGGGGGTGCCGGGATCGCCGGGGTGCTGGTGGGGCTGGCGTGCAGGTTGTCGCGCAACCAGATTCCGCCGAAGTAGCCCGATGCCGCCAGGTTGCCCATCAGCAACCGCACCTGGGGTGCCGGTATGTTGTCCTCGGCCAGCGAGTCCAGACTCTTGACGGCCAGGTCGCCGAAGAAGAACCGTGCGCTGTCGGCCGGATCACCGCCGGCGGCAACGAAATTCGTGGCAAACGGCTTCATGAATCCGGTGGACACCGTGAACGACGCGCCACTGACGACCGGAATCGGCGGCAGTGTCACCGATACAGTGGGCGCCACAGTCGTTGTCGCGGTTGTCTTTTCGATCGATCGGGGAGCAGAGCGTGCGGCCAGTCGTGCGGCCGGGTGGTGAGTGTCACTGCGTGCCGGCGTGGGTCGGCCGGCCTGCCGCGCCGACTTGGCGGCGGGCTTCGTCACCGACTTCTGGGCAGCGGATCCGGCGTCGGGAGCGGCCGAGGCCACCCCGTGCCCGAGGAAGAGCCCAGCGCCGATCCCGAGCGCGAGCACACCGCCTGCGAAATACCCCGATGCCTGCACGCTGCAGAGACTATCAGTTCAGCAAATATTGATGTCGGTGTTCAGTCGTTCAGTTCGGCGCGCACTTCGGAGACCGTGTCTTCGTCGCAGAGACGCAGACTGCGGGCCAGTTCGGCGGCCTGCCCGGCGTCTGCCACCAGGTGCATTGGAATGCCCTCGTCGCGCAGCGCCTGCGCGTGCTCGCGCAATGACACGTTGCGCTCGTCGTCGTCGGCGCCGACCTGCCGGATGATGGCCGCGAGCACCCGTGCGGGGAATTCGCGCGCCACCTCCTCGTAGATCAGCGGATCGCGCTGACCGCTGTCGCCGATGACGACGAAACGCATCCGTGGATAGGCCTCGAACAGCCGGCGCACGGCGGCTCGTTTGTGCTCGGCACCGCTGCGTCGCAGGTAGCGCTCGGTCGGGCCCCAGTCGGTGAGGAACATCGGACCTGGCGGAAAGGCGCGCAATTCCACGAACTGTTCCAGCATCGAATAGAACGACCAGCTGCCCGTCGAGACGTAGAAGAACGTGGGTTCCGCTCGACGGCTGCCGGTGCGGCTCTCGACGCCGCGGGCCAGACCGCGGTAGAACGGCGCCATGCCGGGGATCGCCCTGCGTTGCTCCACAGCGTGCAGCAAGGTCCTGGCGACCATCGCCACACCCTCGGTCAGGCCGGTGAGAAGAATGGTGTCGTCGATGTCGGAGATCACCAGATAGGGCGCGGCCAGCGACGGTTTCATCACCCAGCCGGTGCCGACGGCCGGTTCGTCGTCACCGATCCCCGCGGCGACCGCCTCCGCCGTGTGCCAGCCGACCCGCAGCTTGGGCACCGGCAGTGAGAAGTTGGCGAAGCCGTGGCTGTCGGTGACCTCGGTGGCCCGATGCCTGCCGATGCGCAGCTCGACCTCGGTACCGACGATGGACAACGTCGCGTGCCGTCGCACATTGCTCTGCGCGACGTCCCAGTACGGGATCCTGCTGTCGCCGGGCAACTCCGGTGTCTCCATCACCCGGACCCGGACCTTGGCGACGTCCTCGGCCACATACCCGCGGTAGACCACCACGTGAACACCACGGAAGGCGCCCAACTGCACCTTGAGGTCACGACGTCGTTCAGTGAGCTTGCCCTCCAGCCCGGCCACGACGGCGGTCAGATCCGATGTGATCCGGCGAGGCAGACGAGGCATGGGAACAGCATGGCAGCCCGACGTCCCCCGATTGGTGGACACCGGATTCATCCTCTGCATCGGCCGACCGGCCGATGCCGTCGACGCTCGCGAACCAGCAGAGTCATGGCAACGACGACAACACCGAACTGGAGGTCAGCCATGAAGGCTCGAATCTCGCGTTGGCTGGAGCGGGTGGGCAACAGCCTCGGCGGCGCGGATGCGCTGACTCCGATCGATCCCTATTACGGCGCGACCTGGACCGGTCGGGTGCCCGCCATGGTGGAAGGGCGCGCCGTGAACGCCGGCCGGCTGCCGATGATCGCGGCCGCGCACCTGCCGGTGTTCTGACCCCGCGGTCTGGGACACTGTCGCCCATGGACTCGCTCGTCTCGAACGTCTCCGACACCGCCCGCTGGGTGACCGCGCACCGGGCGAAGGAATCGGCGCGGCCCGACGCGCTGTTCCGCGATCCGCTGGCCGAACGGCTGGCGGGGCAACAGGGTCACGCCATCATCGCCGCCGCGCCGCGCAGCATTCGCGACGGCTGGTGGCTGGTCGCCCGCACCAAGATCATCGACGACCTCATTGCGCAGGCCATCAGCCAAGGGTGTGACAGGGTGCTGAACCTGGCGGCCGGTCTCGACACCCGGCCCTACCGGCTGGACCTGCCGGCCGGGCTGGAGTGGGTCGAAGCCGACCTTCCGGCCCTGGTCGCCGAGAAAGAGCAACTGCTGGCCGATCAGACCCCGCGCTGCCGGCTGTCGCGCCACGCCGTAGACCTGGCCGATCCGCGCGCCCGGAACGCGTTTCTCGACGAGGCTCTCGCCGGGGCGACGAAAGCCTTCGTGCTGACCGAGGGTCTGCTGATGTATCTGGACGAAGCCGATGTCATCGGGCTGTCCGCGGCTTTTAAGCGCCCCGAGATTGCTTGGTGGACATTCGATTTCGGATCCGGCGGGATCAAGAAGACGATGAACGACAAGACCGACGGCATGATGCGCAACGCGCCGATCAAGTTCGCCCCACCCAACGGGCTGGCGTTCTTCGAAAACCTGGGCTGGTCGGTCGTTTCCTCGGAATCACTGTTGACGGCGGCCCGCCGGTTTCGGCGGTTGCCGCTGCTCCTTCGGCTCGCGGCCCGCCTACCGCAGCCCGATCCGCGCAACCCGGGCGACAAGATGTGGAGCGCGGCAGTGTGTGTCACGCCGCGGGCGCGCTCAGGCCAATAACGGATCGATCGCCGAGCGCGGAACCAGCACCTGGGTGGCGCCCGCCGACTCGGGCAGCAGCTGGCCCTGGCTGAAGAAGAAGATCACGCCGTCGTTGGTGATCGCGAAGTCCTGGTAACTCGCGGGGTCCATCCCCGTCACCGGATCGACCGAGATCGGCTGGCCGGCCTGTTTCTGCAATTCGGCGACGACGATCGGATACACCACCGGCAAGGGGTCGGCGTCCGGGCGCCACAGCGTGTCGTAGGTGATCGGCGTGCCGGAGGCCTGATCCCAGTTGAACGCTTTGAACGATGTGCCGGGGTGTGCGCCGCCGATGTTCTCGTAGTTCTGCAGGACCAGGGACTCGCTGGTACGGGGCGGGACCGTCGAGGTGTACGAGGTTGCGGTGATGTCGAGCTCGAACGGCACGTCGCCCGGATTGGACGCCTTGGCCACGTTGAGGAAGCCGTCGCGAGTCCGGCTGATGTAGTCGGCGACGGGCTTGAGGTCCGGGTAGCGGCTGGGGAAGCTGATCTTGACCTGGTATGCCGAGGCGGATTGCTGAATATCGCACGTCTGCCCGTTGTCGACGCCCTTGAGATCGCCGCAGTAGTTCGTGGGCGCGGCCGCGGCGATGCCGGGGGCGCCCGTGATCGCGGCGGCCGCGATCAGCGTGGCCAGGGTCGCCTTGCGCATGTCGGGGTCCTTCCGTCGTGTCGACCCAGACTAGGACATGGCGTCGCGGCCAACGGGCAAGCGGTCTAGCGGAGGGCAGCTCGGCCTCGGATGCGCCCGAGGACCACCAGTACCAGCAGTGTGACGAGAAGCAACAGTGTGGTGCTGGCCGCCGCCTGAAATGCCTGACCGCGATCAGTGAGCCCGAAGATGGTCACCGGCAGTGTTTTCCATGTTGCGGGATACACCATCACCGTGGCACCCAGCTCGCCCATCGACAGTGCCACGGCCAGCCCGGCGGCCGCGCCGAGCGCGGGCAACAGAAGCGGAAGGGTGACCCGTAGGAACACTCGGGCCGGGCCGGCACCCAGCGACTCCGCGACCTGCCGGTAGGCCGGGTCCAACCGATTCAGCGCAGCCGACACCGCACTGAAAGCGAACGCGAGCACCAGCACGAAGTGGGCGAGGATGACGATCCACCGGGTGCCCCCCAGAAGGACGGGACGGCTGTTGAAGGCGATCAAGAGCCCCAGTCCGATTGCGACCGACGGCACCGCGATCGGCAGATGGAATACGGCATCGGTCAATCGGCCCAGCCAGCGGGGCGCATCCTGGACCGCGATCGCGGCCCAGGTTCCGAACACGAGCGCGAGGCCGCCGGCCAGGACCGCGGTCTGCACACTGACGGAAAGGCTGGCGAGATTCTCGCCGGAGAGCGCCGGTCCGAATCTGGCGAACCCGACGTTCGACGGCAGCGGACCGTTCCACGCGCCGGAGAGTCCGGCGATCACCACGGTTCCCAGGGGGGCGACGAACACCACCAGCACCACCACAGCGAAGACGGTCAACACTATGACGCGACTACGCCTGCCCCACAGCAACATCCGGCTAATCCCCTCAGGCCCGGCCGACGGAGACGCGGGTGAAGACGGCCCGGTAGCCGGCATACAGGGCCAGGGACAGCGCGATCTGGACTGTCGCGATCACCGCCGCGCCGGGCAGGTCGAACGTCACAATTCCCCGGGTGTAGATCAGCACCGGCAGTGTGATCACACCCTTCGCGCCGGTGAACAGGACGATCCCGAATTCGTTGAGTGTCAACAGCAACACCAGGCTGCCGCCGGCCATCAGAGCCGGCCACGCTTCGGGCATGATCACCGACCACAGCACCCGCAGGGGAGACGCACCCAGACTCGCCGCAACGTCGAGTTGCTGGCGGGGGAGAAGCGCGAAAGCCGCCAACAGCGGGCGGATGACGAACGGAGTGAAGAAGGTGATCTCGGCAGCGATCACGCCCGCCGGGGTGTACAAGAAATTGAGCGCCGGCGATGAGCTTCCGCCGACGGTGGAGATCAATGCATTGACCGCGCCCGCGCTGCCGTAGATGAACGTGAAAGCGAGCGTGATCAGAAACGATGGCAGTGCGAGGACCGAGTCGATGAGTCGGCCGACCACCGATGATCCCCGAAATGGCATGAATGCCAACACGACTGCCAGAAATGTCCCCAGAACCAGACAGCCGGTTGTCGACGTCACCGCGATCGCCACGGTGCGCCACAGGGCAGACCGAAAAGCCGGCGAACTCAACACCGATTCCCACGTGTCGGTACCGAGGCCGTCGCCGCGAACTTTGGCCGATTCCAGGCACACTCGTAACAACGGGTAGACCGCGACGAGCAGCACGATGAGCAGCGGCGGCAGTGTCCACCACACCTGCCTGCGGCCGCGGCCCGGTCGGCCGGTGGGTGCCGCCTCGGTCGGTGCCGGCTGGTCGAGAAGTGCCGTCATCGACCCACCTGGACGAGCACGCCCGCAGGTTGCGGAAAACGCACACCGACCTCGGTGCCCACCGGGTAGCCGGTGTGTCCGGGCGCGTCCACCTCGATGAGGCGGTCGGTCATCCCTGCCACCGACAACACCACACGCGTCGTCGCACCCCGCCACACCGACGCGTTGACGGTGGCACGCAGTGCTTCCGGATGGCCCAACCCCACGATTTGTAGCGCATGCGGCCGAATGCACAGCAGCGCCTGCGCGCCGGGCGCCCACTCGACCTTCCCAACGGCGGGCTGCGGCGCCTCGGCGCTGACGGTCTTGTGTGCGACACTCACCAGCGCGGAGGTGCCGATGACGCGCCCGATGGTGCACGGGATCAGGTTGGCCCCGCCGAGAAAGGCCGCCGTGAAACTCGTCGGCGGGCGCGTCCACAGGTTCTGGGCGGTATCGACATCCATCAGCCGCGCGTCGTTCATCACAACCACGCGATCGGCCAGTGCCAGCGCCTCGGCCTGGTCATGGGTGACGTACAGCATCGCGGTGTCGGGCAGTGCCTCTTTGAGTTGCTGCAATTCCGCCAGCATCGACTGACGAAGCCGCGCATCCAGGGCCGCCAGCGGCTCGTCGAGCAGAAGCACCTTGGGGCGGATCGCCAATGCACGCGCGATCGCCACCCGCTGCTGCTGTCCACCGGAAAGTTCACGCGGCAAACGCTTTCCGAAAGACGCCATACCCACCATGTCGAGCGCTTCGGCAACGCGCGGACCGATCTCCCGGCGGGCGACCCGGTGGGACTTCAATCCGAAGGCGACGTTGTCGGCGACCCGCATGTGCGGAAACAAGGCGTACGACTGCAGCACGACCCCGATCCCGCGCTTCGACGGCGGCAGATCGGTGACATCGCGTCCGCTGAGCCGGACCCGACCGGACGTCGGCCGGACGAATCCGGCGAGCGCGTTCAGGGCGGTCGACTTGCCCGACCCGCTGGGGCCCAACAGCGCGACGGTTTCACCGACGGCGACTCTGAGGTTGAAGTCGATCAGCGCGTCGGTCCTCTTCTTGCCACGCCGGTAGCTCACCCCCACCCGATCGAAGGTGATGGCCGGGGCCGCGTCGGATACCGCCGGTGCCGACCGGCTGGTCGAGGTGGCCTGAGATGAGCTGACGGCGATCTCGCTCACCTCAGTTCCCGGTGGCCTTCTGATAGGCGGCGACATCGGCGTCGAGGTCGGTGAGCACCGCGTTCCAGTCCGGCGACCAGACCTGCACACCGTTGAGCAGGCCGGTGGGTGTGGTGGTATCCGACGAGCCGGCCGACGCCGAGACCACGGCATCCTTGACCGGGATGCCCAAAGCATCTGTGGCAACTGTCTTCTGCACCTCATCGGACAGCAGGAAGCTCAACAATTTCTTGGCCGCGTCTACATGCGGTGCACCCTTGGTGACACCTGCGACATAGGGCAGCGCGACCGTGGTTCGGGTGTGGTCGGCCATCTCGGGGAAGAAAATGACGAACTTCGAGCCGTCGTCTTTGATCGAGCCCAGATTCATCTGAACGTCACCGTTGGCCACCAGCAGTTCGCCGTTGCTCACCTTGGGCTGCAATTTTCCGGTGGACGACGACGGTCCGACGTTGTTGGCCTGCAGCTTGCCCAGGTAGTCCAGCGCGCCTGGCGTGCCCATCAGATGCTGCAGCAGAACGAGCACCGCGGTCCCGTCGCCGGCCTGCCCGGGGGTCGAATACTGCACCTTCCCCTTGAATTCCGGCTTCAGTAGGTCATCCCAGCTGACCGGCATCGGGTTCGCGCCGGGATTGGCAATGAAGCTCAGAGCATTGTTGACGATCGCCACGTACTTGCCGTCGGGGCCGACAAGGTCCGGCGAGATGCCGGTCGTATCGGCGTCACCGGCCTGCAGCAGACCGGACTTGTCCGCTTTCTGAATGAACGGCGGCAGAGTGACCAACAAGTCAGCCTGCGGATTGGATTGCTCTTTCTCCACCCGCGATACCACCTCGCCGGAGCCCGCTTCGACGACGTTGACGTTGATCCCGGTGTCCTTGGTGAATTTGGCGAACTGACCCTTGTACCAGTTACCCAGGCCGTCGGCGCTGTAGACAGTCAGCGTCGTGCCGCCGCCGGAGCTCGAGGTGCCGGTACCGCCACACGCGCTGAGCAGTGTCGCGACGAGGGCGACGGTGGCCACCGCCGTCCAATTTCGAATCTTCATCAGTACCTTCCGGTTACGCGGGTTTGGGTGATCAGGTCGGCGAATTCGGTCACGGTCGACACGATGTGGGTGGCCCCGGCGTCCCGCAGTTGCGCGGCGTTGTGCGCGCCGGTGAGCGTGCCGGCCGCGACTGCGCAGCCGGCGCGTAGCGCGCTGTGGATGTCGCTGCTGGTGTCTCCCAGCGCCGCGACGTTGCCGACCCCGTCGACCTGCAGACGCATCAGCGTGGTCAGGATCAGGTCGGGGTAAGGCCGGCCGCGAACGTCGTCGCCTGGCGCCAGTGTCAGATCGGCCAGCGACTGCCAGCCGAGCGCGGCCAGCAGTTTGTCCTGGGTGGCGGCGCTGAATCCGGTGGTCAATGCGACCTTCACGCCGGCCTGCCGCAAGGCGGTGATGGCGTCGGCCGCCCCCGGAATCGGCCGGGCGTTGCCGGTGTCGATCAGTTCGTCGTAGGCCTGCTCGAAGGCTTGATTGGCCCGCTGTGCCAGCTCTTCTGTTCCGAACAAAGCGCGGAAGACAGCGATCTTCGACTGGCCCATGGTGTCGAGCACATAGCGGCGCGCGCGTTCGCGTTCTTCGCCACTCGGCGGCAGGCCCGCCGCGGTGGCGGCAGCCTCGAAGGCCTCGACCACCAGGCCGTCGTCGGCTACCGTGGTGCCGGCCATATCGATGACTGCGAGTTGAATATCGTTGTTCGCCATGATGTTTTCCTCGGTTTCCGTTCAGAGCCCGATCAGTTCTGCGGTGTGTTCGGCGATCGCGGGCGCCAGCGTCATCCCGCGGCCTCCGGGCCCGGTGATCACCCAGTTGCCGTCGCCGATCGCGCGCCGGCACACCAGTTCGCCCGGGTCGACGCACTGGCTGTACACCCCGGCCCACCGTTGGCGAACCGGCGGCAAACGCCGTCCCAGAAGCTCTTCGACCAACTCCACGAGATACGAGTAGGGCGCCTCGTGTACATCGAAGCCGAACGGCTCGGTGTATTCGTGGGTGTCGCCGATCGTGAGTCCGCCGTGGAGTCGCTGCACGCACAACAGTTGCATCCGGTCAGCTTCTGCAATGGGATGCTGAGGCTCGTTGTCCCGCAATCTGTTCAGTGCGGTCCCGGCGAAAGCCGGGTAGTACCGAAAGCTGTCGCCGTCGGCGATCGCGGTGCTCAGCGGTTCGCCGAGTGGCTCGGTCTGCATCATCTGTAGCCGCACCCGCCGCACCGGAAGATCTCCGGCGAGTTCGCGAGTGAGCCCGCCATGCGCCGCGCCGGGGCACAGCAGTACGACATCGCCCTCGTGATGGCGGCCATGGTCGTCGCGCACGGCGTGACGCTCGACCGATCGGGCTTCAGTGCCCGGAAAGAACAGGTACCGACCGCTGTTTTCCAGATGTGCGCGGATGGCGGGCAAGGCTTGCCGTGATTCCACGGCGGCATCGCGTGAACAATGGAGTCCGGCAAGGAAGTTGCCACGCAACGCGGGGTTGAGTGCACGCACCTCGGTGGGTTCCAGCAAGCGGAAGCCGCGGCGGGCGGCGTCGGGACGGCGGCTCACCTCCTCGGCGACGGCCACCTCTCGGGCGGTGCGCAGCAGCGTCAGCGACCCCGCGGGACGAAAGCCCACGCCGGGGACTCGCTCGCCGATCTTCTCCCACAATTCGCGAGCCCGCAGGGCGGCGTCGAGTTCGCACTCCGCGCGTCCGGAGACCCAGACCAGTCCGAAGTTGCGCACGGTGGCGCCGCGTGCTTCGACCTCTCGTTCCAGATGGACGACGGTGTGCCCGCGTTCGACGGCCTCCCACGCATGGGCGGCTCCCAGCACGCCGCCACCGACAATGGTCACCCGCATGGATAGAGGCTCTACGCCCCGAGCGTCGGCGGACCTACGGTGCGGTTCCGCGCACCTGAACAGAAGCCAAACGATTGGTATAGACCAATTCGCGTTATCCTGTCAGCCATGGCCCTCACCGAGGTGCTGGCGGAGACGTCAGCCTTACTCAGGTCGCTGCGTGACGTGTGGGACGAAGACTGTGTCGACGAACTCGACCACGCGATGCAGGCCGCGGCCCGCGCCGTCGACGACGGCGCCGACGACGAACTGGTGCTGGCTGCCGCCCTGCACGATCTGGCGCACAGCCCGCTGTACGTCGGTCCCGACCGAGATCGCCACGACGTCGCCGCACGCAACTGGCTCACCCCGCGCTACGGCAGCCGCGTGGGATGGCTCGCGGGTGCTCATGTGATGGCCAAGCGCTACCTGGCCGCCACCGACCCGGCCTATGCCGAAGCGCTGTCACCGCGGTCGGTGCTATCGCTGCGGCAGCAGGGTGGCCCAGCCGTCGATGACGAAATATCGTGGCACCCTTGGTGGTCCGACGGGCTGCGGCTACGGCGCTACGACGACGCCGCGAAAGTTCCCGGGGCGCCGGCGTTGAGCATCGCCGATGTCCTGGTCATCGCTGAGCGAGTACTCAGACGCCGCACGACATGAGCAAGGTGCATCTGGTCCGCAGCGGCCTCGCCGAACTCTTGGCGGACTTGCAGGAGGGAGACGCCGTACCCGCCGAGCGGGACCTGGCGGTGCGATTTGGTGTCGCGCGTGACACGGTGCGGCAAGCGTTGCACGAGTTGCTCCTGGAGGGCCGTATCCAGCGCCGTGGCCGCGGTACCGTGGTCGCGAAGCCGAAACTCACACAACCACTTTCGCTGCAGTCGTACACCGAGGGCGCCGAAAGGATGGGGCGCAAGCCAGGCCGCATCCTGGTCACGTGGGAGGACGTCGAGGCCACCGCCGAGCTGTCGGCCGGACTCGATGTCGAACTCGGGGAGCCGGTGATGCACCTCGAGCGTGTGTTGTTGGCCGACAACGAGCGAATCGGACTGGAGAGCACCTACCTGCCCCTGTCCCGGTTCGGCACGTTCTATCAAACCTTCGATGCGGAGACGTCGTTGTACGCGGCGATCCGTGCGACGGGGGTCCGGTTCGCCTCGGCCGTGGAGCGCATCGAGACCATCCTGCCCACTCCGCGGGAGGCGGGTCTGCTGATGACGACCACCGCCATGCCGATGCTGCATCTGCACCGTCGCTCACTGGACGTCCACGGAAGGCCCATCGAGGTGGTCCGCGCGCTGTACCGCGGCGACCGTGTGGCCTTCCAGACGATGCTCGTCGACGATGCGTGAGTCAGCCCGTGCCGGGCTAGGACACGCCGAGCAGTGACTCGATCCCGCTGCGGGCGAAGTACAGGACGAACCCGGCCGCGACGATCCACAGCAGCGGGCTGATCTCGCGGGCCTTGCCGGCGGCGGAGCGCACCACCACCCACGTCACGAACCCGACGCCGATGCCGTTGGCGATGGAATAGCTGAACGGCATCACCGCGACTGTGAGGACGACCGGTAGCGCCACCGAGAATTCCGAGACATCGACATGGCGCAGTTGGGAGAACATCATCGTCCCGACGATCACCAGCGCGGCCGCGGCGACTTCGGTCGGAACGATCTGGGCCAGCGGCCCGACGAACATCGCGGCCAGGAACAGCGCGCCGGTGACGAGGTTGGCCAGCCCGGTCTTGGCGCCCTCCTCGATGCCGGCCCCCGATTCGATGAACACCGTGTTCGACGAGGCCGACGTCGCGCCGCCGACGACTGCGCCGGCGCCTTCCACGACCAGAGCCGAACGCAGCCGTGGGAAGTTGCCCCGGTCATCGGCCAGTCCGGCTTCCCGGGACAGTCCGGTGAAGGTGCCCATCGCGTCGAAGAAGTTCGCGAACACCAGCGTGAAGACCAGCATCGTGGCGGCCAGGACGCCGATCCGCCCGAAACTGTCGAAACTGAAGGCGCCCACCAGAGATAGGTCGGGAAGCGCGAACGGTGACCCCGACAAGGTCGGCACTGACAGGGTCCAGCCCCCGTGGTTTTTGGTCGCGGGGCCGAGATGCCAGATCGCTTCGATGATGACCGCGACGACGGTGCCGGCCACGAGTCCCAGCAGGATTCCGCCCCGGACCTTGCGCACCACGAGTGCGCCGGTCAGTAGCAGTGTGAAGATGAACACCACCGTGGGCACGGTACTGATCGAGCCATGTCCGCCACCGCCCAAACCAACAGGGGGAGAGGGCAATCCGGTCGAGGAGATGAAGCCGGCGTCGACCAGGCCGATGAACATGATGAACAGGCCGATGCCGGCGGTGATCGCCAGCTTGAGCGGCATGGGCACCGCGTCGAACACGAGCCGGCGCAGCCCGGTGACGGCCAGCGCGACGATGACGAGGCCGTTGACGACCACCAGGCCCATCGCTTCCGGCCAGGTGACAGTACCGACCACGGTGGTGGCCAGGAACGAGTTGATGCCCAGCCCGGCGGCGAACGCGAACGGAAGCCGGGCGAACACGCCGAACAGAATCGTCATCACCCCGGCGGCCAGCGAGGTGGTGGCCGAAACCTGCGCGAAGCCGAGTTTGTGTCCGGTCACGTCGGCGGCCCCGGACAGGATGATCGGGTTCAGCACGACGATGTAGGCCATCGCGATGAACGTGACCAGGCCGCCGCGAACCTCGGCGCCGATCGTCGACCCGCGGGCCGTGATCTCGAAGAAGCGGTCGAGACGATTCACGCTTCGCACCCTAAGCGACGAGGTGGGTCAGGCCGGTGTTGCGGTGACCGGGATGGTGACCGTGCCTTGGCAGGCGCCGCTTTCGATGGTGGTCTGGAATGTGCCCGCCAGCGATCCGTCGGATTGCGGGGTATAGGTCGTCACCGAATGCGCCGGGTCGTAGGTGATTGTGCCGTCCGGCAGTGTGCAGTCCCATCGCCAGCTGTTCGACCTCGACCATTGCGAGCCCGTCCAGACGAAACTGGTCGATTGCGCGGCGTTGTCCTTGGGCGTCGGGCCGTCGATGACCGAGGCGGTACAGATGTCGGCCGAACAGTCCGTGTTGATCTTGTACGAGGCGGTGTAGGGCGTTTCCTGTTGTGTCGCCGCTTTCGACGTGCCCGACTTCTGATCGGTGTGGAAGGTGATCTTGTACCAACCACCCCAGAACACCTCGTCGGCGTGCGCGACCGGCGCGGCGATCAGCACAAGAGCGGCGCTCGACACCACACCAAAAACCTTGAAGTCAGCCAAAATAACTCTCGCCACCGGTGGGATAGCCGCCACCGTTCGTGGCGATGTGAACGTGAGTGTAGTGGTTGGCGTCGTTTCCGCCGAGATCTGGCATGAGGGACGGTTTGCCGCCGTGGTCGTAGATGATGCGGCGCCAGATCACGTGATTCAACGACAGCCGGTCTGCGTTGGCCAGGGCGAATGCCGCGATCCGGTTGCCGAGTTCCTTGCCTTCCGGCGTCTGCCAATTCGGGATCATCACGTCGATGGCCAAGCCCATCGGATGCCACTTCAACGAGTCGGCTCGTACGCCGCCGATGTTGTGGATCTCCGGGAAGTAGGCGCTGATGAGGCGTTCGGCCAGGACCGTTTTGAGCTGCAGCCCCTGTTCGATTCCGACGCCCGCGGGTAGTGCGTGCAGGGGCGTGCGGTTGACCGCACTTCTGCTGGCCACCAACTCGGCCTGCGTCATGACGACGTAGTGCGCACCGATCGGTGCGGCGGCCAGATCCATCGGCACCGCGGCGACCAATTCGGCACAGCACTCGACGGTGCCCGACGTCATCCTGGCGGGGCCGGAACCGGTGCTGCCGGACAGCACGGCGGCCAACGGGAGAGCGGCCAGCGCGACCACGGCGACCGACCATCGGCGCCGGGGCCTGGCTAACCGGTGCTTTCCCACGGACGGCACTTTACCTGGACAGTTCCGGCGCCCATACACCGTTCGCTATCTTCTGGACTGGTGTCCAGGACCGTTGAGAGGCTCTGAACCGTTGCTGTCGAACCGAGGTGCCGACCAGCGGGGAACGCGCCGAGACCGCGGCAAAGTGCGCCCTGACGTCGGTGTTCATCTTCTGTTCACCAAACCGAATCCGGACTGATACTTCTCCGTTTACCGTTCGCTCGATCGCCGTCAGACTGCGGCTTTTACTTCTTGAACCGGCCCGCGAATCCACGCAGCGGCAGGTCCGCGCTCGTGATCAGCCCGGGTGCGGCGGCCACCACCGCGGGGATGGCGTTGAGCGCCGGCAACCCCGTGACGGTCATGCCGATGGAGGCGAACGACTCCACGTCGGACAGGTCGACGCCCGGCTTCGGAAAGATCATGTGCTTGTTGTAGACGTACGGGTCGCCGGCGATCTGGGTGATGTAGCACCCCTTGATGTCCCAGCTCGGATCGGTGTGCGGTGTCATCTGCCACTCGAGATGCGTCTCGACCCGCGGCACACCGTCGACCATGCCCTGGTACTTGAGGTAGTTGCCGCCGAGTGAGCCCTTGGGCAGCTGGTACCAGCCGAGGTCGACGTCTTTGGTGCACGCGCCCAGTTCATAGGTGAACTTCACCTCGTCGAGTTCGAGGTCGAAGCAGTCGGCCATCATCAGCACGCTGTCGGCGAAGACCCGGGTGTACTTCTCGAGCATGCCGGGCAGCGCCGGGTCGTCGACGGGCAGACCGTAGCCGACCTCTTTCCAGGTGTCGGCCGAGTGGTGGCACGACACGTCTACCGATTCGATGGTGGTGACGTTCTCGATCTCCGCGACGTCGGAGGAGCAGACGACACCGAGGATCTGGTTGACGCCGGGATTCATGCCGGTGCCGTAGAAGCTGGAGCCGCCCTTCTCGCAGGCCTCGTGCAGAAGCTGCGACACCTTCTTGCCGGAGTGGTGCGGGTGATTGGTGTCGCGATGCCAGCCGGTGATCCAGTCCGCGGTCGTGACGATGTTGATGCCCGCCTCGAGCACCTTCACATAGAGGTCCTCATCGGGGAAGACCCCGTGGAAGGTCAGCACATCGGGCTTGGCGGCGATGATCTCGTCGACGGATCCTGTTGCGGTGACACCGATCGGCGCGATTCCGGCGATTTCACCGGCGTCGCGGCCGATCTTCCCCGGGGAGTAGCAGTGCAGGCCGACCAGCTGCAGGCCGCGATGCTCACCGATGCGCTTGATCATCTCGGTGCCGACGTTTCCGGTCGCCACCTGGAACACCCGGATCGGGCTATTGGCTGACATTCGCAGGTTCTCCTTGGTGGTCGGAAGCATAGAACTGGTTGGCCCACTTACGAATTGCGGTGAAGCCGTCGAACTCGGTGGTGGCCAGCGCAGGGCGGTGGGTGTAGCGCTGGTGCTGCCAGATCTCGATGTCGGCGGCGAACTGGTCGATCACGTCCTGGGCGAACGCCTGCGCCTTGGCTTCGGCTTTGGCGCTGTCGTCGCCGGGCTTGCGGCCGATGTAGACCATGAACCGGACATCGGAGGTGTTCTCGTCGACCGGGGTGACCGCGGAGATGGTGCGGTTGTCGATCATGCCCCAGCTCTTGGTGACCGCGACGCCGAGTCCGCCGTTGATCGCCTCGACACCGCTGTTGATGTCGTCGATGATCTGGCCCTCGTCGCCCTCGAAGGTGATGGTGAAATCCACGTAGGACACCGGCTCGTCGAAGTCGTGCCGGGTGAACAGCGGCACGATGGGAGTCTGGTGCACGAACTTGAAATGTGCGAAATCCACCCCGTTTTCGAGCACGTATTGCGGATGAAGCTCAAGCTGTGGCCGGTACAGCCGGGCCTGCGGGTAATAGTCGGCGGCGGTCTTGTCGTCCCCGAAGTCGGCGAAGATGTCCGGCGCGTCGAAGTACGGCGACCTACCTTCGATGTCGTGCCAGATGTACACCGAGGAATTTCGCTCCACCACCGGGTAGGTGGGGATCCGGCGGCCGCGATTTGGCCTGTCCTGGTAGGGAATACAGACGTTGCGTCCCTCGTGGTTCCATTGCCAGCCGTGAAACGGGCACTGGATGACCTCGCCGACCACTTGGCCGCCGTATCCGAGGTGAGCGCCGAGATGTTCGCAGTAGGCATCCATCACGGTCAATGCTCCCGACTGCGCGCGCCAAGCGACCATGTCGGTGTCGAAATACTTCATGCGGTGGACGTCGCCGACCGCGATCTCGTCGGACCACGCCACCTGGAACCAGCCGGTGGGCTTCATCGACAGGGACGGTTTCGCCACGCTGGCGAGTCTAGAAAGAGATCATAGAAGTGTCAATGAATCTGGGTTAGGCTTTCGGCGTGGCCGAGGCGGACAGTGCGCGACGACGGCCGAACCGGCGCGGTTCGGCCACCCGCGAGAGCCTGCTCGAGGCGGCGTTGACCGCGCTCGCATCCGGTCAGCCCGGTGCGGTGTCGGCCAATCGGATCGCGAAGGACGCCGGCGCCACCTGGGGCACCGTGCAATACCAATTCGGTGATACCGACGGTTTTTGGGCAGCGGTACTGCGTTACACGGCCGAGCGGCGGGCCAACATTTTCACTCCGCCGGATACGTCGGCGAGCCTGCGTGAGCGGGTGGCCGGCATCATCGACACGCTCTATGACGGGTTGACGAACCGCGACTCGCGCGCGATCGAGAACCTGCGGGCCGCGCTGCCGCGGGAGCATGCCGACCTTGAGCGGCTCTACCCGCAGACCGCTGCCGAACTGTTCTCCTGGGGGCAGGGCTGGCAGGAGACCTGCCAGAAGGCGTTCGCGGACCTGCACGTCGACCCGCAGCGCATACGGGAGATGGCCTGGCTGATTCCCGGCGCGATGCGCGGGATCGCCTCCGAGAAGCAGCTCGGCAGCTACGGCGATCTCGACGCGGCCCGTCGCGGACTGACCAACGCGATCGTCGCCTACCTGAAGTAGGGTTTTGCGCCGAGATCGACGAAATGTCGCGCGCCACTCGCTCTTTCCCGGCGAAATGTCGGTTTGGGCGGAGGGGGTCAATCCTCCTTGGCGATAAGCCGTTTCAGCGCCACCCGGTCGGGCTCCAACAGCTCGGCGATGCGCTCCTGATTGACGTCGGCGACGATGATCTCGCCGACGTCCTTGTGCACATCGCTGAAGATGCCGTGCGCCTTCATCTTGTCGGCCTGATAGATGTTGTCCTCGGTCGGCGTCACGTAGTAGACGGCGTCCGCCTTGAACCGGTGCACCATCCACAGATGGATCAGCGTCATCAGGCGCTTCTTCCGCAGCTTCTCGGCGAAGGTGTTCTGGTCGCGCACCGTCAGGATGCTTCGGCCGTGCCGGTCCTTGATCGGGTCGACGAGCACGTTGGCCAGCAGCTCCTGCTCGCCGCCCTTCTCTCGCTCGCCGTAGATACCGAGCTCGAGGACCTCGCCACCGGCACGCCGCGGACGCAACGTCACCCGCAGCTTCTCGCCGAGCTCATAGTGCTCGCTCCACAGCGCCAACCAGTCTTCGAGCAGCTTCTTCGGCACTTCGGTCTGCACCAGGTGCTGGTGCTGGGTGGAGCCCTTGCCCATCGACTTGGTGGTGGCGGTGCGACCCGAGGATGCTGCCAGCGCGGCATCGCTGCGCGGACCGCCGACCAGCGTTTGCGGTGTGCGGTACGGCGATTCGACCAGCCGCATCTTGCGCTGCAGACGCGCCAGCGCCAGCATGCCGTCCTGGCGCAGGGCGGTGGCGAATTCCTCGGCGGCGACACCGTCGATCTGGTGGCCGCCGTAGGTCATGAAGTTGAAGACGAAGCCCATCTTGCCGAGTTCTTCTGGGAAGGCTCGCATCTCCTCGTCGGTCATCCCGGTGGTGTCCCAGTTGAACGAGGGGGAGAGGTTGTAGGCCAGCATCTTGTCCGGATACACCGCATGAACGGCCTCGGCGAACTCGCGGGCGTCGGCCAGATCGGCGGTCTTGGTCTCCATCCAGAGCAGGTCCGCAAACGGCGCTGCGGCAAGGGATTTCGCGATCGCGTAGGGAATGCCGCCGCGGACCTGGTAGTAACCCTCGGGGGTCTTGGCCCGCTCGGGATCCCATGCTGCGTCGACGCCGAGTTCACGTGCCTTCTCCCGGGCCGCGTGCAGCGATGCGGTCTTGGCGAACTCGCGCCAGTCCGCGGCGCTCATCTCGTGCGGCTCACCTTCGCTCTCCCGGAATGCGAGAAGCTCGGCCACCGCGTCGCCGTAGGTGTCCAGCGAGGCGTCGTCCTGCCAGGCGTCGACGAATCTCGACTCGACCTTGTCGAACAGGGCGTCCAGCGAATGCTCTTTGCCGTCGCGCCATGCGGCGGCCTGTTCGGTGATGAGGTCGGAGATGCCCTGCCGCTGCAGCCAGGCGTCGGCCACCGCGTACTCACCTTCGGGCAGCGCGTAGAGCAGATGACCGTTGAGCTCGGTGACACCCGACTCGTAGAACCGGCGGACCATGGCCAGGAAACACGACTTGTACGGCGGCACCTTGAGATTGGTCGCGCCGAGCAGGAACGGCTGATCCCGCTCATCACCGCGGCTGTCGATGAGGTTGGCCGCCTCGGCATCGGTGCGGGCGACGATGATGCCCGGCACACCCATGATGTCGAGCTGGAAGCGGGCGGTGTTCAGCCGTTTGAGCTGTTCGTCGGACGGCACCAGTACCTTGCCGCCCTGGTGGCCGCACTTCTTGGTGCCGGGGCGCTGATCCTCGATGTGATAGCCCGCGACGCCGGCCTCGACAAAGCGGCGAATCAGGTTGCGCACGTGCGGATCTCCGCCGTGGCCGGTATCGGCGTCGGCGATGATGAACGGGCGATAGTCGACGGCCGGCGTGGCCGCACGCTGCTCGGGAGTCATCTGCAGGCGCAGGTACTGCTGGTTGCGGTCGGCGGTCAGCAGCGCACGCACCAGGCCCGCTGCCTCCTCGGGCACCTGGCTCAGCGGGTAGCTCGCCAGGTCCGGGCCCGGGTCCTCGGTGGTCGAACCCTTGGCCGAGGTCGCCCAGCCCCCCAGGTAGATGCCCTCGATGCCCATCCGCTTCATGGTCACCGCCTGGCCCGGCGAGTACGGCCCGAAGGTGGTGATGCTCTTCTTGGCTGCGAAAAGTTCTCGCAGCCTCTTGTAGAAGGCGGCCGACGCCTCGCGGGCGACGGTGTAGTCGACGGGGATCGTGCCGCGCTGTTCGACGACTTGGGCTGCGGTGTAGAGGCGGGTGATCCCCTCGAATCGCGGACTGTCGATGTATTGCTGGGTCTCGCTGACCGCGCGCTGATGGGGCGACTGGGTCGCTGAGTCCGCTTCGATGATGGACATGGGTCTCACGCTCCTCGCTGAGCTGTTCCCGCGCCGGCGACACCCCCGGGCGGCACAGTCGATTATCCCGACTCCACCGCTTACCGGAGCGGGTTTGGGGCCAGTTCGGGATACCGTCATCATCCGGCCGGCGGGCAGCACTCGCCGATCATCGGTGCCGCAGTGTCACAGCAAATATTGCAAAGACAAATTGCCACCCTTATCGGCGGCCGTTGGTAATGCACATCAGGGCGCGCGGAATTGGTTGGGCACCTGCATATTCCACCGCGTCGGTCCGGTCCCGGATATATTGACGATGACGCAATCAGAATTACTGAATTAACGGCACGGCGAATTGCACGGATGGCGACCATTCGACTCGCAAATCAGGTACATTCCTGTGGTCCATATCACTGGCCACGGCCGGTAGGGGCGCTCGTTCGCTTGGGTCGGGGTGAGGAGGGGCTGCGGTGAACTGGCGCGACCGTCCGCCGCTCAAGGCTGCCGGCTTGATCTTTCTCGCCGTGATCGTTCTGGTCCTGTCGTTGGTCTATCTGCAATTCCGCGGCGATCTGTCGCCTCGGGCAACGTTGACGATGGTGTCTGATCGCGGCGGCCTGGTGATGGACACGGGGTCAAAGGTCACCTTCAACGGAGTGGTGATCGGCCGGGTCATCAGCGTCAGCTCCGGGGAGCGCGACGGAAAGAACATTGCGCGCCTGAGGCTCGACGTCGAGCCCCGCTATCTGGCCTACATTCCCGCCAATGTGCACGCCGACATCAAGGCCACCACGGTCTTCGGCAACAAGTACGTCGCACTGTCGACACCGAAGAACCCGGTGTCGGCCCGGCTGACGACGTCCGACGTGATCAACGCCTCCAGCGTCACCACGGAGTTCAACACCCTGTTCGAGACGGTCACCTCCATCGCGGAGAAGGTGGACCCGGTCAAGCTGAACCTCACGCTGTCGGCGACGGCCGAGGCGTTGAACGGGCTGGGCACCAAGTTCGGCCAGTCGATCGTCAACGGCAATTCGGTGCTCGACGACATCAACCCGCAGATGCCGCAGATCCGCCGCGACATCCAGCGGCTGGGCGATCTGGCCGACGTCTACACCAAGGCCAGCCCCAACCTGTGGGATGCGCTCGACCACGCGGTGGTGACCGCGAACTCGCTCAACGGCCAGCAGCACGACATCGACGCTGCCCTGCTCGCCTCCATCGGATTCGGCAACGCCGGCGCCGACATCTTCGAGCGCAGCAAGCCGTACTTCATTCGGGGAATGGCGGACCTGGTCCCCAGCTCCCAGCTTCTCGACACCTACAGCCCCGAACTGTTCTGCGGTATTCGCAACATCGCGCAGGCGGCGCCCAGTGCACTGGATGCCTTCGGCGGCAACGGATATTCACTTTCCACGATGACCGAGATCCTCGGCGCGCCGAATCCCTACGTGTACCCGGACAACCTGCCAAGGACTAACGGCAGGGGTGGACCGGGCGGAGCACCGGGGTGCTGGCAGACGATCGACCGCAATTTCTGGCCGGCTCCCTACCTGGTGATGGATGACGGGGCCTCGATCGCGCCGTACAACCACTTCGAACTCGGCCAGCCCTTGCTCACCGAGTATGTGTGGGGGCGTCAGGTCGGCGAGAACACCATCAACCCCTGAGGCCTTGCCGAAATCGGCACGTCCGCTCGGGGACCGCGGTTAACCTGAGCCGATGCGGGTCCGCCTGGAGAGCGCACGGTGCGTGGGTCATGCGCTGTGCTATGCCGTTGATCCCGAACTGTTCCCGGTTGACGACATGGGCTACTCGACACTCGAGGAGCATGACGTCGCACCCGGAGACGAGCAGCGCACCCGAGACGGTGTCGCAGCTTGCCCGGAACAGGCGCTGGTGCTCGACGAGGGTGACTGATTGGCCGGGCACGAGGTGTCCGGTGATCCCGCGCTGCGCCGGACCCTCACCGTCTGGTCGGCGGTGGGTGTGTCGGTTGCGCTCATGGCACCGTCGATGGCGATCAACATCAATCCGCAGGGAACGGCCACCGCGGTCGGTCGTGCAGTCCCACTGGCATTCCTGTTGGCGACGGTCGGCGTTCTGCTGATCGCCCACACGTTCGTCCGGCTCGCCCAACGGTTCAGCCACGCCGGCAGTGTGTACGCCTTCGTCGGTGTCACGCTCGGACCGCGGGCCGGCAGTGTGGCCGGCTGGCTCAACGCGGGAACCTATGTCTTTTTCGGCGCGGTGACTGCGACGGCAGCGGGCATCTTCCTGACCGATCTGGTTCGAAAAGTTGTTGCTCCTAACGAATTACCGGATTGGATTGCGTTCGTGTTCGCCTGGCTGGTTCTCGCCGCGGTGTGGTGGCTCGCCGCCAGGGAGATCAGGGGTGGCGCCACCGTCCTGCTGGTCACCGAAGGCCTGACGGTGATGCTGATCCTGGTGGTGGCGGCGATCACGCTGGGCAAGGTGATCACCGGCCACACTCCCGGCGGTCAGCATCTGGACATGTCGGTGTTCACCATCGCCCCCGGTACCTCCGTCTCGACGGTATTCCTGGGAATCGTGTTCGGCTTCCTGTCATTCGCCGGCTTCGAGGCCGCGGCGACTCTCGGTGAGGAAACCGAGGCGCCGCGGCGCAACATTCCCCGGGCCATCCTCGGTACCGCGCTGTTCGGCGGGGTGTTCTTCGTGACGGTCACGGCGATCGAGATGATGGCGTTCGGCACGGACTCGGCCGGGGTCGCGGCCTTTGCCAAGTCCGACGCGCTGATGGGCGATATCGCCGAGCGGTACGTCGCACCGTGGCTGTCCTATGTCATCGTCGTCGGCGCGACGTTCAGCGCGGCGGCCTGCTGCCTGGCCAGCGTGGTGGGTGCGAGCCGGCTGCTCTACGCGCTCAGCAGGGACGGTATCGGCCCGGCCGCGCTGGCAGCTGTGCATCCCCGACGCAACGTTCCGCATTTAGCGGCGGCAACAGCGGTGGCGGCGGTGTTCGCAATCCAGGCGATCGGCTGGATTGCGTTGCGGGCGCGTCCATTCGACGTGTTCAGCATCGCGGCCACAGCGGGCACGCTCATCTTGCTGGTGGCCTACGCACTGGCCACGTTGGGAGCTGTCCGGCTGCTATTCCTCGCCCGCGACAACCAGATTCGCAAGTCGGAGGTGATCCTGCCGTTGCTCGGTCTGGCCTTGCTGGGATACACCTTGTATCGCAATGTGATCCCGTGGCCGCACGGCAGTGCGGTGTGGGGGCCGTGCCTGGCTGTCGCCGTCCTGGTGCTGGTCGTGGCCGGCGTGCTCGCCCGGCCCGCCGCCGCCCGTGACGCGGGAGCGAAACTCATCGCACAACAGGGCTTTTGACGATATACGCCGCACTGCCGGGGTGGGCAGAGCGGCGTACTCGTGGATGTTCTATGCGGGCTGGGGGGCGGGATCGACTGGCGGAGGGGCGATATCGGCGCCGACGGGCACGATGTCGGGGGCCGGCGGAGGAACGTCGGCAGCCGGCGGCGGCGGCGCGTCGACGGTGTCGACAAACACCGGCGCATCCGGAGCCGGCGGGGGCGCATCCGGAGCCGGCGGCGCGGGCGGATCCTGCATGGCATCGGCAAGCATCGGCAGGTACATGTGGTGGGTGAACTGCGGCTGGTAGGCGCCGCCACCGCCGACGCGCACGCCGCCGCCCTCACCGCTGGACACCGCGGTGCCGTCGGGCAATGTGACTGCGGTGTGGCGGCCATTCCAGCCGATCACCAGGGAATTGGGGGCGGTTCCGTAGTGGAATCCGCGGGCGAGGAGGGCGGCTTCCTCGTTGCCGGTGTGGAACCGGCTGCCAAAGGCAGGCCTTCCGGTGGCCACATTTGACACCCAGGAGGCCAGTCCCGAGCAGTCGGTGCCAGCCGGTGTGTCCCCGCCGGGGACGTACGGCGTGCCTGACACCTGACTGATCAGAGTCATCAACGTCGCGATTGCAAACATGCGGCCGAAACTAACAACAATTTGCGCGCAGACCAAAGTCTGTGCTTTTCACCACGTTTCGCGAAAAAGTGTGTCCTGCACAACATAAATCTTAAGATTTATAAGGCTAATCCGATTAACGCGCTTTGCGCATTCCGCGAATTAAAGCCTATAACAAGGGATTTCGGCAAGGCATCGTCCACAGCACGTCGGCAGCAGTCGCCCAACCGCACGGCTCATCGGTCACGGCCTGTGACAGCGCCGAGACTACTTGAACGATTCAGGTGAGCTGGAATCGGGACTTTGCCGTGATCGCGCAGGTGTGCGACGATCAGCCTTCAGCGCGGACCTGGTCCTTGACCGCAGGCACGATAGGCGGCGCGGTCTTCCAGTTCGGCAGGCCATCGGACTCCAGGCCCACCGGCCAGCCCTCCTCGTGCACCTGCGCCCAGTGTGAGTGATTGAGCTGGTGCAGCGTGAAGCAGGCGTTCAGCGCGTTGTAGAAGCCCATGTTGTCGACGGTTTGATTCACCGCTTCTTTGGCGAGCAGAGCCGCCATCGTGGGCACCTCGGCGACCCGGCGGGCGAATTCCAGCGTCTTGTCGGCGAGCTCGTCTTGAGGGAAGACCTTGGTGATCATGCCGAGCTGATATGCCTCGTCGACCTCCATGGCGTCACCTGTGAGCATCAGCTCCTTGGTCTTGCGGGGTCCGAACTCCCACGGATGGGCGAAGTATTCGACACCGCACATACCCAGCCGGGTGCCCACCACGTCGGCGAACCGGGTGCCCTCGGCCGCGATGATCAGGTCGCACGCCCACATCAGCATCAGGGCCGCCGCGTAGACGTCGCCGTGCACCTGCGCGATGGTGATCTTGCGCAGGTCGCGCCACCGGCGGGTGTTGGCGAAGAAGTGATGCCACTCCTGCAGCATCAGCTTCTCGGCGCCCTCCCGGTTGGCGCCAAGGCCCTGAAAGCTCGGGTGCTGGTCCGGCCCCGGGGTGTACTCGGCCCGCGACACCGCCGACCCGAGGTCGTGACCGGACGAGAACATCGGGCCATGACCGCCCAGGATGACCACCCGAACCGTGTCGTCGGCCTCGGCCCGCAGGAACGCCTCGTTGAGCTCGACCAGCAGGCCGCGGTTCTGCGCGTTGCGCGCCTCGGGCCGGTTGAGCATGATGCGGACGATGCGGCCGTCATCGAGCTCTTCGTAGGTCAGGAAGCGGTAATCGGTGGACATAGCGGCATTCTATGCAGACGAGAACGTCGTTACCCGAGGCGGGCGCGCAATTCGCGCTTGAGCACCTTGCCGTAACTGTTCTTGGGCAGGTCGTCGACGAAGAGGTAGCGCTTTGGCCGTTTGAACCGGGCGATCCGATCGAGCAGGTGGGCGTCGAGCACATCGCCGGCGGCGGAGCCCACGACGAACGCCACGACCACCTCACCCCACTCGGGATCCGGCGCACCGACCACGCAGGCTTCGGCCACGTCGGGATGCTCCAGCAGCGCCTCCTCCACCTCCCGCGGATAGATGTTGCTGCCACCGCTGATCACCACGTCCTTGGAGCGGTCGTGCAAAGTCAGGTAGCCACGGTCGTCGAACGACCCCATGTCCCCGGTGTACAACCAGCCCTGCTTCACGGTGTCGCGGGTGGCCGCCGGGTTGTTCCAGTACCCGGACATCACGACGTCGCCCCGGCACACGATCTCACCGATCTGGCCCGGCTCGGCGCGGCCGCCGTCCGCGCGCAGCACGGCCACCTGGACGCCGGAACGGGGGTATCCCACCGACCCGAGGATCGCGTCGTCGCCGAGTTCATGGTCGGCGCGCCGCAATCCGGTGATCGTCATCGGCGATTCGCCCTGGCCGTAGATCTGCGCGAAGACAGGCCCGAACGCGGCCATCGCCTTCTTGAGGCCGTCGACGTACATCGGGCCTCCGCCGTACACGATCATGCGGAGGGCGGCGGGAGCCTCGCGCCCGGTGCCCACCAGGCGCTGAATCATGGTGGGCGCCAGGAACGCTGATGATCCCGGGTGTGCCGCGCAAAGATCGAGGAATTCGTCCGGGTCGAAGACGCCGGATGCGGCAACCACCTGCCGTGCGCCGCGCAGCACGTACGGCGCGATGTAGAGACCGGAGCCGTGCGACATCGGGGCGGCGTGCAGCAGGCTGCAATTCTCGTCCGGGGAATCGATGTCGGCCAGATGCGCCACCGTCATCGCGGTGAGACTGCGGTGGGACAGCATCGCTCCTTTGGAGCGGCCGGTGGTGCCGCTGGTGTAGAAGAGCCACGCCAGCGTCGACGGGTCGGTTACCGGGACGTCAGCGGGCGGGGCGGTGAACAGCTGGTCGTAGTCCGGGCCGCCGATCTGTTCGACCCCGACGGGGGAGTGCGGGGTCAGCTCTGTCGCGATCTTGGGAGAAGCGAATACCGTTGCCGCACCGCAGTCGTCGAGGATTTGTGCCATCTCACGGGGATGGAGCTTGAAGTTGACCGGGACGACGACGCACTCGGCCGCCCACACCGCGTAGAACAGTTCGATGATCTCCGCGCGGTTCTCGCTGGCGATCGCGATCCGCTGGCCTGGTGCGTGGACCCGCCGAAGCGATGCGGCCAGTCGCAGCGCGCGCTGCTTGAGCTCGCTCCAGGTGTGCAGCTGCTGCTCGCCGCGGTAGACCGCGCCGCGGTCGCCGAAGCGGTCCGCTGCCTGATCGAGGGTGGCGAACAGGTTCACCGGGCGACCCACTGCGAGGTCAGCGCGAAGTCGGACAGATACTTGGTGGAGCTCCAGCCGCCGTCGACCACGATGGTCTGGCCGTTGATGAAACTGCCTGCGGGGGAGCACAAGAACGCCACCGTGCCGGCGATGTCCTCGACCCGTCCCAGCCGGGTGTGCGGTGTCATCTCCGTCTGCATCTTCCGGAAGCCGGGGTCGTCCAGGCGGTGCTCCACCATCGGGGTGACCGTGACGCCCGGCGCGACGGCGTTACTGCGAATCCCTTGTGCGCCGTACTGGCACGCGATGTGCAGGGTCAGTGCGGTCAGGCCGCCCTTGGCTGCGGAGTAGGCACCGCCGCGCAGACCGCCGACCACGGCGAAGGTCGAGGTGACATTGATGATGGCCGAACCCGTTCGCATGTGCGGGATCACGTCGCGGGCGAGCCGGAACGGCGCGCGCAGCATGACCCCGAGGAAGTGGTCGAGCGTCTCGTCGTCGGTTTCGTGTAACGGTTTCGGGCTGCCGACCCCGGCGTTGTTGATCAGGAAGTCGACATGTCCCCACCGGGAGACCGCCGCCTCGACGATCCGCTGCGGCGCATCGTCGTCGGTGAGGTCGACCGCCAGCGTGGCCACCCGGTCGGGATCGCCGATCGCCTCGGCCAGCGCGGCCAGCCGGCCCGCGTCGCGCCCGGTGCCGACGACAGCCATGCCTGCCGCGGCGAGCGTTGTGGCGCAGGCGAATCCGATTCCACTGCTTGCGCCCGTCACCACCGCCACCTGGGGATCACTCATCCGCGTCGACCAATCTCGCTCGAATTCGATGTTTCAGTACTTTGCCTGCGTCGTTCTTGGGCAGCGCGTCCCAGACGACCACCTGCTCGGGCCACTTGAACTTCGCGACACCGGTGGCCTGCAGAAAGTCGCGCAGATCGCCGACGTCTGGCCCCGGCGGCCGATCGGTGACGATCACCGCGCACGCCCGCTCCCCGGTGCGCGGGTCGGGAACCCCGACGATCGCGATCTCACCGATGTCGGGGTGGCCGAGCAGTAGGTCCTCGACTTCCTTGGGGGAGATGTTCTCGCCGTTGCGGATCACGATGTCCTTGGCCCGGCCGGTGACCACGAGATAGTGGCCGTCCACCCAGTGACCGAGATCGCCGGTGCGGAAATAGCCGTCGGCATCGAAGGCGTCGGTGTCGTCTTCCGGATGCAGGTAGCCCAGCAGCATCTGCGGACCCCGGGCCCGGATTTCACCGTCCACGATCGTCACGTCGGCGATGCCGGGTCGGCCGTCGGTGTCGGCGGCCCGGTCGCGATCGTCGGGAGCGCCGATCGTCGTGACCGGCACCTCGGTGGAGCCGTACACCCGAGTGACCACCGCCCGCTCGAAATAGTCGGCGGCAGTGCGGATCAGCTGTGGCGAAACCGAGGCACCGCCACAGATGAACACCCGCAGCTCGGGTAGTCGGGTGTTCGCGCGTTGGGCGGCGGCGAGAATCGCCTGCAGGAACGGCGTCGCGCCGGCCATGTGTGTGCAGTGCTCGGCGGTCAGCAGTGCGACCGCGCCGTCGGAGTCCCACCGGTCCATCAGCACCGCGGTGGTTCCCAGCAGCACTGGGCATTCGAACGCATAGATCGAGCCACCGATGTGGGCAATGGGGGAGGGCACCAGGAATGCCGATCCCGGATCGATCAGCCAGTGTCTGCCGATCTGGCGGATCAAGGCGTGAATCGAATTATGGCTGTGAAGAACACCTTTGGGCCGTCCGGTGGTGCCGGAGGTGTAGAGGATCATCCGGACGGCGTCGGGGTCCAGAGCCGGGGCCGACGCCGGCTGGGTGGGCAGCGAGTCGAACGCGAGCTGCCCGGTCAAGGGTTCGCCGCGGACCACGACGACAACCGGTGGATGGGGCAGCGCCGCGGTGACGCGCTGGAGCATTGCCGCATAGTCGTGACCGCCGACATCGCCGGGCACGAAGATCATTCGCACATCGGCGTCGGCCAGGATGAAAGCCAGCTCGTGGTCACGCAGCGACGGCAGAATCGGATTGACCACCATGCCGGCCGCGGTCGCGGCGTGGTAGATGATCGCCGCTTCATGCCAGTTGGGCAGCATGAACGACACCACGCTTGCGGCGGGTATCCGGGTCAGCATCGCGCCGGCCAGCCCGGTCGCCCGATTGTGAAGTGTTGCGCAGTCGAGGCGCACCGGGCCGTCGACGAGAACCTCCCGCTGCGGGGTGTCGCGGGCGGCGGCGGTCAACGCGTCCGCCAGGGTGTCGTGCACCCACAATCCGGAACCGTAGGCCCGGGTGGCCAATTCGGCGTCACGCTGCGCGGTGCGCATTGCCCGTCAGCCCTTCACCCGTCGCATCGTCATCGAGTGGCGGAACCGCGAGGCCGGGTGCGTATTGACGGTCACCTGGGCGATCTCACCATCAGACGTGATGTAGGTGCGTTGCATCTCGAGTGCGGGTGTACCCGGTTCGACCTTGAGCCGGCCGGCCAGCTCGACGCTGATCTGGACAGCGGAGATCTCCTGCCGCACTTCAACGATGCTGAGCCCGAACAGGTCCTCGATGAGCGGGAAGATCGGCCCGCTGTGGTTCTGCAGCATCCGGCCCACCGCCGCGAACGCGCGGTTGATGTAGTACTCGGTACGACAGACCGGGGCGTCGGCTCCGTCGGCGCCGCGGAAGCCCCGCACCGCCAGCCATTCTTCGCCGGCCGCCAACCCTGTCCGGTGCTCGAGTTCGTCGTCGATGGTCACCATGGCGATCGATTCGATCGCGAAGCGGGCACCCGTCGCGAAGGCCAGCAGATCATTGATGGACACCACGTCCTGGACGTAGGCGTGTGCCGACGGCCTGGGCACCACCATGGTGCCGGCCCGCGGCCGGGACGACACCAGGTTGTCCTCACGCAGCCGTCGCAAGGCTTCGCGCACCGTATACCGGCTGACCGAAAACCGTTGACACAGTTCGTGTTCAGTGGGTAGCTGAGAACCGACGGGATACACCCCGTCCACGATCTCCTTGCGCAGCGTGCGGGCCACCTGAATATAGCGGTGGTCGCCGGACTCGGGAGGTGTCATGTCAGCTGCTCCGGCGCAGGGCCAAGATGCTGCCGTCGGCATCGGCCGAGACGTATATGGTGCCGTCCGGCGCGGCGGCGATCCCGGCGAACGGCCCCTGGGGACCCGAGAACGGCGGCATGCCGCGCAGCGGTTTGGGGGTGACGCCAGGTGGTGTGCCGACCGGAAGACCCGAGGCGATCGTGGTTCGCGATCCGCTGTCCAGATCGACTTCGAGCAGCGACTTGGCGTCCGCGTCGACGATGTAGAGCCGGTTGGCGTCCACCAGAATGCCCTGCGGACAACCCAATCCGTCCACGACCGGCTCGATCCTGCCGCCATCGACCCGCACCACCCGGCCGCGTTCACTGACCAGCGCGCTGCCATCGGGCCCGAACGCCACCCCGACCGGAGTATCGAGTCCGGTCGCCAATACCTCGGTGCGACCGGCGTCCACTGACACCAGCCGCCCGGTGCCCTGCTCCACGGCGACGATGCCGCGCGCTGCAACGGCCACCCCGTAGAGCTGGTCCAATCCGTCGGCCAGAAAATCGCTTTCGCCCTGGGTGGGGCGGAACCGCGCGACCTGCCCACCTGACGTCGTCACCACGAATTCGCCCGGCCCCGTCGCGGTCACACCCCGGACGAAACCGGGGTAGCCGGGGCTGAACAGCATGCCGAGCGTCTGCAGTTCGCCATCGGCGCCTAGTGCATAGAAGTAGGTGCCGTCCGCGATGTACACGACACCGTCGGAACCGACCGTGAGGTCCAACGGCCAGTTCAGCCCGCCGGGCAGCGCGGTGCGGGTCTGCAGGCCGTCGAGGACCTCGGTGATCTCGCCGGTGAAGTTGGAGACGAACAGTCTGTTCCCCACGAACGTCAGGTTGTCCAGCCCGGGACTGAGGTTGGCCAGCACGGTGTGCTCGCCGGTGCGGGGGTCGATCTGCAGCACCTGGCCGCTGTGTACCTGGGTGGAGACCAGATTGCCGTTCGCGTCGAATTTCACCGCATCGGGCACGCCCAGGCCGCCGGCTACCACTTCGGGGCCGCCGCCATCGGGGTCGATGCGCCAGATCTCGTTGGCACCCATCACCGGGAAGTACAGCAACCCGTCGGGTCCGACCTCCATCGCGTTGGGTGAGGGCACGTTCTCCAGCAGGATGCGCGGCGGTCCGCCGGCCGGATCGAGCTCGATGATGCGGCCACCCTCGCGGCATTCACCGATGAAGAGCCGGCCGCGGTGCACGGTGATGCCGTTGGCGCAGGGCAGATCGTCGCGCAGCACCCGAGTGCTGCCGTCGGCGGCCCGCACGCTGACCCGCCCGTCCATCACCTCGGTGGCGTACAGGTTCCCGGCATCGTCGAACGCGACGTCGTCGGGGGCGATGATGTCGCCGCCCTTGGCGCTGATCGTGTCGAGTGATCCGGTCCCGATGTCCAGGGCGCTGATCTGGCTGCCGGTCACCTGCGCGATGTACACCCGACCGTCCGGACCGGTCCGCAGACCGTTGGCGCCGAACAGCCGGCTGGGTGCGGTGCGGCGCTCGATGGTCCAGCCCTCGGCCACCACCGGGGGTTGGACGAGGGTGAAGCGGCCAGGCGAAGGACGCAGCGACCTCTGTTCCACCGCGTGACCGTACCAAGCTGATTTAGTCCAGACAATAGGCGCCATATTTCTGCATGATCACCCTTGACGAGGCCATATCCGCTGCGGAATCATGTTCTCCATTCGGCAGAGTCCAGCTATTTGTCCGGACAAAATGGTGAGTGAAAGCAGGGTATGGCGGATCTCCTCAGGCTCGACGGCCGCATCGTGGTGGTGTCCGGCGCGGGCGGCGGCGGCATCGGAACCGCTGTGACGGCCATGGCCGCACGGGCCGGCGCGACGGTTGTGGCCGTCAGCCGCTCGCAGGACAACCTCGACACCCATATCGGCCCGCTGATCGCCGAGGGACTGCCGATCGTGCCCGTGACAGCGGACGCCGCGACCGACGACGGGATCGCAGCCGTGCTGGCCGCGGTGCGCCGCACCGAGGGGCGACTGCACGGATTGGTCAACATTGCCGGCGGCGCCGCACCCTCGACGTGGATGCCCGCCACCCGGGTCAGCCGTGACGACTGGCGAGACCTGTTCACCGCGAATCTCGAGACGATGTTCTTCATGAGCCAGGCGGTGGCCGCCGAAATCCGTGCAGTGGGTGGGCCGGGCTCGATTGTCTCCGTGTCCTCGATCAGCGGCATGAACACCGCGCCGTTCCACATCGCCTACGGCACGGCTAAAGCCGCGATCGTGGCGGCCACCCGCACCCTGGCGGTCGAACTCGCGCTCGACGACATACGGGTCAACGCCGTGGCACCCGGGGTTACCGAAACCGAGGCGTCACGCACCTACGTCGACCCCGATCCGGAACGGGACCGAGCGGCGATCGCGATGGGACGGCGGGGACAACCGGAAGAACAGGCCGGCGCCATCGTGTTCCTGCTGTCGGACCTCGCCGGCTACATCACCGGCCAAACCCTGCTCGTCGACGGTGGCCTGGACCTGCGGTGGAGCCACCTTCGTGCCGACAACACCTCGCTGTTCCTCGCCGACGACGACTTCCGCCGCGAAATCAGCAGGCCCTGAAAGGAAGTGATGATGGGCGAACTGGAAAGTGCCGAAGAGCTCGCGGAGCCGATGACCATCGATGTCGATGCTTATATCTCACCGGAGTATGCCCGCGCCGAACGCGACAAGCTGTGGCGCACGGTCTGGCAGCAGGTCGGCAGGGTGGAGGAACTGCCCGAGGTGGGCAGCTACCTGACGTACGACATCCTCGACGACTCGATCATCGTCGTGCGAACGGGGGCGGACACTTTCGCGGCGCACCACAACGTGTGTATGCACCGCGGCCGCCGGTTGGTGGACACCCCGCCGGGGGCCAAACATGCTGTCGGACGGGCACGCAAGTCGTTCGTGTGCGGATTCCACGGCTGGACCTATGGTCTGGACGGCGCCTGCACTCACATCCGGGAAGAAGCCGATTGGAAGGGTGCGCTGAATCCGGACAACACCCGGCTTCGGCCGGTGAACGTCGACACCTGGGGTGGCTGGCTGTGGGTCAACATGGACCCCGACTGCGAACCGTTGGCGGACTACCTGTTCCCGGCCGCGAAGATCCTCGATCCGTTCGGATTGGAGAACATGCGGTGCAAGTGGCGCAGATGGGTGCATTTCGACTGCAATTGGAAAGTCGCGCTGGAAGCGTTCAACGAGACCTATCACGTCTTCACCACACACCCGGAGTTCAACAGGTTCGGTGAATTCAAGGGCTGGGCCAAGGCGCAGGGCAGGCACAGCAACATCGGCTACGACGCTCCGGAGGAGATGGCCGAGACGAAGTCCAAGATCAGGCTCGGGACCGGCGACCCCCGCATCTCCACCGCGGAGATGCAGGTGTACACCATGGAGGAAACCAACGCCACCACCACGCAGACCCTGGTGGCCGCCGCATTGCGACTCGTCGACGAATTGCCCGAGGGCACCCCGGCGGACAAGGTTCTGGAGCACTGGCTGGCCTCCGCGCGGCGCGACGACGAGGCGCGCGGGGTCTTCTGGCCGACCATCCCTGCCGACATCCTTGGGCAGAGCGGCACCGCATGGCAGCTGTTCCCGAACTTCCAGATCGGACAGGGCCTGACCAGTGCGCTGTGCTACGGCGCACGCCCCGACCCGGGCTATGACCCGGACAAGTGCATCTTCGAGGTGTCGGTGTTCGAGCTGTACCCCAAAGGCGCCGAGCCCCAGACGGAATGGGAGTACACCCCGGTCGGCGATCCGCGGTGGCGCAGCGTCCTACCCCAGGACTTCTCCAACATGGCCGCCGTCCAGCAGGGGATGAAGTCGCTGGGTTTCCCCGGGACACAGCCCAATCCGTATCGCGAGCGCAGCACTGTCAACCTGCACTACCAGTTGTCGAAGTACATGGGCACCGGGGAGCCGCGACCGCTCGCAGAGGAGACCGGCCGATGACCGCCGACTGTGGACCCACCCGGACACCCGACGACATCGACATCGATGCGCTGCGGGAGAAGTACCGCGTCGAGCGGGAAAAGCGACTACGTCCGGACGGCTCCGCGCAATACCTGGAGCTCGAGGGCGACTTCGCCGAGTTCTACGAAGTCGACCCGTATACGCCGGTGGTGCAGCGTGATCCGATCATCGAGGATGTCGATGTGGTGGTGCTCGGCGGCGGCTTTGCCGGGTTGCTGGCGGGCGCCTACCTGAAGAAGGCCGGCGTCGACGGCATCCGGGTCATCGAGATGGCCGGTGACTTCGGCGGCGTCTGGTACTGGAACCGGTTCCCGGGGATCCAGTGCGACAACGATGCCTACTGCTACATCCCGATGCTCGAAGAGCTGGGCTTCATGCCGTCGAAGAAATTCGCCGACGGCGCCGAGATATTCCAGCACTGCCGCAACATCGGCAAGCACTTCGGCCTGTACGACGGAGCGCTGTTCTCCACCCAGGTGCGCGAACTGCGCTGGGAGGACGAGACGCACCGCTGGCGGATCAGCACCGACCGGGGTGACGACATCCGGGCCAGGTTCGTCGTGATGGCGCAGGGCTCCTACAACCGGCCGAAGCTGCCGGGTATCCCGGGGATCAAAGACTTTGCCGGCCATGTGTTCCACTCCGCGCGCTGGGATTATGACTACACCGGCGGCAGCGCGGACGGTGGCTTGGACAAACTGGCCGACAAGCGCGTCGCGCTGGTGGGCACCGGTGCCACCGGCATTCAGCTGGTTCCGCATCTGGGCCGGGACGCCAAGGAGCTCTTCGTCTTCCAGCGCACGCCGTCGTCGGTCGACGCGCGCACCAATCCGCCGACCGATCCGGCCTGGGCGGCGTCGCTGCAACCCGGCTGGCAGGAAGAACGCAAGCGCAACTTCCACAACTGGTCGCCGTTCGTCGGTGTGGTATTCGGTGAACCGGATCTGGTGTGCGACTTCTGGACCGAGCTCGGACGGAACCTGACCGCCCGGATCGCCGCGACCGAGGATCCAGCTTCGGTGTCGATCGAGCAGATCATGGCGTTTCGGGAGGAGGAGGACTTCAAGATCATGGAGCGGCTGCGCCGTCTGGTGGCCGAAGTCGTCGAGGATCCGGCCACCGCCGAGGCGCTGAAGCCCTACTACCGCTTCATGTGCAAGCGTCCGACGTCCAGTGAGCACTACCTGGCCACGTTCAACCGTCCCAACGTCACCCTCGTCGACGTGTCGGCGTCCAAAGGCGTTGAACGGCTGACCGAGCGGGGGATCGTCGCGGACGGGGTCGAATACCAGGTCGACTGCGTGATCTTCGCGAGCGGCTTCGAGATCTCCACCGAGATCAGCCGTCGATTCGCGATCGACGCCATCGTGGGGCGGGACGGGCTGTCGTTGTTCGACCACTGGCACGACGCCTACTCGACATTGCACGGCATGACCAGTCGCGGCTTCCCCAATCAGTTCTTCATGGGCTTCATCCAGGGCGGAGTCTCGGCCAACACCACCGCCATGTTCGAGCAACAGGCCAAGCACATCGCCTACATCATCGCCGAGGCCCAGAATCGCGGCGCGACCACCGTCGAGCCGAGTCAGGAAGGTCAGGACGCCTGGGTCACCACGGTCCGTGAGCTGTCGATCGACAACTCCGCGTTCGAACTGTCTTGCACGCCGGGGTATTACAACAACGAGGGCCAGGGCGGCGCGAAGGACAACGGCGCTTTCCTCGGTGACTTCTACTCGCCCGGCTTCTACGCCTTCGATGAACTCCTCGAGCAGTGGCGGGGCACGGGTGATCTCGACGGCCTGGTACTCGGAACCTGATGGCACCGGCACGATTCGACGACCGGGTCGCCGTCATCACCGGCGCAGGCCGGGGTCTGGGTCGCGAGTACGCGTTGCTGCTCGCCGGACTGGGTGCCAAGGTCGTGGTCAACGACGCGGGCGGGGAGCTGACCGGTGAGGGCACCGACACCGGCCCGGCTCAGCAGGTGGTCGACGAGATCACCGAAGCAGGCGGGGAGGCGATCGCGTCGTCGGAGTCGGTGGCGAGCGCCCACGGTGGCCAGGCGATCGTGGCGGCGGCCCTCGAGGCGTACGGTCGCTTGGATGTCCTGATTCACAACGCCGGAAACGTCCGCCACGCACCGCTGTCGGAGATGACGGCCGAGACCTTCGACGCGGTGCTCGACGTTCACCTGCGCGGTGCTTTTCACGTTGTGCGCGCTGCGTTTCCGTCGATGTGTCAGGCCGGCTACGGTCGAGTGGTCCTCACGTCGTCGATCGGCGGCCTGTACGGCAACCACGGGGTGGCCAACTACGCCGCGGCCAAGGCCGGGGTGATCGGGTTGTCCAACGTCGTCGCGCTGGAGGGCGCCGACCACGGGGTGCGCTGCAATGTCATCGTCCCGGCGGCGGTTACCAGAATGGCCGAGGGTATCGACACCTCCGCCTACCCGCCGATGGGTCCTGAGCTGGTCGCTCCCGTGGTCGGCTGGCTGGCGCACGAATCATGTTCGGTCACCGGCGAAATTCTCACCGCGATCGCCGGACGGGTGGCCCGGGTCGCCGTCGTCGAGAGCGCCGGGGTCTACCAGCCGGCGTGGACCGTCGACGACGTGGGCGCTCGTATCGACCAGATTCGCGACCTCGGGGAGCAGCTCATGTTCCCGGTGGTCCCCGACGGCCACCACGCGCACATCGGCCACAGCTTCGCTATGGCAAGGGGCACGGTATGAACAGCAGCGGCCCGCTGGCGGGGATCCGGGTGGTCGACCTCACCGCGATGGTGATGGGACCCTACTGCACCCAGATCCTGGCCGACATGGGCGCCGACGTCGTCAAGGTCGAGCCGCCGGCCGGTGATGACACCCGCTACGTCTCGGTCGGCCCCGTACCGGGGCTCAGTGGTGTGTTCGTCAACGTCAACCGCGGCAAACGCAGTGTGGTACTTGATCTTCGATCCGACGAGGGTCGGGCCGCGCTGTGCGCGCTGATCGCGCGTGCCGACGTGTTCATCCACTCGATGCGCGCGAAGGCGATCACCAAACTCGGGTTCGGCTACGACGACGTCGCCGCCATCAACCCGTCGATCGTCTACACCAACTGCTACGGCTACGGCCGCCGCGGACCCGACCGGGACCGTCCCGCCTACGACGACACCATTCAGGCCGAGTGCGGCCTGCCGGCCGTGCAGGCCGAATTGACCGGTGAGGCGAACTATGTCGCCACGATCGTCGCGGACAAGGTCGCCGGACTCACCGCGGTGTATGCGACGACGATGGCGCTGTTCCACCGCGAGCGGACCGGCGAAGGTCAGGAGGTCGAAGTCGCGATGTTCGAGACGATGGCCTCGTTCATGCTCGTCGAGCACGCCAACGGCGCGATGTTCGACCCTCCCCTCGGGCCCGCGTTGTACCACCGGACGGTCGCGCCGAATCGAAAGCCGTATCGCACCAAGGACGGTTACATCTCGGCGCTGATCTACAACGACCGGCACTGGGCCAGCTTCATCGGCGCCGTGCAGCCGGCCTGGGCTACCGAGCGATACGCGACGCTCACGGCCAGGGCCGCCGAGATCGACACCGTGTACTCACTGGTGGCGCAGACCATGACCGAACGCACCACCGAGGAGTGGTTGACGTTGTTCGTCGAGCTCGAGATTCCGGCCGCACCGCTGAATTCGCCCCAGGCGCTGTTCGACAACGAACAGCTCAATGCGGTCGGATTCTTCGAGACCGTGCCCACCCCCCAGGGTCCGGTTCGGATGCCGGGCGTGCCGACCTGGTTCTCCCGGACTCCGGGCCGGATCGCCGGGCCCACACCCGAACTCGGCGCCGACACCGAGGCCGTGCTGGCCGAGCTGGGTCTGGCGGAAGTGGAGAGCCGATGAATCTGAACTTCGACATGGGCGCGTCAGCGGCAGCACTGCGCACACAGCTGCGTGAGTTGGTGAAAGACCATGTCCCGGATGGATACCTCGGGGCGTTCACCGATGACCCCGCGGATCTGGATGTCGCACAACGGTTTTGCAAGACGTTGGCCGCGCACGAACTGCTCTGCCCGGCCTGGCCGAAGGAGTTCGGCGGTCGCGGCGTCTCGGTGTGGGAACAGACCGTGGTCCGCGAGGAGATGTGGGCGCACCACGAACCGCGCGGTGCGCAGTACATGGGGGTCAACTGGGTGGGACCGATCATCATGCGGCACGGCACCGAATCCCAGCAGCGCACCCATCTTCCGGCGATCGCCCGCGGCGACGTGATCTGGTGTCAGGGCTTCTCGGAACCGGAGGCCGGGTCGGACTTGGCGTCACTGCGGACGACCGCGCGGCGGGACGGCGACGGCTGGTTGGTGAGCGGTCAGAAGATCTGGACGTCCTACGCCACCATGGCGCAGTGGTGCTTCCTGCTGGCGCGCACCACCAAAGTGGGAGAAGGCGCAACGCAGAGAAAACAACAGGGCCTGACGATATTCCTGGTCCCGATGAACGATCCCGCGATCCAAGTGCGGCCGATCCGCTCCATGATGGGCCCGCATCACCTCAACGAGGTGTTCCTCGAGGACGTGCGGGTCACCGCGGCGGATGTGCTCGGCACGGTCGACGACGGATGGTCGATCGTGCAGGAGGTGACCTCGTTCGAGCGGGTGGGAATCGCCCGGTACGCGCGGTGTGAACGGTTACTGGCGGCGGCACCAACGGTTCTCGGCGACCGCTGGGATGACGTGTCCGCTGAACTGCGCGGCAGATGGGTGCGGATGTTGACGCATTGCCGCCGTGCGCGGCTGATGGCCTACCGCATCGTGGAACTCCAGAGCACCGGTCGGGTCCGGCCCGGCGACGCTGCCGCCTACCGGATCGCGGTCACGAAGCTGGATCAGGACAGCGCAGAGGTATTGATGGACATCGCGGCCGAGGTGTCACACGACGACCCGCGGGCGGGATGGTTCCTCGGCGAGGTCGATGACCATTGGAAGTACTCGCAGGCCTCCACAGTGTCCTCGGGCAGCATCGAGATGCAGCGCATCCTACTGTCCCGTTCTCTGCTGGCGGCGGCGAAATGACCTCGATGGTGCTGGACCTCAGCGCGGAGGCCAGAGAGTTCGGCCTTCAGGCACGTCGGGCCTTCGAGGCCGCGGGCGGGGACCAACTCGTGCAGCAGGCCGAAAAAGACCCGGCCAAGCCGGGCCTCAGAGAGTCTCTCGTCGGCCCGATCCTCTCGGGCTTGGGCGCGTGGGAGCTCGACCCTCGCACCGACCCGGACAGTCTGGAAGCCGCCGCGGCTCTGTGTCGCAGCGCGGGCTACTGGGCGGTGCCCTACCCGGTGGCCGAGCGTCTGTCCGCTCCCGCCGACCTCGACGTCGACGGGCTGGTGGTCGTGGCAGGCAGCCGACCGTCGGCGACTCTGGCCGGCCTCGAAACCCGTTGGGCAGCAGTGACCCTGGACGGCGCGCGAGCACACGTGACCGGCCATACCGCGGCCGGGCCGGCATTCGTCACAGAGCTGCAGCTGTCGGCGATCGATGAGAACGGCGCCGGGGACGTCGCCTTGGCACTGACGTTGCAGTGCTGGACATTGCTGGGCATGCTGGATCGCGCGATCGAGCTGACAGTTGCGCATGTGAGCCTGCGGCAGCAATTCGGTCAGACCTTGTCGGCATTTCAGAGCGTGCAGTTCCAGCTCACCGACGCCGAAGTCGAGCGCAGCGGGTTGGACATTCTCGCCAAGTACGCGCTGTGGAGCATCGGAAGCGACAGCGCCGACGCGTGCAACGATGCTCTCGCCCTGCGAATGTCGGCTCTCGAAGCCGCGGAGATCGTCTTTCGGGTGTGTCATCAGCTGCACGGTGCGGTGGGGTTCTGCGACGAGACGACCCTGTCCTGGCTCTCGCGCCACAGCCAGCCGCTGCGGCGGCTCCCGTCCGGCCTGTCCGCGACGCGGGACCTGCTGACGCGCAGGGTGGGCGGGGCCGGATTGACAGGACTGTTCGCATGAAGGTCGTTGTCATCGGCACCGGCTTCGGCAAGCACGCTGCCGCGCCGGTCTACTCGAGTCTCGGCCTCGACGTCGACGTGATCAGCCCACGTGACGAGTCCGCGGTGCGGACGGCGATCGCATCGGACGTCGATCTGGTCTCGGTGCACTCGCCACCGTTCATGCACGTCGATCATGTGAACGCCGCGATCGATCACGGACACCCCGTGCTCTGCGACAAGCCGTTCGGCCGCAACGCCGCCGAGGCCGAGGCCATGCGTGACCGGGCACGGGAAGCGGGAGTGCTGAACTTCCTGAACTTCGAGTTCCGGTTCACCGCGGCGTGGGCGAAGCTCAAACAGCTGGCCGGCGATGGAACGATCGGCACGCCAGTGCATCTGAACTGGACGTTCTACGGAAGCGGACTACGCGGACGCGAGTACGGCTGGATCAACGACCGTGAGCGCGGTGGCGGTTGGATCGGCGCCTACGGCTCGCACCTCATCGACTACACGCGGTGGTTGTTCAACAGCGAGGTGGCCGACTGCGGGGGTGTCACGCGGATCGATGGTTCGGCGCCCGAGGCGACCGCCGAGGACGCGTACTCGGCGTGGTTCAGGATGGCCAACGGCTGCACCGCCTCCCACGACACCGGCTTCGCCGGGGCGGTTGCCCTCACGCCGCGCGCGACACTGCTCGGCAGCGCCGGCTCCGTAGAGCTGACCGGCGACACGGCACTGGTGGTGTATCGGCGCGGCGAGGATCCGCAAGCGTTCGAATTCCCGCCTGCACCGCGACGGTCACCGCCGCCGGCATTGTCCGCGTTCCTCGGCACGGTGGTCGAGGCGATACGGACCGGTACGCAGATCGCTCCGTCGTTCGACGACGGTGCGGCCGTGGCGCACGCCATGGACCAGCTGCGGGCCAATTCATGACGAATCTCGAGGACTTCAGGACCGAGGTGCGTGCATGGTGCGAGAGCCATGTGCCCACCGATTGGCGGTCCGCCCAAACCGGCGTCACCGACGCCGATTTCGTCGCCTTCCAGAAAGCCTGGTTCGCCGAACTGCACGCCGCGGGCTTCGCCGTCCCGCACTGGCCGGGGCAGTGGGGTGGCGGAATGCCGGTCGACCAGCAGATCGTGCTGTACTCCGAACTCGCCGCGCATGACGCCCCGCGGTTGGTCCTGGCGTTCGTCGGCATCCACCACGCCGCGTCCACTCTGCTGGTCGCAGGCACCGAGGAGCAGCGCCGCCGCCACCTGCCCGCCATCCTGGACGGCGAGATCTGGGTGCAGGGATTCTCCGAACCCGAAGCCGGATCCGATCTGGCCAGCCTGCGTACCACCGCCCGACGCGTCGGCGACACCTATGTGGTCAATGGTCAAAAGATCTGGGCCAGTGGGGGATTGCATGCCGACTGGTGTCTGCTGCTGGCCCGCACCGATCCGGAGGCGCCGAAACGGCGGGGGATCTCTTACTTCCTGCTGGACATGACCACACCGGGTATCGAGGTGCGGCCGATCCGCAACGCCGTGGGGGAGTCGCACTTCTGCGAGATCTTCCTCGACGACGTGGTCATTCCGGCGGCCAATCTGATCGGCGCCGAGAACGAGGGCTGGCAGGTCGCCCAGGCGACGCTGGGCGCCGAGCGCGGTATGACGATGCTGGAATTGGCCGAGCGGCTGGGGACTGCGGGCTTCCGCCGGCTGGTGCAGGCTTGCTCGCCGATCACAGATGAGCGGGTCGCCGATCGCCTGGCGCATATCGAGATCGAGATCGCCGGCTTGCGCGGACTGTGCCGTGACCTGGTGCTCAATCACGATGCCGAGGGTGTCGGGGCGGCGGACGCCTCGGTGGTGAAGTTGTTCTACAGCGAACTGCTGCAGCGGATGACCGACTTCGGCGCCGAGATCGGTGGGCTGACCGCCCACACCACACTCACCAAACCCGCGTCCAGCGGCTGGGAGTCCGGGGCGTGGATGCTGGACTTCATCGGATCCTGGGAATGGACCATTCCGGGTGGCGCCAGCGAGATTCAGCGCACCATCATCGCCGAACGCGGGCTGGGGTTGCCGCGCGAACCGAGTCCGAGCGGGGCCTTGTGAGACCGCGAGAATCAGGCGCAGCGTGATGGCAGACCATTTCGAACAGTTCCATGCCGACCTACGATCGGTGGCCGGCGCTCTGCTGGCCAAGGAGCGCACGGTCGAGTGGGCGGTGATCGCCGACGCCGGCTGGACCGGGCTGGAAGTACCCGAACACCTCGGTGGCGCGGGCGCGACGTTCGCCGAGGCGGCGGTCATCTGTGCGGAGATGGGCCGGGCGGCCAGCGCCACCAGCTTTCTCGGCAGCGCCGTGCTGGCCGTCGGAGTGCTGAACAGCCTGGCGCCCAGCGAGACCCGGGACCGTCTGCTCGCCGAAACAGCTTCCGGCAGCACCCGAGTGGCGGTTGCCTTCGAGCCGTTCGATTTCGTGCCCGACGCCGAGGGCGCCGACACGATCTTGGTCGTCACCGACGCCGGGGTCACCGAGGCGACTGCGTCCGTCACCCCGCAGCCGGTGCTCGACGAGACCCGCCGCCTGGCCCGCGTGACGGTCGAACACCCAGGAGCAGCGCTGAGTTTCGTCGACGAGTCGGCCATCGGCCGGCTACGCGATAGGGCCGCCGCCGCCATCGCATGCGACAGTCTCGGCGTGGCCGAGGCCATGCTCGCCGCGACCGTCTCCTACGTGACGATGCGACACCAGTTCGACCGGCCCATCGGCTCGTTCCAGGCTGTCAAACACGCGTGCGCCGACATGTATGTGGCGATCGCGGTCTCCCGCCAACTGGTCCGCGCGGCCGTACACGCCGTCGCCGGTGACCAACCCGATGCGGGGGCAGCGGCCGCGATGGCGAAGTCGTACGCGTGCAGCACTGCCGTCGACGTGGCAGGCAAGGCGATGCAACTGCACGGTGGCATCGGCTACACGTGGGAAAGCGGCGTCCACGTCTACCTCAAGCGGGCCGCGCTGAATCGTTCGTTGTTCGGCTCTCCCGCAGCGCATCGTCACCAACTCGCACAACGCTATCTGTAACGGAATCAAGGAGTTTCGCATGGGTGTACCGGTCTACAAACGCATTCTCGACCTGTTCGAGGCCGAGGGCGTGAGCACATTGTTCGGCATCCCGGATCCCAACTTCGTGCACATGTTCACCGAAGCGGACGCCCGCGGGTGGTCGGTTGTGGCGCCGCACCACGAGCTGAGCGCCGGCTTCATGGCCGAGGCCGCATCCCGGATGACGGGCAAGCCCGGCCTGTGCATCGGAACGCTCGGCCCGGGCATGGCCAACATCGCCGGCGCCATCCAGTGCGCACTCGTCGAGAACTCCCCGGTCATCTTCCTGGGTGGGCAGCGGGCCCGGGTCACCGAGCGCCGGGTGCGGCGCGGACGCATCCAATTCGTGCAGCAGGAGCCACTTTTCGCCGCATCGGTGAAGTACAGCAGCTCAATCGAGTACGCCGACCAGACCGACGAGATCATCCATGAGGCCATTCGCAAGGCCATGTCGGGCACCCCGGGACCGACCTACGTCGAGTTCCCGTCGCACATCATCCTCGACGAGCTGGACGTCGACGACGCGCCGCCGCCGTCGGCCTACCGGCTGGTCAACCAGGGCGCTGGCAGCCGTGAGGTGGCCGAGGCGGTCAGGCTGATCCGCGACGCCCAGCGCCCGGTGCTGCTGGTCGGTCACGGCGTGCACACCTCCCGCACCCAGCAGGAGGTCAAGGAGCTGGCCGAACTGATGGCCTGCCCGGTGATCCAGACCTCGGGCGGTACCTCGTTCATCCCCGGGCTGCAAGACCGGACGTTCCCGTACCTGTTCTCCCCGGCCGCCAACACCGCCGTCGAGGAATCCGACCTGTGCGTCGCCCTGGGCACCGAACTCGGCGAACCCATGCACTACGGCAAGACCCAGCACTGGGCCGCAGGCAACGCGACCCGCAAATGGGTGATGGTCGAGCAGGACCCGACCGCCATCGGTGTCAACCGGCCCGTCGACGTGGCGCTGGTCGGTGATTTGCGCGGCGTTGTCCCCCAGCTGGTCGAGGCGCTGCGGGACACCCCGCGGTCGGTGTCGGCCAACCTCGAGACGCTGATCAAAGCCGACGCCGCCGAGCTGGTCCGGGTCGCCGAGGAAGCACCGAGCGGACGCACCCCGGTGCACCCGGCTCGCTACGTCGTCGAGGCGACCAAGGCGTTCGACGACCTCGACGACGGGATCCTGGTGCGCGACGGCGGGGCGACCGTGATCTTTCAGTGGACGTATTCGCAGACCAAGCCACGCGACGTGATCTGGAACCAGAACTTCGGTCACCTCGGCACCGGCTTGCCCTACGCCGTCGGCGCCTCGGTGGCCGAGGGCGGTAAGCGCCCGGTCATGCTGCTCACCAGTGACTCGGCGTTCCTGTTCCACATCGCCGAGCTGGAGACCGCAGCCCGGCAGAACCTGCCGCTGGTGTGTGTGGTCGGCGTCGACCATCAGTGGGGTCTCGAGGTCGGCGTGTACAAGCGGACCTTCGACCAGCCGTCCCCGCAACCCGGCGTGCACTGGAGCAAGGATGTCCGGATGGACAAGATCGCCGAAGGTTTCGGTTGCCACGGTGAGTATGTGGAGAAAGAAGAGGAGATCGGTCCGGCGATCGCCCGGGCCTACGCCAGTGGAAAAGTCGGCGTGGTGCACGTGTGCATCGACCCGAAGGCCAACTCCGAAGAGATGCCGAAGTACGACCGATTCAGGACCTGGTACGCCGAAGGCACCCAATAACCCAGCCGGATTGAGGAGGATGTGATCATGCGCGAATATCTGAAGTTCTACATCGATGGCCAGTGGGTGGATCCGGTCGAGCTGCGGACGCTCGACGTCGACAACCCGACACTCGAGCAGGTCGGCGGCACGATCGCCATCGGCAGCGACGCCGACGTGGACAAGGCGGTCAAAGCGGCCCGCACGGCATTCGGCACGTGGTCGGTCAGCTCCAAGGAAGACCGCCTCGACGTCTTGCAGACGATCCTCGACGAGTACCAGAAACGTCTGAAGGATCTCGCGGACGCGGTGCACGAGGAGATGGGCGCACCTCCGACGCTGGCGGCGGGGCCGCAGGTGATGATGGGTCTCGGTCACCTGTCGACCGCCATCGACGTGCTGAAGAACTACAGCTTCGAAACCGAGCGCGGCCAGACGATGGTGGTCAAGGAGCCGGTCGGGGTGTGTGGCCTCATCACGCCGTGGAACTGGCCGATCAACCAGATCGCCTGCAAGGTGTTCCCGGCCCTGGCTGCCGGGTGCACCATGGTGCTCAAGCCGTCCGAGGTGGCGCCGTTCTCCGGGCAGATCTTCACCGAGATCATCGACGCCGCAGGGCTTCCCGCGGGCGTCTACAACATGGTCTTCGGTGACGGGCCGGGCGTCGGCGCCGCGCTGTCCAGCCATCCCGGCATCGACATGGTGTCGTTCACCGGCTCGACCCGGGCCGGTATCGAGGTGGCGCGCAACGCCGCCCCCAGCGTCAAGCGAGTCAGCCAGGAACTCGGCGGGAAGAGCCCCAACATCGTGCTCGACGACGAGGCGTTCGGCCAGAGCGTCGCGGCCGGCGTCGCGGTGATGATGATGAACTCCGGGCAGAGCTGCAATGCGCCATCGCGCATGCTGGTCCCGAAGTCGCGGATGGACGAAGCCGTAGCCGTGGCGAAAGCCACCGCCGAGGGAGTCAAGGTCGGCGACCTGTCCGACAGCTCGGCCATCGGGCCGGTGGCCTCCCGCGCGCAGTTCGAGAAAGTACAAGGCCTCATCGAGAAGGGCATCGCCGAGGGCGCGACGGTGGTGGCCGGCGGCCCGGGCCGTCCCGAGGGCCTCGACACCGGCTACTACGTGCGCCCGACGGTGTTCGCCGACGTGAACAACGACATGACGATCGCCCGCGAGGAGATCTTCGGACCGGTGCTGTGCATCCTGGGTTACGACAACCTGGACCAGGCCGTCGAGATCGGCAACGACACCGACTACGGCCTCTACGGGTACGTCTCCGGTGCCGACCTGGACCAGGCGCGTGCGCTGGCCCGGCGCATCCGGGCCGGCGCGGTCGCGATCAACCACGCGTTCGACATCAAGGCCCCCTTCGGCGGGTACAAAACCAGCGGCAACGGCCGGGAGTGGGGCGAAGAGGGTTTCGCCGATTTCCTGGAGACCAAGGCGATCCTCGGGTACGCGCCCGTCGGCAGCGGGGATTAGCCAGGGCACGCATTAGCATCGGCATCCATGCGGGTGCTGGTGCAGCGGGTGACGTCGGCCTCGGTGTCGGTGAGTGGTGAGGTGGTCGGGGAAATCCGGCCGTCCGGTCAGGGCCTGCTGGCCCTGGTCGGCGTCACCCATTCCGACACCGACGCCATCGCCCGCCGGCTCGCCGAAAAGCTATGGCAGTTACGGATTCTCGACGATGAACGGTCCGCGGCCGACATCGGCGCGCCGATCCTGGTGATCAGCCAGTTCACCCTGTACGCCAACACCGCGAAGGGTCGCAGGCCGACCTGGAACGCGGCGGCGCCGGGCGCCGTCGCCGAGCCGCTCGTCACAGCCTTCGCCGATGCGCTGCGGGAGGTGGGCGCCCACGTCGAAACCGGCGTGTTCGGCGCCGACATGGCGGTGGCGCTGGTCAATGACGGCCCGGTCACTGTGCTGCTGGAGCTGTGACCGAAACCTGTTGACGCAGAGCCTCATAGGCGCGGGAACCCGGGATGCGCGGGCGGTTTCGGCCATGGCTCCAACCCAGCCAAGTTACCTGGCCGTCGGCTGCCTGCGGGCCTGGTCGGCAATTGCGCCGCAATCCGATCCGAGCCGACCGGCAGAAGTGGTTGACTGGCAGCTGACCAATGGCAGGGACGGAGGTCGACCAATCGAAGGCGACTCGGAGCATACGGATGCCGGCGTCCCCGATGACGTCCGGCAGATGGTGATGACAGCCGCCTACGACGAGCTCACCCGGTGGGGCTTGGAGCGCTTCGACATTCCGACGATGTGCTCGCGGCACAGCATCGACGAGTCGCTGGTCACCAGATATTGGGGGGACGGCAGCCGGCTCGCTCTGGAGGCCCTCCTGTACTGGAGCAACGACGTCCTCACCGCACCGGATACCGGATCCCTGCGCACCGACCTGCAAGCGTTGGCCACCACGGTGGCCCAGCAGGTGAACGACACGGTCGGGCGCAGTCTGCTTCGAGCACTGGTGGTGGACGACCGTGCCGCCTTCGCAGACGACACCCGGATGGCGTTCTGGATGCGGCGCTTCGCCAGTATCCGGTCGGTGTTCGATCGGGCTGCCGCGCGTGGCGAGTTGCGGGACGGCGTCGACACGATCGCCGCGATGCAGCTCGTCCTGGCGCCGATCAATGTCCGCGCTCTCTACACCCGGGAGCCGATCGCCGAGCATTACTGCGCCGCGATCGCCGACCTGGCGTGGCACGCCGTTGCGAAACATTAGGCTCGGCTGTCGCTGAGCACGATGTCCATGCTTACCGTCAAGAAACAATTGTCTGTGCGCAACTAATCTAAGCGTTCGATGAGGCCTCGATTAAGGTGTGGCCGTCACGGGCATTCATCGCCGCCGACCGGGTACGCGCACTTCCATGCATCGCAATGGGATGGGACCTCGTTCCATACCGGGCGGGTTGAGCCGATACCTGGTGGCGTCGGTTGTACCGGTGAAGTCCCGAGGTCTCAGGAGGCTGGCGTGGCGCCCGCGTGGCTGACGGTGCTGTCCTGGTGCGCGCTGGCGCTGGCCGGAATCAGTTCTCTGATCATTGTTTTCGACATCTACGCACGCGGCCACCGGCAGCGGATGCGCGTGATGGAGGCGGTATGGCCGGTAACCGGCCTGTACTTCGGTCCGATCGCGGTATGGATGTATTGGCGCTTCGGAAGGCCACAGAGTGGCAGGTGGCTGGCCGAGCACGGGCGCGACAACCCGCCCGGAAAGCCGGGCTGGGCCACCACCGCGATCGGCGTCAGTCACTGCGGGGCAGGATGCACTCTCGGGGACATCATCGCCGAATTCGCGGTATTCGCCCTGGCCCTGCAGCTGGCCGGACGAGCGCTGCTGCCGGAGTACATCGGTGACTACACTGCGGCGTTGGCGCTGGGAATTCTGTTCCAGTACTTCGCCATCGCCCCGATGCGCGGCCTGGGACTGCGCAAAGGGCTAACCCAGGCAGCGAAGGCCGATGTGCTGTCACTGACCGCCTTCGAGGTGGGGCTGTTCGGTTGGATGGCGCTGATGTCGTTCGTCTTCTTCGGCTCCCATCCGCTGCATCCGAACAATCCCGTGTACTGGTTTCTGATGCAGATCGGCATGATCATCGGCTTCGCGACGGCGTGGCCGGCCAACGTGTGGTTGATCAGACGAGGGGTCAAGGAGGCGATGTGAACGGCTGGGCGCACGCACTGATAGGCGACTGGCACCAAGCGCCGTGGGCGGCTGCCAAGGCGTTGGCACTCTTCGTCACGGCCGCCGCGGCGTTTCGCTTCACCCAACGTCGTGCGATCGCGGAGTTCACCCCGTTCGATTGGGTGACCGCAGTCGCAGTCGGCGCAGTCGTGGGCCGGACGGCGACCGCGCCCGACACCGCATGGCTGACCGGAGCCGCGGCGCTGGCGACGTTGATCGCGGCGCATGCAGCGGTCGTCCGGATGCGGTTCGTTCCGGCCTTGCGGCGCATTGTGGATCCGCCGCTTCGCGTGCTCATCCGCGATGGCGAGGTCGACGAACGAAACCTGCGGCGCAGCGGGCTGACTCGCGCCGACCTCGACGCGGTGCTGCGACAACACGGCCATCGCAGCCCGCGGCACGTTCATCTGGCATTGTTCGAAGAGAAAGGTGTGGTGTCGGTGCTGGCCGCGAAAGACGAGTGAGCGCCGCGGCCGGAACATCAATGAGGAGGGGGGCCGGGCGTGCAACAGTCAATCGACGGGCCGTCGTCGGCAGATGTCGATGCGGTATTGCGGGCCTCCCGCGCACTGGTGGGTATCGCCGCCGCCTCGATAGCCGAGATCTCCGAAGTCGTCACGGTGCCACAGCTGCGGGTGCTGGTGATGATCGACACCCAGGGCCCGCTGAACCTTGCTTCAGTCGCCGCGGCGTTGGACATCAGCCCGTCGAACGCCAGCCGGATCTGCGATCGGCTGATCAAGGCAGGCTTCCTGCACCGGCAGGACTCCGCGGCGGACCGGCGCAACATATCGCTGTCGCTCACGACCGAGGGACGGCAACTGGTCCGCAAAATGAACCGGCACCGCCGGCGCGCGATCACCCGGGCGCTGCGTGCGATGAGCGTCAAGGAGCGGCAGTCCGTGGTCAACGCACTGGACACCTTCGCGGTCGCGGCCGGTGAACCGGCCGACGATGCCGGGCTCCACTTGGTGTGGCCGCCGGCCTGACCCGAACCGATTTGTTACCGGTCCGCGCTCTCGGGTCCACATCAGACGTGAGAACGTAGACCTCTATGCAATCGCACAGCTTCGTCACCTATGAGGAATTCGGGCGCCGGTTCTTCGAAATCGCGGTGACCGAGGAACGGGTGGCTGCCGCGTTCGCCGAGATCGCCGGCGGCGAATTCGAGATGGGCCCGATGGCCCAAGGGCCCGGTGGTCTGGCCAAGGTCACCGCCAAAGTGAAAATCCAACAGCCGACCGCCCGGCGCAGCGTCGGCGACACCATCACCTTCAACGTGCGCATCCCGCTGGTGATCGAGCTGATCGTGGACCTCAGAGTCGACAAGCAGCGGTTCAAGGTCGACGGCGATATCGCGCTGCGGGCGACCGCCCGCGCGGCCGAACCGCTCACCCTGGTCATCGACGTCGCGAAGCCGAGGCCCTCTGACATCGCCGTGCACGTGACCTCGAAATCGGTGCGCGGCGAGATCCTGCGGATCGTGGCCGGCGTCGACACCGAGATCCGTCGGTTCGTCGCGGCATACGTCGCCGACGAGATCGACAGCCCGGCGTCGCAACAGGCAAAGGTCATCGACGTCGAAGAGGCTGTTGCCTCAGCCTGGGACTGAATTGCTCGGTGGCTCTGGGGGCAACCCGCCGTCCGGTGGGCCCGCGACCGCCGGATTAACGGCGTCTGAACGAAATCTTGCGTAAAGCGGGTAACCCCATGCGATGAACGGGTTGAGTGGACGGGGATGACCGCCGTCGACGTCGAGCCCGAAGCGCCGCAGCGCGATCCGGATCCCCACACCAGCCGGCTCGCGCTGATCCGGCGCGCCGCCATCGGAGTCTGGCTCGCCGGCATCGTATGGTGGACTGCCGCAAACGGTTTGGCGCTCAATCGTGAACTCGTGCTGCTCTACGTGTGTTCCGGGCTGCTGGCCGCCAGCATCGGCAGGCGCCGGGTGTTGCTGATCGTGCGGGACTGGTTGCCCTTCGCCGTGGTGCTGATCGTGTACGACCTGAGCAGGGGAGCGGCCGGGCTGATCGGCACCCCCACCCAGTGGGTGTGGCAACCGGAGGTGGATCGCCGAATGTTCGGCGCGGTGCCCACCGTGTGGCTTCAGGAACACCTCAAGATGCCGTCCCCGCCCTGGTGGGAGGTGGTGATCAGCACGGTGTACATGTCGTTCTTCATCCTGCCGTACGTGGTGGCGGGCGTGCTGTGGCTGCGCGACCGGGCGGAGTGGAAGGCATTCGTCCGGCGTTTCGTGGTGCTGTCGTTCGCCGCGCTGGCCATCTATGCGGTGCTGCCCGCCGCGCCGCCCTGGGCGGCGGCCCGCTGCGAGCCGGCCGACGTCGCAGGCGGTCCATCCGCACCGCCGTGCATGTTCAGCCCGGTGCCGCATGCCGACGGCGGGCTGCTGGGGCCCGTGACCACCCAGCACCCGGGCGCCAACGACGTCGTGGAGCGGATCTCCAGCCGGGGCTTCGCGATGCTGCATCTGGACGTGGCCCGCGCGCTGCTCGACGAGGGCCAGGCCAGCGTCAACCTGGTCGCCGCCATCCCGTCGCTGCACGCGGGCCTGTCGGCGATGATCGCGGCATTCCTGTGGGGACGGGTCGCCCGGCGCTGGCGGCCGCTGCTGGCCGGCTACGTGATGATCATGGCCTTCACCTTGGTGTACGCGGCCGAGCACTATGTCATCGATCTGCTGCTCGGGTGGGCTCTGGCCGCAGTGACGGTGCTCGCGGTCCGGCGCTACGAGCGCCGCCGGCTAGCTGCGGCGGGACCGGCCGGTGAAATTGAGTGGCCGCCCGACAGCACTGAGCTGGGTGAGAACGTCCTCGACGCGCGCCCTGGGCACCTCGGCCCGCCACTGCGGGAGGCTACCGGTCAGCTGTAAGGAGCTGGGCCCCAACGACAGACTGGTCAGGGTCAGGCCACTGGCCAGTTCCGGGAGCCGCACCGGGTAGGACGGCAACCGCGTCGGTAACGCCCACCGGCGCCGAGTGGTGCGCAGCGCCCGCGGGTGCAACCACAACGTGGAGCCGTCCAACTCCACATCGACCTCCACACTGCCCAGCCGGGGGTGGCGAGTCCAGCGCAACCGCGCGATGCCGTCGTCGTCGACATGACCCGACAGTCGGGGCAGCGACTCGGAGAACACCGCGTTGAGCGCCTGGGTGGAGAGGACCATGGTCACCTCCACCGGCGCGGCCACCAGTACCGGCGGAACACCCGGCTTCAAGTGCACATTGTGCAGAACCATCGTGGCGCCCTCGAAATGATGGTTGCCCCAACGGATGTCGGTCGCGGTGATCCGGACGTCATTCAACTGGCCGACGGCAAGACCACGGACATCGAGGCGGGAGTTGAATTCGGTGACGGTCAGCGTGACGTCCCCGCCGTCGAGGCGCACCGTCATCGTGCGCCCGACCACCAACCGCTTGATGGTCATGAACAGGGTGCGGTACGCCATCGCCGCCCCGGTGCTCACCGGGAAGGTCGCCGCCGACGACCAGACCGAAGACAGCAGACCCAGCGAACGTGCCATAGGGCTACCCATCCTGCTCGGTCGGCACGGCGCGGCGCAACAGTCCCAAGCGTGAGTTTGTATTCGCCGGGTGAGGGTATAACTGGCCCGATGACGTCCGTCGTGGTGGTGGGAAGCGGCTTCACCGGGTTCGAGTGCGCGCGGCGGCTGCAGCGTCGCTTACATCGGCACAGCGCAGATGTGCAGATCACCCTCATTTCGCCGATCGACTACATGCTCTATACGCCGTTGCTGCCCGACGTGGCCGGCGGCCTTGTCGACGCGCGCTTCGTGTCCATCCCGCTGGCCGGCACGCTGCCCGGGGTTCAGGTGATCCGCGGTCGCGTCGACACCGCGGACCTGACGGCGCACACGCTCGGCTACACCGACCCCGAGGGTCGAAGCCACGAACTGTCCTGGGATCGGCTGGTGCTCACCCCCGGCTCGGTGACCCGGCTCTTCGACATTCCCGGCCTGGCCACCTACGCCCGCGGTCTCAAATCGATCGCCGAGGCGCTGTACCTGCGCGACCACTTCCTCGAGCAGCTGGAACTGGCCGGTATCGACTCCGACCCCGCGGTGGCCGCAGCACGACGCACGGTCGTGGTGGTGGGCGCGTCGTATTCGGGCACCGAACTGGTGGTCCAGCTGCGGGCGCTGGCCGACGCCGCGGCACGCCAGATGGGATTCGACCCGCAATCGGTGCGCTTCCTGCTGCTCGACCTCGCCGAACAGGTGATGCCCGAAGTGGGTGAGAAGCTCGGGAAAGCCGCACGGGAGGTTCTGCGCGACCGCGGCATCGACGTTCGGCTGGGCCTCACCTTGAAGGAAGTGCACGCCGATCACGTTGTGCTCAGCGATGATTCGCGGATCGACACCCGGACGGTGGCCTGGGTGACGGGGGTGACCGCCGCACCGCTGATCGAGACGCTCGGCCTGCCGACCGAGAAGGGCCGGCTGAAGGTCGGCGCGGACCTGCGGGTGCCCGGCCACCCCGACGTCTTCGCCGCCGGCGACGCCGCCGCCGTCCCCGACCTGACCCAGCCCGGCGCCATCACCCCGCCCACCGCCCAGCATGCGGTACGGCAGGGAAAGGCGTTGGCGCGCAACGTCGCCGCCAGCCTGGGGTTCGGTACCTCCAAGGACTACCGGCACCGCAACATGGGTCTGGTCGTCGATCTCGGCCCGCGCAAGGCTGTGGCCAACCCGCTCAACATCCAGGTCTCCGGCCTGCCCGCCAAAGCCGTCACCCGTGCCTATCACCTGTATGCGATCCCGCGTGGCGTCAACCGGTGGGCGGTCGCGCTGGCCTACCTCACCGACCTGATCTTCCCGAGGACGCTGGTGTCGATGGGGCTTGCCAGCCAGGAAGATGCCCAGTTCTCGACCAGCGAGGGCATTCCGATGCTCAAGGCCGACTGACTACAGATCCAGCGTCAGGTGGCCGCCGTCGGGCGCGCGTGACACGCACGTCAGCATCATTCCCTCGGCCCGCTCGGGTTCGGTGAGAAGCGTATCCCGGTGCTGGACAACGCCGTTGATGACGCGGGTGCGGCAGGTGCCGCAGAAGCCCTGCTGGCAGGAGTACGGTGCCGCGACGTGCTCGCGCTGCAGCGCCGACAGCAGGGTCTGCTCTGGTTGCACCGCCACCGTGACACCTGTCGAGGCCACCGTCGCGGTGAACGTCGTGCCGTCGACCACCGGCGGCGCGGCAAACCGCTCGAAGTGCAATTCGACGTTGTCGCGGCCGGCCAGGGCTTCCCGAATGGCGGTGAGCATGGGCGCCGGCCCGCAGGTGTAGACGCCTGCACCGTCCGGGCAGGCGCCCAAAAGTTCTGCGGCGGTCGGAATTCCGTGTTCATCGTCGGTACGGATCTGCACCCGCTCACCGAATTCGCCCAACTCGTCGAGGAACGGGATGGACTCGAGGCTACGCCCGGTGTAGATCATCGACCAGTCGATACCCAGCCGCTGCGCCAGCCCCAGCATCGGCAGGATCGGGGTGATACCGATACCGCCGGCGATAAACCGCAGTTGCCGGGCGGGGGAGCCGTAGCCGGGAACGGTGAGCGGGAACGCATTTCGCGGGCCACCGGTGGTCACCGTCGCCCCGACCTCAAGATCGTCGTGCACCTCGATCGATCCACCACCACCATCGGGGATGCGCCGCACCGCGATCCGGTAGCTGGTGGGCGCGGCGGGGTCGCCGCACAGTGAGTACTGCCGAATGCGCCCACTGGGCAGCCGGATGTCCACATGCGCGCCGGGATGCCACGCCGGCAGGGGTCGTCGATCCGGCATCGCCAGCGTCAGTGCCACCACGTTCTGATCCCGCGCGACCACCCGACGGTCGACGACCTGCAGCGTGAACGTGCGCTCGCGTGCCTGCGGCATCGCCGGGCGCCGCACCGCGCCGCTGATCGCCCACAGGGCCCTGATCGATGCGTCGGTGAGGCGCAGCAGCGGATCGTGGCGAGTACGGCCCGACGCGCTCGGCGGCGCGGACCCCAGCCGGTCTCTCACAGGTGCGCGGCGCGGGCGGCCGGCGAGCTGGCCAGATAGGCGACCGCCTGCGCGGTGGACCCGACGTCCTCGGGTGAATAGTTCGGCCGGAAGTAAGTCAGCGTCGTCGTGCCGAACAGGGTGCGGTACTTGGGCAGCAGACCCAGCTTGGAGTCGCGGGCCCGCAGCCGCTGCATTCGCCACCAGCTCATGTCCAGCGTCGGGTCGGTGCGACACATGTACCAGCTGCCGCGGTTGAAGAAGCCGGCGATGAGCACCACGGCCATGGCCATCGAGCGGATCCGGTCGAGATAGCTGTCATGGAAGTAGACCGCGACGTCGTGCGCGACGTTGCGGTGCTCCACCTCTTCGCTGCCGTGCCAGCGGAAGACGTCGACCAGGGTGGGGTCGGCGCCGAAGTCGTCCCAGGCGCAGTTGAGCGCGAAGTCGCCCAGGACGGCGGTGTAGTGCTCGATCGCCGCGATCAGCCACAGGCGGTCACACAGATTGTTCAGCCGCTTCCGTGGGTCACTCGAGGTGCTGGGCGAGAGCACCTGACCGAACACGTAGTCGAGCTGGCGCAGGATCGGCTCGGCGTCCACGCCGCGCGCCACCATCAGCTCCTGCAGGACCTGGTCGTGGGTGTCGGCGTGGGTGGCCTCCTGGCCGATGAACCCGCGCATGTCCTCGGCCAGCCGCGGATCCTTCACCAGCGGCAGCGCTTCGTTGTAGGTGGCGACGAACCAGCGCTCCGCGACCGGGAGGACGACGTGGAGCAGGCCGACCACATGTGAGGCGACCGGGTGCCCCGGAATCCAGTGCAACGGCGCGTCGGACACGTCGAAAGCGACCTTACGGGCCTGGATCTGCACCGGGCCCGGATCGATCTCGCGGTCGAAGCGACGTGGGCGCAGCATGGGCAAACCTCCCGGCAGTGGCTGCCGAGGAGTCTAGCCCGTATCGGAGCCGGGTCAGCCGACCTGAGTCGGCGTGACGATCACGGTTCCCGGAGCGCCCGGAGTCGGGCGGGAACCACCGTCGGACGGGATCTGCTGAGCAGGGGCCGAACCCGGTGCGCTGGGCGCCGGCGCGTCGGGCTGGGCGGCCTTGGTGCAGTTCAGCATCAGCGACATCTTGCCGCTGGCCAGGTATTTCTGGCTCTGAACGATGCACTTGGCCTGCGGAACGTCGCTGCCCACCGAGCCGCCGAAGACCGTCGAGATGCCTTGGGCGTGCAGGATCGCGACCGCCTTGTAATACGGTTCGCCGAGGATGTTCATCGTTCCGCCGGCATTCGGGTCGGCGCTGCTGGACCCCATGCTGAGGGCGGCTGCTGCCGAACTTGCGGCAAGCGCGCCGGCGGCCACCAGGATGAGCCTTTTCACTCCAACCTCCGTCTGTGTCTGCGGTCGAACATAGCCCAGGGAGCTTGGAGGTCGCTCTGCGAGCAGATCACACCAGCCTCTTGCGACCTCTATCGCCACAAGGGCATGGATTCGTTTCACCGGTATGCGACTAGAACGTCTCCCGGTGCCGTTCCTGCTCGACGACGGCGTCCAGGTCGGCCAGCCGCGCCATCGAGGACACCGCGCGCGCGGTGCGGTTGTTACCGGCCAGCAGGTCCTGGTGACGATGCACGAACGCCCAATAACCCGAGGTGAAGGGGCATGCATTCGGTCCGATGCGGACCTTCGGGTCGAAGCTGCACGAGCGGCAGTGGTCGCTCATCTTGTTCAGGTAGGCACCACCGGAGGTGTACGGCTTGGTGGCGAGCAGACCCCCGTCGGCGTGCTGGCTCATCCCGACCACATTCGTCGGCATCACCCAGGCGAAACCGTCGACGAACGCGGTGGCGAACCATTCGGTCAGGGCCCGCGGCTGGTAACCGCGCTGCAGCGCGTGGCTGCCCAACACCATCAGCCGCTGGATGTGGTGCGCCCACCCGCGATCCCGCACCCCGCCGAGCGCCTGCCGCAGACATTCGGCGGTGACCGAGTCGGCATCGAGTTCGGTCCACCAGGCCGGCAGCGGAGTCTCGGCGGACAGGGCGTTGTTGTCCAGATAGTCCGGGCCGAAGTGCCAGTACAGGTGCCACATGTACTCCCGCCACCCCAGAATCTGGCGGATGAACCCCTCGGCGGCGGCCAGTGGGGCGTTGCCGTCCCGGTAGGCCTGTTCGGCGGCGTGCACGGCGTCCAGCGGGTGCAGCACGCCGAGGTTCAGCGGCACCGACAGCAGCGAATGTGACATCGCCCAGTCACCGCCCATCATGGCGTCCTCGTAGCGGCCGAACAGCGGCAGCCGACGTTCGATGAATCTCGTCAGCGCCCGGCGTGCCTCGGCCGGGGTGACCGCGAACAGCCGTGGCCCGTCGACGCCGACGGTGGGCAGATCCATCGCATCGAGGTCGCGGCGCACCCGGTCGTCGATGTCGTCTTCGGGCGGGCGGTAAGGCGCGTCGACACCGATCGATGCACCGTTCTTGGGTGGGGACTCGCGGTTCTCGGCGTCGAAGTTCCACCGCCCGCCGACCGGCTCGGAACCGTCCATCAGCACGCTGAACCGCCGGCGCTGCTCGCGGTAGAAGTCCTCCATCCGGAACCGGCGCCGATCCCCGGCCCACTGTCGAAAGTCGGCTCGCGACAACGCAAATCCCGGGGTGGGCAACACCTCGGCGATCATGCCGTCGCGCTGAAGGCGCCGCACGAAGCGATCGGCGGCGAACGATGTCGGTTCGTGCACCAGCACCGGTGTGCCGTAATCGCGCAGCGCCTCGGTGTAGGTTTCCGCGCGGACCACGGTTGCGCGCTCACCCAGGTCGGCCGCGGCGTGCCGCACGCCGGACAGCACCAGGTGCAGCTTCTGCCGGTGAAAGCGGCGCCGGCGCAGCGCGGAGGTCGCCTCGACCAGGAACACCGGACGGTGCGCGTGCTCGCCGCCGTGGAACTGCGGCCCGAGCTGATCGGCGAACAGCCACAGGGGGGTGTCGTCAGCGCTCATCGGTTCGGTCCTAGCCGCCGTTGCCGCGCAAAATCTCCTCGGCACATCGCAGTCTGGTATGCCCGGTTTCCTGCATGCAGACACGAACCGGGGACTCGGTCTCGGTCGGCGGGGCCGCCACCGGGGAAGTCGGCGCCGACGTGAGGACCGGATTCGGGATCTCGTCGGAATGCACCGACCACAGGTAGCGGTTGGTGTACTGCAACTTCGTGCAATAGGCGGTCGCACCGTCGGCGGTGGTTCCGGTGGCGCCCGGCTCGGTGCAATCCGAGCCGATCACCGCGGTGGGGGTCGGCTCGACGGTGACGGTGTCGGTCGTCTGTGGTGTCGTCGTCGCCGTCTGTGGTGTCGTCGTCGCGGCCGGCGGTGGTGGTGGCGGGACGGCCGGGGTGGTTGCCGTCGTCGTGGCGGTCCGGAGGTCCTTGGCGGCAACGTCCTCCCCGCGGTCGCGCCCGGCGATGAAGGCGATCGCGACACCGGCGACCAGCAGCACCGCGAGGACGGGAAGCAGAATTTTCAGCCACCGACTGTGAGACTGCGGGGCCGGCTCCCCGATGGGCGCCGCATCGGTGATCGGAGTCAGCCGGGTGCCATCGGCATCGATCAGGCCGTCACCGGACACCGGGGTGGTGATGTGGTGGGCCAGCGCCCGCACGAAGTCCACGCAGCGGTCGAACCGCTCGGCAGGGTCCTTGGACAGCGCCTTGCGCAGCGCAGCGTCCAGGTTCGCCAGCTCCGGCCGGTGCTCGGCCAGGCTCGGCGGCAACGCCGACAGATGCTGGCTGATCACCACCGCGGGATTGGAATGCGGAAACGGCGGGGTGCCGGTGAGTAGGTGGTAGGCAGTGGCCGCCAGCGCATACTGGTCGGCCCGTCCGTCGAGGTCGCGGCCCATCAGTTGTTCGGGCGCGGCATAGGACACCGTGCCGACCGTCATGTTGGTCTGGGTCAACCCGCTGGCATCGTCGTCCCACCGAGCAATTCCGAAGTCCGCCAACAGAATTCGTTCCTCACCGGATTCCTGTTTGGAAACCAGGATGTTGGCGGGCTTGACGTCGCGGTGCAGCAGGTGGCGTTGGTGCGCGTAGTCCAGCGCCTCGGCGACCGCGGTGACGATCTTGAGCACCTCAGCCTGGGGCAGGCCGGTGGGGAAGTTCCTCAACAAATCGCCGGCGTCGTTGCCGTCGACGAAATCCATGGCGATCCACAGCTGGCCGTCGGTCTCGCCGCGGTCATGGACGCCGACGATATGGGGGTGCCAGAGCGTGGCAGCGATATCCGCTTCCCGTTCGAATCGCGCCCGGTATTCGGCGTCGCCACTCACCGAGGCCGGTAACACCTTCAGGGCGTCGCGGCGGGGGAGCCGGGGATGCTGGGCCAGGTAGACCTCACCCATCCCGCCCGCACCCAGCAATCGCAGGATCGTATAGCCCGCGAATGTCTCGCCTTCGGCCAGCGGCATGGCCTGATACTACAAATGTCCTGCCCGGACGGGTTCGGACGCGCTGAGCGCGGCAAGCTGGTCCTCGGTGACACCGAGGACGCGAAGGCACGCGTCGGCAACGTGGCCGGCCAGCGTGCCGGGGTCCGGATGCGGGGGCGGTGTCCACATGTTCACCAAGGACTCGACCAACCGGAACGGAAGGTCCGCCGCGTCGTCGGAGATGCCGGTCGCGACCAGAACCGCGCGGCTGAGGTCCAGGTAGGCCTGTCGCAGGCGCTCACGTTCGGTCCAGAACGTGGCCAGCCGCGCCTCCCGGAGCTCGGGCAGCAGGTAGAGGGCACCCAGGTTCCACTGCGCTGTCAGCAGCTGGGCACCGTCGAAGGCGGCCAGGGCGTGCAGGGTGCTCGCGGCCGAGCGGGGGTCGCCGCCCTGCTCCAGTCCGGACAAGAACGTCAGGGTCGGTGTCACAGTCTGGTGCAGCAGCGCCGACAGCAGCTCGTCCTTGGTCTTGAAGTAGTGGTACAGCGAGGCCTGCCGGATGCCGACCGCCTCGGCGATGGCCCGGGTCGAGGTGCTGGCGTAGCCGCGGCTGGTGAACAGCTCCGCCGCGGCGTCGAGGATCTCGTCCCGGGCGGTCGTGCCGGGTCTGCGCCGTTCGGTCAAGCGCGGACGGCCCGCCCGCGTTGTGTCCATGGTCCGATGTTGACCTACATCACCTGCGAAAAGACAGACCCAGGGATTTTCTGTCACATGACAGAAACGCGGGATACCTATCGGTTACGCGCCGTCTTGGTTTGGTTACGCCAGCGACACCCACCGCGACCAGAGGCCCGTAAAACTGTCAATCGACAGGCTGATGGCTCACCGGTGAGCGCATCCTCGTGGACCCTCTGACCTTCCGGGAGACTCTGCATGGCGAGCGCCGCAAGTGTCGCGCTGCGACCCGATGCACCGGCGACGACGCCGGGCGACGTGGTCGCCGCGGTGGATGATCTCTGTGTCACGTTCCGCCGCAACGGCAAGGACGTGCACGCGCTGCGCGGGGTGTCGCTCCAGATCGCACCCGGCGAAATCGTGGGCCTGGTGGGTGAATCCGGCTCCGGGAAAAGCGTTCTGGGCTTCAGCATGCTCGGCCTGCTCGGCGCCGCCAAGACCAGCGGCAGTGTCCAGGTGTGCGACACCGACATGCTCACCGGCGCCGCCAAGCAGCTGCGCAAGGTCCGCCGACTCGACCTCGGCGCGGTGTTCCAGGACCCGATGACGTCGCTGAACCCGACGATGCGGATCGGCAAACAAGTCGAAGAAGTAGCAGGCAGCAGCGCAGAAGCACTGAAACTGCTGACTGCCGTTGGTATTCCAGATCCCGAACGACGGATGCGAGCCTATCCGCACGAACTCTCCGGCGGGTTGCGCCAGCGGGTGATGATCGCGATCGCGGTGGCCGGTGATCCCGAGCTGATCATCGCCGACGAACCGACCACCGCACTCGACGTCACGGTGCAGGCACAGGTGCTGGCGCTGCTGCAGCGCCTGCGCGCCGAGATCGGCTGCAGCATTGTGCTGATCACCCACGACCTCGGCGTCGCCGCGCAGATCGCCGACCGCATCGCCGTGCTGTATGCCGGGCGGATCGCCGAAATAGGCCCGACCGCCGACGTTCTCGCCACCCCCGCGCATCCCTACACCCACGGGCTGTTGCAATCGCGGCTGACCCTGGACACGGCGCGGGACCGGCCGCTGGCGGCGATGGCCGGCCAGGTGCCCAGTCCGACCGCACCGCTGCCCGGTTGCGCGTTCGTGCCGCGGTGTGCGCTGGCCCGCACCGAATGCTCCGCCACACCACCGGATCCGGTGGCGTGCGCCGAGAACCGGGTGAGCGCATGCATCATCGAGCCGGCCCAGATGCGCACCGAGCTGGCCGGGATCGTCGCCGCCGAGGCCGAAGCCTTCGCCGAGCGGGTCGAGATTGCGGCTGATCAACCGCCCGCCGTCGATGCCCGCACCGTCACCAAGACGTTCACCGTGCGCCGCCGCCGGCTGGATCGCTCCGGGGCATCCGGAGGCAAACTGCAGGCGCTGCGCGGAGTGTCGCTGACCGTCGCGCACGGCGAATCAGTGGCCCTGGTGGGCGAGAGCGGCTCCGGGAAGTCGACGTTGCTGCGCATCATCGCCGGGCTGGAGAAGCCGACCACCGGCGAGGTCGAACTGGCCGGCGACACCCGCCCGCAGATGGTCTTCCAAGACGCCGGTGCCTCGCTGACACCGTGGTTGTCCGTCGGCGAACTGATCGGTGAACGGCTGCGCGGCACCTCGATGTCGCGCAGCGAGCGCAAGGACGCTGTCGCGGAAGTGCTGGAGCGGGTGGGCCTTCCGCAGGATGTGGTCAAGTCGAGGGCCGCGCAGTTGTCCGGCGGTCAGCGGCAACGGGTTTCGCTGGCTCGGGCCACCGTGATCCCGCCGCAGGTGCTGCTGTGTGACGAGCCCACGAGCGCGCTGGACGTGTCGCTGGCGGCCTCGGTGCTCAATCTGATCGGCGGGCTGCGCCGCAGCCTGGACATGTCGGTGGTGTTCGTGACCCACGACCTGTCGGTGGCGCGGGTGGTGGCCGACCGGATCGCGGTCATGTACCTGGGTCGCATCGTCGAGATCGGCCCCGCCGAAGACGTGATCGGACGCCCGACGCATCCGTACACCCAGGCGCTGGTCGACGCGATCCCCGACCTGGGCCGCGACTGCCGGGTGCTGGCCGGCGAACCCGCCAGCCCGCTGTCACCGCCGACCGGCTGTGCCTTCCACCCGCGATGCCCGATCGCGATCGACACCTGCAGCGACATCGAACTCGACGTCCGCCTGGAAGGCACCCCCGGCAGCCCGCACCAGGTCGCCTGTATCGAACGGAAGGCGCGCTGATGGCCATCGCAGTCCCCGCCCCGGCACTGCTGCGCAGCCGCGAGAAGCGGATGGCGGCGTTACCGAAAGACCGTGCGGTGATCGTCAATTGGCTCGGAGTGTCCTTGCTGCTGCTGGTGACCGTGATCGCCGTCGCCGTCCCGCTGCTGGCCCCGCACGACCCGCTGGTGCCCGTCGGCATGCCGCTGCAGGCGCCCGGCAAGAACGGATTCCTGCTCGGCACCGACAGCGTCGGGCGGGACATCTTGAGCCGCGTGCTGTTCGGCATCCGGTCGAGCTGGTTCGCAGCCCTGGTGGTGGTCGGCGTCGGGCTGCTCATCGGAGGCCTCATCGGGCTCATCGCCGGCGCGACCGGCGGCTGGCTGGACGCGACCTTGATGCGGATCACCGACGGGTTCCTGTCGCTGCCGGCGCCGGTGCTGGCCATCGCCGTCGTCGCCGCACTGGGACCCGGCTTCGTGCACACCCTGATCGCGGTGTCGATCGTGTGGTGGCCGTTCTACGCCAGGCTGGTTCGCGGCGAGGTCGCGCGGTTGGCGGCCCGCCCCCACGTCGAGGCCGCCCGGCTGGCCGGCGTCGGGCCCGTCCGGGTCGCCATGCGCCACCTGCTGCCCGGCGCGGTGCCCAATGCGCTGGTGGCCGCCAGCCTCGACCTCGGCACGTTGATCCTCACGCTGGCGGCGTTGTCGTTCCTGGGTCTCGGGCAATCGGCTCCCGCCCCGGAACTGGGCGCCGACGCGGCCCGCAACCTGAGCTACTTCCTGCAGCAGTGGTGGGTCCCGGTGATGCCCGGCCTGGGCGTCCTTGTCCTGGCAGTGATCGGCAATGTCGCCGGTGACAGCCTGCGCAACCTGATGAAGACGAGCTAGGAGGCCCACAGGTGAAAGCGTTCATCGCCTCCCGACTGGCCGCGACGCTGGTGATCCTGGTCGCACTGACCGCCGTGATGTTTGTCCTGCAACATATTTCGCCCCTGGATCCGGTCAAAGCTCAGATGGGCGCACAGGCGTCCGCCTCAGCGGTGGCCGCGCGCCGAGAAGCGCTGGGCCTCAACGACCCGATCGTCACCCAGTTCTGGCACTACCTCACCGGGGCGGTCCAGGGCGACCTCGGCACGTCCTACCGGACCCGGCACGCCGTCGCGTCCGATCTCGGCAGCTTCTTCCCGGCCACCCTGGAACTCGCCCTCTACGGTATCGGTATCGCGCTGGCACTGGCCGTGCTGCTGGCCTTCAGCACCACGCTGAAGTGGCGGGGATCGGCTGTGCTGCGGGCGATCCTGTTCACCGGGTCCTCGGCGCCGATGTTCCTGCTCGGCATCCTGGGGCTGATCGTCTTCTACCAGAAGCTCGGCTGGGTTCCCGCCAACGGCCGCATCGGCATCAGCAACCCGCCGACCGGCCCCACCGGACTGCTGACCGTCGATGGACTGCTCAGCGGACGTTTCGACGTCGTCGCCGACGCCCTGCACCACCTGATCCTGCCGGCCCTGGTGCTGGCGTTGGGCCCGGCAGTCGCCATCGGCCGGGTGCTGCGATCCAGTCTGCTCACCGACATGGACAGCGACTACGTGCGAACCGCACGCGCAAAAGGATTGTCGGAGAGCCGAATAGTGGCCGGTCACGTACTGCGCAACTGCGTCGGTTCGGCGTTGTCGATGACCGGACTGCAGGTCGGCCTGATGTTCGCCGGCGTGCTGGTCGTCGAGCAGGTCTTCGGCTGGCCGGGCATCGGCCAGTACATCGCCCAGAGCATCCCGGTGGCCGACTTCCCGGCGATTGCCGGCGTCACGCTGATGCTCGGCGCCCTCTACGTCTTCATCAACACGGTCGTGGATCTTCTCCAGGCCGCCGCAGACCCCCGCATCGCAGTTACAGGAGGATAGGTGCCGAAACAGCCACTGATAGTGGGCAATCCGGTCTTGGTCGTCGTCGACATGCAAGAAAGTGGCGACATGCCCGTCGAGGAGGTGGGCATCCCGCACATGGCCGGCTACGCCGACCGAATCGCCCGGGCGCGGCAACTGATCGCCGCCGCGCGCGCCGCGACCATCCCGATCGTGTTCTTCCAGGAAGTGCACCGCGCCAACGGCATCGACTTCGGCCGTGAACTCGACGGTGTCGAAGGACCGCACTGCATCGACGGCAGGCCCGGCACCCCACTGCATCCCGAGCTGTTACCCGACTTCACCGGCCCCAATCACGAATTCCACATCGTCAAGCGGCGCTACTCCGGTTTCATCGGAACCGAATTCGAGATCGTGCTGTCCGGTTTGAAGGCCGACACGCTGATCCTGATCGGCGGCCTGACCGACGTGTGCGTGCACTACACCTTCGCCGACGCCCATCAGCGTGACTTCCACGTGCGGGTGGTGTCCGACTGTGTCGGCGGTTCCTCGGTCTACCGGCACGATGCCGCACTGGATGCCATGGAATACCTGCAAACCGGCGCGACGCGGACCACTGAGGAGATCCTCGACGCCTTTGCTTCCCTCACCACCCCGGTACTCGAAGGAGCCGCCCGATGAAGAAAATCACCACGCTGCTTGCGATCGGCGCGACCGCAGCCCTGGCGTTGACCGCCTGCGGCGGTTCGAATTCCGGTGGCAGCAGCACCCCGAACGCGGCTCCGACCGACAAGGTGTTGAAGCTGTCATTCCTGCAGGATCCGGGCCAGCCGCCGGACCCCGACATCTACTACGCCGGCCAGGGTCTGCTGTTGACCACCAACACCTATGAGGGTCTGCTGGAGTACAAGGCCGGCACCGACAAGCCTGGACTCCAGCCGCTGCTGGCCACCGAGTGGACGGCATCGCCGGACAACAAGGTGTTCAACTTCAAGCTGCGCCAGGGGGTCAAGTTCCACGACGGCACGCCGTTCACCTCCGCGGCTGTCAAGGCGTCCTTCGACCGGCGCGCGGCGGTGAATCAGGGGCCCGCATACATGGTCTCCGACGTCGAATCGGTCACCACCCAGGGCGATTACGACGTCACCGTCACGCTGAAGGCGCCGAACTCGGCGTTCCTGGACTACCTCGCGTGTCCCTATGGTCCGCGGATGATGAGCCCGGACGGGCTGCAGAAGAACGCGGGCAGCGACCACGCGCAGGGTTATCTGACCACCCACGACCTGGGCACCGGTCCGTACACGCTGACCGACGCCGAGGTTGGTTCGAAGTACCAGTTGACCGCCTTCGGCGACTACTGGGGCGCCAAGCCGTACTTCGAGAAGGTCGAGCTGCCGGTGATCACCGACGTCTCGGCGCAACAGCTGCAGTTCAACAACGGTCAGCTCGCCGCGATCCTGCACGACCTGCCGTCCTCCGCGGTGCAGTCCTACCTGGACAACAAGTCGTTCGCGAACTATTCGCTGCCGACCATGATGTCGAACTTCGTCTACATCAATCCCAAGAAGGGGATGATGACCGACGCCAAGAACCGCAACGCCGTCATGCAGGCCATCGACGTAGACGAACTGGTCAAGCAGACCTACTTCGGCCGCGGCAAGAAGGCCGAACAGATCTACCCGCCCAACGTGATGGCCGCCGAGTTCGGTAAGCAGTCGGTGACGCACGACCCGTCCGTGCTGACTCAGCTCGCGGCGGGTCTGCCTGCCGACCAGAAGTCCGTCACCATCGGCTACGACTCGTCGAACCCCGATAACCAGTTGATCAGCAACCTGGTCCAGACCCAATTGGCCGCAGCCGGACTCAACGCCAAGGTCCAGGCCTACCCGACGTCGGAGATCTACGGATGGGTCGGCGGCGACGGGCAGTCGGCTCCGGAGATCATGACCTACCTCGGGTGGCCGGACGCGCCCTCGCCCTACACCTGGGGCCACATCTCGTGGGATGCCGACGGTGGACTGAACTTCTTCGGATGCTCGGCGCCGCCCATCACCGAGGCGTTGGCCAAGGGTCTGCCCACCGGATCGGACGCGGACTTCTCCACGGCTGGCGAGGAAGCGGTCAAGACGGGTTGCTGGCTGAATGTCGCTGATGTCAACGACTTCATGGTGGCCCAGCCGTGGCTGAAGGGCGTTGAGCAGGCACATGTGGTGACCGACCCGAACTCGCTGCGGTTGGCCGCGCTGTCGGTGGGCTGAGCCGAATGGTCCTGGGAGACGGGAAAGTTCGCCGGATTGTCCTGCTGACCCTCGGTTGGGAGGAGCTACCCAAGTCGGTGTCGGTCTACGGGGCGCCACCGGAGCTGCGGATGCGTGAGCCGGTTCCCGGGGTGCTTCTGCAAACCGACGGCGGCTGGGTGTTGCTCGACACCGGGTTCAACACCGCACTGATCCGCGATCCGGCGTTGTACCGGCGGTTCTTCCCGACCGTCGAGTACATCCCGGTACTCCCAGGACCCGGTGAGCCGATCGAGGAGTCGTTGCACGACATCGGCATCGACGTCGACGACATCCACCTCGTGGCGCTGTCGCACCTGCACCACGACCACGCGGGCGGCGTGAAGCTGTTCGCCGGCAAGGTCCCGGTGCACGCGCAGCGCCGCGAGCTGGAGTACGGGCTCTCGAACCATCCCGAGCCCGAACACAACGCGATCAACCGCATCGACTTCGACGATCCCCGCATCGACTGGGTACTCGCCGACGGTGAAGCCGAGATCGCGCCCGGTATCACCGCGGTGCCCACCTACGGGCACACACCGGGGCATCAGAGCTTCGTCGTCGAGCTCGATGAGGCGGTGGGCGGCGGCGGGTTCGTATTCGCGTTCGACGCCGCCGACCTCACCGAGAACATCGAGCACGAGTTGCCGATCGGCGGGTTCATCGACGTCGATCCGGCCGACACGGTCGAGCCGATCCGCAAGCTGAAGCGGCTGGCCACCGACAAGGGATACGAGCTGGTGCCCGGCCACGACCCCCATGTCTGGCCGGAGCTGACCCAGCGCTTCGCGGACCGGTTCGGCCCGGTGCCGCCGCCGTGACCACGGCCGCCGTCGAACACGTCATTCGCGCACCGCGCGCGGTGATCGACGGCGAGGTCCGGCCCGCCGCGATCGGGTTGGCGGACGGCATGATCCGGGTAATCGGCGAGGTCGACAGTCACCTCGGCGGCGCCGGCGAGACGGTGCTCGGCCCCGACGTGGTGTTGCTGCCCGGTCTGGTCGACACTCATGTGCACATCGACGACCCGGGCACCGACTGGGAGGGCTTCGACTCCGCGACGGCCGCGGCGTTGGCCGGTGGCATCACCACGGTCGTGGACATGCCGCTGGACTGTGACCCGGTGACGACCACGGTGCCGGCGCTGGAGGTCAAACGTTCCGCGGCGCGCGGCGCATGCCACGTCGACACCGGTTTCTGGGGCGGCATCGTGCCGGACAACCTCGAGTCGTTCGGTGAGCTGGCCGGTGCGGGAGTGCTCGGCTTCAAATGCTTTCTGTCCGAGTCGGGCAACGCCGACTTTCCGCCGCTGGACCCCGACCAGCTTCGCGCCGCGATGGCCGTTGTGGCCGAACTGGATTCGGTACTGCTGGTACATGCCGAGAGTGAGCGGGTGCTGACCGATTGCCCCGCCCCGGCGGGACGGTCCTACGGCGAATTTCTGCGGTCGCGGCCCGACGCGGCGGAGCGGGACGCGGTGCGCATCGTGCTCGACGCCGTCGCCGAGACCGGTGCCCGAGCTCACATCGTGCACGTCTCGAGCGCCGAGGTGCTGCCGATGCTCGCCGAGGCCAAAGCGGCAGGTCTTCCGGTGACTGCCGAAACATGCCCGCACTACCTGACTTTCGCCGCCGAGGCCATTCCCGAGGGGGCGACGGTGTTCGCGGCCTGCCCGCCCATCCGCGGCGGGGACAACCGCGACCTGCTGTGGGCTGCGCTGGCCGACGGAACGCTGGACATGGTGGTCTCCGACCACTCGCCGTGCGCCCCGCGCCACAAAGACCTCACCGGCGGAGACTTCGGCCGAGCCTTCGGCGGGATCAGTTCGTTGCAGATCGCACTGCCCGCGCTGTGGACTCAGGCCCGCCGGCTCGGATTCGACGTGCGCGAGGTGTGCCGGTGGATGGCGCAGGCGCCCGCCGGCCTGGCCGGGCTGACCGACCGGGGACTGATCGCCGAAGGTAAGCGCGCCGATTTCTGCGTGTTCGACCCCGACGCCTCATGGGTGGTGCGGGGTGCCGAGCTGCGGCATCGTCATCCGGTGACCCCGTACGAGGGCAGCGTGCTGACCGGTGCGATCCGCCAGATGTGGCGGGCCGGACGGGTGGCCGGCCACGATAGCCACGGCGACCTGCTGGTCGCCGGACTGCGGGAACCGGCATGAAAATTCTGGTGCTCAACCCCAACACCTCGGACACGATGACGGCGGAGATCGATGCCGCGGCCCGGGCGGCGGCCGCACCCGGGACCGAAATTGTCACCGGGCAATCAGCTTTCGGGTCCGTCGCGATCGACTCCGCCGCGGAGAGCTACCTCTCCGCCGTCGGGGTGATGGACGTCGTCGCCACCCAGCTCGCCGCCGGAACGTTCGACGCCGATGCCGTGGTGCTGGCCGGCTTCGGTGAACACGGCAAAGACGCGCTGCAGGAGATGCTCGACGTCCCCGTACTCGACATCGCCGAATCAGCCGCCCACGTCGCGCATCTGATCGGCAGGCGGTTCTCGGTGGTCACCACGCTGGCCCGCTCCATCGCTCCGATCGAGGACCGTCTGCTGTTGGCCGGGTTGGCTGCCCACTGTGCATCCATACGGGCGTGCGGCCTCGGGACCGCCGAGGTCGACGCCGACCCAGCCGGCGCGGTTGCCGCCATCGTCGCCGAAGCCGAACGCGCGGTGACGCTGGACGGCGCCGACGTGATCTGCCTCGGCTGCGCGGGAATGTCCGGTGTGACCGCCGCGATCACCGACACACTCGGAGTGCCCGCCGTCGACGGGGTGGCCGCGGCGGTGGGTCTGGCACAGATGCTGGTCGGTCTGAACCTGTCCACCAGCAAGGCCGGCGTATATGCCGCCGGACCGGACAACGCACGCACGCATTGGCCACTATCGCAGGGGTTACACACATGACCGGACTGGACTTGGCGTGCCGCACGGTCGGCGGCAGCGTCGTGGCGGCCAGCGACGAGTCGTTCGGCGTCAAAGAGCGGCTGATCGACGCGGCCGAACCCGACTTCGTCCCAGGCACATTCGACTTGCGCGGCGAAGTGGTCGACGGCTGGGAGACCCGCAGGCATGCGCCCGCGCCGGACTGGGCTATCATCCGGCTCGGAGTGCCTGGCCGGCTGCACACCATCGACGTCGACACCCGATTCTTCACCGGCAACCATCCGACCGGCTGCACGCTGTATGCAGCCACGCCGGCGGCCGGCACCGACCCATGCGATGCACGGGTGGACTGGCGGTTGCTGTCGCCGCTGACGGCTCTGAAAGCCGACGCGCACAACCCCATCGCCGTCGACGACCCGCGCCGCTACACCCACCTCAAGTTGGTGATCGCCTCCGACGGCGGGGTGGCCAGGCTGCGGGCCTACGGCGACCCCGTACCCGATCCGGCGCTGTGGTCCGGGGTGACCGTCGAAGTGTCCGGTGCCGAGAACGGAGGGTGCGTCGAGCACTGCAGCGACACGTTCTTCTCCGATGCGCGGGCGCTGATCGCCGCGGACCGCCCGCAGAACATGGGGTCGGGCTGGGAAGCCCGGCGCAGGCGTGACATCGGGCCCGACACCCACGACGCGGTGACGATCTCGTTTCTGACACCCAGCGATCTGACCCGCATCGAAATCGACACGTCCTACTTCGTGTTCAACGCCTCCCGCGAGGTGTCCGTGCTCGGTACCCGGGACCGGCCCGATGCGCGACGACCATGGTGGGCCCTGCCGTTCGACGAGGTGGTGCTGCCCCGCACGCACCTGGTCGCCGACGCGCGACAGGTCTTCGTGGTCGATGCGCCGGCGATCACCGCCATTCGAGTGCAGGCCTATCCCGACGGCGGCATCGCCCGGGTCCGGGCGCTGGGCCGGCCCACCGAATCCGGATTCGCGGAGTTGCGATCGAGATGGGACGCGTCCCTGTGACCCTCGCGACCCCGGTGATTGCCGACTGCACCGGGCTCTGGCGACGGACGCTGCTGGTGGAGGCCGACGGTTCCCGCGACACCGGAACGAATGTGCAATGGCTGCAAGGTATCTCCATGTTCGTCGATCTGCGTGGACCGGGTGAGGGTTTCGCGGGCCTGCTCAGCCAGCGCGACGACGTCTTCGAATGGGCCCGCCTGGTCGACCTGCAGCCACCCGGCCTGCCCGATGCGGGGCGGATGAGCTGGGCCGGTGGCACCCTCGTGGAGATCGGCATACACGCCGACTACACCGAGCACTGGCAGCGCGAAGCCGGCACGACACAACCCTGCTGGGGACTCGTGCTCTCGGCGCCGGGAACGACCGGGGTGCTGGTGCGGGTGGGGGACCGGTTCGGCTGGGCCGGCCCGCAGGAGGTCTCGCTCGGGACCGTCAGCGGAACCGATTGGCAGATCGAGGAATCCAGCGATTCACACCGAGTCGGGGCGCAGCTGCGTCCTCGGATCGAGACAGGACAGCTACGAGTCGACGACGACATCACCTGGGACATCAAAGAAAGCGAAGGAAGCGTGACACTGTGAGTGGGGCGACATCATTTCAATCGGTACCCATCATCGACATCAGCGGGTTGCGGTCCGCCGACGCTGCCGACCGTGAGCGCGTCGCGGCCGAACTCGGCGCAGCGGCACGCGACGTCGGATTCTTCTACATCTCCGGGACCCCGGTCAGCGACGAGCTTTTCGACCGGCTACTGGAGGCCACCAAGCAGTTCTTCGCTCTGCCGGTGACGGAGAAGATGAAGTCGTACATCGGGCTGTCGAACTGTCATCGCGGTTATGTGCCGGTGGGTGAGGAAGGGTTCTACGGCGACAAGCCGGATGTCAAAGAAGCATTCGACACCGCACTGGATCTGCCCGCCGACGACCCCGACCACCTGGCGGGAAACCCGATGCTCGGACCCAACGTGTGGCCCGATCTTCCCGGCTTCGCCGAAACGGTCACCGAGTACTACCAGGCGGTGCTGAGCGTCGGACAGGATCTGTTGGCCGCCTTCGCCATTGCGCTCGGGGAGGATCCGGACACCTTCACCCGGCACGCCACCAAGACGCCGAGCCAGTTGCGGCTGATCTACTATCCGCACAATCCGGATGCCGAGGACGCCCAGGGCATCGGGGCGCACACCGACTACGAGTGCTTCACGCTGCTCAAGCCAACGGCCCCCGGGCTCGAAGTCCTCAACGGCGCCGGGGAATGGATCGATGTGCCACCGATTCCCGGGACGTTCGTGGTGAACGTCGGCGACATGCTCGAACTGTGGACCAACGGCGCCTTCGTGGCCACGTCGCATCGGGTGCGCAAGGTCAAGCAGGAGCGGTACTCGTTCCCGCTGTTCTTCAACGTCGACTACCACACCGTGGTGCAACCGCTGCCGCAGTTCGTCACCGCCGACGACCAGTCGCGACCGGCGTTGGTGGCCGGCGAGCACCTGTTCGCCCAAACCGCGCAGACGTTCGCCTACCTGCGCTCCCGGCTCGACAGCGGCGATTTGGTGCTGCCGGACGGTTCGCTGGCGACCGGTACCTTCGGCCAGCAGGCACTGCAGTCCCGCACCTGAGTGCGCCGAGCGTGCGGCCTATCGTCGACGAACCGCGGCGCTCCACCGACAACGCCCACGCTCGACGGGCTGCCCTCAGCGCGGCGAGAAGAATGACGCGTTGAAAGTGTTGGTATCGAGTTTGACCCCGTGCAGGATGACATTCTGCCCCTGCTGGACACCAATTCTCGGATTGTCTGGAGTGTTCCACCCACCGAACGGGATGGGCGTGGGCTTCGCGAGGTCGGCGGGTCGATCCGGCGTCCAGCCGGCGATCGGACCGGCCTCCCACAACGGCAAGTCCGCGAACTCGGTGACGTCGCCACCCATGATTTGACGCCAGCGCTTGCGGAAGGTGTACACGACGGGACGGACACCGGTAGAGGCAACGCCGTCGACCATGGCCCTGGTAAGTTGCGAGCCGCTGTCTTCGATGTCGAACGCGAAGAACTGAAGTTGGTCGACGTAGGGCGCGGCCGCGTCAATGCCGACCTGCCAGAGCGCGGGATCGCGGGAATATGCCGCGATCATGAACCCCGCGTCCAGCGCCATCTTCATTTGCTCAGGTGCGGCTTCCCACGGTGTCCGCTGCCCGGGAGGCCAATGATCGACCGTCGTGGTGCTGGCGACGTACAGGCGAAAGCCGTCGTTGTACGCGGCCGCAAACCAGGCGGCGTCGACTCGTTTGGCGGTATCGATGCCTTTGATCAAGACAGGCTTTCCTGCGGAGGAATCGGCCTCTGCAGAAGCTTTGCCGGACGGAAACAGTGCAGCGCCCGGAACGCACAGAGTAGCCGTGGCTAGCCCTGTTGAGAAAAATTGGCGCCTACTCAGTGCGGGCATGGGACCCTTTGATCCGCTTTAAGTGGTTGCCGAGACAAACGTCAGCCATGTTGCTAGGCTACGCGATCCGCGTCGAGTGACCGGAAATAGGCACGCCGCCCACAGGACTGTCACCCGCTGTTCCCAGCGAGGTAACCGTAGGCGATCGGACACTCCCGCCACGCTGAACCCTCAGCGCACTCGCCGGACGGGCCGTGTCTCGATCGCGTCGATGGTCAGGGCACGGCGGGTCAGCACCCAACCTGGCTCGGCGCGGTGGTACTCGTCGTCGTAGTGCAGGTACCACACCAGATCGGTGAAACCTTCCGCGCGGCGGCTGAAGTGGTGTGCCGTCGCCGCGACGCGACCTTGTGCGACAGCGGGATTCGGTCCTGCGGCATACACCTCGGAGTCGATGCTGTGATGCGTTCGCCCGACGCTGGTCGCCGCTGCGAGTGCGTCGCGAAGGGCGTCCCGGCCACGGTGCGACCGCGCCGGGGTCAGCACCTCCGGTGGATCCGGCAGCACCAATTCGCCGTCAGCCGCGAATAATCCGATCACGGTCTCGACATCCCGGTCGTCGACCGCAGCCGCGTAGCGATGCACCACGTACGACAGGTCGGAACGGTCGGCGACCGAAAGACTCACGGCCGCAATCCCAGGCGCTGCGCGCAGGCCGACAGGAGGTCCTTGGCCTCGTCTATCTCGCTGACAGCAGGCATCCCGAGCACCAGCCGCCCGGCTCCGACCTCGGCCAACCGCCCGGCCCGGTCGGCGTCGACCTTGGTCACCAGATGGCCCAGCGACAGCTCGAGGGAGGCGGGGTCACGTCCGGCGTCCTCGGCGGCCAGTCGCATCACCTCGATGAGCGTCGCAAGCTCGGCGCCGCCGACCCCGAGTGGCTGGAAACCGTCACCGAGACGCCCGGCCCGCCGTGCCGCCATCCGGCTGTGCCCACCGATATGAATCGGAATACCCTCGGCTTCAACCGGTTTCGGGTAGGACATCGCATGGTCGAAGTCGTAGAACTCGCCGTGATGGCTCACACCGCCGGGATTGTCGGCCCACAACGCCCGCAGCACCTCGATCTGCTCGTCCGCGCGACGGCCCCGGCTGGTGAAACCCGCTCCGCAGGCTTCGATCTCCTCCCGTAACCAACCGACCCCGACGCATAGTCGCAGCCGTCCGCCGGACAGCACGTCGACGGTGGCGGCCCGCTTGGCCAGCATCACCGGATGGTGGTTGGGCGCCACCAGCACTCCGGTGGCCAACCCCAACGTGGTGGTCTGGCCGGCCAGGAACGCCAGCATCTCCAGCGGGTCGGGCACCGGGCACTCCGGGGCCACCTCGACCCGGCCCGACGGGTCGTACGGATACACGCTGGTGTACTGCGTCATCAGCACCGTGTGCTCGGCCATGATGATCGACTCGAAGCCACACGCCTCGAGATGGCGGGCGAACTCCGCCATCCACACGGGGTCCGCGGTGACCCCCGCGGCAATGGGAGCGACGACGGCGAACTTCACGTCGTGAGGCTAACCCGCAGGCTCCGGGTCGCCTTCGCCCAGTCCCGGCAGATGAGCCATCAGCCGGTCCAGGAACACCACATGGCCCTTGAGCAACTTGCGGCGTGCCCGCGCCACCGGGAACCACCCCACCCGGTCCAGTTCGGGAAACTCCTGAATTCGCCCCGAACCCTTCGGCCACTCCAGGGTGAAGGTATTGCTCTGTGCCCCGGTCACATCCAGGTCGGCCTCGACGGCGAACACCGTCAGCACCTTGCCGCTCGGCTGCTTGACCGCATCGAACTCGATCCGGACGCCCTGCGGCACTTCGGATCCCAACTCCTCGGCGAACTCACGCCGTGCGGCGTCCCATGCGTCGTCGGTATCGGGGTCGTACTCGCCCTTGGGAATCGACCACGCTCCGTCGTCCTTGCGTGCCCAGAACGGCCCACCGGGATGCCCGATGAGCACCTCCGCGACGCCGTCGACATGTCGGTGCAGCAGCACACCGGCGCTGTATCTCGGCATCGCTATTCCGGATGTGGCGCGGTCGCGGACTGCATCACCGCCGCCAGCGCCTGCGCCCGCGGGTCGGTCAGCACATCCTCGAGCAGCAGCGGCTTACCGTCGGGCCCGGTCAGCGGGACACGCCAGTTCGGGTACTCGTCGGTGGTGCCTGGCTGATTCTGGGTGCGCCGGTCACCCACTGCGTCGGTCAGCGCCAGCGCCAGCAGCCGCGACGGGGTCCGGGCCAGATACCGGTACAACGCCAGGATCACCTGCTCCTCGTCGGCGTCGTCACCGAGAAGACCGACCCGGCGAAGCTCGGCCAGCCAGGCCGCCTGCTCGGCGCGATCGTCGGCCAATTCCTCCTCCGCCGGGCGGGTGAGCAGGCCGAGCTCGTCACGCAACCGTACGTGCTCACCGGCGAGGTAACCCGCCGTCGGCGGCAGGTCGTGGGTGGTCACCGAGGACAGGCACAACTCCCGCCAGCGCTCGGCGGGCAGCGGTCCGCCGCCGCCGTCGCGGTCCAGTTCGAACCACAGGATGGAGGTGCCCAGCACGCCGCGAGCCCGCAGATAGTCACGCACCCAGGGTTCCACCGTGCCCAGATCCTCACCGACGACGACGGCGCCGGCCCGGTGTGCTTCGAGCGCGACGATGCCGATCATCGCGTCGTGGTTGTAGCGCACATAGGTGCCCTTCGTGGGCGCGGCGCCGGAGGGGATCCACCACAGCCGGAACAGTCCGATGATGTGATCGATGCGCACCCCGCCGGCGTGCCGCAGGATCGCCGCGATCAGATCCCGAAAAGGTTGGTAGCCAAGCTCTTCGAGCTGGTCGGGCCGCCAAGGTGGTTGTGACCAATTCTGGCCGAGCTGGTTGAACTCGTCAGGCGGAGCGCCGGCGGCGACCCCGGTGGCCAACACGTTCTGCAGGGCCCAGGCGTCCGCGCCGTCGGGATGCACGCCGACGGCGAGGTCGTGCATGATGCCCAGCGCCATCCCGGTGCGGACGGCCTGGGACTGCGCGGCGGCGAGCTGATCGTCGAGCTGCCACTGCAGCCAGCGGTGGAAGTCCACCGCCGAGGCGTGCCGGTCCACGAACTCGGCCACGTCGGGGCCGGCCGGATGGCGCAGGCCTTTCGGCCACTTCCGCCAGTTGCCGCCGTACTTCTCGGCCAGCGCCGACCAGGTGGCGAAGTCGTCGAGGGCCCGGCCTTCCCGTTGCTTGAACGCCTCGAAGGCGAGCTCGCGGCCCGCCGACCGGGGCACCCGGTAAATCGCTTTCAGCGCAGTACGTTTCGCGGCCCACGCCGAGTCGCGGTCGATGGTGTCGATCTTGCGTGACCGGGCCGCAACCGCGGCCCGCAGCTTCCACACCCGCCCGCGCTTGGGCAGCTGAGCGAATTCGGGAACGGACTCGACGCGCAGGTAGATCGGATTGGTGAACCGCCGCGACGTCGGCAGGTAGGGGGAGGGCTCCATCGGCCGGGTCGGTGCGGCCGCCTGCAGCGGATTGACCAGGATGTAACCGGCCCCGTGCCGCGCTCCGGCCCACACGGCGAGATCGGTGAGGTCACCAAGATCGCCCACCCCCCAGGAGTTTTCGGAGCGCACACTGTAGATCTGGGTGGCCAGGCCCCAGGTTCGCCGCGCGCCGAGCCGGGCCGGCAGCCCCAGCCAGGCCGGGGTGATGATCAGCGGCGTACTGAACTCCTGACCCCCCGAGCTCAGATGGACGCTGTGGTAGCCCAGCGGCAGATCGGCGGGAAGCACGAACGTCGCCTCACCGACCAGCCTGCCGTCCAGGTCGTGCGGCGGGGTGAAGTTGTCGGCCTGGCGCACCCCGGTGCGCACCGTGCCGTCCTCCAGCCGAACCCAGACGTGCGCCGGGTCGCCGTGGGTGACGTGCGCCCAGAACGAGGTCTCGCTGTCGGCGCGCCCGACGACCGTCGGTGGCAGCGCCCGGGACCAATACCGGGTGTCGTCGGCCGAAAGCGCTGCGGCGCGGCCCTCTTCGGTGCGGGCCTCGACACCGAGCGCGGCCAGCACCGCCACCAGGGTGTCCTCCTCGACCGGCACGGACCGCCCGGTCCAGTCGTGGTACTCGGTGGCCACACCGAACCGATGGGCGAGTTCAGCCAACGACGAAGCAGTCATGTGTGCCATCTTGCTTGGTTGCCCGTAACCTCGCCTCACATGGGCGGCCCCGGACTCGCTGCGCGAAATCGGCGAGCCCGCATCGCCAGCGCCGCGCTGTTCCTGACGAACGGCGCGCTGTTCGCCAACCTGCTGCCGCGCCTCCCCGAGATCAAGGCTGATCTCGGCCTGTCCAACTCGGCGTTCGGCCTGGCGGTGGCCGCGTTCTCGGCGGGTGCGCTCCTGACCGGGGTGACCGCCGCGGCCCTGGTCCGTCGGTACCGCTCCTCGGTGGTGGCGGTCGCGGGCAGCGTGCTGATCGCCGTCTTCACAATCACCGCCGGCCTGGCACCCACCGGCCCGACGCTGGCGGTCGCGCTGTTCTGCGCCGGTGCGGCCGACTCGGTGACCGACGTCGCCCAAAACGTGCACGGGCTGCGCGTGCAACGCGCCTACGGCCGCTTCATCATCAACTCGCTGCATGCGGTGTGGTCGTCGGGTGCGGTACTGGGTGGCCTGATCGGCGCGGGCGCAATCTATCTCGGCATTCCCCGCGTCGCGCAGCTCTCGGGATCCGCTGTGTTGTTCAGTGCGGTGTGCCTGGTCGCCTACCGGTACCTGCTGCCCGGTCCCGACCACGACCACACCGAAACCCCGGCGGGCGAGCGGGCCACGGCCCGGGCGGGCCGCAGTGTCTACCTCGCGCTGGCCGCGCTGGTGGCCATTGCGATCGCCGGTGCCGCAGTCGAGGACGCGGGCAGCTCGTGGGCGACGTTGTATCTGCGAGAGTCGCTGTCGGCGCCCGCGGCGCTCGCCGCGTTCGGCTACGTCGCACTGGTCGGCTTCCAGTTCATCGGCCGCCTCGTCGGCGACCGGCTGACCGACCGATGGGGGCCGTGCACGGTCGCCCGGGCCGGCGGTGTGATCGTCGCCGCCGGCATGGCGGGCGCGCTGGCGTTTCCCAGCATCCCCGGCACCATCGCGGGATTCGCCGCCGCCGGATTCGGCTCGGCCACCCTGGTACCCGGTGCCATGCACGCCGCCGACGAGCTGCCCGGACTGCGGCCGGGCACCGGGCTGACAGTGCTGACCTGGCTGATGCGGGCGGGCTTCCTCGGCTCACCGATCCTCGTGGGCGCGATCGCCGACGCCGTGTCGTTGCGAGCCGGTCTGCTCACCGTTCCGGTGGCCGGGCTGGTGGCGGTCCTGCTGGCCCGGGCTCTCAGCCCACGGCGCCGGTCAGTTCGATCGTGAGCACACCCGCGATGATCAGTGCGATGCCGCCCATCATCAGTGGCGTCAGCGGCTCGGCGAACACCACCCGGGCGATCACCGCGATCAACGCGACACCGGCCGCCGACCACACGCCGTAGGCCACCCCGACCGGCATGCCCAGCGACAGCGTCACCGACAGCAACGTGAATGACACCAGATAGCCGAGCAGCATCGGTGCGACCCACGCCTTCTTGCGGAAGCCGTCCGAGGCACGCAGACACAGGGTCGCGCACACCTCGATGAGGATGGCCCCGGCCAGCGTCAGCCACATCATGGCGTGCCCTCCTGGCCGGCGTGATTCCGCGAGCCGAGCTCGACCAGCAGGACGCCGGCGATGATCAACCCGATCCCGGCGACGATCGGGACGGTGAACGGGTCACCGAAGATCACCGCCGCCAGGATGGCCGTCGCGGCGGTTCCGACCGCACCCCAGACGCCGTAGGCCACCCCGACCGGCATGCCGGCCCGTAGCACCAACGCCAGGAAGTAGAACGAGGCGAGGTAACCACACACCACCAGAATCAGCCACGCCGAATGGTCTTGCGACGCGCGCAGCGACAGGGTGCCGGTGACCTCCACAGTGATAGCGGCCAACAGGAGCGCCCATTTCCGCACGCGGGTCAGGATAGCTGGGCCGAGACGTGTGGCCGCCGTCATAGGTGGCCGCCGCGGTGACCGGATAGACCAGCTGCCGCGCGCCCAGACGCATTACCCGTCGGTAGCGTGGATGGGTGATGTCGTGCATCGACATCGCACTTTGTGGCAGGAGGACAGCGATGACAGCGGATGCGAGCGTGCGGCCGATCGTGGACAGCCCGGTCGTCCAGACCCGCTACGGGCCGGTGCGCGGGGCCGACGACGGCCGGGTCACGACGTGGAAGGGCATTCGCTATGCCGCCCCGCCGGTCGGAGACCTGCGCTGGCGGGCGCCGGTCGCTCCGCAGCCGTGGACCGAGGTTGCCGACGCGACGACGTTCGGTCCGGTCAGCCCGCAGCCGCGCAGCCCCATCCCGATGGGATTGGGCACCCACGCCGACGAGGACTGCCTGTTCCTCAATATCTGGGCGCCGTCCGGGACCGGGGCATCGGCCACCGGCGACCCCAAGCCCGTGCTGGTGTGGGTGCACGGCGGCGCCTACATCTTCGGGTCGGGTAGCCAGCCGATGTACGACGGCACCGTGCTGGCGACCGGTTCCGACGTCGTCGTCGTCACGATCAACTACCGGCTCGGCGCGCTGGGCTTCCTCGACCTCTCCTCGGCCGGGTTCGACAGCAACGTCGCGTTGCGCGACGTGCTGGCCGCGCTGCGCTGGGTTCAGGACAACATCGCCGAATTCGGCGGCGACCCGGACCGGGTGACGTTGTTCGGTGAGTCGGCCGGGGCCGCGATCACCACCACGCTGCTGGCGGTGCCGGAGGCCGCCGGCCTGTTCTCCCGGGCCATCGCCCAAAGCGCGCCGGCCACCTCGATCTACGGCACGGAGCGCGCGGGCACCATGGCCGAGCTGTTCCTCGATCGGCTCGGCATGACAGCGGCCGAGGCGCACCGGGCTCCCGTCGAGACCCTGGTCGACGCGTCACAGCACGTCTTCGATCACGTCCCGGCCACCACACCCGGGTTGCTGGCCTTCGCGCCCACCGTCGACGGGGATCTCGTGCCGGACTACCCGGTCACGCTGGCCAGGGCCGGCAAGACGCACCCGGTGCCGCTGCTGATCGGCACCAACAAGAACGAGGCCGCGCTGTTCCGGCTGATGCGCTCACCGCTGATGCCCATCGCGCCCAAGGCGGTCCGCACGATGTTCAGCGAGATGGCCAACGACCAGCCGGGCCTGCAACTGCCGACCGCCGAGCAGGTCAGTTCGGTGTACCCGGCGAAGATGGCCCGCACCCGCAGCCTGTGGGTGGCCAGCGACGTCGGCTTCCGGATGCCGACGGTGTGGTTCGCCGAGGGGCACACCGCGGTGGCGCCGGTCTACCTCTACCGATTCGATTGGGCCACACCACTTTTCAAGACGATCCGACTGGGTGCCGCGCATGCCACCGAACTGATCTACGTGTGGGGCAACCTGATCTCGGGTCCGCGCGACGTCACGTTCAAGCTCGGCGGACTCAAGACCGGCGAGGAGCTGTCCGAGCGGATGCGTGCCCGGTGGACGGCGTTCGCGGCCACCGGTGACCCGAACGTGCCCCTGGGTCAGCCGCACTGGGCGCCGTATCGGGACGGCGACCGCGCGACGCTGGTGATCGATCGCCGGGATCGCGTCGTCGACGACCTGGACCGGCCGATCCGCCACGCCTGGGGCGACGAGGTGCTCAGCTTCCGCTGAGGCTTCTTGACGCCGTGTCTAACAACGGGCCCGGATCGCGTTAGACTCCCGCCGGGAGGTGTCGCGTGGAACGAATCGGTGAACTGTTGTCCGTTCTCCCGCCGCAGATGCGTGAGCCGGTGCTGTTTGCGATCCCGTTCTTCCTTGTGCTGCTCATCCTCGAATGGACCGCAGCCCGCAAGCTCGAACGGCTGACCGAAGCCGAACAACCGGCGTCCGGCGCCTACCACACCCGCGATGCGTGGGCCTCGATCTCGATGGGGCTCATGTCGGTGGCGACGATGGGCGTCTGGAAGTTCCTGGCTCTGCTCGGCTACGCCGCGCTGTACGCGTACGTCGCGCCGTGGCACCTCTCGCCGACGAAGTGGTACACGTGGGTAATCGCGATCGTCGGAGTGGACGTGCTGTTCTACGCCTACCACCGCACCGCCCACCGGGTCCGGCTGATCTGGGCCACCCACCAGGCGCACCACTCCAGCCGCTATTTCAACTTCGCGACCGCGCTGCGGCAGAAGTGGAACAACAGCGGCGAGATCATCATGTGGATTCCGTTGCCGCTGTTGGGCGTTCCGCCGTGGATGGTGTTCACCAGCTTCTCGATCAGCCTGATCTACCAGTTCTGGATCCACACCGAACGGATCGACAAGCTGCCGCGGGCCTTCGAGTTCGTGTTCAACACCCCGTCGCACCACCGTGTGCATCACGGGATGGACCCGGAGTACCTGGACAAGAACTACGGCGGCATCCTCATCATCTGGGATCGCCTGTTCGGGACATTTCAGCCCGAACTGTTCCGCCCGCACTACGGCCTCACCAAGCCGGTCACCACATTCAACATCTGGACGTTGCAGACCCACGAGTACGCGGCGATCGCCCGCGACGTCCGCTCGGCGCGCCGCTGGCGTGACCGGCTGGGCTACGTCTTCGGTCCGCCCGGCTGGGCGCCCAGCACCACCCGGCAACCGGCGACTACGGTGGCCGCAAGCTAGTCAACATCGGTGCCGCCACCCGAGGATGGAGCCCATGGAGGTCAAAGAAGTCCTGCTGCCCGGAGTCGGGCTGCGGTATGAGTTCGACAACGCCGATGGCAACCGCATCGGTGTGATCGCCCGGCGCGGCGGTGATTTCGAAGTCGTCGTCTACGGCGCCCCCGACCCCGACCAAGCGCGCCCGGTGTTCCGACTCACCGACGAGGAAGCCGACGCGCTGGCCCAGATCCTCGGTGCCCCGCGGATGGTGGAGAGCTTCGCCGACTTGACCAAGGAAGTGCCCGGCCTCGATGCCGGCCAGGTCGAGATCGCGGCGGGGTCGCCGTTCGTCGACCGGCCGCTCGGCGATACCAAGGCCCGGACCCGCACCGGCGCGTCGATCGTGGCGATCGTGCGCGACGAAGCGGTGCTGGCCTCGCCGAAACCCGACCAGGTGCTGCACGCCCACGATGTCCTGATCGTGATCGGCACCGAGCACGGCATTTCCGGCGTCCGTCGAATCGTCGACCAAGGATGATCTGAGTGGCTGTGTCGGCGGCGCTACTCCTCGAGCTCGGCGTCATCTTCACGGTCCTGACCATCCTCGGAACCCTGGCGCGCCGGTTCGCGCTGTCACCGATCCCGCTCTACCTGCTCGCCGGACTGGCCCTGGGCAACGGCGGAATCGCGCCGGTCCCCGCGGCGGGGGAGTTCGTGTCCACCGGCGCCACGATCGGCGTGGTGCTGCTCCTGCTGACCCTGGGCCTGGAGTTCTCCATCGGTGAGTTCGCCGCCAGCATGCGGCGACATCTGCCGTCGGCCGGCGTCGACCTGGTCCTCAACGCCACCCCGGGTGCGATCGCCGGCTGGCTGCTCGGCCTGAACTTCGTCGGCATCCTGGCGATGGCAGGCATCACGTTCATCTCCTCCTCGGGCGTGATCGCGCGCCTGCTCAACGACCTGCGCCGGCTGGGCAACCGGGAAACGCCTGCCGTGCTGTCGATCCTGGTGCTCGAGGACTTCGCGATGGCCGCCTATCTGCCGCTGCTGGCTGTGCTGGCGGCCGGCGGCACGTGGTGGGAGGCGCTGCTGTGGATGGCTGCTGCGATGGTCGCATTGGTGCTGGTGTTCGCGGCGTCCTACCGATGGGGTCATCACCTGGGCCGGCTGATCAGTCATCCCGACGACGAGCAACTGCTGTTGCGCATCCTGGGGCTGACCCTGCTGGTGGCCGCGGCGGCCGAACATCTGCACGCCTCGGCCGCGGTGGGCGCGTTCCTGGTGGGGCTGACACTGACGGGGGAGACCGCCGAGCGGGCCCGCACCGTGCTGAGCCCGTTGCGGGATTTGTTCGCGGCGGTGTTCTTCGTGGCGATCGGGTTGTCGGTGGCACCGGCGGACCTGGTGCCGATGCTGCCGGCGGCCGTACTGCTGGCCGCCGTCACCGCGATCACCAAGGTGGCCACCGGTGTGTACGCGGCCCGCCGCGACGGCGTCGGCCGACCGGGCCAGCTGCGCGCGGGCACCGCGCTGGTCGCCCGCGGGGAGTTCTCCCTGGTGATCATCGGCTTGGCGGGGACCACCGTCACCGCGGTGGGAACGCTGGCCACGCCCTATGTTTTCGTCCTGGCCATCGTCGGGCCCCTACTCGCGCGGTTCGCCCGGTAGGACGCCGCCGTCATGGCACCATGCTGGAGTGCAGACCGTATTTGATCGCGACGTCGATCCCGCCCTGATCGCCCGGGCGCTGGGCTCCGCCGCGTTCGGATCGATGTGGCTGGACTCGTCGCTGGTCGGCCGTCCCGACTACCCCCGGCTGTCCGGCGACCTGACGTGTGACCTGTTGGTGGTCGGCGGCGGCTATGCCGGACTGTGGTCGGCTCTGCACGCAAAGGCGCGCAACCCCGGGGCGCGGGTGGTGCTGATCGAAGCCGAACGGGTCGGTTGGGCGGCATCGGGACGCAACGGCGGCTTCGTCGAGGCCAGCATCACCCACGGTGCCGAGAACGGAAAGTCGCGCTGGCCCACCGAGTTCGACCGCCTGGAGAAGCTCGGCCTGGCCAACCTCGACGGCATGCAGGCCGATATCGCGTCCTATGGCATGAACGTGGACTGGGAGCGCACCGGCATGCTCACCGTCGCCACCGAACCGCATCAGGTCGAGTGGCTGGCCGAGGGCGCCGACGACGGCGAGGGCCGGTTCCTGGATCAGGCGGCCGTGCGCGCCGAGGTCGCCTCACCGACCTATCAGGCCGGACTGTGGGCGACCGACACCTGCGCGATCGTCCATCCGGCCCGGCTGGTCTTCGAACTCGCCCGGGCCTGCTCGGAGGCCGGGGTCGAGGTCTTCGAACACACCGCGGCGACGTCGGTACAACGCGAACAGCGGGGGATCCGGGTCGAGACGTCCGCCGGGGTGCTCCAGGCCGACCAGGTTGTGTTGGCCACCAACGTGTTTCCGAGCCTGCTGAAGCGAAATCGGTTCCACACGATTCCGGTGTACGACTATGTGCTGTCCACCGAACCGCTCACGAGCGACCAGTTGGAGCGCATCGGGTGGCGCCACCGACAGGGCATCGGCGACAGTGCCAACCAGTTCCACTACTACCGCCTTTCGGCGGACAACCGGATCGTCTGGGGCGGCTATGACGCCGTCTATCACTACGGTCGCCGCGTCGACTCGATGTACGAAGACCGGCCCGAGAGCTACCGCAAGTTGGCCGCGCACTTCTTCATCACGTTCCCGCAACTCGAGGATGTCCGGTTCAGCCACCGCTGGGCCGGTGCGATCGACACCAACACCCGGTTCTGTGCGCACTGGGGGCTGGCCGGGCGAGGCCGGATCGCCTACGTCAACGGATTCACCGGTCTGGGTGTCGGCGCCGCCCGGTTCGCCGCCGACGTCTGTCTGGACCTGCTCGACGGTCACCCCACCGAGCGGACCGAGCTGGAGATGGTCAACCGCAAGCCGCTGCCGTTCCCACCCGAACCGGTGGCCAGCGTGGGGATTCAGGCCACCCGGTGGTCGTTGGACCGGGCCGATCACAACGAGGGCAAACGCAACCTCATCCTGCGCACCCTCGACCGGCTGGGCCTGGGGTTCGACTCCTAACTCCGGCTTTTAACCCCATCTGCGGCGATTCCTGCGACGACACGCCGGGTACGCCATAGTTCGTTGGTAACGATTTGAAATCGGCGCCGATACACAGTCGAGATACTTCCGCGGCGCGTCCTTGACGTACCGCCGACCGATCGGGGTGTAGGGTGACTCGTTTTTCGCTGGGATTCGTCTCCACCGCCGCGGCTCTGGCCGCGTCCGCGATCATCGCCCCGCTGGCCCACGCGACACCCGGTGTGGTCGTCTCGCCCGGGATGGAGATCCGCCAGGCCAGCAACGTCTGCACCCTCGGCTACGTGGATCCGGTGGCGCGCATCGCCTACTCGGCCGGTCACTGCCGGGCCGACGGGCCGGTCACGGATCGCGACGGCCACTTCATCGGCATGGTGTCGGCATTCCAGGACAACACCCCTGACGGCGCCGTGGTGCGCACCGACCAGGTGATCTCCGACTACGAGACCATCACGTTGGCCGCCGACGTCGCGGTCAACAACATTCTTCCCGGCGGCCGCCAGCTGGTCGCCGACGCCGCCCCGCCGATGGCCAACGGCCAGCCGGTCTGCCACTTCGGCGTGATCACCGGCGAGAGCTGCGGATCGATCGAGCGGGTCAACAACGGCTGGTTCACCATGGAGAACGGCGTGGTCAGCCAGAAGGGCGACTCCGGCGGCCCGGTGTACATGCCGGTCGACAACAACAAGGCCGTCATCATCGGACTGTTCAACAGCACCTGGGGCAACCTGCCCGCGGCGGTGTCGTGGGTCGCCACCAGCCAGCAGGTGCGCGCCGGCGCCGACGTCGTCAACGTGGCTGCCGCCGAGGAAGCCAACGCCAACTAGCGTGCGAGCGCGAACACCGGGACTTTCGGTGCGGCCGAACGCAATTCGGCGGTCGTCGAGTCCGGTGTGAGGCCGGCGATGTGGCCCTTGACCTCCCAGTACCACCGGTCGAGATAGCTCTTGAGCAGGGCCGGCTTGGCGTCGTCGTCGACCTCGGTGAGGGTGACCGCGGTGCGACGCCAGCGCGGGCCCAGTTCCACTTCGCCTGCTGCCCGCGCATTGCGTGCCCACTGGGTGTTGCCCCGCGGGGAGACCAGGTACTCGGTGTCGCCGACCCGCAGCACGTTGACGACCACACTGTGCAGTGCGCCGGATTTACGGCCCCGCACGCGTAGCGCGCGCGTGCCCGCGATGCTGATCCCCGCCTCGGCGAGCCGGCGGATGACGGCGTTGGCCGCCCGGGCGGCGGCGTTCGGACGGTCGTAGTGCGCATTCATGGCGGTGTCCCATCGACTCGAAGATTTGAGAGCGGTGCTCTCACCACGAGGATGCCAGCCGGGTGCGCGAAAAACAAGAGCAGTGATCTCGGATGTGTCAGACTCGGCGCGTGGGGAAACGCGAGGACACGCGGCAGCGCATCGAAGCCCAGATCGTCGAGCTGGGACGCCGGCAGCTGGCGACCGTGGGGGCGGCCGGACTGTCGGTGCGGGCTATCGCCCGCGAGCTGGGCATGGTGTCCTCGGCGGTGTACCGCTATGTCGCCAGCCGCGATGCGCTGCTGACCCTCCTGCTGATCGATGCCTACTCCGACCTCGCCGACGCGGTCGGACAGGCGCGGGTGGCCGCCGACGGCGGCTGGCGGGCCGACGTCGCGACCATCGCCCACGCGATCCGCGGCTGGGCGCTGGACCAGCCCGCCGAGTGGGCGCTGCTGTACGGCAGCCCTGTGCCGGGCTATCACGCCCCGGCCGAGCTGACCACCGGACCGGGCACGAGGGTGATCGGCATGCTGTTCGACGCGGTCGCCACCGGTGTGGCCACCGGCGATATCGCCTTGACGGAACACCATGCGGCTCAACCGATGTCGACCGACCTGATCCATGTGCGGGACGAGTTCGGCTTCCCCGGTGACGATGCGCTGGTGATCCGGTGCACCGCGATCTGGGCCATGATCATCGGGGCCATCAGCCTCGAGGTGTTCGGTCAGTACGGCAGCGACACCTTCACCGATCCTCGGGCATTGTTCGACGAGCAGCTGCACCTGGCCGTCGACCTGCTGACCGCGGGCGGGCAAAACTAGAACACGTTCTAGCCACACCGGCGGGCCGGGGATATCCTCGAACCGATGACCGACCAGACACCTGTCCAGATCGCGTGGGTGACCCGCGACCTGGACGCCACCGAGGCGGCCCTGACCACGCTGCTCGGGGCCAGGAAATGGATTCGCATGCCCGATGTGCACTTCGGGCCGGACACCTGCGAACACCGCGGCCGCCCCGCCGACTACCACGCCGACATCTCGTTGAGCTACGCCGGCGACACCCAGCTCGAACTCATCGCACCGACGCGTGGCGAGAGCATCTACACCGAGTTCCTGGACCACAGCGGCCCCGGGCTGCACCACATCTGCGTGGAGGTTCCCGACACCGACGCGTTCGACGCCGCGCTGACCGGCAGCGGTCCGACGGCGGAGATCGTCGCTCGCGGGGTGATGCCCGGCGGCATGCGGTTCGCGTACCTGTCCGCCGCCGCGGCCGGCGTGCCCTACCTCGAAATCGCCTACATCCCCGACGACATCCGCACGTTCTTCGACTATGTGAAACAGGAGCAGCAATGAGTGGCCTGGACATTCCCGCGACCGTCGCCGCCTCGGATGTGACCGACTGGTCCGACGAGGTCGACGTCGTGGTGATCGGTTTCGGCATCGGGGGCGGATGTGCGGCGGTCAGCGCCGCGGCCGCCGGCGCGCGAGTGTTGGTGCTCGAGCGTGCCGCGGTCGCCGGCGGCACCACCTCGATGGCCGGCGGCCACTTCTACCTCGGTGGCGGAACCGCCGTTCAGCAGGCCACCGGGCATGCCGACAGCGTCGAAGAGATGTACAAGTACCTCGTCGCGGTGTCGCGCGAGCCCGAACTCGACAAGATCCGCGCCTACTGCGAAGGCAGCGTCGAGCATTTCAACTGGCTCGAGGAGTTGGGGATCGCGTTCGAGCGCAGCTACTACCCGGAGAAGGCGGTGATCCAGCCCAACACCGAGGGGCTGATGTTCACCGGCAACGAGAAGGTGTGGCCGTACAAGAACATGGCGGTGCCCGCCCCGCGCGGCCACAAGGTCCCGGTGCCCGGTGACACCCAGGGCGCGGCGATGGTCATCGATCTGCTGCTCAAGCGGGCAGCAGAACTGGGTGTGCAGATCCGTTATGAAACGGGCGCAACGAATCTCGTCGTCGAGGACGAGTCCGTCGTCGGCGTCTCGTGGAAGAAGTTCACCGAGACCGGCGTGATCCGGGCCAAGGCGGTGGTGATCGCCGCGGGCGGTTTCGTGATGAATCCCGAGATGGTCGCCGCGCTCACGCCGAAACTCGCCGAGAAGCCGTTCGTGCTCGGCAACACCTACGACGACGGCCTGGGCATCCGCCTCGGCGAATCGGCGGGCGGGGCCACCAAGCACATGGACCAGATCTTCATCACCGCGCCCGTCTACCCCCCGTCGATCCTGCTGACCGGAATCATCGTCAACAAGGAGGGCAAGCGGTTCGTCACCGAAGACTCCTACCATTCGCGCACGTCGGGTTTCGTGATGGACCAGCCGGACAGCGCGGCGTACCTGATCGTCGACGAGGCGCACATGCAGCGCCCGGAGATCCCGCTGATCACCTTTATCGACGGCTGGGAGACGGTCGAGGAGATGGAGGCGGCGCTGGGCATCCCGACGGGCAACCTCGTCGAGACGCTGAACAACTACAACGAGCACGCCGCCAAGGGTGAGGATCCGGAGTTCCACAAGCAGCCGGAATTCCTTGCGCCGCAAGACAAGGGGCCGTGGGGCGCCTTCGACCTGACGCTGGGCAAAGCGATGTACTCCGGCTTCACCGTCGGCGGTCTGGCCACCGACGTCGACGGCGAGGTGTTGCGCGCCGACGGCAGCGTGATTCCGGGCCTGTACGCGGCGGGCGCGTGCGCGTCCAACATCGCCCAGGACGGCAAGGGCTACGCCAGCGGCACCCAGCTGGGGGAGGGCTCCTTCTTCGGGCGACGCGCCGGAACGCACGCCGCCACGGTGGCCGCCGAAAGTGCCAGCGCCGCAGGCTAAACGGTAGCGGGCTCGTTACCCTCGACGTGGCCGAGGCGCCACTGGCCCTCGCCGAGCAGTTCCAGGTGCCTGACGTGGTGTTGCTCGACGGTGCTGCGGTGGCTGACGCTGACCAGGATGGTGTCCGGTAGTTCGGTGCGCACCATGTCGTAGAGCGCGAACTCCAGCCCCTCGTCCAGCGCCGAGGTGGCCTCGTCGAGGAAGACCGCCTTCGGTTTGGTCAGCAGCACGCGGGCGAACGCGATGCGCTGTTGCTCGCCCGGCGACAGCACCTTGGCCCAGTCCTGCGACTCGTTGAGGCGAATCGTCAAGTGCGACAGGGCGACCTTGGTCAGCGCATGTTGCAGGTCGTCGTCGCTGATCTTCCCGGAGGTAGCCGGGTAGGACACCACGGTCCGCAGATCGCCCAGCGGGACGTAGGGCATCTGCGACAGGAACATGGTGTGGTCGTCCTCGGGACGGCAGAGGGTGCCGGAGGTGAACGGCCACAGCTGGGCCAGGCTGCGCAGCAGCGTGGTCTTGCCGGCACCCGACGGCCCGGTGATGACCAGCGTCTCGCCCGGCTCCAGCCGCAGGTCGATCGGGTCGACGAGCTGGCTGCCACTTGGCGTGCGGACCTCGACCCGGCGAAGTTCCACCGAACCGTCAGTGCTGGTGACCGTCGTCAGCTTGGGCAGCTCGCGCGCCTCGGCGTTGGTTTCCACCAGGCCGTGCAGACGGATGATGGCCGCCCGGTAGGAGGCGAACGAGTCGTAGGCGTTGCGGAAGAACGACAGCGAGTCGTGGATCGACCCGAATGCGCTCGACGACTGGGTGACGTCACCGAGGTCGATCTGCCCGGCGAACAGCCGAGGCGCCTGGATCACCAGCGGTAGCGGGTTGATGATCTGGCTCATCGACAGGTTCCACCCGGTCAGCGCGATCGTGCGATTCACATAGCGCTTGTAGTTGGAAATGATCTGGGCGAACTTGGTGCGCAGCAGTCCCCGCTCGGCGTTCTCGCCGCGATAGAAGCCGACAGCCTCGGCCGAATCGCGCAGCCGGACCAGCGCGTAACGGAAGACGGCGTTGGTGAGCTCGTTGCGGAAACTGAGCCGGATCAGCGGATGGCCGATCCAGAACGCGATGACCGTCGCGACGAACACGTAGACCAGCACCACCCAGAACAGCGCGTGCCCCAGGGTGACGCCGAGGAACGTCAGCGGACCCGACAGGTTCCACAAGATCACGGTGAACGACACCACCGTCACCAACGAGTTGATCGCGCCGAACAGCAGCGTGCTGGAGCTGCCGATCATCGGCGTGTTCGGCGAGGACCCAACCCCGGCGGTGAAGATGTCGATGTCGTACTGGATGCGCTGGTCGGGGTTGTCGATGTCGCTGTCGGTGAACCGGGTGCGGTAGTAGGCGTGGTCGTCGAGCCAGTCGCAGGTGAGCCGGTCGGTGAGCCATACCCGCCAGCGAATGATGAACCGCTGCATCAGGTAGATGTCCAGCATCACCCGGCTGATGTAGATGGTCGCCAGGATGCCGAACAGGATCAGCGCCGCCCAGAATCCGTCGATACCGGACTGGCGAACTTCCTCGTTGCCGCCGCCCGCGCCCTGGAACGCGACCTGCAGCGACGTAAACAGGTCATTGCTGTAGTAACTGAGCAGGACGTCGAGGCGCACCGAGATGATCGTCGAGAGCAACAGCACGGCGATCCAGATCCACACCCTGATGCTCTGCCGGCCGGTGAAGTAATCCCCGGTGATCCGCCAGTACTGCCGGCCCCACACCGTGTACCGGGCCAGCAAGAACAGCACGATCAGGCTCAGTACGGCGCTGATGCCCCATGCCTTGGCAATCCAGATCAGGGACGGGACCAGCTCGTGTCCCCAGTCCATGGACGGGTGGAACATCTCCAACGTGCTTCTCCTCCTGCGGCGCCGACCACGCGACGCCCGATCAGCCGGCTTCCCGGCGAACCTACCCCGGCATCCCGGGGAAGGCGCGCGTGTGTGTCAGATGACTGGCGAAATGTGAGTTCCGGTGCGTCGTCAGACCCGTCCCCGGGTTGAACCGCGGGCAGTGACGCAAAGATAACCGCCAGGTCCGAGAACGACGGTCGCGCGGCGCGCGGGGTGGGACGGCGCGGCGAACGCACCAGCGCCGAGTGCTCCGCCGTCGGCCAAGGCGCCGACGGTACCGTTGACCCGTGGCGAAAACTCGCAAGGACAGCGTTGCCGGACCCGGCCGGATCAGCCGGGGCTTCTGGCGCATGCTCGGTGCCACCACCGAGAAGGCCAAGGCTCAATCGATGGCCGAGGTGGACGCCTCGGCCGAGTTCGACGAGAAGGCCAAGGGCCTCGACGACGAGCAACTGGCCAAGGCCGCGAAGCTGCTCGAGCTCGGAGACCTCGCCTCGTCGTCCGACATCCCGCAGTTTCTGGCGATCGCCCGCGAAGCGGCCGAGCGCGCCACCGGCCTGCGCCCGTTTGATGTCCAGCTGTCCGGTGCGCTGCGCATGCTGGCCGGGGACGTCATCGAGATGGCCACCGGTGAGGGCAAGACCCTCTCGGGTGCCATCGCTGCCGCCGGCTACGCACTGGCCGGGCGCAACGTCCACGTCGTGACCATCAACGACTACCTGGCCCGCCGCGACGCCGAGTGGATGGCGCCGCTGATCGAGTCGATGGGTCTCACGGTCGGCTGGATCACCGCCGAGTCGACCGCGCAGGAACGCCGCGCCGCCTACCAGTGCGATGTCACCTACGCCTCGGTCAACGAGATCGGCTTCGACGTGCTGCGCGACCAGCTGGTCACCGATGTCGCCGATCTGGTGTCACCCAACCCCGACGTCGCGCTGATCGACGAGGCCGACTCGGTGCTGGTCGACGAGGCCCTGGTGCCGCTGGTGCTGGCCGGCACCACCCACCGTGAGACCCCGAAGGTCGAAATCGTCCGGCTGGTCGGCGATCTGACCGCCGGCATCGATTACGACACCGACGCCGACAGCCGCAACGTGCACCTCACCGACGAAGGGGCCAAGAAGCTCGAGGCCGCGCTCGGCGGTATCGACCTCTACTCCGAGGAGCACGTCACCACCACGCTGACCGAGGTGAACGTCGCCCTGCACGCGCATGTACTGCTGCAGCGCGACGTGCACTACATCGTCCGCGACGGCGCCGTGCAGCTGATCAACTCCTCGCGCGGGCGGATCGCCTCGCTGCAGCGCTGGCCGGACGGGCTGCAGGCCGCGGTCGAGGCCAAGGAAGGCATCGAGACCACCGAGACCGGCGAGGTGCTGGACACCATCACCGTGCAGGCCCTGATCAACCGGTACCCGACGGTGTGCGGCATGACCGGTACCGCGCTGGCCGCCGGCGAACAGCTGCGCCAGTTCTACAAGCTCGGCGTCTCGCCGATCCCGCCGAACACGCCGAACATCCGCGAGGACGCCGACGACCGCGTCTACATCACCGCCGCGGCCAAGATCGAGGCGATCATGGAGCACATCGTCGAGGTCCATGCCACCGGTCAGCCGATCCTGGTCGGCACCCACGACGTCGCCGAGTCCGAAGAGCTGCACGAGCGGCTGGTCCGCCGCGGCGTCCCGGCGGTGGTGCTGAACGCGAAGAACGACGAGGAAGAGGCCGCCGTCATCGCCGAAGCCGGCAAGCTCGGCACGGTCACGGTGTCCACCCAGATGGCCGGTCGCGGTACGGACATCCGGCTGGGCGGCTCCGAAGAAACCGATCACGATAAGGTCGCCGAACTCGGCGGTCTGCACGTCATCGGCACCGGCCGGCACCGCACCGAGCGCCTGGACAACCAGCTGCGCGGCCGCGCAGGCCGGCAGGGCGATCCCGGTTCGTCGGTGTTCTTCGCCAGCTGGGAGGACGACGTCGTCGTCGCGCACCTGGACGAGGGCAAGCTGCCCACCGACGCCGACGAGACCGGCCGGATCACCAGCCCCAAGGCCGGTGCCCTGCTGGACCACGCCCAGCGGGTGGCCGAAGGTCGGCTGCTCGACGTCCACGCCAACACCTGGCGCTACAACCAGCTCATCGCCCAGCAGCGCGCGATCATCGTCGAGCGCCGCAACACCCTGCTGAGCACGCCGGCAGCGCGCAACGAACTCAAGGAACTCTCGCCCGACCGGTACGAGGAGCTGGCCGAGACGTCCGACGACGACCAGCTCGAGACGATCTGCCGCCAGATCATGCTGTTCCACCTGGACCGCGGCTGGGCCGACCACCTGGCCTACCTGGCAGACATCCGGGAGAGCATCCACCTGCGCGCACTGGGCAGGCAGAACCCACTCGACGAGTTCCACCGGATGGCCGTCGACGCGTTCGCGCACCTGGCCGCCGACGCCATCGAGGCCGCCCAGCAGACCTTCGAAACCGCCAACATCCTCGAAGAGGAGCAGGGCCTCGATCTGTCGAAGCTGGCCCGCCCGACGTCGACCTGGACGTACATGGTCCACGACAACCCGCTCAACGACGACACGTTGTCGGCGCTCAGCCTGCCCGGGGTCTTCCGCTAGGGCTAAGTTCATCACCATGGACCGCCGCGACCGCGTGCTGACGATCCCGAACGTCCTGTCGGTGATCCGGCTCGTGCTGGTGCCGGTGTTCCTGTACCTGCTGCTGGCCACCGATGCCTATGGCTGGGCGGTGGCGATCCTGATGTTCAGCGGCTTCTCGGACTGGGCCGACGGCAAGATCGCCCGCCTGGTGCCCAATCAGTCGTCACGTCTCGGCGCATTGCTGGACCCGCTGGTCGACCGCGTCTACATGGTGGCCGTGCCGGTCGGGATGGGTTTCGCCGGTGTCGTGCCGTGGTGGCTGGTGGCGACGCTGGTCGGCCGCGATCTCGTGCTGGCCGCCACCTTGCCGGTGGTGCGCAGCCGCGGGCTCACCGCGCTGCCGGTCACCTATATCGGCAAGGCGGCGACGTTCGCGCTGATGTCCGGGTTCCCGCTGGTGCTGCTCGGCCAGTGGGACGCGACGTGGAGCCGGGTGATCGGTGCCTGCGGCTGGGGCTTCCTGCTGTGGGGTGTCGGCATGTACCTGTGGTCGGCGGTCCTCTACCTGCTGCAAGTCCGTCTGGTGGTGACCACGCTGCCCAAAGCCGGCGTCAGCGATGCCCGCACCTGACAGCGCGCTCGGCGGCTACGACCCGCGGGCCGGCCGCAGTGAACGCCACGAGCGCCGGCCGGCCCTCATTCCGCTGCCGGGTCTGCTGCGCTCGCTGCTCACCGAACACCTCGACCCCGGCTACGCCGCCGCTGCCGCGGCCCGCGAGACGAGCGGACAGTCCCGCCGAACGATCGCCGACCGGGCCTGGCAGGCGGTGGCGGCGGTACTGATCGCGGTGGTGTTCGCCGCCGCGGTCGCGCAAGCCCGGACCACCGCGCCCGGCGTCAACGCCGCGCAGCAGGTGCTGGCCGCCAGCGTGCGATCCGCCGAAGGCACCACCGACCGGCTCACCCAGCGCCGCGACGAGCTCGCCAGCCAAGCCGACAGCATCCAGCGCCGCCAGCTGCGCGACGACGCCGCAGGCCGGGATCTGCTCAGCAAACTCGACGCGCTCAGCCTGGCCGCGGCCACCACCGCGGTCATCGGACCCGGCCTATCCGTCACAGTGACCGACCCCGGCGTCGGCCGCGATCTGTCCGACGTGTCCAAACAGCGGGTGGCCGGCAGCAGGCAGATCATCCTGGACCGGGATCTCCAGCTGACCGTGAACTCGCTGTGGGCCAGTGGGGCCGAAGCGATCTCGGTCGGGGGAGTGCGGATGGGGCCCAACGTGACGATCCGTCAGGCGGGCGGTGCCATTCTCGTCGACAATCATCCGATCAGCAGCCCTTACACGATCCTGGCGGTGGGCCCGCCGGGCGAGATGCGCGATACCTTCGATCGGAGCAGCGGGCTGCAGCGCCTACGGCTGCTCGAGGTGTCCTACGGCGTGGGGGTCAGTGTGAGCAGCGGCGACGGCCTGTCGCTGCCGGCGAGCGCGGTACGGGAGATTAAATTTGCCAAGCAGATCGGTCGGTAGGGGGCGTCTCAGCAGATGATCGGAATCGCCGCACTCGTCGTCGGCATCGTGCTGGGCCTGGTGTTGCATCCCAGCGTCCCCGAGGTCATCCAGCCGTACCTGCCGATCGCGGTCGTCGCCGCACTCGATGCGGTGTTCGGCGGTCTGCGGGCCTACCTGGAGAAGATCTTCGACCCGAAGGTGTTCGTGGTCTCGTTTGTGTTCAACGTGCTGGTGGCAGCGCTGATCGTCTATGTCGGCGACCAGCTCGGGGTGGGCACGCAGCTGTCCACGGCGATCATCGTCGTGCTGGGCATCCGCATCTTCGGCAACGCCGCCGCACTACGGCGCCGGCTGTTCGGGGCCTGAGGTGACCGACGACGAACACGGCCGCCACGAACTGCCGGGCCCGGCCCCGGCCCCGCTGCGCCGCCCCCGCAGTCGCACGCAGATCATGTTCGGCGCGCTCGGGGTGGTGCTGTGCCTGATGCTCGGTGTGGCGATCGCCACCCAGGCCCGACAGACCGAGACCGGCGACGCACTGGACACCGCGCGCCCAGCCGACCTGCTGGTCCTGCTCGGCTCGCTGCAGCAGCGCGAAGCAACGCTCAACACCGAGGTGGCCGACCTGCAGCGCAACCTGGCGGCCATGCAGACCGCAGGCAGCAGCGACCAGGCCGCGATCCAGAACGCGCAGGCCAGGCTGGCCGCGCTGTCGATCCTGATCGGCACGGTCGGGGCGACCGGGCCTGGCGTGACGATCACGATCGACGATCCCGGGCCCGGTGTCGCGCCGGAAACCATGCTCGACGTCATCAACGAACTGCGGGCCGCCGGCGCCGAGGCGATGGAGATCCGCTCCGGGCAGCAGGCCGTCCGCGTCGGGGTCGACACCTGGGTGGTCGGCAGCCCCGGCGCGCTGGTGATCGACACCCAAACTCTGGGCCCGCCGTATTCTGTTCTGGCCATTGGCGATCCGCCCACCCTGGCTGCCGCGATGAACATCCCGGGCGGCGCCGTCGACAGCGTCGAACGGGTGGGCGGCCGAATGACCGTCGCGCAGTCCGACCGTGTGGACATCACCACCTTGCGGCAACCGAAAGCGCGACAATACGCTCAGCCCGTCAAATGAGCAGCCCGTCAAAATGACCGACACCGAGGAGCACTGTGAGCGAAATCCCAGCCGACCTGCGCTACACCGCCGAGCACGAGTGGGTGCTGCGTACCGGTGACGACACCGTGCGCGTCGGCATCACCGACTTCGCCCAGTCCTCGCTGGGTGACGTGGTGTATGTGCAGCTCCCCGAGGTGGGCAGCGACGTCACCTCCGGTGAGTCGTTCGGCGAGGTGGAGTCCACCAAGTCGGTGTCTGATCTCTACGCCCCGGTCTCGGCCAAAGTGATTGCCGTCAACGGCGAATTGGAAGGCAGCCCCGGGCTGGTCAACTCCGATCCCTACGGTCAGGGGTGGTTGTTGGAGTTGCAGGTCGACGGCGATACCCTCGAACAGGGGTTGGCGGCGTTGCTCGACGCGGACGCCTATCGGAACACAGTGACTGAATGACATTGTTAGGGTGCCTGCCAGCCACCGATCCGGCGGTGGTGGGCACAACGACGACCACCGCGCGGTACGGTCGTCGTAAGTGATTGGTGAGGCGGACGGGCGCCTTGTGCGGATTCCCGCCAAGTACAGCCACGGCAGCCAGTGAAGGAGCAGCGGGTGACCGACAAGGACCAGAACTCTGACGAAGTCACCGTGGAGACGACGTCCGTCTTCCGGGCCGACTTCCTCAACGAGCTGGACGCCCCGGCGGCAACCAGCGGCGAGAGCGGGGTGTCCGGGGTCGAAGGTCTCCCGGTCGGCTCGGCGCTGCTGGTCGTGAAGCGCGGCCCGAATGCGGGTTCGCGGTTCCTGCTGGACCAGGCGACGACGTCGGCAGGCCGCCATCCGGACTCCGACATCTTCCTCGATGACGTGACCGTGAGCCGTCGGCATGCCGAGTTCCGCTTGGACGGCAACGAATTCCAGGTCGTCGACGTCGGCAGCCTCAACGGGACCTACGTGAACCGCGAGCCCGTCGATTCGGCCACCCTCGCCAACGGCGACGAGGTCCAGATCGGCAAGTTCCGCCTGGTGTTCCTGACCGGACCGAAGTCGTCCGAGGATGAAGGCGGTCCAGGAAGCTAGTGACCGCACCCGATAGTCCCGCGCTTGCCGGGATGTCTATCGGAGCGGTCCTGGACCTGCTGCGACCGGACTTCCCGGACGTGACGATCTCCAAGATCCGATTCTTGGAAGCCGAGGGTCTCGTCACGCCGGAGCGCAGCGCATCGGGGTATCGGCGGTTCACCGCGTACGACTGCGCACGGTTGCGGTTCATCCTGACCGCGCAGCGCGACCACTATCTACCGCTGAAGGTCATCAAGGCTCAGCTCGACGCCCAGCCGGACGGCGAGTTGCCGCACGTCGGATCGCCTTACGCTGTACCGCGTTTGGTGACGGTGGCGGACGGCCAGGATGTTCCTGCCGCCGACACCGAGAGCGACGTGGCGCGCACCCAGGTCCGGTTGAGTCGTGAGGATCTGCTGGAGCGCTCCGGGGTGGGCGAGGAGATGCTTACTGCGCTGTGCAAAGCGGGCGTGATCACCACCGGCCCGGGTGGGTTGTTCGACGAGTATTCGGTGGTGATCGCGCAGTGTGCGCGGGCGCTGGGGGACTACGGCGTCGAACCGCGGCATCTGCGGGCGTTCCGGTCGGCGGCCGATCGGCAGTCCGATCTGATCGCGCAGATCGCCGGCCCGGTGGGCAAGGCGTCGAAGACCGGGGCGCGCGATCGCGCGGACGACTTGGCGCGCGAGGTTGCCGCTCTGGCAATCACGTTGCACACGTCGCTGATCAAGTCCGCTGTACGAGACGTTCTCGACCGCTGAGGACTAGACTCCAAAGGACTGCAACGAGCGCGGAGGTCAGACACAGATGGGCGAGGTTCGTGTGGTGGGCATTCGCGTCGAACAGCCCCAGAACCAGCCGGTCCTGCTGCTGCGGGAGTCCAACGGCGACCGGTATCTGCCGATCTGGATCGGCCAGTCCGAGGCCACGGCGATCGCCTATGAACAGCAGGGTGTCGAGCCGACCCGCCCGCTGACCCACGACCTGTTCCGAGATGTCATTGGCGCACTGGGGCATTCGCTCAAGGAGGTGCGCATCGTGGATTTGCAGGAGGGCACCTTCTACGCCGACCTGATTTTCGACCGCGACATCAAGGTGTCGGCGCGCCCGTCGGACTCGGTGGCGATCGCCCTGCGCATGGGAGTGCCGATCTACGTGGAGGAGGCGGTGCTGGCCGAGGCCGGGCTGCTCATCCCCGACGAGAACGACGAGGAATCCACCGGCGCGGTCCGTGAAGACGAGGTCGAGAAGTTCAAGGAATTCCTCGACAGCGTGTCGCCGGACGATTTCAAGGCGACCTGACCGGGTATCACCGCGGTGCCGGCCGGCAAGATCACGGATGCGTCTCACTTGGCCTGCAGCGGTTCGACACGCGCGGCGGATGACGGTCCGCACGGGCAAGGGCGGCCATACTTTGATTGCGAACGACGAGCGCGACTGCCCGTCGAAAAGCGTATGCTCGGTGGACTCGGACTGGGCAAACGTGGTTGGTGGAGCGGTGAGCGGGCCATAGGTTCGAACGGCGAGAGGAAGCATCGTGGGCGAGCAGCCACGTCAGGGACAGTTGGACCTTGCTGGCACGGGCTCTGATTCCGATGGCCGCTTTGAGGCGGACACACCCGCCGGCGCGCCGGTGAGTGAGCCGGTGCAGCAGGGCCTGTTCCCCGACGACTCGGTTCCCGACGAATTGGTCGGCTATCGCGGGCCGAGCGCCTGCCAGATCGCCGGAATCACCTACCGCCAGTTGGACTACTGGGCGCGCACCTCTCTGGTGGTGCCGTCCATCCGCGGCGCGGCCGGCTCCGGCAGCCAGCGGCTGTATTCGTTCAAGGACATTCTGGTCCTCAAGATCGTGAAGCGTCTGCTCGATACGGGCATCTCACTGCACAACATCCGCGTCGCCGTCGACCATCTGCGTCAGCGCGGCGTGCAGGATCTGGCCAACATCACCCTGTTCTCTGACGGCACAACGGTGTACGAGTGCACGTCGGCCGAAGAGGTCGTCGACCTGCTGCAGGGCGGTCAGGGTGTGTTCGGTATCGCGGTCAGCGGAGCCATGCGGGAACTGTCCGGCGCGATCGCCGACTTCCCCGGCGAGCGGGCCGACGGCGGCGAGTCGATCGCCTCGCCGGAGGACGAGCTGGCATCCCGGCGCAAGAGCCGCGACCGCAAGATCGGTTAGCAGCTAGAATCTCCTCTGTATCGCCCTCGCGCGGGAGAGCTTCGTGGCAGCCAGTCACGGACGCCGAAGGAGCAACACCTCTCCGTCAACCTCTCAGGCACCCGGACCGCGCATGGCCACGATGCCTCTGGAAAGCGGTGGCTCGGTTTTTTTCGCCGAGGTCGCCCGCCCATGGGGAAAGGCAGCACTGCTCAACAGCGGGCTGACCGAATCTCTCAGGCGCCCGGTCCGGGTGGACGACAGAGGGAGAGGACGCCGCTGACGGCTGCGCCGTACGTCAGGAGTCCCCCATGTCGAAACAAGCAGGGTCCAATCACACCCCCACCTTCGCCGATCGTCACATCGGACCCGATTCCGATGCGCTGGCCACCATGCTCGACGTGATCGGGGTGGCCTCGCTCGAGGAACTGGCGGCCAAGGCGCTGCCTGCGGGCATTCTCGACGCGCTCTCCGCCGACGGCATCGCGCCCGGCCTCGACCAGCTGCCCGCCGCGGTGGGCGAGCATGAGGCGCTGGCCGAGCTGCGGGCACTGGCCGACACCAACACCATCGCGGTGTCGATGATCGGGCAGGGCTACTACGACACGCTCACCCCGCCGGTGCTGCTGCGCAACATCCTGGAGAACCCGGCCTGGTACACCGCGTACACGCCGTATCAGCCGGAGATCAGCCAGGGCCGGCTCGAGGTGCTGCTGAACTTCCAGACCATGATCGCCGACCTGACCGGGCTGGATCTGGCCAACGCGTCGATGCTCGACGAGTCCACCGCGGCCGCCGAGGCGATGACGCTGATGCACCGCGCGTCGCGCGGATCGGCCAACCGGCTGGCCGTCGACGAGGACATGTTCGCCCAGACCGCGGCCATCCTCGCGACCCGCGCGGAGCCGCTGGGCATCGAGATCGTCACCGCCGACCTGCGGGGCGGGCTTCCCGAGGGTGAGTTCTTCGGCGTCATCGCGCAGCTGCCCGGTGCCAGCGGCCGGGCGACCGACTGGTCCAAGCTCGTCGAGCAGGCCCACGAGCGCGGCGCGCTGGTGGCACTGGGCGCCGACCTGCTGGCGATGACGCTGATCGCCCCGCCGGGTGAGTTGGGCGCCGACGTCGCGTTCGGAAGCGCGCAGAGATTCGGTGTGCCAATGGGATTCGGCGGACCGCACGCCGGTTTCCTTGCCGTGCACAACAAGCACGCCCGCCAGCTGCCCGGCCGCCTGGTGGGGGTGTCGGTGGACGCAGATGGGTCTGCGGCATACCGGTTGTCGCTGCAGACCCGCGAACAGCACATCCGCCGCGACAAGGCGACCTCCAACATCTGTACCGCCCAGGTGTTGCTGGCGGTGATGGCCGCCTCCTACGCCAGCTACCACGGTCCACAAGGTCTGACCGGAATCGCGCGGCGCGTGCACGGGCACGCCCGCTCACTGGCCGCCGGCCTGGGCGCCGCCGGCGTCGAGGTGGTGCACGACACCTTCTTCGACACCGTGCTGGTGCACGTCCCGAACCGCGCGGCCGCGGTGCAGGCCGAGGCCAAGGGCCGTGGCATCAACATCTGGCGGGTGGACGCCGACCACGTGTCGGTCACGTGCGACGAGGCCACGACTGCCGCGCACGTTGCCCTGGTGCTGGAGTCGTTCGGCGCCGGCTTGGCGGGTGAGTATGCCGGCCCCGATATTGATTCGCGGACAAGCGAATTCCTGACGCATCCGGCGTTTCACCGCTACCGCACGGAAACCGAGATGATGCGCTACCTGCGCACGCTGGCCGACAAGGACATCGCGCTGGACCGCAGCATGATCCCGTTGGGCTCGTGCACGATGAAGCTCAACGCCGCCGCCGAGATGGAGTCGATCACCTGGCCGGAGTTCGGCAGGCAGCACCCGTTCGCGCCGTCCGGTGACACCCCGGGCATGCGTAAGTTGATCGCCGACCTGGAGGGCTGGCTGACGGGGCTGACCGGGTACGACGCAATCTCGTTGCAGCCCAACGCCGGATCGCAGGGTGAATACGCCGGACTGCTGGCCATCCGCGACTATCACCTGGCCAACGGCGATACCGAACGAAACGTCTGCCTGATCCCATCCAGCGCGCACGGCACCAACGCCGCGTCCGCGGCGATGGTCGGCATGCGGGTGGTCGTGGTGGCCTGCCGGGAGAACGGCGACGTCGACCTCGACGATCTGCGCGCCAAGGTCAGCGAGCATGCCGAACGGCTGGCCGCGCTGATGATCACCTACCCGTCCACCCACGGGGTCTACGAGCACGACATCGCCAACATCTGCGCCGCGGTGCACGACGCCGGCGGGCAGGTCTACGTCGACGGCGCCAACCTCAATGCCCTTGTCGGGCTGGCCCGGCCGGGCAAGTTCGGCGGCGACGTCAGTCACCTGAACCTGCACAAGACGTTCTGCATCCCGCACGGCGGCGGCGGCCCGGGCGTCGGGCCGGTGGCGGTGCGCTCGCATCTGGCGGCGTTCCTGCCCGGCCACCCGATGGCCGAGGAACTGCCGAAGGGACACCCGGTGTCTGGGGCCCCGTACGGGTCGGCGTCGATCCTGCCGATCACCTGGGCCTACATCCGGATGATGGGCGCCGGCGGCCTGCGCGATGCCACGCTGACCGCGATCGCCTCGGCGAACTACATCGCGCGCCGCCTCGACGAGTACTACCCGGTGCTCTACACCGGCGAGAACGGCATGGTGGCCCATGAGTGCATCCTCGATCTGCGGGGCATCACCAAGTCCACCGGCGTCACCGTCGACGATGTGGCGAAGCGGTTGGCGGACTTCGGTTTCCACGCGCCGACCATGAGCTTCCCGGTGGCCGGCACGCTGATGGTGGAGCCGACCGAGAGCGAAAGCCTGGCCGAGGTGGACGCGTTCTGCGAGGCGATGATCGCGATCCGCGCCGAGATCGACAAGGTCGGCTCGGGGGAGTGGCCCGCTGAGGACAATCCGCTGCGCAATTCGCCGCACACCGCCGAATGCCTGTTGGTCGACGACTGGACCCACCCGTACACCCGCGAGCAGGCGGCCTACCCGCTGGGCAAGGGAAACCGGGCGAAGGTGTGGCCGCCGGTGCGCCGCATCGACGGGGCGTACGGCGACCGCAACCTGGTGTGCTCCTGCCCGCCGGTGGAGGCATTCGCCTAGCGATTCTCGTCGATTCAGAACTGAGGGCGAACATTCGGCCGAAACATCGCCCTCGGTTCTGCCTCGATGCCTGATAGCGTCACCCTGTGCTGCCTGCCAGCGTTCGCCAGTGGCAAGAGGGTGGCCGGATGCTGTCCACCAGCGCCGGCAACGTTTTCGTCCGATCAGCGCCCGGCTCTGCCGATTCCCGGGTCGCTTCGCTCCTGCCCTCCGCAGCCCCGACCCTGCTTCTGCTGCACGGCTTCCCGTCGAGCTCGTACGATTTCCGCGGCGTCGTCGAGCGCCTCGGGGACCAGCCCTGGCTGACGCTGGACTTCCTCGGCTTCGGGCTGTCGGACAAACCCCGCCCGCACCGCTACAGCCTGCTCGAGCAGGCCGACATCGTGCAGCAGGTCGTCGCCGATGCCGTACCGGGTCCGGTGGTGCTCCTCGCCCACGACATGGGCACCTCGGTGGCCACCGAGCTGCTGGCCCGCGACGTCGCGGGCACGCTGCCCTTCGAGATCCAGCGCGCCGTCCTCACCAACGGCAGCGTGATCATCGAGCGCGCCAGCCTACGGCCCAGCCAGAAGATCCTGCGCGGCCCGTTCGGCCCGCTGTTCGCCCGGCTGACCAACGAACGGGGCTTCCTGCGCGGCTTCGCCAAGCTGTTCAGCGCCGCGCACCCGCTGTCCGACGAGGAGGCGCAGGCCCAGTGGGCGCTGCTGGCGCGCGACGACGGCCACCGCATCCTGAACCTGCTGTGTGCCTACCTCAACGAACGGGTGCGCTTCGCCGATCGGTGGCACGGGGCGGTGCGCGACTGGGACAAGCCGCTCGGATTCCTCTGGGCCACCGGCGATCCGGTGGCCACCACCAACGTGCTGGCCGGCCTGCGGGAGTTGCGGCCCACGGCTGAGGTGATCGAGCTGGCCGGGATCGGCCACTACCCGCAGATCGAGGTGCCCGACGAATTCACCGCGGGCGTCCGACAGTTATTGCGGCTCGCCTGAACGACTACGACAACAGCGTCGACACGGCCGTCGCCAGATCCGGCGAATCGGACGTCGCGACATTCTGATACGTCCCGCCCGAGGCTTGGGCCACCGCTTCCCACGTCGCCCGGTCGGAGTCGTCACCGAAGTCGATGACGTTGATCGCCACCGGCTTGGCCGGATCGGCTGCCGACTTCACGTACTGAACCAGCCCGGGGCCGTCCAACGTCTGATCGGTGTGCGGACCCTGGGTGATCACCAGCATCGAATTGGTCTGGCCCTGACGGAAGTTCGCCAGCGCCTCACCGTAGGCCAGCCGCAACGTCGTGAACGACACGGCACCGCTGCCCGACGGCGACAACCCGCTCAGCGTGCCGGTCAATGCGGCCGAGCGTGGCTGCCCGTTGACATCATCGGTCAACGGCCCCATCGGCACCGCCGACTTGCCCTCGACACCATTGAACGTCCACAACCCGACCGCCGCGTTCGACGGCAGCGCGCCGATCCGGTTGGTCAGTGCGGTCACCACATTGGCCAGCCGCGACTTGCCGCCCTCGTCGGTACCCATCGCCTGGTTGAGCATGATCGTGGTGGCCGACCCGGTGGCCGGGGTGGACACCGCCGCGGCCAGCGTGGCCCGCACCGACTCGTCCTCGATGGTCAGCGGCGATCCCAGCTGCGGGAAGCTCACCACATCGTTGCCCGGCGGGCTGGTTCCCTCGGCCCGGAAGCCGGCCTTCGCCAGGGCGCTGAGCTGTTCGGGCTTGTGCATGAACCTGGCGAACTGGCTGGCCGCACTGACCTGCTCCTCGGACAACCAGGTCCCGGACAGCAAGACGGTGGGGTAGTCGGCCACGGCCACCGGACCCGACGGCAGCCATTCGGCGACAGTGTTCTTGGCGTCCGGCGTCGACGACGTGCGGGCGAACAACTGCTGCTCGGTGATCGCCACGGCGTGCACCGGCGCACCGGGGTCCCCGGAACCGATCAGGGACTTCCAGGCTGTGTCGGCGGTGTCGTCGGCGAGCTTGGGCTGCCCGGCGACCAGACCGTTGACCGCGCCGATGCCGGCCGTGGCCGGCGAGTTCGGCGGCGCCGCCGCCGAGGCCACCGCTTCGGCGGCCAGATAGGTGGCGTCGGCATCGCCGACGGTCGGCAACGCCAGTCGCAGCGATCCCCAGCCGGGCAGGTTCAGGCCGTCGAGCGCCGTCGGATTGGACTGCAAGCCCGGCAGCGCTGCCCAACCCTGCTGTCCCAGGGCGTCTTTGAGCTGCGGCCGCACCGCGAGAACCACCGGCGAGCTGACCAGTGAGCGGGCGTCGCTGACGACTTCCTTCCCCGCGGTGGACTGCAGACGCGCCGCACCGATGGAACTGGCCGGGATCCACAGCGCCGGACGCTCGCCGAGATCGCCGGGCCAGTTGGACACGAATCCGTCGATCACCCGATCCGAGTCGGCCGCGGTGACAACCATTTTCACGCAGCGATCCCCGACCGGGGTGACCGTGGCGTTGAAGCCCTGGGCGAACTTGCTGACATCGTCGACGATCGACGGGTCGGCGACCACACCGACGTTGAGGGTGCCGCCCAGACACTGCTGGGCGGCGTCGGTCGAGCGATGGGACAGCGCATCGCCGAAGAACCGCCACAGGATCACCGCACCGACGACCACCACAACCGTGATCAGCGCGGCGATCACCCCGAGACTCACGCCGCGGCGCCCGCTCTCACTGCGATGCCCGCCCTCGAAAGCGATTCTGCGCCGCGCGGTGTCGGTCAGCGGCGACGAGCCGGTGTCGTCGGGTGCGTCCTGGGCGTCGGGAGCATCGGAGTCACCGCGACGGGCGAAGCGACCGGTCGGATTGTCGTCGGCAGGCTCGTCACCGAATGAACCCCCGGGACCCGGTCTACTGTGCCTGCCCATGGCGGTGCTTGATCCTCTTCCCTGTCAACGGTGATGCGGTGCGGACGCGCCCGTCAGGCGCCGGTGCTGGCCTTGTACTCCCGGCGACGCCGATGCAGGATCGGCTCGGTGTAGCCGTTGGGCTGCGCGGCGCCGGCCAGGATCAGCTCCTGGGCGGCCTGGAAGGCGATGCTGTTGTCCGGATCGGTGGCCATCGGCTTGAAGTCGGGATCGGACGCGTTCTGCTCGTCGACCACCGCCGCCATCCGGCGCAGGCTTTCCCGGACGGCGTCCTCGGTGATCACACCGTGCCGCAGCCAGTTGGCCAACAGCTGGCTCGAAATACGCAGCGTCGCGCGGTCTTCCATCAGAGCGACGTCATGGATGTCGGGCACCTTCGAGCAGCCGACACCGGCGTCGATCCAGCGCACCACGTAGCCGAGGATCGACTGGCAGTTGTTGTCCACCTCTTCGTGGATCTCCTCCGGCGACCACGCCAGCTCCTTGGCGAGCGGGATCGTCAGCAACTCGTCGATGCTGGTGCGGGTCTTGCCGGCCAGCTCCTGGTGCACCTCGTAGACGTCCACGTAGTGGTAGTGCATGGCGTGCAGAGTGGCCGCCGTCGGCGACGGCACCCACGCGGTGGTGGCGCCGGAGCGGGGCTGGCCGATCTTCTGCTCGACCATGTCGGCCATCAGATCGGTCATCGCCCACATGCCCTTACCGATCTGCGCCTTGCCGGAGAATCCGGTCGCCAGGCCGATGTCGACGTTCTGGTCCTCGTAGGCCTTGATCCACGGCTGGGACTTCATGGCGCCCTTGCGGATCATCGGGCCGGCTTCCATCGACGTGTGGATCTCGTCGCCGGTACGGTCCAGGAAGCCGGTGTTGATGAACGCCACCCGGTCGGCGGCGGCCTTGATGCAGGCCTTGAGGTTGGCCGAGGTGCGGCGTTCCTCGTCCATGATGCCGACCTTGATGGTGTTCTGCGGCAGGCCCAGCACGTCCTCGACGCGGCTGAACAGTTCGCAGGTGAACGCGACCTCGTCCGGCCCGTGCATCTTGGGCTTCACGATGTAGATCGACCCGGTGCGGCTGTTCTGCCGCGGGCTGCCGTCCTCGGCCTTGAGGCCGTGCACCGCGATCAAGCTGGTGAACAGCGCATCCTGGATGCCTTCGGGCACCTCGTTGCCGTCGACATCGACAATCGCGTCGTTGGTCATCAGGTGACCGACGTTGCGGACGAACAGCAGGCTGCGTCCGGGCAGCGTCAACTCTCCGTCTCCCGGCGTCTTGTAGGTGCGGTCGTCGTTGAGCACACGGGTGAAGCTCTTGCCGCCCTTGCTGACCTCTTCGGCCAGGTCGCCCCTGTTCAGGCCCAGCCAGTTGCGATAGCCGAGAACCTTGTCGTCGGCGTCGACAGCGGCCACCGAGTCCTCGAAGTCCATGATCGTGGTGATCGCGGACTCCAGCACGACGTCCTTGACGCCGGCTTTGTCGGTCTTGCCGACGGGCGATTCGGGGTCGATGAGGATCTCGATGTGCAGGCCGTTGTTGACCAACAGCACCGACCAGGCCGGTTCGCCGAGGTCGCCGGTGTAGCCGACGAACTTCTCCGGGCTGGCCAGCCCGGTGGACTCGTCGCCCAGCGCGATCTCCAGGGCGCCGTCGGCGACGCTGATGCCGGTCGCGTCGGCCCACGATCCCGACGCCAACGGCACGGCCTTGTCGAGGAAGTCCCGGGCGTAGGCGATCACCTTGTCGCCGCGAACCCGGTTGTAGCTGGTGCCCGGCTCGGCGCCGCCGTCGGTGCTGATGACGTCGGTGCCGTAGAGGGCGTCGTACAGCGAACCCCAGCGGGCGTTCGCGGCGTTCAGCGCGAAGCGGGCGTTGAGGATCGGAACCACCAGCTGCGGGCCTGCGGTGGTGGTGATCTCGTCGTCCACGCCGGAGGTGGTGATGCTGAAGTCGCCCGGATCAGGCTGCAGGTAGCCGATGTCGGTGAGGAACTGCTGATATTCACCGGCGTCGATGCCGCCGATGATCCGCTGCCGATGCCACCTGTCGATCTGCGCCTGCAGATCGTCGCGGCGCGCGAGCAGGTCCTGATTCTGCGGCGTCAGGTCGGTGACGACCTTGTCCACCCCGGCCCAGAAACTGTCGGCATCAATCCCGGTGCCGGGCAGCGCTTCGTTGGTGATGAAGTCGTACAACACCTGCGCCACTCGCAGATTGCCCACGGGCACGCGATCGCTCATCTGTCCTCCCTCACGAGAATCAATTCATCTTACCCGCAGGTAGGAACCCCTCCGACAGAGTGTCGTAGGCCACCCCCGCATCCAGCAGGCGCTCACACCACGCCAGCAGCGCCGCACGCAACGGCGCTGCGCGCTCGGCTATAACTCCCTGGCACCGCACGTATTCCGCCCGCCCGGCGGGTTCCTCGACGGCGATGGGCTCAAACCCGAAGTCCGACAGGTCGTAGGGACTGGCCCGCATGTCGAGTTCGCGGGCGTCGGCGGCCAACTCCAGGCAGTTCACCAGCAACTCCGAATTCACCAGCGGTCCGAGCTTGAAGCACCACTTGTACAAGTCCATGTTCGCGTGCAGGCACCCCGGCTGTTCCCAGTCGCGCTGCGCAGCGCGGGTCGGTACCCCGCGGTTGCGTGGTGCCGCCGCGGCGGTGAAGAACCGATACGCGTCGAAATGTGTGCAGCGCAACGGCATCGACTCGACGACCGCATCGGTACCCGGCCCGCCGAGTCGCAGCGGCACCGCGCCGTGACGAACCGCGTCGGTGCGGTAGACCATCGCCCACTCGTGCAGACCGAAGCAGCCGAACTGCGGCGCGCGGGCCGCGGTGCTGCGCAGCAAGTCGGCCACGAAACCGACCGTGGACAGCCGGGAGTGCAGGAAGTTCACGCCGACGGTCACGCCGTCGGGCGTGGCCTGATAGCCGGCGCGGTCGAGGTATTCCGCCCCCGCCGGACCGGCCAGCGTGACGCCGTACCCGGGATGCCACACCCGCAGCTGGCGCGGTCGCAGGCTGTAGTAGGTGAACAGGAAATCCCAGACCGGGTGGGCTTCGCCACGTCGGGAGCGGTGCCGGTGCGGGGCCGTGAACGAGTCGATGCGTCGCCGATGGGAGGCGGCGCGCGCGGTCCACTCCGCTTCGCGGAGCCGGTGCGGCATCGTCTCTCCTCCGGGGTGTCTCCTCCTGGCCCGCGGTCCAGGCCGCCGTGACCCGGTCAGTTTACCGAGGTCACATACGACACATGACCGGGCCGCAGAACGGGAAAGCACTATCTATCCCCCCGTAGCCAACGCCGAAGGATGACGTGATGACGACCTCCCAGCCGAACCCGCGGCTGAGCCGCTGGGAACACCACAGCGAGTGGCCGCTGGCCGCGGTGGCGGTGGTGTTCCTGGTGACCTATTCGCTGCAGGTGCTCGTCGAGCCGCGCGGAGTGGCGGGGGCAGTGCTGAACACCGTGATGACCGTGCTGTGGGTGACGTTCGTCGTGGACTATGTGGTCCGCTTCGCCCTCGCGCAGGCGCGGGCGCGGTGGTTCTTCCGGCACTTGTTCGACCTGGCGACTGTCGCACTGCCGTTCCTGCGCCCGCTTCGGGTACTACGGCTGGTGGTGCTGGTGTTCACCCTGCAACGCGCGTTCGGCAACGCGCTGCGCGGCCGGGTGGTGGTCTATGCGACTGCCGTCGCGACGCTGTTGGTCTACGCCTCGTCGCTGGCGGTTCTCGACGTCGAACGGGGTGCTCCCGGTGCCAACATCGTCAGCTTCGGCGATGCCGTGTGGTGGTCGCTGGCCACGATCACGACCGTGGGATACGGCGATCAGTATCCGGTGACCGTCGTCGGCCGGTTCATCGCCGCGCTGTTGATGGTCGGCGGAATCAGCCTGATCGGTGTCATCACCGCCACCGTCGCATCGTGGATCGTGCAGCGCGTTTCGGAGGACAACACCGCGTCCAACACCGCCACGGCAGACCAGATCGAGGCGTTGCGCGACGAAGTCCGGCAGTTGAGCGAGGCGCTGGCGGTGTCCGGCGCACACCGTCCCACGGGACCAGGCCCTACCGGCCCGAGCCGTCGCGACGTAGTCGCTAGCCGCGGCCCGGTGCTGTCATGCCGGTGCCGTCATGCCCGGTGCATGCCGTCGCGCACGGTACCGATCAGATCCTCGACCAGGTCCTCGAGCGCGACCATGGCGCACACCGACTGATCACCGTCGGTGACCAGCGCCAGGTGGCTGTTGTCGCGGCGCAGCTGGGACAGCGCGTCCGGCAGCGGCATGTCGGCAGGCACCCGCGGCAGCGGACGCACCACGGCGCCGTCGACCACGGCGTCGCGCTCGTCGATCTGGTCGAGGATGTCCTTGATGTGGACGAAGCCGACGAACTCGCCGCTCGGATCGGTGACCGGGAACCGGGAGTAGCCCGTCTCGTTGAGCGCCTGCTCGATGGCGCTGACCGTCGGGCCGCCGCCAGGCCGTGCGACCGGGACGGCGCGGATGTCTTGCACCGGGACGGCCACATCGTTGACCACTCGGTTACGGATCTGAAGCGCCCGGGTCAGCCGCATGTGCTCCTCGGGGTCCAGCAGCCCCTCGGATCGCGATTCGGCGATCATCTCGGCGAGTTCCACGGTGGACACGGTGACGTCGAGTTCGTCCTTGGCTTCGACGCCGAATGCGCGCAGCGTGGTGTTGGCCGCCCAGTTGTAGAACCCGATGAACGGCCGGGCGAACCGCACGTAGACCAGATACACCGGCACCACGAGCATCGCCGTCTTCTCCGGACCGGCGATCGCGATGTTCTTGGGCACCATCTCGCCGAGCAGCACGTGCAACGTCACCACGAAGCCCAGCGCCACCACGAACGACACGGTGTGCAGAACGGCGTCGGGAACCCCGACCAGATCGAACGGCTTCTCCAACAGGTGGGCCACCGCGGGCTCACCGACCCGGCCGAGCAGGATCGAACACACGGTGATGCCCAGCTGGGCGCCGGCCAGCATCAGGGACAGTTGCTCACCGGCGCGCAGCACGGTCACCGCGCTCCGTTTGCCTTGTTCGGCAAGGGCTTCCAGTCGGTCGCGGCGGGCCGAGATCAACGCGAATTCGGAGCCGACGAAGAAGGCGTTGGCGCCGAGCAGCGCGATCGTCAGCAGAACACCCAGAACGTCGCCCATCAGCCCTCCCGCCCGGCGTCGCCGCGGCGTCCCAGTTCGGTCAACACGAGCTGATCGATCCGGCGGCCGTCCATCTCGACGACGGTGGCCCGCCAGTGCACCGGATCGTCGAACAGGCCGTCCGGGTCGAACGCGGACAGTTCGACGGATTCGCCGGGCTCCGGAATGTGGCCCAGCGTCTCCAGCACCAGCCCGCCGATCGTTTCGTATTCACCTTCGGGGGCGCGGAATCCGGTGGCTTCGGCGACCTCGTCGATGCGCAGCAGCCCCGACACCCGCCAGCCCTGTCCGGCCTTCTGGAAGTCGGGCGTGGAGTCGTCGTGCTCGTCGCGGACGTCGCCGACGATCTCTTCGATCAGGTCCTCGACGGTGACCATGCCCGCGGTGCCGCCGTATTCGTCGACCACCATCGCGGTCTGCAGGCCGTGGGCCCGCAGCTGGGCCATCAGCGCGTCGCCGTCCAGCGACGAGGGCACCGTGGGCACCGGGATCGCCAACGACACCAGCCGGGTGGTCGAGCGCTCCGCCGCAGGCACCCCGAACACCTGCTTGACGTGCACCAGGCCGATGGTCTCGTCCAGGTCGCCGCGGATGATGGGGAAGCGGGAGAAACCGGTGCTGGCCGAGGCGGTGACCAGGTCGGCGACGGTGCTGTCGGCGTCCAGCGCCTCGATTTCGGTGCGCGGCGTCATGAACTCCTCGGCGATCCGCGACCCGAATTGCAGCGAGCGGTTCACCAGCGCCGCGGTGTCCTCGTCGAGCGAGCCGTGCTCGGCCGAGCTGCGGACCAGTGACCCGAGTTCTTCGGGTGAGCGCGCCGAGCGCAGCTCCTCGGCCGGTTCGATGCCCATCCGGCGCAGGATCCAGTTCGCGGTGCCGTTGGTGAGCTTGATGACGGGGGTCATCACTTTCGAGAACATCAGCTGGAATCCGGCTGTTGCCCGCGCGGTCGGCACCGGCCGCGCGACCGCGAGGTTCTTGGGCACCAGTTCGCCGAACACCATCGACAAGGAGGTGGCGATCAGGATCGCCAGGGCCAGCGAGATGCCGCCGGCAGCAGGTGCCGGGACATGCAGCAGGCCGAGGACCGGGTCGAGCAACCGGGCCAGGACGGGCTCGGCCAGGTAGCCGGTGGCCAGCGTGGTGATCGAGATACCCAGTTGCGCGCCGGACAGCTGGAAGGACAGCGTCCGATGCGCTTTCGCGACGTTCTGGTCACTGCGGTCACCGGTGCGGGCGTTCGCGTCGACGGTGCTGCGTTCCAGCGCGGTCAGCGAGAACTCGGCGGCGACGAACAACGCCGTCCCGAGGGTCAGCACGACGATCGCCAACAGGCTGAGCGCGGTATACAGAGCGGTCATGAGCGGGTGGGGCAGCCGGGCCACATGCCCGGCCGGCTAGAAGAAGGTTCGGCCTCGGCCTCGTCTGCGGGGCGCTCGCCCCGGGCAGCCCGATCCGCGGGGACCTCAATGGGTGCCTGCGGCACAGGTTCCCTTTCCTCGGCGAGCAGAACAAATCCCTATGTTAGCGGCTTCGCCGACGGTGACCTGCTCACCAGCCGGTCGGCAGGGGATGTCCCTCGGCGAACCCGGCCGCCGACTGGACGCCCAGCACCACCCGTTCGTGCAGCTCGGCGATGGTGGTGGCACCGACGTAGGTGCAGGTGCTGCGGACGCCGGAGGTGATGTGGTCGAGCAGGTCCTCGACCCCGCCGCGTTCGGGGTCCAGCGCCATCCGCGAGGTCGAGATGCCTTCCTCGAAGAGCGCCTTGCGGGCCCGGTCGAAGGCGCTGTCGGCGCTGGTCCGGGCGGCCACAGCCCGCTTGGAGGCCATGCCGTAGCTCTCCTTGTAGGGCCGGCCGTCGCGGTCGCGCATCAGGTCGCCGGGGGATTCGTAAGTGCCGGCGAACCAGGAGCCGATCATCACATTCGAGGCGCCCGCCGCCAGCGCCAGCGCCACGTCGCGCGGATGCCGCACGCCGCCGTCGGCCCATACGTGAGCACCGAGTTCCCGTGCAGCAGAGGAGCATTCGAGCACGGCAGAGAACTGCGGGCGTCCGACGCCGGTCATCATCCGGGTGGTGCACATGGCGCCGGGACCGACCCCCACCTTGACGATGGAGGCGCCGGCCTCGATCAGGTCGCGGGTCCCCTCGGCGGAGACGACGTTGCCGGCTGCCAGCGGGACGCCGAGGTCCAGCGACGACACCGCCTTGATCGCGTCGAGCATCTTGAGCTGGTGACCGTGTGCGGTGTCGACCACCAGGACGTCGACGCCGGCCTCGGCCAGCGCCTGCGCCTTGGCGGCCACGTCGCCGTTGATGCCCACCGCGGCGGCGATCCGCAGCCGGCCCTTCGCGTCTACGGCCGGGGTGTAGATGCCCGCACGGATGGCGCCGATGCGGGTCAGAACGCCGGCCAGGGCGCCGTCGGCGTCGGTGAGGACGGCGACGTCGACCGGGGCGTGCTCGAGCAGCTCGAACACCTGTCGTGGTTCGGTGTGCACCGGCGCGGTGACGAAGTCGGTGACGGCGATGTCGCGCACCCGCGCAAACCGGTCGACGCCGACGGTCGCCGCCTCGGTGACCAGGCCGATGGGCCTGCCCTCGAACACCACCACCGCCACCCCGTGGGCCCGCTTGTGGATCAGCGCGACGGCGTCGGACACCGAGTCGTCGGGCGCCAGCACCACCGGGGTGTCGGCCACCAGGTCACGGCTCTTGATGAAGTCCACGGTCTGCTTGACCGCGTCGATCGGCAGGTCCTGCGGCAGCACCACGATGCCGCCGCGGCGAGCCACCGTCTCGGCCATCCGGCGGCCCGCCACCGCGGTCATGTTCGCCACCACGACGGGGATCGTCGTGCCGGTTCCGTCGCAGGTCGACAGGTCGACATCGAACCGGGACGCGACGTCGGATCGGCTGGGTACGACGAAGACGTCGTCGTAGGTCAGGTCGTACTGGGGTAGCTGGCCGTCGAGAAAGCGCACCCGATCAGCCTAACGGCGCTACGCCTCGACTTCGCTGCGGTCACCGCTCCACAGGGTGTGGAAGCGGGCGGCCGGGTCGGCGTCGGTCCGGCCGTAGGTGTGCGCGCCGAAGAAGTCGCGCAGGCCCTGGGTCAGCGCCGCGGGCAGCCGCTCGGTGCGCAGCGCGTCGTAGTAGGACAGCGCCGAGGCGAAGCCGGGGACCGGGATGCCGAGCTCGGTGGCCTTCACCACCACGCGACGCCAGCTGTCGATACCCGCTTCGACCGCGTCACGGAAGTACGGCGCGGCGATGAGCGTCGCCAGCTCGGCGTTCTCGTCGTAGGCCTCCTTGATCCGGTTGAGGAACTTGGCCCGGATGATGCAGCCGCCACGCCAGATGGTGGCCATGTCACCGAGGGTGATGCCCCAGTTGTATTCGGCGCTGCCGGCTTGGATCTGGTTGAAGCCCTGGGCATAGGCGATGATCTTCGAGGCGTACAGCGCCTTGCTGACGTCATCGATGAATTGCGCTGCGTCCGTGGGCTGTTCACCCAGTTCGCCGGAGGCCAGGCCGGTGGTGGCCTTGCGCTGCGGGACCGAGCCGGACAGGGCGCGGGCGAAGACCGCCTCGGCGATGCCGGTCACCGGCACCCCGAGGTCCAGCGCCGACTTGACCGTCCAGCGGCCGGTGCCCTTCTGCTCGGCCTCGTCGACGATCACGTCGACCAGCGGCTTGCCGGTCTTGGCGTCGGTCTGGCGCAGCACCTCGGCGGTGATCTCGATCAGGTAGCTGTCCAGATCGCCGTTGTTCCATTCGGCGAAGATCTCGGCGATCTCGGGTGCGGTCTTGCCGAGCCCGTCGCGCAGCAGCTGGTAGGCCTCGCCGATGAGCTGCATGTCGGAGTACTCGATGCCGTTGTGCACCATCTTGACGAAATGGCCCGCGCCGTCGGGGCCGATGTGGGTGCAGCACGGAACGCCGTCGACGTGCGCGGAGATCTCCTCGAGCAGCGGACCCAGCGACTTGTAGGACTCGGCGGGTCCGCCCGGCATGATCGACGGCCCCTTCAGCGCGCCCTCCTCACCGCCGGAGATGCCGGCGCCGACGAAGTGCAGGCCGCGCTCGCGCACCGCCTTCTCGCGGCGGATGGTGTCGGTGTAGAGAGCGTTGCCGCCGTCGATGATGATGTCGCCCGGCTCGAAGACCTCGCAGAGCTCGTTGATGACGGCGTCGGTCGGGTCGCCGGCCTTGACCATGATCAGCGCGCGGCGCGGCTTCTCCAGCGCGGCGGCGAATTCGGCCATCGTCTCGGTGCGCACGAAGTTGCCCTCGGAACCGTGCTCGGCGAGCACGGCATCGGTCTTGGCGACCGACCGGTTGTGCAAGGCGACGGTGTAGCCGTGGTGGGCGAAGTTCCGCGCGATGTTCGATCCCATCACCGCCATTCCGGTAACACCGATCTGTGCAGTACCGTCCGTCTGCGGTGAGCTCATCTCGCGCCTTTCAGTTGTGTGGATTTTGTTGTGGCAGAAGAGTTTCAGGAAAGAAAGAGTCGATGCAGCTCGGTCAGCCAGGGCATCGCCACCGCGACCGTCGGCACCACCAGCACCGCGGCGGCGGTGGCGTAGGCGGCCAGCGAGAGCGCCAGGCTGTTTCCCTCGCCGGCCAGCCGGCGCACCCGGATCAGCGTGGTCGGGCCGCCACCGGCGAGCGCGCCCTTCGGGGTTCGGGCCGCCGCGCAGGTCACCAGCGCGCGGGCCAGGGGAGCGGGCCCGGCGGTGCGCACCGCGGCATCATCGGCGAGCATCTCGACCAGCAGCCGCACCGCGTTGAGCGCGCTGCCGCTGCGGACGAAGCGGGGGAACGCGGTGTGCACGGCGATGAACGCCTCGAGCACCAGATCGTGACGGGCTCGCAGATGCGCCCGCTCGTGACTGAGGATCGCGGTGAGTTCGGTGTCGCTCAATGCCGACAGGGTGCCCTGGCTGAGTACGACCCGGCTGCGCACTCCGGGCAGGCAGTAGGCCAACGGTTCGGACACGTCGAGCACCCGCAGCCCGTGCATGCCGTGCCGGCAGCCGCCCAGCAGGTCGACGACCATCCGGTGGTGGGCCCGGCGGCGCCGGGTGGCGACGGCGACCTGTACCGCCGCGACCACCAGCCGGGCGCCGATGAGCAGCGTGATCGCGAAGACCACGACGTATGCCGACCACAGCGGCCAGCCCAGCACTTCGATCTCGCTGGTGATCGTCGCGGTGGGACGGCCGTCCGGGCCGGGGGCGAACAGCCGGCTGGCGATGGCCAGGCCGGCGCTGAACGCGGAGAGCACCGCGGCCACGGCAATGGACTGCCAGAGGACGATCGCGGCCCGCGGCGCACGCATCGGCCAGGAGGCCCGGGCCAGCAGCGCGGGCACAGGACCGACCAGCATCAAGGCGAGGAAGGTGAAGGCCAGCGCGGACACGCTGAAATTGTCCCTCAGGCGCTGGGCATGCCGCCAGCGGGCCAGGTGGAACGGTGCTTGGACTCCAATTCCGCCAAGGCGCGGCGCAATGCGTCCGCCTCGTCGACGCCCACCCGCTCGACGAAGTGCACCAGGGCGGCCTGCCGGCCGCCGGAGTCGGAGGCCTGATCCAGCGCGTCGACCATCAGGCCGGCGACCAGTTCGTCGCGGCCGTGCACCGATGCGTACTGGTGGGCGCGGTCATCCCGGATCTGGGAGACCAGGTTCTTGCGGGCGAGGCGCTGCAGGACGGTCATCACCGTGGTGTAGGCCAGGTCCCGTTCGGTACAGAGCGCCTCGTGGACCTGACGAACCGTCAACGGCTCGCCAGCGGCCCACAAGTGGTCCATCACCGCGCGTTCAAGTTCGCCGAGACGAGTCAACTTGGCCATTTCCGTTCATCTCCGTAGGCAGTCAAATCAGAGTACTCCCGATTACTACCGCGCGTCGTATCCAACAAGTCGATCAACTCCGCTCACGACGGTGGTGTTCCCGCGGGACGTCCCGCGGGAGGGTCGGCGCAGGCCACCGGGCAAAACGGGGCAGAGTTGTGACAGCACTCACAGTAGTCACGCAGGCTTGCCATCCCTTCTTATGGTTAGGCTTACCTAATCATAGATGAGGAGGTGTCGTGACCGCAGCCGTGCTTGACCCGTTGATCGACGGGATGACCATTCGCCGGGTCCTGCCGTTGCACGAATCCAGCCGCCGATTGCGCGCCCTGACCCCGGATTCACCCCGGGTGCACGGGGTGGCGGTGATGGCCGATGTGTCCCGCCGCCGCTGGTGGCCGCTGGATTCGGTGACCTCCGGCCGACTCGCCGCCATGTTCGAATCGGCGGCCGACGAGCTGGGGGACCGACGGGCCGCCGCCCAGCAGATCGCGGCCACGTTCACCCACGCGGTTCTGGGACGGGTGGTGACCTTGTTCGTGCTCGAGGGGCGGGCCTGGGATGCCGGGCCGGGAAACCTGTGGATGCACATCGATTCCGAGGGCTCGATCGACTGGGCCGCCGTCGTCGACCCGACGCTTCGGGTGCTGCCCGACGATCCCGCGACCACCGGCGTGGTCCGACTGCCCAACGAGCTCGCGCTGGCCACCTGGACCGCGCACCGGTGCCATCGCTCGCTGGAGCCCATTTTCGACGGCCTCCAGCACCTGAGCCGGGGTTCGCTGACGCCGGCAGCCATGTGGCAGATGGTCGGGTCGGCAGTGGTCATCACCGCCACCCAGGTGCCGATGCTCACCGGAACCGGCGAAATCACCTGCATGCGGCGCGGCCAGGCGGTGCTCGACGCCCTGAGTGGATTCGGGTTGCCGGTCCGGTCGCTGCGCCGGGCGGGATAGCTCTTGTAGCTTAGGCAAGCCTTGCCTAGTCTGTTGAGACCAGACCAACGGACCGAGCCGGAGTTTCTGAGGGCTGCAGAAACCCCCGGTCCATGCCGAGGACGGGCCCCGCGTTCACGCGCGGGGCCCGTCCCTCGTCTCGGCCCGGCTGGTGTAGACACAAGTGCGTGCAATCAGAGCAGTCGCCGAGCGAGCAGATCGCTTTCTCCGCCCCGTTCGACAACGAACTCGGGCTGGTGTTCACCGAACTGACCGTCGATGGCGCCAAGGCGCAGCTGGACGTGCAGCCCAAACTCCTGCAACCGATGGGCATCGTCCACGGTGGGGTGTACTGCTCGATGATCGAGTCGATGGCCAGCACGTCGGCGTTCGTGTGGCTGTCCGCCAATGGCGGCGGCAACGTCGTCGGTGTCAACAACAACACCGACTTCCTGCGGGCGATCTCCGGCGGCACCGTGTACGGGGTGACCGAGCCCGTGCACCGCGGCCGTCGCCAGCAGCTCTGGTTGGTGACCATCCGGGACGACAAGGATCGCCTCGTCGCCCGCGGACAAGTGCGCCTGCAGAACCTCGAGCCCGAGGCCTGAGCGACCTCGCCGCCCTGCTGATCGCGGGTGGGCGTGGCAGGATCGCGCACTATGCAGCTGACACCGCACGAGACCGACCGGTTGCTGTTGTCCTATGCCGCCGAGCTCGCCCGGCGCAGGCAGGCGCGCGGGTTGAAACTCAACTACCCCGAAGCGGTCGCGCTGATCACCGATCACGTGCTGGAAGGCGCTCGCGACGGTCGCACCGTCGCCGAGCTGATGGTCACCGGGCGTGACGTGCTGGGCCGCGACGATGTGATGGCGGGTGTGCCCGAGATGCTGCCCGACGTGCAGGTCGAAGCCACCTTCCCGGACGGCACCAAGCTGGTCACCGTCCACCACCCGATCCCGTGAGTCCGACGGAGGGCGCCATGATTCCCGGTGAGGTTTTCCTCGGCGACGGTGACATCGAGATCAACGCGGGCGCCGTGCGGATCGAGCTGGAGATCGTCAATACCGGCGACCGGCCGGTGCAGGTCGGCAGCCACGTCCACCTGCCCCAGGCGAACAAGGCGCTCTCCTTCGATCGTGCCGCGGCACACGGGCACCGCTTCGACATTCCCGCAGGCACCGCAGTCCGCTTCGAACCCGGTGTGCCGCAACGGGTCCGGCTGGTCCCGCTGCAAGGCATGCGCGAGGTGCACGGACTGAGTCTCACCCCACCCGGAAGGTTGGATGCATGACCGAGCTGTCCCGGGCCCGCTACGCCGCCCTGTTCGGGCCCACCACCGGTGACCGGATCCGCCTGGCCGACACCGACCTTCTCATCGAGATCACCGAGGATCGCAGTGGCGGTCCCGGCCTGGCCGGCGACGAGGCGGTGTTCGGCGGGGGCAAGGTGTTGCGTGAGTCGATGGGCCAAGGCCGCGCCACCCGCGCCGACGGCGCGCCGGACACTGTTATCACGGGTGCGGTGATCATCGACTACTGGGGAATCATCAAGGCCGACATCGGGATTCGTGACGGCCGTATCGTGGGCATCGGCAAGGCCGGCAACCCCGACATCATGTCCGGCGTGCACCCAGACCTGGTGGTAGGCCCGTCGACGGAGATCATCGCGGGCAACGGACGCATCGTCACCGCCGGGGCGATCGACTGTCACGTCCACCTGATCTGCCCGCAGATCATGGACGAGGCCATCGGCAGCGGCATCACCACGATCGTGGCCGGTGGCACCGGCCCCGCGGAGGGCTCGAAAGCCACCACCGTCACGCCGGGCGCCTGGCATCTGGCCCGCATGCTCGAGTCGCTGGACCACTGGCCGCTCAACATCGCGCTGTTGGGCAAGGGCAACACGGTCAGCCATGAGGCGATGTGGGAGCAGTTGCGTTCGGGCGCAGCGGGTTTCAAGCTGCACGAGGATTGGGGCACCACGCCCGCCGCGATCGATGCCTGCCTGACGGTGGCCGACGCCGCCGGGGTGCAGGTGAACATCCACACCGACACCCTCAACGAGGCGGGCTTCGTCGAGGACACCCTGGCCGCGATCAAGGGCCGCAACATTCACGCGTATCACACCGAAGGCGCCGGCGGCGGCCACGCGCCGGACATCATCACTGTCGCGGCCTATCCGAACGTGCTGCCGAGTTCGACGAACCCGACCCGGCCGCACACCGTCAACACCCTCGACGAACACCTCGACATGCTGATGGTGTGTCACCACCTGAACCCCAGCGTCCCTGAGGATCTCGCGTTCGCCGAGAGCCGCATCCGGCCGTCGACGATCGCCGCCGAGGACCTGCTGCACGACCTCGGGGCGATTTCGATGATCGGCAGCGATTCCCAGGCGATGGGCCGCGTCGGCGAGGTGGTGCTGCGCACCTGGCAGACCGCCCATGTGATGAAGCGCCGCCGCGGAGCCTTGGAAGGCGATGCGGCGGGACAACATGGCGCCGACAACAATCGGGTGCGCCGCTATGTCGCGAAGTACACGATCTGCCCGGCGCTGGCCACCGGCATCGATCACGAGGTCGGTTCGGTGGAGGTCGGGAAGCTCGCTGACCTGGTGCTGTGGGAGCCCGCGTTCTTCGGGGTGCGCCCACACGCGGTGCTCAAGGGCGGCATGATCGCCTGGGCGGCGATGGGCGACGCCAACGCCTCCATCCCGACTCCGCAACCGGTGCTGCCGCGCCCGATGTTCGGCGCCGCCCCGGCCGCCGCGGCCGCGACCTCGGTGCATTTCGTCGCCCCGCAAGCCATCGAGGACGGGCTGGCCGACCGGATCGCGGTCAACCGAAAGCTGGTGCCGGTCGGCAATGTGCGTGCCATCGGCAAGGCGCAGATGCCGCTCAACGATGCGCAGCCGCGCATCGAGGTCGATCCCGACACGTTCACCGTCCGCATCGACGGCGAGGTGTGGGCCGAACAGCCCGCCACCGAACTGCCGATGGCGCAGCGCTACTTCCTGTTCTGATGGCGCTGGTCTGATGGCACTGGTCTGATGGCAACACTGTCCACCCTGCTCATACTCGCCGACTCGCGGCTGCCGACCGGCGGCCACGTGCACTCCGGCGGAGTGGAGGAAGCGGTCACCAGCCGGGTGGTCGTGGACCTCGAGACGCTGGACGCCTACCTGCGCCGCCGGATCCGCACCAGCGGACTGGTGACGGCGTCGGTCGCGGCCGCCGTGCACCGCGAAGATCTCACGGTGGCCGATGCCGACGCCGAAACCGATGCGCGCACACCGTCACCCGCGGCCCGGCAGGCCTCCCGCGCGCAGGGCCGCGGACTGCTGCGGTTGGCGCGCCGGGTCTGGCCCGCCGCCGAATGGGAGGAGCTGGGCACCCGCCCGCATCTGGCGGTGACCGCAGGCCGGGTCGGGGCGGTCAGCGGGCTCGACCCGCACCAGAGCGCACTGTCGCTGGTGTACACCACGATGACCGGCACGGCCACCGCCGCGCAGCGGCTGCTGGCGCTCGACCCCGCCGATGTCGCCGCGCTGACGTTCGGCCTCGCGCCGCTGTGCGAAGACACCGCCGCGCTGGCCGCCGCAGGCCTGGCCGACCTGTCCGATCCGCTGCTCGACGAGCTCGCGCAGCGGCACGTCCAACGCGAACGACCGCTGTTCGTCTCCTGAAAGAAGCTGTATGCCTCCACATTTCATCGACGGTCAGCCGCACACCCACCCGGATCGGCCCAAGCGGACCCGGAAACCGGGGGAGCCGCTGCGGATCGGCATCGGCGGCCCGGTCGGGTCGGGCAAGACCGCGCTGGTGGCCGCGCTGTGCCGTCAGCTGCGCGACGACCTGTCGCTCGCGGTGCTGACCAACGACATCTACACCACCGAGGACGCCGACTTCCTGCGGCGCCACGCGGTGCTGCCCGATGACCGGATCGCCGCCGTGCAGACCGGTGGCTGCCCGCACACCGCGATCCGCGACGACATCACCGCCAACCTCGACGCCATCGACGACCTGATCGCCGGACACGACGACCTGGATCTGATCCTGGTGGAATCCGGCGGCGACAACCTGACCGCGACGTTCTCCTCCGGACTGGTGGACGTCCAGATCTTCGTCGTCGACGTGGCCGGCGGAGACAAGGTGCCGCGCAAGGGCGGCCCGGGGGTGACGTTCTCGGATCTGTTGGTGGTCAACAAGACCGACCTGGCTCCACTGGTCGGCGCCGACCTGGAGGTGATGCGCCGCGACGCCGCCAAGGTCCGAGAGGGCCGCCCGACGGAGTTGATCTCGCTGACCGCGGATCCGGCGGCAACCCCGGTGCTGGCGTGGGTGCGCGAGCAGCTGCGGGTCAACCAACTCACGTGAGCCGCAATGCGTTCTGACGTCGTGGTGGTGGCGCAGCCGGGCCGGCTACCCCGCATCGAATGCCGTGGGGCCCTGGCCGCCCGGCACACCGAACCCGACACCGTGCACCTGGTGTCGGCGGCGGCGACGCCGCTGGGCGGGGACGTCATCGCGATCAGGATCGTCGTCGAACCCGGTGCCCGGCTGCGGCTGCGCAGTGCTGCCGCGGCCGTGGCGCTGCCCGGTGCCGACACCACCGACTCATACGCGTGCTGGCAGATCGAGGTCTGCGGTGAGCTCGACCTCGACCCCGAGCCGACGATCGTGGCCGCCAACGCGCGGCACGTCAGCGAGCTCACGGTCGGTGTGGGTGACGCGGGCCGCCTGCGGATCCGGGAACGCGTACAGATCGGCAGAACCGGTGAGCGCGAGGGATTCTGGAGCGGCGCCATGCGCGCAGACGTGGCGGGCGTGCCGCTGCTGAGACATCGGGTCGAACTCGGGCCGTCGTCGGTGGCCGACGATGCGCTGGGCACTCCGCTGGCGTGTGTGAGCGAGTTGCGTTACCCCGAGCCCGCCGCCGACGCCGCAGGGATCACCCTGGCGCTGGCGGCCGGCGGCAGCTTGTCGACCTGGCAGGGGCAGCGGCTCTACTCGTGACGGCCGGCCAGGGTCAGGACCAGGCGGGCGCCGCCCAGCGGACTGGTGGTCAGTGACGCTGTGCCGCCGTGCAATTCCGCCTGCTGGGCCACCAGCGCCAACCCGAGTCCCGATCCGGAACGGGAGGCGGTCGAGCCGCGGGAGAACCGCTCGAACACCGCGGCCCGTTCGTCTTCGGGCACCCCGCTGCCGTCGTCGTCGACGGTGATCTGGACGCCGTCGGCCGAGCTGGACACCGACAGCTGAACCTCGGTGGCCCCGCCGTGCTTGACCGCGTTCGCGATGGCGTTGTCGATCACCAGGCGCAGCCCCACCGGCAGTCCGACCATCAGCACCGCGGGGGAGGGCACCAATGACACCGCCAGATCGCGATAGATGCGTTCGGCGTCGTGTGCAGCGCGGTCGAGCAGTTCGGTGACGTCGAACGGCACGAAGTCCGCGGCCGTGGTCAGCTCGCCCTGGGCGAGCCGCTCCAGCGCGGTCAGCGTGGCCTCGATGCGGCTCTGCGTGCGGATGACGTCACCGATCACCTCGTTGCGCTGCTCGGGTGCGAGGTCCAGGGTGGACAGCACTTCGAGGTTGGTGCGCATCGCGGTCAGCGGGGTGCGGAGCTCGTGGGAGGCGACGGCCGCGAAGTCCCTGGCCGATTCCAGTGCGGCCCTGGTGCGATCCTGCTCGTTGCCGATGCGGGCCAGCATGCCTTCGACCGCCTCGGCGATCTCCACGGCTTCCTTGACGCCGCGCACCTGGACCTCGTCGGGGTTGGACTGGGAGTTGATCGCGCGGGCCTGCTGGGCGAGCACCCGGAACGGGTTGATCATGATGAGCGAGATCAGCCAGCCCACCACCACGGTGCCTGCGATGACGCCCGCACAGATCAACAGCACCCGCAGATGCAGTTCGGCGATTCGCCGCTGGGTTTCGGCCACCGGAGCGCCCAGCGCGATCGTGGCGCCGCCGACGGCGAACGTCCGCACCCGGTACTCGACGCCGTCGATCGTGGTGTTGGCGTAACCGTTGCCCAGCTCCGGAAGCACCACGTCGGGCGGTACCGACATCGCCATGGCACCGACCCGGATGGTGCGCACCAGGTTTCCGTCCGGAGTGGGAGTGCCGCTGGCGTCGGGCTTCGACGTCGTCAGCAGCGAGCTGACGTCGCCGAGGCTGCTGACCGAGTCGAGCCGGCGGTCCAGCTGGCTGTACTGGTCGTTGGTGACCCCCAGCCACACCCACGTGCCCAGCGTCAGCACCAGGATCACGACGGACAGCGCCGCGACGATCACGATCGTGCGCAGCGACAGCATCCGGGTTGGTAGCCGCTGCAGCACGCGGTAGACGATCTCGTCGGGCTTCACGACCACGCCGACCACCTTAGGGCGCAGCGTGCGACGAACGTGGGACCGCGCCGGGGCGCGGCTAGATCACGCCGGGTGCCAGCGGGCGCTGAATGAGTCCGCAGCGGTTGCGGAAATCGGTCGACGGCTGGCGGATGCCATCCAGCTCGGCGCGGATCTGCGGGTTGGCGTCGAGATACTGCTGCGTCTGAACCTTGACCTGATCCTTCGGCAGCCCCTGCAGGCCGGTGAAGAACCCGTTGACGTCCGGGTGTGTGAACAGATAGTTCGACATCGCCGCCGACACGCCGGCCATGATTCCGGTCATGTCCGCGGTGGTGCAGTTGGGCGGCGGGTCCGCCGCGGCCGGGCCGGCCAAGATCACCGAAGCCGGGCCGGCCACGCTGAGCAACACCGCGCCGGCGCCGATCGCTGCCGCAGCCGCGCGACGCACGGAACGATTGGATGTCATCGAGCCCCCTTGTAGTCAGACTGTCTCGCCGATCATGCTAAGGCAGCCGGTGGCTGAACACGTTCATTTCGCCTGCGCTCGCGGGCAACTCCCAGTAGCGCAGGCGCGGTCAGCTGGCGGCTTTCTCGTCCTCGACGGTGGCCGCGATCTCTTCGAGTTGCTCGATCCTGGTCCGGGCGTAGGCCTGCTGCTCGGTGATCGTCAGCTGTCCGCGGTGGCTGCCGATGAAGGTGCTGATCCACGACAACGACGTGGTGAGCCGTGCCTTGAACCCGACGAGATAGATCAGGTGCAGGAACAACCAGGCCAGCCAGGCGATGAAGCCGCCGAACTCGATCTTGCCCACCTTGGCCACGGCCGAGTACCGCGAGACCGTGGCCATCGAGCCCTTGTCGAAGTACTGGAACGGCTCGCGGGCCGCCGGGTCGGCGCCCTTCAGTTCGGCCTTGATCAGCTTGGCGGCGTACTTGGCGCCCTGGATGGCGCCCTGCGCCATACCGGGCACGCCCTCGACGAAGGCCATGTCGCCGACCACGAACACGTTCGGGTTGCCCGGAACGGTGAGGTCGGGCAGCACCTTGACGCGGCCGGCCCGGTCGATCTCGGCGCCGGACTGGTCGGCGATGATCTTGCCCAGCGGGCTGGCCGACACACCGGCCGACCACACCTTGGTGGCGCATTCGATGCGGTCGAGGCTGCCGTCGCCGCGCTTGACGGTGATGCCGTTGCGGTCGACGTCGGTGACCATCGCCCCCAGCTGGATCTCCACGCCCAGCTTCTCCAGCCGGTCAGCGGCCTTCTTGCCGAGCTTTTCGCCCATCGGGGGCAGCACGGCCGGGGCGGCGTCGAGCAGGATCACCCGGGCCCGGGTGGAGTCGATGTGGCGGAACGCACCCTTGAGGGTGTGGTCGGCGAGCTCGGCGATCTGCCCGGCCATCTCCACACCGGTGGGGCCGGCGCCGACGACGACGAAGGTCAGCAGCTTCTCCCGGCGCACCGGGTCGCTCGAGCGTTCGGCCTGTTCGAAGGCACCCAGGATGCGGCCGCGCAGTTCCAGCGCGTCGTCGATGGTCTTCATGCCGGGGGCCCACTCGGCGAAGTGGTCATTGCCGAAGTAGGACTGACCCGCCCCGGCGGCGACGATCAACGTGTCGTACGGGGTGCGGTAGGTGTGACCCAGCAGGATCGAGTCGACGGTCTTGTTGGCCAGGTCGACGTTGGTGACCTCGCCGAGCAGGACCTGACAGTTCTGCTGGTCGCGCAGCACCACGCGGGTCGGCGGGGCGATCTCGCCTTCCGAGATGATGCCCGTCGCCACCTGGTACAGCAGCGGCTGGAACAGGTGGTGGGTGGTCTTGGCGATCAGCTTGATGTCGACGTCGGCTCGTTTGAGCTGCTTGGCGGCGTTCAGGCCGCCGAACCCAGAACCGATGATGACGACCTTGTGCTTATCCGATGGGGTGGCACCGGGGTGGGTCATTTCTGCTCCTCAACGACTTGCACAGGACACCTACTACGGTAGTCGCCCGGGCAACGGGTTTCTCACCCATACCCGGGCCAATCGGGTGATGTGGACCACCTACCGGGGGCTACCCGCCGAGCAGCGGGCGCACCGCCTCCGCGACGGCGGTGATCCGGCCGGGGTGGTAACCGTCCAGGTGGGTGACCGGACTGAGGATGACGCCGTCGACGCCGGCGTCGAGCACCTTGGTCTTGATCTGGTCGGCGATCTGCTCGGGGGGTCCCCAGACCGCGCGCTGCTTGACGTCGGCGGGGATGAAGTCTTCGGTGATGTTCTCGTCGATCAGACCGAAGACGAGCATGCTGGTCTCGAGCTCGCTCGGGTCGCGGCCGATCTGCTCGCACTGCTCGTTCTTCACCTGGATCTTGCGGGCGAGCTCGTCGAAGCCGCAGACCAGGTTGAGGTGGTCGAAGTGCTTGGCGGCCAACGGAATTGTCTTCTTCTCGCCGGTGCCGCCGATCATCAGCGGGATGTGGTCGCGGAACCGCGGGTTGGCGAACGCCTCCTGGGTTCGGTAGTACGTGCCGTCCACTGTCACCCGCTCGCCTTTGAGCATCGGCAGGATGATGTCCAATGCCTCGTGCAGCTTGTTGAACCGGTCGGTGAAGGTGCCGAACTCGTAGCCCAGTGAGTCGTGTTCGAGTTCGAACCAGCCGGTGCCGATGCCCAGGATGGCCCGGCCCTGGCTGATCACGTCCAGGGTGGTGATGGCCTTGGCCAGCAGCGTGGGGTTGCGGTAGGTGTTGCCGGTGACCAATGTGCCGAGCTGCACCCGCTGCGTGGCGTTGGCCAGCGCGCCGAGCGTGGTGTAGGCCTCCAGCATCGGCTCCTCGGGCGCACCGAGGCTGGGCAGCTGATAGAGGTGATCCATCACGAAGACGGCGTCGGCGCCGGCCGCTTCGGCTTCCTGCGCCTGCGCGATGACCGTCGGGAACAACTCGGCGACACCGGTGCCGTAGGAGAAATTGGGGATCTGAATCCCGAGTCGAATCGTCACGGATTCGACGTTAGCCCGCGACGGCGAACTACAGGTGAACCGTCAGCCGAAGTTGGCGAGCGCGCCCCGGCCCACGTGCACGGTCTGGCCGGTGATGTGCCGGGCCGCGGGCGTGGTCAGGAACAGTGCGAGGCGGGCGATCTCGGCCGCCACCGACGGCGGGGTGCTCGACAGCCCGTCGTAGGACGGCTCGGCGCTGCGCCCGCACGCCACCGTGTTGACGGTGATCCCGCGGGTGCCGAAGTAATCCGCTTGTCCTGCAGTCCAATTCGACAGTGCGGCCTTGACCGCGGCGTCGGCGCCGCCATCGCGAGGATTGTCCGGCACCACCGTGACGATGGATCCGCCCGAACGCAGATGGTCACCGATGTTCTGCACCAGCAGCACGGCGGACAGGACGGTGGCGTCCAGCGCGGTGCGCCAGGCCTTCGCGGTGTCGCTCAGGCTGAAGGTGCGGGGGTCGCCGCCGACCCAGGCGGGCGCGGGCACGTGAACGATGGTGTCCAGATGGTGCGGGAACTCGCTGCGCAGCCCACCGAGGGTCTCCGCGTCGGTGGCGTCGCACACGATCGCGTCGACGTCGAGTTCCTTGGCGGCCACCTCGAGATCATCGCGGCGTGCCCCGCTGATGACGACCTTGTGGCCGGCGTCGCGGAAACCCTCCGCAATCGTCCGACCCAGTTCGGTGTCACCTCCGGTGACCAGCACGTCCATCCCGTCAACCTCCTTGTTGGATTACAGCGAAATGTTACTGGACGGTAGCTAAAGAGGCCAATGCCGCGCCGACACGATCCGGACACGACATCGCGTTTCGCCCTAGGGTGTGTCGGGTGAAGCGCAGCCGGGCGCACCGGACGCAGCCGCCGCTGCCGCGGTGGGTCTATGTGCCGGCAGCGCTGGGTGCAGCCTTCGTGGTGCTGCCCCTGGTGGCGATGGCGGTCAAGGTCGACTGGACGAACTTCTGGTCCCTGATCAGCAGTGCGCCGTCACGGGCCGCGCTGCTGCTGAGCCTGCGCACCGCGGCGGCCAGCACGGCGATGTGCCTGATCGTGGGTGTGCCGATGGCGCTGGTGCTGGCCCGCAACGACGACCGAATCGTCCGGACGCTGCGACCGCTGATCCTGCTGCCACTGGTGTTGCCGCCGGTGGTCGGCGGTATCGCGTTGCTGTACGCCTTCGGCAGGCTCGGTCTGCTGGGCAGCTACCTGGAGGCGGCGGGCATCCGGATCGCGTTCACCACCACCGCGGTGGTGCTGGCGCAGACCTTCGTCTCGCTGCCCTTCCTGGTGATCGCGCTGGAGGGTGCGGCTCGCACCGCGGGCTCCGACTACGACATCGTGGCGGCGACGCTGGGGGCGAGGCCGGCGACTGTGTGGTGGCGGGTGACGCTTCCGCTGCTGACGCCCGGCCTGGTCTCCGGTGCCGTGCTGGCCTTCGCCCGTTCGCTCGGCGAGTTCGGGGCCACCCTGACCTTCGCGGGGTCCCGGCAGGGGGTCACCAGGACACTGCCGCTGGAGATCTATCTGCAGCGCGAGAGCGACGCCGACGCCGCGGTCGCATTGTCGCTGCTGCTGGTCGTCGTCGCAGCAGTCGTGGTGCTGGGTCTCGGGGCGCGACGGCTGTCCGGCTGGACCGGCAATGGCTGAGTTGCAGTTCGCGGCCGCGGTGGCCGACCGCTCGTATGAGGTGGCATTCGAGGTCGCCGCCGGGGATGTGCTGGCCATCCTGGGGCCCAACGGTGCCGGTAAGTCCACCACGCTGCACGTGATCGCCGGCCTGTTGCAGCCGGATTCGGGCCTGGTCCGGGTGGGCGGCCGCACCCTGACCGACACCGCTGCGGGGATATCGGTGCCCACCCATGACCGTCGCGTGGGCCTTCTGCTGCAAGATCCGCTGTTGTTTCCGCATCTGAATGTGCAGGCCAATGTGGCGTTCGCCCCGCGCAGTCGCGGGGCGGGCCGGGCGGTGGCGTGGCAGGCCGCCGCGCAGTGGCTGGCCGAGGTGGGGCTGACCGACCTCGCCGACCGCAAGCCGGATCAGCTCTCCGGCGGGCAGGCGCAGCGGGTGGCGATCGCCCGGGCGCTGGCCGCCGAACCGGAGGTGCTGCTGCTCGACGAGCCGCTGGCCGGACTCGATGTCGCGGTGGCCGCGTCGGTGCGGGCGGTGTTGCGGCGGGTGTCCTCTGCCGGCCGGGCGACGGTACTGATCACCCACGACCTGCTCGACGTGCTGACGCTGGCGGACCGGGTGATGGTGCTCGACGCCGGCGGCGTCGCCGAGATCGGCGCGGTCGGCGACGTGCTGGCGGCCCCGCGCAGCACGTTCGGCGCCCGCATCGCCGGCGTGAACGTCGTGCGGGGGGTGGCGGCGGGCCCGGACGCCGTGCGTGCCGCGGACGGGACGCTGTGGCACGGCAGGCACGCCGTCCCACCCTCCGGCAGCGGGGCACTGGTCGCGGTGTTCACCCCGGCGGCGGTCGCGGTGTACCGCGAGCTGCCGCACGGCAGCCCGCGCAACAGCGTCCAGATCCGGGTCGCGGAGCTCGACGCCGACGGCAGGCGGGTGCGGGTGCGCGGCCAGGAACAGGCCGACGGCGCGCCCGGCCTGGCGGCCGACATCACCGCGGAGTCGGCAGCCGCCCTGCGGCTGGCCGCGGGCGACCCGGTGTGGTTCACAGTGAAGGCACAGGAGGTCGCCTTGCACCCCGCAGCGCGCTGACGACGCGTCGGAGACGCGTCGCGGACCTGCATTGTTGGCCGATTTTGTAAGCTCGCAACAGCGTTACAGGGCGCCACATCGTGAGCAGGCCACACTTGCGTCACGGCCGTAACACGGTAGGTTCATCGCCATGACGCAGCCGGACTCGATTTCGCGACGGCCAGGCCTGTGGACGGCGTTCGCGGTCACCGCGGTGACCGCCGCCACCGCCGTCACGATCGCCCTGCCGTCGTCGACCGCAGTCGCGGATCCCGCGACGCCGACACCCACCACGGCGGCACCCGCACCGCCGCCCGCGGATCCCAACGCGCCGCCCCCGCCGCCGGCCGATCCCAACGCGCCGCCGCCGCCCGCGGACCCGAACGCGCCGCCGCCGGCCGATCCCAACGCGCCGCCGCCGCCGCCCGCGGACCCGAACGCACCGCCCCCGCCGCCGGCCGACCCGAACGCCCCGCCGCCGCCGGCACCGCTGGAGCCCGGTCGGATCCCCAACGCGTCGGGTGGCTTCAGTTACCTGCTTCCGGCCGGCTGGGTGGTGTCAGACGCGTCGCGGCTCAACTATGGCCAGGCGCTGCTGAGCAAGACCACCGCACCAGCGGAGAACGGCCAGCCCGCCCCGACCGCCAACGACACCAGCGTCATCCTCGGCCGGCTGGACCTGAAGCTGTTCGCCGGCGCCGAGCAGGACAACAGCAAGGCCGCTATCCGGCTGGCGTCGGACATGGGCGAGTTCTTCATGCCGTTCCCCGGCGTCCGGCTCAACCAGCAGAGCGGCGCGCTACAGGCCGGTGACATGCCGGGCTACTTCTCGTCCTACGACGTGAAGTTCACCGACACCACCAAGCCGAACGGCCAGATCTGGGCCGGTGTGGTCGGCACGTCCGTCCCGAACGCGCCGCGCGATCAGCGCAACCAGCGCTGGTTCGTGGTGTGGCTGGGCACCGCCAAGGATCCGATCGATCCGGCCGCCGCCAAGGCGCTCGCCGAGTCGATCCGGCCGTACACGGCGCCGCCGCCGCCGCCGGCGGGGGATCCCAACGCGCCGGTGGCTGATCCGAACGCGCCGCCGCCCGCCGCGGGAGGGCGCATCCCGCTCGGTGTTCCGGTCCCGGTGGAGACGCCGGTTCCCGGGATGACGCCCGGCCAATAGGTGATCGTGGCCGTTTGATGCGGCCAATCGTTACCTGCCAGGCGTATACCAAAGGGATAGCGGTCGGCATTCGCGCTGGCCAGCCAACCTGAGGAGACCGTCATGGACATGGTTGCAGCGACTGAATTCCTCGCCCGTTCGACGACGCTGACCAGCGTCGGCTGGATCGGCTACATCATCATCGGCGCGCTGGCGGGCTGGATCGCCGGCAAGATCGTCAAGGGCGGCAGCTCGGGCATCCTGATGAACATCGTCATCGGGATCGTGGGCGCGCTCGTCGGCGGATTCCTGCTGAGCTTCTTCCTGGACACCGCGGCGGGCGGATGGTGGTTCACCCTGTTCACCGCGGTCCTGGGCTCGGTGATCCTGCTCTGGATCGTCGGCATGGTCCGCAAGACCTAATGCGCGCCTGGCGGGTACGTCGGCCCGGGCCGATGCGCACTCACCCGCTGGAGTTGGACAGTGCCGCAGCCGTTCCGCGGCCCGCGTCCGGCGAACTGCTGGTGGCCGTGCTGGCCTGCGGCGTCTGCCGCACCGACCTGCATGTCACCGAGGGCGACCTGGCCGTGCACCGCCCACATGTCACACCCGGGCACGAGGTGGTCGGCGAGGTCATCGAGGTCGGATCCGACGTGGGTGCGGAATTCGCCACCGGCGACCGGGTCGGCATCGCGTGGCTGCGCCACACCTGCGGGGTGTGCCAGTACTGCCGCCGAGGCGCGGAGAACCTATGCCCGAACTCGCGCTACACGGGGTGGGACGCCGACGGCGGATATGCCGACTTCGCCACTGTGCCAGCTGATTTCGCCCATCGACTGCCGGACGGCTATACCGACAGCGAACTGGCGCCGCTGCTGTGCGCCGGAATCATCGGCTACCGGTCGCTGCTGCGCGCCGAGCTCCCACCCGGGGGACGGCTGGGCCTCTACGGGTTCGGCGGCAGCGCCCACATCACCGCGCAGGTGGCGCTGGCGCAGGGCGCCGAGGTCCACGTCATGACGCGCGGCACCGAGGCGCAGGAGCTGGCACTGAGCCTGGGGGTGGCGTCCGCGCAGGGAGCGGCCGACCCGCCGCCGGTCCCGCTGGACGCGGCGATCTTGTTCGCCCCGGTCGGCGACCTGGTGCTGCCTGCCCTCGAGGCGCTCGATCGCGGCGGGACGCTCGCTATCGCAGGCATTCACCTCAGCGACATCCCGGCCCTGAACTATCAGCGACACCTGTTCCAGGAACGCCAGGTCCGGTCGGTGTCGTCGAACACCCGCGCCGACGCCCGCGAGTTCCTTGCCTTCGCGGGCCGGCACCGCATCGAGGTCACGACGCCGGAATATCCGCTCGGACAAGCTGACCGGGCCCTGACCGACCTGGCCGAGGGTCGGATCGCGGGGGCGGCGGTCCTGCTGCCCTGACTCAGAGGGCGGCCAGGACTCCGCGCAGGCCCGCGGCCAGGCTGCCCCGCCCGCTGCGGTACAGCGGACCGGTTCCGTCGGACAGCAGGATCCGCAGCCGGGCCATGCCGCGCGCCCGCACCGGTTGCGGGGCGTGCAGTCGCAGGGTGATGTCGTCGACCACGTCGCGGCAGGTTGCCAACCGCTGCGGATGCACCGGGATGTGCGACGAGATTGCCGGCCGGTCGCGGTGCAGGTCGCCCAGGGCTTGGCGCAGGCTGCGGGCGAGTGCTTCGCGTTCGGGGATCGAGGTCAGCCGCGCCATGTGGACCGCCAGTGGGCTGCCGGGCAGTGGTGCGATGCCGTCGTCGACGTCGCGGTCGAGCCGGCCGGCGAAAAGTCGTGCCCGCAGCCGCGCGCTGACTGTCGCGTCCTGATGTGACGACGCCGGCGCGGGGGCGTCGGGGCCGCCCGTGAGCCGGGTGTTAATCTCGCCGAAGTTGTCGTGAAATTGGTTGAGCCCCATGGGCGTTTCCTGTTCCGAGCAGGCCTCGTTGCCTCACTCTAAATGACCATCCAAAACGTTACACCGGTCATTCATGACCGGTCAAGTTGTTTTGATGGTCACTCGTACCTACACTCGACGCCATGGCCGACTGGCTGGCAGACCCCGAGAGCAAGCCGGCGCCCGAGCCGCTCGCCCGGGTCCAGGCGCTGGTCAACACCGCCGACCTGGAATCCGGCGCGGACCGGCTGGCCGGCGCCGGCGACGCCGAGCCCTGGTTGCGATCTCACGGCCTGCTGACGGCCGACGGGACTGTCACGCCGCAGGAATTGGACGAGATCCGTGGGGTACGGGAAGCCCTGCGCGCTCTGCTGGTGCACAACGCGGGCGGCCCCGCGCCGACCCCCGACGACCTGCGGCCGCTGAGCCGGATCGCCGATACCGCCACCGCGCGGGTGCACCTGCGCTCCGACGGCGCGCTCGACGTGGCCGCCGACGCCGGCTCGCTGGCGGGGCGGCTGCTATCGCTGCTGCTGATCGTCTCGGAAGCTCAGCGCGACGGGACCTGGGCGCAGCTGAAGGCATGCGGCAACGCGAACTGCCGGTGGGCGTTCTACGACCGCTCGCGAAACCACGGCGGGACTTGGTGCGATATGGCGACCTGCGGCAACAAGCTCAAGAACCGGGAGTTCCGCGCGCGGCGCAGCCGAACCTCAGGTTGACAGGTGCCAGACCAGCGCGGCGGCCAGCGCACCGAGGCCGTTGAGTGACCAATGCAACGCGATCGGCGCGATCAGGCTCCCGCTGCGCCGCCGCAGCCAGGTGAACGCGAAGCCGGCCGCACCGGTGGCCAGCACCGCCATCACCACCCCGGCGAGCATGCCCAGGAACCCGCCGCCGAACAGGCGCGTGAAACCGACGTTACTGCTGGTCAAGCCCAGTGAGCTGGCGACGTGCCACAGCCCGAACAGCAACGACCCGGCGGCGGCAACGCCCCGAAAACCCCAGGCCCGGTCGAGGGCGCCGTGCAGCACGCCCCGGAAGGCCAGCTCCTCGGGGATGACGGTCTGCAGCGGGATGATGATCATCGAGGCGACCAAAGCACCGGACAGCGTCGCGTAGTGGTTGTTCAAGAACATCGGGCGGGTCCAGGGGAGCAGCGCGCCGACGGCGATCACGGTCAGCACCAGGAGCACCGCGCCCAGCGCGTAGAGCGCGCCGGACTTCCAGTGCTCGCGGCCCAATCCCAGTTCCGCCCAGCCCAATCCGCGGGAGCGCACCAGCACCAGCAGGCCGGCGGCCGCGGCGGGCACCACGGCGATGTTCGCCCATGGCGTGGTGAAGTGGGCGAGCAGGTTGCTCATGGCGAGCACGACGACGACGACGCCGATATCGACGTAGACGCGGAAGTGGTGCAGGGCGGCCAGCTGCAACGCATGGGGGTGGGGAGGCGCGGCCGCCGCGCTGTGCTCAGACATAACCCGCCCGAGTGTACCCGCGCTCACCGGTACCCCAGCAAAGATCTACTCGTTGTCACCGCCGGTCGCGGCGGTGGCGTCGACCGCCGCACCGGTCTGCTCGCCGCGCGCATCCGGCCACACCCAGTCGCGTACTTCGGGGATGTCGTCGCCGTGGGTCCGGGTGTATTCGCGGGCGGCGAGGCGCTTGTCGACCATCTCCTGGCGCAGTGTGGCGCAGCTCGACTGCAGCTGCGGCACCCGATCGATGACGTCGATGACCAGGTGGAAGCGGTCCAGGTCGTTGAGCATCACCATGTCGAACGGTGTCGTGGTGGTGCCCTCTTCCTTGTAGCCGCGAACATGGATGCGGCTGTCGTTGCTGCGGCGGTAGGTCAGCCGGTGGATCAGCCAGGGGTAGCCGTGATAGGCGAAGATCACCGGCTTGTCCGCGGTGAAGATCCCGTCGAAGGCCCGGCTCGACAGCCCGTGCGGATGCTCGGTGTCGTCCTGCAGTCGCATCAGGTCGACGACGTTGACGAACCGGACCCGCAGCTCCGGCAGATGCTGGCGCAGTAGGTCGACGGCGGCCAGCGCCTCCAGCGTCGGGACGTCACCGGCGGCCGCGATCACCACGTCCGGATCTTCCCCGACCGTCTCGTTGCCGGCCCACTCCCAGATGCCCAGGCCGCGGGTGCAGTGCGCGATCGCCTCCTCCATGGTGAGGAAGTTGGGGTGCGGCTGCTTGCCTGCGACGACGACGTTGACGTACTGGCGTGAGCGCAGGCAGTGGTCGTAGGTGGACAGCAGGGTGTTGGCATCCGGCGGCAGGTACACCCGCACCACCTCGGCCCGCTTGTTGACGACGTGGTCGATGAACCCTGGGTCCTGATGGCTGAAGCCGTTGTGGTCTTGGCGCCAAACATGGCTGGACAGCAGGTAATTCAGGCTGGCGATCGGTCGGCGCCACGGGATGTGGTTGGTCACCTTCAGCCATTTGGCGTGCTGGTTGAACATCGAGTCGATGATGTGGATGAACGCCTCGTAGCAGTTGAACAGCCCGTGCCTGCCGGTCAGCAGGTAACCCTCCAGCCAGCCTTGACACTGGTGTTCGGAGAGCATCTCCATCACTCGCCCTGCGCGGGCCAGATGTTCGTCGACCTCGGGGCCGAGCAGTTCGGCACTCCACTGTTTGTCGGTCACGTCGAAGACCGCCTGCAACCGGTTGGACGCCGTCTCGTCGGGCCCGAAGATCCGGAAGTTGTCCGGGTTGAGCCGGATCACCTCGGTCAACCACTGGCCGAGCACCCGGGTGGCCTCGGCGACCGTGGCGCCCGGTGCGGGCACGTCCACCCCGAACGTCCGAAAGTCGGGCAGCCGAAGGTCTTTGAGCAACAAGCCGCCGTTGGTGTGCGGGTTGTCGCTCATCCGTAGCTGACCCTCCGGCGCCAGCGCGGCGATACGCGGGTCCAACGTGCCGTCGGCGTCGAAGAGCTCCTCGGCGCGGTAGGACGCCAGCCAGTCGGCCAGCACCTGCAGATGCTCGGGGGTGTCCCGCGCGCTGGCCAGCGGAACCTGGTGCGCGCGCCACGATCCGGTGGTCTTCTTGCCGTCGATGTAGGCCGGCCCGGTCCATCCCTTGGGCGTGCGGAACACGATCATCGGCCAGGCCGGCCGGTCCTCCGAGGGCGAGGCTTTGATTTCGGCGATCCGGTCCAGCACCTCGTCGAGAAGTGCGGCGAACCGGCGGTGCGCATCGGCGTGATCGGCCGCGGCGTCCTCGGTCACCTCGAAGAAGTAGGGCTGGTGGCCGAATCCGACCATGAGGCTGCGTAATTCGTCGTCGGGGATGCGCGCCAGCACTGTGGGGTTGGCGATCTTGTAGCCGTTGAGGTGCAGGATCGGCAGCACCACACCGTCGTGGGCGGTGTTGACGAACTTGTTGGAGTGCCAGCTGGTGGCCAGCGCACCGGTCTCGGCCTCGCCGTCGCCGACCACCGCGACGACCAGCAGGTCCGGATTGTCGAACGCCGCGCCGTAGGCATGCGACAGCGCGTAGCCGAGTTCGCCGCCCTCGTGGATCGACCCGGGTGTCTCCGGTGCGACGTGGGAGGGGATGCCACCGGGGAACGAGAACTGGCGGAACAGCCGGCGCAGGCCCTCGGCATCCCGGGTGATGTCGGGGTAGGTCTCGGTGTAGGTGCCGTCCAGGTAGGCGTTGGCCACCAGGCCGGGGCCGCCGTGACCAGGTCCGGTGACGTACACCGTCGACTGCTCGCGCGCTTTGATGGCGCGGTTGAGGTGCGCGTAGAGGAAGTTCAGGCCCGGGGTGGTGCCCCAGTGGCCGAGCAGGCGGGGCTTGACGTCCTCGCGGCTCAGCGGAGTGCGCAGCAGGGGATTGTCCAACAGATAGATCTGTCCGACCGAGAGGTAATTGGCTGCCCGCCACCAGCCGTCGAGTTGGTCAATGGTCTCTTCGCTCAGCGAGTCCATGGGTCCATCAAACCCTGATCGCGGCGACCGCGCTGCCGGGGCACCGATTGTTCACTACTACGCTGTCCGACGTGCTCGGCTTGGCGATGGACTCGTGACCGCTCCCGCACTGCTCGCCGGCGTGCGGGTGCTCGACCTGTGCGACCAGACCGGGGACCCGGTCACCCGGCTGCTGGCCGACCTCGGCGCCGATGTCATCAAGGTCGAGGCGCCGGGAGGTAGCCCCGCCCGCCGGGCGTTGCCCAGCCTCGACGGTGTCAGTATCCCGTTCGCACTGCACAACGCGAACAAACGCAGCCTGGTGCTCGATCCCGCCGCCGAGGCCGACCGGCGCCGGCTCGTCGAGCTGGCCGGCGAGGCGGACATCCTCATCGACAGCGGGACCCCTGGGTTGGCGGCGGCGTTCGGCACCTCATGCGTCGCGCTGGCCGACCAGTTCCCGCAGCTGGTCGCGATGACGGTCACCGACTTCGGCGCCGAGGGGCCACGGGCGTCCTGGCGGGCCAGCGACGCGGTGCTCTACGCGATGTCCACCGCGCTGTCGCGGTCGGGGCCGATGACGGGCACACCGGTGCTGCCTCCGGACGGTATCGCCTCCACGACCGCCGCCGTGCAGGCGGCGTGGGCGGTCCTGGTGGCGTACTTCAACCGGTTACGCTGCGGGACAGGCGATTACATCGATTTCTCCCGGTACGACGCGGTGGTGCTGGCCTTGGATCCGCCGTTCGGGACGCAGGGTCAGGCCGCGACCGCCCGCAACGCGGCCGAGCGCTGGCGCGGCAGACCGCGAAATCAGGATTCGTATCCCATTTTCGCCTGCCGCGACGGCTACGTGCGGATCTGTGTGCTGGCGCCCCGGCAGTGGCGCGGCATGCGGGCGTGGCTGGGGGAGCCCGAACAGTTCCAGGACCCGGTTTTCGACTCGATTGCCGCCCGCACCAAAGCCTTCGGTGAGCTCGGTCAGTTGATGGCCGCGCTGTTCGCCGGCAAGACGATGGCTCAGCTGGTTGCCGAGGGTCAGGCACACGGTGTGCCGATCGCCGCGGTGCTGACACCGTCGCAAGCGCTGGAGTCCGAGCATCTCACCGAGGTGGGGGCGCTGCTGGACACCGAGCTGGCGCCGGGTGTGACGGCTCGGGTACCGGCCGGCTACTGGGTGGTCGACGGCAGCCACGCCGGCTACCGCACACCGGCCCCCGGGTTGGACGGCAGCGACACCCGTTGGACGGCAGCGCCATTCGCGCCGAATGCCACCCAGGCGGTGGGCGCCCGGCCGCTGGCCGGCGTGCGGGTGCTGGATCTCGGTGTCATCGTCGCCGGCGGTGAACTCAGCCGGCTGTTCGGCGACCTCGGCGCCGAGGTGATCAAAATCGAGAGCGCCGGCTACCCCGACGGCTTGCGCCAGAAGCGTCCCGATCAGCAGATCAGCGAGTCGTTCGCCCGCGCCCATCGCAACCAGCTCGGCCTGGGCCTGGAGCTGCGCAGCCCCGAAGGCGCCGAGGTGTTCGGCCGGCTGGTGGCGGCCTCCGATGCGGTGTTCGCCAACTTCAAGCCGGGAACACTTGCCGCCCTTGGCTTTTCCCCCGAACGACTGCGTGAGCTCAATCCCGGCCTGGTGCTGGCCGAAAGCAGCGCATTCGGTGACACCGGACCGTGGAGCAAACGCCTGGGGTACGGCCCGCTGGTACGCGCGACGATCGGCGTGACCCGGTTGTGGACGTCGCAGGAGCCGCCCGCGCCCACCGCGCGGCATGCGTTCTACGACGCGACAACGATCTTCCCCGACCATGTCGTGGGACGGATCAGTGCGATCGGGGCGCTCGCCGGACTGATCCGCCGCGAGCGGGACGGCGTCGGCGCCAGGACCCACGTGTCGCAGGCCGAAGCCGCGATCAACCAACTCGACACCCTCTACGTCACGCTGGCCGCCGCGGCCACCGGAGTCGGGCACGTCGAGCCGGATCCCGCCGCGCATCTGGTGCTGGCGTGCGCCGGAGATGACGAATGGTGCGTGGTGTCCATTGGTTCCGATGCCGACCGCGAGGCGGTGGCCCGCGTCATCGGCCACACGGAACTGCCCGACTGGACGAGGGAACGCTCGCCACTGCAGGTTGCCGAGGCGCTGCAGGCCGCCGGGGTGGCCGCCGGGCCGATGAACCGGGTCGCCGACCTGGCCGACGATCCGCAGCTGACGGTGCGAAAAGTGTTCAGTGACATGATCCATCCGTTGCTCGAGCATCCGCTGCTGACCGAGGTAGGCCCGGCACCCTACCGCCACATTCCGCCCGCACCGCAGCGCCCCGCGCCGCTGCCCGGCGCAGACACCCGCCGGATCTGCTCCGACGTGCTGAACATGACGGCCGACGAAATCGACCGACTGATCGCCGACGGCGTGCTGTTCGCCGCGGCCGCCGAGACTCCAGGAGCGATGAGATGAGCACCGCCGCACAGATTTTCGTCGACGGAACGTTCCGCAAGGCCGACCAGGTACAGCCGGTCATCGAAGCGGCGACCGGCGAGCCGCTGGGCGACGGTGCCAGCGCCACCGAGGCCGAGATCGACGCCGCGGTGGCCGCCGCACGGGCCGCCCTCGGGCAGTGGCAGTCCGCCTCGCCCGACCACCGGGCCGAATTGCTCATCGCGTTCGCTGCCGCCCTGGAGAGCCGCGCGCGGTCCACCGACGAGCTGGTGAGCCGCGAGAACGGCATGCCCATGTCGTTGTCGCGCGGTGCCAACGGGCGCTTCCCGGCCGCTCTGGTGCGCTACTACGCGCAGCTGATCACCGAAACGCCGATCGAGGAGATCCGCCCGAGCATGATCGGGCACACCGTCGTGCGCCGGGAAGCCGTCGGTGTGGTGGCCGCGATCGTGCCGTGGAACTATCCGCAGGCGCTCGCCGCCTTCAAGCTGGCGCCCGCGCTGGCGGCCGGCTGCACGGTGGTGCTCAAGGCCGCTCCCGAAACCGCGCTGGACGCTTTGGTGTTCGCCCAAGCCGCGGAAGAGGCCGGGCTGCCTGCGGGCGTGCTCAACATCGTTCCCGGTGGCGCGGCGGCCGGCGCCTACCTGGTATCGCATCCAGGCGTGGACAAGGTCACGTTCACCGGGTCGACGGTCGCCGGCCGTGCGATCGGCGAGGTGTGCGGCCGGCTGCTGCGCCCGGTCACCCTGGAGCTGGGCGGGAAATCGGCGGCGATCATCCTCGACGATGCCGACCTCGACGCCACCATCAAGGGCCTGCGGAACGCGTCGTTCGTCAACAACGGTCAGACCTGCCACCTCAGTTCGCGGATCCTGGCACCCCGATCACGCTACGGCGAGGTGCTTGACGCGCTCGTCGGCATGGTCGGTGAACTCACCGTCGGTGACCCCCTGGACAAGTCGACCGATATCGGCCCGCTGGTCAGTGCCCGCCAACGCGACCGGGTGCTGGGCTACATCGAATCCGGGAAGGCAAGCTCGGCGAAACTGGTTGCGGGCGGCTCGGTTCCGGCCGATCAGCCGCGCGGCTGGTTCGTCTCGCCGACGGTGTTCGCCGACGTCGACAACGCCGATCGGATCGCCCAGGAGGAGATCTTCGGTCCGGTGCTCGCGGTGATCCCGTACGACGGTGACGACGAGGCCGTCGCGCTGGCCAACGACAGCGAGTTCGGTCTGGCCGGCACGGTGTGGTCGACCGACGACGAGCGCGCCATCGAGGTGGCGCGCGCGGTGCGTACCGGCACCGTCGGAATCAACGACTACCAGCTGGACTTTCGTGCGCCATTCGGGGGAGTGAAGGCCAGCGGCATCGGCCGCGAACTGGGTCCGGAGGGGCTGGACGCGTTCTTCGCCCTCAAGTCGATCTACCGGGTCGGACCCGCAGACGACTGAGTGGCCACCCGCGACGCGGTCTACGTCGCGAATGGCCACTCGGCCAGGTGCTGGTGTAGCCGGTACTAGCCTGTACTAGCCGGTTCCGAGGCAGCCGACGCCGTTCACGCAACCCCCGGCACCGCCGGGTCCTGCGCCACCGCTGACGCCGGGTGCCGAGCCGCTCACGCCGCCGGGGCCTGCGCCGCCCTCGACGCCGGGCGCCGAGCCACTGACACCGCCGGGGCCTGCGCCGCCGTTCACGCCGGGTGCCGAGCCGCTCACGCCGCCGGGGCCTGCGCCGCCCTCGACGCCGGGCGCCGAGCCACTGACACCGCCGGGGCCTGCGCCGCCGTTCACGCCGGGTGCCGAGCCGCTCACGCCGCCGGGGCCTGCGCCGCCCTCGACGCCGGGCGCTGTGCCCGTCACGCCGCCGGGGCCCGCGCCGCCGTTCACGCCGGGCGCCGTGCCCGTCACGCCGCCAGGCGCTGTGGTGTCACCGGCGGCCGGACTGGTCGTCACAACCACCGACGAGGTGGGCGACGTCGTCGTGGTGGTCGACGTGCTCGTCTTCGAGTTGTCATTGCTGCTGCCGCAGCCGACGGCAAGCGTCAACACCGCGGCACCGCCGACGAATGTCATGGCGGCCCTTGAAATCACTCCCGATCCCACAGCCATGCGGCCCTCACTTCCTTGTTAGGGGACGCTTTGGCTTACCCATCACGGGCGCAAACAAATCATGCTGTGTCGCCGCAGACCCGGTCGGGTTGCGGGCGTGTTCGTTCGCAATCGCGGTCAGTCCCGGGCGAAAGCGGCCGCGGCTTCCTTTTCGAGGTCGAGGTACTGGTCCTCGCCGATGTCGACGGCCACACCCAGGATCCGACCGCCGGTGAACGGGAACCCCGGCGGGTAGGACCGGCTCACCGGGTCGGCACTGTCGTACCCGACGCACAGCCCGTCGCCGCACAGCGTGAACGGCCCGATCTGGGCCCGCATCGGTCCCTCGGCCACAACCTGTTCTTCGACATAGAGCTTGGCGGTACCCAGCGACTCCATATGTTCGCCTGCGCCTTCGCGAACGAACTCGACCCCGAGGGTCAGCTGGCCGGGATCGAGTGGACCCGAGACAAAGGTCTGCTCGGGTTTGATACCGAGGAAGTTGTAGACGTAGTGCAGCTTGCGGTCCTTGATGAACAGCGTGTGACCACCGAATCGTGAACCGTGGGCGAAGATCACGCCTTGCGACTCCGGCGTCACCTCGACATCGGCGATGATCTTGTAGGACCGGCCCCTGATGTTCACCGCTGTCGATTCCGGCACCGGCGCCGTGTCGGGGAAATAGACATAGCGTGAGCGTGGCGGCTCGCTCTGCGGCCGCACATCGGTTATCTGTTCGACGGCCGGCCGATCGTCAAGGGGCAGCACGAAGTTCGCTTCGGCTTCGGCGAACCATGCGTCGATGAGTTCCTGGAGTTTCTCAGGGTGCTCTGCGGCGAGGTTGCGGGCCTCGGCCCGGTCGTCGTCGACATGGTAAAGCTCCCAGACGTCGGCGTCGAAGTGTCCTTTGCCGCTGATCGGTGCGTGGAGGGCGGCTGCCTTCCAGCCCTCCTGCCAGATGCCGCGGGTGCCCAGCATCGAGAAGTACTGCCGTTTCTTGGTGGTAGGCGCGTGGGGATCGTCGAAGCTGTAGCGCATCGACACCCCGTTGAGCGGATACTGCTCCACGCCGCGATACACCGTTGGCATCTGCAGACCCACCGCTTCGAGAATGGTCGGCACGATGTCGGTGCTGTGGTGATACTGGTGACGCATCTCGCCTTTGGCCTTGATTCCGTTGGGCCAGTGGATGACCAAGGGGTCGCAGGTGCCGCCGGCGAACTGCGCGTAGCGCTTGAACATCTGGAACGGAGTGGAGAAGGCCACCGCCCAGCCGGTCGGGTAGTGGTTGTAGGTCTCCGGGCTGCCGAGCTCGTCGAAGTAGGACATGTTCTCCTCCAGGCTGTCGGGATAGCCGTTGAAGAACTTGTTTTCGTTGACCGACCCGTTGGGGGTGCCCTCCCCGGAGGCGCCGTTGTCGGCGCAGTACATGATCAGGGTGTTGTCCAGCTGACCGGTGCGCTCCAGGAAGTCGACGATCCGCCCCACCTGGGCATCGGTGTATTCGGAGAAACCCGCGAACACCTCCGCCATCCGGCAGAACAGCTTGCGTTCCTCCTCGTTGAGCTCGGCCCAGGGCCGCACGTAGTCGGCCTCGTTGGCGACCTCGGCGGGCATCGGGTTCAGTGGCGTCAGTTCGGTGCCCTCGGGCACCACACCGCGCTCGATCATCCGCGCCAGCACCCACTCGCGATAAGCCTCGTAGCCGTCGTCGAACACGCCCTTGTACTTGTCGATGTAGTCCTGTGGCGCGTGGTGTGGGGCGTGATTGGCGCCGGGGCAGAACCACATGAACCACGGCTTGGACGGTGCCGATGAGCGCAGGTCGCGCAACATCCGAATGGCTTGGTCGGCAAGGTCTTTGGACAGGTGGTAACCCTCTTCGGGGGTGTAGGGCGGCTCGATGGCGTGGTTGTCCTCGATGAGGTCCGGATACCACTGGTTGGTCTCGCCGCCGAGGAAGCCGTAGAACCGGTCGAAGCCTTTCGACAGCGGCCACTCCGATTTGCTGCCGCCCGGCGACAGGTCCTCGACCGGCACGTTGTGGTTCTTGCCGAGCCACATCGTGGCGAATCCGTTGTCCTGCAACACTTGTCCGATGGTGGCGCACTCGGCGGGCAGGCGGCCGGCCGCCCCGGGGAAACCCATCGACCCCTCGGTGATCGACGCGCAGCGATTCACATGGTGATTGCGCCCGGTCAGGAAGGTCGACCGTGTCGGTGAACACAGCGCGGTGGTGTGCCACTGGGTGTAGGTGACGCCGTTGTCGGCCAACCGGTCCAGCGTGGGCATGTTGATCCGGCCGCCGTAGGGCGACCAGGCCGCCTGGCCGGTGTCGTCGTAGAGGACGATCAGGACGTTGGGGGCGCCGTCCGGGGCCTTCTTCAGCTGATAGGGCGTCCAGTCCGGGACCGAGTCCCGGATATCGAGGTTGATGACGCCACGAAACGGCTCGGCCATGATGATCCTCCCGGCATCGGCGGCTCCTTGCTCGGCCGCAATGCGGCCATGCTCGCACCGTCGGCGATGCTCTACCGGGGAATGACCGGGATCAGTCCAGCGAGTCCCAGAACTCGGTCAGCACCGTGGCACCGCGCACCGGATCCTGCAGCATCCACCAGTGGCCGAGCCCGTCCAGCACCTCGGTCCGGGCGCCGGCCTGCTCGGCGGCGGCGCGGCGCTGCTCCTCGGAGCCGACGAAGTGGTCTTCGGTGGCCAACAGCGCCAAGCCGGGACGCGCGGTGGCGTTGACCAGCATCCGGCCCGCCTCGGCAACGGCGGGCTGCGCCGCCGAGCGGTACAGCGCCAGGATGGCCCGGCCCATCTCTGGTCCGTGTGCCAGCGCCAGTTCGGTGGCGACCGCCGCGGAGATGCCCATCCCGGTCAGCAGGGCGACCCGGTCCTCGAGCGAGGCGGCGACCATCGCTCCGACGGCCTCTTCGCCGGCGCCCGGGGTCTGCCACACCTGGGCCATGTCATGCCAGACATAGTCGGGATGCATGACACCGATGATGTCGCTGGTCCAGCTGCGCACGAGTTCGGGGCGATGGATGACGACGTTGAGCACATGCCCGCCGCCCCAGTCGTGGCCGACCAGGTCGACGGGATCGTCGAAGCCCGCCAATTCGCCGATCAGCCAGTCCCGGTAGGCCACCATCGTCGCCGGGAAGTCGTCGGGCAGCGGCGCACCGAACCCGGGCGGCGACAACCGCACCACGTCGTCGCGACCGAGTGCCTCGACCAGCGGGCCCCAGATCACGTCGGTTTCCGGATTGCCATGTACCAGAACGACCGTCATGGCGTCATCCTGGCATGGCCGTCCGCCGAGGAGAACCGCCCATCTGGCCGTCTGCTGACCGATGCTAGGTTTTGACAGGCGTCAAACGCCGTCACGACTACAGATAGGAGCCGTCGATGGATCCTCGGACGCCGGTATTGGTCGCGGCGGGACAGATCAACCAGCGCGACGACGCGCAGATCGAACCCGTCGACCTGATGGCTGCGGCCGCGCGCGAGGCCGCCGATTCGACCGTCCTGCAGGCCGTCGACGCCATCCGCGTGGTCAACCTGCTGTCGTGGCGCTACCGCGACCCGGGTCTGCTGCTGGGCCAGCGGATCGGCGGCCGCAATCCCTCGACCTACTACACCGGTGTGGGCGGCAACACGCCCCAGTCCCTGGTCAATCAGGCCTGCCTGGATATCCAGCAGGGTCGCGCCGAGGTGGTCCTGCTCGCCGGCGGCGAGACGTGGCGCAATCGAAAGCGCATGCAGGCCAAGGGAATCAAGCCCGACTGGACCCGCCAGGGTGAGGACGTCGCAGTGCCGCCGGGCGCTGAGGACGAGGTCCCGATGTCCAGCCCCGCCGAAGAACGCATCGGGCTGTTGCTGCCGTCGCACGTCTATCCGCTCTTCGAGCAGGCGCTGCGGATCGCGCGCGGCGAGAGTGTGGCCGATCATCAGCGCCGTGTCGCGGAGCTGTGGTCGCGGTTCAGCGCGGTGGCCGCGGACAACCCGCAGGCGTGGAGCCGTGAGGCGCGCAGCGCCGAGGAGATCGGGCAGGCCGGTCCGGACAACCGGATGATCAGCTGGCCGTATCCGAAGTTGATGAACTCCAACAACATGGTCAACCAGGCCGCCGTGGTCATCCTGTGCTCGGCCGAGAAGGCCGCCGCGTTGCAGATCCCGCGCGAGCAATGGGTCTTTCCCTACGCGGGCACCGACTCGCATGACACCTACTCGGTGGCCGAACGCCACGAGCTGCATCGGTCACCCGCGATCCGGATCGCCGGGCGCCGCGCACTCGAACTCGCCGGGGTCGGCGTCGACGACCTGGCGCACATCGACGTCTACTCCTGCTTCCCGTCGGCGGTGCAGGTGGCCGCCAACGAACTGGGTCTGGCCACTGACGACCCGCAGCGGCCGTTGACCGTCACCGGCGGGCTGACCTTCGCCGGCGGCCCGTGGAACAACTACGTCATGCACTCCATCGCCACCATGGCCGGGTTGCTGCGCGACGACCCCGCGGCCTACGGCCTCATCACCGCCAACGGCGGCTTCCTCACCAAGCACAGCTTCGGGGTGTACAGCGCGACCCCGCCGCCGGCGGCGTTCCGCTGGGAGGACGTCCAGTCCGAGGTCGACCGCGAACCCACCCGTACCGCGGTGGTCGAATGGGAGGGCGAGGGCACCGTCGAGTCCTGGACCACCCCGTTCGATCGCGACGGCCGCCCGGAGAAGGCCTTCCTGGCGGTCCGGACCCCCGACGACTCCCGCGCGATGGCCATCGTCGACGACGCCGACGCGGCGGCGGTCACCGTGGCCGAGGACATCGCCGGCGCCAAGGTCCGGGTGCACGCCGACGGCCGGGCCACCCTGTCCTGATCGGCTTCTGGCGAGGTCGAAACGGCGATCTTTTCCCCGCGACCTGCTTATTCTCGTCGAAGCACGACGGGGGAACTAGGGGCGTGGCATGCGGATCTTGCTCACGGAAGTCACCGGAGAGCTAGGTCGCGCCCTCGCCCAGAGCCTGCTGGCCGCGGGCCATGACGTCGACGGCATCGCCGAGCGTCCGCACCGCGACCTGGATGCGGGCGTCGAGTTCGTCGCCGCGGCGCTGAGCCACCCGGTGCTCTACCGGTTGGCGGAGGCAGCCGACGTGGTCGTTCCGCTGCCCGCCGGCGGGCGTGATCTGACCCGCCCCGCCGATATCGCCCGCGTCTGTGACGCCGCCGCGCGCGGCGGTGCGCGGATCGTGTTCCCGTCGCTGTCCCTGTTGGGTCCACGTGGCGCTCAGCAGCTGGAGGACCTGGTCAGCACGTGCTGGGCGCCGAACCTCGTGGTGCGCATCGCCGCGCCGATGGGACGGCAGAGCGACGGCCTGGTCTGCCGCTCGGTCGCGGCCCTGCTGGATGCCGACGCCACCGGATCGCTTCATGTGCTGCACATCGACGATCTGATCCGGTTCCTGGTTCTCGCCGCAGGCACCGAGCGCACCGGTGTCGTCGACCTGGCCGGGGTGGACACCACCACCGTCGGCTCCGCGGCCCGGCTCCTCGGCGGGGTGGATCCGCATCCCAGGGTGCGCGGGGTGTCGGGCTGGCCCCAGCTGTGTCCGCCGCTCGACCTGGACCCGCTGCGGACCGAGTGGAGATTCGAATGCGGCTGGGGCGCAACCGATGCCGTGGCCGATACGGTACGCGGGCTGCAGGGCCGCAAGATCGGCGTGGCCGGCGCGCTCGCGGTACCCGGGCGAGTCCCGTTGCCCGTCACCACCGTTGCGCGGGCGGCCGGCAGCCGATCCGCACCCGAGGGCGCCGACGGCGAATTCGATGACCGGATCGACCCGCGTTTCCCGGTGTTCGTGGCCGGCCCGCTGAGTGAGGCCACGGCAGGCCCGCTCACCCCGATGTCGCTGGATCTGCATCTGGGCGGGTTGCGGCTCGCCGGCCGGTCGCTGGCTGCGCTGCTGGATCTGCGCAGTGCGGTCGCCGGCGAATGGGAGAGCCGTCTGGTCGCGTCCTTCGGCCACCGGATCTATCTGGGCGCGTCTGCCCTCGCGGCCGCCGAGCCTCGACTTCCGGGCCGCGCGGCCGGTCTGTCGCGGCGATTGCGCGCCGCCGCCGATGTGCCGACGCCGAGACCCGCTGCGCTCGCCGCGGTCACCGGCGCGATGTCGGCGAGCCGTCTGCAGGCCGGCGCCCGCATGTTCGGCCGTCACCTGCGGGCCTACCGCGACGCCGCCGACGCCGAACGGCGCGACACAGCCAAGCTGGGGCTGCTGCGCGATGCGCAGCTGGATGCCCGAATCCGGTTGCTGCGCAGCCGAGTTCATGAGGGATGGACGTTGAGCGCGCTTGCGGTCGTGCTCGCCGAGGCGGCCCCGGCGCAGCTGAGCGGGGCGGATCAGCCGGTGAGCGTCGGCGCCGAGGTCGCGTCGCTGGCGCGGGTGTTGCGCGCCCACCCCTACGCGCGCGCCGCGTTGGAGTCCGGCGATATGGCGGCCACCCGCACCGGTGCGCCGATGTTGGCGAGCGCATTCTCCTCGGCACTGGCCCAGCTGGGGCACCGCGGGCCGGGGGCCGTCGAGCTCGCAACGCCGGTGCTCGGTGATCGTCCGGACGCACTGCTTGCGGCGGCCACCCGCGTGCGCGGCTCAGGAGCCGACGACCATGCGACGGTTCCCGCCGCTCAGGCCTGCCGGGTACTGGCCTATGACACCACCCTCCGGTACACCCATCAACTTCGGCTTGCGGTACGGGAATTGGGCCGCCGGCTGGTGGCGGCGGACAAGATCGCGGTGCTCGACGATGTGTTCGAGCTGACCGTCGATGAAGCACTGGCGGTCCCGGCCGACACCCGGCTGCGCATCAAACGTCGCATCGCCGAGCGTGAGCGGTTGCAGGCCGTGCGGCTGCCCGCCGTCATCGACGGGTTTTGGACGCCGATTCCCGCACCAGATCCCGCGCAGGTCGCCGACGAGCTGCACGGAACCGGACTGTTCCCCGGCGTCGTGGAAGGCACGGTCCGGGTGGTCGATTCGGCCGCCGACGCCGGGCTGGGCGCGGAGGACATCGCCGTCGTCTCCGCAGCCGACATCGACGCGGTGGCGCTGCTGGGCACACCGGCCGCGGTCCTGACCGACGGCGGTGCCACGCTGGGAGATGTGAGCGTGTTCGCCGCTGACTTCGGTGTTCCGTTCATCGCCGGAGTGGCCGCCGGGTTGTGTACCGGCATGCGGGTCCGGGTCGACGGTTCTGCCGGGCTGGTCACCGTGCTGGCACCTGCCTGCGACGTGGTGCGGGTGTGACGCGGTATACCGTGGCCCGGTGATGTGGCGGACCATAGCGAGGCTCTCGGCACTGTGGTGGGTGCTGATCGCCGCCCCGGCGCTGATCGCCACCCGGTTGCTCGACCATGCCGGCGCCACCTCGGCCAAAGGCTGGGTGCTCGGCGTCTGGCTCGGTGGTTACGTCGCGCAGTTCGTTGTGTTCCTGGCGATTTCACGCCGGTCGCCGCGTCCGGCGTTGCTGGGCTGGGTGATCGCCTCGACGGTTCCGTGGGCCGCCGACTGGACGACCCCGCTGTCGGTGTGGTGGTTGGCGCTGTGGAGCGCGGTCGTCCTCGGCTACGCGGCGTGGCTGGTTGTCGCAGTGTCTCGGGTGGATCAGTTGCGCAGTGCCGGGGTGGCCGCCACAGGTGTCGTGCTGGAGGTCATCAGGCCGACGTTCAACGTGGTGGTGAACAAGGATGCCAGCCGCCGTGTGCTGCGGCTGCGTGTCGAAACATCCTACGGGGCAACGCCTTACGAGGCCCGGTTGGCGGCGACGTTCACCCTGGGTGAGCTGCCCGAGGCCGGCGACCGGGTGGCGGTGCGGATCGATCCGGCCCGCCCGCAGCTCGTCGAACTCATCGAGGACGAGCCGATTGTCCGGGCCGCGCCGCAACCGGGCGACCTGCCGCCCGAGCTGGCCGAGCGACTGCAGACGTTGAAGACCATGCGCGACCGCGGCGACCTCACCGACACCGAATTCGCCACGGCGCGAAAAAGACTGCTCGAATCACCCGCCGAGTAGTTCGCGCAGCCGCAGTGCGTTCCGGACGGCGTGACCCTGGCCGTCGTTGTTGAAATAGACCAGCACCCGCCGGTCCTGATCCTGCCACTCCCGGATCCGGTCGGCCCACCAGTTCAGGTCGTCCTCGGTGTAGTTCCCGGCATAGATGGGCGCGGTGTCGGGGCCGTGCATGCGCACGTAGACCAGATCGGTGGTGGCGCGCAGTACGCAGGGCATACCGGGCCCGCTGATCACCACGTAGGCGGCGCGGTAGCGCTCCAGGAGCTCGTAGACGTGCGGGTCGTCCCAGGACGGGTGACGCATCTCGAGGGCCACCCGGATCCAGTCGGGGACCAGCGACAGGAAGTAGGCCAGCCGGGCGTCGTCGCGTTCGAGGTCGGGATGCAGCTGGACCAGCACCGCCTCCCGCTTGTCACCGAGCGCCCGCTGGCAGCGTTCCAGCCGATCGATCCACGGTTCGGGGTTGTTCAGGCGGCGGTAGTGGCTCAGGCCGCGGTGCGCCTTGACCGTCATGGTGAATCCGTCGGGCAACCGGGTGCGCCAGCCGTCGAAGGTGGCGTCCTTTGGCCAGCGGTAGAAGCTGGCGTTGAGTTCGACGGTGTCGAACACCTCGGCGTAGCGGGCCAGTCGCTTGGCGACCGGCAGGCCGGGGCGGTACAGCACCGAATCCCAGTGGTCGTAGGACCACCCCGAGGTGCCGATTCGGACGGTCACGCGTCAGCCGGCGATACGCTGCCGCACGTCGTCGTCCAACGAAACCCGCACCAGGCCTGCCGCGAGCGGCGCGATCGCCCGGCCGGTGAGGGCAGCCAGTCTGTGCGGGTCACGGGGGAGACCGAGTTGCTCGGCGCTGTCCAGCGAGCGCTTGTCGAAGTAGGGCCGAACCCACGGCCAGACGTCTTGGACCTCGCGCAGGAAGATGTCGGATCCGGTGTCCCCGATTCCGGTGAACTGTTTGAGCGCCTGTCTGGCATTCTTCACGTCGGGCTTGGTGATGCGGGCCAGCGTGCGCAGGTCGTTGCGGTATTCGTCGTTGACCCTGGTCGCAAGCTCGGTCAGCCGCGACGCCGAACTCTCGTCGTAGCGCACGTAGTGGGCACGGCCGAACGCGTCGATCATGGTCTGCCGGTTGGCCGCCATCACGGCGCGCGGTGTGCGCAATCCGGCCCGGAACAGTTCACGGGCGGCGTGCATCGCGATGGAGGCATCGATCGGCTTGCTGGCCAGCATGCACAGCACCAGCAGCTGGAACAGCGGCATCGGGGTGTCCCGCAAGGTGATTCCCGCTTCCGCGGCATAGGTTCTGCCCGCATGCTGACGAAGGCGCTGAATGAGGCGCCTGGCCTCCGCATCATCCATCTGCCAGGCGATACCCGTCCAGTGGGCCGACGAAACGATATGTCATCGTGGCGTCAGACATTCTCAGCGTTTCGTGTCGCGCCAGTCGATCATCTTCTCGACCGTGCTCAGGTCGTACGTGCCCTCCGATGCGCGGACCTCGGTGTGGAACAACGTCGCACCGGCGGCCAGATAGTCGTCCGCCGACCGGGGATCGGTCCAGAACGTCGAGCGCTCGATGTCACTGTCGGCGCGTCCGAACCGGGCGGCCAACTCGGCGACGCGGGCGCTCGCTTCCCGGTACGAGTCGAGGGGAAGGAAGGTGTGCCAGATGTCGGCGTGGCGTGCGACGGCGGGCAGCGTGCGCTTGGGGCCGGATCCGCCGATCAGGATCGGGATCTTGCGCAGCGGCGCCGGCTGCAGCAGGCCGAATCGTCGCTCGATGCGCAGCAGACCCTCGTCGAACGCGTCGGCTCGGGACTTGACGGTCCCGAAGTCGAAACCGTATGTGGTGTAATCCTTCTCGTACCACCCCGCGCCGACGCCGAGGATGGCGCGGCCACCGCTGATGTGATCGACGGTGCGGGCCATGTCGGCGAGCAGGTCCGGATTGCGGTAGCCCATGCCTGACACCAGCAGCCCGAGCTCGGCCCGGGTGGTGATCTCGCCCCAGGAGGCCAGCGCGGTCCACCCTTCGAAGTTGTTGACGTCCGGCTGCGTGGCCGCCAGTACCGGTTTCGCGTCGGCGATTGATTCGATGAATGGCGCGTGGAAGTGGTCGTAGCCGAAGATGACGTCGACGCCGATGCTCTCGGCGTGCAGGACGGCACGCCGCCAGGTGGCGTAGTCAGGGGTGTCGGCGGGCTGAATCTGCACGGCGACGCGCACGGGGTAGGTCATGCACGCGACAAGCCCGGCTCACCGGGATTTATTCCGGCGCTACTTCGGCGGTAGGAATTTCGCGTGGTCGACGCCGCGGGCGACCCAGCTCTGCAGCTGACGCTTCGTCCGCACCCCGGCGTCACCGATCCGGATCCAGCCGCGAGTTTCCCGCCCCGCCATGATCATCGGTGCGGTGTGTTCGCGTGCCAGCAGGCCGGCGGTGGCCTCCGGCGGTACTCGTACCATCAGGCCGCCCTGGCCGCTGGCGCAGACGGCCATGTTGCCGTTGATCAGGAACGCCAACCCGCCGAACATCCGCTTCTCGTCGACTCCGGGTTCGGTGGCGAGCAGTTCCCGCAGGCGGTTCGCGAGATCTTCGTCGTAGGGCATAGCCAGTATTTACTACGCCCAGCAGACACAAAATCGCCCCAATTCGGCTGAATAGGGGCGACTTTGTGTCTTGTCGAGCGTCAGGCCGCGGCGGTGGCCGCCTCGGTGGCCGGCTCCAACGCCTGCGCGACGATGTCGGCGACGTCCGTCATCGGCTTCACGGTCAGCGCCTCGAGCACCTCGGCCGGGACGTCGTCCAGGTCGGCCTCGTTGCGCTGCGGGATGAAAACCGTTGACAGCCCGGCCCGTTGCGCGGCCAAGAGCTTCTGCTTGACGCCGCCGATGGGCAGCACCCGCCCGTTCAGGGTGACTTCGCCGGTCATCCCGACATCCGAGCGGACCTGCCGTCCGGTGGCCATGGACACCAGCGCGGTGACCATCGTGACGCCTGCGGACGGACCGTCCTTGGGCACCGCGCCGGCCGGCACGTGCACGTGGATCTTGCGGTTCAGCGCCGCGGGATCCACGCCCAGCTGTTCGGCATGGCTACGCACGTAGGACAGCGCGATCTGCGCCGACTCCTTCATCACGTCGCCCAGCTGACCGGTCAGCTGCACGCTCGGCTCGCCCTCGGTCGACCCGGCTTCGATGTAGAGCACATCGCCGCCCAGGCCCGTCACCGCCAGTCCGGTCGCCACACCCGGCACGGCGGTACGTTCCGCCGATTCCGGGGTGAACCGCGGACGGCCAAGGTAGCCAACCAGATCCGGCTCATCAATGGTCAACGCCTCGTCGGAGGCAAACAGCTTGGTGGTCGCCTTACGCAACGCCTTGGCCAGCAGCCGCTCGAACTGCCGCACACCGGGCTCCCGGGTGTAGTCCGCGGCGATCTTGCGCAGCGCCGCGTCGGTGACCGTGACCTCCTCGGGGGTCAGCGCCGCGCGGTCGCGCTGCCGGGGCAGCAGGTACTCGCGGGCGATGGCGACCTTGTCGTCCTCGGTGTAGCCGTCGATCTGCACCAGCTCCATCCGGTCCAGCAGGGCCGAGGGGATGTTCTCGATCACGTTGGCCGTGGCCAGGAACACCACGTCGGACAGGTCCAGATCCAGGTCCAGGTAATGGTCGCGGAACGTGTGGTTCTGCGCGGGGTCCAGGACCTCCAACAGGGCGGCCGAGGGGTCGCCCCGGTAGTCGGAGCCGACCTTGTCGATCTCGTCGAGCAGCACGACCGGGTTCATCGAACCGGCCTCGCCGATCGCCCGGACGATCCGGCCGGGCAGCGCGCCGACGTAGGTGCGCCGGTGCCCGCGGATCTCGGCCTCATCGCGCACGCCACCCAGGGCGACGCGAACGAACTTGCGGCCCAATGCCCGTGCCACCGATTCACCCAGTGACGTCTTGCCGACGCCGGGCGGGCCGGCCAGCACCATCACGGCGCCGGAGCCGCGGCCGCCGACGACCTGCAGACCGCGCTGGGCGCGACGCGAGCGGACGGCCAGGTACTCGACGATGCGGTCCTTGACGTCGTCCAGCCCGTGGTGGTCGGCATCCAGGATGTCGCGGGCTGCCGTCAGGTCGGTCGAGTCCTCGGTGCGGGTGTTCCAGGGCAGGTCCAGGACGGTGTCCAGCCAGGTGCGGATCCACCCGCCCTCGGGGCTCTGCTCGCTGGAGCGTTCCAGCTTGCCGACCTCGCGCAACGCGGCCTCCCGGACCTTCTCCGGCAGGTCGGCCGCCTCGACACGGGCCCGATAATCGTCGGATCCGTCCGGCTCGTCTTCGCCCAGTTCCTTGCGAATGGCGTTGAGCTGTTGGCGCAGCAGGAACTCCTTCTGCGTCTTCTCCATGCCCTCGCGGACGTCCTGCGAGATCTTGTCGCTGACTTCGACCTCGGCCAGATGCTCGGAGGTCCAGTCGATCAGGAGACGGAGCCGACGATCCGCGTCACTGGTTTCCAGCAGTTGGCGCTTCTGGACGTCGGACAGATACGACGCGTAGCCGGCGGTGTCCGCCAGCGCCGACGGGTCGGTGATCTTGTTGACCACGTCGACGATCTGCCACGCCTCGCGGCGTTGCAGCATGGCCAGCAGCAGTTTCTTGTACTCCGCGGCGAGTGCCTTGGTGTCCTCGTCTGCCTCGGCCGCAGTTATCTCGTCGACCTCGACCCACAGCGCCGCGCCCGGCCCGGTGGTTCCGGAGCCGATGTGGGCGCGGCTCTCACCGCGCACGACGGCAGCGGCGCCACCGCCGGGGATGCGGCCCACCTGCACGATCGACGCGATGACGCCGTGGGTGGGGTAGCGATCGTCCAGGCGTGGGGCGATCAAGAGCTTGCCGGTCGGGGTGGCCTGCGCCGCGTCCACCGCGGCACGCGCGGCGTCGTCGAGTTCGATCGGCACCACCATTCCCGGCAGCACGATCGGCTCGCTGACAAACAGGACCGGCACAGATTTGGCTTCAGCCATCAATCCTCCAAAGTTCAGTCTGACCGACTCAACCTTGAACGATTCCAGTTTGTTCCCCTCGCGCGGCGGCGCACACAAAGCAGCGAGCCTGCCGCCGGGGGGTGGCGACAGGCTCGCTGTTGTTTCGGGTGGATCAGCCGGCGGACGGAGTTGCTCCCAGCACCCGCTGCATGTCCGGGATCATCTGCTGCAGCTGCTGTCCCCAGTAGCCCCAGCTGTGCGTACCGTTCGCGGGGAAGTTGAACACGCCGTTGCGTCCACCAGCCGCGAGGTAGTTGTCCATGAAGGTCTTGTTGGTGCGCAATGTGAATCCTTCGAGGAACTGCGCGGCCATCAGGTTGCCACCGCCACCGGAGGTGTCGAGATCCGACGGCGTACCGGTGCCGCAGTAGATCCAGATCCGGGTGTTGTTGGCGACCAGCTGGTTGATGTTGACCATCGGGTCGTTGCGGCGCCACGCCGGATCGGACGACGGACCCCACATGCTCTGCGCGTTGAACCCGCCCGCGTCGTTCATCGCCAGACCGATCAGCATCGGCCACCAGCCCTCGGAGGGGTTCAGGAAGCCGGACAGCGATGCGGCGTAGGTGTACTTCTGTGGGTAGTAGATCGAGTAGGTCAGCGATGCGCTACCGGCCATCGACAGACCGACGACGGCGTTGCCGTTCGGGTCGACCCCGTAGTTGGCGGCCAGGTACGCCGGCAGCTCCTGGGTCATGAACGTTTCCCACTTGTAGGTGTAGTTCTGCCCGTTGCCCTGCGACGGCTGGTACCAGTCGGTGTAGAAGCTGGACTGTCCGCCGACCGGCATGACGGTCGACAGGCCCGAGCCGTACAGCCACTCGAACGCCGGGGTGTTGATGTCCCAGCCGTTGTAGTCGTCCTGGGCGCGCAGGCCGTCGAGCAGGTACACCGCGTGCGGGCCACCGCCCTGGAATTGGATACGGATATTGCGTCCCATCGCGGCGGACGGGACATCGAGATAGAGGACCGGGAGTCCGGGCTTGGAGAAGGCGGCCGCGGTCGCCGACCCGCCGACGACACCAATCAGGCCGGGCAGAGCGAGTGCGGCCACGAAGGCTGCGGCCACGCGGCGCAACCATGTGCCTCGCAACTTATCGACGATCTTCATGACGGAAACCATCACCTTTCGTACGTGTTTCACAACCGGAGGTGAGCTGTGTGCCGGTAGCTAATCACGGTGCGTAGCGCGGACTCGGCACGCGCGGCGGTGTGGCATATCGCGGTTCGCTAACGATCAGGCGACGCGGGGGACTCGGGATACTCAGTACCGCAACGGCTTTGACCTGGCGTCAATAACGGAAAGATCACGCGGAGGCAACGGTACAGTTGAGGCGTGGACCCGTTCGATCTGCAACGCTTCGTCGATGCCCAGGACCGGGTGTACCACCAGGTGCTCGCCGAGTTGCGGGCCGGCGCCAAGCGCAGCCACTGGATCTGGTTCATCTTTCCTCAGCTCGGTGCGCTCGGAAGTAGTTCCACCGCAAAGCGTTTCGGTATCTCATCGCTGGCTGAAGCGCAGGCATACCTGGCGCACCCGACGCTCGGGCCACGACTGCGGCAGTGTGCCCGCCTGGTGGTGGCGATCGAAGGCCGCTCTGTCGATGAGATCTTCGGCTGGCCGGACAATCTCAAGGTGCGCTCGTCGATGACGCTGTTCGCGGCGGCCACCGATGACAACGCCGATTTCGTGGCGGTGCTTGACAGGTTCTACGGCGGCGAGCGGGACACCCGGACACTCGAGCTGCTATAGCGGCCGCAGCACCAGCCAGCCCTGAGGTGGGACCACCACCTCGTCGACGATCTCCTCGGGGGGTGCCGCGGTGCCGCCCACCAACTGGGCCTGCCCGCCGGTGAGCTTGGCCACCGGCAGCGGCATCGGCGCGTCGTCGATGTTGAGCGCGACGATCAGGGCGTCGTCGCCGGTGCGGGTCTCATAAACATAACCGCGGTTGTCCACTTGCAGTGCAGTGGTTTTCGCTTCGTGCAGCCAGGGATTTCGGCGGCGCAGGCCGATCAGGTACTGGTGCAGGTTCCAGGTCTCGCGCCCCGCGGCGTCCAGCGGGACGGGTGGCGTTCCGAACTCGGGCCGCACCGCGTCGTCGCCGCCGGCCCGTTCTTCCTTGACGCCGCGGTAGCCGAGTTCGTCACCGGCGTAGATGCTGGGGACACCGCCGGTGGTGAACAGCAGCACCAGGGCGTGGGCCACCTGCTCGGGGCGGTCCAGCTTGCTGGCGATCCGGGTGACGTCGTGGTTGCCGACGAAGGTCAGCGGCGCAAATCGGGTCAGGAAGTCGTTGTGGCGCTGCAGCGCCCAGTCCAGCTCATGGAAGTTGCCGTCGTTGAGGCTGCTCCAGATCGCCTTCCACAGTTCGTACTGGGTCACCGAGTCGACACCGCTGCCGTCGACGAACGCGACGTAGTCACCGTGGATCACCTCGGCGACGAACCAGGCGTCGGGGTGGGTTTCGCGGACCCGCGGGAGCACCTGCGCCCAGAACGACTCCGGTACCGCGTACGCCGCGTCGAGGCGCCACCCGTCGGCGCCCCGGGCCAGCCAGTGGCTCATCACGTCGACGGTGTAGTCGACGACGGCCGGGCTGTTGTGGTTGAGGGTGATGAGCTCGCCGTGGCCCTCGAAGGTGTGGAAGTGGCCGGGGCGGCCGCGAAACCACGATCGTGCATCGGGGTCGCCGCCGTCCACGGCGCGACGGTAGCGCTCGAATTCCGTTCCCACATGGTTGAACACGCCGTCGAGCAGGACCCGTAGTCCACGTTGATGCGCTTCGGAGACAAGGTGGTCGAAGTCGTCGTCGTCACCGAGTCGCGGGTCGATGCGGAAGTGATCGGTGGTGTCGTATCCGTGGGTGCGGGAGGCGAAGACGGGCCCCAGCGCGATCCCGGACGTCCCGAGTTCGACGGCATGGTCGAGCCAGTCGACGAGGCGGCGGAGTCGGTGCTCATCGGGGCCCGGCGGTTCGGCGGCGGGGAAGGCGCCGACGAAACCGAGTGGATAGACGTGCCACCAGATCGCGTGGCGCACCCAGTCGCTCATGGCGCGAACTTCGCGGCGTAGAGGGTCATCATCTCGTCGCGGTACTCGGGGGCCGGGCCGTCGACCGTCAGCTGCGGGGCGACCGCGGTGATCGGCAGAGTGGCCACCGGTGGCAGCGGTGCCTGCCAGTCGGTGAGCCAGTCGGCCAGCTGGGCTCCCGCGACGACAAACACGATGCGGCCCAAGCCAACCCAGGCGTGTGCGGCCGCGCACATCGGGCAGTGTTCGCCGGAGGTGTAGACGGTGGCGCGGGCCCGCTGATCGGGGGAGAGGTTCGCGGCGGACCATTGTGCGATCGCGAGTTCGGGATGGGCGGTGGCGTCACCGCCTGCGACGTGATTGTGGTCCTCGAACAGGACCGTGCCGTCGGCGTCGACCAGGATCGAGCCGAACGGCTCGTCACCGGCGTTCAGCGCGGTGCGGGCCAGCTCGACGCAGCGGCCGAGCCGCCGGATGTCTTGGTCGTCGAGCGCCACGCCCTCACCTTACGCAACCGGTGTCGGTGGATGGCGGAAGCGCCAAAGGTCCAGCAACCGCATCGGATCCACCGGTGAACCGGGCCGGCTGCGCGCCAGTGGGTAACAGGCGAATCCGACGAACAGCGCGATCAGGTGCCCGACCGGGGTGAACGTCGGGCTGATCAGCACCGCGCCCACGCAGTAGGCGAGTGCGATGAACAGATACAGCCAGCGCCACGGCCGCGCGATGTGATAGGTCAGCAGACCGCCGATGCCGACGGCGAAGTAGCTGACGCCGATGTCGCGGGCGTTGAGGTAGCGCGGTGAGATCATCGCCTCCTGGATCTGCCAGTACAGATAGCCCTCACTGGCATAGGTGGCGACGATGTGGGCGATCAGCCCGGCGATCACGAAGCGCAGCCGGCCTAGCCAGCGTTCGGCCGGGGCAAGGAAGAGGCAGAACATCACCAGATACGGCCACCACGCCGCGCCGTCGAGCCACAGCAGGCTGGTGATGAGCACCCGGATCGGGTCGGAGGCGAGGTGGTGGAGGTTGGTCGAGTCTTTGCGCAGCAGCTCCAGCAGATGCCAGTGCGGCAGCAGGTGCTGGGCGATGGTCGTCAGGAACAACACCGCCAGCCAGCCGAACGTGATGGGCGCGGAGCCGATGAAATGCACGACCCGGCCGGGCCAGCCCCGCCGGGTCGGGAGGACCGGCGAGGGAGGTTCCAGGCCGTCGTGCACCTGTCGAGATTACTGCCTCAGTTGCAGCAGTCCGTGCTGACGACCTCTAGGCGGCACAGGCACGACGCGAGGATCGGGACGTCGGCGCGGGCTCTGGCCAGTTCGAGCTGGCGGCCGATGATGACGGCCTCGTCTGCGCGGCCGAGTCGCTGCAGGCATTCGTGGTAGCCGTGCAGACTCCAGACGTTGCCGGGGTGCTGGCAGGGCCGGCTCAATGTCGGATCCAGCCCGAGGTCGGCGGCGTACACCGCGGCCGCATCCTCGACGCGGCCTTGTTCAAGCAGCAGCGCACCATAGGCGTGCCGGGTCGGCTGCATCCAGCCCCATGGTTCGTCATAGGGGAGCTCGTCGTCGAGTGCGATCGCCCGCCGCAGATGCTCGAAGGCCGCATCGAAATCGCCCTCCCGATAGGCGATCTCGCCGTCGAGCATCGCCGCGGCGACGGCCAGGATGTCGCGGCTGGTGTTGTTGAACAGGTACCGCGACTCCGGGACGCGGGCATAGGCCGCGGCGAACGCCTCCCGCTCGGCGGCCGCCTGGGCCAGCTGTCCCTTGGCGGCATGCGCGACCCCGCGCCCGTAGTGAATGGTTGCCGTTGTCGTGCAATACAACTCGGTGTCGACGGGCAGGGGCTCGGCGATCAGCTCGTCCCAGCGGCCGAATCGGATCAGCACGTGCACCCGTAGCGGCACGAATGCTTCCAGCCAGTCGGCCATCGGCGGCGACTCGATGCTGAGCAGGTCGGGGGTCAGCTGCCCGGACAGCTCGTCGGCAGCCTGCAGTGCGATCTGCGACTGGCCGGCGAACATCGCCGAATAGACGATGAAGTGCAGATCGTGCGCCCGGTAGAGCGAATAGAAGTTCAGCGGCCCGGCGTGTGCGACGAATCGGCGATCCGCCGCCACCGCGGATTGGTTGGCCAGCACCGAATCTCGGTAGTTCCCGCACAGCACGTCGATGTGCGAGGGCATGTGCTGCAAATGGCCGGCGTCGGGCACCAGGCCGCGCAGCAGGTCGGCGGCCGGCAGCGCGTCCTCGGGATGGGCTGACATCTCCATCGCGTGGATGTAGAGGTGCAACACACCGGGATGGGCGCGCCCGGCGTCGGTGCGCAGCGCCGCGTCCAGCAGGGCCTTGGCCTCCACCACCCGCGAACCGGGGGCCGGCTCCCCGGTTGCGGTGTCCCACAACGCCCAAGCCGTGATGTTCACCAGCGCATCGGCGGTCAGCGCCAGGACGTCGGCGTCGTCGGGGTACGCCCCTGCCAGCTCGGCCATGGCCTCGGCATAGGCGACATGGCCGGCCGCCAGGGCGTCGGCGTCGTCGGGAAAATCGGTGGGGAATCTGGTTGTCAGCGCCGCGATCAGGGCGTGCTCGACGACGCTGCCGCGGCTCGAGGCGGCAAGCTCCAGTTCCATGCGGGCCCGGGCCAGCGACGCGGCCAGGTCGACGGGATCGAAGGCGTCCCAACCCTTGTTGTAGTTCGGGCCGATCGCGTACGCGATACCCCATCGGGCGATCGCGAGGTCGGCGTCGAGCGCCAACGCCCGTGCGAAGCAGGTGATCGCTTCCTCGTGGTTGAAGGCGTACGCCCACACCAGTCCGCGGTCGAACCACACCTGCGCCTGCGGCGACGGGGTGTCGACGTGCCTGTGGTAGTCACCGAGGTCGTAATACGGCTCGGTGTCGCCGAGCGGAACCGCCATGCTGCACACCCTAGGACAGCGCGGCGAGTGCGGATACCGTTGCAACCGACCAGAACGAAAGGGTGCACACGTGATTCGCTGCGTGCGGTTGTTCACCGGAGCCGACGAGCAGTCCCACGTCGAGATCGGCCGCCTCGACCTGACGCCGGGCCGCAACGACGATCTGGTATCCGCGGCGATGTCGTCGACGCGGGTGACGGCGGAGGAGACCGCCAGCGGCGGCACGCTGGCCTGGCACACCGCACCGGTGCGCCAGCTCGTCGTGACGCTCGCCGGCACGCTGGCGTTCACCACCCGCGACGGCGAGGAGTTCACCCTCGCCCCCGGTGACGTGCTGCTGGCCGAGGACACCGTCGGTTCCGGTCATCAGTGGCGCCTGGTCGACGCCGACCCGTGGCGCCGGCTCTACATCGTGCTCGCCGACGGAACCGAGGTCCCGTTCGTCAGGGACTGACCCCGAACTGACCCTCAGTGCCCGGCGACGATGTCGGCTTCGTCGACCGTCACCGGCTCCTTGGCCGCGGGCAGCAGCGAATACAGCAGGCACACCACCGCGAAGAACAGATAACCAAGCGCCACTTGGGGATTAGCGGCCCATGCGATCTCGGGCGCGTGGATCAGGCCGACGAACGACAGTACTGCGGCCACCACCGACGCCAGTGCGGCGTAGCGGAACTTCTTCTCCAGGATGAACGTCACCATGGTGCCCAGCAGCAGGCCGACCAGGATGGCGCCCTCGCCGAGCGTCTGCAGACCGTCGTAGACCACACCGGCGCCGCCGAGGGCGTCCATGCCGACCTTGGCCGCCGACGTTCCGGCGGCGTTCAGCGCGTTGTCGATCAGCCCGCTGGCCCATTGGGCGAGGTTGGGCAGCAGTGCCGCGACGACCGCCACCGCGTGCAGCCGCGGCACGGCCTGGAAGGCCTGAGCGCCGATCAGCAGACCGATGTAGAGCAGGATCGGCACGATCGCGGGCACCGGCAGCAGTGCGGCCAGCACCCCGAACAGCCCGAGGAAGCACAGCAGGCCGATCACCACGCCGCTGGCCAGCGAGTAACCCGCGCGGCCGCCGGCGTCCTTCCAGCCGGGGTGGCCGATGTAGACGGCCGGCGGGAACGGTGAGCCGAACGCCGAACCGATCACCGCGCCTGCGCCGTCGGCCAGCAGCACGCTGCGCAGGTTGTAGTTGTCACCCGCGGCGGCCGCGCTCTCCACATTGCTCATCGCCTCGGTGAAGTTGTAGACGCCCAACGGGATTGCGGTGCCGAGCAGCGGTGCCAGGTGGGCAAGTCCGGACCCCAGCAGGTCGAGGCGAAGGTCGGGGATGCCGATTGCGATGTCGGCGACGGCCTGGCTGACATCGGGTGCCGACATGAATCCACCGACCCAGCCGATCGCGGTGCCGACCAACAGCGCCACCAGACCGACGGGGATGTTGCCCGGCAGCTTCACGTCGGTGAAGAACCCGATCAGGATGATCGCCAGCACCGGCAGGCCGATCCACGCGGCCTCCCACATCTGGGCGGCCGGGCGCATCGAGATGAACGTGATCGAGATGCCGGCCAGGGTCCCCAGCATCGCCGCGCGCGGGGTGAGCTTGCGAATGTAGGGCCCGACGAAGCCGCCGATGATCACGATCACGCCGATCATGAACGCCCAGGCCAACCCGGCCTTCCACGCTTCGATGGGATTCTTGGTGGCCAGGTAGACCGGCAGCATCACGACGAAGACCACGATGAACATGTGCGGCACACTCGGCCCGTACGGCAGCGCGGTGACGTCGTCGCGGTTCTCTTTCCGCGCCAGTCGTCGTGCCAGGAACGTGTAGTAGAGGTTGCCCAGCACGAGGGCCACACCGAGCGCGGGCAGAACGGTCCCCAGCACGTCGTCGGCGGGCAGCTTCACGACGCCGATCATCAATGTGGTCAGGGTCAGGACGTTGACCAGAATGTTGAACCCCAGCCCGAAGAACGCGTTGAGATCGCCTCGGGTCCACCACGGGATCTTCAGCTCGCTGGGCGGTGTCGCGGGCTCGGTGACGTCGGTGCTCATCGGCATGCCTTTCTGGCGCGTCGGGACATCGAGCGCTACCTGGAGATTCTCGACGCTCGCATTCCAACCAGGGGTCAGTTGTGTGTCATTCGTGTTAGTCCGCAGCGGGACCCTGGTTCGACACCGCGCAGGGGTCGTGCTCTAGTGCTGAGGTGCTGGAGTTCACCGTCGAGGACCTGTCCGCCGAGGACATCGAACGGCTGCGGGCGATCTACGAACCGCTGGCCGTATCGGTGCGGCAGCTGGTCGACGCGACGATCCGCACCGAGGTGGACGCCGAGACCGTCGCCGCGGTGAAGGCCGATATCGACGCGGCGACGGCCCGGCTGCGCAGTAAGCAGATCGACGGCGCATTCGGGGTGAAACGGACCCCGTCGGGGCGGAGCATCAGTTGGGGCAATGCCGTGATCGGTCTGCGCAATCCGACCGCCCCGCCGCTGGTGATCCACCGCGATGAGGACGACCGGCGCTGGGCAGACTTTCACCTCGGTGCGGCCTACGAAGGCCCGCCCGGGCATGTGCACGGGGGAGTGTCGGCGCTGATTCTGGATCATGTGCTGGGGGAGGCGGCCAGCCCGGATGCCAAACCGCGCTTCACCGGCAGCATCACCGTGCGGTACCTGCGGGCCTGTCCGCTTGGTCCGCTGCACTCGGAGGCTCAGATCACCCGCGTCGACGGCGTGAAAACCTTTGTCTCCGGCTATATCTCCGACGCCGAGGGCATCACCGTCGAAGCCGACGGCGTCTTCATCACTCCGCGCTGGCTGCGCGACTGACTGCGGTAGGTTCCAGCCATGGAGAAGGTGATAGTCACACTGCGGACCGCGGCCGCCGACGACGAGTGGGCCGAACAACTGCGGGGTCCGGTCGCGCAGGAACTGCTCGCGCTCGGTCTGCCGGGGCTGACGATCAACGTCCGCGACCGTGATGTTCGCGAGTCGATGATGACGTTGACGACGCTGGATCCGCCGGTGCAGGGACTGATCAGTGTGTGGACGCAGCAGTACTACGGCGATCAGATGCTGATGGCGCTGGAGCTGCTGGGCCACTACGCCGAGGAGATCGCCGCCTACCTGGTGACGGAGTCCGCCCCGTTGCCGCCGCCGTCGACCCCGCCCGGCGAGCGGTCGCCCGGGCTGGCCAACATGGCGCTGCTGCGCAGGCCCGCCGAGATGGACGAGCGCACCTGGTTGGCCCGCTGGCACGGCAATCACACGCCGGTGGCGATCGCCACCCAGTCGACGTTCACCTACGTGCAGAACTATGTGGTGCGCGCGATCACCGAGGACGCCCCGGTACTCAACGCGATCGTCGAGGAGCATTTCCCCATCGAGGCGGTGGGGAGCCTGCACGCGTTCTTCGGCGCGGCCGATGATGCCGACCTGCAGAGCCGCATGGAGCAGATGGTCGCCAGCACAGCGGCATTCGGTGCCAACGTGAACATCGACGCGGTGCCCACCAGCCGCTACAACTTCCGCAGCCCGTTTTCGGCATGACCACCCTCGACGAGGCAGTCGCGCTCGCGCAGGCCGACCGGGGTCTCGCGGTGGTTGCGACACTGCGCGCCGACAACACCATTCAGGCGTCGTTGGTGAACGCGGGGATCGTTGCGCACCCGGCCACCGGCGAACCGGTGCTGGGCTTTGTGACCTATGGCCGGGTCAAGCTGGCGAACCTGCGAGTCCGGCCCGCGGTGACGTTGACGTTCCGCGCCGGCTGGCAGTGGGCGTCGGTGGAGGGGCGCGCCGAACTTGCCGGCCCCGACGACCAGCCGCAGTGGCTTGCGTCGGCGGACCAGCTGCGGCTGTTGTTGCGCGAGGTGTTCACCGCGTGCGGTGGCACGCACGACAACTGGGATGAATACGACCGCACGATGACCGAGCAGGGCCGCGTGGTCGTGTTGGTGGCGCCGACCCGGGTGTACTCCAACGGTTGACAATTCTTGTCGGTGGGTCGAACTAGTGTTCGAAGTATGGTTTCGATCGACGGTCTGCTGGAGGCGCTCGACGATGTCGTAGAGGCCTTGGCTGCAGTCGATCTCGATGTCCTGGACCCGCCGGATCGGTTCAGGGTCTTGGAGCGGTTGGAGACCGCGCGCCGTCGTCAGGTCGCGGTGTCGCACGCCCTGACCGCGCGGTTGGCGCAGTTCGAGGGCTGCCCACCGGTGCCGATCACGCTCGCTGATGTCTTGCGGATCAGTCCGCGTGCGGCCAAACGCCGGATTCGGGATGCCGAGCAGGTGGCGCCGCGTCGGGCGTTGACCGGTGAGCCGTTGGCGCCGCTGCTGCCGGACACCTCGGCGGCCTGGCACGCCGGGCAGTTGGATGGTGAGCATCTGCGGGTGATCCAGAAGTTCTTCCGCGATCTGCCCGACCACGTCCCGGCGGTGGAGGTGGAGAAGGCCGAACGCACACTGGCCGAGCACGCCCAAACGACGCGGCCCGACCAATTGGAGAAGATCGCCCACCGGCTGGCACTGCACCTCAACCCCGACGGGAAGTTCTCCGAGGAGGACCGCGCCCGTAAACGCGGGTTCGTCTGGTGCGGTGGGCAACAGGTCGACGGGATGAGTGTGGGCCGGCTGATCGCCACGCCGGAGTTGCGTTCCCTGCTCGACGGGTGGTTCACCAAGTTCGCCGCACCCGGGATTTGCAACCCCGCCGACCAGACCCCCACCCTGGCCCCGTCGAACGAGGTGGCCGACCGTGATTTGCGTAGCCACGGCCAACGTCAGCACGATGCGTTGACCGCACTGGTGCGTGGTCAGCTCGGTGACCCGAAACTCGGTCAGCACAACGGGTTACCGGTGACGGTGATGGTCTCGGCCACCCTGCAGGACCTTCAGGCCGCGACCGGGCATGGGGTCACCGCCACCGGAACCCTGCTGCCGATCCCCGACGTCATCCGGATGGCCAGCCACGCTTATCACTACCTGGCCCTGTTCGACGGGGTGCGCGGGCAGGCGTTATGGCTGGGCCGCACCAAACGCGTGGCCTCGGCTGATCAGCGGATCATGTTGCACAGCAAGGACCGCGGCTGCACCCGCCCCGGCTGCGATGCACCCGGATACCTCACCGAAGTCCACCACGTCGACGAGTGGGCCCAGGGCGGGCTGACCAACATCGACAAGCTCACCCTGGCGTGCCCCGCTGATCACCGACTCCTCGACCACGGCTGGAAAACCCGAAAACTCGCCGACGGCGACACCGAATGGATCCCGCCGCCGCACCTACCCATGCTGCGCGGCGGCGTCAACGACTACCACCACCCCGAACAACTACTGGGGGGCTAGGTCTCACCTGCCGGGCTGTGGCTGCACGCCGCAGCGTGCCGCACCGTTAGGGTGTGCCGCGTGACGCTGTTCATCGACGACGAGAACCGGGTTCGCACGATCACCCTCAATCGCCCGGACGCCCTCAACGCCTTCAACGAGGCGCTCTACGACGCCACCGCTGAGGCACTGCTCGCCGCTGCCGACGATCCCGAGGTCGCGGTCGTCATGATCACCGGAGCGGGCCGCGCATTCAGCGCCGGCCAGGATCTGGGCGACATGCAGGAGCGCATCACCAATCCCGACTTCGTCCAGGGCGCACACGGATTCCCGGGCCTGATCACCGCGCTGAGCCAGTTCCCCAAGCCGCTGATCTGCGCGGTCAACGGGGTCGGCCTTGGCATCGGCACCACGATCCTGGGCTACGCCGACCTGGCGTTCATGTCGTCGACGGCGCGGCTGAAGTGCCCCTTCACCAGCCTGGGGGTAGCTCCCGAGGCGGCGTCGTCATATCTGTTGCCGCAGTTGATCGGTCGGCAGAACGCGGCGTGGCTGCTGATGTCCTCGGAGTGGGTGGATGCCGCGGAAGCACTGCGCATGGGTCTGGTCTGGCGGGTCAGTGAGCCCAACGAGCTGATCGCCGACGCCCGAAAGCACGCCGAAGTGCTTGCCTCCCGGCCTATTTCGAGCCTGATGGCGGTGAAGCAGACGATGACCGAACCGGCCCGGCCCGAGATCGCCGCCGCGACGGCGCGGGAGAATGCGTTCTTCGAGAAGTTGATGGGTGCTGCGGCCAACGCCGAGGCGCTGGCGGATTTCCACCGCGGAAAGGCCTAGATCAGCTCGCCCGTGCCGTGTCGCCGAGGGACGCGAAATGCTGTTCGATGATGGCTCGCACCGTGCGACGGCACCGGCCGCAGTCGCCTCCGGCGCCGCAGGCCGCAGCGACCTGCTTGGATGTGCACGCCCCGCGGGCAACGGCCTCGGTGACCGTGGCGCTGGTCGCCCCCGCGCAGAGGCATACGTACATCAGCGATTCACTCTCGTCGCAGGGCGGTGTCGCACACCGGTCATATTAGCCGAGACTAACCTTAGTTAGGTACCCCTACAACATGCCGTCTCATCCAGCTGAACAAAACCGCCATCGTCCTTGCATTAGGGTGATTCCGGCTGCCAGTCGGGCGGCGTGAGTGGGGAGACGTCATGCAGGGTGATCCGGAAGTTCTTCGCTTGCTCAATGAGCAGCTGACCAGCGAACTGACCGCCATCAATCAGTACTTCCTGCACTCCAAGATGCAGGACAACTGGGGATTCACCGAGCTGGCCAAGCACACCCGCGACGAATCCTTCGACGAGATGCGCCACGCGGAGGCCATCACCGATCGAATTCTGCTGCTCGACGGCCTGCCCAACTACCAACGACTCGGCTCGCTACGCGTCGGGCAGACCCTGCGTGAGCAGTTCGAGAGCGACCTGGCCATCGAGTACGAGGTGGTCGCCCGGCTCAAGCCGGCCATCATCGTGTGCCGCGAGAAGCTGGATTCCACCACGGCCAATCTCTTCGAAGAGATCGTGGCCGACGAGGAACACCACATCGATTACCTCGAGACGCAGCTCGAGTTGATGGACAAGCTGGGCGTGGAGCTGTACTCCGCGCAGTGCGTGTCACGACCCCCGAAGTGACCTACGGCCGGTCTTCGGCCCGCCACGCGTAGACCATGCACACTTCGCTCTGCACGGCGCCGTAACGCTCGCGCTCACTGGCAAACCAATACGTTGTGAACCCCTGCGCTTCGAGCATGTCGATGATGACGTCTTTGGTGGCGAAGTACTCCACTTCCAACACCACCTGACGGACCATGTCCCACTGGGTCGGCGTGATGCCCTGCAGCACTGCGACTTCGGCGCCCTCGACATCGAGTTTCAGGATGTCGATGCGCGTCAGGCCGTACTCCTCGATGACCGAGGACAGCGGGACCAGGGTGGCCGTCACCGTGGTGGTGCGGCCCATCCACGCGACCACCGGGCGCACCGCGGCCCGGCGCACGGCGAGCGGAGCGACCGGGATGAAGCCCGCCACATCGGCGACGAACCGGTCCAGCCGCTGGCGTGCGAACTGCGCATCCCGCGTGCTCCACAGGGAGAAGTTCGGGTGGTGCTGAAACACCACCGTCTCGTTCGTCGCGGACAGGCCGCGGTTGATCGGGTGGATCATCAGGGACGCGCCGGGCCGGGCGCCCATTGCGGCCGCGTACTCACCGCGATTGGCGGCCTCGGCGTTGACCGCCAGCACCGAGTAGGTGGTGGGCATCGGCTCGAACGCGAACACCTCCGCCTCACCGCGGCAGCGCAGCGCCGCGAACAAGGTGAACATGCCGATGTTCGCGCCGGCGTCCACAACGACTGCGCCGGGCCGGAAGTCGATGTGGTCGCCCTTGGCGTAGACCGAGTCCGCGCCGAAGATCTCCGGGTACAGGAAGTTGGTTTCGATTCGCTGCCACTGATGGATTCGCATGCCGTTGGGCAGCGTCACCGGTGTGCCGCCCGGTCTCGTCCGCAGCCTCGTTGCGGCCAGCCAGCCCGCCGCCAGAACCACCGCCCCCGCGAGACCGCCGATCATCGCGCGCCGGCCTGGAAGATAGTTCACCCGGGTATTGTCGCTGAGCTCAAGCCCGGTCGGCGAAAAACTAGAACACGTTCCAGATCGGGGTGACGCGGCGTACCATCACGCCATGAGCCGAATCGGAAACTTCCCTGACGACGACGTCGCGGGCTGGATCGTCAAGTCTCCTGACCTGGGAACGGCGATGGCCGCCTTCTCCCACGCGGTGTACAGCGACAAGAACCGGCTGCCGATGCGGGTGCGTGAACTCGCCCGCGCGGTGATCGCCCAGGACAACGAATGCGTCTTGTGCCAGAACACCCGGGACGCCGACGGGCCGGCGGCCGGTGTGGACGAGGAACTCTACGACCACGTGCTGGAGTGGAAGACGTGGGAGGGCTACAGCGAGCAGGAGCGCATCGCCGCGGAGTTCGCCCACCGGTTCGGAACCGACTGGGCCAAGCTCAAATACGACGACGACTTCTGGGATCGGGCTCGTGAGCATTTCTCCGACGAGCTGATGGCCGACCTGACTTTGTCGTGCGCCATGTGGGTCGGCATGGGCCGCATGCTCAGCACGCTGGACATCGGTCAGAGCTGCAAGCTGACCTTGCCGAGCCGCGCATAGCGGCTATCCGTCGCATCCGGCCGGTGCGGTCGGCACAATGGCTGCCATGACCACACCGCCGGCCGGCGCACCCATCGGGCAATTGGACGCCGACGGCGTCGACACCGTCGTCGGAACCTTTGTCAATCCGGCCGGCTTGACCCATGCCAAGACCGTGCCGGTGCGCCGGGTCAACGCGTTCGCCGATCCCGGGCTGGGCTTCAGTCCGGTCACCCACGGGTTCGCCATCGACCGTGCCGGGATCGCGTTCGCCCCGGGGATCAGCGTGGTCGGTGACCAACGGATCCGCATCGATATCGACGCGCTGCGGGTCATCGGCGAGGGCCTCGCGTGGGCGCCGGCCTCGTTCTTCGACCAGGACGGCAACCCCGTCCCGGCGTGCGCGCGGGGGACTCTCGGACGCATCGAGACCCGGTTGGCCGACGCCGGCCTGCAGGCGTTGGTCGGCCACGAGATCGAGTTCCTGCTGGTCGATCCCGAGGGCAACCGGCTGCCCGGCAACCTGTGGGCCCAATACGGGCTGGCCGGGGTGCTGGAATACGAAGGCTTCGTTCGGGATGTGACCGCGGCGGCTGCGGCGGCCGGTGTCGGCATCGAGCAGTTCCACCCCGAGTACGGCATCAACCAGTTCGAGATCTCCCTGGCCCCGAAATCGCCGGTGGCTGCCGCCGACCAGCTGATCTTGGCCCGCATCATCATCAGCCGGGTGGCCCGCACATGCGGACTGCGGGTGAGCCTGTCGCCGGTGCCGTTCGCCGGAAGTGTGGGTTCTGGTGCACATCAACACTTTTCGCTATCACGCGGCGACACCCCGGTGTTCTCCGGCGGGACCGGCGCGCAGGGGATGACCGCCGAAGGGGAGAGCGCCATCGGCGGCATCGTCTCCGGGCTGCCTGCGGCACAGCTGATCTTCTGCGGGTCGATCGTGTCCGGTCTGCGGATGAAGCCCGGCAACTGGGCCGGCGCCTACGCATGCTGGGGTACCGAGAACCGGGAAGCGGCAGTGCGTTTCGTGCGCGGCGGACATGGCAACCCGTATGGGGCCAACGTCGAGGTCAAGGTCGTCGACCCGTCGGCCAATCCGTACTTCGCCACCGCCGCGATCCTCGGCCTCGCGGCCGACGGCATCGAGAACGGCGCTGCACTGCCGCCGGAGACGACGGTCGACCCGGGCACCGTGTCCGACGACGATCGCGCGGCCGTGGGAACCGTTGCCCTCAGTACCGACCAGGCACACGAGATCGCCGCACTCGACGGCTCGGCCCGGTTGCGGGCGATCCTCGGCGATCCCGCGGTCGACGTCCTGGTCGCCGTTCGCCGCTACGAGCATGAAATGTATTCGCACCTCGATCCCGAGGCGCTGACCGAGAAGTTCCGGATGGCGTGGAGTATCTGAGTGTCTGTATCCGCCTCGGCACTCGGCGACCACATCGCCGGTATCCGTCTGGTGGACAACCACGTTCACGGCTACTGGCTGACCGCCGGTGATCGCAGGCGCTTCGAGAACGGGCTGAACGAAGCCAACATCGAATCGCTGGCCGACTTCGACTCCGGCTTCGACACCCAACTCGGATTCGCCGTGCGGGCGCACTGCGCGCCGCTGCTCGGGCTTGCCGAACATGTTGACCCGCAGACCTATTGGGAACGCCGCAGTGAGTTGACCGAAGATCAGCTGGCGCGGCTGTTCCTGCCTGCCGCCGGAGTGAGCGACTGGCTGGTCGACACCGGCCTGCCCGGCGCCATCGCAGGGCTGCCCGAGATCGCCGACGCGTCCGGGGGCGAGGTCGGCGAGATCGTCCGTCTCGAGGAGGTCGCCGAGCAGGCCGCCGCAGCTGCGGGCGACTACGCCGATGCGTTCCGCCGGATCCTGCACCAGCGCACCGAGACAGCGGTCGCCACCAAGTCGGTGCTGGCCTATCGCGGCGGCTTCGACGGCGATCTGTCCCAACCCAGTGCACGCGATGTCGCCGCCGCGGCAGCCCGCTGGCGCGACGCCGGGGGAGTGCGACTGACCGACCGCACGCTGCTGCGGTTCGGCGTGCACGAAGCTCTTCGGCTGGGCAAGCCGCTACAGTTCCACGTCGGCCTCGGCGACCGCGACTGCGATCTGCACCGGACCAACCCGATGTTCTTGCTGGATTTCCTGCGCGAGTCGGGCACCACGCCGATCGTGCTGTTGCACTGCTACCCGTACGAGCGCGAAGCCGGTTATCTGGCACAGGCTTTCAACAACGTCTACCTCGATGTCGGCCTGAGCATCAACCATCTCGGGGCCCGCGCCGAGGCTTTCATCGCGCGCACCCTGGAGTTGGCCCCGTTTCGCAAGATCCTGTACTCCTCAGACGCTTTCGGCCCCGCCGAGCTGCACTATCTGGGGTCGCGGCTCTGGCGGGCGGGGATGGCCGCGGTGCTCTCCGGGTTCGTGGCGCGCGACCAGTGGAGCGAGGCCGACGCCATCCGGGTCGCCGACCTGATCGGGCGCGACAACGCCCTTCGGGTCTACGGTCTCTAGTGGTCGCTGGTCGTCAGGCCGGCGGGAAGTGCTTCCAGTGCGCCATGTCGGCCGGCCCCGTGCAGATCAGCGGCACCCCATAGACCTTGGGTTCCCATTCGTCACCAGCCACCCGCTGCTGTGCGGTGGTTCCGGGCGTGGTGCACGGCAGCGCGTTGGCGGCCTCGCCGACCAACGGCCCAGTCGCCATCCACACACCGCTGGCCGCGCAGATCAGCGTGTTCCTCTGTGCATCGAACCCGAAGACGAAGCCCGGGCTCGGTGTGCAGGGTGTTCCGCCGACGACGTTCTGGGCGACGTTCGGCACACAGGTCGGGGAGTGGCACGACGTGGCCGACGCGGGAGCGGCCAAGGGGATCGCAGCACTCACCAGTCCCGCCGCGACGACCGACCCAACGACGATTCTGCGCATCTGTGCCTCCTGACGACGGTGCCGGTCCGGCCTGATCAGACTAGCGTCGCGAGCCCGGGCCGGTGCTCAGATCAGCCCGTTCGCGTCCGAGATCCTCGTGGTGTCGGCCGTCGAGTCGGGATTATTGGGGCCGTTGGACCCTCGCGCACCCGCTTGCCGTGAGGTGACTCTGATTCCCATGCGCTCGCCTCTGATGCTCGTCGCCGGGATTGCCGCGATCGCCCTTACCGCTTGTGGTCCGACGGGCGGTCTACCGGCGAACACCAGCGTGGTCACTGCTGCGCCGTCGACGCTCACGCAGACTCGGACCGTCGCACCGTCCGCACCGCCGCTGCGGCAGTCGATGCAGGCGTGGTGGGACAAAGTGCAGGACCATGTCAGGGCAATCCAGTCGGCAACGGAAGCGGTGTCGGCGGCAGCGCAGGCTAACGACGTCGTATCGCTGAGCACGGCATGCGCGAGATACCACGACGGAGTGGCTGGACTGCAGGGCCACATGCCACCGCCTGATCCCGCTTTCGGCGCCGAATTCCAGGCCGGGCTCTCGGACTACGACGTGGCTATGCACTTTTGCATGGCGGCAACCGACGACATCGACGCCAACGAACTGCGGCACTCGCTCGAGTTCCTGCGATCAGGCAACGCCGCGATGGGCAGAGCAGGCACGATTCTGGATCAGGATCTCGGCGAATCGGTCCGGTTGGGCTAGGCGGCTCAGACCAGCCCGGTCGCGTCGAACATCCACGACATGTCTGCGCTCGCCAGGTCCTCGAGCCAGGTCGGCGGCGCGAAGCTGGTCAGCCCGTTCATGTCCCAGTAGTCCTTCCACAGCGTGATCTTGCCGTCGGAGACTTTGTGCACCGTGACAAAGCGCAGCACGCCCTGTTCACCGGACGTGAATGTCCATGTCTCGGAGTGCTCGTACATGGTGTCCACGCCGTTGCTCACCAGCACGCCGTCGTGGTTCTCGTAGCCGGCCAGCGGCTCGAGCCCGATCTTGAGCCGCTTGACGATATTCTCGGGGCCGCGTGCTGCGGCGATCGGGCCGACCGGCATGTCGACGTAGATGCAGTCGTCGGACAGGAACGTCTTCAGCGTTTCCCAGTCGCGGTTCGACAGCGCCCTCCACATGCCCAATACGGTCTGAGCCACGTCCGTGGGTACCGCTGAAGTGTCAATTGACATGGGCCAGCTCCGTTTCCGTCGTCGTCGTCGTTCCCGGTGCCGCCGTCGCCCGGCCCACCCGCAGGAAACTGCCGGTCCGTTCGGACCCGAGCACGGGTGTCGGTTCGCCGTCGCGGACCACCGCACGCCCGCCGATCAGGACCAGATCGACGGCGTCGTTGTTGCGGTTGACCATCCGGGGCAAGCCGTCGTACTGCTCGACGGGGTGCTCGGCGTAGTCGTCGAGGCGGCTGTCGAGGCGCTTGGGGTTGATCACCACCAGATCGGCCCGATCGCCGACGCGCAGGTGGCCGGCGTCGATCTGGTACCAGTCGGCCAGCTCACCGGTCATCCGGTGCACGGCCTGCTCGACCGACATGAAGGGGCGGCCCTTGCGATCGGCGTCGCGCACATGACGCAACAGCCGCAGACCGTAGTTGTAGAACGCCATGTTGCGCAGGTGCGCACCGGCATCGGAGAAGCCCATCTGCACACCGGGGTCGCGGGCGAGTTTCTTGAGCACCTCGGGCCGTTGATTGGAGATCGTGGTGCGCCAGCGCAGCTTGGTGCCGTGCTCGAGCACCAGATCCAGGAAGGCGTCCACCGGATGCAGCTCACCCCGGTCCATGCCGACCTGCCCGAAGGACTTGCCCACCACCGTTTCGTCGGGGCAGGCGACGATCTCGGCGTCGAAGAAGTCCCGGTGCCACACCCGGACGCCGTACTTGGTGTCGTAGTCCTTGCGGAACTGGCGGCGGTAGGCCTCGTCGGCCAGCAGCGCGTTGCGCTCGACCTCGTCGCGCAGGTGCAGTGCGGCCGCTCCGGAGCCGAACTCCTCGAACACCACGAGATCGATGCCGTCGGCGTACACCTCGAACGGAACCGGCAGGTGCTGCCAGCGGAAGTCGCCGCCGAACTTGTTGGTCACCTTGGCCAGCGGGCCCAACAACAGAATGGCGAACGGATTGGACTTGACGTCGGCCGCCGACAGCAGGCTGGTCTTGAGCTTGTCGCGCAGCACCGGGAGTGATTGCGCCACTTGCGAAATCAGGTTCATCGGGTTCTGGATGTCCGGCCCGGACTGCAGCACCCGCCCACGCTTGCGCAGCAGCGACTTGAGCCGGCGCAGCTCGCGGGGCTTGGCGTAGGTCGACGGGAGCGTCCGCGACCGGCAGGTCTCGCCGTCGATCTTGTCGAACAGCAACTGCATCGAGGACATCCCGACGAACCCGGCGTCCAGCGCTTCGGTGAGCATGCGCTCCATCTCGGCCTGCTGGGCAGCGTTGGGCCGCACATCGTCTCGGGTCGCGCGATCCAATCCCATGACCGCGGTTCGCATGTCGGAGTGGCCGATGAACGCCGCGATGTTGGGTCCCAGCGGCCGTGACTCCAAGGCTTGGATGTATCCCTCGGCGGTGGTCCAGGTCTTGGCGTCATCGATCGCGGCGACGACGTGCTCGCGCGGAATCGCCTCGACCCGGCCGAACAGGTCTCCGGCGTCGCTGCCGCCGACGTGGATCGTGGACAGCGAGCAGGAGCCGATCATGATCGTCGTGACACCGTGGCGCACCGACTCCGGCAGGCCCGGACCGCCCAGCACCTCGACGTCGTAATGGGTGTGGATGTCGACCATCCCCGGCAGCACCCACCGGCCACCCGCTTCGACGACGTCGTCGCAGCCGGTCACGTCGAGGGGGCGCAGGCTGACCGCGGCGATGCGGCCGTCGCGGATGCCGATGTCCCGGATCCCGGACGGGGCACCGGTTCCGTCGAACCACCGGCCGTTGCGGATGATTGTGTCGAAGCTCACGAGCGTCAATAGAACCGTTTGCTTGCACGAGTGTCAACGATTTAGTGGACACTTTCTTCGATCTGTTTACTCCATATGTGCCCAGGCATCCGGCTGCCGTCCGTCGACATCGACGAAGCCGTACGCGCGTGCCAGATCTGCTGCGGACACCGACCGCTGATGCCAGCGCGACCTGTCCTCATCCGCGGCGATCGCCGCGATTGCGCGGCCCACGTACCGCGGTGTCTCTGATTCCGCGAAACCCGGCGGTGCGTCCGCATCTCGCCAGTTCTCCTCGGTGACGCCGAAGTGCTCGAGCATGATCTCCGAGCGCATCCAGCCGGGCGTGACGGCGACGGCCGTCGCGCCGTACGGGGTCAGCTCGTGACCGAGCGCGAAGGCCATCCGGTTTACCGCAGACTTGACCGCGTCGTAGAACACCGAAATGCGATAGTTCGCCGCGTTGTATTCGGCTGTGCCATCGGTCATCTCGATCAGTAGGCCCCCCGGTCGCTCGACCATCAGCGGCAGCAGCGCGTGCGCGGTGATCAGGTGGGTGTCGATGCCGAGACGGAGGATGCGCAGCCCGTCGGCGATGTCGAGTTCCCAGATCGGGCGGTTCCACTGTGGCGGCTCACCCTTGAGGATCTCGGCACCCCAGATGTCGTTGACCAGCACGTCGATGCGGCCGAACTCCGACCGGATCCGGTCGGCCAACCCGCGCACCTGGTCGGGGTCCAGGTGATCGACCTGGATCGCCACCCCGGTGCCGCCGAGGTCGTCGACCAGCGCAGCCGTGCCTTCGATGGTCTCCGGCCGGTCATAGTCGGACCCACCGCGCCCTGTGACACTGCTGCGGCCGGTGCAGATGACGGTCGCGCCTGCCTCACCGAGTGCCGCGGCGATGCCGCGCCCGGCACCCCGGGTGGCACCGGCCACGACAGCGATCCGGTCCGCGAGTGCACCGCCTAACGACATGACCCTCAGGCTAGTCAGGCCTCGTGGCCCGGTTCCAGGTCCTTGACGTCGGTGAACGTGACGAGATCCCCGAGTTCCTCCGGCGCGGCCCCGGCCACCGGCTCGGTCAGGTGCCCGACGTGATCGCCCAGATCGAAGCGCTCGAGAATCCGTCCCGCGAACCAAGCCGCGGCGTCGTCGAGGATCGGCAGACCTTCGGGCCCCTCCCGCCACCGGCAGCGGCCGAACTTGTCCACTCGGTCGCCGGTCTCGCTGCCGAACAGCCGCGCCAATTCGCGGTGCTCCTTGGCCAGCAGGTGCACGGCCAGATGAGTCGCACCCTCGGCGGCGACTCGATAGGTGTGGTTCTTCTTGGACAGCCCGACCAGGAATCGGGAGGGATGAATCGACACCTGGCTGCTGAAGCCGACCAGACAACCCGCGCGCTGATCGCCGACCCGGGTTGTCACGACGAACATCGGATAGTCCAACAACCCGACCACCTTCTCGAACGCCTCGGACCCAGCCAGTACGTCGCGGTCTGCCATGCCTGCACCTCCGGTGATGATCGTCAGCTTCAGCTCACGCTTACCCAGAAGGCGCATACTCGCCTAGGTGACTCCCTTGCAGCGCTACATCGCCGAAGAGATCGCAACGGATCATGTCGACGGCCTGTTGAGCCGCCGCGAAGCGCTTCGGCGCCTGGGGCTGCTGGGTGTCGGCACCGCGGCTGCCAGCGCGCTGATCGCCGCGTGCTCGGCCGACAAACCGACCACCGCGGCGTCCTCACCGGCATCGACGGCAACTTCGTCGACCCCCGCCGCGCCACCCGGCATGGCCACGGCGCTGCCCACCGAACCCATCACCTTCACCGGCGCGCGCGGGCAGCTGCAGGGCGCCTGGGCGCAGGCCGCCAGCCCACGCGGCGGCGTGCTGGTCATCCACGAGAACAAGGGCCTCAACGACTGGGTGCGCACCGTCGCAGGCCGACTGGCCGGGATCGGCTACTCCGCGCTGGCGATCGACCTGCTTTCCGAGGAGGGCGGCACCGCCACGTTCACCGATCCGGCGGCCGCAACCGCGGCGTTGGGCACCATCGCCCCCGAGCGTTTCGTCGCCGACCTCAGATCCGGGCTCGACGAGGTGGCGCGCCGGACACCCGGCCAGAAGCTCGCCGTCGTGGGCTTCTGCTTCGGCGGCGGACTGGTGTGGCGGTTGCTGGCCGCCGGCGAGGCCCGGCTTGCCGCCGCCGTGCCGTTCTACGGTCCGCTGCCCGACAACCCGAATTTCGCCGGATCGAAGAACGCGGCGGTCCTCGGCTTGTACGGCGCGCTCGACCAACGGGTCACGTCTTCGGAGCCTGCGGCCAAGGCGGCGCTGGATCAAGCAGGCCTGGTCAACGACCTGATCGTCGAGCCCGACGCCGACCACGCGTTCTTCAACGACAGCGGACCGCGCTACAACCCGGTCGCGGCCGCCGACGCGTGGACCCGGGTGCAGGACTGGTTCACCCGGTATCTGGCTTAGTCGTCGAGCCGGACGGTGACGGTCACCCGGCCGCGCGCATCCCGGGTGGCGACGGCGTGGCCCGGACGCTGTGCGCCGCCGAGCAGGATGGTCAGCGGGGCGCCCTCGCCGGTGAAGTTGCGCCACCATTTCTTGCCGTCCGGCATCGCCACGCCGATGAGGATGTCTGAGCCGCGGCGGCGGTAGCCGACCGGCAGCACCACACTGCGGCCACTGCGCCGGCCGGTGTAGCGGATCTCGGTCAACCCCAGCCCGACGATGCGGCCCCACCGCGGCGACGTGATCAATGCGGTGGCACCGCGATTGACCGCAGCGGACGCCGCGCGGAACACATCCGAAATCTGCACGTCACCAACGCTAGACCACATGGGGCTGTTCACCGCGTGTTCAGGACGCAGAGGGTCGGGGGTCGCCGTCCGCACATCGCCGCACGATCGGATACGGCCATGATGAGGGTCGCGCAGGTCGCGAACTTCTACGGCCCCCGGTCCGGCGGATTACGCACGGCGGTCGACCGGCTGGGCGCGGAGTACTGCGCCGCCGGCCATGAGGTGTTCCTGATCGTGCCCGGACCGACGGCCACCCACACCACGCTGCCCAGTGGTGTCACCCGAATCTCGGTGCCCGCCAGACAGATTCCGTTCACCGGCGGCTACCGCGCGGTGATGCCGTTGCCGGTGACCGCGCTGCTGGAGCAGTTGGCGCCCGATGCCATCGAAGTCTCGGACCGGTTCACCCTGCGCTCGCTGGGCCGGTGGGGTACGCGACACGGCGTCACCACCGTGATGATCTCGCATGAGCGCCTCGATCGCCTGACCGGTCAGATCATGCCCGGGCGGCTGGCTCGCCGGCTCGCCGACCTGGCGAACCGTCGTACCGCGGCGAACTACGACACGGTGCTGTGCACCACCAGTTTTGCCCGCGAAGAGTTCGACCGCATCGGCGCCACGAATGTGATGACGGTGCCGTTGGGGGTGGACCTGGACATGTTCCATCCCCGCCGGTTCTGCACGCGCACCCGCAATCGGTGGGCCGCACCGGACCAGGTGCTGCTGGTGCACTGCGGTCGGCTTTCGGTGGAGAAGCGTGCCGACCGAAGCATCGATGCACTTGCCGCGCTTCGTGATTCGGGTGTGGATGCCCGGCTGGTGATTGCCGGCGATGGACCGATGCGGGCGCGGCTGCAGCGCCAGGCGGCACGGCTGCCGGTGGATTTCACCGGTTTCATCGACTCGCGCAACGCCGTTGCCACACTGCTGGCCTCCGCCGACGTCGCGCTGGCGCCCGGTCCACACGAAACATTCGGCTTGGCCGCGCTGGAAGCACTGGCCTGCGGGACGCCGGCGGTGGTCTCGCGTACCTCCGCATTGTCCGAGATCCTGACCTCGGACAGCGGCGCATGTGCCGACAACGATCCGCACGCGATCGCCGCGGCCGTCGCCGGGGTCATCGACCGCCCCGAGCAGCACCGGCGGTACTGCGCCCGGCGTCGGGCCGAGACGTTCACCTGGCCGCGGGCGGCAGCGGGCATGCTGACCGCGCTCGGCGGTTTGGCCCATGGCCGCGACGGGAACGCCGTCAATTGACGGTGCCGAATCAGCGGCGCGCCCCACTGAAGGAGCCAGCATGGCCTCGAACAATGTCGTGTGGATAGTCATCGCCGTACTCGCCGCGCTGATCGTGATCGGAGCGCTGGTCTGGGTCGGTCGTAAACGTCAGATCAGCCGCCGGGTCGCGCAGGCCGAGGAGATCCGCGAGGAGGTCCGCGAAAAAGAGGTCAAGGTTCAGCGGCGCGAAGCTCTGGCGGATGAAACCGCAGCCAAAGCCCGTGCAGCGCAGGCCGAAGCGGAAGCCAAGGCGGCCGAAGCGGCCCGCCTGCAGGAGAACGCCGAGAAGCATCGCACCGAGGCGGCTGCTCACCGCGGCGAACTCGACGAACGTGCCCAGCACGCCGACGCGCTCGACCCCCGGGTCTCCGACGAGGATCGCGCAGAGTCAGTCGCGCGAGGGGATCAGGCCGGGCGCGCCGAGGCTGACCGGTAGCTCGGCCCACCCGCGCAGCACCCTGGTGTCACGGCGGCTGCCCAGCCCGGCGAGTTGCGCCTCGGGGAAATGCGTGAAGAACCTGCGCAGACCCACCTCGCCCTCGGCCCGCGCCAGCGCGGCCCCGAGGCAGAAGTGCCGTCCCCCCGAAAAGGCAAGGTGCTTACCGGCGTTCGGGCGGCTGACATCGAAGCGGTGGGGGTCGTCGAACACCGCCGGATCACGGTTGGCGGCGGCGAGGTAGATGGCCACCATCTCGCCGGCCCGTACCGTGGTGCCGGCCACCTCGGTGTCTCGCAAGGCGATCCGCGCCGACAGCTGTACCGGGGACTCCAGCCGCAGGATCTCTTCGACCGCGCCCGGCCACAGCGACGGATCCTCCTGCAGTCGCGCCAGCTGGTCGGGGGAGTTGAGCAGCAATCGAATTCCGTTGCCCAGCAGGTTGACCGTGGTCTCGAACCCGGCAGCGAGCACAAGCCCGGCGACGCCCGCCAGTTCACTCTCATCGAGATGCCGACCCTCGTCCGAGGCGGCGATCAGCTGACTCATCAGATCGTCGCCGGGATGCTCGCGGAGCTGGCGCAGGTGCGCGGACAGCCACAGATTGAATCCGGCGAGTCCCTTCTGCACCCGCAGGTATTGCGACCAGGTCAATCCGACATCCAGGCTGGGCGCGGCGAGCTCCCCGAACTCGAGGATCCGCGGCCGGTCGGCCTCGGGCACCCCGAGGATGTCGCCGATCACCGACACCGGTAACTGCGCGCAATACCGCTCGACGATGTCGACGACGCCGGGACCGTCGGACAGCTGGTCGAGCAGTTCCGCGGCGGTGTCCTCGACCCGGTCGCGCAGCGCGGTCACCGCGCGCGAGGTGAACACCGACGAGACCGTCTTGCGGTACCGGGTGTGCTCGGGCGGCTCGACGGCCAGCAGGGACGGCGGCCGCAGCGGATGCAGCAGGTCGTCTCGGGTGCGGCGTTCCACCCAACGCAGCGGCTTGGGCAGATTGCCGCCGAGGATGATCACCCGGAAATCGTCGGAGCGCAGTAGTTCGTGGGCCACCGCGTGGTCGAGCGTCAGGTAACCCAGCCGAGTGGGCAGCATCGGACCCTGCGGACGCATCTCTTCGAAGAACGAGACCGGGTCGGTGCGCACCGCCGGATCGAACGCCATCCTGGCCTGTGGGTCGCCGCGACGGGCCGCCGCACTGGCCGCCGCTCGGATCATGCCGTGCATCACCAACCAGTGCACCCGTTGCTTCATGCCCATCACGCTACGAGTGCCGCCCGGTCCGCGCCACAAACTCAGGCGGGCGTCCAGCTCACCGGTAACCGTTTGATGCCATGGATGAACGCGGACAGCAGCATCGAGGGCTCTTCGGTGACCGCGATGTCCGGCATGCGGCGGTGCAGTTCGTCGAATACGACCGCGATTTCGCGGCGGGCCAGGTTCGCGCCCAGGCAGAAGTGGGCGCCGCCCCCGCCGAACCCGACGTGATGGTTGGGGGTACGGGTGACATCGAAGAGGTACGGGTTGGCGAACTTCTCCTCGTCGCGGTTGGCCGAGGCGTACCACATGGTGACCTTGTCACCCTCGGCCATCTTGACCCCGCTGAGCTCGATGTCGCGGGTGAGGGTGCGGCGCATGTAGATCACCGGCGACGCCCAGCGCACCACCTCCTCGACCGCGCTGTCGGTGACGCCGGCGAAGTCGTCCCACCAGATCTTGCGCTGTTCCGGATACCGGGTCAGTGCCAGCACCCCGTGGCTGATGGCGTTGCGGGTGGTCTCGTTGCCCGCCACGGCCAGCAGGATGAAGAACGATGCGATCTCGGCCGACGTCAGCCGTTCCCCGTCGACCTCGGCCGCCACCAGCGAGGTGGTCAGGTCCTCACGCGGGTTGATTCGCCGGTCCTCGGCGAGCGCGGTGGCGTAGGCGCCGATGTCGAAGGCCACCTTGAGAAATTCGTCGAAGTCGGTGGTCAGGTCCGGGTCGCCGAAGCCGAGAATGATGTTGGTCCAGTGGAAGATCCGGTCGTGGTCGTCCTCGGGAATTCCCATCATGTCGCAGATGACCTGCAGCGGCAGCGGGCCGGAGAGCTCGGTGACCAGTTCGGCATTGCCGTCCGGATGGTTGGTGATCATCGCCGACACCAGTTGTTGCGCACGGTCGCGCACCGACGCCTCGGTGCGGGCCACCACCTTGGGGGTGAAGGCGCTGCGGACGATGTTGCGCAGCCGGGCGTGCCGCGGGTCGTCCAGCGCGATCATCGAGCCGAAGTACTCGGCGACTTCGGGGATCTGATCGCCGATCGTGATGTTCGGATAGGAGCTGAAGATGTCCGGGTGGCGGCTGGCGTAGAAGACATCGTCGAGCTTGGTCAACGCCCAGTGGCCGGGGCCCGCCTCGATACCCTCGAACTCCACCTCGTGGAAGAACGAGATCGGGGCCTCGCGGCGCAGAGTGGCGAACGCGCCGTCACGCAGGGCGTCGTCCATGCCCCAGAACTCGAAGGTGCCCAGATTGATGTCCTCGAGCGCCATTTCGGGCGGCTGCTGACCATTGACACGTGTGGCGATGCCCATGGGAAACGACCTTAGAGTCCACGGCCCACGCTCGTGTTCATTTCCCGATTCAGGCAAGCTTGCTCCCACGATGACGCGCACCTCCACGACATTGCGTTTCGGCCTGCTGCTCACGCTGACAAACGGCTTCCTGGACGCCTACACCTATCTCGCTCGCGGCGGGGTGTTCGCGAACGTGCAGACAGCCAACGTCATCCTCTTCGCGCTGGACACCAGTCAGGGCAAGGTCAGCGCGGCGCTTGCGCATGTGTGGCCACTTCTGGCGTTCTTCGCCGGCGTGGGGCTGGCCTCGCATCTGAAGTCGGGCCGGGTGGAGCGGTACCTGAAGCATCCGCTGCGCTGGACGATGCTGCTGCAAGCCGCGGTGCTGTTCACCATCGGCTTCGTACCGACGACGGTGGCGCACAGCTATGTGACGGTGCCGATTTCGTTCGTCGCGGCGATGCAGATCGGGTTGTTCCGCAACATCGGCGATTTCGTGTACCTGCCGGTGGCGACGACCGGCAACCTGATGCGTCTGGTGGAAAGCGGTTACACCGGTTTCGTGGACCGCGATGCGACGGCGCGGCAGGCCTTCACCACCTACGCCGCACTGACGGTGTTCTTCACCGGCGGCGCGGTGGTCGGCGCGTTCGCCACCCGCGTCTGGAGCGTGCATGCGATCTGGATTCCGGCCGTCGTCCTGTCCGTCACGCTGATCCTGTTCGTCATCGACGAACGCAAGGGAGTGGAGCCATGAATCTGCCACCGCTGCAATGCCGCTCGTGCGGCCGGGAATTCGAGGTCGCCGAGCTGGTCTGGCGATGCCCTTGTGGCGGGGTGCTCGACGTCACCGAGAGGTGGCGGCCCGACGGCGAGTCCGTGCTGCCGGTACCCGTCGGCGCATCGATCACCCTCGGTGAAGGCAACACCCCGATGATCCCGTCGAAGACGTTGCCGGCGGTCCGATTCAAGCTCGAATTCCTCAGTCCCACTCTGTCTTTCAAAGACCGTGGCGCGGTGGTCCTGGCGGCGCTCGCTGATCGTCTCGGAATCGGGGAGTCCGTCGTCGACAGCAGCGGCAATGCCGGAACCGCGGCTGCGGCGTATTTCGCCAGGGCCGGCATCGACTGCCAGGTGCTGGTCCCGGCGACCACCTCGCCGGAAAAGCTCGCCCAGATCCGGGCGCACGGCGCCGCGCTGACGCTGGTGCCGGGCGACCGCGCCGCGACCGCCGCGGCGGCAGCGCGGATCGCGCAGCGCCCCGGCGTCTTCTACGCCAGTCACGTCTACCACCCGTACTTCATGCACGGTGTGAAGACCTACGGATACGAGATCTGGCAGCAGAACGGCCGCAGCCTGCCGTCGGCGGTGCTGGTTCCGGTCGGCAACGGGACACTGCTGCTGGGCTGTCACCTGGCCTTCACCGAGTTGGTCGCTGCCGGCTTGGCCGACCGGGTGCCTGCGCTGATCGCGGTCCAGGCGGCGGGGTGCGCCCCGCTGGCGGCGGCGTGGGACGGCCGCGACCCGGCCCTGGGCGTCACGGTGGCCGAGGGCATCGCGATCACCGCGCCGCCCCGCGCCGAGCAGATCGTGGCCGCGGTGCGCGATTCGGGCGGCACGATCGTCACCGTCGACGACGACGCGATCGTGGCGGGGCGGCATGCGCTGGCCCGCGAGGGCTTGTTCGTCGAGCCGACGGCCGCGGTCTGTTACGCCGCGGCCGCGGGCGCCGCCGCCAGGTCAGGTCCGCACTGGCAGCGGATCACCGAACTGTTGGCGGCGGGTGACGTGGTGATTCCGTTGTGCGGCGCAGGTCTCAAGCATCCGGGCGATTGAAGTGCGCCCCAGCGGGGAAGCATGAAGCATGGCAACCTACCGCGTGATCAACCCGCATGGCGACGTCGTCGACACCAAGGACATCGAGAGCGCCGAGGATGCGCACGCCTGGTTCGTCGACTCGCGCGCCGACAACTCCGAGCTGGGCTGGCGCATGGAGGTCGAGCACGACGGCGAGTGGAGCTTCTTCGACGACACCGAAGGCAGCTCGGACTGACGACCAGGCCGAGCAAGCCTCAGGCCAGGTCCCATCCCATGTTGCGGGCGAACGTGACCGCATCGTCGGAGATGGTTCCCAACTTCTTCGACGTCTCGATGTAGCCCTTCACCATCGGCATGAAGTTCATCGGGTTGTAGGCGTCTTCCTCGTAGCTCCACAGCCCGTCGCCGGCGTACTTGAGCACCGAGATGTTGGGTTCCTCGTGGATGCTGCCGTCGCCGGGATCGCGCATCCGGTTCTGGAATTCGCAGATCACCCAGCCCTTGTCCACATCGACGGAGTGCCAGGTCGACGGGAACCAGGGCATCTCGGTGCCGGGAAAGCTGTTCATGGTGTTGACGATCCACTTCCGGATCGCTTCGCGGCCATGGAATGTTCCGTAGGAATGCTCCACGTAGGTGGCGTCCTCGGTGAACTGGTCGGCGAATCGCGACCAGTCCCAGCTGTCGGCAATGCCGACGACAACCTGCTTGTGTTCCTCGAACGCCGACTCGATTTCTTCGCGTGACCACCGACCCATGCACCGGTTGTATCAAACCGAGGGCCGACCGTGGCGACGTTTCAGTCGTTCTCGACGACCTTCTTGATGCGTTCCAGCGTGGTGCGCATGTCTCGCTGGTTGCGCCGGACACGCAGCTGTCCGCCCAACAACTCGAACAGCCGCATCCCCGGGAAATCGGCCATCCGGAAGGATTCCGTCACGTCGGTGCCGTCACCCGCCGGGTCGAGCCGGTAGTGCCAGTTGTTGAGCGCCTTGTCGCCGGCCAGCACGGCGAAGCCGAATTCGCGTCCCGGTTCGCAGGCGGTGACGCGGCACGTGGTCCAGTACACCGGGCCGATCTCGTTGCGCCGCACATGCCCGCGGAACTTCGCTCCCAGCGCCGGGCCGGTCGCACCGCCGAGCCACTCGGACTCGAACACCTCCGGCGAGAACTCACCGGTTCGGGTGATGTCGGCGATCACATTCCAGATCTTGTCGGCCGGTGCGGCCATGTGCACTGTCACGGAGCCCTTCATGGGATCTGATCCTATGCAGCCGGTGGCCCGGGCCGAACGGCTATGCGGCGTAGCGTTGGCGGACATGGGGTTTGGTGTGCGAATTCGGCTACCGATGGTGATCGTGGACCGCGTTGTGGCGTCCCCGCCCGACGCGGTCTGGGCCGTGCTGACGGACCTGGAGGCCTGGCCGCGGTGGGGGCCGTCGATCAGCCGTGCCGCGCTCGACTCCGGCGGCAGATATCTCGTGCCCGGCTCGACCGGGACGGTGTGGACCCTCGGTGGTGTCGCAGTCCCGTTCACAGTCACCGAGTTCGACGCGGGGCGACGATGGGCGTGGTCGGTCGGGGGCGTGCCGGCCACCGCGCATGGCGTCGAGCCGGCGCCGGGCGGCTGCCGGGTCTGGTTCGGGGTGCCGTGGTGGGCGGCGCCCTACACCGCGGTGTGTGCGATTGCGTTGCGCCGCATCGATTCTCTGGCCGCTACGCGGAGGTGACGTGTGGGATCTCCGGCTGCAGGAACACGTCGTTGAGGGTGACTGTGCGCAGATTGCGTGACCGGATGACGTCGATCAATGCGGGGAAGACGTGCGTGACCGGCGGATGGTTGAGGTGGCCGATCACGATGTTCTGCTGAATGAAGTACTGATCGGCCATCTTCACGATGAAGTCCTCGGCGACCGGTGTGGAGTCGGCCAGCGAGCCCGCCCACAGGGTCGCAACCCGGTACCCCAGATCGGCGGCCACCGCGTCGACATCGTCGTTGTGACTGCCGTACGGCGGCCGGAAATACGGTGTGGCATCGGTGCCGAATGTGTTGCGCAGGAACTGGTCGTTGCGCTTCAGCTGGTCGGCGACCTGCTCCTTGGTCAGCGTGGTCAGATCGGGATGGGACCAGGTGTGGTTGCCCAGCTGGATCTGGCCGGAGTCCACCAGCGGCCGCAGCAGCGCCGCGTTGTCGCGCCAGGAGTCATAGACGCCGTTGACGAAGAACGTGAGCCGGATGCCGGTGTCCTTGGCCAACTGGGTGTAGAGCCGGACGACTTCGGAGTTCACCCCGTCGTCGACGGTGAGCGCCAGCAGGTCGCCCTTGCCCGGAATCCTGGTCAGTTCGCCGCCGCCCGGCAACGAGATCCGCGCCGTGGTCGGCGGCGGGGGCAGCAGTGGCGCGGCGCCGAGCGGCGGCGGGGGAGCCTTGGCCGCGAGCGGAGGATTGGTCTGCGGCATCGCGATCGCGCTGGACGCGCCGACCAGTCCGGCCGAGGCGAACAATCCGATCACGAATTGACGGCGGGTTACCTCGGGCACGTCACGATCCCACCACCCCAAGTCACATCTGTAACATCCGTCACACCGATAGGCTAAGCTGCGCGACCGCCGAAACCCGGTATATCCGCCGCTGTGTCGCCGTCCGGGCCGGGCTACCGTGGCCAGATGAGCGACGTGAAGATCCGCTTCGGGATCAGCTTCGGCAGCGGAGTCGAGGATCTGCCCCGCGTCGTCGACCGGCTCGAGGCGGCGGGCATCGACTCGCTGTGGTTCTCCGAGCTGGTGTACACCCCGGCCGTCGACCCGTTCGCCGGAATGGCGTACACGCTGGGGCGCACCACCCGCCTCAAAGTCGGCACCTCGGTCTCGGTGCTGCCCGGGCGCAACCCCGTGCTGGTCGCCAAACAACTGGTGTCGCTGGCCGTCCTCGGCCCCAAGCGGGTGCTGCCGGCGTTCGGTCTGCGCCCGGCCTCGAAGGCGGAGTGGGACCTGTTTCCGGTGCCCGACGGGCAGCGCGCGGCGGTGTTCGACGAGGCACTGGAAGTGCTGCGCGCGTTGCTCACCGGTGACGACATCACCTTTGACGGCAGGTACTTTCAGCTCGCCGGCGTTTCGCTGGGCATCCGTCCGCCGGTTCCGGTCGAGGTCTGGCTCGGCGGTTCGGCACCGGCGGCATTCCGCCGGATCGGGCGGCTGGCCGACGGCTGGCTGGGCAGCTTCCTCACTGCCGATGAGGCGCGGGTGGCCCGGGAGAGCATCGAGCGCGCCGCGGCGGAGGCGGGCCGTACGGTCGAACCGGACCACTATGGGCTGAGCCTGGCCGTTGCCGACGGGCACCTGCCCGACGAGATCGCCGCCGCCGTCAGATCCCGGCGCTCCGACGTGGATCCGGCCGAATTGATCGCCGGGGACTGGCCGCAACTGCACCGGCAGCTCGACGGGCTGATCGCCGCTGGGCTGAGCAAGTTCGTCATCCGACCGGTGGGCAACACCCCGGCCGACGAGTTCATCGAACGTTTCATCCACGAGCTGTTGCCCCGGCAGAACTGATCCGGCAAAGTCTCGTTGATGTCGAACCACTTCACCGGCTTGAGCCTCGGCCCGCCACTGGGCGATCAGCGACTGGATCTGTGCGATCTCTACGCATTCCAGTCGCCGGCTGATGCCAGCCGCACGGTGCTCATCATGAACGCCAACCCGAACGCCGACGCGCTGCATCCCGATGCCATCTACCGGCTGGCCGTCGACAACAACGGCGACCTGCGCAACGACATCGCGTTCAGTTTCGTGTTCTCCGCGCCGGAGGACGGGCGGCAGACCGTCGACGTCTTCAAGGCGGTCGGTGACGAGGCGGAATCGCCATATGCGGTGGGGGAGAAGATCTTCGAGAACGTCGAGGTGTCGTTCGGTGAAACCGCGAATGTCGTCGAGTACGACGGCTACACGTTCGCCGCCGGTGCGCGCAGCGATGCGTTCTTCTTCGACTTCGACGGCATCAAGAACCTGTTCGACACCACCGGCGGCCGCAACTTCACCGCGCCGCACCTCGGCGGCGAGTCACCGTGGACCGGGGTGGACTCCAACAGCAGCGCCAACGTGTTCTCGATCGCCATCGAACTGCCGACCGCCGAGCTGGGTCCCGACCCCGACCTTCGGATCTGGGGGCGCTGCAGCCTGAACCGGGACGGCGACCTGCTACACGTCGACCGCGCCGGGCACCCGTCGGTGAGCAGCTTCTTCAACACCGACGACACCAAAGAGGAGTACAACGCCAGCGAGCCGATCCATGACCGGGAACGCTGGATCGGGCAGTTCATCCACCTGATGGGGCACACCGGCGGCTACACCGACGACGAGGCCATCGAGGCGATCGACACCGAGGGCACGCTGCCGGACATGCTGACATTCGACCCCGCGAAACCCGCGAAGTACCCGAACGGACGGACCTTCGCGGACGACGTCATCGACTACCGGCTGGCGTTCCTGACCAAGGGTGATTGCCCGCCAAGCGGTCTCGCCCCGCACACCGATACCCTCGACGTCTTTCCGTACCTGGGCAACCCGCACCCGGCGAGCTAGGACCCGCAGTACGACCGGGTCGCCGAGTCCAGCGCGGTGCGGTAGAGATCGTCGAACTGGCGCTGCCCGGCCACATCGTTCTTGGCCGCGTCCAGTTCGGCTCGGCAGGCCGGCGAGCTCAGGACCGGCCACTGGGCGGCGATCTGCTCGACCATCTGGCGGTTCAGACCGTCGATGACCGAACGGGAGGACGCCAGGTCGGGCGCCGTGGTCGGCGCCCCGGCCGGGTCGAACTTCCAGCCGGCGAACCGGGCGTACTCGACGGCCTCGGTCGCGTTGATCTGGTTGGTGAATACCGTGGTTACGTAATCGATTGCCACGCCGCGGGATTCGGCGTCCTTGGACACTGCGGCCAGCACCACTTTGACCCGTGCGGGGTCGGTGATCGGGCCGCCGGTCAGCCATTTGTTGGCGGCCACCGCATCCGCGGTCTGCAAGCGCTGCGCCGCGGCATCGACCAGGTTGTACAGCGGCTCGGGCGAATCGGCCCAGGCCGGTGCGGCCGTCACGACCGCCATCATCGTCATCATCGCTGCGGCGCCGCGCGCCAGGGCAGTGGTCATGGGTCCATCCTTTACGACTGTTGCCGCCGATGCCGGCATTGACGTTAACTGTCCCGGTGGCGGACTGGAGCGGCCAGGACTACAGCCGGGTCAGCGGCATGCAGCGCTCGGTGGCCGCTGAGAGCCTGGCCGACCTCGTCGTCGACGGCAGCGAGTGGATACTCGACATCGGTTGCGGCGACGGCTTCCTCACGGCCGAGATCGCCGGCCGCCTGCCTCACGGCTACATCGTCGGCGTCGACGCCTCGCCGCGGATGGTGGCCACCGCCGCGCACCGCGGCCCGGCGTTACCGGCCGGTCCGGTGTTCGTCTGCGCGGACGCGCGGCGTTTGCCGTTCGTTCGCAGCTTCGACCTGGTCGTCTCGTTCAACGCGCTGCACTGGGTGCCGCAGCTCGGCGAAGCGCTCACCGGCGTTGCCGCGGTGCTCCGGCCACAGGGTCGGGCTCTCATCCAAATAGTCTGTGCGGGAACACGACCCAGCATCGAGTCCACCGCCATGCAGGTGGCCGCCGACCCGCGATGGAGCTCCAGTTTCGCCGGATTCAATGCGCCGTTCATCCATCCCGATCCGGTGGAGCTGCGCGAGCTGGCCGAGGGCTCCGGGTTGCGGGTGGCCTCGATGACGGTGCTCGACCGCGAATGGGACTTCGGCACCGTCGAGCAGTTCACGGCCTGGTGCACCGTGGGCTCGACAGCGTGGACCGACCGGTTACCCGAATCCGACCGCGCCGCGTTCGTCGACGACCTCGTCGCCGCGTACGAACCGGTGACAGGCCGGGCGGGCCTGTTGCGGTTCATGCAGGTGCGGGCCGAGCTGTCCCGCTGAGATCAGCCGACCGGCCCGGAGCCGAGAATGATGGGCGCGCTGCGCGGAGCGCCCTCCCGGTCGATCCAGCTCAACGTGATGGTGTCACCAGGGCGACGGGTGTCCATGAAGTTCGAGAGGTCGGTGGCCGTGTTGATCGCGATTCCGTCCGCGGCGGTGATGATGTCACCCGGCGCAAGCCCGGCTCCGCGAGCCGCGGTGTCCGGAAGTACCTGGCGCACAACGGCTCCGGGCGGAGCGCCGGGGCCGGGATCGGCTATTCCGACGCCGATGAACGCGGTGTCCCCGATATGGATACCGGGACCGCCGCCGGAGCGGATCGCCCCGGCGACGCCGAGCGCGCGGTCGATCGGGATGGCGAAGCCCTCGCCGCCACGGACGTTGCCCATCCGATAGGTCAGGGTGGCCGCGACGGTCACGCCGACTACCTGGCCGGCGGCGTTGACCAGCGGGCCACCTGAATCGCCGGGCCGGACATCGGCGGCCACCCGGATCAGATCGGTGAGTTCACGTGAGCCACCGCCGGATTCATCGGAGGCGCGAACCGACGCACCGAGCTGGGTGATGTTGCCCGGGGAGAAGCTCGGCGCGCCGCCGGCGCCGCCGGCATTGCCGATCGCGGCGATGGGGTCACCCACCGCCAGCCCCGACGAGGTGCCCACCGAGGCGATCGGCAGATCACCGGCACCGCGCAGCCGCACCAGCGCGATGTCGTTGGCGCGGTCGTAGCCGATGACATCGACGGGATAGGTGCGACCGTTGGCCAGGCTGGTCGCGGTGATGCCGGTGGCACCCTCGATGACGTGGTTGTTGGTCAGCACCTCGCCGCTGGGGTCGAGGACGATGCCGGTGCCGGCACCGACCGCGCTCTGGTAGTTCAGGGTCGTGTTGATGTCGACCAGACCGGGAGTGACCTGGCCCAGCACGGTGGACTGATCCAGCGGCGCAAGGGGAGCCGGCCCGAGGTGTGTCGGGGCGGCGTGGGCCGGCGCGGTGAGCAGGCCGGGCACCAGCAGAAGGGCGGCCAGCACTGTCGACAGCCGGCGCCCGTGACGAAATGGCTTTGCGTCCATGAGTCAACTTTGCCCGAAAAGCTACGTATATGACATCCGGGTGGCCTTTTGGCCGTTCGCGCCGTTGCTGAGCGCCGTGTCGCCGTTTGGTGGATCACATTTGTGGGCAGTCGGGTTCCAGCATCACGTCCCCCGGCATCGAACGCGAAGGAATCCGATCGTGAGCACTCCAGAACGCTCCGAAAGAACCGACGAACGGCAGCCGCACGGTGACAAGCCGGTGCCGGACGAAAACGCGAAGGCAAAAGCTAAAGAAATGATGACGGCTTACGAGGATCGTCCCACCGCAGTGTTGCCAGGATCGGACAATACCGTGACCGGCACCGCGGTCAACGACTGGCTTGACGAGGAAGGACAGCCCCTATACGGCAAAAACGAGGATACGGACGGATCCTCGTAACAGCGGACACCCAGCTCCCTGCCAGTTTGCTCAAGTGGGGAGCACCGGCGCGGTCGCGTAGGCTACCCGGGACACGTCACGAGGGGAGTGCGACTGGTCTCGCGGGGGTGGACCGGAGTGCAGACGCAAGGACAGGACATCAAGCTGTGAATACACCCGGGAAAACGCCGCACATGGAGCCGCACTTCGACGACGTGCAGCACCACTACGACCTGTCCGACGATTTCTATCGGCTGTTCCTGGACCGCACGCAGACCTACAGCTGTGCGTACTTCGAACGCGACGACATGTCCCTGGAAGAGGCGCAGACCGCGAAGATCGATTTGTCGCTGGGCAAGCTCGGGCTGCAGCCCGGCATGACGGTGCTCGACATCGGCTGCGGCTGGGGCGCGACGATGATGCGGGCTTTGGAGTCCTACGACGTCAACGTCGTAGGACTGACCCTGAGCAAGAATCAGGCGCTCCATGTCCAGCAGCTCTTCGACGAGTCCACCAGCCCCCGGTCCAAGCGAGTTCTGCTGGAGGGCTGGGAGCAATTCGACGAACCGGTCGACCGCATCGTGTCCATCGGCGCCTTCGAACACTTCGGCTATGACCGCTACGACGCCTTCTTCAAAATGGCGTATGACGCGCTGCCCACTGACGGCGTGATGCTGCTGCACTCCATCGTCTTGCCGAGCGATGAAGATTTCGCGGCGCGCGGTATGCCGATCACCATGCGGTACCTGAAGTTCTTCAAATTCATCATGGACGAGATCTTCCCCGGTGGCCGCCTGCCCAAGGTGACCGATGTTCAGGAGCACGCGATCCGCGCCGGTTTCATCGTCAACCGCGTCCATCCACTGCGGTTGCACTACGCCCGGACTCTGGAGATCTGGGCCGCGGCACTGGAAAAGAACGAGGAAGAAGCGGTAGCCCTGCAGTCCCGCGAGGTGTACGACCGGTACATGAAGTACCTGACCGGCTGCGCTGAGCTGTTCCGCGAGGGTTACACCGACATCTGCCAGTTCACCCTGGCCAAGGGCTGACGCTGCCGCCAGCCCCCGGCTTCACCCCCAGGGTGATCGGGCATCACCGCGACGCATCCCCCGGCGTGCGCCAGCATCACGATGTCGGCTGTGACGCTACGGGTCCGATCGGTCCACCGTCGCGGGCCGAAGGCCCACACCTCATAGGGCCATAGGTCCTTTGCTCAGTGTCACTATCGTGATGACATGCCTGCCGCGACCGCCCTTCGCTCTCGGCCCGCAGTGCTACTCATCGCCGCGGCGCTGTCAGTCAGTCTGATACTGGGTTTGAGTTTCGTTGCGCTGCACCACTTTCGAGATCTGCGTGGCGCGGCGGTCGATCCGGTGGCCCAGCCGCTGACCGACGCTCAGGCCAGGGCGCAGGTGCTCGAGCCTGCGCGCGAGATCGCCGGCACCGGCAAGCTCACGAACGTCAGCGCCAGCTATCTGCTCATGTCGTGCACGAACGCCGACGAGCCGCCGTACCAGGGTGCGATCTACCTCAACTTCAATGTGCCGGGGGTCGTGGAGACGCCGAAGTACTTCGATGCGATCGCGACGGCCATGCGGACCGCAGGCTGGGCCGAGGCGATGCCGCCGAATCGCCACCCCGGCGGGCGGACGTTCACCCGGGACGGGGTCACCGTCATCTACTTCCGCACCGACGACCGCAGCAACCGCGCCACGATGCAGATCTACGGGGAATGCCGGAACACCACCGATCACCGCCGGGATGCCACCGGATGGGCGGACGTCACCGCCGCGGTACGCCCCTGAACTGGGCGGATTTCAGGCATTCCCGCGCCGCCCACGCAGTCGGACTAGGGACTTTGGTCCCTGAATCCGAGGCCTTCAACCCGTACCTGGTACGGCGGGTCACACATAGAATCTGTGCATGACCTACGTGATCAGCAGTGCGTGTGTCGACGTCAAGCACAAGGCCTGCATGCAGGAATGCCCGGTCGACTGCATTTACGAGGGTGACCGGACCATGTACATCAATCCCGTCGAATGCGTGGAATGCGGCGCATGCCGGATCCTGTGCGAGGTCGACGCGATCTACTTCGAATCGGACCTGCCCGACGAGGAGAAGAAGTTCCTCGCCGACAACGCGGCCTTCTTCACCGAGGTCCTGCCGGGCCGCGACGCCCCGATCGGCAATCCGGGCGGGGCCTGCGAACTCGGCCCGGTCGGGGTGGACACCCCGCTGGTCGCCGCGCTGCCGGTACACCAGTCCTGACCGGCTCCGCACTCCTCGTCGACATCGTCGAGCCCACCGTTATCGCATCGTCGCCGTAGCGGGACCAAACAGCACTCATTCGCCGGTATACGCCGGGCGCGGGTAGGCTCCACGGAGATCGAAGACGACCACGCTGTCCCGGTTCGCTTCCGGCGCTTCCTTCGAAGTGCGCCCATCAGGCAATCGGTGCCTCTGCGCGTGCTCTGTGAGGCCGGCGAAGTCTGCACCGGAGAGGAGTGCTTGAAGTTGGAGACCGTCCTGGGACTGTCGATGACCCCGACCACCGTCGGCCTCGTCCTGGTCGAAGGCGACGGAGCCGAAGGCGCCACGAAGGGCCATGATGCCTTCGAGGTGCGCCGCGGCGGGTTCAGCCCCGTGACCACCTCGGAGTTCGTTGCCGAGGCACTGTCGCGCACACAGGCCATTGTGGGCGATCAACGCCTGCAGTCCATCGGGGTGACGTGGAGCGACGACGCCTCCGTCGAGGCCTCGCTGTTGCTCGACTCGCTGGCCGACTGCGGCTTCGCGAACGTGATCCCGATCCGCCTGCCCGAGGCCACCGAGGCGTTCGCACGGGGAATCGGCCACGTCATCGGTTCCGACGTCACCGCGGTCTGCGTCGTGGAGCCCGAAGCCATCGTCGCGTTGATCGTCGATGCGGACGAGGGCACCGTGCAGACCGCGGTCAGCTACGCCCTGGAAACCGACGAGGACCTGATCGACTGGTTGTCCCAGCTGCTGGGCGCCAGCGAATGGGAGCCCGACGGCCTGGTCCTGTTGGGCTCGGGCGACGGTTTGGAGCCGATCGCCCGCAGTCTCGAGCAGATGCTCGGCATCCCGGTCTTCGCCCCCGCCGAGGCCGAACTGGCGCTGGCTCGCGGTGCGGCCCTGGCCTCCGTGAACGGCATCGGCGTGCTCGACGACAACCTGTTCGACATCCCGGTGCCGCCGCCGGCCCGCCGCCGCGAATCGGTGGCGCTGCGCGGTGCGACGGCTCTGCTGGCCGGCGGTGTGGTGGCGTTCGTGGTGTCCGCGTCGGTGGCCGTCGGCCTCGAACTGCTGCCTGACTACGAGGCGCGCCCCGTGCACCGCGACGTGGTCAACACCGCCGAGACGCCCGCGCTCCGCCCGGTCACCGCGCCGGAGGCCCCGGAGTCCGCGCCTGAGGCGCCCGAGTCTGCGCCTGAGTCGCTCACGAGCGCCGACGACGGGTCACGCCCGGCTCAGGCGCCGCAACCCACCAGCGAGCCTGTCTTCGACAGCGCCCCGGTGGTCGCGATGACGATGAATGTGCCTGCACCGCCGCCCGAGGCGCCGCCCGCCGGGGTGGACGCCAACCCGGAGGCACTCCCACCGGTCGAACCCGCCGCGGCGCCGCCGGTCGTGGCCACCGTGCCACCGGTGAACCAGCCGAAGCAGACGTTGCGGCAGCGCATCTGGGAGCGCGTCCACGGGGGATAGCCGCCCGGCCTTCGCTGACGTGTGACCATTGCACGCGTTCCGTCGCCCTCGGGCGCAGTTTCGGCATGTCACCACATGTTTGGCCGGCGCCGCCGAGCGGAACATCTACACTTTCACTTTGCTGTTCGCCCACGTGAGGACTCCGAGCCATGGCCAAAGCAGTTCGACGCGCAATCGCCGTCGCAGGGATCGCGGTGCTGTCACTGGCGGCTTCGGTGCAAACCAGCACAGCTGCCGTCGCGCCCTCCATCGACGGCGCGACAGTGGCGTCCGTTCAGCCCACCAACGGGCAGATCGTCGGAGTGGCCATGCCGATCACCGTGACGTTCACCAAGCCGATCACCGACCGCTGGGCGGCTCAGCAGACGATCAGCGTGACCACACCGGCCTCGGTGGGGGGCCGGTTCGACTGGCTCGACGACAAGACGGTTCAGTTCGTGCCTGACCAGTACTGGCCTGCACACTCCGAGATCACGATGATGGCCGGCGGGATTCCGCGGACGTTCGGGACCGGGGCGATCGTGCTCGGCGTCGCCGACATCTCGGCGCACACGTTCACCGTCAGCATCGACGGCCAGGTGGCACGTCAGATGCCGGCCTCGATGGGCAAGCCCAAGCACCCGACCCCGGTGGGTAGCTTCAACGTGCTGGAGAAGCAGTCCACGGTCGTGATGGATTCCCGCACCATCGGCATTCCGCTGAACGACCCGGAGGGCTACAAGCTCACCGTGAGCGACGCCGTACGCGTCACCTGGGGCGGGGTGTACGTGCACTCCGCGCCGTGGTCGGTCGGTTCGCAGGGCTACGCGAATGTCAGCCACGGCTGCATCAACCTGAGCCCGGACAACGCCTCGTGGTATTTCAACCAGGTCCACGTCGGCGACCCGGTCGTCATCAACGCTTAACTGCCGCAGGGCTTTCCGCATCGATCGCGTGCAGGTTCCTGGCTGTCGGCGAGGTCGGTACCGAGGCCGCATCGGGATAGGTGCGCAGCACCCGGTCGGCGGTGCCCGGTGTGGTCACCCCGAACCAGTAGTGCTCGTTCTTGAAGTGGTGCAATCGGTGGTCGCGCCAGATCACCCGATAGGCAGCGGTTTTCGGCTTGTAATCGGTGTGCACCAGGTAGTGGCACCATTCGTAGAGCAGCCCGCAGGTCAGTATCACCACCAGGAACGTCAGTCCCATCCCGGTGCGGGGGAACAGCCACAGCGCGATCGCCACCGCGGAGACCACGGCGCCGATGGCCGACGGCAGCGGGATGAACACCAGGTCCACGTCGCGCGGGGCGATGTGATGCTCGCGGTGCTTGCGGGCAAGCAGCGGGTCGAGAGTGAACCGACCGATGCGGCGTGGCCGCCAGTGCAGGACGAAGACGTGAATCGTCCACTCCAGGAACGGGAATGCCGCGGCGATCGCGAACGGAACCACCGCATCGCCGAGCCGCCAGTCGCCGACCGCGACGCGGGCGATCACGGCCCCGGTCAGCGCCACGAGGAACAACCACGGGGTGGGATGCCGCCAGAATTCACGGCCCGCATCGGCCAGGGTGAGACTGCGGCGGGCGTTGGTCGGTGCAGTCACTGTTGTTCCTCCAGTGCGGTCAGGGCGGTCACCAGAGCGGCGGTGGCCGGTTCCAGCAGTTCGCGGGCGGCAGTGGCCGCCTCCTCCGGTCGGCCCGCCGCGATGGTGCGGGCGACGGTGCGGTAGGCCTGCGTCTGCCCGACCTCGGCGGCCATCAGGGTGGCCAGCGCGGGCAGTGCCGGCACGTAAGCGGCCCGTAACGTGTTGAACATCAACCGAAATGCGATGGAGTCGGCGCCGTCGACGATGTGATCCCAGAACGCCAGCGCGTGTCGCTGTTGCTCGAGTGGGTCGTCGGCGGATTCGAGCGCGACGATCGATTGTTCGAGCAGCTCGGCCAGCCCGTCCGGGTGGCGCCGCGCGGCCAGTTCGGCCACCTTGGGCCCGTTGTGCAGGCGGGCCTCGAGGATGCTGCGCGCCACCGATACGTCGAGTTGCCCACCGCGAAGCAGCAATTGGGGGAGCAGGTCGAGACCGGCGTGCCTGCGGAAGTCGCGGACCGTGGTCGCGTCACCCTGGCGGACCTCGACGAGGCCCGCGGCGGCGACCCGCTTGAGCGCCTCGCGCACGGCGGGCCGGGATACTCCGAGCACCTCGGCCAGCCGGCGCTCGCTGGGAAGCGGTTCGCCCGGTTGCATCTCGCCGCTGAGGACGTCGGCGAGGATCTGCTCGAAGACATCCTCGGGTACGGAACGCCGGCTCACCGGCTGCAGTGCCATGCCGCCAGCATGCCCGGCTAGCGGCCAGAGGTCAAGTGGTCAGACCAGTGCCCCGGGACCGCCCAAACCGACGAGCGGCAGGAGAAGTGCGGGTGGAGCCCCGCACAACGTCGATTTCGGCGCTACTTCGGGTGGCGCGCGGTGAACGTGAGTGCCACCTCGTCGGCCACCTTCAGCGTCCCCATGAACAGCGAGTACGGCTTGACCCCGAATTCGGTCTGAACCACCGGCAGCTCGGTGGACATCACCCACATCCCGTCGTGCTCCTCGACGGCCAGATCGACCGATTGCGGGTGCGTCGTGCCGTGGATCGTGACGCTGCCGTCCAGGTGGTAGCCGCCCGCAGTCGTGCCAATGTTCTCGGCGTCGAAGGTGATCTGCGGAAATTTCTTGGCGTCCAGCGACTTCAGCGCGTTCGAGCGAACGACACCCTTCTCCGGTCCGGTCAGCGGTGTCACGCCACCCTCACCCCTGACGACCTGCAACGAGTCGACATCGACGACCAGTCGGGCTGTGACCGGGGCGTCCCCGCGCCACTGGACCTGCGCCTGCCAGGACGCGAAGGTGATGGTCAGGCGATGCCCCATCTTGGCGGCAGGCCCCCCGACTCCGGTGAATATCTGCAGTTCACCCTCGGCGGCGGTCAGTGTCCAGCAGGTATCCGTCACGCCTCGACTGTATCGGCCTGTGTCACAAGCTACTTGCTTGCGCCGGCCCCGGTGTAGTCGACCTGCCAGTGCTTGATGCCGTTGAGCCAGCCGGACCGCAGCCGCTCCGGCTTCGACAACGGCGTCAGATCCGGCATGTGGTCGGCGATCGCGTTGAACATCAGATCGATCGTCATCCTGGCCAGGTTGGCCCCGAGGCAGTAGTGCGCGCCGGTACCGCCGAAGCCGACATGCGGATTGGGGTCGCGAAGGATGTTGAACGTGAACGGATCGTCGAAGACTTCTTCGTCGAAATTGGCCGAGCGGTAGGACATCACCACCCGCTGACCCTTCTTGATCTGCACACCCGAGAGCTCGACGTCGTCCAGAGCTGTGCGCTGGAACGACGTGACCGGGGTCGCCCATCGGACGATCTCGTCGACCGCCGTCACGGGACGCTGCGCCTTGTACAGCTCCCACTGGTCCGGGAAATCGGCGAACGCCGTCATGCCGTGGGTGATCGAGTTGCGGGTGGTCTCGTTGCCCGCCACGGCCAGCAGAATCACGAAGAACCCGAACTCGTCGTCGGAGAGCTTGTGCCCGTCGACGTCGGCCTGCACCAGCTTGGTCACCAGATCGTCGCCGGGGTTGGCCGTCCGGTCGGCTGCCATCTGCATCCCGTACATGATCAGCTCGCCGGCGGCGCCCTGCGGGTCGTTGCGATGGAACTCGGGGTCTGCTTCACCGACCATCTGGTTGGACCAGTCGAAGAGCTTCTTGCGTTCGTCCTGCGGTACGCCCATGAGGTCGGCGATGGCCTGCAGTGGCAGCTCGCAGGAGACCTGTTCGACGAAGTCGCCCGAACCCTGCGCGGCAGCGGCTTTGGCGATCGCCTGGGCGCGTTCGTGCAGGTTCGCCCGCAACGTCTCGACGGCCCGCGGGGTGAATGCGCGGGAGACGATCTGGCGCAGATGGGTGTGCCGCGGCGCGTCCATGTTCAGCAGGATGAACTGGCCGGTGTCCTTGTGCGACACGGCCGCGTTGTCCGGATAGCGCGGCAGGGCGGTGTTCTCCAGGCTGGAGAACACGTCGCTGCGCCGGGAGATCTCTTTGACGTCCTTGTGCTTGCTGACGACCCAGTAGCCGTCGTCGTCGAAACCGCCGACACCTCGTGGCTGTTCGTTCCACCAGATCGGTGCGACGCGGCGCAGCTCAGCGAGTTCTTCGACGGGTAACCGCTCGTTGTTCAGGTCGGGGTCGGTGAAGTCGAAGCCGGGGGGCAGGTTCGGACTGGGCATAAAAAGCGCACCTCCATACGACGTGATCTAGTGCCCGGTGATCCATGCCTACACCACGCACGGAGGCCTCGGGTGCGGGTTGAGGAAACTCGCAACTAGAACGTGTTCTATCACTGGGTCGATGTCGGTCGCAGCGCCTCGGCGGTGGCCTGGTCGGCAGGCAGGAAAGCCTCGAGGCTCAGCTCCGCAGCGGTCAGGTCGAGCGCCGTTCCGAATGTCGTCACCATCGAGAGGAACGTCAGCGGCAGCCCGTCGAGACGGTCGACCTCCAGCGGGACCGCGACGCCGCCGAGATCGGTCGACGCGTCCTCGCCGCCCGGGTAGGACTCGAGCTCTGCCAGCAGGCCGGCGGAGCGTCCGGCGCCGGCCTCGCGGCGCAATCGGCTGAGCAGGTGATGCCGCCACTGCGACAGATTGCGGATGCGCGGCGCCAGTCCGTCGGGATGCAGTGCGATGCGCAGGGCGTTCGGGGTTTCCAGGAGATGCGGTGCGACCCCGTCCAGAAGCACCGCGGTTCCCGAATTGATCTGCAGCACATCCCAATTGCGGTTCACCGCCAGACAGGGGTAGGGGTCGTAGGCGGCGAGCACCCGGTCGACTCCGGCGCGGACGGCCGCCATCGCGGGATCGTCGAAGCCCCGCTCGGCATACGCCGGCGCCAGCCCGGCGGCCAGCAGCAGGTGATTCTGCTCGCGGGCCGGGACGGCCAGGGCGTCCGCCAACCTGAGCACCATGGCGCGACTCGGCGTGGAGCGTCCACTCTCGACAAAGCTGACGTGCCGGGCCGAGACGTCGGCTTCCAGGGCCAGATCGAGTTGACTGAGTCGGCGCCGGCGCCGCCAGTCGCGCAACAGGTCCCCGAACGCTGTGCTGCCCATTCCGCCAGCATCTCCCAGTCGTCGGGGCTACGCCATTACCTCGCAGGTAATTGCGCCGCCTACCTCGGTGCGGGAGCGTGAAGCGCATGACACGGCACAGTGATCCGCATCCGGTTCCGCGCTGGCTTGGTTTCGTGCTCAGGTCCGATCGTGCCGGCTCGGCATGGTTCGTCGGCGCCGGCTTCTTCTTCGCCCCGCTGCTCACCCTGGTGTCACGCTGGCCCGCGCTGACCGTCGCGATCTGGACCGCGGTCGGTCTGTTCGGGCTCTGGCTCGGACTGCTCGGCGTGGCGATGGCCACCGGCCTCGCGCTGATGCTGCGCGCGAATACCGAAATACCCGAAGACTATTGGCGCTCGATCGTGAACTACTGATCGAGGATGACGGCGTTCTCCGGGCAGGCGCCGGCGGCCTCACGGGCGCTGTCTTCGAGCCCGGCGGGCACCTCGTCGACGATCGCCTCGGCATACCCGTCGTCGGTCATCGCGAACACCTCCGGACAGACGGTGGTGCACACGCCATGGCCCCGGCAGCGCCCGTCGTCGATGTGGGCTTTCATACGAGATCAAACTCCAGATGCAGTTCGGTGAGCCCACGCAGGATGTAGGTGGGCACATAGGAATACCGCCGTGCATCGGCGGGTCCGTGGTGTTCTTCACTGATACGGATGTCGGTGGTGCGATCCAGCAGACGCGTCAGCGCCACCCGCGCCTCGGCCCGGGCCAGCGGAGCGCCCGGGCAGGTGTGGATTCCTCGCCCGAATGCGATGTGCTGCCGGGCATTTGACCGAGATGGGTCGAAGGTGTTCGGGTCGGTGAAGCGGCGCGGGTCGCGATTGGCCGCGGCCTGGACCACCATCAGTGTGGAGCCCGACGGGACATCCACCCCACCGAGGGTGACCGGTTCCTTGGAGAGCCGGAAGTCGCCCTTGACCGGGCTCTCGAAGCGCAGCGCTTCTTCGATGAAGTTGCTGATCGTGGAACGGTCCGCCCGCAGCTGCGCCTGGAATTCCGGGTTGTCGCCGAGGATCTGCAGGGCGGCGCTGAGCAGCCGGACAGTGGTCTCCTGGCCTGCCGAGTAGAGGTTGGCCGCCACCCGGGCCACGTCGCCGGGATCGGGCACCGAGCCGTCCGGGAAGGTGGCCGCGGCCATCTCGGACAGCACGTCGCCGCGAGGGTTGGCGCGCCGGTCTTCGATATAGGCGCTGAACTTGTCGTAGAGATACTCCAAGGGGGACTTGGCCAGGCTCTCGCCCTTGACGCTGCCGATGCCGCCGCCGTGGTGCGCGCCGCTGGCCATTTCCCTGACGAACTCGTCGCGGTCGACGTCGGGGACGCCCAGCAGGTCGGCGATGATCATCAGCGTGAACGGCTGGGCGAAGCCGGCAATCAGCTCACCGCCGCTGCCGACCAGGTAGTCGTCGAGCGCGCGGTCGACCATCGCTCCCATCGCCTCTTCGTTCTCCTTGAGGCGCTTGGGTGTGATCAGCCGCATCAGCAGGGCGCGGTGATCGGTGTGCACGGGCGGATCGAGCGCGGGCAACTGGTCGTAGAAGGGCAGTTCGTCGCGGTGCCGGGCGATGAGTTCCGGGACGTCGTCACGCCCCTCGACGGGAACCGGGAAGCCGGGGAAGGGGCCGGTCACCGCGATGCAGGACGAGAAACGGTCAGCGTCGCCGGCGACTTCGGTGGCTTCTTCCCATCCGGTGACCATCCACACGCCGTGGTGCGGCTCCTTCGAGACCGGGCAACGTGCTTGCAGCGCCTCCAGATACGGATACGGATCAGCGACCAGACCGCGATCCGTGAAGAAGTTGACGGCGTCTACGTCGGTCACTGAGGAATCCCTTCACGTCACGGTATGGCCTATACGATCGGCGAGGAGGATGCTAGCCGATCGTATGGTAGTTTACTAGCCGATCGTAAAGTTGCATTGCGAAGGGAGTCGACGATGAGCGCAGTCGCCGCAGCCACCCCCGACTCCACGGCCGCCCCCGATACCCGGCAGCGGCTGATCGATGCGGCCATCGCGCTGTTCATTCGGCACAGCTTCGCCGGGACCTCGCTGCAGATGATCGCCGACGAGCTCGGCTTCACCAAAGCCGCGATCTACCACCACTTTCGGACCCGCGAGCAGTTGCTCACCGCGATCCTCGAGCCGATCATCGACAAGCTGTCCGCGGTGGTCGACGACGCGGAGAAGCAACGCGGCGTGCAGGCCCGGGCCGAACGCATGCTCAACGGCTACGCCCGCCTGGCGGTGCAGAACCCGATGCTGGTCTCGGTCCTGGCGTCTGACCCGAGCGTGCACACCGTGCTGAAAGCCAACCGCGACTGGACGCACATGATCTCGCGCCAGATGGCGCTGCTCGCCGATGTCCACCCCGGCCCCGGCGGGTATCTGCGGGCGCAGTTCGTCTTCGCCGGAATCGCCGGATCGGCCGATCCGAAACGTGCAGCCGACGACGAGTGGCTGCACGCCCAGCTCGTCGAGGCGGGCCGGCGTGCACTCGGCTTGCGTGCGCCGCGCCGAACATCCTGATTTTCCAGCATCTTTCGTTCATCAGGCGGTCAGCCCGCCGGAAAGGGGAAACCTATGTCCACCTCGAAAACGGCGGTGGTGACCGGTGGCGGTTCGGGAATCGGTGCGGCAGTGGCGGACCGGTTGCGCGCCGACGGTCACACCGTGGCGATCATCGACCTCAATCCCTCCGAGGCCGAACACTCCTACGTCGCGGACGTCACCGACCGCGCGCAGATCGATGCTGCGCTCGCCGAGATCCACTCCACCCTCGGGCCGGTCACGATCCTGGTGAACGCCGCAGGCAAGGACAGCTTCCGGCGCTTCCTCGACCTGTCCTTCGAGCAGTGGCAGAACATCATCGACATCAACCTGCACGGTGTCTTCCACACCATCCAGGCCGTCCTGCCGGACATGGTCGAGGCCGGCTGGGGCCGCATCGTCAACATCTCCTCGTCGAGCACCCACTCTGGTGTGCCCTATATGTCGGCCTACGTCGCGGCGAAGTCCGGCGTCAACGGTCTGACGAAAAGCCTTGCGCTGGAGTATGGTCCGGCCGGCATCACGGTCAACGCGGTGCCGCCCGGCTTCATCGACACCCCGATGCTGCGCAAGGCCGAAGCCCGCGGAAACATGGGTGACATCCAGGCCACCATCGACGCCACCCCGGTGCGCCGGATGGGCAAACCGGAAGACATCGCCGCGGCATGCGCGTTCTTGATCTCCGAAGAAGCCGGCTACATCACCGGACAGATCCTCGGCGTCAACGGCGGACGCAACACCTGAGCGTCAGCCGGCGGGCTTCGTCGTCGTCGGGGTCACCGATGTCGTCACCGTGACGGTGGTGGTGCTGACCGTCGTCGTCGCGCTCGCCGAACTGCTCGCGGTGCCCGAGGTGCCGGTCGGCGAGAAGCTGGCCTCCTTGAACTCGATCCACGAGTCCTTGTAGATGACATCGTCACCCGAGGACACCAGGATCTGGGTGGGCGAAACGGCATACGTGACACCGTCATTGACCGCGACCAGCGTCCCGTCGGAGCTACGCGTGATCGGTAGGTGCAGGGGAGCGTTGTCCGACAGGCGAACGCCGCGGTACTCCAGTCCGCCGTCGGCGTTCACGCAGATCACCACCAGAGATTTCGACGTGCGGCCGTAGGCCATCAGAGTCTGGTTCTCGTCGCACCGTGCGCCGGTGTCGACATAGCCCCGGGAGTCGGCCGTGAACGACGCCGCAGCGCTCGAGGTTGTCGCGGCCGATGGTGAGGTCGTCGCCGTCGTGCTGGCCGTCGTCGACAGCGTCGTCGGTGCGGCCTGGGCGACGGGCAGCGTGTCAGACGAGCCGGACGCCGCGGTCACCGCGACCGCCAGTCCGACCGCCGTCAGTGCTCCGCCGACTCCCAGCCAGGGCAACCAGCGCGACGGCGGGGTGGTGTGAGGTTCGTGAGCTGACATGGCCTAAGCGAACCACCTCGGAGGGCGTTTTCCGCGCTGTGCAGCGGCGTTTCTCCGGACCAATCGCAGGAGATGCCCGTCACGCCGGTCAGCTCGCCGGTTCGGCCGGGGTCGACTCGTGGGTCAGCACCGCCCACAACAAGCCGGCCGCCTGGCGGGCCTGGTCGGTGGGCACGATCGGCGAACCGGCCGCGGGCTGCTCGGCCGGTGCACCGCTGATGTGCTCCACCAGGGCCACCGCCAGTGAGCGCAGCTTCACGTTCGATTCATGGCTGGCCCGGCGCAGAGTCGCCCACGCGGTGTCGGCGTCGCACATCAACCGCCCCATGATTGCGCCTTTGGCCTGCTCGATGGCTCCGCGCGACTGCAATACCGCGAGCATGTCGGCGGTGGCCGTCTCGTCCTCGGCACCGGCCGCCACCATGGCCGCGGAGACCAGCTGCTCGTAGCCGATCAGGGTGGTCACCGTGGTGGCCGTCGACGGCCGGTCCAGCGCGCAGGACAACACGACCGTGCTGTCGGCTTTCCACACCCCGGGCACCGACACCGCACCACGAACCTCACGCCAGGCCGCGCCGTGCTCGGGCACCCGGCCGTCCATGGCCTGCAGGCTCAGCTCCGGCCAGCGCTCGTCGGCCCACAAATCCAGGCTCAGCACCGGCATCTGGTGGACGAAGGCGTCGATCACCGGACCGCCCAGCCCGGCCAGCTGCGCCTCGACGATCTCGCCGCCGTAGCCGCGGGCGGCCAGGACCGTCACCTCGTCCTCGTCGAGGCGCCGATCGTGCACGGTGATCGCCAACCCGACCGCATGGGGCAGGTCGAGATGAACGCGTTCGAGAATCCGGTCGAACAATTCCTGCTGGGACAGGTCGCGCCGGTGGAACTCGGGGACGGGCATGGTGTGCGACTCACTCCTTGGTGATGACGGTGGCCACCCGGTCGAGGCCGGAGATGCCGAGCAACGTCTTGATCGGGCCTTCGGCCGCGATGATCATCGTGAGCTCGGCCGTGGCGGCCACGGCAAACAGTGCACGCACCGCCGCGCTGTCGCAATAGGTGACGTCCGACAGGTCGACGGTCAACGCGGCAGATCCGGTGGCGGCCTTGGCCACCACGTCCTGGAACTGCCCGACATTGGCCAGGTCGATCTCACCGGCGGCAACCACCTGTGGCGACTCCAGATCGGAACCCACCGCGACCCGGAACTGGGCCTCTGCCATCAGCGCAACTCCTTGAGCGTTTCGACGCCTGTTCCGACGCACGAACCGTAACTGCCGTTACTCGGCGATTGTTGCTGATGGTTCGAACAGCTGGTGCCGGAAACCGCAAGCCGCCACCGGTCGACAGCGTCACAGGATCGGACCGTCAGCACGATTCTTGGCCCGAGCAGGACATCTCGACCGGCGGCAGCAACCGATCTGGCGCCGCGCGCTTCACCCACTGGTTTCTCCCGTCGCCATCTTTACCCCCGACGACGTAATCGCCCGGCAGCTTAGCAAGCTTCGGTGCGTGCCGAGCAGTCGGCGAGAGCAAAGTCTGCTACCGGTGCGCTGCCACCGGGACTCACGCGCCTTTCCGAGTTCACCGCAGACACACCCGCAACAGCAGTTAGGCTCACGCGAGAGGGTTGCCGGGGGGCAAGGGGCCCTGCGGGAAGAGACCTAGAGGGTGGATAGATGCTCCGCGAATTCGTCATCGCAGCAGCCGTCGCTGCAGCGGCGCTGGCCGTGGCACCGAATGCCGCCGCCGATGAACCCCACGGGCCGTTCCCGGGCGATCCGCCGGGCATGAGCTACGAGGCCTACCTGAGCGCGCCGTGCTACCAGTGGGACCGGTTCGCGTTCGGCCGCGGCCCCGGTGGCGAGCCGTTGCTCTGCCGCTGGATCCCCGGCCAGTCGCCGATCGGCATGGACCGCCCACCGGAGGGGGTGGGCTTCTGGGTGCTCTCACCCAAGATCTACGGCGTGCAGGCCGTCGGATCGCCGTGCCCGGGCTCGCAGGCCGCGGCCCAGTCGCCCGACGGCCTGCCCATGCTCTGCCTGGGAGCTCAGGGCTGGCAGCCCGGTTCGATGCATTCCGGCGATTGGGGCAACGGGAACGACTTCTACCCGGCCAGCTAGCCGGCGAGAACGCAATCAGGGCGAGAATTCACGAAGATTCTCGCCCTGATTGCGTTGTGAATGCGGTCAGACGGACGCCGCTTCGTTCAGCTCGTCGAGACGGGTGGTGGCCTCCAGGTACTCCTGCACCCAGCGCTCGATCACCGTGGCGGTCTTCTCGACCTTGGTGAACTGGCCGACGACCTGTCCGATCGGGTTGAACGCGACGTTGACGCTCTCATTGGGGTACTTGTGCGTCGCGGCAACGGCCATGCCGGAAACCATGTACTGCAACGGCATTCCGAGTGGCTTGGGGTTGCCGTCCTTCTCCCACGCCTCGGTCCAGTCGTTGCGCAGCATGCGGGCGGGCTTGCCGGTGAACGAGCGGCTGCGCACGGTGTCGCGGCTCTCGGCCTTCGCATACGCGGCGTGCTGCACCTCGGTGTGCTCGGACTCCTCGACCATCACCCACTGCGAACCGGTCCACGCGCCCTGGGCGCCCAGCGCCAGCGCCGCGGCGATCTGCTGGCCGCTGCCGATACCGCCGGCGGCCAGCACCGGCACCGGTGCCACCGCCTTGACGACCTGCGGCCACAGCACGATCGAGCCGATCTCACCGCAGTGTCCGCCGGCCTCGCCGCCCTGGGCGATGATGATGTCCACGCCGGCCTCGGCGTGCTTCTTCGCCTGCGACGGCGACCCGCACAGCGCGGCGACCTTGCGGCCCTCGGCGTGGATGTGCTTGATCATTTCGGCCGGCGGGGTGCCGAGCGCGTTGGCGATCAGCGTGCACTTCGGATGCTTGAGCGCCACCTCGACCTGCGGCGTCGCGGTCGCCTCGGTCCACCCCAGCAGCCCCATGGCGTCGTCGTCGCTGTTCTCGACGGGAACACCGTGGTCGGCGAGAACCTTCTTGGCGAAGTCGATGTGCTCCTGCGGCACAAGGTCGTTCAGCGTCTTCTTCAGAACCTCGGGGGACAGGTCCGTCGAGTCCATGCCTTCGTACTTGTTGGGGATCACGATGTCGACGCCGTAGTGGTGGTCGCCGATGTTCTCATCGATCCACTTGAGCTCGATCTCGAGCTGTTCGGGGGAGAACCCGACGGCGCCGAGCACACCGAAGCCGCCGGCCTTGCTGACGGCCACGACCACGTCGCGGCAGTGGGTGAACGCGAAGATCGGATATTCGATATCGAGGTCGTCGCAGAGGGGAGTGCGCATGGACCGGCTCCTTCAAGCGTGGGGCGTAGACAGACTGAAACGTGTTCTAGTTTAGTACGCGCCGGACGTGCGAGTTGCAGGTATCCACCATCGATGCGCGAACGAATGCCTATCGGCGCAATCACCCCAGCGAGAGCCCCTGACGACGGCTCGTGGCGGAGTACCGTTGGCAGTGTCGGCTCACAGTCGGCGAGAGGGTGCAGCCATGGTTGTCTCATCACTTCGATTGCGGCGCGTGGCGCTGCTCGGAATCGCCACCGCCCTGACCGCGGCGCTCGCGCCCGTGGGCGTGGCCTCCGCGAACTCAGGTCCCGATTGCACCAACGGCGTCGTGCCGCTCAACCCGTATGTGGTGAACTGCGGTCTGCCGGCCCGGGGCAATCACACCATCGGCGCGGCGCCCGACGCCGGCGCGATCATTGCCTGCCGGCACAGCCCGATCTGCTTGTCGTACTACGTGAATTACCCGGGCACGCTGATCGTTCCGGGCTATCGGCCCTAGGTCTCGATGCCGCTGCGGCTAGCTCGTCGAGCCGGCTCCTCGTCGGCTAGCTCGTCGAGCCGACTCCTCGACGGCCGACCAGCAGCGAGCCGCCCGCGACCAGCAGGCCGATCACGGCCAGCGGAATCGACCACGTCCGCCGCGAGGACACCGACGATTGGCACTGCGCCACGAAGTCGGTGTGCGGGACGAGCTGATTCAGGATCGGGACATTGGCGATGACGTTCTTGTCGTTGGCGGCGCGTGCCGCCGACAGATCTTCCGAGATGGCGTTGCCGCAGCCGATGCTGCCGCCGTTGCCGTCCGGGGTCGACACCGGTACCAGCATCGCGATGACCCCGGCGATCAGCAGCACCGCACCTACCAGAAGAACCACGCGGCGCACCGACATGTCCGTCTCCTTACGCATCCGTCGAATCGGTGCGGGGTCTACCCCGGTGGCCACCCGGCCAAACGCGCCGCGGCGCGCACCTGTCAGGGCTTGGCGAACAACTCCACCTCTGAGATCAATGGCAGGTTGAGCGTGGTGCGGATACCCGGCGGCGCCGCGATCACCGCGGGAATCGCGTTGACGATGCGGCCTGCGGCGCCGGCGATCGCGGCCTGGTTGTGGTCGCCGTAACTGCTGCTCGGGACGATGTCCACCGCGTACGACGGCTCACCGGTGATTTCGATGCGGTACGAGCCGCCGCCAGCTGCGGGCTGTGGCAGATCCGGACGCAGATCGGGGCGCAACCGGGTGATGTGCTCGATGACGATCGCGGGGTGGCCGTTGACCATTCCGCGGATCTCGAACTGCAGGACGGCCAGGGTGCCCTTGGCGACATGACCGACCGCGATGTCGAAATCCTCTGGCGCGGGTTCGCGTTGGTACGACTCGGTGATCTCGTCGACCTCGATGCCCAGGCCGGCGGCCAGCTGCCGGATCGCCGTGCCCCAGGCGATGCTGAGCACTCCGGGCTGCAGCAGCATCGGGATCTCGTCCATGTAGCGGGCAAAACCCATGTAGTGCATGACTTCTGCGCCGTCGTAGGACGCGTAGTCGTGGATCTCCATGCATCGCACCTGCTCGATGCGCTGACAGGTGCTGGCCAGCGCGAGCGGGATCAGATCGTTGACGAAGCCCGGGTCGACACCGCTGATGAACAGGCTTGAATTGCCTTGTCGGGCCGCGTCTTCCACTCTCTGGATGTACTTGTCGGGCATCACGCCCCAGGGGTACTGCAGCAACCCGGGCGATGATCCGACGACGTTGATGCCTGCGGCGAGGATCTTGCGGACGTCCTCCATGGCTTCGGGCATCCGGGTGTCGCCCATCGCGCAGTACACGGCGCACTCGGGTTCGGACGCCAGCACTGCGTCGAGATCTTTGGTGGCCAGGATTCCGGTCTTCACATCGAGGCCGGCCAGTTCGCCCGCGTCCTTGCCCACCTTCTCGTCTGCGGACACGCACAGCCCGGTGAGCTCGAAGCCCGGGTTCTCGATGAGTTCGGACAGGGCGATCCGACCGACGTTTCCGGTGCCGATGTGGGCAACGCGGATGGCCATAAGTTCTCCTCATGCTGGGGTCTGCGGTGCGTTCAGTATGCGCATTCGGCGCCGAAACTGGAACAGGTTCTACCTCGCGGCGAGAGCTACCGGTAGCCTGTCGGCTCATGGGACGCGTAGACGACAAAGTAGCCATCATCACTGGTGGCGCACAGGGGATGGGCGCCGCTGACGCGCGGATGCTGGTCGCCGAAGGCGCCAAGGTCGTGATCGGGGACATCCTCGACGACAAGGGCAAGGAACTCGCCGACGAACTCGGCGACGCCGCCCGCTACGTGCACCTCGACGTCACCGAAGCCGATCAGTGGAAGGCCGCGGTCGAGCTCGCGGTTGCGGATTTCGGCAAGGTCAACGTGCTGGTGAACAACGCGGGCATCGTCCAGGTCGCGCCGCTGAAGTCGCTCGATGTGGAGCGATGGAAGAAGGTCCTCGACGTCAACCTGACCGGCGCGCTGCTGGGTATCCAAGCCGTCCTGCCGTCGATGAAGGAGTCCGGTGGCGGCTCGATCATCAACGTGTCGTCCATCGAGGGCATGCGTGGCGCCGCGTGGGTGCACAGCTATGTGGCGTCCAAGTGGGGCCTGCGCGGCCTGACGAAATCCGCTGCGCTGGAACTGGCGTCGGACAACATCCGGGTCAACTCGGTGCACCCGGGCTTCATCCGCACCCCGATGACCAAGCACCTTCCCGAGGACATGGTCAGCGCCCCGCTGGGCCGTCCGGGCCAGCCCGAGGAAGTGGCCACCTTCATCGTCTTCCTCGCCAGTGACGAGTCGTCGTTCTCCACGGGTTCGGAATTTGTCGTCGACGGCGGTCTGATCACCGACGTCCCGCACCGCGCGATGCCCTAGTCTCTGGCGTTGCGGCGGGTCCGCATCGCCAGGGAGCCGAACGCCGCGCCGAGGGCGGCCCGCCCCAGCGCGGGGAAGTGGCCGATCGCATCGGCCGCCCCGCTGCGGCGACCGGGGATCGACAGCCGGAGCACCGGCCAGTCACTCGCCGCGGCCTTCGCGGCCAGCCCCGGCCGCGGATTGACCGGACGGGGATGGCCGACCAGCCGCATCAGGGCAGCGTCCTCGTCGCCGTCGGCGTAGAAGTAGCTGCCGGCCAGGTCGACCTCGTTGGCTTCGCAAAACCGTTGCACCGCAGCGGCTTTCTGGCGTCCCCAGACGACCGGCTTGGCGATGTTCCCGGTCAGGCGGCCGGCGTCGTCCAGCTCGAAGGTGTTGCAGATGACGTCGTCGATCCCCAGCGCGCGTGCCACCGGCTCCGCATGGATGGTCAGCGCTGACGAGCTGAGCACGACGGTGTGCCCGCGTTCCTGATGCGCAGCGACGATCTCGCGCATCAGCGGGTACACCCGCGCCGCCACCTGCTCGGTGTAGAGCCGTTCGCCGATCGCGTCGAGTTCGGCCAGTGACTCGCCGCGCAGATACCCCGCTGCGCGCACCAGCAACCGCTCGAACTGCATGCGGCCCAGCTTGTAGCGCAGCGAAGCCTCGATCACGCCGAGCACCTCGCCGATCCGGGCCTGTCCGCGGCGGACCCGGTCGCTGGCGTGCGCGGTCGCGGTGAAACCGGCGACCAGGGTGCCGTCCAGGTCGAAGAACGCGCCGACGGCCGGACCCGGTGGGCTCCCGGCGATCTGCGCGAGCGGATCCGCTGACAGTGTCACCACACCATCATGCCGATCCGGGAATGCCGCGGTCCGTACGGTGTTGCACGCCACATGAAGCTCAACGATGCGGCGCGCGCTCTGATCGGCTCCGGCGCCGACGCCACGCTGGTCACCCTGAATCCGGACGGCAGCCCCCAGGTGTCGCTGGTGTGGGTGGCGGTGCAGTCCGGTGAGGACGGCGACGAGCTGGTGACAGCTCACCTGTCCGAGCACAAGAAGGTCCGCAACGTGCGCCGTGACGGCCGGGTGGCGCTCACCATCGTCTCGACCGAGCCGGGCGCCGTCATGCGGCCGTATCTGTCGGTCACCGGCACCGCGCGCATCGTGGAAGGCGGCGCGCCCGAGGTCCTGCGGGATCTCGCCGCGGTGATGGTCACCGACGACAACGTGATGTTCCCGCCTGACGACGCCCCACCGGGATACCTGACCCGGATCCGGATCGACACCGTCGGCGGCATCGGTCCCTGGGCGAGCTAACCGTCCTGGCGGGTCCTGGCCGCTGCTTCGAGCTCCTCTTCCCAGGCGCCCTCATCGCGTCCGAGGGCGATCGTGGCCGCGGCCATGGCGCCGACGGCGATAGCCAGCACGACCGCGACCGGCTTGGTGACCGCGAGGTGCTCGCCCAACACCACCTCCCCGATCAGCACGGCGATCACCGGTTCGAGCACCAGCATCGCCGGGACCGAGGCGCGAAGCGACCCGGCGTGGAAGGCCGACTGCTGCAGCAGAGTGGCCACCACTCCGACGACGATCACCACGTACAGCACCGGTGAGGTGAACAGCCGCCCCATGTCGCCCTCGCGCACGGCGTGCATCACGAGCTTCGTCAGCACAGCCACCACGCCGAACAGCACACCGACACCGACCGCCAGCAGGATCGCCCGCCGCCAGTCCGACAGTCGCAGCGCCACCAGCAGACAGCCGGCCACGAACAGCAGGCTGATCCCGGCCACCACCACGGCAGGCAACGTCGCGCCGTCGTAGTCGCCGGGCTTGGTCCGGGCCAACGACACGAACACCCCCAACGCGAGCGTGAGCAGCATGGCCCAACCCCACTCGCCGCGGGTTACCCGGCGGTGCGCCAGCCGCGCACTCATCGGTAGCGCGAACAGCAACGCGGACACCATGAGCGGGGCGACCAGCAGCAGCGAGCCGTAGGCCAGTGCGATCGCCTGGAACGCATACCCCGTCACCGCCGACGCGGTGCCGGCCCACCACAGCCGGCGGCGCAACAGCGTCGACAACATCACGGTGCTGACACCTTGATCGCGCGGGACGTCCATGGTGGCCCGCTGACGGACCACGATGCCGATGGCCGCGAACACCGCACCGGCAAGGGCGGCTGCCACGACGAGCGCGTGCTGCAGCAATATCCATTCCTTCACTGGTTGTCCGGCGGCGCATCACCGAATCTAGGGCACGCGCGAGTAGGCCGACGTCAGCGACGTCGCGAGTGTCAGCGAACCTGCACGACCACCGGTGTGCTGTTGTACCCGGTGACCCTGACCCACGCCGGGGCGGGTCCCGACCCGGGAACCCGGCCCTTGATCTGGACGGTCTCGCCCGGGAACACCGTCACGTAGTTGTCGTCGTACTGGATGGGCAGGATCTCGTCGGCGAGCGGACCGGAGAGCAGTTCGGCGCGTTCGAAGAACGCGATCTGCGGGGTCGGGTTGTGCAGGCTGATGGTGACGTCACGGCCGGCGTCGTCGCCGCCGGTGGCACTGACCTCCAGCGGCACCTTCGGCATCGTGTTCAACGCGGTCATGTCGGCCCAGCTCACCTGGTTGGAGTTGAACGCCGCATCGTTGGCCGGCGGACCGACGTCGTCGGCCTGCCGGGACTGCCAGTAGACATTGTTGGCGACGACGTTGCCGTCGGCGTCGAGCAACTCGCAGCGGACGAAGAACACCGGGGAGCAGGCCGGCCCGGGCGGCAGCGTCATCGCCTGCACCGCGCCGCCCGGGTCGACGGCGATGCCGTCGGCGGCCCGATCGTCACGCAGCGCGCCGTTGAGGCTGTAGATGCGGACCCGGACGCGCAGGTTCTCGTGGGTGTCCGGGGTCTGGTTGACGACGGTCACCTTGGCCTGGCGGTGGTTACCGGTGGCGTAGGAGTCGAACACCACCGACAGCGGCTGCAGGCCCTTCTTGGCGCCGTAGTATGCGCCGCCGGGGCGCAGGTAGTAGTCGAAGATGTTGCCGAAGAACGACGGCCAGTGGCTGTTGAGCATCCAGTAGATCGTCATCTTGTGCCCGTCCCAGCCGTTGGCCGCGAACGATTCGAACTGCGCGCGGGTCGCCTCGTAGTGGGCCAGCTGAGCCTTGTCGGCGAACATCCGCGCGTTGGTGGACGGCCCGTAGCGGCGGTTGATGACACGCTGGACGTTGGCCAGCCGCGAGTTCTGCGGATCCGACCCGGCGTGGAAGAACCAGGTGTCGTTGATCGGCCAGAGCTTGTCGGGCGGGATGAACTTCTGCAGGCTCGCGAACGGTGGGATGTGCTCGTTGTCGCCCTGTTCGGCCGACGAGCCGCGGGCCGCGCCGTACTGGCCGGCGAACCAGTACGACGGCGGACGCCAGGTGTAGGGCCCGGCCATCTGGATGCCGTCCCACAGCTGCTTGCCGTCGGCGTCCCGGTTCAGCGACGACACCGTGTCGACGGTGGCGTTCTGCCAATGCAGATCGGACAGGATCTGGTGGTACTCGGTCAGCACGTCGGCGGGCGGGCGGCCGTCGCTGCCGTTGGCCCACACGAACACCGAGGCGTGCGACCGCAGCATCTCGATCTGCGAGCGCATGCTGTCCTGCGAGACGCGACGATCCTCGTCGTCCCACTGCTGCCACTTCTCCCACTGGTTGCAGCACATCCAGCCGTACATCAGCGGGATGCCGAGTTCGTCGGCCTGCTCGACGAAGCGCTGTGACGAGATCTTGGACTCCAGCCGCAGCATGTTCAGGCCGAGGTCTTTGACGTAGCCCAGGATCGCGGCGTCGCGCGCCGGGTCGTACTTGTAGAGCAGGTCGGGCGTGTAGGTGGCGCCCCGGACCAGGAAGTTCTTGCCGTTCACTTGAAGGTAGAAGTTGCCGCCGGTACCCAGCTCGGCGAACGAGTCGTCGGAGTCGCGGCCCTGGGTGATGGTGCGGATACCGAACTTCTGGGTGGCCTCCTCGGTCGCCTGACCGTTCTGCACGAACTCCAGCTTCAGGTCGTAGAGATCGGGCCGGCCCATCGTGTACGGCCACCACAGGTCCGGGTGCTCGACGGTCAGCGCGGCGAACTTCTCAGGGCTCAGCGTGATCTCCCGCTCCTCGCCTGGCATCAGCGTGACCGGCTCGTCGACGTGCAGGGGCGCCTTGCCGTCGCGGGTGATCGTGGCGCGCAGAATGCCGCGGACCTTCTCGGTCGAATAGTTCTTCAGCGGGGCGTACACCGTCAGCCGGGCACTGTCGGTGTCCGGTAGCGGGAGTTGGGTGTTGACCGTGGCGTCGCCGATCGACACCTGCCCGGATGTCTTGAGGTACACCGGTTTCCAGATGCCGGCATTCCGGTCGGGTACAAACGAGTTGCCGTTGGCCGGGTTCTTGTCCGGGCCCTGATAGCCCAGGTAGCGCCAGTTGATCCAGTCGTACCAGCTGTCCGCGAGCTCGACGCCGTTGACGTCCTGAATGGCTCGTTCCGGGGTGACCTTGACGGCGAGGGTGTTCGGCTGGCCCTGCCTGATCCACCGCGTCACGTCGAGTTCGTGGTCGTTGTACATGCCGACGACGTGCCTGTTGTCGGCGACGCGGCGGCCGTTGAGCCACACCTCGGCGCGGTAGTTGATGCCGGGGAAGTCCAGCACGTAGGTGGGGTAGTCGGCCGGCGCGTTGAACGTCGTGCGATACCACCAGTCCTGCTCGTAGAGGTCTTGCGGCACGTTCTGGAGCAGGTTCTTGCCGTAGTACAGATTCGGGTAGACGCCGTCGTCCTGGAGGGTCTCCAGGACGGTGGCCGGCATCCGGCGCACCGGGTGCCAGGCGGCGGCGTCGTATGTAGTGGCCGAGATGGCGGCGCCGTCAGCGCCCACGCCCTGCGCCGAGGTGAGGCGCCAGCCGTCGGACAGCTCGATGTCCTGGGCGGGTCGCGGCTGCGGGCCGTTGAACACGCGCAGGTCACCGGCGCACAGCAGCAGGAGCAGCAGGACGGAGAGCGTGCCGAGGGTCTTGGCCACCGTCCCCAAACTCCTCAACTCGAGATCCGCGACAGGACACCCCCGCGCAACCGTTCATCAGCCGCGCGTTCATCTTGGCAGAGCAGTGGAGCAAACGCCGTATCTGGTTCGTGTGCAACAGCGCACGCCCGACCCCCGGTCGAGGTTAGTCGCCGGAGTTCGGCGCAGCGCCGCCGAAGTGCGGCGGGCGGATCTACGCTGGGGCCATGACCGACCAAGACCGCGTTGCGGCCCGCCGCGAGATCGCCGATGCTCTGCTCACCGCGCTGGAGCGCCGCCACGAAGTGATCGACGCCATCGTCGCCTCCGACAACCGGGATTCCGCTATCACCGCCATCGCCGAACTGCTCGGCACGTCGCGCCGGGGCACCGAGGCCGTGCTGGGACTGTCCTTCGAGCAGGTGACCAGAGACTCGCGCGACCGGATCGCCGCCGAATTGCGAGATCTGAACAGCCAGCTGTCCTTCACCCTCGGCGAGCGGCCGGCCAGCACCGACGAGAGTCTGCAGCTGCGCCCGTTCGCCGACGAATCCGATCGCGACATCTTCGCCACCCGCACCCAGGAAATCGGTGCGGCCGGTGACGGTTCGGGCGCGCCCGCCGGTTTGGTGGACGACGAGATCCGTTCGGCACGAAGCCGGTTGACGGCCGAGGAGGCGGCCTGGTTTGTCGCTCTCGACGGCGACGAGAAAGTCGGCCTGGTGTTCGGTGAGCTGCTCGGCGGTGAGGTCAACGTGCGGATCTGGATTCACCCCGATCACCGCAAGAAGGGTTATGGCACCGCCGCCCTTCGCAAATGCCGCTCGGAGATGGCGGCGGCATTCCCCGCCGTGCCGCTGGTGGTCCGGGCTCCCGGCGCCGCCCCGCGCTGAGCCTGGCGTTCTACGTCAACGACACCCAGGCCTGGCTGCAGGTGTTGGGCGAGGCCACCGGGCTGACGCCCGATCCCGTGGCCTGATCGGCAGCGCGCCTGCGTAATCTCGCTCGGTATGAGCGTGCGCGCGGGAATCGTGGTCACCGGCACCGAAGTCCTCACCGGACGCGTCGCGGATCGCAACGGCCCGTGGGTGGCCGACCGGCTGTTGGAGTTGGGCGTCGAACTGGCCCACATCACGATCTGCGGTGACCGTCCCGCCGACATCGAGGCGCAGCTGCGGTTCCTCGCCGCCGAAGGTGTCGACCTGATCGTCACGTCCGGGGGGCTGGGCCCGACGGCCGACGACATGACGGTGGAAGTGGTGGCGCGGGTTTGCGGCCGCGAGCTGGTCCTCGACACCGAGCTGGAAGCCAAGATCGCGGCCATCCTCCAGCATCTGATGGCCCGATTCACCGGCGTCGACTTCGACGCGGTGCTCGCGGCCAACCGCAAACAGGCGATGGTGCCGGTGGGTGCCCACATCCTCGACCCGGTCGGCACGGCACCCGGCGTCGTGGTCCCCGGGTCGCCGACGGTCCTGGTGCTGCCCGGTCCGCCGCGCGAACTTCAGGCGATGTGGCCCGCCGCGGTCGCCGATGGCGCCTTCCAGCAGGCCATCGCCGGGCGGACCGTCTACCGCCAGGACACGGTCCGGATGTTCGGGCTGGCCGAGTCGGGACTGGCCGAGACGCTGCGAGAAGCCGAAAGCCTGCCGGGTTTCGGTGATCTGGAGATCACCACCTGTCTGCGCCGCGGCGAGGTGGAGATGGTCACGCGTTACGAGCCGCAGAGCGCGCCGGCCTACGCGCGGCTGATGGACCTGGTGCGCAGCAGGCACGGGGACACGCTGTTCTCCGAAGACGGTTCGCTGGTCGACGATCAGGTCGCTCGGCTGCTGTCGGGGCGGCGCATCGCGACAGCGGAGTCCTGCACCGGCGGATTGCTGGCGGCCCGCCTGACCGAACGGGCCGGCTCGTCGGCCTATGTCGCCGGCGCAGTGGTGGCGTATGCGAACGAAGCCAAAGCCGATGTGCTCGGCGTCGAGCCCGCCCTCATCGAGCGGTGTGGCGCGGTCTCCCAGGAGGTGGCCGAGGCGATGGCGGCGGGCGCGTTGCGCCGATTCGGCGCCGACACCGCCGTCGCGATCACCGGCATCGCCGGACCGGGCGGTGGAACCGAGGACAAACCAGTGGGCACGGTCTGGTTCTGCGTGATGCTGGGCGACGGAACGACGGTGAGCCGGTCGGTCCGGCTCCCCGGCGAACGCGCCGACATCCGGGAGCGGTCCACCACCGTGGCGATGCACATGCTGCGGCGAGCGCTGCTCGGATTGTCCTAAGCCAGACAGCCTTCCGCGTCGGCGACGACAAGCTCGTCGGGGTTGCACAGCGCATACATGCGCGCCGCGAGGTCGGCGAGTTCGACGATGATCTCGGTGCGGCCCAAGCCGGCGTCGAGGGCGTCGTTGAGCAGTAGTTCGATGTCGATGCGGCGGTTCTCGACGGCATCCACGTTCGCGCCGTCGGCGTGCGAGATCCGTGCGGCGCGAATCATCCGCCAGGCGTAATTGCGTTCGGCGAGGACGTCATTCATTACTTCACCTTTCGACGGCGGCGCGCTGACTTATCCGTCAATACACCGGTGAGCCCATTGCTTGAGTCAGCTTCGCTGTTCGTTGCATTCGGCGACAGGGACTTCTGGCCCATGCCGGCAGGGGCATTGGGCATGAGAACGAGTCAGCCCAGCCATTAACGCCGATTGTCGGACCCGTCGAAATTACCTGTATCGGCGTAATTGCTGACGTACCGTGAAACGGTCCAATTCAGCGAGACCCTAATGGGGGGACTTCATGCGAAAATTCATCTTGGGAGTTGCGACGGCAGGAATGATCGCCGGTTCACTGGCCGGCGCGGTCACCGCCAATGCGGCATCGACGAACAATGCCACGCCGTCCGGTCCGGGACATTCACCGATCATCACCGCGCTGGATTGTCAGGGTGGTACCGGAAATATGGGTTGTGGCGCAGGCTTTTTCTGGCGCGACGGCTGGCGCGGCTGGGGCTGCTACCCCTGCTGATCGACTGCTCGTAATTACTCGGCCTTCATTCCTTTCTGAACGGAAGTATTCGAATATGAACTCTCGTTATATTGGCGGCCTCGCCGCCGCCCTGTTATCGGCGGGTATGACGCTGGGCACCGGCCTGGCATCTGCCGACCCCGGTGATTACACCGTCCTGCTGATCGACCCGAATGTGGTGACCGACTCGCTGGCGTATACGGCGGCCCCGCCGACTCTGAATCCCGGCGGCCAGCCCGGCGCCATGACGGTGTACACCCACCGCGACGGCCGCACGATCACCGACACCGTGTGGGTGCTGGCCGATCCGGCCGCGGCTGCCGGTGCGATCAGTTCCGCGCAGGCCGCCACCCCCGTCGCCAACCAGAAGTCGGTGGCCGCGCCGGTCGGGCAGGGCGGACAGCTGATCACCGGAACGTCACCGGACGGCACCCGATCGCTGAGTGTCCTGTACTTCACCGAGGGCAATGCCGCGTCGTCGCTGGAGTTCTCCGGGCCCGTCGCCGACCCGGCACCCAACGATCTGGTGATCGACTTCGGTCAGAAGCAGGACGCGCTGATCAAGAGCCAACTCGGCGCGTGAGCACGACGGCTCGTGTCGCGCTGATCGCCGGCGCGGCGCGGGCTTTCGTCACCGGGCGGGAGTGATCACGCCTTCTCGTCGCGGTCCCACAACTCGAGCATGGTGCGCAGAATGTCTTCGGCCCGTCCCAGGCCGGCCAGGTGGCTCTCCCCGGGGAGCGTGTAGAGCTCGGCGTCGGGCAGCTTGGACACCACGTGCTGGCCGTGGGCGAACGGCACGATGTGGTCGCGGTCGCCGTGCCACCAGCGGACCGGCACCTTGACCTCGTCGAGCCGGAAACCCCAGTCCCGGGCGAACACCACGATGTCGGCAAGCGGCGCCGCCAGCTGTTTGCGGCTGCCGTTGAGCAGGTCGTCGAGGAACATCGCCTTGAATTCCGGGCGGACGAGCATCTTGCGGTCACCTTCGGGGGAGATGCCGGCGTAGATGTACAGGGCCGGTTCGGCCACCGGGCGGATCAACCGGATCAAGCTGACCGCGGCCAGGCGCAGCGGAGCCCCCGCGACCTCGATGATCGGGGCCGCGAACGTGCCGAGTTTCATCAGTCCGCCGGCGATCGCCTCCGGCCCGACGGTCGGGGCCACCCCGCCGAGCACACCGGCGGCCACGATGCGGTCCGGCATCGCCGTCGCGCAGCCCAGCGTGTACGGGCCGCCTCCGGAAAGCCCGACGACGGCCATCTTGTCGACACCGAGGGTGTCGGCGATGATCGCCAGGTCTTTGGCGAACGCCAGCACGTTCTCGTACTGGTACGGCGTGGAGGAGCCGATCCCCGGCCGGTCCACACCGATCAGCCGAATGTCGTTCTGCTCGGCGAACACTCGCGCTTCCACCGGGATCTGACGACGAGCCCCCGGCGTGCCGTGCAGCCAGAACACGGCACGGCCCTGCGCGCAGCCGAACTCAGCAAAACCGATCTGGCGGTCCTCGGAGACGGCGACGTTGCCCTCCAGTTTGGGACGCGCGATAGCGACAACCATGGGCACAGTGTCTCACGCGGCACCGCGGCCGCTGCACCGATCGGCGTAACGGCGAGCTCGCGCAGCAAAGACTCTCAGATCGCGGGCGTACCCAGCCACCCCGCCGGATGCCGCTGCGCCCAGGGCATCGCCTGCTCGAGCTGGGCCGCCAGCTGCAGCAGCACGGTCTCGTCGGGAGCCATCAGCTGAACGCCCACGGGCAGTCCGTCCTCGGTGGTCGCCAGCGGTAGCGAGATCGCGGCCCAGCCAGTCACATTGGCCATTGTGGTCCACCCGGTATGCGCGAATTCCACGTCGAAGAACGCCCTGGTGGTGCCGCGCGGCTGATCCAGGATGCCGTAGTGCGGCGGTGGTGCCAGCAACGTGGGTAACAGCAACACGTCGTGGGCACCCATCCCCGCTGCGAACCGCCGGGTCTGAGCATGGATGGCCGCGATCGCGTCGGCATAGTCCACACCGGCGGTGGTGAACCCCTCGCGCATCATCACCCAGCTGCTGGGCTCGAACTCGTCCTCGCGGGGATCGCGGCCCAGATGGGATTTCGCGAAGTTGTAGAGCTGTACATTGCTGACGTTGTGCAGCACGGCGATCGCGTCGGCGACGACATCGGGGTCGAACGATGGTGCGCCCGGTTCGATGTGATGGCCGGCCGCTTCCAGTGCGCGCCCGGCAGATTCGACGGCGGCCGCGACGCGCGGGTCGGTCGGCGGCGCCGGAAAAGGGGAGTGCGTGGCGATCAGGATCCGCTGGCGCGGCGGCGGCTCACCGATGGCGCGCAGAAAAGGCTGGGCGGGCGGCGAGGCGTTGTACGGATCGCCGGGGGCGCCACCGGTGACCGCGTCGAGGAGCGCGGCGCTGTCGCGGACCGTGCGCGTGAGCGCGTGTTCGACGGCCAGTCCCTCCAACAACTGGCCGGACGGTGCGAACGAGGTGCGGGCACGCCGGGGTTTGAGACCGACCAGGCCACAGCACGACGCAGGCACCCGGATCGAGCCGGTGCCATCCCCGCCCGAGGCGGCCGGCACGACACCGGCGGCCACCGCCGATGCCGACCCGCCACTGGAACCACCGGGGGTGATATCCGGCGACCACGGATTGGCGGTGCGGCCGAACAACGACGGTTCGGTGGTGCAGTGATTGCCCCACTCCGGGGTGTTGGTCTTGCCGAACACCACCAGTCCGGCGGCCAGATAGCGCTGCACGATCCACGCGGTCTCCGGTGCGATGTGGTCGCGCAATGCCCGCGAGCCCATCGCCTCGCGGGCACCGGCCAGCGAGGCCCCAAGATCCTTGAGCAGGAAGGGAACTCCGGCCACCGCGCCGGCGGTCCCGCCGCGCAGCGCGCCACTCTCGTCGAGGGTGACGGCCTGGTCGCGCCCGCGGTCGAACAGGTCGGTGATGACGGCGTTGAGCCCGCGAGCGGCGTCGAGCCGCAGGATCGCCGCGTCGAGAAGCTCGGCGGCGGACACGTCTCCGGAAGCGGCCAGTGCGGCCTGCCCGACGGCATCGAGGTCGGCGAGCTCAGCGGCGAATATGGGATCCATTGTCACGGATCCTCGCCGCCAGGACCGGCACCGGCAAGTTGGCGCGCGGAACTGTCAGTCGCCGCCGGGGGTGGCCAGTTCACTCGACTGGCTCTGCTGGGCGGCGGCGTCCTTGGCTGCCTGCTCCTCTTCGGCCGCCTTCTCCGCCTGGCCCTCCGGGCTCGCCAGCGAGTTGCCGGGCTTGCCCGCGGTGGCGAGCTTCGCGTTGCAGTTCAGGTACAGCAGCACGGTGTCGGTGACGGGGGAGAAGTTGTCGCCCTTGAGCCAGTCGGCTTTCTGTGACCGCGTCACCACGCAGTCGCCCTGGTTGGTCGAGTCTCCGACGGATGTCGCGATGACCGCCTTCTGCCCGGCATCGCCGATCGCCTTGGACGCGTCGGAGTAGGACTGGCCGGCGTAGTCATCGGCCAGCGCGACACCGGATCCGAGCGTGAGTGACATCGCACCGAGCGTGATTGCTCCGAGTCCGAGCCGAACGAGCTTGGTCATCTGTGTTCCTCCACGGCAGATCCTCGACAAAGCAGCGTCACAGGCGCCGGGACGCGGAAACTGAGAATAAGACGACTTACTGGCAACTAACTGGGTGACAGCTGGTGGCATGCTGGCAGCCGCCAGGGGTCGCGCGGCCCCGTCTCTTTGCCTGCCCGAGTCCGGTCTGTCACTTCGCCGATATCGTCCGGTCGGCCCGGACGAGTTGACTGGCTGCATGTCTGAGACCACGACCGAGCCCGACACCGCCGCCGTCCCGGCCGCCGACGAGCAGCCACACGAGCGGTCCACCATCGTCATCCGCCACGTCCTCGAGCGTCAGATCGCCGCGGGCCAGGCACTGAGCAGCCAATTGCTCGATGCTGCAACCGATGTCACCACCGCGATCGCGCATGCCCCCGCTGCGTTCGCGGGCGCTATTCAAGACGGCGAGACCATCGCCGCGGCCTGGGAGCGCGCCGGCACCGGCGTCCAGGATGTCGTCGACGACGCTCGTGGCCGGTTGCGTGCCGCGGTCGTCAGTTATGTCGGTCATCAGGCGACGTTGCCGGTGGCTGTCCTCGGCTACGCCGGTGAGGTCGCCGGTTCGGTGGCCTCCGCGCAGGGCACGGTCGCAGGTTCGGCCCTCGACGGCGCATTCGCCGTCGCGGCCGCCGCAACCCAGGGTGACGATGTACGGGCGGTGCTCGGCCGCAACATCGACGAACTGCGGGCCACCGCGACCGCTGCCCGGGGCGACGTCAACGAGTCGGTCAAGCGGGCCGGCCGCGAGGTCCGCGAGGCCGTCGGCGGTGAACTCGAACCGCTGGTCGCCGCGATCACCGGTGCCAGCGAGGATTCTTGACAGACAACGAACTTCAGGTGACAAGCGGCACACTCAGGCGTGTGGCGCGGCGGCCGGCGTCGGTCGGCTGGCACAGTGGTGATGTGGCACAAACACGGCGGACACGATCGGGCTCCTGGCGGCATCCGTTGTCGCTGGGGTTCGAAGCGCACCGCGGCCTGCTGTTGCTGCGCCTGCGCTGGCACGAGCGGCGCGCGCCCACCTCACATACCGGCGCTGGTGACCCGTCGTCGGTATGACGACGGCGTCTCTCCGCAGAACTGACTGAAGGCCCGGGTGAACGACCCGACGCTGTCGAAGCCCACTGCGGTCGCGGTCTGCTGGACGCTCTGGCCGGGGGCGGCCAGCAGGGCCATCGCGCGCAGCATCCGGGCGTGCAAAAGATAAGTGCGCCAAGATATCTCGGCCTCGCTCTGGAACTGTCTGCGCAGGGTCCGCTCCGACACCGCAACCGCCCGGCACACCTCGGCCAGCGTCACCGACTGCAGATGCTCCTTGGTGTAGGCCATCGCGGCGGCGACCACCGGGTCTTCGGAGCTCGGAAGGCTCAGCGGCGCTTCGTGATCCAGTGCCTCGGCGACCAGGTTGGCCAGCGTGCGAAAGAACCCGTCGGACACCGGGTCGTCCTCGCCGGTGCCTGGGCTTCGGTAGATGGGCCAGCGCAGGGCGTAGAGCATCATCTCCCGGATTAACGGGGATACCGCCAGGATCCGGGCGCGGTCGCCGGCGGTCGGGATGAGTTCCGGGTCGAACATCACCGCGAGGGTCTTGACGGCGGGGTTCATCGTCGCCTGATGTTCCAGCCCGGCCGGAATCCAGGCGGCCTGTTGGGGCGGCAGCAGATAGTGCGCCGATGCGGTCTCGACCTCGACCACGCCGCCGATCGCGTATTCGATCTGATGCACGTCGTGGAAATGCCAGCCGGTGACCAGCAGTTCGCCCTCGTAGAGGTAGCTGCCGGCCAGCACCCGTCCGCCGCGACGCAGCTCGACCTGGCCGATAGTGGCCGGTTCAGGTGCCGGCCTGATTTTGGCCGTTCCGGTCAACTGTCTGGCCGAATGTGCGGAGACGGTCACGATTATCGAGGGTACAACTGAGGCCATGAATGTCGACGACCTGATCCTGGTGAGCATTGACGACCACGTCGTGGAGCCTCCCGACATGTTCCTCAACCACGTTCCGGACAAGTACAAGCCCGAGGCCCCGATCGTCGTCACCGACGACAAGGGTGTGGATCAGTGGATGTACCAGGGCCGCCCCCAGGGGGTTAGCGGGCTCAACGCCGTCGTGTCGTGGCCGGCCGAGGAGTGGGGCCGCGACCCGGCCGGCTTCGCCGAGATGCGCCCGGGCGTCTACGACGTCCACGAGCGGGTACGCGACATGAACCGCAACGGCATCCTCGCCTCGATGTGCTTCCCGACCTTCACCGGCTTCTCCGCCCGGCACCTCAACATGACCCGCGAAGACGTCACGCTGGTGATGGTGTCGGCCTACAACGACTGGCACATCGACGAGTGGGCCGGCTCGTATCCGGACCGCTTCATCCCGATCGCGATCCTGCCGACGTGGACGCCGGAGGGGATGTGCAACGAGATCCGCCGCGTCGCGGCCAAGGGCTGCCGGGCCGTCACCATGCCCGAGTTGCCGCACCTGGAGGGCCTGCCCAGTTACCACGACGAGGACTACTGGGGTCCGGTGTTCCGGACGCTGTCCGAGGAGAACGTGGTGATGTGTCTGCACATCGGCACCGGATTCGGGGCGATCAGCATGGCTCCCAACGCTCCGATCGACAACATGATCATCCTGGCCACCCAGGTGTCGGCGATGTGTGCCCAAGACCTGCTGTGGGGGCCGGCGATGCGTAACTACCCGGACCTGAAGTTCGCGTTCTCCGAGGGCGGTATCGGGTGGATCCCGTTCTACCTGGATCGCAGCGACCGGCACTACACCAACCAGAAGTGGCTTCGCCGCGACTTCGGTTCTCAATTGCCCAGCGAGGTGTTCCGGGACCACTCGCTGGCCTGCTATGTCACCGACAAGACGTCGCTGAAGCTGCGCCACGAGATCGGGATCGACATCATCGCCTGGGAGTGCGACTACCCGCATTCGGACTGCTTCTGGCCGGACGCACCCGAGCAGGTGCTCGCCGAGCTGAACGCCGCGGGCGCTTCGGATTCCGACATCAACAAGATCACCTGGGAGAATTCCTGCCGGTTCTTCAGCTGGGATCCGTTCGCCCGCACCACGCGCGAGGACGCGACGGTCAAGGGGTTGCGCGCCAAAGGTGCCGACGTCGACGTGTCCATCCGCCCGCGGGCCGAGTGGGCGCGGCTCTACGACGCCAAGCAGTTCGCCCAGACCTAGGTCTGATCATCGAGATCGACGCCGGCGTGCGAAGGTGCGTGTGACCCTCACGCCACCGTCGATCTCGATGATGTTCGACGCCGGATTGCGTCGCGCACCTGCCGAAGGATGTCGTCGGGGCGGTCCTCTGCGATCACCCGGATCACGATCCAGCCCAGCTGTTCGAGTCTGCGTATCCGGCGTTGGTCCTTGACGTATTGAGCTCGGTTCGTCCGGTGATGATCGCCGTCGTACTCGACGGCGACTTTGATGTCGTCCCAACCCATGTCGAGCACGGCCAAAATCCGCCAACCATCCAGGACGGGGATTTGTGTGGTCGGCGGCGGAAAGCCCCCGTCGATCAACAGCATTCGTAGCCAGGTTTCCTTCGGGGACGCCGCGCCGCCGTCGACGAGCGGGAGGATCGCTGTGAGCTGCCGGACGCCGCGTGCACCCGGGTGCTCGCGCGCCAGCAGCATGACGTCGTCGATCGAGAAGAAAGTGGCCCACTTCAGCGCGTCGAGGCGAGCAATCGCCAGCTCCGCGGGCAGGTGACGACCAAGATCGAATGCGGTGCGCACCGGCGTTGTCACCGGCAGACCTGAGACCTTCGTGACCTCGCCGCGTGCGAGTGTTTCGTTCCGGACGAGCAGCCCGTCGTGCGGGCGGGAGTTGCGGCCGATCAATTCGATCGGTTCGCCGACGTCGACCCACCGCGAGCCGTGCAACGCGGCGGCCGCCAGTCCCGAGATCACGGCCCGCCGCCCGGACCACAACCACGCCGCCCACGTGCGATCGCCCAAAGACGGCTCGACGGATGCCGCAACGTACACGTCGCGATAGATGGGGCGATACCAGCGGCGCAACTGGTGCTCGGTCAGCTCTCCGGCGGCGAGGGCTTCACTACCGATGAACACGCGATTCATGCCCGCATGCTGGCGTATCCCACCGACAACCCATCGACATCGACGCTGGCGCGCGAAAGTGCGAGAAGCGGGCACGCCGGCGTCGATCTCGGCAGAGCGCCACCGCGAGAAGTTTGGGATCGGTAGCCGCGAGCCGCAGCTGTACTCCTCTCGTGACGGTGCCACCGAGGCGCCGCGCGAACGAAGGGAACTCAGGTGAAGCGAATTCTCGCGGTCGGTGTCGGCGTGCTCGGCTGCAGCATGCTGCTCATGGCTTGCTCCGACAACAACAGCAGCAGCAAGGGCTCCAGTTCGGCGACCGGCGCCGCGCCCACGAGTGTTTCGGTGGCCTCCAGCGGGAAGACGTCGGTGAAGGTCGAGGGCAATGACCTCCAGGGCCTCGACCTGAACTCCGTGACGTGCGTCAAGCAGGGCGGCACGATCAACATCGCCAGCGGCGCGGTGGGCGGTCAGCAGGGGCTCGGCGTGGTCATGAAAGACGGCCAGCCGCCGACCGTGCAGTCCCTCGGGATGGTCGTCGACGGCAACGCACTCGCGGTGAGCGACAACATGGGCATGAAGACCGGTTCTGCGGATGTGAAGGTGGACGGCAACACCTACACCATCACCGGTGAGGCGGCCGGCGCCGACATGAAGAACCCGATGGCCGGCATGATCAGCAAGAAGTTCGAAATCTCCGTCACCTGCACGTGACGTGACCAACCGTTCGGGCGGCGGGAGGCGGACGTGCCGAGCACGTCCGCCGTCTCGCCGTTACCTGTATCGGCGGCCGTGGCAGACCTATGATCCAGCCGTGTCCATCACCGGCGATCTGCAGCGAGCTCGCCAACTCGCCCTCGCCGCTCAGGAGGAGAAGGCCAAAGACCTCCTGCTGTCGCTGATGCCGCAGATCGAGAGCGAGGACCGCGACGACCTCGCGCTCGAAGCCTTCGCCCAACTCGGCGAAATCTATCTCACCCGAACGGCTTACGACGGCACGCGCGAATGCCTCAAGCGGATGACCGACTGCCTCGCCGCGTACCCCGACCGAGGAGCCGACAGCGACCGCGTGGTCGCCCGCTACGCCCTGCGGGCACGCTTCCTGCGCACCGGTCTGGCCGCGGCCGCCGGTGACCACGAGGACGCCGCGGCCGAACTCGGCGGACTGCGCGACGACGACGCCGCGCAGCGGTTCGCCGATCTGGAACCCGAACAGCGGCACCTCGCCACATTGGCCGGGGTGCTGTGCGCGACGGCGCTGTGCGACGACGACCTGCACGTGCCGGCAGCGCACCTGTGGCAGGAGATCATTCCGGTCGTCGACGGGTTGGCCGGCGGCACCGACGATGCCGATCAGCTGTTGGTCGCCGCCGGGCTGGCGTATGGCCGGTTCTGTGTGGAGACCGGCCGACTCGACGAAGGGGAGCAGTGGCTGCATCGGGCTGGTGCCCGCGCCCAGCGCCGCGAGTGGGGATTGTATTGGGCCAGAGCCGAACTCGAGACGGCCGCAGCCATGTGGATGCGCGGTGACCACGAATCGACCGAACGTCTGGTCGGGTCGGCCTATCCGGTGATCGCCGAGCATTCCCGCGCCCACGACGTCGCCCGCTGCTGGCTGTACTTCGGGCTCACCCGGCTCGGTGTCGGCTGGCTCAACGAGGCCGACGAATCTTGGGGTCACGCCGAGACGCAGTGGCGGGAATTGGGCCGCCCGTTGTTCGTCCATCGTATTCTGTTGCAGCGCAGCTGGATTTCGGTGTTCCGCGGCCGGTTCGACGAGGCCGTCGAGCAGGTGGCGGAGGCGCGGCGGTTCCTCGACGGCTGGCCGCGATCGAGTTGGTTGCAGTATGCGCGGCTCGACGATCACCTCGGCTCGATCTGGCGGGCCGACGCGCTGGCCGACCTCAACTTCGACGGAATCGGCGATCCCTCGGACAGCTGGCAGGTCACCAAGGAGCGGCAGGTGGCGTCGCAGGGGGTCACCCGGTTCGACTCGGGAAGCGAGCGCCACCGCAGCGCGCTCGGCAAGCTGGAGAAGGCCGCCGAACTCAAGATCCCGGCCGCGCTCGCCGTCGATTCGGTGCGCTACGCCATGACGGATGCCGACGCGCGCTGGCGATGGGCCTCCCAGGTCTCGGCGCGCATGCTGGCCGGCGCCTTCTCGGTGGCCTGGGAATGGGAGAACGACGAACTGCTCAGTGAGCTCATCGAATACCACTGTGCACGAGGAACGTTCGCCAGTGAGCCGCGCGGTGAAGGCGGCGGCTGGGAGGCGCCTGCCACGGTGACGGTTCCCGTCGAGACCGTCGACGAGGAGGCGTTGGCCGCCGGCGGCTACTCCGTCGACGCCTTGACCCAGACGACGCTGGGAGCGCTGCCGCCGCTGCAGATGGATCCCGACGGCTCACCGATCCTGGCGCGCTACCGGCTGCTTGCGCAGAACCGCTACGGCCAGGCCGTCACCTCCGACGGCCCCGTCTGGTCGACGTGGCCATGACCACGACCCTGGTGCTTCGGTACGCCGATGTCGGCGTGGCGACGTATGCGAGCCTGCGCATCGTCGGCGGGCCCGAGCGCACCGTGACCTGGGTGGTGCACGAGCCGATCGTGCTCGCCGCGCTGGAGGAATTACGCGGGGCGCTGCCCGATCCCGACGGCGACGAGGGCCTGGCCGACGCGCTCGACCGGGCGTTGACCCGCGGCCCGTTCGCCACGCCGAAGGGGGAGTTGACGCTCGCCTACGTCCTCGGTGTGCTGCTGATATCCGAGCCGGCGTGGCAACTGATCAGGGAAGCCACCCGGGAAGCAACCTCCGTCGCCGATCCGCGCCCGGTGCTGTTCGTCTCACCGAGCGCCAGGCTGGCCCGCATTCCGTGGGCGGCACTGGCGGTTCCGCTGATCGGGCCGAGTCCCGAGGAACTGATCGCCGCCCGCAAGGAGGCGGTCACCTTCACAGGGACCACCGCGGCCCGCATCCCGTGGCAGCTCGCCGATATCGACTCCGTCACCGAGGGTGTCCGGCTGATGGAGATGGTCGACGTGGTGATGGCGGTGCCGCCCAACATCGTGCACGCCCCACGCACACCGACTCGGTGGCAGGAAAGAAAGGAAGCGCCGGCACTTCTCGTGGTTGATCCCCGCGTACCGGGCCAGCGACCCGATTCCGCCCTGGGCTCTGTGCTGGGCCGGCCGTCGAGCGAGGGCGCGCTGTCCCGACATTTCGGTGAGCTGCTCGCGCACCGCCGGGTGCTGCCCGAGGTCGCCGCCCCGGTGGAGTTGTTCCGTCGCAGCGACGCCGACCGGGGCTGGCTGGCCGCACAGCTGCAGCGGGCTCCGAGCCGGCTGCTGTTCGTCGGTCACGCCAGTGCCGCCGACCGGGCGCACGGCTACGCCGACCGCGCCGCCCTGCACCTGGCCTGCACGGCCGCGGCGGAGGGCGCGGCCGAACCGGTCGGGGATCACCGCCCGCTACTGGCCTCGGACCTGATGGCCGCCCAGCTACCGGTGCCGCCGCGGGTCGCTCTGCTGGCGTGCGGTTCCGGCGGTGACTATCAGTTCGACGAAGCGACCGGACTGGTCGCCGCGATGGTTCTCTGCGGCAGCGAGCTGGTGACGGCCACGCTGTGGTCGCTGCCGACAACTGCGGGCTACCGGCGGTTCACCGGTCGTGCCGAGGATCCGATGGCCGAGGTGGTGATGGCCGTCGACGACGCGCACGAGGCCGACGACGCGGTGTTGAGCGTGAATCGCTGGCAGCGGGCCCAGCTGCGCCGGTGGCGAGACGGCGATGCCACCGCGAGCCCGTTGTACTGGGCCGCGGTGGTCACCTTCGCGGTCGGGGGTGCCCGGTGAGCGGCGGCGGCCGCGACAGAGCGGCGATGATCAGCTGCGGTGTCGATGAACACGCCGAGCGCTTAGGCAGGGGGCACGCACACCGCGATCGCGGACTCGTTCTCCGGGAGGTAGTAGGCGTCGATGATGCTGCCGGGGGAGACCTTGGCCAGCGCGGCCTCGGGCACCAGGGTGATCTCCTGCGCCGGGAACTGCCCGCCCTCCGGTCGGGTGACGATCAGATCCAGTTCGACCTCGCGGAGCTCCTCGCGCTCGCGGCCGGTGGTGCGCATCCCGGTCACCACACCGCACGAGCGGGTGCCGCGGCGAATCAGATCGAGCTGCTCGTGGGTCAGCACGCCGTAGCGCAGCAGCGTGTGGTCGGCGGTGGCCCGCACCGCGATCGCGTCATCGGCGAGGGTGAGTTGCTTGCGGCTGGCCGGGTCGAAGGACACCAGCACGATCACCCCGGGGCGCAGGGCGGACAGCACCTCGTCGTCGGCACCGTGGCACAGCCGGCCGGTGAAGCGCTGGCCGGCAACGCTTTCCACTTCGATGACGATCACCGGATCGTCGGATCCCGCCACCATCTGCACGGTGCCGACGCCGATCGAGCGCGGGCAGCGGGTACTGCGTGGGCGCCGCCTGCGCGGCGGCTGTCCGGCCAGGCCGGCGGCGACGATGATCGAGGCGAGTGCGATGGCGGAGACGACGGCGATGGCGCCCAGGAGTGCATCAGACATGGCGTGCAGCGTGCCGATCGCCGCCGGCTACCGAACCCAACTTTGCGCCGGCCTTATTCTGTCCCGATGAGCGCCGGCCCGGACACCGTCGCAGGTGTCGGCACATCGCAACCGCGGCGTGCCGTGATCGACCGTGCGTGGCGGATGATCGGCCCCGGCGTCGAGGTTCTCAGCGGCGACGACGGCGGGCCGCTGCGCAGGACGGTGAAGCGGATCATCGATCCGCTGGTGCTGCGGCTGCGTAGCAACCCCGCCTACTCCGCACCGTTCGTCGACGCCGACGTGGCGGCCGAGATGGCCGACGTGATCGGCGACCACGCGGATCGACTGCGTTGGGCGGCAGCATGGTTCGAGTTGATGAAGCAGGAACGCCGGCGCCTGCGCATCACCACCGGTAACGCCCAAGACCTCTATTTCCCGGTGTGTTTCGAGCTCGCCGTCACCGATGGGGCGCCCGGCGGAACCGGGCTCGACATCGCGTCGGCGGCGCTGCGCGCCGTTCATGACGACCGTGACCGCACCGCCGTCGAGGTGCTCAACGCGCATGTCGCCGCACCGCAGGTGATCGATCGGCTGTCAGCGCAATTGCACCGCAGCTGGGCCGATGTTCGGGCTGACGACAGCATCAGCGGACCGTTCCTGGCCGGCCTGACCACGGTGCTGGGTCCCGCCGAGGGGTATCGCGCCGCCGTTGCGCGCCAACGGGTGTGGTCGGCGCTGATCTCCGACGCGACGCCGCACAATCTCGGTGCGCGCGCCCGCAGCCAACCGTCGGCGTTGCCGTGGTCGCTGGTCGACCTCGGTCTGACCGCCGCAGTGCCGCTGGCGCCGCCGCCGTTGACCGGGGGGCCGGAGCGCGACCGGCCGCTCGACCGCAGCGTGGTGGACCGGGTGCGGGCCACCCTGCGCCGCGCGCTGGACCGTGACGAGTTGCCGGACGTGCCGCTGCTGTGTGCCGAGGAGGTCGACCGGGCTTGCGCCCCCTGGGGTTTCCTCGGTGAGGACAAGCAGGCCGCACTGGTGGCGGGTATCGAGGTGGCCGGCCAGCTGGCCCCGCTCGACGAACGGGCCGTGACCACCTATCAGGTGGCGACGATCATCCAGGCCCGGTTGCGCAAGGAGGCCTACGTGCTGCACGCACGCCGGGTGCTGGCCGGCGCCGACCCGGTGCATCCGCGTCAGCGCCGGGTCGTCGAGGACCTTGCGCGCTTCGCCCAGCCCTACCTGAGTCGGCTCTGGGCGCGGTTGCACGGCCGCGACGTGTGGCAGGAACCCTGCGACGATGTCGACGATCTGCGGGCTCTGCTCGAGGGGGTCGCCCGTTCGGTGAGCCTGGACCACCGGCAGCGGATCAAGGCGATGCTGGAAGTGCAGGTAGCCCAATGAGATTGGTAGCAGATTCGGGGTTATGGCGGATCGGGCCCGCGGTGGCGGCGGTGCCACTGGTCGCGGTGCTGGAGGTCGACGGCGCGGTGCTGGCCTGGACCGTCGACGAGTCCGCGACGGCTTCCGGCGTGCAGATCACCCTGACCGACCCTGGCCGGGCGGACTGGCTGTGGCGGGTACTCGGCGAAGACGGTCACCATGCGCTGGCTGCCGCCACTACTGAGCCGCCGGATCATGATGCCGGAGTTGACCTTTCGGGCTTCGAGGTGCGTTCCGGCGCCGTCGACGGGTTGCGCAGGCTGGCGGTGGGACATTGGCTGCGCCGGTGGTGGCCGGCCAGTGTTCGCGACGGCATCGTCGGCCTCGATCCGGCGCTGCTGGATGCCGAGATCGCGCTGCTGACCGCCGATGCCGAGGACTTCGTCGCCGACGACGGCTTGGACGCTGACATCGGAGCGTTGCTGGCCCCGCACGCCGGCGCGCTCGCGATGCACCTGCTCGTCGGTGACCCGCGGGTGGTCGCGCTGGTCCGCAACGCCGTCCGGCTGGCCGAGGAGGTGGGCGTCGACGCACCGGGCTGGGCCGAGCTGAGCGATGCCGTCGAGAACGTCCGGCAACTGCCGGCAGCGGCGCGTCAGGACGATTATGCGCTGGCCGCCGGCGGCGACACCGGACCAGCCCCACCGGGACTCATCGCCCGTGGCACGGCGTCGATCGCCTGGTCGGGGGTGCCCGCCGGCGTGTTCGACGCCGCCGAGGACACCGTCAGCTGGGCGGTGGCCGCCGACGGCGACGCGGTGACCGCGACGCTGCACACCGCGGTGATCGGCCCCGGCTCACCCGCCGCCATCCCCGTCGCGCTGCGCTGTGGGGAGATCACCGCAGTCGGCGAACTCGACGCATCAGGCCGGACGAGCATCCCCGTCCTCGACACAGCGAATGCACCGCTGACCGCCACCGGCGGGTGGGACCAGGACTGGTCGGCCAGCGTCGTCACCGTCGGGGCCGCGGTGGCCGAGTCCGGCGACGCGCGCGAACGGGTCCGGCGGTTCGCCCGGCAGCGACTCGCGCAACCGGGATCCGATGCGTTCCTCGCCGAGACCCTGGCCGCGGAGTCCGACTATTAGGCCAGGGGCGACGGCGGTCCTGGCTTGACGTCGGCCGCGTCGCGGCGGCGGGCCGCCATCCCGGCCAGCGCCTCGAACACCACCCGGTGGGCCGCATTGACCGTCAGTTCGGCGTGGTCATAGGCGGGGGCGACCTCCACCACGTCGACGCCCACGACGTCATGCTCGTAACAGAGTTGCCGCACCATGCGCAGCAGATCGGCACTGGTGATCCCGCCCGGCTCAGGTGTTCCGGTGCCGGGCGCGTGTGCGGGGTCCAGAACGTCGATATCGACTGACACATAGAGCTTTTCGGCCTTGTCGAGCGCTTCGGAGACGGCGCGGCGCATCACGTCCTTGAAGCCGTGGTCCCAGATCTCCTGCATGGTGTGCCAGGTCATGCCCTGTTCCTGCATCCACTCGAAGGTGTCCTGGGGCGGCCAGTATCCGCGCAACCCGACCTGAACGAAATGCGTTCCGGGAACGGCCCCGGACTCGATCAGCCGCCGCATCGGGGTGCCATGGCTGGCCAGATTGCCGTCGATGATGTCGGCGGTGTCGGCGTGGGCATCGAAATGCACGATCCCGACGTTGCCGTACCCGTGCACGTCGGCGACCGCGGTGGCCGACGGCCAGGTGATCGAGTGGTCGCCGCCCAGGACCACCGGCACGATGCCCCGGGATGCGACGGTGTGCACCCGCTCGCGGATGTTGGCGTGCGACACCTCGGTCATTCCGTGCGGGCAATGCGCGTCACCGAAGTCGACGACCTCGAGCCAGTCGAAGATCTCCAGCCCGAGATCCATGTGATACGTGCCGGGTTCATAGGCGGTGGCCCGGATGGCCCGCGGACCGAACCGGGCACCCGGGCGATTGGTGGTGGCGATATCGAACGGGGCGCCGACGATCGCCACGTCCGGGCGCCAGCTGTCCAACTGCTCCGGCTCGGTCAGAAACGGGCGATGCCCGAACGAGGCCAGGCCCGCGTAGGGCAGATCCAGTTGCCCGGCCATCCCCGGAGGCAGGTCACGCGTGGGCTTGTGGTCATGACCGGAACTCATTGGCCAGACATTACCGCCGCGGAGCCTGCCGGGTTAGCCTCGACGGGACAGCGTTGCCGTAGGAGTCTGGGGGAGTTGACACCGTGAGCGAACCGACCCGAGCCGAGATCGCCCGCGCGTTCGCCCAGCACCGATTCGACGACGCTCTTCCGCATCTGGCCCGCGACGTCGTGTGGACCATCGTCGGCTACTCGGTGCTGGAGGGCGCCGACGCCGTCGCCACCACGTGCCGTGACACTGCGGGCGGTCTCGCCGCGACCGTGGCCACCTGGGACCGGTGCCTCACGGTGGAACAGGACGACACCGTCGTCGTCGAGGTGCTGGGCCGATACCGGCGTCAGGACGGCGTCACGATCGTCTCCAGTTGCCACATCTGCCGATTCGCCGGCGCCGAGATCACATCGATCACGTCCTACGGCGTCGAGGTCGACCCGGACTCGGTAGGCGCGCCCAGCGACGTCCGGCACGCCGCCCACTGACCGTCACAGCAGCGGGGTGTCGTACCCGTCGTTGTCGCCATCGCAGATGCTGAGGTTCGGGCTCACCACGTAGCGGGCCTGATTGCCGCCGGCCCGCCGCGCCTCGTACATCGCGGTGGTGGCCAATGCCACGATCTCGTCGAGGATTTCGTGGGGCGGGTGCTCGACCAGCGGGTGCAGCGGGGTGCTCACCACACCGATGCTGGCCGTCATCCCGGCCGGCGACGACGCGATCGCACCGCGGATCCGCTCGATCAGCGGTGACGAATCGGGTGTCGTGAAGCAGTCCGCGACAAGGAATTCCGCCTCGCTGACATGTCCGACGATCGCGTCGCGGCGCACCGTCTCACGCAGTGCCTGGCCCGCGGCCACCCGTGCCCGGTTGCCACCGCGGTTGCCTGCGACGGCGACCATCGCCGCGAAGCTGTCGATGTTGACGACGGCGATCACCAGAAAGCGGTCGTCGCCGCGGTTGCGTGAGGCCAGCAGGGTGGACGTCTGCAGATAGAACGCGTCGCGGTTGAGCAGTCCGGTGAGCGGTTCGACGGCGTCGGCGCCGTCCTCGGCGCCGGTCAGCCACACCACCAGCCGGCAGGCGAAGGCCGCGAACACGTACAGCAGCAGGATCAACGCGACACCGGCCAGCGCCAGCGGAAGGTCGGCTCCGGCCAGCTGCACCGTCAGGTAGATCAGGGTGCCGAGGGCGATGGTGAGGACCGTCGCCAGCAACCGCGGACCGTGGAAGAGCGCGGCGTACCCGATGATCAGTGCGAACGACGAGGCGCCCAGCAGCCCGTACAGCGGGACCACCGGAACGATGCATCCGATCGCGATGGACACCGCGGCGACGGCGACCAGCACCGCCGACTCGGTCCGGGTCGGCCAGCGATGCCGCAGCCAGATGAACGTCGATCCGAAGCACAGGGCCGACACCACGATCAGCAGGGATTGGCTGAACGGCCACCGCATGGCGGCCGAGCTCCCGATGGTCGACAACGTGATCAGGCCCAGCGTGAAGACGCTGCCTGCGATCACCCGAGAGGTGTAGGTCTGCGCGCCGCGGGCCGCGAGCAGAGCGGTCAAGGTGTAGTACTGATTCGCGGATCGGGTGGACAACGCCAGACGCATTACCCCACCCTTCGTGATCGCACCGCTGCTGCACGACTTGTCAGCAACGAAATCGCGGTTGCGCTACCGATGCCGGGTTCCGAGCCTAGCGAACGCTTTCTGCACTGGCCACCCCCGGTTTTCTCAGTTTTTCCGGAGACGACAATTCGGTCGGCGTGGCGAACGGCCGGATTTGGTCACGCTGCGACGACGACGGTCAGCTCGTTGCCTGCCCGCTCGACGTGCATCCCGGCGCGGCGGGCCACGGTGGCGACCGCGGCTGCGTCGCCGGGTTCGGATCGCGACGTCGCGAGCGCTCTGGCGAACCGGCCCTTGTGCGCCTTGTTGAAATGCGTGACGACTGTTCGGCGGCCATCCGGGTGTTCGGCGAGGACGTCGACGCGTACCGCGCCGGGCAGCCGGCCCAGCGCCGCGTACGAGCCGGACCGCAGGTCGACGATCAGCTCGGTGGCGGCCATCTCGGCCAGGACCGGCTCGAGGACCGGACGCCACCGAGCCGCGAGCGTCGCGCTGCCGGGCAGTTTGGAGGTAGCCGACAGCCGGTATGCCGGGATCGGGTCGTCGGCGCGGAGCACTCCGAACAGGGCGGAGCCCACGGCCAGCCGGGCGTGGGCTCGCGCCTTCGCGGCGCCGCGCAACGACTCCACATCCAGGGCGTCGTAGAGCACACCGGTGTAGCGGACGATGGCCGGCAGCGTCGGGGCGGTCAGCAGCGCGGCATTGCGGTCGATCTCGGCGTCCTGGGCGGGGGAGATCCCCAGCGCCGCCCGGCACGCCTCGGGATCAGCGGCCAGCGTGACGAGTTCGTCGATCAGGTCTTGGCGCAGCGGCGTCAAAGCCGGGTTGCTCAGACCGTCGAGTCGCAGCGGGGGTCCGTCCCCGCCACTGCGTTTGGTCTCCGACGGCGGAAGCAGAACGATCACGGTCCAGACGGTAGCGGGCTGCGCGCGACGCCCGTACCGGCCCCCGGCCGCGACGCTGATAAATTTGTCGGTCAGTGTTTTGACACAACAGGACACGACTCACCAGAAGCGCATCGAGGGGTAAAGGGTGGCGTCGGCCGAGCAGCCGGGCCCTGACGACGAACTCCGGCAACTGTGGCAACTCATCAACCATCTGCCGGGCATCGTCGGATATTGGGATCGCAATCTACGCAACAGGATTGCCAATGATGCCTACCTGCAGTACTTCGCGATGGCGCCGCACCAGGTGCACGGCCGGCATATCCGCGAGGTGGTGGGCGAGACCGTCTACGCGCTGAATCTGCCCTACATCATGGGCGCCCTCGCCGGCCGCGAGCAGCTGTTCGAGCGTGAGATCGTCGGCCTCGGCGGGGTCACCCGTCGCACGCTGCTTGCCTACATCCCCAACATCGTCGACGGCGACGTGCACGGCTTCTATGTCCAGGGCACCGACCTCACCGCGGAGGCGCAGGCCGAGCGGACCCTCGACGACGCGCGACGGCTGTTCGAAATCAGCATGGCCAACGCCCCCTACGGAAAAGCGGTTGGGATGACCACCGGCGAGTTGTTGCTCGCCAACCCGGCGCTGTGCGCGTTGACCGGGTATGACGCAGACGAACTGGTCGGCCGCGACTACCGCGAGCTCATCCACCCCGACGACGTCGCTGCCGGTGACGAGGAGATGGCAGCGCTGCTGGCCGGCACCGTCACCCAGGTCTCCTCCGAGCGCCGCTACATCCGCCGCGACGGGAGTGTGATCTGGATGCAGCGCAGCGCGGTCCTGGTGCCCGGCCGGTTACCGGGTGCCGAAGATTTGATCATCGCGCAGTTCCAGGACGTCACCGCGCGGCGGAGCGCCGAAGCCGAACTGGCCCGGCTGGCCGTGACCGACCAGCTCACCGGGCTCTACAACCGCCGAGCTCTGGTCAGTCGCGTCGCACAACACCAGAGCGCCAGGCCGGGAACGCCGGTCGGCATGATCTTCATCGACCTGGACGGCTTCAAGCATGTCAACGACTCGCACGGGCACGCCACCGGTGACGTCGTCCTCGCCGAGGTGGCTCGCCGCCTGGGTAACGCTGTCGAGGAACCCAATTCGGCGTACCGCCTCGGCGGTGACGAGTTCGTGGTTTTGCTTCCGGAGGCCGCGCGGGGCGCGGAGGTGCGCGCTCTGTCGGTGGCCGTGCACTCCGCGCTGACCGGCCGCTACGCCGCTGACTCGAGCGAGTTCGACCTCACCGCATCGGTGGGGTGGACGTGGGGGCACGCCGACACCGCCGAGGACCTCATCCGCAAGGCCGACATCGACATGTACCGGCACAAGGCACGGCTTCACCAGTCCGCCGTCGGTGGCGACCGCGACGTCTGATAAACCGTCTCACCGTGAAGGCAATCAGCAGCGATATCTGGGATGTCATGTCGACGGCCAGAACCATCCGGCGGTTCACCTCCGAGCCGGTCGACGACGCGACGCTGAGCCGCTGCCTGCAGGCCGCGACCTGGGCACCGTCGGGTGCCAATGCCCAGGGCTGGCGATTCGTGGTGCTGCGTTCGCCCGAACAGCGGGCGGTGGTCGCCGAAGCGGCCGCCCGCGCACTCGAGGTCATCGAGCCGGTGTACGGGATGAGCCGGCCCGCGCCGGAGGACACCGGCAGGCAGGCTCGCAACAACCGCGCGACCTACGAATTGCACGACCGCGCAGGGGAATTCACCTCAGTGCTGTTCGCCCAGCAGCACTATCCCACCGCCTCGGAGCTGCTGCTCGGCGGATCGATCTTCCCGGCGATGCAGAACTTCCTGCTCGCTGCCCGCGCTCAAGGGCTCGGCGCCTGCCCCACCGGTTGGGCGTCGTACGGCGGTGCGGAACTGTTGCGCGAGGCGGTCGGCGTGCCCGACGACTGGCTGATCGCCGGCCACGTCGTCGTCGGCTGGCCGCGGGGCAGGCACGGGCCGCTGCGGCGCCGACCGCTGTCGGCCGCGGTCAACCTGGACCGGTGGGACGCGCCCGCCGACGAACTGCTGGCCGCCGACGACGCTCAGCCGTAGGACAGCAGCAGCGGCACCCGCTGTTCGGCGCCGGTCAGCGAACCGTGCTGGCCGATCAGTGCCGACTCCATCGGCTCGGCCGTCCGTCGCACCAGCGCGGCGCGGTCGCGGGTGGCGGCCACCACGTCGCCGATCCGGGCACGCACCCGGTCGGTGACTGCGTCACCGAACCAGCCCGCGGTGATCGCCTCCTCGCGCGAGACCACCCAGGCGTGCTCGGCCAGCGTTTCGCGCCAGGTGGCCAGGACGTCCGCGCCGGCGCCGTCGCGCACGTAGACATGACGGGCCCGCGCCTCGCCGCCGATCGCCGCCACACCGTCGAGCAGACCGGCGGCGGCGTCGAGGTCCACGGTGGCCGCGCCGTCGACAGCCACCATGCCGTGATCGGCGACCACCGCGAGCAGCCCGCCGGCCGGCAGTGCCTCCACGACGGACTCCACCAGCCGGTCGACCTGCCGTAGCTCCATCCGCCAGGCCGGTGATCCGGGTCCGTAGAGGTGGCCCATCAGATCGAGATCCGCGTGGTAGCCGTAGCAGAAGCCACCGCCGGCGACCGTGGCGCGGACTTCGGCTGCCAGATCACCGATTCCGATCACCCCGACGTAGCGGCCGCCGCGCAACACCGCCCGGGTGAGCCCGGAGCCGGTGAACTCCGCGCCGGAGATCACACTGACCGCCATGCCTGCTGATGCGGCGCGCTCGAAATTCGTTGGCAGCGGCTGGATTTCCTCGGGGACGGCGCGGTCGCGTGCGTCGTCGCCCCACGGGTGCGGACGCCACCGCAATGCGTTGATGATGCCCACCTCGGGCAGCCGGAAGGACAGGCCGACCATGCCGTGACCGCCCGACGGCAGGCCGGTGCCCACCGCCGCCAATCCGGCCGCGGTGGTCGACGGGAAGCCCACATGCAGAGTGCGGCCGCGCAGCCCGGCCAGCACCGGGGCGTCGGCGGCGTAGGTGTCGAGCAACTCGGCGCCCAGTCCGTCGATCAGCAGGACGCACGCTCCGGCGACGGGTCCGGGCAACTGGATACGCGGTTCGAAGCCGGCCACGCCCATCGCGGCCAACACCGACGGCACCACGTCGGCCAGGTGGGGGATGTCGGCATCGAGGTGTGGCAGGTTCACGGCATCGAGCCTGCCATGTCCTCAGGGCTTGCCGAAACCGGCTTTCGTCAGGATCGCCTGGCCGGCCGGGCTGGTGACCAGATCCACGAATTTGCCTGTCAGAGTGGGATTGCCGGACTGCTTGAGGGCTGCGATCGGATAGGTGTTGACCGCACCTGCCGCTTCGGGGAACGACACCGCCAGAACTTTGTCGCCCGCGGCCGCGGTGTCGGTGACATAGACCAGTCCGGCGTCGGCCTGACCGCTGGTGATCTTGTTGAGCACGTCGGTGACCGAGGACTCCTCGCTCACCGGAGCCAGCTTCACTCCGGTCTTGTTCTCGACGCTCTGGGTGGCCGAACCGCACGGCACCTGCGGGGCGCACACCACGACGGTGAGGCCCGGTTTGGCAAGGTCTTGAAACGTCTTGATGCCCTTCGGGTTTCCGGGGGCGACGGCGATGGTCAAGGTGTTGGAGGCGAAATCGACCGGCGCCCCGGCGAGCAGTCCGGCTTGGCGGGCCTTGTCCATGTTCTTGGTGTCGGCGGAGGCGAAGACGTCGGCGGGAGCGCCTTGGGTCAGCTGGGTCACCAGATCCGAGGAGCCCGCGAACGAGAACTCCACGGAGGCACCGGGATTGTCCTTGCTGAACTGATCGCCGATCGCGGTGAAGGTTGTCTTCAGCGACGCGGCGGCGAAGACGATGATCTTCTTGTTGCCCGGCGAAGTCGGCGTGGACGACGGTTGCTGTGCCGAGGAACCGCAGCCTGCGATGAGAAGCAGCGCGGCGGCCAGTGCCGGCATCAGACGTGTGATCACTTCGGTCCTGACGTTTCGACGATGACGGTGGTGGCCTTGACGACCGCCACCGCAACGCTTCCTGGTTCGAGGTTCAGGTCCCGCACGGACTCACTACTCATCAGCGAGACGACGGTGAACGGCCCGCACTGCATCTCCACCTGGGCCATCACCGTGTCGGTGACCACTCTGGTGACCAGCCCGGCGAACCGATTACGGGCGGAGCTGGCGACCGACAGCGGGTCCTTCGGGCCCGCGGCGGCGTTCTTGCGGGAGTACGCGGCCAGCGCTGCTCCGTCGACGGTCTTGCGGCCGGACTGGTCGCTGCCGGTCGGCAGGGCGCCGTCGTCGATCCAGCGCCGGATGGTGTCGTCGCTGACGCCGAGGAGCTCGGCGGCCTCTCGGATTCGCAGCATCGGCACGGCCGAACTCTAGCCGATTCTACCCGCGTTTGCGGAGTCACTGTGCGGTTCTATCCGCAGATACGGTAAAGCGGTGCATCGGTCGGCGCGGTTGCGTCCGCGTCGTAGGGTGTCGCCGTGCGACTCATGCGCGGCAGCGCACCGCTGGCGGCGGCACTGGCGCTGGGCCTGCTCGCGCCGCAGACGGCCGACGCCGATCCGAATGCGTTGTGGCGGATCGTCCACGACCAGTGCGTCGTCGATGTTCAGCTGCATCACGACCCGGCCCCGTGTTCCCGCGTCGACCTCGGCCGCGGAGAGAGCGGCGGTTACGCGGTGCTCAAGGACATTGTCGGAGACCGCCAGTATCTGCTGATCCCGACCGCCCGGATCCCGGGTATCGAGAGCCCCGAGCTAGTGGCGCCCAACGCCACCAACTACTTCGGCGCGGCATGGCAGTCCCGGTCGTTCGTCGAGCAGCGGGCCGGCGGAACCATCCCGCGAGACTGGATGAGTCTGGCCATCAACTCGGCGACCGCGCGGACGCAGAACCAGCTGCACATCCACATCGACTGTCTGCGCGCCGACATTCATGACGCGCTGCGCGTGGCGGCCGGTGCCATCGGCGCGACGTGGGCGCCGGTCCCGGTTCCGCTGAGCGGTCACACCTATTGGGCGAGGACCGTCGACGGCGCCGATCTCGACGCCAACCCGTTCACCCTCCTCGCCGACGGCATCGACGGCGCCCGCGACGACATGGGGGAGTACACGCTGGTGGTCGTCGGTGCCACCGACGACGCCGGCCGGCCGGGCTTCGTCATCTTGGCCGACCGCGCCGACGACACCGGAAATGCCGGCGGTGAAGAGTTGCAGGATCACGACTCCTGCCCGCCGACCCTTCCGGCGACGCCCAACACCGCGAAATAACCGACGGCTCAGTACGGCGGCATCTGCCCCTGGCCGGACGCCCCCGCCATCCCGTTGAGGGTGTCAAGAGCATGGCGCAGCTGAAGCTGGGAGAGCAACGGTCCCGCCGGAGCCGGCGGCTGCTGATCGGTCAGCGTCCACGGCTGGCAGCCGTCGGTCTTGAATGTGGCGTCGCCCGGATCGATCTGGACCACCGCCGGTTTCTTGGTCAGCGCGTTGTCGACGTTGGTCTGGCCGTCGGGTCCGCCGGTGCGCTTCCAGTAGCACGCACCGCCCTCGAAGGGTCCTGCCGATGCGTAGGTGCCCGGCACGATGTCGACACCGACCTTGTAGGTGCCGTCGCTGTCGATGGTGGACTTCGGCGCGCCGGCCGGCGTAGCGCCGGGTTCCGGCGTCGGTGTCGCACCGGGCGTGGGTGTCGGGGCTGACGCGTCGACCGGACCGGGTGCGGGCCCGGTCGGGGACGGCGACGGCGCCGGGGCGGTGGTCGGGTCGGCGGCTGCGATACCCCCGCCGACGACGCCGGCGGCGACCGCCAGCGCACTGATCGCGATCACATGTGTTATTCGACCCACGTCAACTAGGGTAACCCGGCGCCGGGTCATGCCCGTCCGGACTGCGTTAACGTCAGCTATGCCCAGCTTCACCGACGCCGTCGCGAGCGGGATTCCGGTGCTCACCGACGGCGCGATCGAGACCCGTGTCATGTTCGAGACACCGATCGTGATGGATCCCGATGTGCAGGTCGCCGGGTTGCTCGGCAACCGGCAGGGTGAGGCGGCCTTGCGCGCGATCTACCGCGGCTATCTCGATGCGGCGACCTCGAGCGGTGTGCCGCTGGTGATCGGCACACCCACGTTCCGGGCGAGCCTGAACTACACCCGTCGCGCCGGCCTCGGCGACACCGCGGCCGTCCGGCGGCTCAACACCGCCGCGGTCGCCTTCCACCACCAGTTGCTCGCCGGGCAGACCGGCCCGCCGGTATGGATTGCCGGGGTGCTCGGCCCGGCCGGCGACGCCTACCGGCCCACCGAGGCGCCGTCGGAATCTGCTGCCTTCGACTACCACCGGCCGCAGATCGACGCCCTGGCCGAGGCAGGGGTGGATCTCATCTTCGCGGCCACCTTCCCCGCGGTCGGCGAGGCGCTCGGTGCGGCCCGGGCGATGGCCCGAACCGGATTGCCGTTCGTCGTGTCGTGGGTGCTCGGTCCGGACACCCGAGTCTTGGATGGAACCCCGCTGGACCAGGCGATCCGGCAGGTGGACGACGCCGCGGCGCCCACCTACTTCTCACTGTCGTGCATCCATCCGACGGTCGCCGCCCGCGCCCTCGAAGCGAGTGGGGATGCGGTCGACCGGATCAGCGAGGTGAAGGCGAACGGGTCGGCGCTGAGCCCCGCCGAATTGGTGACGTTGGACCATGTCGACAGCGACCCGCCCGCCGAATTCGCCGCCGCCATGGACGACATCCGGCGCAGTTACGGGGTTGCCATCGTCGGCGGGTGCTGCGGCACCACTGACGAACATCTGCGCGCCCTCGGGGCGCTGCTCACCCGGTGACGGAGGGTCAGGCGGTCTTGCTCAGCAGGGGAAGCAGCAGGCGACGCCGGTTGAGAACCGCGTCGTCGAACTCGTGCTCCGCCTCGGCGACCGAACCCACGACCGGGAACACGACATCGCTGTCCCTGCGCAGGCGGCGGTTCACCGCGTCGCTGCCGACCACGGCCCATTCCACGCCGGCGACGGCGCAGACATCGTCGATATCGCACAGCAACCGGATCGCCTGCGGAGTAAAGGAGCTCACACCGGACAGGTCCAGAACGAACGGCTTCTCGCCGAGGACCAGCCGCTTGGCGCATTCGGTGACCCGGTCGACGTTCACCGAATCGATCCGTCCGCTGACTGCGACAACCGTTGCCATGTGCCGAGAGTGTGCTCGAACGTGGGCGCCCTCGTAGTCGACAGCGGGGTTGCCGTATCGCGACGTGAAGCTCGACATGGGTGCCTCATTTCGGTCCTGTTGCGTGTGTGACGGGGTGTAGACCGCCTCAACTTGACCCAAACGTTATGCCGCAAATTTAAGGTCACCGGGAGCAGTGGCTAAATCCTTGGTAAGAACCCAACTTTCGGATCCACCCCCCGAAACCGGGCAACGCCGGCCACGTGGCGGCTACCGGAGGGCGGGCAGAACATCATCCGTAAGCAGGGTTACGGACTTCCACGCTTCCTCCACCGGCATACCGCCAACCAGCGGATGCATCACGATTGGGCCGTAGTTTGCCGATCCCCGGACCTCGTCGATCAGCTGGTCGGGAGTGAGGAACCGGTACCTGCCGGAGGCGCGGACCTCAGCCAGGGTCTGCACACCCGGCAGGTGCATGGACGACCGCGACGGGTCGTCGGACCACGCCCCGTAGGTGACCGCCTCCCACAGAATGTGGCTACCGAGTTCGGCCCACGCCCGCTCGGGATCTTCGTGCAGATAGATCATTCCGCGGTTGACTGCGGGCGGCATGAGGACGAACGGCTGAAGGTCGGCCTCCCGGCACAGTTCGGAGTAGTACTCCGCGAGGTCGGGCCGATGGTCGGGCAGGCTCAGCGGCAGACCGAACCGCACTGCCCGCCGGACGGTGGCCCGAACGCCGCCGCCGACATAGAGCGGAGGGTGCGGCGTGGTCCAGGTGCCCGACACGACGCCGGTGTCTCCGGTCCAGGCCGCCAGCATGGTCTCCAGCAATTGATCCATGAGTTCGCCGCGCCGGCCGAAGTCCACCCCGAGGGCCCGGTACTCCTCTTCCCGGTAGCCCAGACCGACCGTGGTGTGCAACCGGCCGCGGCTCATGGCATCGACGAGCGCGATGTCCTCGGCCATACGCACGGGGTTCCACAACGGTCCCAGCGCGCAGTCGATGCTCGCGAAGATGTTGGCCGTGCGGGCCAGAAACATCCCCGCGATCATCACCGGATTGCAGCTCCAGCCGTGGCCGGTGACGTGATGTTCGTCGACGCTGATCGCGGCGATTCCGTGCCGGTCACCGAACTGCGCCAACTCCATTGCAGCCGAAAGCAATTCACCCTGGACGCCCGGATCTCCTCCTGGAGAGGCGAAATTGAAGCGGAGAATTGCAAGCATCTGAGCACTGTATTGCCGTGACTGCGCCAAACTCGATGCGAACTGGTCACGATTTGGCCGCTGTGCTCGGTCGCCGGAAAGGACTGTCGGCGGCCGTCGCTACGGTGACGGCGTGCGCGAGGGCTCGGCCGCGGTGACGACGGCATTGCAGTGGCTGGGACTGTGGATGGTCGCCACCGCGCTGCTGGGGTTCGTCGGCATGCTCAACAGCCTGGGGTGGGTGCTGGCCGCGCTGAGCGCGGTGGCGGTCGCGGTGAGTGCGTGGCGCGCGCTGCTGGCCTGGCTGGATCACCGCCGAGCCCTCCGGCGCGATGCGCTGTACCGCGCCACCGGGCAGGCTGCCGTCGACGCCATGACCGGCGTGGAGTTCGAGCAGTACGTGGCCGCGGTGCTGCGAGGTCTCGGCTATACAGTCGAAATCACCAGGGCCACCGGTGATTTCGGTGTGGATTTGATCGCGACCCGCGACGACACCCGCACCGCGGTGCAGTGCAAGCGGCAGAGCCGGGTGGTCAACGGCTCCGCTATCCAGCAGGTCGTCGCAGGCGCGGCCGTCCATGACTGCACGGCGACCATGGTGGTGTCCAATCACCGGTACACCAGGGCCGCTCAGCAACTCGCCGAGGTCCACGGTTGCGTGCTCGTCGACCGCACCCGCCTGGCGCGGTGGTCACGGGTTCGGCGCTGAACTCGTGGGTGCTAACCGGCTGCGGTAGCCGCGTCGATCGCCCGGAACTCCTCCTCGGTCAGTTCGATCGCGGCGGCGGCGACGTTCGATTCCAGGTGGTCGACGCGTGAGGTGCCGGGGATCGGCACGATCGCCGGGGAGCGCTTCAGCAGCCAGGCCAGCGCGAGCTGGGACGGGTTGGCGCCGTGGTCTGAGGCCAGGGAACCCAACGGACCGTCGGTGTCGGCCAGCGGACCGGCGGCAAGCGGGAACCACGGGATGAACGCGATGGATTCGGCTTCGGCCTCCTCCAGCAGAGGTTCGGCCGTGCGGGTGGTCAGGTTGTAGAGGTTCTGAACCGACACGATCGGGGCAATCTTCCTGGCGGCCCTGAGTTGGTCGACGTCGATCTCCGAGAGCCCGATGTGCCGGATCTTGCCCTCCTGTTGCAATTTCGCGAGTTCGCCGACCTGGTCCTCGAGCGGGAAGTTCGGATCGATGCGGTGCAGTTGATGCAAGTCGATGGTGTCGACGCCGAGCCGGCGCAGGCTGAGTTCGACCTCCTGGCGTAGGTAGCTGGGATTGCCAAGCGGTATCCAGACGTCCGGACCCGTGCGGAGCAGCCCGGCCTTGGTGGCGATCACCACGTCGTCCGGGTAGGGATGAAGAGCCTCGTGGATCAGTTCTTCGGCGATGTAGGGACCGTAGGAATCGGCGGTGTCGATGAAGTTGACGCCCAGCTCGACCGCGCGACGCAGGACTCGAACGGATTCGTCGTGATCTTTCGGCGGGCCCCAGACACCTTGGCCGGTGAGTCGCATCGATCCGAAGCCGAGCCTGTTCACGGTCAGATCACCGATGGTGATGGTGCCGGCCGCTGCCGCGTTCGTCATGGTGCTCCGTTCATCGTGGGTGGGATCTACCTCGAGCCTGGCATCGGTGCCCGGGCCTGTCCATCGACGGCGTGGATTTCCGGTCCGTGGTTCACTCCTTCTCGATGACGACGTATCAGCCAAACATCCTTGCCCGCGGTCTGGATGTCGTCTTCTGCGGTATCAATCCGGCGCTGACGGCAGCGGCCGACGGCCACAACTTCTCCAGCCCCACCAATCGGTTCTGGTCGGTGATCCACCTGGCAGGGTTCACCGACCGGCGGTTGTCGGCAGCCGAGGAGCGCACACTTCTGCAATACGGTTGTGGCATAACGGCTGTCGTAGCGCGGCCGACGTCGAGTGCACGCGAAGTGTCGACGCTCGAGATTCAGCAGGCGCTGTTGTCGTTCGAGTCCACAATGCGTGCGGTATCGCCGCGCGTGCTGGCGTTCCTGGGTAAGCCGGCAATTTCGGTGGTGCTCGGCACCGCGGCGGTGAGCTGGGGCCGGCAATCTGCCCCGGTGGCCGGCTCGACCGCGTGGGTGCTGCCCAACCCGAGTGGCCGCAACAGGCGGTTCACCACCGAGGCGCTCGTCGCGGCCTACGCCGAACTGCATGCTTTCGTCCGAGCCGGCGCAGACGGGTAGGCCTCAGCCGACGAACCGGTCCCGGTAGGCGCCCAGCCGCTCGGCGACCTCGCCGGCGTCGAGTCCCACATCGGCGAGGTCGTAGATCACCTCGCCGTGGCGGCCGCGGGGATGCTCGGCGATGAACTCGGCCATGGCGGTTCGCACCTCGTCGTCGAACGGCTGATCGGCCGCCGCGTAGATCGCCGCCAGGGTGCCGGCCTCGTCGGCCATGAAGTCGGTGAACCGCACGTCGATCGACTGATCGGCCGGGAGCACGTCGCGGTCGCGCAGGCAGCCGCTGAACAGGTCGTCGGCCCGGTCGAGCCAGTACCGCGCGATCATCACCGGATCCGGCTGGGCGCAGGCCATCCGCGAGGCGTAGGCGATCATGGTGACCATCGACCGCGTCACCTCGACCGGATTCCGATGTGTCACAACGAAAGTCGCGTCGGGAAAGGTGGCGTACAGGGTGGGGAACTGCTCGAGGTGTTGCGGCGACTTCAGCACCCAGCGGGTGCCGCCACGCAGCCACTGCATGGCCTGCAGCTGACGTTTGAGGTAGGCGTACGACGGCCCCTGGTCATGGGATTTGTAGTGTGCGGCGAACGACGGCAGATAGTAGGTGGTCTCGAACAGCATGCCGGAGATGTCGTTGGCCAGCAGCTGGATCTCCTCGTGCGCATGGTCGACGGTCATGTCGTGCATCCGCTTGAACTCCGGCATCGTCGTCTCGATCAGGTCGAGTCCCGCCGTGCATCGGTCGCGGCGTGCCTGGTCCTCTTCACCGGGAGCGGGGAAGGGTTCCAGGCTCTCCCAGTAGGGCAGGTATCGGATGTTCGGGTCGGCGGCGATCAGGTTGTGCAGGTGGGTGGTGCCGGTGCGGGGCAGCCCGCAGATGATGATCGGCCGGGCGATCTCGATGTCCTCGATCTCGGGGTGCTCGGCGACCAGTGCTTCCAGCCGCAGCCGGTTGACCAGGTTGCCGACCAGCTGCTCGAAGACCACGGCCACCCCGACGTCGGAGAGCCCGGCCTCATCGCGCAGGGACGCGGTCAAGACGTCCAGTCGTTCCCGGAAGCTGTCGTCGCCCCACCCGGTCAGCCCGGTGCGTTGGGTTGCCGTGTCGAGCAGCGCTTCTGAGGTCAGCTCGAGGATGGATCCGTAACCGGCGAGCGCGTCCCGGATCGGCTGGGCGGCCTCGGGGAACACCGGCTGCGCCAGGTCGGTCAACCTGATCGGCTGGGGGCGCTGCACGTCGGCGGTCATGCCAGACCCCCGGCGACCTGAGTGACGTCGACGACCCGGCAGGTGGGCCGTTTCGGGGTTTCCTCGGGCAGGAACCAGCGCAGCCAGATCAGGCCCTTGGTGCGCCCCGCCGTCGACACCCAGTTGGGGTGGCCGGGATCGGTGTCGCTCACCACGATTCGCCAGGACCCGTCGGGTTCGTAGGTGACGTGCGCGCCGTTGATCGTGACCCGCTCGTAGGTGTAGTCGTAGGTGTGCAGGAACGGATTCCACAGGCACAGATTCCAGAACACGCACTCCGGCGACGTGCCGTCGATGATCAGTGCCTGGCCGGGCTGCAGCTCGTAGGCGCCCATCGCGTACGCCGCGTCGCCGGCGGCCCACCCGTAGGTCTGCTGCGGAACCGGGTAGGGCTCGGCGATCTCGTTGGCCGGCTCGACCTTGGTGGGGATGAATGAGTACTGCTCGGCGAGCCAGGTTCGTGCGGCGCGCAGCCGACGGACCAGGTCGGCGCGATCGTCGTGCTTGCGGGCCGGGGGATCGATGGCCTCGATCTTCCACTGCGCCCGGCGATCTGTTTCGGGGTTGTCCAGGTAATCGCGGGTCAGTGCGACGACGGCGTCGTCCTCCAGCTCGAGCCACGCACCCGCTTGCGGGTCGGGGCTGATGGTGAAGTCGAAGTTGCCGTCGGCGTCGAACTGCAGGGAGCGGTCGTTCAGCGTTCCGACGATGCGGTTGCTGTAGTGGCCGTCGTCGGGCCCGCCGTAGACGGTGATCGACAGGTAGACCGAATCGCCCCGGTTGCCGGTCACCCGGTAGGTGCGGGTGGGGTCGATCGGCGCGAGTTGATAGAACGCGTCCGAGTTGTCGCCGCCCCACCGCTGATAGGGGCCGATCACGTCGACGAACCGCGGATTGTCCTTGTCTCCCCAGACATAGGTGTCGACGGCGACGCGCAGCAGGCTGAACGTGAGCCGATACCCGTCGAGGATGTCGGCTTCCGGCAGTGGTGGGTCGCTGGCCAGAAACTTGCGTTCGATCCCGCCGAGTTCGTCGAGCAACTCGTGGAAACCGGTCGACAATTCATCGTCTGCCATGTTCAGTCCTTTTCTCGTGCTTGGGCGCCATGCATGATCAGAGAGCACAGGGTGTCGACGAGGTGGTCGGTGTCGGCCCGCCCGTCGACCAGGGCGCCGTAGAACGTGGTGCCGACCAGCACGTTGAACAACGTGTCGGTGTCGACGTCGGCGCGCACCACCCCTTGGGTGGCGGCGGTCCGAACCAATGCGGCGAGCTCGGCCCGAATCTTGTCGTCGAGCAATTGCTGTGTGCGGATGTGCAATTCGGAGTCTCGGCGCCGTTCGGCGAGGATGCCCAACGTCGCGGCCTCGACCACCGGCTCGCGCCAGAAGGCCACCGCGCCGCGAACGAATTCCCGCAGATCGGTTTCGAAGTCGCCCGACCGCGGCAGTTCGGCTGTGCCACCGTCGGTTCCGAACGCGGCTTCGAAGACGACATGGGCCTTGGACGGCCAACGGCGATATATGGTCGGGCGGCTGACACCGGCGGCCCGGGCGATCGACTCCATGGTCACCTGGTCGTAGCCGACGTCGGTGAGTAGTCGGCGGGTGGCCGCCATGATCGCGGAGTCGGTGCGCGGGTCCCGCGGCCGGCCTCGAACCGGCTCTGGCGCTGCCGCCTCATTGCGATCGGGAGCCGTCATCGAGAATTATGTTCCGTTACGTCACGTAACTTGTCAACAAAGTGTGACGTCGGGGTTGAACCGGTTCACCCCCGGGCATCGTGCCTACACAATGAAGGCGCCCCGACGGCCAGGAGGTCATGCCATGAAAGTCATGCTTCGAGCGCTGGCCGTGGTGCTCTCGGCGCTGAGCATCGCGGTCGCGGCGCCGCCGACGGCCGGCGCCGACGACCAACTGGCGTTCACCGGCACGACGCTGAGCGGCGCACCGTTCAACGGCGCGAGCCTGCAGGGCAAGCCGGCGGTCCTCTGGTTCTGGACGCCGTGGTGCCCGTTCTGCAACGCCGAAGCCCCCAACGTCAGCCAGGTCGCCGCGGCCAATCCCAAGGTGACCTTCGTCGGCGTCGCCGCGCGTTCCGATGCCGGGCAGATGCAGGCCTTCGTGTCGAAGTACAACCTGAACTTCACCAACCTCAACGACGCCGACGGATCCATCTGGGCGCGGTTCAACGTGCCATGGCAGCCCGCGTATGTGTTCCTGCGTCCCGACGGCTCGTCCACGTTCGTCAACAACCCCACCTCGGCGATGTCGGAGCAGGAGCTCAGCGACCGGGTGCAGGCGCTGGTGTCCTGAGCTTTCGAAAAAGTGGATGCGAATCTGACCGGCCTGGCATTGGCCGCGGGGATGGTGGCTGCGCTCAACCCGTGTGGGTTCGCGATGCTGCCGGCCTACCTGACACTCGTGGTGCGTGGGGAGGACGCCGATCCCGGCCGCACCGCCGCGGTGGGCCGTGCGCTGGCGGCCACCGCGGCGATGGCGCTGGGCTTCCTCGCGGTGTTCGGCCTGTTCGGGTTGCTGACCGTCCCGGTCGCCACCGCGGTCCAGCGCTATCTGCCCTATGCGACGATCGGTATCGGGATAGTCCTTGTCGCCCTTGGCATCTGGCTGGTCATGGGCCGGGAATTGACCTGGGGGCCGACCGGGCCGAACTGGCGGGGGGCGCCGACGGCGCGGCTGGGGTCGATGTTCGGCTACGGCGTGGGCTACGCGGTGGCGTCGCTGTCGTGCACCATCGGGCCGTTCCTCGCGGTCACCGGAGCCACGCTGCGTGCCGGTTCTGCTGTCGACGGCGTGCTCGTCTATGCCGCCTACGCCGCCGGCCTTGCTCTCGTCGTCGGTGTACTCGCCGTCGGAATCGCCCTGACCAGTACGGCTTTGGTGGACCGGCTGCGCCGGTTGTTGCCCTACATCAATCGGATCAGCGGCATCGTGCTGATCGCGGTGGGGGCCTACGTGAGCTATTACGGCCTCTACGAGATCCGGTTGTTCAGCGCGCAGGGGGATCCGGCCGACCCGGTGATCGCCGCCGCCGGCCGGCTGCAGGGTGCGGTGGCCGGCTGGGTCTACCGCACCAGCGCCTGGACGTGGGTCGTGGTGCTGGCGGGGCTGATCGCGGCGGCCGCGGTGGTCAGGGTTCGGCGCAGCCGTCACCAGCGGCGCTGATCGCCCGAATCCGTCCGTCGCGCGTGGATATACTCCGCAGCACGTTCGATGCAACCAAAGGGGACGCGATGAAGCGACAGATGCGAACCTGGTGGGCTGCCGGGGCGGCCGTCCTGGCGCTCACCGGAGTGGCCGCCGCGATCGTGACGATCCAGCCCGGCGGTCAGGCCCACGCCGACGTCTGCGCCAGCGCGGGCCGCCGGGTCACGGTCAGTGGATGTGCCAACCTGTCCGACGTGATGGCGCCCTACGTGCCGCCGCCGTCGTACTACGCTCCGCTGCCGGAGGACTACCCGCCGCCACCGCCGCCACCACCGCCGCCGGTGACCGGCTGCGTGGGCTACAACGGCCGCTGGGTCAGCGCCGGCGGCTGTCGCTAGGTCTCTCCCCGCAAGCGTGCGGTTCGGTACTGTCCGCAGGGCGCGTCGCGGGACCAACACGCACACTCGGCGCAACGCAGGAGGACGAACCCCGCAGGCGACGCCTGCGCGGTCGCGTTGACCGCTGATCTCAGGCCAGGTCGAACCTGTCGGCGGTAGCAGTACCTCGCCCAGGCGTTGAGCGCGTGGTCGATCGCCCTGCTGCGATTTGCCGAGCCCCCGCAAATCCACCAGGCAACACTGCCACGGTCGTGTCGGGTTCAACTGACGCACCCACCGTAACGGCGCCCACCATATGCGTGGGATCAGGACGTGAACCCAAGGCGAACTTGGCCGTTGCCGAAGCCAACTTCCAGCCATCCCCGTTGCGCTGCAAATTGATACGCGCGAGACCGGTCAGCACAGACGTGCTTGGTGTCGCCGGGTTGAGCAGCTATATCATTTGAACTCTCGGCAGGAAGTCGGCTGGGTGAACGAGCAGACAGGTGATCACGCCGGGCGGCCGCGTCGAGAACGGTTGCCGCGCAACAGGCAACGGGAACGTGCACTTCGGATGGTGCGTGAGCGCACCGGCGCGGTCGATGCCTCCGAACTCGCCTCGCAGATCGGATTGCACGTGACGACCGTGCGATTCCATCTCGACGCGCTGTGCGACCAAGGCGTCAGCGTGCGCACCCGGGTGAAACTCTCGGGCGCCGGGCGCCGGGCGCCGGGCGACCGCGCACGGGCTTGCACCATGTCGTTGCGTTCCGGCTCACCGTGCACAAGCACATCCAGCCCGAGCTGCTCCTGCATCCCGATCACCTCGGCCACCTCAGCCTTCATCCGGGCGGTGTATTGGGCCCGGTTGATCTGTCCGGCAAGCAATGCGGCGCGCGCCTTGCGGATCGTCGGCGTCTGCGGGGAGGAGCCGATGGTGGTGGTCGGCAGCGGTGGCAGACGCAAGCGGGCGTCCTGGGCCGCTCGGCGCCGCTCGGCGGGTCCACGCCGAACGCCAGACGCGGTGATGGCCTCGATACGTGCCCGGATCTGTGCGTTGTGGAGGCGAGGATCCGTTGTGCGCGACGCGACTGCATCGTTGGATGCCTCGATCGCCCCGGCAGCCGCGTCGCGCCCGTCGCGCAGCGCTTTGGCCAACGTGACGACTTCGGCAACCTTTTCAGCGCCGAACGACAGCCAGCCCCGCAGCCGGGCGTCGATGTCGGTTTCGGCTTCCAGCGAGTAGGGCACATGCAACGTCGAGACCGCCACAGTGTGTGCGGCACCCGACACGGTGCCCAGCGTTGCGAGCGCAGCCTGCAGGTCGGTGCGCCAGATGTTGCGTCCATCGACGCTGCCGGCTACCAGCGTCTTGTCGGCGAGGTCACGTACCGCGGGCATCGGCTGATCGCGGCCTGGCACCAGGTCGACTCCGATAGCCTCGATCGGTGTGCGTGCCAGCGCGGGCAGGGCGGCGCCGAGCTCACCGAAGTAGGTGGCCACGAAAATCGCCGGCCGGTACGGCAGCACCCCCAGCTCACAGTAGGTGTGCTGGGCCAGTTGGGGGCCGTTGTCGATGGTGGAGATCAAGGACGTGGAGATTTCCGAATCGATGCAACGCGCGATGGCGCGCGAGGCGGAGGCCGAGCGGGAGCGTCGCGCGAAGGTCATCAACGCTCGCGGCGAACTCCAGGCCGCCGAGGAGCTGCGACAGGCCGCCGAAACGCTGTCGAGAAACCCGGCATCGCTGCAATTGCGATACCTCCAAACGTTATTGGAGCTCGGCGCCGATCACAACTCGACCGTGGTCTTCCCACTTCCTGTGGACATGATCACCCCATTCCTCAAGCACCCCGAGATTCTGAAGAGCCTCGGCGGCCCTAACGACACCAAGGATTGAGCCGCAACACAATTCCACCCCAACGTGTTCGGGCTCGGGCCACCAGGTTCGAAGCGCGTAGCTTCGCGTCGGCCTGCGTCTACGCCAACTCGCTCCCGCGACGTAGTCGCTTAGCCTGCCAACCTGCAAGCCATTCGGACCTTCCCGCATCGACTGACCGCAGTGGCCCTCGGGGGCGGCGCCGGGTTGATGGGGTGACGGTTCGCTGCGTCGAGATTGTCCGAAGCTTCTCGGGCGCAATCCTCTTAGTGGCGGCCAAGCAAGCCTGTCGCATACGAATCGTCACTCGACGCCAACCGCGAGCGGGACGAAACCCCGCGGGCAAAGCCCGCGGGGTTTCGCTTACTACTCAGGTCAGACGTCGAACCGGTCGGCGTCCATCACCTTGACCCAGGCCGCGACGAAGTCCTTCACGAACTTCTCCTTGGCGTCATCCTCGGCGTACACCTCGGCCAGTGCCCGCAGCTGCGAGTTCGACCCGAAGAGCAGGTCCACGCGGCTGGCGGTGTACTTGTCGGCACCGCTGGCGCGGTCCGTGCCGACATAGGTTCCGTCGTCGGCCGACGACGGCGCCCACTTGGTGCCCATGTCGAGCAGGTTGACGAAGAAATCGGTCGTCAAAGCGCCCGGCTTGTCTGTCAGCACACCCAGCTTGGTGCCACCGAAGTTTGCGCCCAGCACCCGCAGGCCGCCGACCAGCACCGTCATCTCCGGCGCCGACACATTCAGCAGGTTGGCCTTGTCGATGATGTGGTACTCGGCAGGCAGGGACAGCCCCTTGCCCGCGTAGTTGCGGAACCCATCGGCCTTCGGCTCCAGGTAGGAGAACGACTCGACGTCGGTCTGCTCCTGGGTGGCGTCACCGCGACCCGAGGTGAACGGCACCTCGATGTCGAAACCGGCCGCCTTGGCGGCCTTTTCGACACCAACGTTGCCGGCCAGCACCACCAGGTCGGCGAAGGACACGTCGACACCCGCCGAGGCCTGGATCTGCTCCAGCTTGCTGATCACCTGAGCCAGTTCGTCGGGCTCGTTAGCCTCCCAGCCGAGCTGTGGCTGCAGCCGGATCCGGCCACCGTTGGCGCCGCCTCGCATATCGCTGCTGCGGTAGGACGACGCGGCCTTCCATGCCGTCGAAACCAGCTGCGGCACAGTCAGACCCGAGTCCGCGATCGCCGCCTTGAGCGTGGCGACCTGATCGGCCGACAGGCTCTTGCCGGCTGGAACGATGTCCTGCCACAGCCAGGTCTGCTTGGGCACAAGCGGTCCGAGGTAACGAACCACCGGACCCATGTCGCGATGCAGCAGCTTGAACCACGCCTTGGCGTACTCCTCGGCGAGTTCCTCGGGATGATCCAGCCAGCGGCGGGTGATCTCGCCGTAGATCGGGTCCATCCGCATCGACAGATCGGTGGTCAGCATCGACGGGTGGGTCTTGCCGCTGCCCTGAGCCATCGGCACCGAGTTGGCCCACCCGCCATCCTTGGGCTTCCACTGATTGGCACCCTGGGGGCTCTTGGTGAGCTCCCACTCGTTGCCGTAGAGGATCTCCAGGAACGAGTTGTCCCACTTGGTCGGGGTGTGGGTCCAGGTCACCTCCAGGCCGCTGCTGACGGCCTCATTGCCGACGCCGGGGTTGCTCCAGCCCAGGCCCAGCTGCTCGAGCGGGGCGGCTTCGGGCTCCACCCCGTTCTCGATATCGGTGGCGCCGTGGGTCTTGCCGAAGGTGTGGCCACCGACGATCAGGGCCGCGGTCTCGATATCGTTCATCGCCATCCGGCCGAACGTCTCGCGGATATCGATGGCCGCCGCAACCGGATCCGGATTGCCTTCGGGGCCTTCGGGGTTGACGTAGATCAGACCCATGTGGCTGGCGGCCAGCGGGTTCTCCAGCTTGGTCCGGTCACTGCCGGCATAGCGGTCCTGCGAGCCCAGCCATTCAGCCTCGGCGCCCCAGTAGATGTCCTCCTCGGGCTCCCAGAAGTCGGGGCGGCCGAAGGCAAAGCCCGCGGTCGCAAAGCCCATGTGCTCCTGTGCCCGGTTGCCGGCGTAGACGATCAGGTCGGACCACGAGATCTTGCTGCCGTACTTCTTCTTGAGCGGCCACAGCAAGCGGCGGGCCTTGTCCAGGCTGACGTTATCGGGCCAGCTGTTCAGCGGCGCGTATCGCTGCATCCCACGCCCGCCGCCACCGCGGCCGTCCGCGACGCGGTAGGTGCCGGCGGCGTGCCAGGCCATCCGGACGAAGAGCGGACCGTAGTGCCCGAAGTCGGCGGGCCACCAGGCCTGCGAATCGGTCAGCAGGGCATCGAAATCGCGCTCGAAGGCCTCAAAGTCGAGAGTCTTGACGGCCTCGCGGTAGTCGTAGCCTTCGTCCGTCGGGTCGATGGCGGGCGGATTCTTCTGCAGGATCTTGAGATTCACCGCGTTGGGCCACCAATCGCGGTTGCTGCCACCCTCGACGGGCGGCTTGATGCGCATCGGGCAGCCGCTTTCGGCGGGCTCGGTCTGAGCCGCTCCGATTGGGGGGCTGGTTTCCTCAGGCACTGTATTTCCTTTCGGGAGTGGTGAATCGTGCTGCGATCACGGTTGTGCTCGCGAAATCTGCTGGGTGGAGCAGTCGGGACACAGTCCCCAGTAGATGACCTCGGCTTCGTCGAGCACGAAGCCGTTGTTCTCAGACGGTGTCAAACAGGGCGCCTCGCCGACGGCGCAGTCGACGTCGCCGATGACACCGCACGATCGGCACACCACGTGGTGGTGGTTGTCGCCCACCCGCGCCTCGTATCGGGCGACCGAGCCCGACGGCTGGATGCGCCGCACCAGGCCGGCCGCGGTCAGGGCGTGCAGCACGTCGTACACCGCCTGCCGGGACACGTCGGGCAGGCCGGTGCGGACGGCTCCGAAGATGGTGTCGGTGTCGGCGTGCGGGTGCGTGTGCACTGCGTCGAGTACCGCCAGACGAGGGCGGGTGACCCGCAGCTGCGCTGCCCGCAGCTGGTCGGAGAGATCCGAGACGGAGGTCACGTTTTGATAGTCGTCTCTTTTCTGGAACCAGTCAAGAGTTGTCCCGAAGTGAATCCTGCGGGCCTGGTCAGGGGCGTTGAGCCGGGTCGTTTTTCGGACTGACAGTGGGGTTCAGCGGCGCAATCGGGGCCGGGCTGAAGCTGTTCGGCCCGGGCAGGGTGGCCTTACTGGTGGGCTGCACCGACGAAATCGACGGAGTGGGTGCCGGAGCACTGTCCGTGGATCCGCATGCCGAGAACGCGACGACACCCACGCCGGCCAGCGTGACCAGCCAGATCGCTCTCCTGGGACCCTGCATCGCTGAAAGCTACCGCGTTTGGCGGCGAAGTAAGGCCGCGACCGCGCTTTCTGTATGGTGATCGGCGGATCGCGTCCGGCGGCCACCTCGGACCGCACCCGGAAATCAGTCGTCTCGTCAGGAGCAGTTTCGTGCCCCTCAACACCGTTGCGCTCGAACTCGTGCCGCCCAACGTCGACCGCACGCCGGACGAGATGCTCGAGGAAGCGCGCAAGGTCGTGCAGCTGTCCGCGGAGACCGGACTGGACGGCCGGATCCGGCACGTGATGATCCCCGGGATGATCGAAGAGGACAGCGGCCGTCCGGTCGAGATGAAGCCCAAGCTCGATGTGCTCGACTACTGGTCCCGCATCTCGCCGGAGCTGCCCGGTGTGCGCGGATTGTGCACCCAGGTGACCGCTTTCATGGATGAGCCGACGCTGGTCAGCCGTCTGACCGCCCTGCTCGACGCGGGCATGGAAGGCGTGGCGTTCGTCGGTGTTCCGCGGACCATGAACGACGGCGAGGGCGCCGGTGTGGCACCCACCGACGCGCTGACGATCTTCTCCGAACTGGTCCCCAATCGCGGCGCGATCCTGATTCCGACCCGGGCCGAGGAGGCCGGCCGATTCGGTTTCAAGTGCGGCCGGGGCGCCACCTACGGGATGACGCAGCTGCTCTACTCCGACGCGATCGTCGGCTTCCTGACCGAGTTCGCCGCCACCACCGACTACCGCCCGGAGATTCTGCTGTCGTTCGGTTTCGTGCCGAAGGTCGAGTCCCGGGTGGGTCTGATCAATTGGCTCATCCAAGACCCTGGCAATGCCGCTGTCGCCGCCGAGCAGGACTTCGTCCGCACACTCGCCGAGAGTGAGCCGCAGGTCAAACGGCAGCTGCTGGTGGACCTCTACAAGCGGGTCATCGACGGCGTCGCCGACCTCGGGTTCCCGCTGAGCATCCACTTCGAAGCCACCTACGGGATGTCCCGCCCGGCCTTCGACACCTTCGCCGAGATGCTGGCGTACTGGTCGCCGACATCCGCATCCTGACGGTCGCGGCCCATGAAGGAAATGATCGACTTCGACGGCGCACCGATTTTCGCGATCCCGGCGCGTGCGGGCTATCGCGGGTTCGGCGGCTGCGAGGGAATGCTGCTCGAAGGCCCGCAGGGCTGGGGTGAGTTCTGCCCGCCGCGCATCGGCAGTGATCTGGTGGCGGCCCGCTGGTTGACCGCGGCCATCGAAGGCGGAACGGTCGGCTGGCCGGACCCGATGCGCGGCCGTGTACCGGTCGCGGTCGCGGTGCCCACGGTGGGAGCCGAGGAGGCGGCCGGGATCGCCGCCGGCAGTGGATGTCATGCGGCCGACGTGATGGTCAGCGGTCTGCCCGACGATGCCGACCGGCTCGCGGCGGTGCGCTCAGCGCTCGGACCGGACGCGTCGATCCGTTGTCTGGTCGACGGAAGCTGGGACGTCGACACCGCCGCCGCGACGATCCCCGGGCTCGACACCGCGGCGGGCGGTCTGGAGTTCGTGCAGCAGCCGTGCGCGACCGCGCGAGAGCTGTCCGCGCTCCGGCGCCGTATCGACGTGCGGGTCGCGGTTGACGTCTCCGACCTCAGCAGCGACGGGCTGACCATGTCCGAGGTCGCCGACATCGTGGTGCTGGACGCCGCACCGCTCGGCGGCGTGCGCCGAGCATTGCGGTTCGCCGAGAAATGCGACCTACCGGTTGTGGTGTCCGGCGCCGGTCAAACCAGCATGGGGCTGGCCAGCGGCTTGGCGTTGGCCGGTGTGCTGCCCGAGCTTTCCTTCGCCTGCGGGCTGGGCACCGCCGCGGCCCTGGCCGCCGACATCGTGCCCGCCGGACGCACATTGATCACCGTCGACGGGTACCTGCCGGTGGCGCCATCGGCCCCGGCGCCAGACCCGGATCGCATCGCGCAATTCACCCTCGACGATGTCGAGAGCATCGCGTGGTGGCGCGAGCGGCTGCGGACCGCCCGCGAACTTCTCTGAGTCGCGCGTCAGCGCCGCGGGCGCCAGGCCGCGACGGCCAGTACGACGCCGACCAACACGACGATCGGCCCGAGCACCGACCACGTCGTGGTGTTGCTCATCGGGCTGCCCTGAACCGCCCCGAACCCCTGCAGGGTGAACAACACTCCGAACAGCGCGACCAGCACGCCGAGACCTCCGACAACGTGACGCATGGTCACCCCTTCTTTCCGCTGGGCATGGCCGCCGAAACCGCACGCATGACGGCCCGCTTCACTGTCGCCGCGCCGCCGCCGGCGGTGGCGCTCAGCGCGGTCCGGTTCGGTGGATTCAGGTGCAGCACATCACCTTCGGCGATTCGGCCGGCGCGGGTGACATTGCCGTAGACGCCGAAGCAGCGGCGGGTGTGCGCGGCGATGGTGCGGGTGATCTCCTTGTCCCGCTTGAGTTCGGGCTGCTCGTGGGACGGCATCACGCAGCGAATGGTCGGGATCATCGGCGCAAGCTCGGCGTGCGGTGCGTGCAGTCGTCCGCCGCACCACTCCCATTCCGGGTGGGCCGCGGTGCTGGGGGAGTCCACCACGAGCGTCGGGCGGAACCGTCGCACGTCGAAATCGGAGTCCGGCGCCAACGACCCGAGGGTGGCCAGGCTCTGCTCGGTGATGATGTGCACGGGATAGGCGTCCACATAGCTGCCGACCGGCGTCGCATAGCGGCTGATCTCCGCGAGCTTGCGTACCGGGAACATCGACAGATCGGGCAGTGGCTCGTCGTCGTCGAGTCCGAAGATCGTGCGCAGGTCGGTTTTGGTGGCCATCGGCGCGCGGTATTCACTGCGACGGTCGATCGGCGGCAGTGGCCGAAGTTCCACCTCATGGTCGAGGTACCGCGAGAGTGTCTGGTGCGCAGCCGGATCCGAGCTCGACACTTCGGTACCGTCCGGGAAGCCGATCAGCACCTCCGGTGCGTGTCCCGGCCCGGCATCGGGGCCGGGTGGCTGCGCGTAGCGCGCCGTCAACCACAACAGGCCGGGCAGCCGTTTGGCGCTGGTGGTCGCGTCGGACTCGACATCACGCACCGCCCACGTCCGGTCGGCGTGCACGCCCAGGTCGCCGACTTCGGCCTCGGTGACCTGCTCGCCCTGCATCGACTTCACCGGATAGCGCCAGATCGAGGTGATACGGCCGGCCTGAATCATCCACTCAGCCTAGAACCTCACTCCGCCGGTGAACGGCGAAGCGTCCGGGACGCCACGATCAGGGCGGCCAAGCTGACCACCAACCACAGCCCCAGCACGATGAACGGCAGCGGCCGCTGGTTGTGCGGGAAGTAGGTCGCGGCGTGGATCGCCGACACCGTCGCGCCGCTGGGCAGCGCATGGTTGAAGAAGGCGAACGGCTGGGGCAGCAGCGACGCCGACACCGCCCCGCCCGACGAGGTGTTGCCCAGCAGGATGAACACCAGCCAGGTGGGGATGATCGCCCACCGGTGGATCAGCACCAGCATGGTCGAGTTGAACGACGCGGCGACCGCGATCTGGACCGAGACCAGCAACCACAGCTGAGCAAACGGTGTGCTCAGCGCGCCCAACACCGGGCCGGTCACCACCGCCAAAGCCGCGCCGCCGACGACGGCGAGCACCGCCATACTGAGCAGCCAGCGGCGCAAGGTCAGCGTTTTGACGTTGGCCCGCAGCTGGAACATCGTGATGAAGCCCAGGATCGTGGCGGCGATGACCAGATAGAAGGTGGCCAGCCCCGCCGGGTCGGACGGCGGCAAGGGATGCAGATCGACGATCGGCAGGATGAACTGTCCCGGTTGCGTCTGGTCCAGTTGGATCAGAGCGCGAGTCCCCGACGGATCGCTGGCGCTGGACAACAACAGTTGCGGCGGTTTCGACGTGGCGTCGATGGCGGCGGTGATGCGTTGCTGATTGATCTCGGCGACCGCGGCGTCCCGGGTCGCGTACTCGTGGACGTCGAACTCATTGCGGTTGGTGCGCAACGCTTTCTCGAACGGTGCGGTGTCGGCCGTCGACCCGATGACGCCGACGGGCAGGTTCCGCGGGGAGGGCCGGCCCAGCGCGACGGTGTAGGCCGCGGCAAAGCTCGACGCCAGCACGATGGCGATCGCGAGCACCGTGGCGACCTTGCGGATCTCCAGCGGGATCCGCCGAATGCCGCGCAGGGGAGCCTCCGGCGATTCCTCGGTCACTGCGGCCACAGCACTCCTCGTCCTTGAGATGGCAGGTCAACCTACCTCGGTGACGCGGCCGCTGACCGCAAGCGCCAGGAAGTCTGACGTAAGAATGACCAACAGTGCGTGCGGCCATCCGCGCCGGACCCGGCTCCGAACCACTGACGCCTGCTCAGTTCAGCCCGGGCGCAGCTTCGGAGGATCGCTATGAAATCAGCCGCCACGCTCGCCGCATCCCAAGGCGATGCGATCGACTCTCGCTACCACCCGTCGGCCGCGGTCCGACGGCAGTTGAACAAGGTCTTTCCCACCCACTGGTCGTTCCTGCTGGGCGAGATCGCGCTGTACAGCTTCATCGTCCTGCTGCTCACGGGCGTTTATCTGACGTTGTTCTTCGACCCGTCGATGACCGAGGTCACCTACAACGGCGTGTACCAACCACTGCGCGGCATCGAGATGTCGAAGGCGTATGCCTCCACCCTCGACATCACCTTCGAGGTGCGCGGCGGCCTCTTCGTCCGCCAGGTGCACCATTGGGCGGCGCTGCTGTTCGCCGCGGCGATCATGGTGCACCTCGCGCGGATCTTCTTCACCGGCGCCTTCCGCCGGCCGCGCGAGGCCAACTGGGTGATCGGGTCGCTGCTGTTGATCCTGGCCATGTTCGAAGGGTTCTTCGGCTACTCGCTGCCCGACGATCTGCTGTCGGGCACCGGAATCCGGGCGGCGCTGTCCTCGATCACGCTGGGGATTCCGGTGATCGGCACCTGGATGCACTGGGCGCTGTTCGGTGGCGACTTCCCGGGCGATGTCCTGATCCCGCGGCTCTACGCCATCCACATCCTGATCTTCCCCGGAATCATGTTGGCGCTCATCGGTCTTCACCTGGCGCTGGTGTGGTTCCAGAAGCACACCCAGTTCCCGGGCCCCGGCCGCACCGAGAAGAACGTCGTCGGCGTGCGGGTCATGCCGGTGTTCGCGGTGAAGTCGGGTGCGTTCTTCGCGATGACGGTCGGCGTCCTCGGCTTGATGGGTGGCCTGCTGCAGATCAATCCGATCTGGCAGCTCGGCCCGTACAAGCCCGCGCAGGTGTCGGCGGGCAGCCAGCCCGACTTCTACCTGATGTGGACCGACGGGCTGATCCGGTTGTGGCCGGCGTGGGAGATCTACATCGGCCACCACACCATCCCGGCGGCGGTGGCGGTCGCCGTCCTGATGGGCGTCATCTTCCTGCTGCTCATCGTCTACCCGTGGATCGAGAAGCGGTTCACCGGCGACGACGCGCACCACAATCTGCTGCAGCGGCCACGGGACGCGCCGGTGCGAACGGGCATCGGCGCCATGGCGATCGCCTTCTACATCGTGCTGACCTACAGCGCGATGAACGACATCATCGCCTATCAGTTCCACATCTCGCTGAACGCGACGACCTGGATCGGTCGCATCGGGATGGTGGTGCTGCCGCCGCTGGTCTTCTTCATCACCTACCGCTGGGCCATCGCATTGCAGCGCAGCGATCGTGAGGTGCTCGAGCACGGCGTCGAGACCGGCATCCTCAAGCGGCTGCCGCACGGCGCGTACGTCGAGCTGCATCAGCCGCTGGGGCCGCTCGACGCCGACGGCCACCCGATCGCGCTGGAATACCAGGGCGCCCCGGTGCCCAAGCGGATGAACAAGCTCGGCTCCGGCGGCGCACCGGGCCGGGGCAGCTTCCTCACCGCCGACCCGGCCGACGAGGACGCCGCGCTCACCGAGGCGGCCCACGCCGCCGAGCAGCGGGCGCGCACCGCGCTCATGGAACGGCAAGAGCTGAACGGCTCCTCGAACGAGAGGTGACCGCTGCGACGGGCCGCTGACGGCGGCTGATCGCGCAGTCGGGACAATCGAGCGATGATGCGCGCCGTCCGCTCGATCCAGGGGTCAGCCACCGTCGTCGACGTCGAGGAGCCCACGGGTGACTGGCCGATCCTCGAGGTCGGGTCGGCCAGCATCTGCGGCAGCGACCTCGGCATGTTGTCGTTCGGCCTGCCGGTGACGATCGGCCACGAGGTTGCGGGCACGGCGGACGGCCGGACCTACTGTGTCGAACCGACAGTGGGCTGCGGGCACTGCGATCAATGCGGTGGCGGGTCGCCGCAGCGGTGCCGGGGAAGCGCACCGCACGGGCTGCTCGGGGTCGCGTTCGACGGTGGCCTCGCCGACCGGGTCCGGGTGCCCGCCGAATGCCTCGTGCCGCTGCCCGACGGTCTGCTGGTCTCCGACGCCTGCCTGGTCGAACCGCTCGCGGTGTCCTGGCATGCGTTGCGCAAGGTCGGCGCCGACGCCACCGATCGGGTCCTGGTCGTCGGCGGCGGAAGCGTCGGGTTGCTGGCCGTCGCCGCGGCCCGCGCCATGGGCCTCGACGTCGACCTGCAGGCCCGCCACCCGCATCAGATCGACGCGGGCGAGCGGCTCGGCGCCGGGCGCCCGGACGGCGAGTACGACGTCGTGGTGGAGGCGGTGGGCACCGACGAGGCGGTGGCCGACTGTGTGCGGCGATCCGTGCCGGGCGGCCGGATCGCGATAGTCGGTGTGTCACATGGCAACCGGGCTGTTCCGGGCATCCCGTGGATGCTCAAGGAACTCACGCTGACCGCCTCGATGTGCTACGACCGCGGGCGTGACAACCGTGAATTCGTCGATGCGGCAGCGGCTTTGGCCGCCGATCCGGTCATCGCGGCGACCGTCGTCACGCACCGCTTCCCGCTGGCCGACGCGGCGGAGGCGTTCCGGGTTGCCGCCGACCGGCGCAGCGGGGCCATCAAAGTGGTGTTGGAACCCTAGAGCTTCACCGGCATCGCGCCGACATGCCAGATCTCGTCGGAGTATTCGGCGATCGCGCGGTCCGAGGAGAACTTGCCGCTGCGGGCCGCATTCAGGATCGACATCCGCGACCAGGTGTCCGAGTCCTGCCAGGCGGCGCTGACCCGGGCCTGGCAGTCGACGTAGGAGCGGTAGTCGGCCAGCACCAGGAACGGGTCGTGGTGCAGCAGGTTGTCGACCAGCGGACGCAGCACCTCGGTGTCACCGTGGGTGAAGGTGCCGTCGACGATCAGCTCGAGCACTTCGGCCAGTTCCGGATCGCGCTCGACGAAGGCGGTCGGCCGGTAGCCGTCGGCCTTGAGCTGCTCCACCTCGTCGACGGTCAAACCGAACAGGAAGAAGTTCTCCGGCCCGGCCTCCTCGCGGATCTCGACGTTGGCACCATCGAGGGTGCCGATGGTCAACGCGCCGTTGATCATGAACTTCATGTTGCCGGTTCCCGACGCCTCCTTGCCCGCGGTGGAGATCTGCTCGGACAGGTTGGCCGCCGGGTAGATCAAGTGGGCGTTCTTGACGTTGAAGTTCGGCAGGAACACCACCCGCATGAACCGGTTGACGTCCGGGTCGTTGTTGACGGTGGCACCGACAGCGGTGATCAACCGGATCATCCGCTTGGCGATGAAATATCCGGGTGCGGCCTTGCCGCCGAAGATGAATGCCCGCGGGGCGATCGCAAAGCCCGGGTTGCGCTTGAGCCGGTTGTACAGCGTGATGATGTGCAGCACGTTGAGGTGCTGGCGCTTGTACTCGTGGATGCGCTTGACCTGGACATCGAACATCCAGGTCGGGTCGAGCTCGATGCCGGTCGAGGCGTGTACATATTCGGCAAGCCGGCTCTTGTTGGCGCGCTTCATATCCCGCCACCGTTCACGGAACGCCGGGTCGTCGGCGTAGGGCTCCAGCCTGCGCAGCTGGTCCAGGTCGGTCAGCCAGCCGTCGCCGACGGTCTCGTCGAGCAGCGTCCGAAGTCCCGGGTTGGACAGCGCCAGGAAGCGTCGCGGCGTGACACCGTTGGTGACGTTGCCGAACCGCTCCGGCCACATCTCGTAGAAGTCCTTCAGCACACTGGCTTTCAGCAGCTCGGAGTGCAATGCGGCCACCCCGTTGACAGCGTGGCTGCCGACGGTGGCCAGGTGCGCCATCCGCACGCTCTTTCCGCCGTCCTCACCGATCAGCGACATCCGTCGCTCCCGCTCGGTGTCGCCGGGGAACTTGTCGCGCACCTCCTCGAGGAACCGGTCGTTGATCTCGTAGATGATCTCCAGGTGCCGGGGGAGTGAGTCGCCGAAGATGCCCAGTGGCCAGGTTTCCAGCGCCTCGGGCAGCAGCGTGTGATTGGTGTAGGCGAAGGTCGCGACGGTGATGTCCCAGGCCTCGTCCCAGCCCATGTGGTGTTCGTCGATCAGCAGGCGCATGAGTTCGGCGACCGCGATCGACGGGTGGGTGTCGTTGAGTTGGATTGCCCACTTGTCGGGCAATGCGCTCAGCGGCAGCCGGGCCCGCTCGGTGTGGATGCGCAGGATGTCCTGCAGCGACGAGCTGACGAAGAAGTACTGCTGCTGCAGTCGAAGCCGCTTGCCCGCTTCGGGTTCGTCGTTGGGGTAGAGGACTTTCGAGATCTTCTCGGAGAGGACCTCGTCCTCGACGGCCTTGTAGAAGTCACCGGTGTTGAACGCATCCAGCGCAAAGGAGGACACCGATCGGGCGCTCCACAGGGTCAGCGTGTTGCAGGTGTTGACCCCGTAACCCTGGATCGGGGTGTCATAGGAGACCCCCTTGATCACCCGTCGCGGAATCCAGCGCACCCGGTGATTGCCTGCGACGTCCTCGTACTGCTCGGTGCGACCACCCCAGTTGACCAGATAGCTGGCGTCGGGTTTGTCGATCTCCCAAGGGTTTCCGGCCACCAGCCAGTTGTCGGTCTTCTCGACCTGCCAGCCGTCCTGGATCTCCTGGTCGAAGATGCCGAACTCGTAGCGGATTCCGTAGCCGATCGACGGCCGCTGCAGCGTGGCCATCGAGTCCAAGTAGCAGGCGGCCAGCCGGCCGAGGCCACCGTTGCCCAGCCCGGGCTCCTCCTCGCACTCCAGGATCGCGTCGAGATCCTGCCCGAGTGCGGCGAGTGCCTCGCGGGCCTGGCGCTCGATGCGCAGATTGAGCAGGTTGTTGCCGAGCTGCGGGCCCATCAGGAATTCGGCGGACAGGTAGCAGGTCACCTTGGCCGGCCCGTGCAGCAGATCCTGGGTGGTGGCCATCCACCGCTGCTGCATGCGGTCGCGCACGGCAAGCGCCAGCGCGCGGTAGTAATGCTCGGGGGTCAGCACGCTCGGCGGCCGGGCGATGGAGTACGCCAGGTGGTCGGCGATCGCGCGGTGCAGCGCGTCGGCCGACAACCCCGTGCGGCTGTGTTCGTGCGGCTGCGTGCGGCTCACACCCCCGTCACGGTCGGCGACATCACCGGGTGCACTGCTCACCACATCGGTCATTGCGTTCTCCTGGTCCCAGACCACGTCTCGATCTCGTACGGGCCAGCAGTCTGGCACCGCCGTATTTCAGCGAGGCGAGGTCCATGAGTCGGTCCCGTGAACTATTGGCCCGCGCGTCCTACCATCGCGACCATGAGCACAGTGACGAACCGGCCGAACACCGCCCTGCTCGTCATCGATGTGCAGAACGGTGTGGTGGAACACGCCCACGACCGGGACGCGACCGTCGCGCGGATCGCCGGGCTCGTCGACCGCGCCCGCGGTGCCGGCATCCCGGTCGTCTGGATTCAGCACTCCGACGCCGAATTGCCTGAGGGGAGCCAGGAGTGGCAGATCGTCGCCGACCTGACGCCGGCCGACACCGAGCCGCTGATCGCCAAGAGTTACGGCGACTCGTTCGAAGGCACCACGCTGGAGGCGACGCTCGCCGAGTTGGCTGCCGGTCATCTGGTGGTCGTGGGCGCCCAGACCGACCAGTGCGCGCGCTCGACGATCCATGGCGGCTTCGTTCGCGGCTACGACGTCACGCTGGTCGCCGATGCGCACACCACCGAGGACCTCTCGGAGTGGGGCGCCCCGCCGCCCGAGCAGGTGATCGCCCACACCAATCTGTACTGGTCACATCAGGCCGCACCCGGTCGCACCGCACGAATCACATCCGCCGCTGACATCCTCTGGTAATCACTTCCGCCGAGCAGTTCCGCGCTATACAGTTTTTCGAAGTTGTTCACTACCGTTGGTGTACCGCGCCAGCAGATCGGACAAGGCTCGGAAATGACTCAGACGTCGACAATTGACTCGAAGACCCAGCCGCTCGGGTTGGCCCGCGGCATGCGCGACCTGGTGGTGGCGCAGGCCGGTGAGTCCGAGCGGCTGCGCACCATCGCCCCGTCGATCGTCGACGAGATGTGGGCCAGCGGACTGATGTCGTCGTTCAATCCCGTCGCGGCCGGCGGGGTGGAGCCCTCGTTCGCCGAGATGATCGAGACCTGGATCGAGATGGCCTGGCAGGACGGCTCGTTCGGCTGGATCGGGATCGCCAACCTGCCGTCGTCGTTCGCCGCCGCGGCGTATCTGTCGGACGAGGGCTTCGCCGAGGTGTTCACCGCGAACGACAACCGCGTCACGATGGGTGGCCAGTTCTTCCCCAACGGCCAGGGCGTCGTGGTCGACGGCGGCTACCGGGTGACCGGATCGTGGAGTTTCGGGTCGGGCACCGGCCATGCCGAGTACGTCTGCGCGGGGTTCTTCCCGATGGTGGACGGCCAGCCGGTGATGGGGGCCGGCGGCCTGCCGGAGATGCATGTGGCCGTCGTCCCACGTGCGGACGTCGTGTTCAAAGACGGCTGGCATGTCCAGGGCCTCAAGGGAACCGGATCCTACGACTACGGCCTCGAGGACGTGTTCGTGCCGGCCGGCCGCACCTTCCCGCTGTTCTCCAGCTCGCCGCACCGGGGCAGTTCGCCGGCGACCCGGATGGGACTGATGCCGGTGACCGCGGCCGGCCACGCGGCGTGGGCCCTGGGCGTCGCCAAGAGCATGCTCGACGACGTCGAGGAACTGGCGGCCACCAAGTTCCGGATGAGCGATATGGCCTCACTGGCCAGCCGGCCGACCTTCCAGAAGGGGCTGGCACACCACGTCGCGGCGTGGCGGGCAGCGCGGCTGCTGGTGTTGGATGCGTTCGGCACCGCCGAGGCCGCGGTCGCCGCCGGCGAGGACCTGACCCCCGGGCTGCGCGCCGACATGCGAGTGGCCGCGGTGTACGCCACCGACGTGGCGCGCGAGGCCGCCGAGTGGGCGCACCTGGCGGCGGGCACCACCTCGATCCGTGAGGGCAGCCGCCTCGAGCGCGCCTTCCGCGACATCTACACCGGCACCCAGCACGCGTTCATCAGCGAGAAGGTCGCCATCGACGTCGCCCAGATCTGGCTCGGCATCATCGAGGATCAGCCGGGGTTGTGACGCCCCGCTATTTCGGGCGCGGCGCAGGTCCGGCCGCACTAATGTCCAACGGTTATGACCGACTGGTCCGATCCGCGGCTGCCGACGACAGCGAGTAGTCCCCGCCAGCTCAAACGGCTGAGCCGGACTTTCGCCGGCGTCGGTGTCGGCATCCCGCCCGAGCGTCTCCAGCAGATCGCGATGGGTCAGGTGGCCACCGAGGATGAGCTCGTCGACGTGTCGTTCGCGCTGACCGCGACGGCGCTCCGCAGCGAGCAGCGGCGATCCAAAGTCGGCCGCGCACAACGGCGTTGTGTGCGCGGCGCCATCGTGTTCGTCGCGATCCTGATCGCGATCAACGTGCTGATGTGTCTGGGTCTGTTCCTGTTCGTCCTGACCCAGCACACGTCTCCCTATTAGGCCGCCGGGCCCTAACCCGTCACGTACCCGTCGGCGACATCGAGCGCCTTGTCCAGGATGGCCAGTCCCTCGGCCACCTCGGCGTCGCTGATGTTGCATGCCGGCACCGCGTGGATCCGGTTGAAGTTCGCGAACGGCAGCAGCCCGCCGGACTTGCACGCGGCCAGCACCGCGTTCATGGCCGGGCTCGACCCGCCGTAGGGCGCCAGCGGTTCGCGGGTCTGCTGGTTGGCCACCAGTTCGAGCGCCCAGAACACGCCGAGTCCGCGGACCTCACCGACCGACGGGTGGCGAGCCGCCAGCTCGCGCAGGCCCGGGCCGAGCACCTGCTCGCCGAGCCGGGCGGCGTTGGCCACCATGCCTTCGTCTTCCATCGCGTTGATCGTCGCGACCGCCGCACCGCAGGCCAGCGGATGCCCTGAATAGGTCAGCCCGCCGGGGTAGGCGCGGTCGGCGAACGTCGAGTAGATCGCGTCGTTGATGGCCACGCCACCCAGCGGTACGTACCCCGACGTCACACCCTTGGCGAACGTCATCAGGTCCGGCACCACGTCGAAGTTCTGGATTGCGAACCACTTTCCGGTCCGGCCGAAGCCCGCCATCACCTCATCGGCGATGAACACGATGCCGTGGCGATCGCAGATCTCCCGCACGCCGGCCATGTATCCGGGCGGCGGCACCATGATGCCGGCAGTCCCCGGCACCGATTCCAGGATGATCGCGGCGATCGAGTCCGCGCCCTCGTGCTGGATCAGCCGCTCGAGGTAGTCCAGCGCCCGCTCGGACTCCTGCTGCTCGGTCTCGGCGAAGAACGACGAGCGGTACAGGAAGGGTCCGTTGAAGTGCACGACGCCGGAACTGGCGTAGTCGTTCGGGTAGCGCCGCGGGTCACCGGTGAGGTTCACCGCGGTGTCGGTGCCCCCGTGGTACGAGCGGTAGCGGGAGAGCACCTTGTAGCGCCCGGTGTGCAGCCGCGCCATTCGGACGGCGTGCTCGACGGCATCGGCGCCGCCGTTGGTGAAGAACACCCGGTTCAGGTCACCGGGGGTGCGCTCGGCGATCAGCCGGGCCGCCTCGGAGCGGGCGGCGTTGGCGTGCTGCGGGGCGATCGTGCACAGCTTCGCGGCCTGCTCGGCGATCGCGGCGACGACCTTGGGGTGCTGATGGCCGATATTGGTGAACACCAGCTGGGAGGAGAAGTCGAGCAGCTTGTTGCCCTCGCCGTCCCACACGTAGGAGCCCTCCGACGCGACGATCGTCATCGGCTTGATCTGGGCCTGCGCCGACCACGAGTGGAAGACGTGCGCACGGTCCAGTTCGTAGGCCCGGGCGGCTTCGGCCCGCGCGGTGTCGAGGTCCTGACCGTTGGGCAGGAGGTGGGATTCGGTCGTCGTCATGCGTGCCTCTTTCGAGCTCGGTGGTGCTCAGTGGTTCTGGGGGAAGCCGAGGTTGATGCCGCCGTGGGAGGGATCGAGCCACCGCGTCGTCACCACTTTGCCACGGGTGAAGAAGTGCACGCCCTCCGTGCCGTGGGCGTGGGTGTCACCGAACAGTGAGCTCTTCCAGCCACCGAAGCTGTAGTAGGCGGTCGGCACCGGGATCGGCACGTTGATGCCGACCATGCCGACCTCGACCTCGTTCTGGAAACGCCGTGCCGCGCCGCCGTCGTTGGTGAAGATCGCGGTGCCGTTGCCGTACGGGTTGGAGTTGATCAGTTCCAAGGCTTCGTCGTAGGTGTCGACCCGGACCACCGACAGCACCGGGCCGAAGATCTCGTCGGTGTAGACGCTCATCTCGGGGGTGACGTTGTCGATCAGGGTGGGGCCCAACCAGAAGCCGTCCGCTTCGCCATCGACCTGGGTGCCGCGGCCGTCGACGACGATCGTCGCGCCGTCGGCTTCGCCCGCGTCGATGTAGGAGGCGACCTTGTCGCGGTGGGCCTTGGTCACCAGCGGGCCCATATCGGTGTTGCGGGTGCCGTCGCCGATCTTCAAGGTCGTTGTGCGATCGGCGATCTTGGCGACCAGCTCGTCGGCGATCGGGCCGACCGCGACGGCCGCCGAGATCGCCATGCAGCGCTCACCGGCCGAACCGAAGCCGGCGTTGACCATCGCGTCGGCGGCCAGGTCGAGGTCGGCGTCGGGCAGGATCACCGCGTGGTTCTTGGCGCCGCCCAGGGCCTGCACCCGCTTGCCGTGCAGGGTCGCGGTCGAGTAGATGTACTGCGCGATCGGGGTGGAACCGACGAACGACACCGCCTTGATCGACTTGTTGGTCAGCAGCTCGTCGACGGCGACCTTGTCGCCCTGCAGCACGTTGAACACCCCGGCAGGCAGACCGGCCTCGGCCCACAGGTTGGCGATCCACAGCGCGGCCGACGGGTCCTTCTCAGAAGGCTTGAGCACCACGGTGTTTCCGGCGGCGATCGCGATGGGGAAGAACCACATCGGCACCATCGCGGGGAAGTTGAACGGGCTGATGACGGCCACCGGGCCGAGCGGCTGGCGGATCGAGGCGACGTCGACGTTGGTCGAGGCGTTCTCGGTCATCCCGCCCTTGAGCAGATGCGAGATGCCGCAGGCGAATTCGACGACCTCCTGGCCGCGGCTGACCTCGCCGAGGGCGTCGGAGAGCACCTTGCCGTGCTCGGCGGTGATGATCGCGGCCAGCTCCTCCTTGCGGGCGTTGAGCAGCTCCCTGAAGGCGAAGAGCACCGTCGTGCGCTTGGCCAGCGAGGTGTCGCGCCAGGCCGGGAACGCCGCGGCCGCGGCGGCGATGACCGCCTGCGCGTCGGCGACGTCGGCCAGCGCGACCTGTCCGGTCACCTGGCCGGTGGCCGGGTTGGTCACCGCGGCCGTCCGGTCGCTACTGCCTGCGAAGTTCTTCCCGTCGGCCCAGTGGGCGATGGTCCGGACGCGGGTGTTGGGCGCTGTGAGGGTCATACCTGCGATTCTGGTGCGCGATCGCCCAGGTCGATGCCAACGATATGTCAACGAAGTACGGCTTTCTCTTACACTGTGTCAATGCAGTTAACCCTTGCCGACATCCTCGATCTGCCGTCGGTGCGCCGCGGCGATCCGGAGGTGGTGTGCGCCGGACCGATGGACCAGCCGGTGCGCTGGGTGCACGTCAGCGATCTGGCCGACCTGTCCGGCCTGCTGACCGGCGGGGAATTGGTGCTGACCACGGGTCAGGCGCTGGCCGACCCGTCGCGCCGGGACGCCTATCTGCCCGGGCTCGCGAACGCCGGCGCGGTGGGCGTGGTGATCGAGCTCGGACTGCACATCGACCGGCTTCCGGAGTCCGTGCTCGCCATCGGGTCTGCGCTGTCCCTCCCGGTGATCGTGCTGCACCGGACCGTGCGCTTCATCGATGTCACCGAGGAGGTGCATCGCCGGATCGTCGCCGACCAGTACGCCGAAGTCGAGTACGCCCAACGGGTACACGAGGAGTTCACCGCGCTGAGCATGCGCCGGGCATCGATCGACCAGATCGTCAGCGCGGCAGCCCAGATGCTCGACACACCCGTGGTGTTGGAAGACCTCAACCGTCAGGTGCTGGCGTTCGACGGCCGGGACCTGTCGGCGGCGACACTGCTGGTCGACTGGGAGCGGCGATCGCGGCTCGCGGGAGGTGACGCCTGGACCGCCTGCCCGGTGGGCCCGCACCGCGAGGAGTGGGGCCGGCTGATCGCGCCGCAGATGGCCGCGGCCGACGGCCGGTCGGTGATGACGTTGGAGCGCGCGGCGCAGGCTCTGGCGTTGAACCGGATGGTCGAGCAGAACCGCAGCTCACTGGAGCTGCGCGCGCAGAGCGGCCTCGTCGACGACCTGCGCCGCGGCCGCATCACCGACGAGGCCGAGGCCACCGCCCGTGCGCATGCGCTGGGACTGCGGCCGGCGCTGACGTATGTGCCCATGGCGGTGCGGTTGCGGGAGACCCCGGGCGCCGATCAGGTTGCGACCGCCCAGCGGCGGGTCCGCACCCTGGACGCGATCATGCACACCGTGCGGGCGGCCGGCCATACCGGTTTGGCGGCCACCCGTGACGACGGGCAGATCGACGTGGTGTTGGCGCCGCAGCGCACCAGCCGGGTCCCCGGATCGCTCGATACCGTGCTGGCCGAGGTGTGTTCGGCTACTCGGCGCGCGGTCGCCCACCTGGACGGGGTGAGCGGATGCGCCATCGGGGTGGGGCCGGAGAGCAGCCGCCTGGTCGACGCGGTGGGCGGTCTGCGCGAAGCAGGGCACGTCGCCGAGGTGGCGATGTCGATGCCCTTGCAGGACAAGCCGTTTCATCGAGCTTCGGATGTCCGCTTGCGCGGCCTGCTCTCGCTGATCCGTAGTGATCCTCGTGTGCAAGCGTTCGCCGAGACCGAGCTGGCCGGGTTGCTGGCGGATCGGGCCAAGCACGGTGACGAGTCGTTCGACCTGCTGTGGCACTACCTGGCGGCGGGCGGGAACAAAGCCGAGCTCGCCAGGACGCTGCACATGTCGCGGCCCACGCTCTACGCCCGGTTGGAGGCGCTGCAGCGGATCGTCGGACTCGACCTCGACGACGCCGAGTCCAGGACGTCGCTGCAGGTAGCGATGTTGATTCTGAACGCGGCGGGGGACTAGCGCCGGACCCGGTATGTGGTTAGTCCGCCGTCGGATCTTCGGCGTCGCGGCGCTCGTCTTTGAGGCGTTCTTTGCTCCGCAGGAGACGCAGTAGCGTCACCAGCACCAGACCGCCGACGATATTGCCGACGAGCGTGTACCAGAACCACCCCAGCCAGTCGAGGTAGCCGAAGGGTGCCTCACCGGTCGACAGGGCGCCAAAGATCAACAGCGAGTCCAGAATCGAGTGGAACAGCTGCAATCCGGCCAGGACGAAGGCACCGGCCACCGCGGCGGCGATCTTGCCGGGGACCGAGTCGGTGCCGTGCTGCATACGGGTCATCAGCGTGATCACCATGCCGCCCAGCACTGCCAGCGCCATCGTCTGCACCGACAGTGGTTCACCGACGAAATGCTCGGCGGAGGTGATGGTTTGGCTCCTGAGCTTGGGGAACGCCGCGATGATCAGCGCCATGATCACCCACCCGCCGACCAGGTTGGCCACCAGCGTGCCGGTCCACAGTTTGGCGAGCTGGCCGACGCTGGCACGCTTGGCGGCCACCGTCGTGACGGGAACCAGGAAGCCTTCGGTGAACAGCTCGCTGCGGCCGAGCAGCAGCGCCAGGAACCCGATCGCGAAGGCGACACCGGCCAGCAACTGGTTGTGGGTTTCGTGCAGCACTGACAGGTATGCCAGCACTCCGATCGCGACCTCGGTACCGCCGAAAAATCCGGTGACCAGGACTTCACGCCAGCTTCGATGCAGCCGCTGACTGCCCTCGTCGACCATTCGGTTGAAGGCGTCCTCGAGTTCGTCTTCGATAGGGCTGTCGGACTCCCCCAATTGGCGCTGGCTCGTTGAACTCACGAATCCGTGTACCCATCGGCGGCCAACCCGACACCGGACGCCGCTGAGCAGTCGCTCAACGCTCGCCCATACACTGGGCCACCGTGGGCATTCTCGTTGGCTTCGCGCCGTGGATCGTCTATTGGGTACTGGTGGGCAACGCGCCGTTCACGACGGCCGTCCTGGTGGCCCTCGCCGTCGCGATCATCGGGCTGGTGATGAGCCGCACCAGGAAGGTGGCCGGCCTGACCTTCGAAATCGGTTCTGTCGCAGTCTTCTTCGTGCTGACAGTGCTGACGTTCGTGGCCGGCCACGGGTTCTTGGAGCAGTGGATCTTGTCGCTGAGCACTGCGGGCATCTTCGTCATCACGCTGGTCGGGGCACTGGCCGGCACGCCGTTCGTGCGGGGATTCGCCGCGGCGGGACGCTCCGAGGAGATCGTCACCAGCACGCTGTTCACGACAATCACGTCCCTGCTGACCTGGATCTGGATCGCCGCCTTCGCGGGGATGACGGTCTCCTCGGTGATCCCGCCGCTCGTCTCGGGCGACGCCACGATCCTCGACTCCGCGAACCCGCTGTCCGTTCTGTGCTACTGGGTGATCCCGTTCGCGCTGCTGGGCCTGGCCGCGGTCGCCTCACGCATCCTGCCCGACACGATGGTTCTCAGCGACGACGTCGTGCGCGAGACGTCCTTTGTCGCGTACAGCGAAGCCGCGATCGATGAGCTGTACTACCTGGCTCAGGAGCATGCCAACCGCGAGGTCGGCGCGGGCAAGGAAGCCTACGACGTCAAAGTCGGCGGGATGGGGATGACGCTGACGGGTGACGAGTCCCGCAAGTCGTGGCCGTCGACGTATCGAGTGCGCGACCGGCGCCGCTGAGCGGTTCTGGCGTCGGGCCTGCTCGTTGCTGATGTCCGCGGGATGATCGCAACCGATCGGGCAAGGATGCACACCGCTTTGGACACCTTTGCGTCACGGATCGGCTAAAAGCCCTGTTCAGGGCGCAAGCGTGGTAAGCGGCTGTCAGCTGAGTGCGGTAGAAAGTGACAGAAGTGACCTCTGTGAAGAGGACGGAGCTTTGCTCAGAGGCGCCCGGAAGGTGGAGACCATGATGAAGAAGCGCGTGTACGCCCTGGCGATCAGCCTGCTGATGCTGTTCGCCGTCCCCGGCCTGGTGGCCCCGACGGCGACCGCCGCTCCGGTGGGCCGGGATCAGTACGTCAACCTGGTGATCCAGCGCGGGCTCGCCCAGCGGGGCGTGCCCTACGCCTGGGCCGGTGGCGACATCAACGGACCCACCCTGGGCAAAGGACCGAGCGCAGCCGTCGTCGGCTTCGACTCTTCGGGCCTGATCCAGTACATCTACGCCGGCGTCGGAGCCAAGCTGCCGCGCTCCTCGGGAGATATGTACAAAGTCGGCCAGCACGTCACCGCTGACCAGGCGTTGCCCGGCGATCTGATCTTCTACGGGCCCGACGGCACCCAGAGCGTCGCGATGTTCCTGGGCAACAACCAGATGCTGGAAGTCACCGACACGGTCGTCGCGGTGTCCGCGGTGCGCGCCAAAGACATGGCGCCCTACCTGGTCCGCGTCATCGCCTGAGTGTCACGCGGGGGGCGTGCCGTTGACCCGCCGTGCAGATTCACGGCGCGACGACGAGCACGCCCACCGCTAGGTGGGACCGTGCCGGCCGCCGGCTAGGCGCAGTCGGTGCAGACCAGACTGGCGGCATCCGCCAGTCGGCTGCGGTGGTGCACCAGAAAGCAGCTGCTGCAGGTGAACTCGTCCGCTTGCTTGGGGACGACCCGCACCGTGAGCTCTTCGTCCGACAGGTCGGCACCGGGCAGCTCGAAGGAATCCGCTGCTTCCGCCTCATCGACATCTATTACGGCCGTGGCCGTGTCCTTGCGCCGCCCCGCCAGGTCTTCAAGCGACTCTTCCTCAGGCTCGGCCTGGGTGCGGCGGGGGGCGTCGTAATCAACCGTCATGATCCGTGCCTTTCGTTTCCGCATTCGACGTCGCGTCAACGCGGTCGAATGCGAGTTTGTTCCCGTAGCCGGTCTCTGCTAAACACCGTTGTTTCCGGCTGTGTGTGCGCTGGGTCCTGCCTTGCTGTGGCCTGCGGATTCGCACGCCATAGGCACGTTGAAAGCTGGGCTCAGGTTCGCCAGAGAGATTCCTGGGCGACGCTGGCGATCAGGGTACCGTCATCACGCTGAAATGAGCCGTGCGCCAACCCCCGCGCGTCGCTGTGACTTATCGCGGTGGCGTCGTAGAGATGCCACTGGTGGGGATCGGTCGGCCGGTGCAGCCACACCGCGTGGTCGAGGCTGGCGGCACCGCCCGGACCGGGAAATTCCGGGCCCGGCGGCCGCGCCGAGGACACCATGCCCAGGTCAGAGATGAAGGTCAACGCGCAGGCCCGCAGCAGCGGATCGTCCTCGACGGGCTCGCGGGTGCGGAACCAGAACGGCTGGGTGGGCCATTCGACGCGACTCTGCGGACCGGGTGCGAGCCGGATGTCGAAGTGATCGGCCCACTCGACCGGCAGTCGAGTGAGAATCGTCGCCTCCGTCAGCGGCACCCGTGGTTCCTGCGGCAGCTGCCAGTCGGTGGTCGTCTCCGGTTGGTGGAACGACGCCAGCATCTCGAATATCGCGACGCCGTCCTGTGTTGCGGTGACACGGCGGGTGTTGAAAGAACGGCCGTCCCGGGTGATCTCGACGGTGAAGTGGATGTCGACGCCGATCCGGCCGCCTTTGATGAAGTAGGCGTGCAGCGACTGCGGCAGCCGGCCGGGTTCCACGGTGGCGCCCGCGGCCGCCAGCGCCTGCGCGGCGATCAACCCGCCGAAGAGACGGGGACCCGCACCGTAAGACGCTGACGCTCGAAAAGTGTGCCCGCTGCGGTCGAGTTGGACCAGCTCGGCGATCCAGCTCGACATGCTCTCCTCGGGTCGTCGTCGAAAATCGCACTCACGATAGCGTCCTAGACTCCTGGCATGGACCGCGGCCACGTCGACGCACCAGAGGGTCTGCTGCGGATCGAAGACTGCCTGGACGCCGACGGGAACGTCGTCTTACCGCCGGGCGTGACGCTGATCTCGTTGATCGACCGCAACATCGCCAACGTCGGCGACACCATCGCCTACCGCTACCTCGACTACAGCCGCTCGGCCGAACCGGCGGTCTTCGAGCTGACCTGGACACAACTCGGTGAACGCCTGCGCGCGATCGCGGCCCAGGTACAGCGCAGCGCTGCCCGCGGCGACCGGGTCGCCATCTTGGCGCCGCAGGGGCTGGACTACATCACCGGTTTCTTCGCCGCGATCAAGGCCGGAACCATCGCGGTGCCGCTGTTCGCTCCCGAATTGCCCGGCCACGCCGAACGTCTCGACACCGCGCTCGGTGATTCGCAGCCCGCCCTGGTGCTCACCACCGCGGCCGCCGCGGACAGTGTGCGCGGATTTCTGGCCAAGCTGCCATCGGCTCGGCAACCGCGGCTGCTCGTCATCGACGACATTCCCGATTCCGCCGGTGCCGACTTCGTCGAGACCGTTGTCGACGTCGACGACGTGTCGCATCTGCAGTACACGTCGGGCTCGACCCGGCCGCCGGCCGGCGTGGAGATCACCCACCGGGCCGTCGGTACCAACTTGATCCAGATGATCCTGTCCATCGACCTGCTCGATCGAAATACCCACGGCGTCAGCTGGTTACCGCTGTACCACGACATGGGCTTGTCGATGATCGGCTTCCCGACGGTGTACGGCGGACATTCCACCCTGCTGTCACCGACCGCCTTCATCCGCAGGCCGCAACGCTGGATCCGGGCGCTCTCCGATGCCTCCCGGTACGGCCATGTCATCACCGCCGCACCGAATTTCGCCTACGAGTGGACCGCTGCGCGCGGCGTCCCCGATGCCGGTGACGACATCGATCTGAGCAATGTGGTGATGATCATCGGGTCCGAACCGGTGAGTGCCGACGCCATCACGACGTTCTCCGAGGCGTTCGCACCGCACGGTCTGCCGGCGACCGCGTTCAAACCCTCCTACGGCATCGCCGAGGCCACCCTGTTCGTCGCGACCATCGCACCGACCGCCCGGCCCACCGTCATTCGCCTGGATCGCGAGCGGTTGGCGCAGGGAGAGGCGCAGGAAGCCGGCGAGGACGCCGATGCGGTCACCCAGGTGTCGTGCGGCCAGGTGGCGCGCAGCCTGTGGGCGGCGATCGTCGACCCGGCGACCGGCGCAGAGCTGCACGACGGCCGGGTCGGTGAAATCTGGTTGCACGGCAACAACGTCGGCCGCGGCTACTGGGGCCAGCCGAACGAGAGCCGCCGGGTCTTCGGGGCGAAGCTCACACACCGGCGGTCCGAGGGCGGCCACGCCGGCGAGGTGCCCGCCGACGCCGCCTGGTTGCGCACCGGCGACCTCGGCTTCTATTACGGCGGCGAACTCTACGTCGCCGGGCGCCTGGCCGACATCGTGGTGCTCAACGGCCGCACCTTGTATCCGCACGACATCGAGAAGACCGCCGCGGATTCCTCGGCTCTTGTCCGGCGCGGGTACGTGGCGGCGTTCACCGTTCCGGCGAACCAGATGCCCGGTGCGACAACGCAAGACACCACCGAGCGGCTGGTGGTCATCGCCGAACGGGCGGCTGGCACCAGTCGCAGCGACCCGGCAACGGCGATCGCAGCCATCCGGTCGGCGGTGGTCGAGCGTCACGGTATCGAGGCAGCCGACGTGCGGCTGCTGCCCGCAGGCGCCATCCCGCGCACCACCAGCGGCAAACTGGCCCGGCGGGCCTGCCGCACCGAATACCTCTCCGATGCGCTGCGAGTGCGGTGATCGTATGCGGCCGTTGACCTTTGGTGCGCTCGCCATGACCGTGGCGCTCACCGCCTGCGTCGCGCCGTCGGTCGCCTGGGCTGGCGGCCCGGCCGCCCTGAAGGTCTGCACCACCGGCGACTACCGGCCACTGACCTACCGCGACCCGGCGACAGGACAGTACAGCGGGGTCGACATCGACATGGCCGCCGACTTGGCCGAGCATCTCGGACGCACCGCGGTGTTCGTGCCCACCACATGGTCGACCCTCGTCGCGGACCTCACCTCACCGGGCCGATGCGATATCGCGATGGGCGGCATCACCGACACCCCCGAGCGCCGCCGCGTCGTCGACGTCACCCGGGCCTACCTGGCCGGCGGCAAGACCGCGTTGGTCCCGGCGGCCGAGGCCGAGCGGCTGGCGACCATCGAGCAGATCAACCAGCCCGGTGTGCGGGTCATCGAGAACAGCGGCGGCACCAACGAACAATTCGCTCGCACCCACTTCCCCGAAGCGCAGCTCACGATCTGGCCGGACAACACCACCATCTTCGAGCAACTCGCCGCCGGGGGCGCCGACGTCATGGTCACCGACGCCATCGAAGCCATCTACCAGGCGTCGCTGCACCCCGAGCTGGTGGCCCAGCACCCCGCGGACCCCTTCACCTCCGAGGCCAAGGCCTATCTGCTGCCCAAGGGCAGCCCCATCGCCGCCGCGACCGACGAATGGCTGGCCGGTGCGCTCCACGACGGCACCTACGCCGGCAGCTACGAACGGTGGCTGCACGCGCCGGCGCCCGACCCGCCGACTTAGGGGTTCAGCGGCCCTTCCACTGCGGCTTTCGCTTCTCCCGCCAGGCCTGCAGGCCTTCGCCGACGTCCTCGGTCGCCCCCGCCACCTTGCGCATCACCTCGCCGAAGCGCACCGACTCGATCCAGCCCATGTCGGCGGTCCGCCACGCCACTTCTTTGGTGGCTCGTTGCGCCAGCGGCGCGGCTTCGGTCAAGGTTCTGGCCCAGGCCTGGGCCTCGGCCTGCAGATCCTCGGGTTCGACGAGCTTCCACACCAGCCCGATCTCCTTGGCCCACTCGGCGCTGATGGGCTTGCCGGTGAGAAGCAGCTCCATCGCGTTGGCCCAACCGACGCGGTGCGGCAACCGAATGGCACCGACGATGGTCGGCACGCCGAGGGCCACCTCGGGGAAGCTGAACGTGGCTTCGGTGGATGCGATCACAAAGTCGCAGAACAGGATTCCGGTGACCCCGTAGCCGACGCAGGGGCCGTGCACGGCGGCGATCGTGGGCTTGAAGAGTTCCATGCCGGACTCGAACGAATTGATCGTCGGCTTCTCCCAAAAGGTCCCGCCGAAGGTGCCCACCGAGCCCTCGCCGTCCTTGAGGTCACCACCCGCGCAGAAGACGTCACCGTTGGCGGTCAGAATCCCCACCCAGGCGTCCTGTTCGTCCCGGAACCGATCCCATGCGGCATTGATGTCCTGGCGGAGCGGGCCGTTGATGGCGTTGCGGGCTTCGGGCCGGTTGAGGGTGATCGTCGCGACGTGGTCTTCCAGCTGATAGGTGACGAGGCTCATTGCTGCACTCTAGTTTCGGCCGGGGCCGCCCGATGCTCAGTCGCGCGGGCGGGTGCCCCTGCGGCCCGCGGGATTCGCGACCGCGGTGACCATGCTGGTGCCGAATGCGCCCGCATCGTCGAAGAGGGTGGCGCTGCCCACCGACACTCCGTTCTCGGCGAAGTGGGTGTCGGCTTGCACGCCGATGAACACGCCGCGGGGCAGCCGCGACAGGGCCACCGTGAGGTCTCCGTTGATGTAGCCGATTTCACCGGTGCCCAGATTGGTTACCAGGTTCGCGGCCGCCTCGGCGACCACCGCCGCACGGACGAAAGGCGTGGCCTGCAGACCGGCCACGGCGTCCAGACCGCCGTAGTACGCGCGCTTGCGTCCGGCAGTGTTCTGCTCGCCCATGGGGCTCCAGCCGGTTCCGTCGTCGTCGACGTAGAGGGCGTGATCCTCGGTGTCGCGCGGTGAGCCGGCGGACTGTGCGGGCGCGGTGTCCGTCCCATCCGGGGTCTGAGACAGTCGGTATTGCAACAACGTTGCGCGTGCCACGATCCAGTCGTCCTGGATGATGTCGCATTCGGCGGTCCGCATCCGGTTTCCGTGCCGGATCAGCCGCGTCTGAGTATGGGTGGGGACGGCACGGGCAGGTTTGAGCAGGTCGAGCGTCAGCCGGGTGGGCAGGTACCCGACGCTGCCGTACTTGCGTTCCAGCGTCGATGCCGCGAGCCCGGCGATCGCCTGACCGCTGAGCAGACCCTCGCTCCAGGAGGCCGCCGCCGACGGGGTGGGGCGGAAGATGCCGTTTCCGTGCTGGACGAAATACGCTGGGCGGATACCGATTGCGCTCGAAGCCGCTGCCGTGCGCTTCGACAAGACCATGCCGCTGTTCATCGTTGCCATCCTCTGAGTCGGGGAGCCGCCGCTTTCTTGACGGCTCACCAGGCAACTATGACCCGGGGTGGCCTCCCGGGATATCCACCGATCGGCCCCAGCACCGGATGAATGAGATGTCCACCGATCGGGGGACATGCCCGCAGGTGTCAGGCCTCCAGGCGGGCGCGGACGGCGGAAAGACGTTGTTGCAGTTCGTCTTCGGTGATGACACCCCGGGACAGCAGCGAGTGTGCCAACGAGACCAGCTGGCTCTCGGGGTAGGGCAGGTCGGAGTACTCGGTGGCCGACAGATCGTCCTCCTCGTCGCGGCGCTCTTTGAACGTCGGGAGGTCGGCCTCGCAGGCCGCGTGATCCAGTGCGTCACACAGCCCGTCGAGGCTGGTCTTCCACGGCGGCACCGGGTTCTCCACCCCGTATTTGGCCGCCATCACCGGCCAGACCTGGTTGCGGTCGACGATCTGTTGTAACGGCTCGGGTTTCATTCGCCGACCGGATGCATGGCGGGCCGGGTGTCGGTGATGACGTTGGTGGTCACCCCAGGCTTCGGCAGCGCGACGCCGATCAGGCAGTCGCGGGTGATGATCTCGGTCAGCTGGTCTTCGCTCCAGCCGTCGGTGCCCTCGGGTCGCATCGGCATGACCATGAAGCGGTGCTTCTGGTTGGAATCCTGCACGCGGACTTCGATGTCGTCGGACAGGTAGAGGCCGAACTCGGCGAGAACCTGCCGGGGCCAGCGCACCAGCCGCCGCCGGTAGTTCGGTGTGCGGTACCACTCGGGGGAATTGCCGAGGATGGGCCGCGGATAGCAGGAGCACAGGGCGCACACGATGACGTTGTGCACGGCCGGGGTGTCTTCGAGGATCTGGAATGCGGTGAAGTCGCTGGGGGTCCCGAAGCCGGTCGGCTCGAGCCAGTCGACACCGACCTCCTTGCTGGCGGTCATCGGTTCGGCGAGGGCAAGGGCTTTGAAGTCGGGATCCAGCCACGCGCGGGCCACCAGGCGAGCCGCCGGTGTTGGGCCGATCTGCTCGGCGAACTCGGTGAAGCGGCGGTGCTCCTCGGCGGTGAAAATGCCCTTCTCGATGCACAATTCGCGCAGCGCGATCTCGAGCACCTCGAAGTCGGTGATCTCATCGACCATCGGTTTGACGGTGCGGTCGTGGTCGTGATCGTGATCGTGATCGGTCATGTCCGTCCGTTCCTATGCGGGCGCAAGCCAGTGCTCGGGGATTTCGGTGCGCAAGCTGTCGCTGTCCGGGCCGTTGAAGTCGTCCCACAGCTCGGACATGCTGAATTTGACGACGTAGAACCATTCGGGCTTGGCGTCGGGGATGTCCCACGTCTCGTCCTCGGCGGCCGGACTCTCATAGGCCACCGCGTCGATGACCCCGGTGGCGCCGCGGACATACTCGGGGGTGCGGGTGTAGAACAGCACCGGAAGTTCGCGCACGACGACGGCGTCGCCGACCTTGAACCTCGGCTCGCCGGCCTTACCCGCGTAGACCTGCGGATCACCCTTGCCCTGGGCGTGCACGATGTGACTGTTTCGCTTGACCTGCGATCCGTCGCCTTCGAACTTGGGCTTGGCCGCCAGAGTCTTTCCCGCCAGGCCGCCGGCGTAGCGCTCCTTGACCTCCGCCATCCGCTCGGTCAGTTCGGTGAGACCGATGTGGTGCTTTTCGATCAGGACCCGGGCCACCGACAGCAGCCAGCGGCCGTAGTACGGGAAGCCGAGGTAGACGGCGCGCTGGACGTCGACGTTGCCGATCCTGCGCCGTTCCTCCGAGAGCCAGATTCCGCGCCACGCGAGCACTTCGCAGATGACGTACGTCATGTGCTCCCAGTACTCGTAATCCTTGTTCTCGTACTTCATCGGAGCGTCCGGTTCGCCGCCGACATCGTGCACCGGCTTCATGTAGGCGACGAACCTGGCGTGGTCGAGCAGATCCGGGGTGGGAGCATCCGGCAGTTCCGGATACGCGGACTTGAGCCGGGCCACCAAGGCAAGCTGGTCGGCGCGTTCGGCAGCAGTGCTCATCGAAGGCCCCTTGATGTGGCGGTGCACAACGTCAACAAGAACCCAACGTAGCACCGGAGGCCCGCGCGGGCAGCTGAAATGGCCTCACCGTCGAAAGGCGTTGCGATTCAGCGGCTCTGACAGCCGAGACAATTTCGGCCGGGCCTCAGGCATACCCCAGCGCGGTGTTCTCGGCACGAATCCGCACGGTGAGTACCGCAGCGTTGGCGATGCTGAACACGATCGCGGTCACCCAGGCCGAATGCACCAGCGGCAGCGCGGCCACTTCGGCTGCGACGGCCGTGTAGTTCGGGTGATGCAGCCATCGGTACGGTCCATTGCTGACCAGGGGAGCGCCCTTGATCACGATCAGCCGGGGATTCCAGTGCTTGCCCAGCACAGCCACACACCACCAGCGCACCACTGTGCTGGCCACGACGACGGCCAGCATCGGCCAACCGAGCCAGGGCAGGAACGGCCGGTGCTGAGTCGCCACCTCGGCCACGCACGACGCGAGCAGCAGGGTGTGCATCGTCACCATCGCGGGATAGTGTCCCCGCCCAAATTCTCTGCCGCCCTGGGAAAACGACCATCGGGCGTTGCGACGGGACACCACCAACTCGACGAGCCGCTCGACGGCGATCAGCAGGATGAACAGGTAGTAGACACTCATCTCGCTCACCAGCCCAGCAGCAACAGCTCGAAGCTGAAGCCGGGCCCCATCGCCAGCATCAGTCCCAGTGAGCCCGCCGTGGGGCCGTCGGCGACGGTGCGGTCGAGGACGTCGAGCACCGATGCCGAGGAGATGTTGCCGTTGTCCCGCATCGACTGCCAGCTGTGCCGCAGCGCTTCCGGTGGCATGCCGATCGCGTTGTGCATGGCGTCGAGCACCTTGGGCCCGCCGGGGTGACACACCCACGTCGAGATGTCGGCGGTGGTCAACCCGTGGTCGGCAAGGAACCGGTCGACTTCGTCGCGCAGATGGTCGTCGGCCATCTTCGGCACGTCACGTGACATCACCAGCTGGAATCCGCTGGAGCTGACGTTCCAGCCCATGACGTCGACGGTGTCGGCGAACAGCCTGCTACGGGTGGCGAGGATCCGCGGGCCCGGATGAAGGGGGAGTCCGGCCGGCACCCGATCGGCTCCGGCGGCGACGACGGCCGCCGCGCCGTCACCGAAGAGGCACACACCGATCAGTGCGGGGATCGACGTGTCGTCGCGTTGCAGCGTCAGCGAACACAGTTCCACCGACAACAACACAGCGACTTGATCGGGGAAGCCGCGCAGGTAATCGTGCACCCGGGCCAGCCCGGCCGCACCGGCCACGCAACCGAGCCCGAACAGCGGGATGCGTTTGACGTCGGGACGCAACCCCACCGCGGACGCGATCCGGGCATCGATGGTCGGCACCGCCACGCCCGTGCTCGACACGGTCACGATCGCGTCGACTTCGTCGGGACGCACGTGAGCGGCGTCGAGCGCCCGCCGCACGGCCTGCTCACCGAGCTCCGCGGCCACCTCGAGGTAGGCCGCGTTGGCCTCGGTGAAACCGGTCAGCCGCGGGTAGCGCTCCAACGGCAGTGCCAGACTGCGGTATTCGACCCCGCTGCTGGCCGCGAACCGAGCGAAGCCGGGTTCGGCGAACGAGGTGAGCTGAGCTGACACCTCGTCCTGGTTGTACCGATGTTCGGTGAACGCCACCGCGGTGCCGGTCACGCGCGGATCGCCGTGCCGGCGGACCGCGATCGGGTTGAGGGATTCGGAAAAAGCGGTATCTGTCATGGCCGCATCAGCGCGTGAATTCGGCTACGAATTCCGTGTCAGACCCGTGCGGTGAAATATCGCACAGCGCGGCGAATTGTCATTAATGTGGGGGTATAAGCGCAGTTCAGCAGAGTTTTATTACAGCAGGTCGGGTAATACATAAATGCCGCCTGAGAAATCCCAGGAACGTGTCCGAATCTGGTAGTGAATTGAATACCGACTGCGGGTGCACTGGGAATCCGGGGAACGGTGAACGTTTATCGGCGGCATTTCGTGCACGGTCGGACCGGCTCCGGCTTACCGACCGAATCCCGCGTCGCGCAGCGCCTGCGCCATCGAACCGGAGGAGCGCTTGTCGTCGCGCCGTCCATGATCGGCGCGGGCGGGCTGGCGTCGATCGCGGCTCGGGGCAGGCCGGGTGCCCGGCTCTGCGCGCTTGGGCTGATCACGCTTGGGCGTATCGCCCAGGCGCAGGGTGAGCCCGATCCGCTGGCGATCGACATCGACGTCGACGACCTTCACCCGCACCACCTGGCCCGAGCGCACCACCTCATGCGGATCGGACACGAATCGATCCGACATCGCCGAGACATGCACCAAACCGTCCTGATGGACGCCGACGTCGACGAAGGCACCGAACGCCGCGACATTGGTCACCACACCTTCGAGCACCATGCCGACCTTGAGATCGGCCACCTTCTCCACACCGGCGGCGAACGTCGCGGTGGAGAAGGCCGGTCGCGGATCGCGGCCCGGCTTCTCCAACTCGGCGAGGATGTCGGTCACCGTGGGCACGCCGAAGCGATCGTCGGCGAAGTCGGCGGGCCGCAGTGTCCGCAACGCTCGTTCGTTGCCGATCAGTTCGGCCATCGTGATGCCCGAACGGTCCAGGATGCGCCGCACCACCGGATAAGCCTCCGGGTGGACACCCGATGCGTCGAGGGCATCGTCACCGCCGCGAATTCGCAGGAAGCCGGCGCACTGTTCAAAAGCCTTGGGGCCCAGCCGGGGAACGTCGAGCAAGGCGGTGCGGCTGCGGAACGGTCCGGTCTTTTCGCGATAGGCCACGATCGCTTCGGCCAGCGACTCGGAAACCCCCGACACCCGCGACAACAGCGGAACCGATGCCGTGTTCAGGTCGACCCCGACGGCGTTCACCGCGTCCTCCACCACCGCATCGAGGCTGCGGGCCAGGGTGCCGGGGGTGACGTCGTGCTGGTATTGGCCGACACCGATCGACTTCGGTTCGATCTTCACCAGTTCGGCCAGCGGATCCTGCAGGCGGCGGGCGATCGACACGGCACCGCGGACCGTCACGTCCAGACTCGGTAACTCACGGGCGGCGTAGGCCGACGCCGAATACACCGACGCGCCGGCCTCGCTGACCATGGCCTTCGTCGGTGCGCTGGCTCCCGCCGCGCGAATGTCGGCGATGAGTTCGGTGGCCAGTGCATCGGTCTCCCGCGACGCGGTGCCGTTACCGATCGCGATCAGCTCGACGCCGTGCCGGGCAACCAGAGCGGCCAGGGCCGCCTTGGCCGAATCCCATTGGCGCTGAGGCTGATGCGGGTAGACCGCACAGGTTTCGAGGACCTTGCCGGTATCGTCGACGACGGCGACCTTGACCCCGGTGCGAAACCCCGGATCGAGCCCGAGGGTGGTGCGGGTACCGGCAGGTGCCGCCAGCAGCAGATCCTTGAGGTTCTTGGCGAAGACGGCGACCGCGTCCTCCTCGGCGCGCTGACGCAGCCGCATCCGGGCATCGACCGCACCGGAGATCATCAGCCGGGTGCGCCAGGCCAACCGGACCGTGGTGGCCAGCCATGGGGTGGCCGCCGCTGTGGCGGTCAGATCGACGCCGAGGGCGTCGGCGACCATTACCTCGTAGGCGTCGTCGCTGCCGCCGTCGAAGCGCACGGCGAGGGCTTGTTCCTTCTCGCCGCGCATCACCGCCAGCACCCGGTGCGACGGCATGTCCTCCAGCCGCTCGGTGAAGTCGAAGTAGTCCCGAAACTTCTGTGCCGCTGGGGTCTTCGCGGCCTCGTCGGAAAACGGTGCGGTCCGCACCGCGCCCTCGGCCCAGAACTTGACGCGGATCGCACCCACCAGCTCGGCGTCCTCGGCCGCCCGTTCGACGATGATGTGCCGCGCACCGTCGAGTGCCGCCGCGGCGTCGGCGACATCGGCGGTGAGGAATCCGGCGGCCGCGGCTTCGGGAGCGATGGCCGGGTCGGCGAGCAGCCGATCGGCGAGCGGCTCCAGGCCGGCTTCCCGGGCAATCTGGGCTTTGGTGCGCCGTTTCGGCTTGTACGGCAGGTAGATGTCCTCGATCCGCGACTTCGTGTCGGCGCTCAGCAGCGCGGACCTCAGCTCGTCGGTCAGCTTGCCCTGCTCGTCGATCGACGCGAGCACCGCGTCCCGCCGTTCGTCGAGCTCGCGCAGATAGCGCAGCCGCTCCTCGAGGTCGCGGAGTTGGCCGTCGTCGAGGCTGCCGGTGACTTCCTTGCGGTAGCGGGCGATGAACGGAACGGTCGCCCCCTCGTCGAGCAGCCGGACCGCGGCGGCCACCCGGGCCTCTTCGACGGCGAGTTCTTCAGCAAGACGGGCATTTACAGATGTGAGGGTTGGGCTCGAAGTCACGCGCAGACCCTACCGAACCTCGCCGACAATCCCGTGACCCGTCGAGGGGTGTTGCGCGCGCAGGAATAGCCCCGCAGATCGGGGAGTTGGCCGCTATATGCCCAGACAACTGACCGAGTCCGAGCGGCAGGATTTCCTCGCCGCCAAACACGTGGCGGTGCTGTCCGTCGCCACCACCGACGGCCGGCCGCCGGCCAGCATTCCGATCTGGTACCAGTACGCCCCCGGTGGAGACATCCAGATCTCGACCGGGCCGTCGACGCGCAAGGCCCGGCTGATCGCCGAGGCCGGCGCGGCGACGCTGGTGGTTCAGGACGAGGAGCCGCCGTACCGCTACGTCGTGGTCGAGGGAACCCTGGTCGACACCACCGACCCGACGCCGCCGGAGGTCCTGGAAAAGACCGCGGTGCGCTACCTCGGTGAGGAAGGCGGTCGTCAGTTCCTCGAATCGATGGCGGGCCACGCCAACGTGTTGTTCACGATCCGGCCGGACCGTTGGCTGACCGCTGACTTCTCCGACGAGCTGTAGCCGCCGGCCGACCGGGTGTGAGTTGGGATCGGTAGCCGTCCGGTAGTTCTTCACTTCTCTCATCGACGCCACCGAGGCGGCGGACAACGAGAGGAAGAACCCCATGAAGATCGTGCCGAGTCCGATCGCGCAGCACATCGACCGCGTCGAGCGCCAGCACAGTCTCTACATCGCCATCAGCACGGGCCTGCTGGCCTTCTGGTCGATCTACCGGGTGCTCTGGTCGATCTACCTGGCGGCGACCTACGACGTCATCTTCGGCTCGCTGGTGTTCCCGATCGTCCTGTGGGGCGTCATCGGTGTGGTGGCGGCGATCGCGTCGATCGGCTTTGCCACCCGCTACCTCAAGGGATCGGCCACCGGCACCACCGAGACCAACCAGGTCTGACTCTGGCACCGGGGCGTGCTGAAACGGGATGTGCCGGCGGTGCGATAGGTCGGAAAGTACACCGGTTTGCCGCCGGCACGCCGACGGCCAATGTGTGCGACGATGCCCCTACGCCAAGGGGCAACCCTTCGCAGGGAGATCGAGAGGACCGCCGGATCCATGATTGAACGGCACCGCACCGCGGCACTTGTCCACGCAGTCGCCATCGCGAGCTTCACCGTCGGCGCTGCCCTGGCCGGAGCCGCGACGGCCGCCGCCGACCCGATGACGCCGACGCCCATTCCGGTCCCGTCGGATCCAGCCGCGGTCCCGCCGGGTCAGCCCGTGGCGATGCCGGTCGATCCGGCGGCTCCACCCGCGCCCGCACCTCCGCCACCCGGGGCGCCCCCCTCGGTGCCGGAGATCGCCAACCCGAGCTACGGTTCGCAGAACACCCCCGGCGTCCTCGGCTCACTGAAAGACATGTGGCATAACGTCCGCGACCCGTACTACGGGCCCGACGAGTCCGCATCGGCCAGCGGCTCGGTCGCACCGCCACCTGGCGCCGGAGCGCCGCCGCCGCTGCCGCCCGGATACAAGTCGTATACCGCCCCGGGTTCGGAGGCGCCCCCGAGTGAGTACGGCCCGGGTAAGCCGCCGCCGCCCGGAACTCCGGCGCTACCGCCGGGCTATTACTCGCTGAACGGTCCGCCGCCACCGGGGTATGAGTTCAACGCCCCCGGTCAGCCGGCCCCGATCACGCCGACGCCCGCACCGACGCCCTAGCCCGCGACCCGCGGAGGTCCGGGGTAGGGGATTACTCGCGCCATCTGCTGGTTATATTTGCTAAGTATTCGCACATCGTCTGAACGTTGGAGTCGGCACATGGCTGGGATCAAAACTGCGCTGAGCATTGCGGCACTCGCGATCGGACTGACGATGGGCGCCGCGCCGGCGATCGCGCTCGCGGACCCGCCGCCGCCGGATCAGAACGTGGGGGAGCCGGTTCCGGACTGGGCGCCCCGTAAGCCCGCCGAGGTGTGGGCCAACCATCCGGTGGTGTGGACGCACATGTGGGGCGGCCGCTGGGGTGTGTGGATCAACGACCAATTCATCACGTTGTCGTCCAACCCGGTGACCAACGGCGGCTGAGTCCGTTTCCGGCGGCGAGTCTCACTCGTCACATTCGCCGTCCAATCGCGGACAGGGGTGGATACTGCGATGTGGACCGCTATATAGTTAGCGCGCTTAAGGTTTTAGGTATAGGGCAGGAGAACGATGGCTGGTTTGATGAGTCGCGCGAAGCTGGCAGGTCTTGCGCTGAGTGCGGCGGCGGCTGCAAGCGTTATCACCGCCGGCCCCGCTGCCGCCGATGCCAGTGACGACTTCCCGATCCCGCACCGCATCATCATCACCCAGTGCGATGTCGAGCAGTACATGGCCGCGGCACGCGACACCAGCCCGGTGTACTTCGAGCGCTACATGATCGACCGCAGCAACCGGCCCGCCGATGTGCAGCAGATCGCCTTCGATCGCATCCACTGGTTCTTCTCGCTCGATCCCGTCGCGCGCCGGCAGTACTCCGAGGACACCGCGACCAACGTCTACTACGAGTTCGTCGCGACCCGCTGGGGCAACTGGGCCAAGCTGTTCTTCAACAACAAGGGCGTCGTCGCCAAGGCCACCGACGTCTGCATGAATTACCCGCCCGGCGACATGTCGGTCTGGGACTGGCCCGTCGCCAGGTAGCCACGGCTAATTCCTGAACGGTGGTAACACCGCCGTCAATTCCAGCTATGTACAGGCATCAACGGTGGTGCCCCAGTACGTAGGTGGACTATGAAGCAAACCCAACTTATTGCGGTCGCGGCGCTCGTTACCTGCACCTCGACCATCGCGGCGCCCCCGGTCGCCGCCGATCCCGGCCGGGTGCCCTGCGGGGTGCTCGACCAGGTCCGCGAGAGCCTCGACAACGACATCAACGCCGGTATCGGCGGAGTGCGGATCGTGATCAGCTCGCCCTATGCCAGCGGAGCCGCCCAGCAGCGCGACACGAACGTGAAGCTCGCGATGATCAGCCACGGCGTGCACTACATGGAAGACGTCAACGGGCCCGGCGTCGTCCCGGGCCTGGCTCCGGCCTTGGTGGACCTGCGCCGGGCCAGCGACGACATGCGAGACGCCGTGGGCGCGCTGTTCGTCGTGTCCCCGGGGTACGGGTACGGCTTTGGCTATGGGGATGGCTACGGAGGCTACGGGCCGACGGTGTCCAACGCCTGGCCACAGCCCTCGACCTGGACCGCGATCGACTATGCGGACCAGAAGAAGGACGACATCTACGCGCTGGTGAACGGCCTGCAGAGCACCTGCATGCCGTAGTCCGGCTACGAGGCGCTGAGAATCTTGATGGCGAAGACCAGCGTGTCACCCGGCATGATGCCGGCCCGGGGCTGGCCCTGCGGGTAGCCGTCGGCGGACACCATGGCGACCGCGACGGTCGATCCGACCTTCTGGCCCGCAATGGCCTTCTGGAATCCGGGAACCACGCCGTCGAGCGAGAACTGGGCCGGTTCGCCACGCTGGTAGCTGCTGTCGAAGACGCTGCCGTCGCGGCCGTTGACACCCTCGTAGCAGACCGAGACGGTGGCCGTCGGTGCGACGACGGGTCCGGTACCTGCCTGCAGCGTGTGCACCTCGGTCGCGTTCACGCTGAAGGGGGCAGTCACCGTGACGACCGGTGCCGCGGTATCCGTCGATCCGGTGACAGCGACACTGCCGGTCGCGCCGGGCAACGTCCACTCCGGAGTTGCCGGGTTGGCCGGCGGAGCGGTCGGGCAGGTGGCATCCGGGCCGGCCGCCTGGGTGACGGTGGCCGAGACGGCCGGGACGGTCGAGGACTTGCTCGCCGACGGGGTGGTGTCCGAGCCGCAGGCCGCAAGAGTCACGGCAAACGCGGCAGTGCAGGCGCCGAAGGCAACAACAGAGGGCAGGCGGGAGAAGTTCACGCTCGTCACGCTACAGCGGATTGACCCGCCGAAAGTCTTGGCTCACACCGAACTCATTCTCAGCAAAGCCTCAGATGGTGTAGGCAAACTGCTTTCAGGCGCCTCGAGGCGCAGATGATCCTTGTCACGAGAAAGCGAAGCTGAACGCAATGGACTACAGGTCAGGACACTCGCCGCAGGAAGGCCACTACCAGTGGCAGCCGAAAGATTCTGTGGAACATTCTAATTCACGACAGTGGAACTCCGCCGGATATCAATACGGTTACGGCAACACCGACACGACACAGATGTATCCGCCCCCTTACGGGGCCCAGCCCAGGGGCGGGAGATCTACGTCACAGCAAAATCCTCGGCAACGGATGAAGTCGCGAGTGGGTGTTTTGGTCGGCGGAACGGCCGTGGTCGCGATGATCGCCGGGGCTGCCGGCGCGGTTGCGGTGGTCGATCACTCCGGACACCCGGCGGCTACCCAACAGGGGCAGCTCGTGGCCGGAGCTCCGGCGCCGAAGAACACCGCGGTGGCCGGCCAGCCGACCGGCTCGGCACCCGTCGGTTCGGTCGAGCAGGTCTCGGACAAGGTCCTGCCCAGCGTGGTGAAACTGCAGATCACCACTGGTCAGGGCAGTGAAGAGGGCTCGGGAATCATCCTGAGCTCCGACGGGCTGATCTTGACCAACAATCACGTCGTCGCTGCCGCTGCGCAGGCCGCGGGTAGCGGGCCGATGCCGGCCGAGGACGCGCCGGACGGCCAACTCCCCGGCGGAGGAGGCGGCCGGCCGTTCGGCCAGAGCGGCGGCGGCATGGCCGCGACCGTGACGTTCTCCGACGGCCGGACCGTGCCGTTCACGGTCGTCGGCGCCGACCCGACCGACGACATCGCGGTGGTTCGGGCTCAGAACGTTTCGGGGCTCACCCCGATCACGATCGGATCGTCGAAGGATCTGAAGGTCGGCCAGAACGTCGTCGCGGTCGGCTCCCCGCTGGGTCTGCAGGGCACCGTGACGACGGGCATCATCAGCGCGCTGGACCGTCCTGTCGCGACCGGTGACGAGCAGTCCGGCCAGCATTCGGTCATGAGCGCCATCCAGACCGATGCGGCGATCAACCCCGGCAACTCCGGTGGCGCGCTGGTCGACATGAACGGTGAGCTGATCGGTGTCAACTCCGCGATCGCATCCCTTGGCGGCAGCCAGGATTCGCAGGCAGCCCAGAGCGGATCGATCGGTCTCGGCTTCGCGATTCCGGTTGACCAAGCGAAACGTATTGCCGACGAACTGGTTTCGACCGGGACCGTGCAGCGTGCCTCGCTGGGCGTTCAGCTCAGTTCCGACGACAGCGCCCGGGGCGCACTGGTCGCCGGTGTCGCGGACGGCAGCCCGGCGGCAGCGGCAGGCATGTCGAAGGGTGCGGTGATCACCAAGGTCGACAACAAGGTGATCGACGGCCCGGAGGCGCTCGTCGCCGCCATCCATTCCAAGGCGCCCGGCGACAACGTCACGCTGACCTACAACGACCCGTCGGGCGCGTCACGCACCGTGCAGGTCACCCTCGGACAGATTCAGTCCTAGCAGCACAACCCATCTCGAGGTGGACGGTAGCTATTGTTCAATGGCTACCGTCCACTTTTGGCAGTCCATTTTTGGCAGTCCATTTCAGCATCGGGGGAGACCGATGATGAACCGCACCGCTCGCCGGCTTGGCCTCCTCATCGCGTTCGCGGCGGTGACGATGATCGGTCTGCCCGGCTGCTCGTCGTCGCGTCCGCCCGCGCCTGCGGGCACGTCGAGTACCGCAACTGCCGCCGCGGCCGGCTGCGACAAGGCCGAGTTCGCCGACGCGGCCACCGCGGCCGTCCACGCCGTGAGCAAGGACAACATCTACCGGATCGACGAGGTGACATGCGCCGACGGCTGGGCGGTGACCAGCGGCCTCTGGTCCAGCACAGCCAACCCGGACATGGGCGCCCCGAGCACGCTGGTGTTCCAGCAGCTCGGCGGCCGGTGGGTCAGCCAGGACAAGCAGAAGGTCTGCGGCACGAACGCCTCGACCACCCCCGCTCCCGCGGACGCGATGATCCCCGCCGCGCTGTACGAGCTCGGCTGCCTGACCGGTTAGGCCCCCATACGTTTGCCGCATGCGCTAACTTGGCGGGGTGTCGAGGGGAGCACACGTCGCTGTGCGCGCACTGCGGGTGCCACTCGTCCTGATCGTCGCGGCTGCAGTGGCCATCACGGCGATCGTGCTCAAAGCGCAGTCGGACTCACGGCTCCCGCAAGTGATTTCGGGCCCATTCGCGTTGTTGCTTGCCGCGGCCACGAACCTGGGCGACTCGCAGGCGCGCAGTGTCGAGCTGACCGCGGAGCTGCCTGACGCGAAACGCCCCGACCGGCTCGACGCGTGGGCGGCGGCCAACGGCTTGTCGGTGCGCTGGCAGCCCGGCCAGCGCTGGGCGGTGATCGGCGGCCCACCCGCTCGTGTCGCCGCCGCATTCCAGGTGGCCGTCCAGGACTTCCGTGGGAAGTCCGGCCAGGTGTTCTACGCCTCGCCTCAACAGCCAGGAGTCCCGGCGTCGTTGCGTGACAAGGTGACTGGCCTAGGGCGCATCCTCAGCTATACCCCCTACCACTCCAACAGCCCCTCGTTCCGGCCGCTGGACGTGCCCGACCACAGCCTCCCACCCGCGTCGTTGCGGACGACCTACAACGTGCGCCCGCTGACCGAGGCCGGTAACACCGGCAAAGGTGGCACCATCGCGGTCTTCGGATTCGACGGGTTCGATCAGGCCGACCTGGACATGTTCACCACCACTTATGGACTGCCGCGGCTCGTACCCGAGGTCGTCGGCGGGGTGCCCGAACAACGCAGCGGCGAATCCACGATGGATTTGCAAGTCGCCCACGCGATTGCGCCTGACGCACGCAAGGTGCTGGTCAACGCCAGGACGACAGTCGCCGGTGGCAGCACCTACGTCAAGATCGCCGAACTGATGCAGTCGGTGGACCGGCAGTTCCCCGGGGCGGTGTGGAGCTTGTCGATCGGTTGGGGCTGCGACAGGCTGATCACGGCGGCCGACCTGGCTCCGATCCGGGGTGCGATCTCCACCGCACTTGCCCACGGCACCACGGTCTTCGACGCGAGCGGGGATCTGGCCGGCCTGGAATGCAAACGTGGCCATGACTGGTCGGCACCGCCCGGACCCGCCGACGTGGGGCTCGATGCCGTCGCGTCGCTACCCGAGGTGACCAGTGTGGGTGGTACCACGCTGTCCACCGACGAGAACTATCGGTGGCTCGGTGAACAAGCCTGGAGCGACGGTCCGTTGACGCAGGGGAGCGGCGGCGGGGTGTCCAATCTCTTCGACCGGCCGCCATGGCAGGCCGGTGTGACCACGACGACCAACACCGTTCGCCGGCTGACGCCCGATGTGTCGGCGGTGGCCGACAATTCGACCGGTGCGGTCATCGTGCAGAACCAGCAACTGGTGGTCGGGGGCGGCACGTCGCAATCCGCACCGATCTGGGCCGGCATCGCCGCGGTGATGAATCAGTTCCTGGTCGCCAACGGCGGGCGGCCGCTCGGTGAACTCAATCCGATGCTCTACCGACTGAAAGCCGGTGCGGCCCGACCGGCATTCCACGACATCACGCTGGGCACCAACGCCGTCGCGATCTCGCAGGCGGGCTACGACATGGTGACCGGGTTGGGCAGCCCCGACGTCGACAACATGGTGCGCGACATCCTCGACGTCCAACGGTCTCCGCGATGACCGGCCGGTCAGGCATCGCGACGATGCCGTGCCCGGGCTGCGCCCATGACGTGCCTGCGGGGCGGTTCTGTGTGCGCTGCGGCGCGCACCTCTCGGTGGCTGCGGGTGAGCGCCCCAGCCCGCTGCGGGTGAGCGACTTCGCTGCCGCGCCGGGCGAGAACGTGCTCCAGCCCTCGATCGTCAGCTCGATGTTCCCGCACCTGCCGAGCCGCTCCCGGGTGGCATTCCGGTTCGCACTCGGGCTGCTGCTGGCCGTACTCGTCGCGTTCTGCGTGCTGCAGTGGTACGTGCCGATGTTGGCACTGGCCATCTTCGCGCCGCCCACGCTCATCGCGATCTATCTGATCGAGTCACGGGTGCTGGCCGACCTGCCCGCCTGGGTGTGGGTGCTGACCGCCGTTCTGGGTGCCGCGGTCGGGGTGGCGTGGGCGACCTTGACCGGCGCCATCGTGGCCGAGTCCTACAGCCTCGGACTGGGCGCCCAGGTCCCGACGACGCGCCTGCTGCGCGACGCGGTGATCATTCCCTTCGGCGGCCTGCTGGCAATGCAACTACCGGTGATCGTGGTTCGGCTGCTGCGGCCTCCGGTACGAGAGTCGTTGCACGGCGCCGTGATCGGTCTGCTGGGTGGCGTGATGTTCCTGCTCGCCACCAACGTGATCAGGATGATCCCGCAGGTCGGGGACAGCGCGGTGACCGGCGATCTGCCCATCGAGGATCTGTTGCTCCAGGCCGGGGTGCGGGGAATCGGCGAGCCGTTGACCGGGCTCTCGCTCAGCGCCCTCATCGGAGCGTGGCTGTGGTATGTCAGCCGCCGTAGTCTCCGCACGGTGGCCGTCGGCGGCTTCGGATTGATCATCGGCGCCGCGGCCTATGCCTGCGTCGGCCTGGCCGAGGCCTACCGCCTGCCGCCATATCTGCAATTCTCCGTGCACATGGTGTTCGCGGTCGCGGCGGTGATCGCCCTGCGACTGGCGCTGCAGGTGACCATGTTGCGGGATCAGGACGTCGATACCTATCCGGCGCTTCCGATTCTCTGTGTGTGGTGTCAGCATGTGGTGCCGGACACCAGGTTCTGCCCGTCCTGCGGTGTCGCCGCACAGGCGGCGTCGCAGACCTCCCGGGCCGCGCGCCGACAAGACCGCCCACAGCTCCAGCGTGCGACGGCGGAGTCATGAGCGCCCCGACAGTGCCGCAGGTGCCGGAACTGTATCCCGGTTACGCCGTCGAGCCCGGTGCATATACCGCTGGGCCCCAACGGTTTACCCCGTTGCGGCGGATGCTCGTGCCACTGGTCGTCACACTGGGTGTACTGGTCGGAGCCTCGACGGCGGCCTGGGCGGTGGCAGGTGGCCCGTCGGTGCGTTATGCGTGTCCACCCGATTGCGGGCGGCCGCCGACGGGTGTGCCGGTACAAGCCAGCCCGCGTTTCGTCGCGGCGGACGGCGCGTTCTCGGTGTCGTATCCGGCGGAGGGCACGGCGTACAAGGTCACCATGCAGAACGACGGCGTGTCGGCGACGTACACCGGCGGCGACGGCGGGGTGATGGAGCTGTTCGGGGTGCCGGCGCAGGGCCGCTCCGCCGAGGAGATCATCGACGATCTTCTCAAGGAGAAGCAGCCCGACGCGACGGTGGCCTACGTGCTGCCGAACACCACGGTCGGGTACCAGCTCGGTTTCGGTGAGGTGCTCGACGTCTACCCGCAAGGCGGCGCCGCGGTGTCTCGCACGCGGATCGTCGTGATGGCGGCGGTGAAAAACGATCTCGCGTTGGTGGGTGCGGCGATCGGTCCGTACCGCAAGTTCGCACCCGGCAATGGGCCCGGCGTGCCGTCGGGAGCGAATCTGGAACTCGCGCAGGATCTCGGCAAGTACGTCAACAGCTTCTCGTGGAAGGGCGATCCGCCCCGATAAGGCGTCGTACGCTCAACCGCGATGCTCGAGAAATCCGAGATTCGCTTCCTGCCGGTCGGCGATCGACGCCTGGCGTACGAGGTGCGCGGCGACGGTCCGCCGCTGGTGACGCCCGCGTGGTGGGTGAGCCACCTCGAACTCGACTGGCAGAACCCCGGCGTCCGGCGGTTCTGGGAGGGTGTCGCGGCCGGGTACACCCTGATTCGCTATGACCGGCTCGGGGTCGGAATGTCGGACCGCACGGTGCAGCCGGGCGATCTGAGTCTCGATGCCGAGGTCACGATGTTGCGCGCCCTGCTCGACGAGCTCGGGTTTGATCGGGTGTCGCTGATCGGCGGATCGTCGGGCAGCTGTACCGCAACGGCCTTCGCCGCGGCGTTCCCGGATCGCGTGGAGCGACTGGTGCTGTACGGGTCGTATCCGCGCGGCGAGGAGCTGACGGCCCCGGGGGTTGGCGACGCGATCGTGGCGGCGGTGCGCGCGCACTGGGGTCTCGGTTCGCGGATGCTCAGCGATATCTTCCTCGGCGGTGCCGAGGCGGCGGAGCATGAGCGGTTCGCGCGGCTGCAGCGTGAGTCGGCGTCCGCGGAGACCGCCGCCGAACTGTTGAGCCTGGTCTATCGTTTCGACGTCCGCGAGTATCTTCCGCGCGTGAACCGGCCTGCGACGGTGGTGCATCGTCGCGATGATCGGGCGGTGCCGTACCGGCTCGGACGTGAGGTGGCGGCCGCGATCCCTGGCGCGAAATTCGTTCCGCTACAGGGGAGATCGCACTTTCCCTGGCACGGTGACGTCGATTCCGTCATCCGGGCCTGCCGCCAGGGGTTGCGTCCCGAGCGGCAGGCGGAGCCCGATACCAACCGCGTATCAGTGCTGTTGTCCGAGCGGGAACGCGAGATTCTCGGTTGTGTCGCACACGGTCTCGGTGATCGCGAGATCGCCGAGCAGCTCCAGCTGAGCCCGCATACCGTGCACCGGCACGTCGCGAACATCCGCCGCAAACTGGGTGCGACGTCCCGGACGGCCGCGGTCGCGCAGGCAACTCGCCTCGGGTTGGTCTAGCGTCACGGCGTTCGCAGCGGCCATTTCTGCAGCAGGCCCTCCACCCGGTCGGCGCCGCGGCGCACCCCGCCGGTCGCCTCGAACCCGGCGGCCACCGCGGCCGCACCCTCGCCCATGGCCATCGCCTCTTCGACCGCGGAGCGCAGGCGCCGTGCGGTGAGCCGGCGGGCGGGTAAGCGCGTCCCGCACCGCGCGATCTCGACCCGGCGCGCCACCTCGAACTGGTCGCGCCCGAACGGCACCACGCAGACCGGAATTCCACGGGCCAAAGCCTTTTGCGTGATGCCCATTCCACCGTGGGTGATGACGCACACCGTCCGGTCCAGGATCGCCGAGTGCGCGGTGAAGCGCGACAGGGTCGCGCCGGGACGTTGCCGCACATCGACGTTCCCGCCGCCGGGCAGCGTCGCCACCACGTGCACCGGCAGTCCTTCCAGTGCGTCGATGGCGGTGCCGACCAATTCGTTGTCGGCCTGGGCCAGCGATGAGGTTGTCACCAGCACGATGGGGGCGTCGATGTCGTCGAGCCACGATTCGTCTCCGGTACGTGGTGGGTCGAACGCGGCCGGGCCGATGAGCTCCACATTCGGGCCCCAGTCGGTGTGCCGGTACTCGAACGGTTTCCCGGTCGCGATCAGTAGCATCGGGGCCCGTCGCAGCAGCTGGCCGGCGCTGCGGACCCTTGGCAGCCCCAAACGTCTTCGCACCGGCGATAATTCGGACCTGAAGGGCACATCGAACACCACACTGGTGACCAGTTGGATACCCCAGTCGCGCACGAAGCCGACCGGGCCGGGACGCGGTGCGACACCGGCGCCGAACGGCGCGGAGCCGGGGGACCGCAGGTAGGGGATGAACGGACTGAGCACCACCCACGGGCCCGGCATCGCCTCGGCAGCAGACTGGGCTCCCCAGCTGTTGGCGTCGATCAGGCAGATATCGGGTTCGACGTCGGCGACCGCGTCGCGGAAGTCGTCGACTTCGTACTGTGCGCACTGCCCCAGCACGCGCACCGTGTTGCCGGCCGCCCGCAGCACGCCGCGGGCGACCGGGCCCGCGCTCTGCAGCGCTTCGATGCGCGGATCAACGGCATCGGCCTCGAAACCCAACTGGCGGCACAGCTCTACTCCCGCGGCGAGCGTGCGCACGTGCACCCGGTGACCGCGCGAGGCGAGTTCGGTCAGCAGCGCGCAGAACGGGAAGAGGTGGCCCAGCGCGGGGGCGGTGTAGGCCAGTACTACCGCCATCGCGGCTCAGGCCGGGTCGCGGCGACACAGCAGCCCATTCAACGGCTCCTGTCGCGGATGCGGGCGGCCCAGGCCCGTCCGAGGCCGCCGGCGGCGACGACGACACGCTGGGGCGTGCCCACGGTGGCCCGCTGGGCGAAGATCTCGAAGTCCAGCGCTTCGATGCGCGACAGGATCTTGGCGTACAGGGTCAATGCGGTCTCGACGCAGGGCCGCGAAATCGGTGCCAGCATGGCGATTCCCGGCTGCGCCTGCGCGTACACGGCACGGGTGAGCGCATGTTGTTCCATCAGCGCCGAACGTACCCGCGCATCGGTTCGCCGGTGCGCCTGACACCAGCACAGCAGGTCGCGGTCGACTCCGTGCGCGGCCAGTTCGTCGGCGGGCAGGTACACCCGGCCGCGTGCAAGGTCTTCGTCGACATCGCGCAGGAAGTTGGTCAGCTGGAAGGCTTTTCCCAGAGCGGCGGCGTACGGTGCGGCCTCCTCGCGCGGCACGACGGTGCCCAAAACCGGCAACGTCTGGAAGCCGATGACCTCGGCTGAGCCGTACATGTAGCGCTCGAGGGCGCTGCGATCCGGATAGTCGGTGACGGTGAGGTCCATCCGCATCGACGCCAAGAAGTCGTCGAACAGCTCCCAACCGATGGCGTATCGCCGTGCCGTGTCGACGACGGCCGCCAGGATCGGGTCGTCGTCGCACGGCTCGTGATCGACCAAACCGGTGAACAGCTTGTTCGACAGCGCGGTGAGCTCCGAGGTGCGCTGGTCCGGACTCAGGCCGGCGTCGCGATCGTCGAGGATGTCGTCGGCACGACGCGCGAAGGCGTACAGCGCGTGCACTGCCGGGCGCTGATAGGGGGCGAGCAGGCGGGTGGCCAGGAAGAAGGTCTTGCCGTGCCGGGCGTTGAGCACGCGGCACTGCCGGTAGGCCTCACGAAGAGCGGGCTGGTGCACACCGGCGGCGTCGAGTTCGGAGCCGATCATGGGCGTCTCACCGCGGCTTCGGTCGGTCGTCGTACATCAGGCCACCCGCACCGTGCACGCATGTGCCATGCCGGTCAGCGCGCTGCGCGGCTGACTTGGAATCTGAACTCCGTCAAGCAGATTCAGCGCGCGGCTGCGCAACTGAAGAATCCGGTCCTCGACCCACTCCACGGCGCCGCTGGCGCGCACCAATGCGCGCCAGCGCTCGACGGCATCGTCGTCGAGTTCCGGGAGAGCTCGAAGCTCGTCGAGCTCCGATCGCACCCGTGGGTCAGCCAGTTCGTGGGCGGCCACCAGCACACTGGTCGCTTTGCGGGACTCCATGTCGGTGCACGCCGATTTGCCGGTCACCTCAGGCGATCCGAAGACGCCCAGCACGTCGTCGCGCAGCTGGAAGGCTTCGCCGATCGCCGCGCCGTATCCCGAGAGGGCTTCGAGGACCGCGGAGTCGCACCCGGCCATCGCCGCGCCGAGTTCCAGGGGTCGCCGCACGGTGTAGTTCCCTGATTTGCGGCGAAGCATGTCGAGCACGGCGTCCAAGGTCGGCAGGCCGCCGGAACCGCCCACCAGGTCGGCGAACTGACCGACGGCCAGCTCCACCCGCATGTCGTCGTAGCGCGGCCATACCCGGGCCAGGGCGTCGGCGTCGACGCCGCTGCGCCGCAGCATCTGCTCGGCCCACACCAGGCACAGGTCGGCCAGCAGGGTCGCCGCCGACTCGCCGAAACGGTCGGCGGGCCCGGCGAGGGAACGGTCGCGATGCCATTGCCGCAACCGGACGTGGACCGAGGGCTTGGCCCGGCGCATCACCGAACCGTCCATCACGTCATCCTGGATCAGCGCGAATGCGTGGAGCATTTCCAGGCTGGCCGACGCCCGCACTGCGGCCTCGCTGGCCTCGGCACCCGACAACCAGCCCAAATACATGAACGTCGAGCGCAGATACTTGCCGCCGTCCACGAAGTCGGCCAGCACCTCACCGGCGATGTCGACCCCCGAGTGCGCCAGCCGGGGCACACATTCGGTCCGTACGAAGTCGCCGACGTGGGCGCGCGCCGCGGCGCGTATGTCATCGAGCAAGCGGGTCGACTCGGGCGAAAGCGGGCTGACGGACGTGTGCTGCGCACCCGCTGGCCCGATGACGTGCGTCATCAGTGGTGTGCCGGCTCTGTCACCGCTGGTCAACGGCCCAACTCCTTCCTGAGGCAAACGATGGCATCCATCATTCGGAGTCGACGCTGCCATGGATGGGTTCTTTTTTCGCCGGCTTCGGCGACGGCGTCTGATGACCGGCGACGCGAGCATGCCAGCGGGCAATCGGGGCCGGTGCCCACCAGTTGTGCCGGCCCAGCAAGTGCATGAAGGCGGGCAGAAGCATCATCCGCACCACCGTGGCATCGAGGACGATCGCCAAGGTCAGGCCCACCCCGAACATGCGCATGAAGGACACCTTGGCCGCGAACAGCGCGCCGAACGAGATCGTCATGATCGCGGCGGCGGCAGTGACCACCCGGCCGGTGTGAGCAAGCCCCTGCGCCACGGCTTCGTCGTTGGCGAGCCGACTTCGATCGCTGGCCAGCCAGAACTCACGGATGCGCGCAACGATGAACACCTCGTAGTCCATCGACAGCCCGAACGCGATGCAGAACAGCAGGATCGGCATGTTGGCGACCAGCGTCCCGGTGACCGTCGTGCCAAGCGCTCCGAGATGGCCTTCCTGAAACACCCAGACCAGCGCCCCGAACGACGCTGTCAGCGACAGCAGCGTCAGGATCAATGACTTGACCGGCAGCACCACACTTCCGGTCAGGACGAACATCACCGCGAACATGACCGCGGCGATGATGCCCAGCACCACGGGCAGCCGCGAGGTGATCGCGGCCACACTGTCCTGGCCGACCTGCGTCGCACCGGTCAACCAGATGTCCCGGCCGCCGGGCCCCGGCACCGCCTCGACGCCGCGGAGTGTGTCGACCGCGGCGGGGGAGAACGCCGGCTCGGTGGTGTTGACCGTCAGGAAGGCCGAGCCGTCGCGCACGGCTGCCATTCCCGCCGGCGGACCCGCGCGCAGCCCGGCGGCGAAGACGGCCGTCGGGGTGCTCACCTCGGCGACGCCGCGCACCTGTGACACGGCCAAGGCGTAGGTGTCGATGTCCTGGCTCGACAGCCCGGCGGCGTCGGGCACGACGATCTTGATCGCGCCTTCGGCGTTCTCGGTGAAGTCGGAGCGCAGCATGTCACCCACCCGATGAGCCGATGCCGAAGCCGGCAGCACTCGTTCATCGGGTAGACCCCAGCGGACGTCCAGGAACGGCAGGCACAGCGTCAGTAACGCGGTCGAGCCCAGCACCGCGACGATCCCGGCCCGTCGCGTCATCAATACCGTTGTGCGATACCAGAATCGGTCGTCGGCGCGACGGTGTTTGCCGCCGGCGTCCCGTGCGGTCAGCCGGCTGCCCAACAGGACGATCGCCGCCGGTGTGATCACCATGGCGGCGAGCGAACACAGCGCCACCGTGGCGACGCCGGCGTAGGCGAACGACTTCAGGAAGTACAGCGGAAACACCGCAAGCGCGGCCATCGACATCGCCACGGTGAGCGCGGAGAACAGAACAGTCCGCCCCGCCGTCGCCATCGTGGCGAGCAGGGCAGCGTCCGGCTGCGCACCGGCGGCGATCTCGTCGCGGTAGCGGCTGAGGATCAGCAGGGTGTAGTCCACCGCCAACGCGAGCCCCAGCGCCGCGCTGAGGCTCAGAGCGAAAACTGACACATCGGTGATCGAGGCGATCACGCGGAGCAACGCCAGCGAGCCCACGATCGAGAACGTGCCGACCGAGATCGGCAGCAGCGCGGCCCATACGCCGCGGAACACCCAGATCAGCACCAGGAACGTCAGGGGTATCGCAATCGACTCCATGACCACCACGTCGCGCTGGGTCTGAGAATTGATCTGCGAGAACACCATCGCCGAGCCGCCCGCCAGCACGTCGACCTGCGGGTACTTGCCGTCCAGGCTGGCCGCGACGGCGTCGGACAGACGCTGCGCGTGCCCGGGTGCGGCGTCCTCGCCGCCACGAAGACCCACCACAACCAGCCCGGAACGGCCGTCGGTACTGATCAGCGACGCGGACACGGCCGACGGCGCCGTCCACGGGGAGGCCACCGCTGTGACCGACGGGTCCTTGCTCGCGCGATCGGCAATGGCCGTCCCGACGGCGCGAGCGGCCGCGCTTCGGGCGTTCTGCGGGTCGGTGACGGTGAAGACGAGCTGCATGTCGCCCTGGCCGAACGTGTCGGTCAGAATGCGGGTTGCCTGCGCGGATTCCGCATCCGGATCGACGAAGCCGCCCGCCTTGAGATTGCCTGCCGCCGAGGCCCCGAAGAGACCCGCCGCGACCATCACGAACACCGCGCACGCCACGATCCGACCTGGTGCTGCCAGAGCCAGCAAGGTCATCCGGTGCAGCACAGCGGCTTACCTCGCTTCCTGACCGACGGTGACCATGTACCGACCAGCTTGTGGAAGATCGACAACCCGGGGAACCGAACTGACGCGTTCGTCACTGAGATGTCACCGTTGGCCGAGCCGGATCGGGCGTGCTTGATGTGGGGCGCCCGGGTGCAGCAGAGTGAGGTGCGGATCGGGTCGCTCAGCGGACCGGCGCGATGACGGACAGTGACGCGACAGGAGCGTGGTGGTGATGCAGGTAAGCATGTTCGCCCAACTCAGCGGATCGGGAACCGACTCACCGATCGACGCGACGATCGCCAACCTGGCAATGCTGCGCGACGAAGGCTTCAAGCGGGTGTGGATGAGTCAATTGCCCTACGAGCCAGATCTTTTCGAGGTGCTTGCGATCGCCCTGCACGAGGTCGACACCATCGAAGTGGCCAGCGGGGTGGTGCCGATCCAGAACGTGCATCCGATGCTCATGGCGCAGCGCGCCCTCACCCTCAGTCTCGCCTCGGGCGGCCGATTCACGCTGGGGCTGGGGATGACCCATCAGGCGGTCACCGAAGGGATGTGGGGAATCCCGTGGGACAAGCCGGTACGCCGACTCAACGAATACCTCGACGGGCTGCTGCCCCTGCTGGCCGGTGAGCCCGCCGACGCGGCAGGGGAGACGGTGACCACCCGCGGGGCCCTGATGATCGCCGGGGCGCCCCGGCCCGAGGTCTACATCGCGGCGCTCGGTCCCCAACTGTTGAAGATCGCCGGCCGACGGACCTCGGGAACCTGCACGTGGATGACCGGACCGAAGACATTGGCCGAGCATGTCGGGCCGGCACTGCGTGAGGCCGCGGAGGGCGCCGGTCGACCCGATGCGGTTCGCGTCGCCGCGTCGCTGCCGATCAGTGTCACCGACGACGTCGACGCGGCCCGCACGCAGGCGGCCGAACAGTTCGCCGTCTACGGTCATCTGCCGTCGTACCGTGCGATGCTCGATCGCGAGGGCTACGCCGGTCCCCAGGACGCCGCCATCATCGGTGACGAGGAGACGGTGCGGGGGCGCCTCGACGAACTGGCGGCGGCCGGTGTCGACGAGTACGTCGCGGCGACGTTCGATGCGTCGCCGGAGGGCCGGGCGCGCACCCGCGCCCTGTTGCGCGCTTACGACACGTAGGTCCGCAGAGGTCATCGCACCGGAGTCCGCGGACGGCGATGAGCCAGCGATGAGCCGGCGATGAGCTATTGCCAACGCCGAGCGCGACGCAGGCCATCCCGGTCGTCCCGGTTTTGTCCCGGTGAGATAGATCACTTGACACCGGCGGAATCGCAGGTAGGGGATCCCCGCTTGTAGCAGGCAGAAGCCGCTCGAGGATGGGGACGATCTGATGAACACACCACTGGCCCGCATGAAGAACGCCACCAAGACAGGCGCGCTCGCCGCGGTCGCGTCGTTCGCCGTCGTCGCCGGTCTGTTCGCCGGTCCCGCCGCCACCGCCAACGCCGCCGAGGACTCGTGCGCCGCAGTCGAGGTCGTCTTCGCGCGTGGCACGTTCGAGGCACCCGGCGTGGGCGCCACCGGCCAGGCATTCGTCGACGCGCTGAGCGCGCGGCTGCCGGGTAAGACGGTCGAGGCGTACGGCGTGAACTATCCGGCGTCGCTGAACTTCGGACAGGCGGTCGACGGTGTCGCCGATGCGGCCAACAAGATTCAGTCGGTCGCGACGGAATGCCCGTCGACCAAGATCGTGCTGGGCGGCTACTCGCAGGGCGCGGCGGTGGCCGGCTACACCACGTCGAGCACTGTTCCGGCCGGAGTCACGCTGCCCGCCAGCATCTCCGGGCCGCTGCCCGCGTCCGTCGCATCCCATGTTGCCGCGGTGGCGCTGTTCGGCACCCCCGACGACTGGTTCCTGGGCTTGGCCGACCGCAGCGCACCCCCGATCGCGATCGGCGGCGCCTACGCGGGAAAGACCGTTCAGCTGTGCGCCACCGGCGACCCGGTCTGCTACCCGGGCGGGCTGGACCGCAGCGCCCACAGTTCCTACAAGAGCAACGGGATGGCCGATCAGGCTGCTGACTTCGTGGTGAGCAAGCTCGGCGGCCCCGCCCCGGCGGCCACGCTGGTGCAGACCGCCGCGCAGGTCGACGCAGCCAACTGACCCCCGTCACCGACGGCCGGATGCCAGTCCGAGAGGACTGGGTCCGGCCGTCGGCTTGTCGCCACGCTCACCCGGCGCTCTGATCGTCACGGTCGGTCGGCGTCGCCTCTTCGCGGCCCTGGTGCACCGGCGACTGCCACGTATACGGCTCCTCGGGGTGACCGGACCCACCCAGAATGAAGGTGCGGTCACTGCGGTTGGCCCGTGCGATGGACGCCATCCACGTTGCGACGGTGCTGAATCGGTTGCGCACGCCGGTGAGGAATGCGATGTGGATGAAGCCCCACCCAAGCCAGCCTGCGATACCGGTGAGCTTGATCGGACCGGCCTGTAGCAGGGCATGGCCGCGGCTGATGTAGGCCGCGGACCCGAGGTCGCGGTAGCGAAAGCTCTTGCGGCTTCGCGCATCGAGGTCACGCTTGATGCACGCGGCGACGTGCAGACCGCCCTGCATGGCGTTCTCGGCGACACCGGGCAGTCCGTCGCGGCCGGCGAGGTCGCCGATGACGAAAACCGTGGAATGCCCCGCCACCGACAGGTCGGCGTCGACTGCGATGCGGCCCGATCTGTCGGTGCCGGCGCCCAGCGCCTCGGCCGCGTGGCGGGCGAAGGGCACCGCCTCGACGCCGGCCGTCCACAGCACCGTGCGCGTCGCGTAATCCTTGTCGGGTCCGCCGCTTTTCGAACTCACGGTCACTCCGCCGCGGCGCACATCGGTGACGTGGACACCGAAGTGCATTTCGACGCCCAGCTTCTCGAGTTCGCGCGTTGCACGCTCGGTGAGGGCGGGAGCGAAGCTCTTGAGTACGCGTTCTCCGCCGTCGAACAACAGCACCCGGGCCTCCTCCGGCTCGATGCTGTGAAACTCTTTGGCCAGTGCCCGCGTCGCGAGTTCTCTGATCTGCCCGGCCAATTCGACACCGGTAGGTCCGGCGCCGGCGACCGCGAAGGTGAGCCACTCGTCGCGCTCGGGGCCCGGCGGCAACGTCTCGGCGATCTCGAACGCCGCGAAAACTCTGCGCCGGATGCTGAGCGCATCGTCGAGGGTCTTCATCCCGGGCGCCCACGCCGCGAATTCCTCCTTGCCGAAGTAGGACTGCCGCATACCGGCCGCGATCACCAGGTAGTCGTAGTCGATGTCGAACATCGTCTCGTCAGGACGGCGGGCCGTGACCCGGCGCGCGTCGGCACCGAGCCGGATGGCCTCGCCCAGCAGCGTCGTGACGTTGCGGTGGTGGGCCAACTCCTCGCGCAGGGACCGGCTGATCTGCCCGATGCTGAGCGTCCCTGTCGCACATTGGTAGAGCAGCGGCTGGAAGACATGGCAGGCCGCCCGGTCGAGCAACGTCACGTCGACGTCGAGGCGCCCGAGCCGACGCGCGCAGAACAGGCCACCGAAACCGCCTCCGATGATGAGCACTTTGGGGCGTCCACTACCCATGTCGAATCAACCTCATTGTCGTTGAAGTGCCGGTTCGGAAAGCGATGTATACGGGCTACCCGATCGATTTGCCGGTCGAACGCCGACCGTGGTCAGTTGCGCGATAACGGCTCCGGCCGTCGCGCCATTCTGCCACGCTGTGGAGGGTCGACGCCGCGGGCTGGAGGGGAGCGCGTTGTCGCTTGTGAGTCGCCGCCTGCGTTGCGGGCTGTCTGCCGCGGTCGTCGCCGCGGCAGCGTTCAATGCGCTCGGCCTGTGGGGAGTGGCGACGGCGCTGCGGGTGCAATTCACCCTCGAGGCAATCGTGGGTGTGGCCGCCTTGGTGGTCGGCCTCGCCGTGATCCCGCGAGTGACCGGGCTGTCGCGGTGGTGGCGGACGACCCTGCTCGCCGCGGTCGCGATCTTCCTGGGGGCCGAACTCCTGTGGCAGCTGACAGGGCACGCCGACCGGAATGCGCCCGTGCCGTGGTTGACCGTGGCCGGCTATTTCGTCGGCGCGTTCTTCTTCTGCGCGGCGATGGTCCTGCTGATCCGCGCAGGCCGCGACCACGACCTGCCCCGCCGAGCGCCGGCGTGGCCACGGATCTTCACCACCCTGCTCGACGGACTGATCAGCGCACTGTCGTTCGCTCAGTTCATCTACCTGGCCCGGCCAGGGGCTGTGGACAGCAGTGCATTACCGCGATCGACCAGTACCGCGGTCATTTTCGGCATCGCCATCGTGGAACTCGTCGTGGTGATGGTCGCTGTTCTGCTCGCGATGTGGTACCCGCCGTACCGCTTGGGGCGGGCCAACTACATGTTGATCGCGGCTGCGGTGATCACCCTCGTCTCCGCTGATCGGCTGTTGGCCTACCTGCGCAGCGTCGAGGTGACGAACCTGGATCTATGGATCGGCACCGGGTTCGTGTTCGGGCCGCTGCTGATCGCGTGGAGCCTGCTCGAACTGCCGCCGCGCCCCCGCCCCGAGAACGAGCTGCCGACCAACTGGGCGCAGCTGACCTTGCCCTATGTGGGCTTCATGGGCAGTACTGCCCTCCTTGCGTTCCAGGTACTCGTCGGCCGCGGCATCGACATGTTCTTCGCGTCCACCTATCTCGCCCTGGCGTTGCTGGTGGCGACCCGCTATCTGGTTGCGATGCGCATCCAGCGGGTGCTGACCGCGCAGCTCGTCGACGCCAAGCGCCGCCTCGCTCATCAAGCGCATCATGACGCGTTGACGAATCTGCCCAACCGGTTGCTGCTGGCGCAGCGGCTGGACGACGCGATCCGGGATGGGCCGTTTGTGTTGATCTTCGTCGACATCGACGACTTCAAGGAGGTCAACGACCGGTTCGGGCACGCGGCCGGTGACGAGTTGCTGTGCGCGATCAGCGCCCGCCTGCGCAGCTGCCTGGGACGCGACGACACACTCGCTCGTATCGGGGGAGACGAGTTCGCCATCCTGATCGCCGGCGCCGTCGGAGCACCGGAGATCGTCGCCGACCAACTGCGACTCGCACTTCGGACTCCGTTCTCGGTGCACGGGACGTCGATCCGGGTACGGGCAAGCATGGGGCTCGTCAGCCCGGGGCATCACGGTCTGCCGCCGACGTCGGACGACCTACTCCGGCAGGCCGACATCTCGATGTACACCGGCAAACGAATGGGCAAGGACACCGCGGTGGTCTACCGGCCGCCGTTCAGCGTGTCGGAGGATTTCCCGACGGCACTCCGCCAGGCGAAGGGCGGAGTCCCGCAGGGCTTCCGACTGAAATATCAGCCCATCGTCGCACTCCCGCACGGCACGCCGGTCGCGGTGGAGGCGCTGGCGCGGTGGACCACGCCGAGCGGGATGCAGATCCCTCCGCAGACGTTCGTCTCGCTGGCCGAAGCCAACGGCCTGGGGGCGCAACTGGATTCGTTGGTCCTGGATCAGGCCTGCGCGCAGATCGCGGCGTCGGACCTGGACGTGGACGTCCACGTGAACATCGGTGCGGCGCGCCTCGGCAGCGCGGAATTCGAAGGCATCATCAGCCGCACGCTCGCTCGGCACGGGCTGCCCCCCGCCCGGCTCGTTTTGGAGATCACCGAGACCGTTCCGATCGTCGACCTGGCCGAGGGAGCGGCGGCCATCAGGCGGTTGAATGACCTCGGTATCAGAGTCGCTCTGGACGATTTCGGCGCCGGTTACAACTCGCTGACGTATCTGCACGAATTACCGGTACAGATCGTGAAGTTGGATCGCGGCCTCGCTCTGGGTGTCGACCCCGCGCGCAATCTCACCCTGTACCGGTCGGTCATCGGACTGTGTGAAGCGTTGAGTCTCAACGTCATCGCCGAAGGCATCGAAACCGCCGACCAGGCGGAGACCATATTCCTGGCCGGCTGCGGCCTGGCCCAGGGCCACCTGTTCGGGCGGGCGAAAGAGCTGTCCGATATCGGGGTGCCGTTGACCGCGTGGTAGCCGACTGCTGTGCGAGCGCCGAACAGCGCTTCCGCCCAGCGCTCAGGCCGCGGACTTCTCCAGGATGTGGACACCGCACGCCGACCCGAGCCCGATGACGTGGGCAAGCCCAACCTTGGCGTTCTCGATCTGACGATCGCCGGCCTCGCCGCGCAGATGGTGGCAGATCTCCCAGATGTTGGCGATGCCGGTCGCCGCGATCGGATGACCCTTGGACTGCAGACCACCGGACACATTGACCGGGGTCGAGCCGTCGCGCCAGGTGGCGCCGGAGTTGAAGAAGTCGGCGGCACCGCCTTCCTCGCACAGCATCAGGTTGTCGTAGTGGACCAGTTCAGCGGTCGCGAAGCAGTCGTGCAGCTCGACCAGGTCGAGGTCGCCGGGCCCGATGCCGGCCTGCTCGTAGGCGGTGGCGGCGGCGTTGCGCGTCAGGGTGTTGACGTTCGGAAGTACCTGGCAGCCCTCTTCGTAGGGGTCGGAGGTCAGCACCGACGCCGACACCTTCACCGCGCGCCGACGTTGTTCTGCCGACAGTGTTTTGAGGGTTTCGCCGTTGCACACGATCGCTGCCGCAGCGCCGTCACAGTTGGCCGAGCACATCGGGCGGGTGTTGGGGTAGGCGATCATGACGTCGTTCATGATCTGCTCCAGCGTGAAGCGCTTCTGGTAGGCCGCAAGCGGATTCAATGTCGAATGCGCGTGGTTCTTTTCGCTGATCTTGGCGAACAGCTCGAAGCTCGTGCCGCCGTACTTGTGGCCGTATTCGGTGCCGATCTGGGCGAACACTCCGGGCATGGCCTCGGTACCGATGCGCCCGTCGATCGGTGCGACGGCGCCGAAGCGTCCGGCCGGCTGCCAGACGTCGGAGTCGTCCTTTTTGCGACCGCCTGCGCCGAGAAGTCCAGCGCCCGAGAGCTTTTCCACACCGACTGCCATGCCGTAGCGAACCTCGCCGGCCTTGACCGCCATGATCGCGGTGCGCAGCGCGGTAGCCCCGGTGGCGCACGCGTTGGCGACGTTGTACACCGGGATCCCGGTCTGGCCGATCTGCTTCTGCAGCTGCTGGCCGATGCCGGCGCTGGCGTTCATCAGGTTGCCGGCGGCCAGCACGCCGATGTCGGCCATGGTCACGCCGGCGTCGGCGAGCGCGGCCATCGCGGCTTCCGCGGCCAGGTCGACGGCGTCCTTATCGGCATGCTTGCCGAATTTGGTCATCCGGATACCGAGGATGAAAATGTCGTCGCTGGCACTCATGGCATCTCCTTGGAACGGTGTGGTGGCGGGACTCAGGCCACGGGCTCGAAGCCGAAGCCGATGGCCTCGGTTCCTTCTGCGTCGGCGCCGAGTGAGTAGGTGCTCAGCCGCACCTTCATGCCGTCGTGGACGTGTTCGGGATCGGGTTCGACGTTGACGAGATTGGCACGCACTTGCGTGCCGTCGCAGTCGATGATCGACGCGACGAAGGGGACGGGCACGCCCGGTGCGGCGAAGGTGACGATGGTGAACGTGCGCACTGTGCCTTCGGTTGCCAGGGGGACGGTCCGAAAATCGGTGGCGAAACAGTTGGCGCAGGCGTTGCGCCGGTCGAAGAATCGGGCGCCGCACGCCGTGCATTCATGGGCCACGAGATGGGGTTCACCGTCGTCGAGCACGAGGTAGTCGACCATCGGGATGCGCTCGGCCATGTGAACCTCCGTTCGTAGGTCCCTGTGACGCTAGCGAAGGGGCGGCGGCCTCGACAGAGCGGGTGTGCCGACAGCTCAGCCGTAGGCCGAGTCCAGGAAGCGGTTGCGCACCTCTGCTGTCGGGATCGGGCAGGTGTCATGCCGGCCGCCGATCCGGTAACGCACGGCGGCGAACCGTTCGTAGAGCCAGTCGCGCGCGGCCCGCGGGATCACGTACGCCGTCAGTGTCAACCGCCACCAGCCGCCGAGATATGCCGCGACCTGCAGCAACGCCGTCGAGCGCAGGTACACGGTTTCGCTGGGTCGCCCGGCGTCGCGTACGAAGACCGCGGTGTCCGCACCGGCCAGCTCGGGGTGCCGAGCGATCATCTCGCGAGCGAAGTCGCTGTCCAACGCCGCGAAGCGCAGAGTCCCGCGCCGGTCGTGTCGAAGAATGGCGCGCACCGCGCTATTGCAGACCCCGCACACACCGTCGTAGAGCAGTACCGGCGCGGTGGGGGAGTTGTCTGTCGGTGTCATCACGACCTCCCTTGCCAACGCGGCGATTCGGCCTTCATCATCCCAAATCGGGCCGGGCTCAGGTCCGTTCTGTTCCTGACGTCACAGGGGTTCCGGCACCGAGGGGTTCCGGCGCATCGGTGACCATCCGCAACACGTCGTCGGCTGACAAGGGCACGCTGAAGTAGAAGCCCTGCACCACATCGCAGCCGAACTCGATGAGGCGCGCGGCGACGTCGGCGTCTTCGACACCCTCGGCGACGACGATCAAGCCCAGTTCGTGAGCGAGCGTGATCACCGCATGGACCACGGTCGCCACCCTGGCATCGTGCAGAATCTGGACGACGAGCCGCCGGTCCAGCTTCACCTCGTCGACCGGCAGCTCGCACAGATAGGACAGGGTGGAGTAGCCAGTCCCGAAGTCATCGATGGCGATACGAATTCCACTGCGGCGCAACTGGTTCAGAACTTCCCGAGTGCCTTCGATGTTGCCGAGTACCAGGTCTTCGGTGATCTCGACGGTCAGCGCACTGGCGGGCAGGTTCCGGTCCGCGAGCGCCCGACGGATGCGGGCGGGCAGATGCGGATCGGCAAGCAGCGGTGCCGACATGTTGACGGCGATCGGCAGATGCACCGCGGCCTGATGCCACCCCCGCGCAGCGTCGAGTGCGGTGTTGATCACCAGATCGGTGACCGGGCGCATCAGACCGTGATGGCGAACGAGTGGCAGGAATTCGTCGGGACTGAGCAGCCCGCGGCGATGGTGCGGCCAGCGCACCAGGGCCTCGACACCCACCATGTGGCCGGTGAGGAGGTCGAACTTGGGCTGATAGGCCAGCGTGAGCTCGACGGAGTCGATCGCTTGGCGTAGCTCACCCAACAGCTGGGCCGCGGCTGAATCCTCGGTGGACGGTGTGCTGCGCAACCGGTGGACCAGGCCGTCGTCGGGAGACGTGGCCACCTGCAGATCGGGGGTGAACCGGTGCACACCGTTGGTGCGGGTTTTCTTGGCCGCATACATGGCGGTGTCTGCGCGTTTGACCAGTTCTTCGGCGGATACCTCGGGTTCGTCGGCGCCCGCGACGGCCAGCCCGACGCTGGGTCGGATGAACAATTCCTGGCCATCGATGGCGAACGGCTTGTCGAAGGACTCGGCCACCCGCTGGGCGATCTGGTCGGCGTGCTTGTGCAGCGGGTCGTCGTCGACGAGGACGACGAACTCGTCGCCGCCCAGGCGGGCCACGGTGTCGCTGTTGCGGACACAACCCAGGATTCGTTCACCGGCCCGGTTCAGCAATTCATCGCCGGCTGGATGACCGAGTGTGTCGTTGACAAGCTTGAAATCGTTCAGGTCCAGGATGATCAGCGCCACCGCCCCGCTGTCCCGCTCGCGGCGCTGCATCGCCTCCTGGAGTCGGTCGGAGAACATCGCGCGGTTGGCCAGGCCCGTCAACGGATCACGCAGCGCCTGTTCGGCGACGGTGGCGAGCAGTCGGCGATTTTCCCGCACCGCCAGATACTGGCGGCCCAGAACCGCGAGCATCAGCAGCGTTCCGACCGTCCCTACCAACGGGGTTTGGAAGACGGTGGCCGGTTCGGCGGCGGCGACGATGCCGGCCAGGAGAAGTGGCGCGTAGGGGAACCAGACCGGAGCCCAGCCGGCCAGGCTGGCGCGTACGCGGGGCCGGCGAACCTCGTCACGGCTGGCGGTGGCCGCCACCATGATGAGCATCAGGCCGGCGACCCATCCGATGTCGATCAGGTTTCCGCTGGAGTAGTCGTTCTTCGCCGATAGGTAGGCAAAGCCGCTGTCGGACAGAGCAATGACAACCATCGCGATGGTCAACAGCGTCGACACCCCGCGCTGATCGTCGGCAGCGCGCAGCCACGCCATCGCCGCGATGGTGAGGACCACCACATCCGACAGCGGGTAGGCCAGGGAGATGATCACCGCCGGTGCGCCGTCCGAGCCGGCTGAGTAGATCGGGTTCAGGATCGTCACCCAGCTCACCAGAAAGAGCGACCCGGCCACGATCACCCCGTCGAGCAGTGTCCTGGCCCGTGACTGGCCGCTGTCGGCGGGGAACAGCAGCAGACCCACGCCGAAGCCGACCGGCATGATCAGATAGGCCGCGTCGGCCAGGGATGGGAACGGGGGTTCCTCGAGAGCGAGCTCGTAATAGGTCCACAGGATCTCGCCGAGTGCCCAGCCGACCATCCCGATCGTGATGGCAACCCACGCGGCCCGCAGCCTCCCGTGCACTGCTCGCGCCGCCAGGGCCGTGAACAACGCAGCGGGAACCGTCAGCAGCACGAACACGATGTCGTCGACGGCTTTGACGGCATCACCGTGCGATCTCCCGCTGAGAATCCAGACCACGAAGGTCGCGAAGATCACCGAGGTACCAATCGCGACCCGGGCGGTCTTGGGCATCGCGGCCCCTTCCTGCACCGCCCGGTGGCACAACTCTCCGGGACAACGTGAAGCCGCAGCCAGAATAGCGGACGTGCAAAGGAGTACAAAGGCAAATCACCGGTCAGAAGCTGGTCTAAACACCCGCTGGTGCATCAGCAGCAACGTTTCAGCTTTTCAACGTGTGGGTGGCTGGACGCGCAACCTCCGTCCCGTGCGCTAGACATGTGCCCGTGGACATCGACAACGCGGTGGCGGTGGTCACCGGAGCGGGCTCAGGCATCGGCAGGTCTGTCGCTGCGGCCCTGGCAGCGGGCGGCGCCTCGGTGGTGGTCGGCGACATCGACGCGGATTCGGCGGCTGACACCGCTGCGATGATCGGTGGCGTCGGGGTGGCGGCGGACGCGTCGAGCCGGGACGGAATCGCCGCCCTGCTCGATGCCGCGCGCGGGGCGTTCGGGCGAACGGACATCTACGTTGCCAACGCCGGTATCACCGGTGAAGCCGGACTCGGCGACGACGAAGCCGCCTGGGACCGGATCATCGACATCAACCTGCGTGCGCACATCCGGGCGGCCAAGGCAGTCATGCCGGAATGGGTTGCGCGGGGCAGTGGGCACTTCGTCGTCACCGCGTCGGCCGCCGGTCTGCTCACCCAACTCGGCGCCGCCCCCTACAGCGTGACCAAGCACGCTGCCGTCGGGTTCGCCGAATGGCTGGCGATTCGATACGGCGACAACGGGATTGGTGTGAGCTGCCTATGCCCGATGGGGGTGGACACCCCGCTGCTGCGGGGCATGTCCGACTCGCCGGACGAAGAGATCCGGGTGGCCGGCTCTGCGGTCACCAGTGCGGGCGAGGTGATCAGTCCGGACACCGTGGCAGCCCTCGTGGTTCAGGCGATCGTCGATGGGACGTTCCTGGTGCTGCCACACCCCGAGGTGCTGACGATGTACCGGCAGAAAGGCGCCGACTACGACCGCTGGATCGCCGGTATGCGCCGCTACCAACGCACCCTGCGGTAGCGGCAAGGCGACGACGTTTCGAGCGTGACGGCGCGGGGTAAGAATCCGCCAGCGTCGTCGACAGCCGACGTCGGACCGCGAGACGAAGGAAACCTGATGATTCCGTTCATCTGCCCGGCTTGCGGGCAACTCGACATCGACAGCCCCGACTGCGCATCCTGCGCCAGCGCCCAGGACGCCGCCTGAATCAGCGTGCCGCGAGCCACGGCTCGCGGGCGAAGACGTCCTCGACCATGGGCCGGAAGAACTCGAGCGGCCGGTGCTCGAACTGCGCGTCGAAACAGTTCTGGTCGTAGCTTTCACAGAACTCCACGGCGTCGCCGAACCACGGGTGCCCGCGATACCGCTCCCGGGCGTCCCGGAAGCCGCCCATGTGCGGCGCGTAGTAGTACTGCTGAAATTCGGGGTGCACCCGGACGATCCAGGCCACCTGTTCGGAGACGTACGGCGCTATGACGGCGGACGCGAACGCCCCGTGCGCATGGGGCGCATAGGTGTCGCCGATGTCGTGTAGCAGGGCCGCCACGACGTAGTCGGGCGGGCGACCGTCCTCGAAGGCGCGGGTCGCCGATTGCAGGGAATGATCGAGCCGGCTGATCGGGTAGGCCTGCTGTCCCTCGGCCAGGGCTTCCACCAGGGCCAGCACCCGGTCCACCAGTCCGGCGTTGTTGGCCGCTTCGGCCCGCTCGATCAGCGCATAGTCCTGCGCGGTGCCTTCGGCCATGGTGCGGTATGTCGCCCGGGTCGGCGCGCTCATCGTCGGCTCCTCTCGGGACGGCGTCCGGCCAAACCTAGCCGGGGCGTGTTTCGGCTAGGTGACGCGACGATCGCGCGCAGATGCCGTCACGGATGCAGGTTCCACTGGCCGACATCGGAGGCCAGGACGTCGTTGACGTCGACTTCCAGGCCGCCGACCAAAGGGCCGGGGTTCGACGCGGTGCTCACGATGCGCTGGTAGAGAACGGCGGCGGGGTGCACCCGGTTGCCGGACCACGCCTTGGTCTGCCAGGCCCACGCGCGGCCAGGCGTGCACGACCGCCCGATGACGCCGTCTGCCAACGCCCACTGGCACACGTCGATACCGCCGTAGACCCCCGTGCGCTGAACACCGAGCACCGAGTTGATCCCTCGAAACCATTGGAGTGCAACGCGATTCCATGTGTCGCGATTGATGTCCTCGTCGATGGTGAAGAATACCGGGGCACTCTGGCCGCCGCCGGCCGCGGTGTGCAGCTGCCAGGCGGTGCGTGCGTCGGCGACACCGCCGGCGTAACCGCGCAGGAAGTCCGACGGTGCTGTCCCACCTGGCTTTCCGTATTGGTAGTTGCTGACGATCACCAGACCCGCGGCGGTCAGCGACTGTGCGTAGGGCAGGGTGATCGGCTTGGCGCCGAACGACGAGCCCGGCCGTGAGGTCGAGACATAGTTGACCACCCCGGAGTGGCCGGCGGCACGGATGTGCTGGGCGGGGATCTGTTTGGCCGCGAAGTCGATCAGGGTGGGGGCCGCGGCGGCGGCCTCCGGCGTGCCCCAGCCCAGCGATGCGGCACCGAGGCCCGCCACGGCGCCGGCGAAGCGCAACGCGTCACGCCGGGTGACCGGACGGCCTGCGGCCGGGGGCAAATCGTGCATCGCGCGATGTTAACGATGTGACTGCCGTGAACGGTGTTCCCACGCTGATTGTTGTCTGTTTCAGGTCAAGATGAGCTTCGATCGTTACGCTAGGGCCGCAGAATCGCGGCGGGGGAGACGGTTTCGACGAATGCGCCTGCCGCTGCCTCGAGTTCCTCATCGACGGTGGCCAGTGCGTCTGCTTGCAGCTGCGTCAATGCGATGTACTCGGAGCGATAGGTGTCCGGCCAGTTCAGCGTGGCGGCGATCCGCCACGCACGATCCTGCAGCGCTCGATCACCGAGAAGGCGGATTCGAAGTCCCCGGATATCGTCGAGAACCTTCCGCCCGGTCCGTTCGTCGTAGTCGCCACGGCGCACCGAGCTGTAGACAAGTGCGAGCGCCTGTGAGCGGAGCAGGGTGGGGGCGGTGAGGCTGTGTTCCGGCGCAACGGTCCGTCCGCCGGTCGCGAGGTCGATGGCCACCTGTGCGTCGACGACGAAGACTGTCATCGGAACACCGTCGCACGGCCCTGCTCTATGCGCAGGAACAGCTCATCGGTTCATCGCCGGGCAACTGCCGTTGTCGGCCGGCCGCAGGCCGATCATGGTCGCCTGAAGCGTGCCGCCGCCATCCTTGGTGCCGCGCGCGTTGACGCACATTCCTTGCGCGATCGCCTGGACGTCGCCGGCAGCGCGCTTGGTGTAGGTGGTGGTACCGGCCAGGGTGACATTGGTGGGTGTGTTGCTCCCCGCCGCCGTCACGACCAGCGTGCCGCCACTGACCGAGGTCACCGTGCCGCGCACGCCACCGTGACCCGCGGAACCGGCCTGTTGACGGGCGCCGGCGAAGCATTGGCCGTCTCTCGGTGCGCTGACCGATATCGCCGCCGCCGTCACCGGACCGTCCGGCGCCGGGTTGCTGCCGCGGGCCGGACGCACAGAAACACAGCTGCCGACGGTGACGTCGGTGACCGCGGCCGGGGTCACCTCGGAGACCTTCGTCGCCGAGGTGAAGCCCACGTTGGACGTGACGTTCTTGTCGCTGACCACGGCCGTGCCGCCGTTGACCGACGTGATCAAACCCGACACGTGGTCCTTGGCACCGCCTTTCGACGGTGCGGAACCCGAGGTCGCCGGCGCCGTCGCGCTCGTCGACCCCGCTGCTTGTGTCGAGGAGGTCGCGGCGGTGGGAGAGGACCCGCATGCCGCCAGCGACAGTGCGGTGAGGCCGATCAGGATCGGCACCGCATGCCGACGCGTCAGTGATACCGGAACGGGGAGAGTCATGGGTCCACAGTCGGCCGCCGAACTTGGACTGCCCTTTACAGCCCGCATGAGTGAGCTGTGCGTTGCGGCTACCGCGGATAGCCTCGCCGCACGGCCCGCTCAAGGATGCCGAGTGTCGCGCGCAGTGCCGGCTCGCCGACGATCGGGAAAATCTTGGCGTCGCGCCAGTGCTGGTCGATGTCGGACCAGTCATAGAACGACGTGACCGCCGTACCGCCATCCGCGGGCTCCAGCCGGTAGCCGTACACGTGCCCGATATCGGGCTTCAGCTGGCCGAAAATCGTCCAGGCGATCAGCGTGTCCTGTTCGAACTGCGTGATCGACACGGTGACGTCGTACTTGCCCAACGGATAGTCGTTGAGCGATTCACGATCCATGTGCACGACGAAGCTGTCGCCGACCGCGCCGACGGACGACCCGTCGGCGTCCTGCAGCATGCCGGTGGCGTCGATCGCGACGTGCCCTTGCGGATCGCAGAGCACCGCGAAAATGTCTGCGGCAGGCGCGGGGATGAGTCGTTGAACCTCGATGCGTTCGCTCACGGATCGATCCTGTCACGCGCGGGACGACAGTAGGGCCCTGGTGTAGCCCGAACTGCGAACGGGCACTTGAAGGGCGTGGTGACGCCCGCCGAATGGTTCCTGACCCGCGATGAGCGGGGCAACCCTGCCACCCGGATACCAGCGTGGTCGGAGCGCAATCGCGTCGAACCTTTGATTCACGGTGCCACCTATTTCGAGCGACTCGCCGCCGAGGTGGAGGCGCTGCAGGCGGGTGACTATGTCTTCTTCACCGACTGGCGTGGCGATCCCGACGAACTCCTGCGCGACGGCGGACCGACGATCCGCGAATTGTTCTGTCAGGCCGCGCAACGGGGGGTGGTGGTCAAGGGGCTGGTGTGGCGGTCGCATCTGGACAAGTTCCAGTACAGCGAGGAGGAGAACGAGCACCTGGGCGAGGCCATCGAAGCGGCAGGGGGCGAAGTGCTGCTGGACCAGCGCGTGCGGGCCGGCGGCTCGCATCACCAGAAATTGGTCGTGATTCGGCATCCTGAAGCGCCGCAACGGGATATCGCGTTCGCGGGTGGCATCGACCTGTGCCATTCCCGCCGCGATGACGAGTCGCACGACGGCGACCCCCAGGCGGTGCAGATGGCCGATATCTATGGGAGCACTCCGCCGTGGCATGACGTACAACTGCAGATCCGCGGTCCGGCCGTCGGCGCCCTCGACACCACATTTCGGGAGCGCTGGAACGACCGCACGCCGCCCGACGCGTTGTCGCCGGTGGCATGGGTGATGGACAAGCTACGCGGCGCCGACCTTTCGCCGGGACGGCTGCCGGATCAGCCGCCGGATCCGCCGGAATGCGGACCCCATGCCGTACAGGTTCTGCGTACCTACCCGGACGCACATTTCCGGTACGACTTCGCACCCCGCGGAGAGAGAAGCATCGCGCGTGCGTACAACAAGGTGGTACCCCGAGCCCGCCGCCTGATCTACGTCGAGGACCAGTACCTGTGGTCGGCACGAGTGGCCACATTGTTCGCGCAGGCACTGCGCGAGAACCCGGATCTGCATCTGGTGGCGGTCATTCCGCGCCATCCTGACGTCGACGGCCGATTGGGCCTGCCGCCGAATCTGGTCGGCCGCTGGCAGGCGATTGCGACATGTCAGGCCGCGAGTGCCGAGCGTGTCCACATCTTCGATGTCGAGAATCACCGCGGGACACCGGTGTACGTGCATGCGAAGGTCTGCGTGATCGACGACATCTGGGCTTGCGTCGGCAGCGACAACCTCAATCGGCGGTCATGGACCCATGACAGCGAATTATCCTGTGCTGTACTCGATTCCGAAGGAACGTTCGCACGCGACCTCAGGCTGCGGCTATTGCGTGAGCATTTGGACCGGCCGGCCGACGGTAGCCAGGACGGAAATCTGACCGACCCGGTCACCGCGATACGTGACATCACCGCCGCGGCCGAGGCGCTGGAGGGGTGGTACCAGTCAGGATGCCAGGGCGAGAGGCCACCGGGCCGCCTGCGGCCGCACCGGCCGGAGCGCCTGAGTTGGCGAACCCGCGCGTGGGCAGAACCCTTGTACCGCGTGATCTATGACCCGGACGGGCGCTCGTATCGCGACCGGCTGCGTGATCGGCTGTAGAGCGGCGTAGGGAGCGCCGGGATTTCACTGGGGGCGTTCACGCGACACTGCTGACGATCGCGATCACCAGGCCGAGAAGGGTCAGCAACCCGACCATCACCGTGGCGGCGATCGCCCGGCCCCGTCGGTGCCGACGTACGTCGTAGATCGCCACCGCGATGCCGGCGAAGATCAATGCTGCATAGACCGCCAGTCCAATCGTCAGCGCCGCCGTCGACGCGGCACTGGCCAAAATCACGTTGTGCACGCCGTGCAGCCTACGAGGTAGTCAGAGACCGAGGTCAGACAGGCTCGGATGATCTGCCGGTCGTGGCGCGCTGCGGTCCCAGAAGAACTTTCGCTCACTGTCGTCGATCCGCAGATCGTTGATGCTGGCGTGACGACGTGTCATCAGGCCGTACTCATCGAAGAGCCAGTTCTCGTTGCCGTAGGCCCGGAACCATTGACCAGAATCATCGTGGTACTCGTAGGCGAAGCGGACCGCGATGCGGTCGTCACTGTGCGCCCACAACTCTTTGATGAGTCGGTATTCGTGTTCGCGGTCCCACTTTCCGCTCAAGAACTCGACGATCTGTGCACGGCCCGTCACGAACACAGACCGGTTACGCCAGACGCTGTCCACCGAATATCCCTGCGCCACGACCTGCGGATCGCAGGTATTCCAGGCATTCTCAGCCAGCCGGGCCTTCTGAACGGCGAGTTCATCAGTGAACGGTGGAACTGGAGGCTTGGACGTCGTGGCAGAGGCCGTCGTCATGGTCGTCTCTCACTTTCTTGGGTTGATCGAATGGGATGCCTATGTAGACGAAGCTGTCTACATGACCGAAACCGTAACCCATGTAGACAACTCTGTCTACATGGCATGGTGCATATGTGGACAGATCTGTCTACAATCGCGGAGTGAGCATCGCCGAGACTCTTGATCCGGAGATCGATCTGCCGGCCCTCCCGGCCCGGGATCGGATACTGGCCACCGCGTACCGACTGTTCTACCGCGAGGGAATTCGGGCGACCGGTATCGACAAGGTGATAGCGGAAGCCGGCGTCACCAAAGTGACTTTCTATCGCCACTTTCCAAGCAAAGACGCACTGATCGTTGCGTATTTGGAACTGCGACATCGTCGTTGGATGGACTGGTTTGTCGATGCTCTCGATCGCCACGCAGGCAATCGTCGCCGACCCCCGGTGGTAGCTGCGGTCGAGGAATGGCTGACGGCAGACTCGTTCCGTGGGTGCGCGTTCCTGAACAGCGTCAGCGAGCTCGGCGCCGAATTGCCCGAGGTTCACGCCATCACGGCACGGCACAAGGCAGACGTGGTCGCGGCGATCAAGGAGACGCTCCCGCCGGGGGCGAATCGAACCCGGACGGCGCAGGCGCTCGGCGTGGCACTTGATGGCGCCGTCGTGCATGCCCAGTATCAGCGTGACGCCACAGCGGCGGTGAAAGCACTGGCGACGATCGCGTCGACGCTGGGCCGCGCTAGTTAGCCCCCAGCACCGCGTCGACGGCGGTGCAGAGCGTCTCGGTTTCGGCCTGCAGAACCGATACTGCGGACGGCAGCGCGCGTTGTACAGATAGACCGTTGAGAACGGTGAGTAGGAACCGCACCTTCTGTGCGAAACCCTCTCGGGGAAGCGCACCTTCGTCGGCCAGCACGCCCAGCCAGTACTCGACACGACCTGCCGACGCACGTTCGTGCGCGAGATACGCCGAACGGATTTTATCGTCAGGTTCGGGTGCGATGAAGTGCTGATACGCAGCACCCCAAGCCTTTCGGGCTTCGTCACCGACCCCGGCCGCTGACAGCACCTGCCGTAGGCAGTCGACCAACCGGTCCCGAGCTGGCCGAGACGAGTCGCGGATCGGATCGTCGGGGATGAAGTGCTCATAAATTCTGGTGAGCACTTCATCCTGGAGCGCGCGCTGGGTGGGGAAGTGGAATCTCAGCGATCCTGTGCTCACGCCGGCGCGCGCCGCGACCGCGCGAACGCTGAGAGTGGTGGTCACGTCTTCGGCGATCATCTCGGCCGCCGCTGTGAGAATGCGTTCTCGCGCGTGCATGGGGAGTCCTCCTTCGGCGGGGATCCCGCGCAGATCACTGTACTAGCACACTGTGTTACTTTCGACTAATACAGTGTGTTAGTGCAGGACGAGAGGACCGTATGACCATCCGACAGTGGCGCCCGTTCCGTATCGTCGCCGACAATGCCAGGGCCTACCTGGTGGCGAATGTGGGCGTCTACGGCGTGCTTCTCGTCGGCTTCGGGCTCGGGCTGGCTTTCCCGCAACTCAGCGAGGCGCAGCACAGACGGTTACAGGATGACGGGACAGCCGATCTCGTCCAGTCGCTGATCACCAACCCCTGGCTGTTCGCACTGACGATCCTGGCGGTCAACACACTCCGGATGGGCGTGCTGACCATCGTTGCGCCGTCATTGATCGTGCCGTTCGCCGGTGTCGCGCTGTTCGCCTATTGGGCCGTAACGACGGGGATGACGCTCGTCCCGGTGACCGATATCGGCTGGGTGGCCCTGATACCGCACACGCTGACAGTGGTCGTCGAACTTCAGGCCTACCTGCTGATGCTGCTGGGTGTCTATCTGCTCGGCAGGGGCTGGGTGAGCCCCCGGACCGTCGGCGCCGACAACCGCCGCCAGGGCTATCTTCGTGGGCTGCAGGATCTCGCCTGGCTGGCGCTGCCGGCGCTGGCTCTGCTGGTCGTCGGTGCGGTGTACGAGGCGTTCTCGTTGCGCTACCTGGTGCATCCGCTGGCCTACTGGCTGCTGTAGCGGAAGGCGCTACGTTCGCACACGAAACCGGTTCGCCCGCAAGGGGAGTGGCGCGAGCTGAAACGGGTGAGCTCGCGCGGGCGGATGGCCCCGCGCTGTGATTCCACCCACTCGATACCAACTCTTCCCTCACTGGAGAGTAGGGTTCAATCCCGATCGTTGTCCCGCAGCGCGGCCCACCGGGCGCGTCCGACTGGCATTACGGTGCCTAGATATCGAATGAGATCCATGAATTCGCAGCCGATTTCGCCTGCTTCCACCGTGCGCGAAGCCAGTACCGACCCTTCTTCGTCGGTGCTGGCGGCGCTGCGATCGCCGAGACGCCTCAAAACGGAGGTGCTTGCCGGTCTGGTCGTCGCGCTGGCACTGATTCCCGAGGCCATCTCGTTCTCCATCATCGCCGGCGTAGACCCCCGTGTCGGGCTGTTCGCGTCGTTCACCATGGCCGTGACGATCGCGATCACCGGCGGCCGTCCTGCCATGATCTCCGCGGCCACCGGCAGTATCGCCTTGGTGATCGCGCCGCTGACCCGAGAGCACGGCCTGGACTACCTCGTCGTCGCCGTATTGCTCGGCGGCGCATTGCAGATCGTGCTCGGTCTGCTCGGGGTGGCGCGATTGATGCGGTTCGTGCCTCGCAGCGTCATGGTGGGATTCGTCAATGCCTTGGCGATCCTGATCTTCTTGTCGCAGCTGCCGTACCTCATCGGCGTCCCTGTTCTGGTCTATCCGTTCGTCGCAGTCGGGCTGATCATCATGGTGTTCCTGCCGCGGCTGACGACCGCCATACCGGCGCCTCTGATCGCCATCGTGATCCTCACCGCGACTGTGCTCGCGTTCAAGATCCACATCCCCAACGTCGGGGACCAGGGAAAACTGCCCACCAGTCTGCCGTCCCTGTTCATCCCGCACGTCCCGCTCAATCTCGACACCTTGTCGATCGTCGCGCCCTACGCACTGGCGGTGGCGCTGGTCGGGCTGCTGGAGTCGTTGCTCACCGCCAAGCTGGTCGACGACATCACCGACACGCACAGCGACAAATCCCGGGAAAGCTGGGGGCAGGGCATCGCCAATATGGTGACCGGCTTGTTCGGCGGCATGGGTGGTTGCGCGATGATCGGCCAGACGATGATCAACGTCAAGGTCGCCGGCGCCCGCACCCGCATCTCGACGTTCCTCGCGGGCCTGTTCTTGCTCGGACTGGTCGTCGGCCTGCGCGACGTTGTCGGCACCATCCCGATGGCCGCCCTCGTGGCCGTCATGATCATGGTGTCGGTCGGAACCATGGACTGGCACAGCATCTCTCCGGCCACCCTGCGGCGGATGCCGCGCAGCGAGACTCTGGTCATGCTCACCACCGTGGCCGTCACGGTGGCCACCAACAACCTGGCCTACGGCGTGATCGTCGGGGCGCTGACCGCGATGGTCCTCTTCGCCCGCCGCGTCGCCCACCTGGTGACCGTGGTGAAGGAGGAGGAGCCGAATGGTGCGCCTGATACCGCTGTCTATCGCGTGACCGGTGAACTGTTCTTCGCCTCGAGCAACGACCTTGTCTACCAGTTCAACTACACCGACGATCCGACCAACATCGTCATCGACATGTCCGGCTCCCACATCTGGGACGCCTCGACCGTCGCCGCCCTCGACGCGGTGACAAGCAAATACCGCGCGAAGGGCAAACACGTCGATATCGTTGGCTTGAACACCGATTCCGCCGACCGTCACGACCGACTCTCGGGAACGCTCGGAGCAAGCCATTGACCGACACACACATGCAGATCGGGCAAGTCGCCAGCCGCACTGAGCTTTCCGTCAGCACGGTGCGTCATTACGACGAAGTGGGTCTGGTCACGCCCTCTGCACGCTCCGCCGGGGGATTCCGCCTCTACACCGACACCGACGTGGACCGGTTGCTCGTCATCCGCCGGATGAAACCACTCGGGTTCACTCTGACCGAGATGAAAGACCTCCTGGACTCACTCGACGTGCTGGGCGATGCGGGAGCACCTGCCGATCGACGCACCGCCGCCGCGCGCTTACTGCATGATTTCCAAGTCAAGACGCAGGAAAGCGCTGCAAAATTACGCAAGCAGCTTGCCTACGCCGAAGAACTCAGCGAGTTGCTCGTCTCCCGAGCAGCCGGAATCGACCACGAACAGCGCGGGTAGCGGACGTCCGGTCTCAATGTTGTTGTCATCCGTCAGCTGCAGAAATGCCATGTTGAGTGAGACGATCGTGGTCCTGTTCGTCTCAGTGAACTTGTCATCTCCGTGATGACAGGGGAGTCACGGCCTACCATTCCGGCAGGGGATGTTTTTCTACTTCCGCATCTACGGGCCTCAGACGGAGGCATCCAACGGGGACTGGCGGCCTGGCGACTTCCGCATTATCAGCTGACCAACTGAACGCGGAACACGGTTGCGGTGGTGGGCGGCCAGACCCAGCGAACCGTCATCGATGAAGGTCACGTCTTAGCCTGAAACCGTGGACGGGTGATTTCGTGTTGCCCGTTGACGTGGTTGTT
>NZ_PDHO01000049.1 GCF_002887815.1 Mycobacterium sp. ENV421 | reverse complement strand
ACGCATGCAACAACTCCTCAGCTAGGAGCTGTTGCACTAGACCCCTGAACCCAAGCGCGATATGTCGACGACAACCCGCACGCTCGGCGCAGGTGGTTTGCTGAATCGCCAGCAAACCGTGCGCCCTTCAGTCAAGGTAGTAAGCATGGCGAAAGATCTGCGGGCTCGGGTGTTTGTCGGGGCGACAACCGTTTTCGTCGTCGGCTCGGTTCTCGGTGCACCGGGTGCGGCGGCTGACGATTCGGTCTGCACATCAGTGGGCCAGTACTGCGGCTTCTACTCCCCGTCGCGCAACATCAGTTGTGAGATCAACACCGGCGGCCGCGTCGGCGAAGACGGGGTCTACTGCCAGACCGACAGCCCACCCCAGTCCGTCACGCTGAACAACGACGGGACGTTCAAGTCGTGTACCGGCGTGAGCTGCCTTGGCGACGCCGCGCAGGGGATCCCGACGCTCGCCTACGGAAAGACGATGGCGCTCGGACAATTCACGTGCCTCTCCGAGGAGAGCGGGGTCAGTTGCACCGTGGCGGGCGGTCGCGGATTCACGATCTCCAGAAGTGGCATCGGCACGGCCGGCTGACACCGCACCGGCTGCGGCATGGCTGTGAATAGCGCCCGACGCGTCGCGATTCCCAGGAACCTCACCTACCCTGGCGCTTTGAGGATTCAACCTTGTATGCCAGGGGGTTTGAGATCATGACGACCGCTTCGACCAACACCCGACGATTGCTCTATGTCGCAATCGGATTGGCGATCGCGGCGGCGCCGGCTGTCGCGGTGTTCGCCATCGCCGAGCCCGCGCCGCGGCTGGCGGCCCAGTGCCAGGACAGTGACACCGAGGACAGCTTCTCGATGAACTGCGCCCCGACGATGATTCCCGACACCAGCGATCAGCTCACCGAGGCTGAAGTGGCCGAGCCCGGCTTCAACGGCGGCAACCACAGCGGTGGCGGCGGTGGGGGCGGCGGCGGACACCACTGACCCCGAGCCCATTCCGTTGTGCGGATCCATCCGCAACACTCGCGGCGGCCACCGCTGACCCGGGTGCGACGGCGCGAGGAAATCCGTGTGGCAAACCGGTGTAATGGGCACACGGGTTAGAAATCTAAGCGGAGGTCATCGATGGAGCTGATTTCACCGACCGACTCGATGTTCTTGCTCGCCGAGTCCCGAGAACATCCCATGCACGTCGGTGGCCTGCAGCTGTTCGAGCCGCCCGAGGGTATGGGCCCGGAGTTCCTGGCTGGCATCTACAACGACCTGCTCACCTACCAAGACGTGCAACCGACGTTCCGTAAGCATCCCGGTGCGTTCTTCGGCGGCATCGCGAACCTGACGTGGGCCTTCGACCGGGACATCGACCTCGAATACCACCTGCGCCGCTCGGCGCTGCCCCAGCCCGGTCGGGTCCGTGAACTCCTCGAACTGACCTCGCGGCTGCACGGCAGTTTGCTCGATCGGCACCGGCCGCTGTGGGAGACCCATCTGGTCGAGGGCCTCAACGACGGCCGGGTGGCCGTTTACACCAAGGTCCACCACTCGCTGCTCGACGGTGTCTCGGCGATGAAGCTGACTCGGCGCACCCTCTCGACAGATCCGCTGGACGACGAGATCCGGGCGCCGTGGACCATCAGGCCGCGCGCACGTAACAAGGACAAGGGCGGCGCGTCGCCGCTGGGCGGGCTGAGACGAGCGGCCGGATCACTCGCGGGGTTGGCGCCCTCAGCGGTGACCATCGCGCGAGCTGCCCTGCTCGAACAGCAGCTGACCCTTCCGTTCGAGGCGCCCAAGACGATGTTCAACGTCCCGATCGGTGGGGCTCGTCGCGTGGCCGCGCAGTCCTGGCCGGTCAAACGCATCATCGCGATCAAGGACGCCGCCGGTGTCACCGTCAACGACGTCATCCTGGCGATGTGCGCCGGAGCCCTGCGGGCCTACCTGATCGAGCAGGACGCCCTGCCCGACAAACCGCTGATCGCCATGGTTCCGGTCAATCTGCGCGACGAGCACGACCAGTCCAGCGGCGGCAACCAGGTCGGCGCCATCCTGTGCAACCTCGCCACCGACGAGAGTGATCCGGCCAAGCGCCTGGCGGCGATCAACGCGTCGATCAGTGGCAACAAAGAGGTGTTCTTGCAGCTGCCCAAGATCCAGCAGCTCGCGTTGTCGGCGTTCAACATGGCGCCGCTGGCACTGACCCTGCTGCCGGCGCTGGCCGCCGCGGCAGCGCCCCCGTTCAACATCGTGATCTCCAACGTGCCGGGTGCCCGCGAGCCGCTGTACTGGCACGGCGCACGCCTGGACGGCAACTATCCGTTGTCGATCGCGCTCGACGGCCAAGCGCTCAACATCACGATGTCCAACAACGCCGACAACCTCGACTTCGGTCTGGTCGGCTGCCGGCGCAGCATCCCGCATCTGCAGCGGCTGCTGGCTCAGCTGGAGGACTCGCTGGCCGGGCTGGAAAAGGCGGTTGGGGTCTAGTCACACGAAAGCGGCGGCGACCCCTCGGGGCGCCGCCGCTTCGTCCTGCCTGCCGCTACGGGCAGGTGACCTGAATCTCGAAGGGCTTGGTCACCGGCTGCATCGGGTTGGCCATGTCGACGCCCGTCGCGGTTCCGCTGATCGTGTAGGTGTTGCCGTCCTTGGTGGCGGTGGCATTCGCCCCACCGGGCACGCCTGCGGTGTAACCCAGCGTCACGCCGTTGACGTTGCCCAGGCCGACCGACTGCACCGAAGAGGCATCCGCGGACAGGACGGCGGCGATGCCGGTGGTCGCTTCCCCGATCGCGATGTTGAGGTTGCCGCCGGCCGTCGCGCAGACGACCTGACCCTGGACGTTCTGCGCCTGACCGTCGATCGTCACCTTGGCGGTCCCTGCACCGGCGGTCGCGCTGGGGGATCCCGCCGCACTCGTCGTCGTAGCGGCCGCGGATGTGCTCGCCGTTGCGCTCGTCGTCGACGTTGATTTGTTGTCGTTTTTCGAACAACCTGACAATCCGGCCACCAGGACCGCGGCGCCGGCAACGGTCACCACCAATGCACGCTTCACCGATTTCTCCTTATGTAGGTGATCCATCGACGTTGACAGATCATCGAGAAAATTATGGTGCGCCGATTCCGGGGGATGGCAAGAATGGACAAAAAGCTCGTCTGCCAGTCAAGGAGCCGAAACTTTCCTCATCATCGGGGCAAATGACGGGCCGCGCAGGCAAAGTCGGTATCTTCACGGTCATGCAGACATTGCGTACACCCGACGAGCGATTCGCTGAAATTCCGAATTTCCCTTATGTACCGCACTATTGCGAGCTCGACGATGACGAGGGGGGCCGTCTACGAGTGGCCTGGATCGACGAAGGCCCGGAGCGCGCCGATCCAATTCTGTTGTTGCATGGCGAACCGACGTGGTCGTTTCTGTACCGCAAGATGATCCCGGTGCTCACTGCCGCGGGGCATCGGGTCATCTGTCCGGATCTGGTCGGTTTCGGGCGTTCCGACAAACCCACCCGCCGCGAGGACCACACGTACGCCCGCCACGTCGAGTGGATGCGCGCACTCGCGTTCGACGTCCTCGATCTGCACCGAGTGACCTTGTTCGGACAGGACTGGGGTGGGCTGATCGGGCTGCGCCTGGTCGCGGAGAACGCGGACCGATTCACCCGCATCGTCGTCGCCAACACCGGTCTGCCGACAGGTGACTTCAACATGCCCGAGGTGTGGTGGCAGTTCCGCCGCGCCATCCAGGACTCGCCCAGCATCGATGTCGGCCGATTCGTCGAGTCGGGATGCCTGCGGCCGATGAGCGACGACGTTCGCCAGGCCTACAACGCCCCTTTCGCCGACGACAGCTTCACCGCCGCTGCGCGGGCAATGCCCGGACTGGTGCCCACCACCCCAGACGACCCCGCGTCGGAGGCGAACCGGCGCGCCTGGGCGACCCTGACCGCCGGTTCGACGCCGATGCTGGTGGCCTTCAGCGACGGCGACCCGATCACCGGGGCGATGGCGCCGATCTTCCAGCAGATGGCAGGAGCACAGGGCCGCGAACACCCCACGCTGCACGGGGCCGGGCACTTCATCCAAGAGGATGCGGGCGAGGAGCTGGCCGGCCACATCGTGCGGTTCCTGGAGTGAGGCGGCGCGCTGGTTAGATGTCGACGTGCCTTTCTTCACCGTCGACGCGGAGTTGCCCGGCCGGCGGGGACGCAGCGGCGTGATCCACACGCCCCACGGCGACATCCACACCCCGGCTTTCATCGCCGTCGGCACCAAGGCCACCGTGAAGGCGGTGCTTCCCGAGACGATGCGCGAGCTGGGTGCGCAAGCCGTTCTGTCCAACGCCTACCACCTCTACCTGCAGCCCGGCCCTGACATCGTCGACGAGGCAGGTGGTCTCGGCGCGTTCATGAACTGGCCGGGGCCGACGTTCACCGACAGCGGCGGGTTCCAGGTCCTGTCCCTGGGTGCCGGGTTCCGCAAGGTCCTGTCGATGGACGCCAATCGGGTACAGGCCGACGACGTGATCGCCGAGGGTAAGCAGCGGCTGGCGCATGTCGACGACGACGGCGTGACGTTCATTTCGCATCTCGACGGCTCGACGCACCGGTTCACTCCCGAGGTGTCGATGCAGATTCAGCACAAGATCGGTGCCGACATCATCTTCGCCTTCGACGAGTTGACGACGCTGGTGAATACCCGTGGCTACCAAGAGGAGTCGGTCGCACGCACCCAAGCCTGGGCGGTGCGCTGCATCGCCGAGCACCGCAGGCTGACCGCGGAACGTCCGGAGCGGCCCGCGCAGGCGCTGTTCGGGGTGGTTCAGGGCGCGCAGTACGAGGACCTGCGGCGTCAGGCGTCGCGGGACCTGGCCGGCATCGTCGATTCCGAGGGGCGTGGCTTCGACGGTTACGGCATCGGCGGAGCGCTGGAAAAGCAGAACCTGGCCACGATCGTCGGGTGGTGCGTCGACGAGCTGCCTGACGACAAGCCCCGTCACCTGCTCGGCATCAGTGAGCCCGACGACCTGTTCGCCGCTATCGCCGCGGGTGCCGACACCTTCGACTGCGTGTCGCCGTCGCGGGTGGCGCGCAACGCGGCGGTGTACTCGCCGACCGGGCGCTTCAACATCACCGGCGCACGCTACCGGCGGGACTTCACCCCGATCGACGCCGACTGCGACTGCTACACCTGTGCCAACTACACCAGGGCCTACCTGCATCACCTGTTCAAAGCCAAGGAGATCCTGTCCGCCACGCTGTGCACGATCCACAACGAGCGGTTCATCATCCGCCTGGTCGACCAGATCCGCGCCGCGATCGTGGCGGGTGAGTTCGACGAACTCCGCGAGGATGCTCTCGGCAGGTACTACGGCCATTCGACGCGTGCACAATAGCGTGCACAATAGGTAGATGACTGCTGCCGCCGAGCCGCAAGAGCTGCTGGTAGAACTGCTCGACCCCGCCAACCGGGCCAACCCGTACCCCGTGTACCGGCAGATCCTCGACCGCAGCCCGATGCTGATTCCCGAGTCCACCCTGCACGTGATGTCCAGCTTCGCCGACTGCGACGAGGTGCTGCGGCACCCCGACTCGTGCAGCGACCGGCTGAAATCGACCGCCGCGCAGCGGGCCATCGACGCCGGTGAGCAGCCCCGGCCGTTCGGCACCCCCGGATTTCTGTTCCTCGACCCGCCCGATCACACCCGATTGCGCAAACTGGTCAGTAAGGCGTTCTCGCCCCGGGTGGTCAAGGCGCTGGAGCCCGACATCGCCACCATGGTCGACGATCTGCTCGACAAAGTCGCCGAGACAAGCGAATTCGACGCCATCGAGCAGCTGGCACATCCGCTGCCCGTGGCGGTGATCTGTCGGTTGCTCGGCGTGCCGATCGAGGACGAACCGCAGTTCAGCTCGGCATCAACACTTTTGGCGCAGGGACTAGATCCGTTCGCCACGTTCACCGGCGAGCCCCAGGGGCTGGAAGAACGGCTGAAGGCCGGAATGTGGCTGCGCGGCTACCTGCGCGAACTGCTGGAGCGCCGCCGCGCGGAGCCCCGCGACGACCTGATGTCGGGCCTGATCGCCGTGGAGGAATCCGGTGACCAGCTCACCGAAGAGGAGATCGTCGCGACCTGCAACCTGCTGCTGATCGCCGGGCACGAGACGACGGTCAATCTCATCGCCAATGCCATCCTGGCGATGTTGCGGCACCGCGAGCACTGGAAGGCATTGAGCGCCGACCCGAGCCTGGCCCCGAACATCATCGAGGAGACACTGCGCTACGACCCACCGGTGCAACTGGCCAGCCGGGTGGCCGGCGCGGACATGCAGATCGGTGACACGCGAATCCCCAAGGGCGACATCATGATGCTGCTCCTGGCGGCGGCACATCGCGATCCGGCATCGACCGAGCGGCCCGACGACTTCGACCCGACCCGAAACCCGATCCGCCACCTGGCATTCGGGCACGGACCGCACTTCTGCCTCGGTGCGCCGCTGGCGCGCATGGAGGCCGCGGTTGCCCTGACCGCGGTGACCCGCCGTTTCCCGCAGGCGCGGCTGGCCGCTGAGCCGACCTACAAGCCGCATGTCACGCTGCGCGGCATGGCGCGCCTGGACGTCGCTGTATAGAGCCGGCGCACGGTTGACCGTTACCGATGATGCCGCAGCGGAAGTCGTTCTAGGCCACGAAAAACCGGTTGAAGCGCGAGTCGTAGGCCTGCTGCCGCGCAACGAGTTGCTGCGCCCGCTGCTCAGGGGTGACGTAGACGGTGCTCGACGGCAGCGCCGATGCCAGGTCTTCCACGCGCACCACGCGCGAGGTCACTGTCGGCGGGCCGGCATCAGCGTTGGCGTTCGGCAGTTGCCACCGGACGAACAGACTGCCCTGGGAGAGCCCGCCGGTGTCGACCCAATTGGCAACTCCCGGATCCGTTTTGGACAGCACCAACGTGTAGGAGCCGTCCGGATTCTGCACGGCCTGCGAAGAGTTCAAGCTGCTCTGGTGATTTCGGTAGTCGGGAGTGATGGTCCACGCGTCGGTGACCGGGGTGGTGAAATACCCGGCGTCGCCGAGTGTCACCGTGATGACCATCGCCTGGTCGTCGTCGAGGTGGAACAACGTCGAGCTCTGTCGTTGCGTGGACAGGGTTCCAAAGGTGTGGGTGGGCTTACCCAACGAATTGACCGGCTGGATGAATGGCAGCAGCATCAACCCGTAGAGCGCGACTCCTGAGGTGAGCGCCAGTGAGACGGCCCCGTGCACCAATTGGTCGTAGGTCTTCGGGGCGGCAGCCGGAAGCGCGTCAACGCGCTGGACCGACAACTCGACTGGCGAGTCCGTCCACTGCCCCAGCGTGTCGCGGATGAAGACCTGCTGAGCGTCGTGGGTCATGTGCAGGTGGTTGGGAGTGCCATCGTCGGATGCGGTGTTCACCGTGATCGTGAACGTTCCGTCCGGATTGACCACGAGATCGTGTAGTCCGATGTTGTCGACCGAGTTCGTGACGTTCGGGTCGGTGTACACCGAGAAATTCAGGTCAGCCGGCGGATCGCCGACGAACTTGCCGGTGATCACGTACGAGTACTTGGCGTTGACCGGAATGGTCCGATACACCGAATCGGGATTGTCATATGCCCAACGGCCGCCCGCGATGGCCAACGGGCCCCAGTCGTGGGGTGGAATCTCGTAGGTGAGGATCTTCGGGCGAGCTGGGTCGGTGTTGACCATCCGCATGGCGACACCGAAGGTGAACTCGTCAAGGGCTTGGTTGAGCCGGGTCACGTTACCGGCGTCCAGCCCACCGGCAGGGAGGTATTTCAACGCCGCCAGAGCGATCCACCATGGCCGCAGAACGTTCTTCGTCCATTGCAGCTGGGGCGAATTGGCTATCTGCGCGGCCAGGGCCTCCATCTGGAGCTGATCCGGCGGAGCGGGTGAGTCGGGTGCGACGGTGACACTGATCTGCGTCTGGCCGCCGGTCGGGTCGGCGTTCAGAACGCCGGCGAGGTTGATGTGGAATGGATTTCCGGCGTGGTCACTGGGCTGGACGGTGAAGGTGTCGGTGCCGCCCGAGGCGGCGAACTCAGCGTTGGGCACGTAGGAGAACGTGCCGTCAGCCTTGATGATCACGCTGCCGTGCGCAGGCGCCGAGGTCAGCACATAGGAAATCCGGTCGCCTTCGCGATCGGTGGCATTGAGGCTGCCGGTGACGACGCCGTAGGGGGAGGTGCCGTTTTGGGCGGGGTCGTAGCCGATGGAGGGTGAGGCGTTGAAGAAGGTAACGCCGACCTGTCGCCGTATCCACTGGGCTGCGGCCGCCAGCGCGTCGTCAGGCGCGGGAAGACGTGCCGGTGCCTGACCGGACCGGCGGGCCGCGACCGGCTTCGTTGGGCGCGGTGAGCGAGCACCCACCGGGCGCGAACTGTTCATCGAGCCCCTGGTATCCCGGGCAGCGCTCGAAATCGAGCTGTTCGCTGAGGGTTTCGCGGCACTCGGTGCCCTGACGGCGCCGGAGTGAGCGCGTGAGGACGCGTGATCGGCGGTATTGGGGTCGGCGGAGGCCAGGCCGGGGCTCACCGCCATCCCGATACCGAGGAACAGCGCCAGCGCGCCGACTCGGCCGACGAGTCCACCGTAGCCACGGCCATCACAGTGGTCGGCGAAACGGCTCATCTCAGGACCCCCTCGCAAACGGCGTGATTACGATGCGTAGCGTAGCGTAAGTCAGTCGGTCAGCGCGGCAACAACTTCGCGGGCGGCCCGCTCACCGGCGTCGACTGCCCCCTCCATGTAGGCGCTCCAATACGTCGCAGTATCGGTTGATGCCCAATGGATCACGCCGATGGGTGCCGACAGAGCCGGACCGTAGGCCGTCCACACGTGCGGGCCCAGGTTGGCGTTGTAGCAGCCGCGGGTCCACTGCCGGTCCGACCATTCGCCGTCGACGTAGAACTCGGGATGGGCGGCCTTGCCGCCGTAATGGCGCACCAGCTCGGCGGTGAGCGCCGCACGGCGTTCGTCTTCGGGTAGGCGACCGAAGGTGCGGGCCTGTTCGCCTTCGAGGAACATCAGGATCACCCCGTGATCGTCGCCGGGGATGCAGGTGTCGTTGGACATCCGGGCCGGGCCGACATCGGAGATCAGCTGGCCGTTGAATCCGTCAGTGCGCCAAAAGGGTTCGTCGTAGACGAAGAACGCCTTCATGGCGGACCCATTGGGCAGACGCTGCGTGAGCTGATCGCGCGTCCCGGGAAGCGGAGGGTCGTACATGATGCGGCCCGCGAGAGTCGGTGAGATGGCGACGATCACACGGCGCCCACGGGCGACCACTCCGCCGCGGCAGTGCACGCTCACACTGTCGGCGGAGTGCTCGATCAGCTGTACCGGGACCCTCAGCATGATGTGATCGGCGATCAGCGCGGCCAGTCGGCGCGGGATCTCGGCCGTGCCGCCGACGAACCGGGTGGTCTGGGCGCCTCCTTCGGATTCGGCGAACAGCTCCGAGGTCACCCCGCAGGTCTGGATGGTGAACAGCAGGTGCAGGAATGACACCTCCGCGGTCGGCACCGCGAGAATCCCGACCGTGCAGATCTCCACCAGGGTGCGGGCCACCGGCGACAGTCCCTGGGCGTCGTACCATGCGCCCGCGGTGATGGAATCCCATTCGGCCGCTTGGGTTGCCGACCACGGAGCGTCGACGGGCACCTCGGTGGCGAGCTCGTCCAGCCGGCGCAGTACTCGCTCCAGCTCGGCCAGTTCGCCGGCGAAGCGTGCGTGGAATTCGCTCTCGCGCAACACTCCCGACCCGACAAGGTCATAGGACGTCTCACCGTCGTCGAACTGTGGGTAGGTCTCGACGCCGAGTTCGGCGGCCAGCCGGAACATTCTTTCGTGGGTGTCGCCGATCCATTGGGCGCCGAGCTCCACGGGTAGGCCCGGGATGACCTCCTCGGTGAGGATGCGACCGCCGACGCGCTCGTCGGCTTCCAACACGACCGGTGTCAGTCCGGCCGCCAGCACCGTGCGGGCGGCGATCATTCCGGAAAGCCCGGCCCCGACAATCACGACGTCCGCGTCTACCTGCGTCTGCTTCGGCATCTGGACACTGTGGCACAGCGCCGGTCCGGCTACAGGGGATTGAGGACCCGCTCGAGGAACTGGCGGGTTCGGACTTCCTTCGGATTGCCGAGCACCTCGTCGGGCGGGCCCTGTTCGAGGATCACTCCACCATCGGTGAACAGGACCTGGTTGGAAACCTGTCTGGCAAATTGGATTTCGTGGGTGACGATCACCATCGTCCAGCCCTCGACGGCCAGTTCCTTGATCACCGAGAGCACCTCGCCGACCAGTTCGGGATCCAGTGCCGACGTCGGTTCGTCGAACAACACCAGCTTGGGCTTGAGCGCCAGTGCCCGGGCGATACCGACCCGCTGTTGCTGTCCGCCGGACAATTGGTAGGGGTACTGATCGCGTTTGTCGGCCAGTCCGACCTGGTCGAGAAGTGTGACCGCATCGGCGATCGCTTCCTCTTTAGGGCGCTTCTGCACGATCACCGGGCCTTCGATGATGTTCTGCAGCACCGTCTTGTGAGGGAAAAGGTTGTGACCCTGAAACACGAACCCGCTTTGCGACTGAAACCTGCGCACCTCGGATTTGGTTGTCGGCGTGGCGAAGTCGATCTCGACATCGTCGATCCGGATCACGCCGGCGTCGGCGCGGTCCAGCGCGTTCAACGTGCGCAACAACGTTGTCTTGCCCGACCCGGACGGTCCGATGATCGCGGTCGCCGTTCCGCGCCGCACCGTGAACGACACGCCTTTGAGTACTTTGTTGTCTCCGAACGCCTTCTCGACGCCGTCGGCGACGACTCGGTATTCGGTTGCGCCGCTGGTGTCAGTCATCGCGCCACGTACCTTTCCAGCCGGTGCTCCAGGCGGCTCTGACCGAACGAGAGCACCAGGCAGATGATCCAGTAATACGCTGCGGCGGTGCCGTACAGCGCGAAGAACTCGAAGGTCGGCGCAGCGGCCACCTGTGCGGTACGCAGCAGTTCGGTCACCAGGATGGTCGATGCCAGCGAGGTGTCTTTGACCAGTGATATCAGGGTGTTGGACAGCGGTGGGACCGCAACCCGGGCTGCCTGCGGAAGGATGATCCGTCGCAGTGCACCGGCGTAGTGGTAGCCGATGGTCTCGGCGGCCTCCCACTGACCTTTCGGGATGCTCTGGATCGCCGAGCGGATGATCTCGGCGGCGTAGCCGCCGACGTTGAGACTGAACGCGATCACCGCCGCCAGGAACGGGTCGAGTTTGATGCCGATCTGCGGCAGTGCGTAGAAGATGATGAACAACTGCACCAGTAGGGGTGTGCCGCGGATGACCGAGATGTAGAACCGCGCGATGTTCGACACCACCACGTTCCTGGACAGCCGGCCGAGGGCCACCACGAGCGCGATCACCAGACCGATGGCGAAGCTGATGACGGTCAGCGGGATGGTCACCGTGATCGCGGCCTTGGCCAAGGGCCACAAGTTCTTCCCGATCAGCTGCCACACCGAGCGGTGGCCGGCTTCGGCGCCCCCGGATGCGGGTGCACCGGTGGCGTTGGCTTTCAGGTACTTCTGGGAGATCGCGGCCAACGTGCCGTCGGCCTTCAGCTCGTCGAGGGCGCGATTCAGATCCGGCAGCAGACCGCTGTTCTTCCGGGCGGCGAAGCCCTGTTCGCTCTTGTCGCCGATCGTCGCGCTGATCTTCACCGATTGGTTGTCGGTCTCGGCCTGGTAGGCGTGAAAGGCGATGCTGTCGTTGACCACAGCATCCACCCGGCCCTGATTGAGCAGGGTGATCGCCTGGGTGAATCCCTCCACCGGGGCCACCGTCGCCCCCGCGTCGCGGGACACCTGCGCCCAGTTGCTGGTGATGCTGGCACCGGCGGTCTTGCCCTTGAGATCGCGCAGCGAGGTGATCGAATTGTCGTCGGCCCGGGTGATGATGACGCCTTCACCGACCGAGTACGGTTCGGAAAGGTCGTATTTGCTCTTGCGCTCCGGGGTGATGGTCACCTCGTTGGCCACCACGTCGAACCGGTTGGCTTCGAGCGCGGCGAAGATGGAATCCCATGGTGTCTGGACGAATTCGACTTTCTTGCCGAGTTTCTCACCGACCGCGTTGGCGACGTCGACGTCGTAACCGGCGAGTTGTCCGGTGGCGGGATCCTGGAAGCTGAACGGCGCATAGGTGCCTTCGGTGCCGACCCGCAGCACACCGGAGGACAGCGGGTCGCCACTATCGGACTTGGCGCAGCCGCCGATCAGCACTGCGGCGACCATCGCGATGGCCAGCAGTGCTGCACGTGGTAGATGACGCATTCGGCGGACAGTAATGCTGTGGGAGATGCCCGCCAAGGGTTGCGATCAAACCGGTTGATACACCCACGGGTCGCGGGGCAACCTGGCCGGGTCGAAGTGGCGCAGCAGCTCGGCCATGTTCGACGACGGCCAGCCCAGCGATTCGGTGATCAGGGCGAACGTCCTGGCCACTCCGAGTTCGGCCAGGGTGACGGCGCCGTCGCGTTTGGCCAGTCGCTTGCCTTCGGCGTTGAGGACCAGCGGCACATGGGCGTACTCCGGCTGCGGGTAGCCGAGGAGCCCGGCCAGGTAGGCCTGGCGAGGGGCGGACGCCAACAGGTCGTCGCCGCGGACCACCTGGTCGATGCCGGAGCGCGCGTCGTCGACCACCACGGCCAGGTTGTAGGCCGGCACCCCGTCACCGCGGCGCAGCACGAAGTCGTCGACGACCCCGGTGTAGCGGCCATGGATGACGTCGGTGACGGTGAATTCGCCGGCTTCGGCACGCAGCCGCAGCGCGGGCGGTCGCCCCGTCTCTCGTTTGGCGGCCCGCTCGGCGGTAGATAGGTCACGGCAGGTGCCCGGATACGCCCCTTCCGGGGCGTGTGGCGCGCGCGGTGCGCTGAGGATATCTTTTCTGCTGCAATAGCATTCGTACACCAGGTCGCGCTCCGCCAACCCGGCGATCGCCGTGTCGTAGCGTTCCCGCTGCCGGGATTGCCATTGCGGTTCACCGTCCCATGTGACGCCGATAGCGGCCAGATCGTCGAGTTGACGCTGCGCCACGTCGTCGTGGGTGCGGTCGTCGAGATCTTCGATGCGCATCAGGAAGTTTCGGCCTGTCGAGCGGGCGAAGAGCCACGCCAGCACTGCGGTGCGCAGGTTGCCGATGTGCAGGTCGGCGGAGGGGCTGGGAGCGAACCGGCCTGCGCCCGGCGTTGGGCGAGTCACGCCCGCAATCTAGCTCAGGGGAGCTCAGTCCCGTTCCCACGGCGCGGTTTCGTCCATCTTGGCGTAGTACTTGGCGAGGTGGCTCTTGACCCGCTCGATGTCCTTGTCGGGCAGGTCGACACCGCCGCGTGAGCCCTGCATGATCGCGCCGGCTGCCATGATCCCGCGGGGCACCGCCGTCAGCTTGCCGTTGATGATGTCGGCGATCAGCAGTTTGTAGGCGGTGAAGTTGTCTTTGTTGTCGCTGTCGTACCAGACGTGCGCGACGCGGTACTTCTCGTTCGGTTGATCTTCGGCATCGGCCCATTTTCGGACTCGCTTCTCGGCCGCGTCGCCATCCCACTTGCGGTCGCGGTCGGTCAGCGGAAGGTCCTTGAACGCTGTCACTGACATGGTTGGGGCGTGCCCGCGAGTAGCTGTCGGTAAACGGCGCGAGCCCTCACAAATTCACCCGACGCGCTGGCCGGCCCTGTCCGCGGCGATCCGCCATCCCGCGCTGGATTCCTGTTGCCGCCAGAACTCCGCGAAACGCCCACCACGTGCGGTGAGTTCGTCGATGCTGCCTTGCTCGACGACCGTGCCCGCGTCGACGAACAACACCTGGTCGGCGTGCCGGATGGCGTCGAGGCGGTGCGCGATGATCACCCGGGTCCGCAACAGGGGATCGTCGTTGATCGCCTGGGTGATTGCCGCTTCGTTCTCGGTGTCCAGCGCGCTGGTCGCCTCATCGATCAGCAGAATGCCTGCCGGCTTGACCAATGCCCTTGCGATGCTGACCCGTTGGCGCTCGCCGCCGGACAGCGCGCCACCGGCCTCGCCGACGGTGGACTGTGCGCCGTCGGGAAGGCGCTCAACGATGTCGTCGACACGCGCCAAGCTCATCGCCCGGTGCAGCGCGTCGTCGTCGGCCTCGGGATGCCCGACGCGGATGTTGTCCGCGATCGTCCCGTCGAACAGGTATGGATGCTGGAACACCACACTGACCACAGCGCGGCGTGCGTCCGGATCGATATCGGCGGTGTTGATGCCGCCGAAGACGATCTGGCCGCGCTCGGGGGTGTGCAGCCCGGCGATCAGCGACAGGATCGTGCTCTTGCCGGAACCGGACGGGCCGACGATCGCGGTGGTGGTTCCGGGTTCGAGGGTGAACGACAGGTCCTTGAGTACCTCGGTTCCCTGGTAGCCAAAGCTCACCGAGCGGAATTCGATTCGGGGAAGCAATGATTCGCCCAACGGCAATGCACCTCGCGCCGGCTGTGCGGTCACTGGTGCGGTGGTGACGGTGTTGAGCCGGTCCAGCAGGCCGCGGGCCGATTCCACCGCCCCCGACAAGTCGGCCAGCACCGTGAACGGTTCCAGGAAGCGCACCATGACGATGGCCAGCGCCACCGCCTCGGGTGCACCGAGTTGGCCGCGGAGGGCCAGCGTCGTGATGGTGGCCGACAGCAGGATGAGCGCGACCTGGCTGGCCACGCTGAACAACAGCTGACCGGGGATCTGGAATAGCAGCAGCCGCGCGGTTGCGCCCCGCACGGCGGTGAGGGCTTCCCCGGTCTGGCTCCGGGCGGCGGTGACGCGGCGGCTGGCCCGCAACGCCTGCTGGGTGCGAGCGAATTCCACCAGGCGTTCGGTGAGAGCACTGTGGGCGCTGGCGTCGGCTGCGTCGGCGGCCCGGACCAGTCGCTGGCTGGCGACCAGGGCGCCGAGGAGGAATGGCAACGCGATCGCCGCCGCCACGCCGACCTGCCAGGAGATCAGAAACAGGCCGGCTGTGATCGCGGCGGGCAACAGCAGTGCACCGACGAAGGGACTGAGCAGGTTTGCGACGAAACCGACCAGTTCCGGCGCGCTGGCCGCGATGGCCTGGCGGGCAACCGCGGTGTTGTCGGCAGTGAACCACCGCAGCGGAACATCGGTGAGCCGGTTGGCCATCGAGTGCTGCGTGGTGTCGGCCAGGGTGAACCCGAGACTGAAACCGATGCGGGCCACCACCATGTCGACAACCCACCCGCCGGCGGTGACCGCGGTGAGCGCACCCACCCACGGCCATGCATCCGAGGCGTGCGGACCGAACAGCGCGGCGAGCAGCGGCACCAGCAGAAGCGCGCTGGCCGCTCGCAGGATCACCGAAATCAGCGTCAGCGCAGCGTAGCTGGTGAGCTGGTCGCGACTCTCGGCAGGAATCAGCCGGATCAGGGTGCGGATCATCGGGCGGCACCGGCCAGCCGGCCGTCCCACAGGCGTCGGTAGCGGCCGTCGGTGGCGAGCAGCTGCGAATGGGTGCCGACCTCGGCGATGCGGCCACCGTCGAGCACTACGATCTGGTCGGCACCGGTGATGGTGTGCAGTCGGTGGGCGATCACCAATACCGTGCGGTTGTCGATCAAAGAGCTCAAAGCCTGCTGCACCAGATATTCGGATTCGGGATCTGCGAAGGCCGTGGCCTCGTCGAGGATCAGGATCGTGGTGTCGGCCAGCAGTGCGCGGGCGATGGTGAGGCGCTGCTTCTCACCGCCCGACAGCGGGGTGTTCGCCCCGATGACGGTGTCGTATCCGTCAGGCAACTGCAGGATCCGGTCGTGGATCTGCGCGGTGCGCGCTGCCCGTTCGATATCGGCGGGTGCAGCCGCCGGACTGGCGAGCGCAATGTTGTCACGCACGGTGCCTGCGACCAATTGGATGTCCTGGAACACGAACCCGACCCGGGTGTACAGCTCGTCGGGGGACATGGTGCGGATATCGCGGCCGTCGATGCGGATCGCTCCGGCATCGACGTCGTGGAAGCGCGCCAGCAGTGCCGCCAGGGTGGATTTGCCCGAGCCCGACGGACCGACCAGAGCGGTCACCGTTCCCGCCGCGAGGGTCAGCGTCACGTCGTGGATCACCGGGACGCCGGGGCGATAACCGAAGCTGACTGCGTCGAAAGTCACGCCTGCCGGCGCGGGTGATGCGGGTGCCTCCATGGGCCGGGTGCTCAATTCGGTGTCGTCAAGCGTGACCGCGATGCGCCGCGCGGCTTGGGTCCCTTCCCGGATGCCGCCAAGACCGTAGGCGATGCCCAGCAGGCGACTGCCGAACGTGGTGCCCAGCAACAGGAATGGCAGCAGTGCGGTGGGCGTCGTCCAGCCGGCCGCCACGAACGCGGTACCCGCGGTGACGATGAGCCACAAGAACGTGCTCGGTCGGGTCACCAGATCCATGAAGGTCTTCTTGCCGATGAACGGGCGCTGCCATTCGTTGAGGAACGCGATGTAGCCGTCCAGTCGGCGGCGGAACGACGAAGCCGCCGTGCCGCCGAACACCCGAATGACCGGCTGGCCCTCCAGGAATGACGCCGACTCCCCGTTCATCTGCTCGGCCCAGCGGGATGCCTCGGCGATCTTCGGGCCGCTCTGATAGACCATGGTCCAGGTGGTGACGATATAGACCAGGATCGGCAGGAACAGGATCAGCGCCATGCCCCAGTCGACGGCGAACAGGTAGATCAGCACCGCGATGGGCGCGACCACCGCCGCGACCGCGTCGGATACCGCGTGCGTCACCAGGTAGTGCAGCGACAGTGTGTCGTCCTGGATGAGCTTCTTCACCGAGCCCGAACCGCGTTCGGTGAACCAGCCCAACGGCATTCGGGCCAGTTTGTCGAGTAGTTGGCGCCGCACCTCGGCGCTGAACCGCATATCGACCACATGCAGCCACAGCACCAGAACTGCACCCAGTGTGGTGCCGGTGGTCAGCAGCACGACGAACACGGTGACCGTGTTCCACACCCGGGATTGGTCGGCGCCGCTGAGAAGCTGCTGCGCCAGCTCGGCCAGGACCACGAACGGGGCGAGTTGGAGCAGTGTGAGCAGTGCCTGCAGCACGCCGGCGACGATCAGCTGCGACTTCACCGGTGCGAGAAGGTCTTTGCCCGCCTGGGACCGCCACGTGCCCCTGGCGGCGGCCGACTGTGTCGGTGGCTGTGTGGGCGTGGCGCTTTCAGTGGCCGCGGCAGCGTCGTTGCGTGTGCTGCCCATCTCGCGCCCTCGCGTCCAGTACGCCTGGGCTTTCACTTCGGTCTTGGGGAATCCGAACGTGTCCTTCAGTCGTTTGCGCAGATGTTTGAGCGCACCGGCCTCCGGGCCGGCCCAGGCCGACCAGTTGGACCAGTCTCGGTCCTCGATGGCTGCTGCCAGTGATGTGTCGTCGGTTCGGGTCACCCAGTGCAGGCGGCGGCGCGGGTGCTCGGCGAGGGGGATGAGTTCGTCGTGGTCGCAATGGCGTTCGAGGTACACCTCGACGTCGACCTCGGGTGGCAGTGCGGCGACGATGGAGTTGATCGCCGGGATGGATGCCGAGTCCCCGATGAGCAGAAATCCCGCCGGGAGTTCGTCGGGCACCGCGAACGGTGACGATCCCAGCGACACGGCCGCAATGGTCATCCCTGGTGCGGCGGCGGAGGCCCACGTGCAGGCAGGTCCGGCCGGCTCGTGGAGCACGACGTCGATGGCGAAGCGGCTGGCGGCTGGATCGGCCCAGACGAGCGTGTAGGCGCGCTGGAACTCGGTGCTTCCCCCGGCCGGATCGGGAAACCAAAACCGTAGCCAGGTCGTCGGCCCGGCGTCGACGTCGTCGAACAGGGTCGGCGAGGACATGGTGATCCGGACGCAGTGTGGTGCGATGTGCTCGACTTGTTCGACCGTCGCGAGATGGTCGCGCCCTCCGAATCCGCGCAGCATGGCTCCTTGGAGACCTCGTCCCATCACGGTGTCCTCTGCTCGCGGATCATCGGTTAGTTAGCTTAACCTAAGCTAACTAACGCGCCAGGCCTCCCTCTCCCGCCGGGTGGGGCCGCACGCGGATGGCAAGTTGTCGGTTCGAATACCGAAAATTTCGTCGGCGACAATTACATAATGCGAGATGTCGCGCGGGACTTATTGCGGGGTCAAAAACCAAGCCCAGACTTACTACATTCTCGTGAAGGCAGCCCAGCCTCATCTAAGTTGCCGACGGCTTCGCAACGTGCCAAAGTGCAAGCGCGACAACACCGATCTGGTGCGGCGAGAACCGCCGCTCACGCGGTGGTCCTGTACTAGATTCACCTCATACGGTATTGAGTAGTTACAGCCCAATTCGGCAGCCCGCTAATTGTGGTTTGAGTGCGATGACAGGAGAAAGTGAATGCAGGGCGACAGCGAGGTTCTCACGCTCCTGAATCAGCAGCTGACAAGCGAACTGACCGCTATCAATCAGTACTTCCTGCACTCCAAGATGCAGGACAACTGGGGCTTCACCGAACTGGCCAAGCACACCCGGGACGAATCGTTCGACGAGATGCGCCACGCCGAGCGCGTCACCGACCGGATCCTGATCCTCGATGGGCTGCCCAACTACCAACGCATCGGCACGTTGAACATCGGCCAGACGATTCGCGAACAGTTCGAGAGCGACCTGGCACTGGAGTACGAAGTGGTCAACCGGTTGAAGCCGGCCATCGTGCTGTGCCGCGAGAAGCAGGATTCGACCACGGCCAACCTCTTCGAGGACATCGTCGCCGACGAGGAACACCACATCGACTACCTCGAGACGCAGCTCGAGCTGATGAACAAGCTCGGTGTCGAGCTCTACTCGGCGCAGTGCGTGTCCCGCCCCCCGGGCTCGCTCGACTAGACCGTCAGCTGTCCCCGGGGCCCGCGATCACCGGCGCGGCTCCGTGCGCCCGTTGCACTGACACCGCTGTTCGGGCGGGATCGCCCGCATCACACCTTCGACGTGTTGGCCGCAGCCGTCCCACGTCGTCTTGCCACAGGCCGGGCAGTTGACTGCGTAGCACATGTTCTGAATTCCTTTCGTTGATCTACGGTCACACGGTCGCGTGCGCGGCGACCCACGCGTTGTGTCCGCCGAGCAGGTCGGACACGTTCTGAATACCGTTGGCGCGCAACAGCGATGCGGCCACACTGGAACCCGACTTGGCTCAATTTAGTGTTCAAGTCCGTGGCTGATCTTGGCGAGGGCGTC
>NZ_PDHO01000048.1 GCF_002887815.1 Mycobacterium sp. ENV421 | reverse complement strand
CTATATTTTTAGTGGGTGGGGGGGGGGTGCCCGGGGCGGCCCCCCCCCGGGGGCCCCCGGGGTGGGCCCCCCCCCCCCCCCCCCCCCCGACCGTCATCACCGGCGGAGCCGGGACAGTCGATTACCTAGGCCTGCTGCGACTGCCTCCGCGGAAAGCCGGCAAACGGATTCTCTTGATGTCGACGTGCCCACGCTCGGTACTGGCAGTCGTCGCAGTCCTCGGCTGGTGGCCAGCGTGCGCTTTTTCGTCGCATGACCCGCCCGAACGATAGCGTGATGGGTGTTCTGGGCAATTATGGCCAGAGTTCTGAGTATTGTGATCTTGTTAGAGGGCACATCGGCTATCTCTGTCCAGGTCCGCCGCGTGGAGTACGCCCAACGGTTCGAGCCAGTCAAAGGCCGGGGCGGGATGTTTGCCCCACTGTGACGAGCTGCCCCAAGGACGCAGCGCCTATCCGAAGCTGCGCCGCGCGATCGACTGGTACCGCCACCACGACCGGCTGGCGGCGCGAGCCGCACCTGGAGCACCAAGTGGAACCGCACTCAGTCAGGTCAGCTGCTCGTTAAATCGTGCGATCCTTCTGAAAGAGCACTCCGCGGTGTGAGGTGTGCGGCGGAAGGAGGGGCCTCTGCTGAATCGAGTGTTGCGTCCTCTGACCGCCTTCGTCGTGTTCGCTGGGGTGTATGCGATGGCGGCGGTAGTCGGCCGTGTGTCGCGGATACCTGGAAGCGAGGTCGCGCTGGTCTGGCCGGCGGCGGCGGTCGCCATCATTTGGTTGCTGGTGGCTCAGCGATACAGCAGGGCCGTGCGCACCGCTCATGTGGTGGTGCTGGGTGCCGTGACTTTTGCCGTGAACCTTGCTACAGAAGCGACGGTGTCGATCGCTGCGTGGTTCGTGGTGGTCAATGTCGTTTTGGCGGTCGTCACCGTGGCGATATTGGGGTATCGACGCGATCACATCGTTCTTCGTGACCCGAGTGATTTGGCGCGGCTGGTCGGGGCGGTGACGTGCGGATGCGGATGCGCGGCCGCGGTCGCGACCGCGGCGTTGGTCGTGGAGGCGGGCGCCCCGGCCGGGCAGACGTTTGTATTGTTTGTGGTGCGTAACGGCGCCTCGGCGCTCATCGGGGTCGCGGTATGGCTGCGGCTCCCCGATGTCGAATGGAGATGTCGGCGATTCTCAGCGGTGGCCGCCCTGGAGGCATCACTGGCGGGGGTCGGTGTCGCCGCAGTGTTCGTGTGGATCTTCTGGTACAATACCGGGCTGCCGCTGGCGTTCGTCAGCATCGTGCCGGCACTGTGGTTGGCACTGCGCTACAGCACGACGGTGACCACCCTGTTTGTCAGCGTCGCCGGGGCGTGGATCGTTGTTGCCACCCTCAAGGACCGAGGCGTGTTCATTGTGCCCGAGATTCAGGTTCGTGCCCTGTTGGCGCAAGCCATGGTGTGCAGTCTGACGCTCGTCGTTTTGGCTCTGTCGCTGTATCGGGATTCTCGAAATCGCCTTATTGGGCAACTCGACGACGCTCGGATTCAGGCCGATCGCAGTGCGGAACTGTTTGGCGCGGTGCTCGACAGCATCCACGATGGCGTGCTTGTCGTGACCTCGGCGGGCGAGGTCGTCCTGAAGAACGCCCGGGCAGCCGACTCCAGCGCGGTTACTCAGATTCTCTCGGCCCGCGCGGACATGTCGGCTCCCGGCGACGCCGGCGTAGGGCCGCAGCACGGTGTGGCCCGTGACCTCGTCCTCGACACCGCCAACGAACCGCGGGTCGTCGAGCTGGCCACGGTGCCGTTAGTCCACCAGCCGCAGCTCACGGTGATGGCCTTTCGCGATGTCACCGACGCACGCGAACACGCCCGGAAACTGCGTGAGGCTGCCCTGCATGACCCGTTGACCGGATTGGCGAACCGGACACTGCTGCAGGAGCGGATCGAAACCGCCCTCGCCGAGGCTGATCACGCCGACTCGCAGCGGGTGGGGTTGGTCTACCTCGACCTTGATGGTTTCAAAGCGGTGAACGATTCGTGGGGCCACGCCGAAGGGGATGAGGTGCTGCAAACAGTGGCACGGCGCATCCGACGATCCATCCGGCCAGGAGACACCGCGGCCCGACTCGGCGGGGACGAATTCGCGGTGCTCTGCCCCGGCGTGGACAACACGCAGCAGTTGCGCCGCGTGGCGGAACGGATTCGCACCGAACTCACCCGGCCGGTGGCCCTCGGCGCTGGCATCTACGATGACCTCTCGGTCAGCATCGGCGTTGTCCTCGCCCACCCAGGCACCAGCCCCGAGCTGCTGCTGCAGCACGCCGACATGCTCATGTACCAAGCGAAACGAACAGGCACGAATCTCATCGTCGATTCCGCCCACGCCCATCCCAGATCGCCGTAGCCACACCGACCGTCCGAGTGGCGGAACGCATGTCCCCATCGGTCGGTTCCGGGCGGTTTCTAGGTGCGGCCAAAGCGCACCAAATGCTACCGCGCGCTCAGTTATCGTGAGCCACAACGGTTCTTTGCGGATCGGGGCGGGTTTCTGTCGCTGCCCTTCGCGGCGCTGTCTGCGGTCTCCCGAACCCAGGGCGTGCCCGTGTGCTTAGGCGACCTCGTCGGAGTGCGCGGGATTCGTTGTCCGAGGCGATGTTTGGCGCTGATCGGAGGGATGCGTAGTCAGCTCGGTGAGCATTTGGCGTAGACGCGGTTCGGCGAGTTGACCGCGATAGCTGTCCAGCCAGTGCACGGTCCTGGCGGCCAGGGCAGCACTGATCGGTATCTGGTGCACCACGAGGGCGCTGATAAGGGCATCGATGGCGTCGAACGTCTCACCGATACCGAGCTGAATGTAGATAGCGTCGTTTTGCACTCTGCCCAGATGCGGGCACGCAGATGCAGCCAGCTCCCACGCCAACGCGACATCATCAACATCGCTACCCACAGATCTCTGCGGTAGTGGCGCCATGGCGTGACCTCATTGCACGGGGAAGGCCGACCGGAACATACGCCGCATCGTCGTGACCCCGTCAGCCCTACCAAGGATACCGGTAACCGGGTGTCGCCGTTAGGTGTATGACGGCACTTTGTGACCCGCAGGATCGAACCTCGTGAAGCGGGATGGGTGCCCGGTATTCCGAAATCAGGCACCCCGGTGTGGTGTGGTGGACATGGTTTGAAGCCGTTCGACCGCGCCTGGGGGCTTCTAGGTCCGGGCGAGAGCGGGGCGCTCGTCGGCCCGGCGGCGCCACCGTGGCGTGACACCGATCAGCCGTGACACGGCGATCTGAACGCGTCCAACAAGGGGGCCCACATGGCGGCGGCGGGACTGGGCATCCGAACCGACAGCCGGATTGTGCCGGCGTACGTCGACATCGAACGTCGGCAGCAAGATCAGGTTGTCGTCCCAGAAGTCGCCCCAGTACGTGCGCAAATATTTGACCTTGTTTAAGTCGAAGATCCCCACGTCGGAGTAGCCGTGTTGATCTGTGACGAAGGCGGTGTGGCCCTGTTCCAGCAGGGTGATCATCTGCTCACGACTACAGCTGCCCGTAGCGCCCTCGACTCGATACCTGACCGCAGTGATGTCCCGGTCCGTACTGGCGGTTGGCGACGAGCACCGGGCGATGATTTGATATTGCACCGCAACTACCGCATTTTCGCAGGCCTTGACTGTGCAGATCGCCCATGCATGTTAGCTGATAAAGGGCATCGTTGCATGATGGAACACTCCCGGTGGAACGGTTGGTGTCGGCGCTGACCGGCGGTCTATGCGACACCGCGCCTGGATCACCTGCCCGCAAGCCCGGCTGTGGTGCTGCGCATCGCGGACCACCCCGTCTCTGTGGCTGCCGTGCTGGGCTGCTTCGACGAACGGATCGCCGACCACACCGTCGAAATCGGGCGGCCCCATCCTGTCCAAGCCACCGGCCACCTTCGAGCGGCAGCCGCCTGTCATACCACCGGCTCAGGGTGGTCGTTAGGCCGCGGCGGATTCCCCATTCTCTAACTGCTCTCGCAGGGCGGCGATCGAGCGGGCCAGGATGCGGGAAACGTGCATCTGTGACACGCCGATCTGTTCCGCTATCTGCGTTTGCGACATGTTCTCAAAGAACCTGAGGCGCAATACAAGACGTTCGCGGTCGGGTAAGGCGGTGATCAGCGGGCGCAGGGCCTGCACGGTGAGCATTCGCTCGATGTTGGCATCCTCGGATCCCAACTGGTCGGACAGAACCAGCTTGTCGTCGCCCGCGCTGACCGGCACATCGGTGGACACCGTCGAATATGCATCCGCTGCGATGAGGCCCTCAAGCACTTCCTCGCGGTCGATACCGAGGTAGTCAGCAAGTTCACTCGCGTTCGGGGCGCGCCCCAACGTGTGAGACAGTTCCTCGCGGCCTCGGTTGAGAGGGGTAGTCAGGTCTTTGAAGCGTCGCGGCACTTTCAGCGACCAGCTGTAGTCGCGGAAGTATCGGCGTACCTCGCCCATCATCGTCGGGACTGCGAAAGACAAGAAGTCCGGACCGGCCTGTACGTCGAAACGGTTCACCGCGTTGACCAGCCCCACGCGCGCCACCTGGACGAGATCGTCGATGGGCTGGCCACGGTTGGCGAAGCGGCGGGCGATGTGATCCGCCAGGGGCAAGCAGCGTTTGATGATAGCGTCGCGCTGACCAACGAACTCCGATGTGCCCGGTTCCAGCGTCGCGAGGTGGGCAAACATGGGACGCAGGTCGGCGTATTCCGAGTCAGGCCCGGTGCGGTGCTGGCTCATCTTCTTGTCCTCGTCTTGGTCGCCGATAGGAATGGCGGGCTCGACTCCTCGATGGCGATCGCCAATTGACGGGCCTATGTATTCCCGAATGCAAACGAGGGAAACCTCTGGTGCGGCTGACACGATCCGTGTCGTCGTCCTGATGGAGCGCGACGCTGAACCGGTCTGGCCCCGTGAGGGGTGCCCTTCCCGGGATCTGTCCATCCGATCGAGGGCAGCGACGCCAGGCCCGGTCTTGCTGCGCGACGTGGTGACTCGTCCGGTGCCGCCGATGGCGGCTTCCCGGTCTCACAGTAAGGACGGACGGTAGCGATGGTGGGTTATGTCATCGAGATCCGGTGACAGCGAGGGGCCCCGCAACGACACGGTGGGCTGAACCATGACAGGGCCTCGCACTCGGCAGCGTCTCAGATCTAAAGAAACGAGACGGATCACATCCTGTCTCGCATTTTCCGTGGGTGGTGACGGCTAGCCGGGAAGCCAGCCTGTCAGCCGGATGACGGCTGCGGCTACCGATTGAATACTGCAGGTGTCGGTAGGAACACGGTGCACGGTCGATGGGCAGGTGGCTTCGAGTGCCACCGCCATCTGCGTGCTGAGTTCGATCTGACGGTTGAGTGCTGAACCCTTTTCCCGCTGGGTAAGCCGTTGGCGGGCGGTGTCTTCGGTGCATGTCAGCAGGACAGCGACCGCTTCGACGTTGCCGCCCATTGCATCGAGCAGTGCCTGCATGACGGTGGGCAGCACACTGACGGTGTTGGTGTAGATCAATCTGGTGTAGCCCAGCGCGCGGTAGTTGGCCCAGATGGCCGCAAGATTGCGCTCGGCCAATCCGTGTTCCCAGGGGGTTGGGTAGGCCATGTCAAGGAAGTCGCCGTCGATGACGCAGTGCGAGACATCGGCGGCACTCAACTGGGCGTGCATCTCTAAGCCGACGCTGGACTTGCCGACACCTGATGGTCCCCCGATGAACACCACCTCGTCGGCCATCATCACAACCTGCCATTCGGCCCCTTCCCAATGCGACAGAGTTTTGTCGACTCATTCCGGAACGTTGGTGGTCGGCCCGGTTGATCCGGTCATGTTGGACATCATGGTGGGGTGAGCGTCGCAGACCTTGCAGCAGACGTGTGGTCTCGCATACCTCGGCTTGGAGCAACGCGACTTGTCGCTATTGACGGTCCCGGGGGTGCTGGAAAGTCCACCTATGCTGCCCGGCTGGCCGAGGCTTGTGCTGCCCAGATCGTGCACACCGACGACTTCGCCTCATGGGACAACCCCATTCACTGGTGGCCGCGGCTCGAAGAACAGGTCCTTCGACCTATCGCCGCGAACCAAGCGGCGCGGTATCAGCGCTACGACTGGAACCGGCGGACGTTCGCCGAATGGCAGACGGTAGCCCCTGGTGGAGTGCTCATCCTCGAAGGGGTCTCCTCGGCCAGAGCCGCTGTACGGGACAGGCTGTCGTTTGTGGTGTGGATCGAGACGCCACGACACATCCGCCTCCTGCGAGGCCTGGCACGCGACGGTAGTGAGTCCGAAGAGCTTTGGCAGAGATGGATGAGCGACGAGGACGCACACTTCGCAACCGATCGAACACGCGAGCACGCTGACGCCGTCGTATTCGGTGCCGGCGAGTCATGAACGGGCCGTCTCAGTTCTAGAGAATCGGGATGGCCCGGTTCTTGTCTCGGACGCGGTTCTCGCCCGCATGCACTTCAGGGTTTGTCTCAGATCCAGAGATTCGAGGCTGATCAATTCCTGTCTGATGTGCCCCGAACTGAGCGCTGTTCCGTGTTCGGGTGGTTGGGGTGATGGACTTGGTTGCCGCCGTCGCGTTTTGCTGAATACATTGCCGCGTCGGCGGCCGCGACGAGTTTTTCGAGGAGTACGTCGTGATCGGTTGGCGTGGTGCTATCGAGGCGGGTGCACACAGCTCCGATGCTGGCTGTGACTCGTTCTGGAGTGGTAGCGATGGCTGTACAGAGTTGGGTGGCGAGTGATTTGGCGGTGCAGGTTGGGGCGGTGGTGGCGAGCAGGAATTCTTCGCCGCCGATTCGTGCGATCACCACCTGTGGATCGGCGGTGGCTGACAGGGTGCGGGCGGTGTGGACTAGGGCCTGGTCGCCGGCTTTGTGGCCGTGGGTGTCGTTGAGTGCTTTGAAGTTGTCCAGGTCGATCAGCATCACCATCAGGTAGTTCGCGTTGCTGGGGCGTGTGTGGATCATCCCCAGGGCTTTGCGGTGGAAGGCGCGGCGGTTGAGTAGGCCGGTTAGGGGGTCGGTATCGGCGCGTACCAGATCCCCCGCTAGAGCGCGAACCAGGATTTGGCCACCCAGCGGTAGGGCGACGTTGACTTCGACGATCAGCCACCAGTCCACCCCCGCCAGGGCGGGATGTCCCGTCATAGCCAGCCGCACGGCTTGGAAAGTGGCGACCATAGCGGCCACCCCGAAGTTATAGAGCATCCATCCGGTGCTGTGAAAAAAGGCGACGTAGGCGCCGCTGGTAGCGAAGGCGATGCAGCCGATCAAGGCGGCTAGAGGATTGGGGTGGGCCAGACAGGCTAGCGCGATCGAGGTGTTGACGACTACGACGAAGGCCAGTGATTGGGCGCGGGTTGGCCACCGCCAGGCAAATAATGCCATCCCGGCCAGCCCGCCGATCACAGCGATCCAGGTCATTGCCACCGGGACGGGCTCGCGGGGGCCATCCTGGCTGGTCAACAACACGATCAGACAGGCGACAAATGACGAGCTCAGGAAGGCCATCACAGCGCGAGTGGGCCCGCTCATTTTTCGGGCCGCCAGGTATCCCGACAGCCAGTTATAGTGGTCGCTTTGCCAGAACCGACGACTGATGACCGACATCATCGTCGCCCCCAACGCTGCATGAATCCCCCGCGTCTGCGCAGAGGCAATGGTGAACCATTCCCCGCACACTCTGCCACCTGCTGGTCCGCCCCGGGAAACGAGATAGGTGCCCGTATCAGCAAGGTGCGTTTGACGCAGTCGTCGTGCGCATGCTCTCGTTTCTAAAGAGTCGAGACTGGTCAGATTCTTGCTTGGGCCAAAGCGGCCAGGCGGTGCAGGATGACGGACGTGACCGCTTCCGCACCGCCGACGCCGATGTTGTCCTATCGCAGCTGGCTGCCCCGTCTGACCAGTCGCGTCCTGCTCGATCTGCGGATCTGGATGATCGGGTTTGGGCTTCTCATCGGCCTCATCTTCCCGTTCGCGGTAATCCCCCTGGGGGTCGCGCATGACGTCGCGCTCCGCCCAGCTTTCTTCGCTGCGACGATCCTGGCCGGCCTGCTGGTCGGCGCCATCAATACCGCTCTCGTCCAGATGGTGGTGGGAGTCCGGCTGCAAGCACTCGCGGTGAGCATGAGACGTGTCGAGGTATCGCTGCGCGAGGCCACACAGACGGGCGACTGGACTTCTTGTGACCCGGAATCCTGCCACGTTCCGGTCGACTCCACCGACGAGCTCGGCGAGGCTGCCGACTCCTTCAACCGCCTCGTTGAGAGCTTGGCCGCCAGTCACCGGGTGAACGACGGAATATCGGCCATCGGAGAGGCGCTCGCCGCGCACCTGGAACTCGCGTCACTGGCCGAGTCGACCCTCCACGAGTTGACGATACGTACGGGTATCGACGGAGCCGCCCTGTTGGTGGTCAATGCCGGCCGCGTCGACCTCGTCGGCTCACTCGGCATTCGGGACGCGTCGGGTCTCGCGGATTCCGACGCCGTCCAGAACGTCGTCCGCTCACACGAAGTCCGGGTTCTCCGCCTGCCTCCTGAGGTCACCGTGACCGGGACGGTCGTCACCTTCGTCCCTGCCGAGGTGCGGGTCCTTCCCGTCCGCCACGGAGTCGCCACCGTCGGCGTCCTGGTACTCGCGGCAGCCCGCCCCATGGATCGCGAGGCCGTCGCCGTCGTCGAGTCGGCTCTTCCCAACCTGGCCGTCGCCCTCACCAATGCCCTCAATCACCAGGATCTGCAACGGGTTGCCGCTCTCGATCCGCTGACGTCTGTCTACAACCGCCGGTTCGGAGTCGAGCGGCTCAAGGAGGAAGTCGCTCGTTCCCAGCGGTCCGGAGACTCCCTCGGACTCCTCATCCTCGACCTCGACCACTTCAAGTCAGTCAACGACACCTACGGCCACCTCGTCGGTGATCGAGTGCTCCAATCCGCCGTCCTTGCCACTCGCCAGGTCCTGCGCGACGGCGACGTCCTCGTCCGCTACGGAGGAGAAGAGTTCCTCGTCATCCTGCCCGGAGCGGGACGAGGGGACCTGACCGACATGGCCGAACGGATCCGGCGCAGCATCTCGGAGACGGAGATCGTCACAGGCGGGCACCGACTGTCGATCACCGTGAGCATCGGTGGCGCGGGCCTGCCCGACCAGGTCGTTCGCGACCCCGCGGGACTCATCGGAATCGCCGACCAGGCGCTCTACAGCGCCAAAGCCACCGGGCGAGACCGCAGCGTCATCGCGTAAGGTCCACCCCGAGGTCTGTCTCGTTCTAAAGTCTCGTTTCTAGAGAAACGAGACGCAGAAGAAAGGGGCTACTCCCCCTCCTGTAGCCCCAGGTCATAGTGTCTCATTTCTTCTCTCACACCGCGTGTCTCAGATCCTCATTGTCGGAGGGCAATGAGACGGTAGATGCTGTGACAGCGATTCTCGGATACGCGCGGGTGAGCACTGTGGGTCAGGACCTCGATGCGCAGCTCGCCGCGCTCGCCGCCGAGGGGGTCGAATCCGGCCAGGTCTTCACCGACAAAGTCTCCGGTGCAGTGAACACCGATCGGCCAGGCCTGGCGGCCTTGCTGCACTACGCCCGCGAAGGCGACACCGTAGTGGTCACCGCCATAGATCGACTGGGCCGATCCGTCGTAGAAGTAACTCGCACCATCGCAGATCTTGGCCAGCGCCGAATTCTATTGCGCGCCTTACGTGAAGGCGTAGACACCGGTACACCGACCGGGCGTGCGGTGGCCACCATCATGGCGACGCTGGCGGAGCTCGAGCTCGAGCTCGGCCGCGAGCGGCGCGCCGCCTCGCGCGACTCCCGCCGCGTGCGCCAACTGCCACCCACCAAGCCGGCCAAGCTGACCCCGGAACGCCAAGAACAGCTGCGCCGACTCGCCGCAACGGGCGAACCGGTCCCTGAACTTGCTCAGGCATTCGGTATCAGCCGGGCCACGGCGTACCGCTACCTGGCCAAACCAAGTTCGCCATCAGGAGCCGCCTAATGACCAGCGCCGATCTGCACTCGACGACGCATCTGCGAGCCGCGGCGTGGGTCCCCGATGATGTCGAAGATCGGCCCTACGAGCACGCGATCGCCCTGGCCGCCGATTGGATCTGGGAACGCAGCCAGGACGAGGACCTCGCGCCGCTCCTGGTGAGCAACGCCCAAAATGCCGCGAGCTTCGGCTATGCCGACCTCGACGAGATCATCCGAGCAGGTGGGCACGCCACCCCGCAAACCCGCAACCGGCCCGACCGCGGGCCCGTCCTGGCTTTCGTGCCAGACGAACGGTCGTTGCACTTCGCGATGGGCCTCGCCCGCGGTCATTCACTCGCTGTCGTCGAGGGCTCCACCCCCTTGGCCGAGTGGGCTGCTGGCGCGGCCGCCATCAACCTGCTGACAGGAGAGGTCACGGTATCCGAATTGGCCGATGACGTGCGCAAAGACCTCGATTCCGTCATTTTCTACGGAGGGCGCAACGGCTGGACCGGAGCAGACGACAAGGCCCAAGCCCGGCGTTTTCTCAGCGGCCACATCAGCAGCGGCCGGCTCACGCCCGATCAGGCCGCCGCTTACGTGATGTCATCTCAATCCGTATCCGACCGTGGAGCCAAGGGACTGCGCGACCTCCTCAGCAGCCACAGCCGTTAAATCCAGTACATCACAAGGAATCTCATGAATCCGGTAGACCCTCGGACCGAGGAAGACCTGGAACATCTGGCCCAGAACGGCCTGTTGGAGGAAAGCCACGGGCTGGATCTCAAGAGGGAGCTGGGATCGGGCAACGCAGCCAACAAGGATCTGGCGAAAGACATCGCCGCATTCTCCCTCGACGGCGGGACGATCCTGATCGGCGTCGACGAGGACACCTCACCGCCTGGTCTGTGGCCCGTTCCTCTCGACGGCCTGGCCGAACGCATCGAGCAGATTGCGCGGATGAGGGTCGACGAGGCAGTACAGATCCGCACTACCGTCATCAACTCGACAAGCAACGCTGGCCACGGGTACGTCGTGGTCCACGTTCCACAGTCAGTCCGAGCGCCACACATGGTCGATGGCCGCTATTACGGCCGTGGCGACAAGACCAACCGGATACTGCCCAACGCCGAGGTCGTGCGGCTTCTCGACCGACGCCTGGCGGACCGCCGCGATCTGCGAGCTGAGGCCCGCTCGATCCGTACCGAACTCGTTGGTGACGATGCTCCTCTGCTCGTCGTGCTGGCCGACCCGGTCGGCGCGCGAGAAGACCTGCTCGTCTCCCTCACCGAAGAATCACAGTGGCAAGAGCCAGTACTGCAACTCGTCCACTCGGTCATAGGTCCTGAACACCACAAATACGCTCCCACGCTGGCGCAGGCCAGTGGCTTCCACCGCCGCCCTGGCGGCGTCGCGTTGAACACCGGCATGTACGACGGGCAACGCTTCGCCGGCAAGGACTCCGCCGCCGAGATCGTGCTCTATGAGTCAGGCCGACTCGTGTTGGCATCCGAGCGCGCCGTGACCACCCGCTCATTCAGCAACGTGTCCCCTCCCCCACCCGATCTCACCGTCGTCTTGGAGATGTTGATCGTCGGACACGTCAGCTTGCTTGCCCGCCTGGCCGCTGCAGTGTCGCACCGCTGGGGCTACACCGGCAGTTGGCGATTTGCGCTCTCGATGAATGGCCTTCGCGACTCGACGTCATGGATCATCGCCGACCGGAACTTCGGCGACAGAGGACCCGTCTACACAGAAGACATCTACCAGAGAGCAACCGAAGCCTCACTAGCCGACCTCGACGAAAACCCCGACCAGGTGGTGGCAGCACTCACGGCTCCCCTTCTTCGTAGCCTCGGCAGCTACCCAGCCTGGGAAAAGCGCTTCAATAAGCAATCGTGACGTAACGACGTAATGACGCATATACGTCATTACGTCCTTACGCTGGGCAGAAAAAACCCGTCCCCTGCCGGGGACGGGTGGTATTGCGCAATTATGCAACGCGCGTTGCGCCCACGCAATTCCCCTCCCCTGTCGGGGTAGCTCACCAGGGCGGCGGCTTAGACACCCCGCCAGCAGGGTCTGGGAGTTGGCATGACTGGAAATCCGCAGCCACCAGCTGGTACCACCAGTGGTTGCCTACCCCGTCCGACGGTCGCCCCCGCAGCTTTCCTGCGGTCTGGTTTTTGGTCGGGTTGATGGTGCCGACCGGGACGCGGTCACGTGCGGCCTGGACAGGAAATTTCAGGTCGCTGTCATTGCTGATCACCAGCGCGGCGTCGATGCGCTTTTCGAGGATGTCCAGCAGCAGGTGGGCCGCCACATTCACATCGGAGCCCTTCTCCTCACGCCGCGCAACAGAGACGAAGAACCGCGCGTCGGGGGCGTTCTGCCCGGCGCCATCTTTGATGGTTACCGGCCAAGCTGGGGTGGTGAGAACCGGACGCCCGCGTCGGTCCTTGGTGGCCAGGGGCGCGGAGGTTACGCGGTTGACGTAGTTGCCCTCTTCGATGTGATCCACGACAGCGGCGCGGGTCAAAGCGGCGAGGTAGGCGTCCTGTTCTCGACTGCCGACGCGGTTGTCAGCTCCTGAGATACGCGCAGTGCAGTACACGATGCGTTCAACGGTCGCGCCGTTCCAAGCGGAATGGTTGGCCATCAGCCGTGTCGCCAACGCGCGCAGGTCGAGCCATCGCCAACCGGCCGTGCCAGAGCCGCAGAGGAACTTGCCGCCGTAGTACAGATTGAAACCGTCGATGTACACACCCACTCGCATGGAACAGACGCTAACTGGCGGGCATGCAATCGCCCGCCAGGACGTTCCCGGCAGGGGTATGAAGTTGTATGCGTAATGACGTAAGGACGTAAGGACGCATTTACGTCCTTACGTCCTTACGTTTTGTGCCAACCACCGATCGGCCAGGTCAGTGAGGATTTTGCTCATGCTCGTGTCCTGGTCCAGTGCGGCCTGCTTCAGTCCGCGCACCGTCGCGCGTGGCAGGTAAACGGTGGCGCGTTGCATATCGTCAGTGGGGGAGCGGAACGCCTCAGCCGCCCGCTTGGCGGGCTCTGTCTTCACCCGCGCGGCCATCTTCGAAGTCAAGTCAGACATGAACCAATGCCCCCATCAGCTCGTCGAACACGTCGTCATAGCCGTACAGGTGATTCGGTGTAGACCCGAACGCCCGGCGGATGCCCTCACGGCGAACAATCCGCGTTTCGATCACCGGCACGCCCTCGTCCTCCAGCAGGCTCTTCACCTCGTCGGCTAGTCGGGTCCGCAGATCGACGCCGGTCAGCAGCACCGCCGTGGGGCGGTGCGCGGTGATCTCCAAAGTCGGCCATACCCGGCGGACATCCAGCGGTGAGGCCCCCGTGGGCACCACGACCAAATCGGCCAGTTCGATCGCTTCCTGAATAACCTGTGCCGTACCCGGGGGAGTGTCCACGATCGTCAACTCCTGGTGGCCACTGACGTCCAGGGGTCGGCGTGCCGGCACCACCGGAAACGGCAAGGGGTCATCCTGGGCGGCCGCCGCCCATTCCAGCGCCGAGCCCTGCGGGTCGGCATCAATAAGTACGACATCGCGACCGCGGCGCTGGGCAGCGGTCGCGAGATACACCGCCGAGGTCGTCTTCGCGACGCCGCCCTTGGTGTGGACCAAAGAAACCGTAGGCATGCCCAAACCTTACGTCACAGCGCAATGACGCATATACGTCAACACGCTATTACGTCTTTACGTCTCCCGACGTAAGACGGCATTGTTCAGACCGTTACCGAACCGTGACCACCCGGCTTGTCGGCAAATCGGGTCGAAACAAGGCGTTAGAGGTCGTGAATGCCACACCCAGCATCCCTTCGCCTCGACCCGCACCTCGCGACCCGCCGCTGCACCCCGCCGGCATATACCTCCCGATGAGTGCCAGAGAACTACCTGCCGCACCGCGCGACGGAAAACAGCTCTCGCCCCGGTACTTCACTAATGACCGAGTTGCCACGACGAGAAAGGTGCGGCCAGTGCCGTGGAAAACAGCGCAGTTCCGCCCAGAAGAAGAGAGCGGAGCTCAAACACCCCGCTCCGGGAGCCGCTTTCCCGACCAACCAGAGAAAGAGCACCAACCATGAGCGGAACTGACCTGGCCGTGTGCATCGCTGCCATCCTCGGAGTCGTGGCCATCGTCGTGAGCGTCTGCGTTCTCGCCGATCGCATCCACGCCCGCAACCCGGAATCAAAGCTCACCATCGGAGATACCGGACGCGTCATCAGCGCCGTCCTCGGCGTCGTCATCCAAGCCGCCATCGCGATCCTCACCAAACGGCCCTGACGCGAGGACTCGCGGGCTACCCGGTGCCCGCGCGGGGCCAGGCCTCACCCTTTCTCGGCCTGCCATTGTGGTGACCCCAGGAACGACCTCCTGTTTCACGGCAGTCCCAGCCAAGTGCGTGTCGGTACCAGGTACAAGGCTCCTTTCGCGGAAGGATCACGGGATGGCCCAACCGCACAAAGGTCCGCGCGAGCAGATCAAGGTTCGCGCTGACGCATCCGTATACGCCCGGCTCCGTGAGATGGCCGCCGAACGCGGCACCAGCGTCAGCCAGCTCTCCGCAGACCTGCTCGCCATTGCGGTTGGTCGGCCCGAGGCTGTCCGCGAACTCGACAAGGAGGTTCTGCCGCTGGCGATGTAGACACACGCCCCGCCACCTGTAGGCGGGCAGATGTGACATTTCCATAGCGGTGCAGATCCAAGCCTGAACATGACAAAGGCCCCGCCGTAGCGAGGCCCTGTCTGGGTTTGAACCGAGTTAGCCGCTCGGTTCCGGGTCCGCACCCGTTGCCCCGAAAGGGACGTGTCTTGCTGGACTCGTCTCACGGTAGCGCACGCCTGTCTGACGTTCCAGAAATGGCGCGCAATCAGTGCGCAAATCGTGACTTCCTTAGCACCCGATCAGCTCGGGTGGGCAGTGCGCGGCCCACGCCGTTCGCAGCCATCGCACCCACACCGCACGTCATGCGTGCGCTCGCGAACGAGCGCCGTCGCGGCTGGGTGGAACGCGCGGGCGCGTGTGCGCCGCGGGCGCCGATGTGGACCAGCCGCAGCAGCTGGCTCGACGGACTCCAACGCTGGGCGCAGTCGCCGGCCCTGGGCCAGCTGTGCGCGGAGCAGCGGGTGTCGATCACCGCGGCCACCTTGTTATCGATCGCGGCGGTGATGGCCGAGCACGCCGATCACGCCACCGGCCGCCACGTCGCCGTCACCCGCGCCACGATCGCGCACCGGGTGGGCTGCGACGTGCGCACCGTGACCGCCGCCTGGCGGGTCTTGCGGGCCTCCCAATGGGCGGTGGAGGCCCAACGTGGCCACGGCTCACCAGGAACCCCCAGCGTCGGGCGGCGACCCTCGGTGTACCACCTGGTGCCCCGCCGCGACCCCCGACCGGCACGGCGTCGTCCTGTGCAGGAACCTGTGCACGATTTCCACCTACCGCCGTCAGGCGGTGTTAGTTCTTTTTCTCCCGTAGGGAGTCACTCACCAAGCGGGCGCGCTTGCGCGCCCGTGCCCCGAGATCCGGGAAAAGGCCGTGCAGTGTGTCCGTCACGGCGGTCCACGCCGCGCCCACTGGCCACTCAGCGACTGGCCGCCAGCCTCGTCGCTGCCACCCATGGCCTGGACCGCGTGCACATCGGCACCATCTGCGATGCGCTGACCGCCACTGGCATCGACCCCACGGTGTGGACCGCCCACGCCATCACCGACGCCCTCAACGCCGACATGCGCGCACGCGGTGCGACCTGGCCCGACCACATCACCAACCCCGGCGCATTCCTGTCCAGCCGCCTACGACGGCTGAACTGGTCACCTCCCGAACCCTCAACACCAAAGGCCGGCGGCTACGCCGCCGCCAGCATCGACCAGACGCCGCGCCCAGTGGTGCTCACCGACGCCTCGCGAGCCCGGATCCTCGCCGCCCAACAAGAGATCCGCCGCGTGCTGCGCGAGCGCGCCCACCACAGCGCCACCACGCACTGCCACGAGTACGCCACCGCCTCCACCAGACGCGACAACCACGCAGCAGCCCCACGCATCACGCCGCTGTCATTGGCTGTCCACCGCGAGGCCCGACAGCAGTAGTTAATGCACCTAGACATGTTCGGTCCGCAGCGGACAACTACCCGTGCGCGTGCCGCCACCGGTTATGCCTCGGGGCGCAGCCGCCGCTTCATACATTCCGGTAGTCGACTCTCTCCCATCTCATCCCACTCTCTGCCTCCTAATCCCTTCCACCGTCTCCTTGTTTTAGCAGCCCTTTGGCTGCTTTCCCTCAGCTCGTCTACTCCCTCTCCGCTACCTTCCCTAACTACCCCGAGACCGTGTGGCACATTTGCACAAGTTGTGCGAGGCTGGTGGTGGCGTCCGTCGGTTCGTCTCCCCTGGCGGGTCGGCGGGCGCCCCGGATCGCGGGTGATGGGGTGGTTGTGGTGTTGACGGTGGCGAAGTTGTCGTTGTGGTCGGTGAATTACTACAACGACACTGCCCGCGCCGTGGGCGATGCGATCGCCGACCGGCAAAAAGCTAATGGGGGGTTGGCGGAGTATTACGCCGAACGCGACACCCGTACCCCGGTGTGGATGTGCGCGGGGGCTGCTCGTATGGCCGCGGACTTGGTGGGTTTGACCGGCGGTGAGCGTGCGGGTGGGGATGCTGATCCCGATGTGGTGGCGCGCTGGCTCGATGACGGTGTGGCGCCGTCTGGGGAGTGCGGACGGGCACACGGCACGAGTGGCGTGCACGGCTTTGATTTGACGTTTTGCGCCCCGAAAAGTGTGTCGTTGGTGCGGGTGTTCGGCGATGACGTCATCGACAAAGCCGTGTCCGCTGCGCACCAGACGGCGATCGGCGAAGCCCTCGAATACCTCGCCCAGCATGCTGGCTACACCCGGGTGCATAACCCCATCACCGGAGAAAAGGACCTCGTTAAACTGCCCGGTTTGGTGGCCGCGGCCTACCAGCACGAGACCTCCCGAGCCGGGGATCCGCACCTGCACACCCACGTGCTGGTGCCCAACCGGCAAGCCCGCGCCGATGGGCGGCTGGTGTCGATTGACGGCACGTCGCTGTTTCATGAAGCCCGCGCCGCCGGCATCATTTATCAGGCCACCCTGCGGTATGAACTGCACCGGCTGGCCGGGATCGAGTGGGGGCCAGTCGACCCCGCTACGGGGATGGCGGAGATCGCCGGCATCGACCCCACAACCATCTCCGCCTGGTCGCAGAGAAGCACCCAGTTACGGCAGTGGGCAGCCAACAATCTGACCGTCATCGACGCTGTCGCGGGGTTGTCGCAGGCGCAGTTAGCGGCCGCCCAAAAAGCCACCCGACCCCGCAAACCCGAATCGCTGTCCTGGGCCGAACTACGCGCCCAATGGCGCGCCGATGCGCGGGGTTTGCGGGTGTCGCGCGCCGCCCAACAGCAGGCGCGGGAAGCGCGTCAGCAGGCGGCGCGCGCGGCCGCGGCGCGCCTGACGCGCGGGAGGCCGGTGGTGGATCGGCGCGCCGTGGCGGCCATGGCCGCCCGCGCCGACAAAGCCGGGTTGACGCGGGCGGATCTGGTGGAAGTCATCGGCGCCCAACTCCCGCTTATCGCCGGCGATACCGGCGGTTCCGACAACGGTGGCGGCAGTGCTGTCGGTGCGGGTGCGGGGTTGCCGCGCCAGCTCATCGAAGCGTGCGTGGATGCGGTCGGGATGCGGCTCACGGGGCCGCGGCTGGCGCACCAGAGGGAAGGATCCGCGCGCTACACCGTGGATCTGATTTTGGCTGAGGAACGTCGGGTGTTCGACCTCGTTGACACCACCAACGTGCGGGCCATGGCCTGGGTGCGCCCCGCCGAGCACACCGCGACCGCCCTGGGGCTCTCCGCCCAGCAGCATGAGGTGGTCACCGCGATCGCCGCCACCCCCCAGTTGGTGGTGCCGCTGTCGGCGCCGGCCGGCGCGGGCAAGACCACCTCGATGCGGGCGTTGCGCAGCATTGTCGAACGCCGCGCGAAGGCGCGAATGATCGTGATCGCCCCGACCGGAAAAGCCGTCGATGTCGCCGTCGCCGAAGGCGCGGCCAGCGAGGGCTACACGATGCACAGTGCCCTGGCCCGCCTCGCCGATGGCCGGTTGCAGCTCGGCCCGTTCGATGTTGTCGTGGTCGATGAAGCCGGCATGGTCGGCACCGACCACTGGCGCCAATTCCTTACCGCGGCCACCGCTGCGGGAACCAAAACCGTGATGGTCGGTGATGCCCACCAGCTCGAGCCGGTCAAAGCCCGCGGCGGGATGTTCACCCAGCTCTGCGAGGAGTTGCCCTGGGCGCAACGCTTGACCGAGGTGTGGCGCCAACACGATCCGGCCGAACGCACCGCGGCCCTGGCCGTGGGTGACGGCGGGCCCGCGGCGGTGCGCCGCGCAATCAACTGGTATCGCGACCACCAGCGGTTGGCGTGTGGGGATCAGGTCACCATGGCCGCCGACGCGCTGGCCGCCCACCAGACTGATCTCGCCGCGGGGAAAGACGCGTTGCTGCTCGCCGACACCACCGAGATGTGTGATGCGCTCAATCGCCGTGTCCACGACCACACCATCGCCCAGCATGCCGCCGCTGGGCGCGACACCACGACGGTGACCGGAGCTCGCGGCCACAACATCACCACCGGGGATGTGGTGATCACCCGCCGTAACGACCCGACGATTACCGTCTACAACCCCGACGACCGCACCCAAACCTTGGATGAGGCGCCGGTGCGTAACGGGCAACGCTGGCAGGTCATCAAAGTCGACGACAGCGCCGAGCATCCCCGCCTGGCCGCCCGCCGGCTCAGCGACGGCGCGTGGGCCGTCTTCAGCGACGATTACCTGCGTAACCATGTGCAGCTCGGCCATGCCGTCACCGTGCACGCCGCCCAGGGCGTCACCGCCGACACCACCCACGCCGTGCTCGCTGAGACCGCCAGCCGCAACCTGGCCTACGTCGCCCTGACCCGCGGCCGCGAATCCAATCACGCCTACCTCTACCACCGCGACTCCGCTGAGGCCGACCACACCCACGGCCATGATCGTGCCGCCGGCGGTGAGACTGCGGGGATGCACCTGGCGCGGCGCGGCACCCCCACCCACGCCGCCCGGGCGCTCCGGCAGGTCATCGGCCGCGACGAACCCGCCCGAACCGCACACCAAATCGCCGCCGACACCCCCACCCAGGACCTGCCCGAGCGGGTCGCTTCGCTGGTCGCCGAGCACCAACACACGCTCACCCGCCGGCGCAGCACCTACCAGAAAACCCAACGCGCACAACAAGACCGGGCACTAAACCGACACCTCGGACTTGACCGCAGCCAGCACCGCGAACAAGAGAGCGGCTATGACCTCAGCCTCTAACCACCCCACCGCTGTGCCCGAGGCCGCACGCCCACCCGTCACCGACGTTATTGGCGGGCTGCTTTCATTGCTTTCATTGCCCAGCATGCCTCACCTCGCCGGTGGAGTTGGCCTGGCGTCCCGAGAGCTAGGCGGGAAACGCAAACACAAGGGCGGCAAATTATTGTGCGTTCGCCCTCGGCTCTATGGGGTTGTGCCTATATTGATAGTGCTGTGGGATGGGTTGCCAGGGTCGTGCCCGTCACGGCGGCCGCCGGTGATGGCCGTCTCCCCCCCCCCCCCCCCCCCCCCCCCCCCCCCCCCCCCCCCCCCCCCCCCCCCCCC
>NZ_PDHO01000047.1 GCF_002887815.1 Mycobacterium sp. ENV421 | reverse complement strand
TACGAGGCAGTCATCACACCAACTATCGGGCAGCCCCGGCCCACGCCGGACTAAGTCGACGCCGCCTTGAGTGGACCCTGGCCGGCGTAAATGCATACATGCGTACTTACATGTAAGGCTACATGTAGACATGTTTACATGTTAGTTAGTAAGATCGCATCCATGAATGTTTCCGCAGATGGGCAGTGCGAAATCGTGGCGGTAGCGCTGCAAAAGGGAGGCGTGGGCAAGACCACCACCACCATCAACCTGGCTGCCAGCCTCGCTGCGATGGGGTTCCGCGTCCTCCTGATCGACATGGATCAGCAGGCCCACAGCACCAAGGGGCTCGGCGTCGACCTCGGCGCCGACGATGCCTCGATGTACGAGGTGCTGCACCCAGACAGGGCGATGCGGGTTCCGCTGCCGCAGGTCATCAGGTCGAGCCAGTTCGGCATCGACGTCGCGCCCGGCCATCTCGCGCTCAAGGAGCTGGAGCGCACGGGGCTCGGTTCGGGCGGTCAGCTGCGGCTAGCCCGCCAGCTCGACGACCTAGAGGGCTATGACTTCGTGCTGATGGACTGCCCGCCGGCATTGGGGGAGTTGACGACGGCGGCACTGGCGGCCGCCGATTACGTGTTGGCGGTCCTCAAGGCCGGCCCCGACGAAATCGACGGCCTGGTTGAGCTGGGCAACGCCGTTCTCGATGTTCAAGAGACGCTCAATCCTGACGTGGAAATCCGCTACGTGCTGCTAGCCGACTTTGACGGCAACCCGAAGGCCAGCAAGGACGTTCGCCGGCAGTTGCGCACCGATTGGGGGGAGTGGTCCGCAGGCGGGGCGTACCTGGGTGAAATCCCGCATACCGTGCGGGTGGTCGAGGCCAAAGGAAAACGCGTCCCCGTCCACGTACACGCCCCCACTTGCACGGCGGCAGTGGCATACCGAGAGATCGCCGAACGGATCGTGGCGAGGCGGCAAGCAGCATGAACGCAGCATCGAAACCCAGTGGCTTGGAGGTGGGGTCCACCAAGCCCCTGTCTCGTGCAGAGCGCCGGGCGCAGGCCGCCCGGGTCCAGGCCGAGGAGACTCCCGCGGCACCGGCACCGGCACCGGCAGCAGAGGCCGAGCCGCGACCGGACGATGAAACTCCGTCCGCACCTGAGGCGGCACCGGCACCGGCACCGGGCCAGGATCATGAGTCGGTCGAGCCGGCCGCAGTGCGGTTGAAGCCCCGGCAACGCAAGGCGAAGAACCCGTTCGCGACACAGCTGCACTCGGGAACGTTGGCGCGACTGGAATGGATCAAAGCGCGCGGATACGTCATCACCGACACCGTGGACGATGCCATCAACACCTACCTGGACGGCGCGGGCATCCCCAGGCCAGACCACAACGACCGCATGCCGTGATCAGGCGATCAGCCGGAGCAGTTTCCCGTAAACGTGCTGGTAGTAGCTGTTCACCCCCAAGGGCTGCACGGTAGGTAACTACCGTTCCTGCCCATGCACATCTACGTCGACGAGACCAAGCAGCGCGACTACCTGCTTGTGGCCAGCGTCCACGTCTCGACAGATCTCACCGGACTGCGCCAGATGGTGCGCGGTCTGCTCCTGCCTGGGCAGCGCTACCTGCACATGAAGGACGAGAAAGACGGCCGCAAACGCACCATCGCTCAGGCCTTCGTCGATGCCGGCGTGCAAGCCACCGTCTACCGCGTCGGTCCTCAACACCGCAACGAGCGCCAACGCCGGTCAGCATGTCTACAGGCCCTCGTTGACGACCACGCCAGCCTGGGCGAGGCGCACATCATCCTCGACGAGGACGAAACCATGGTGAAGTTCGACAACCAGAAACTCATCGAATACACCCGTGCCGCCGACTGCCGCGACACCCTGCGCTACGAGCACAAACAATCCCACGCCGAGGCCCTGCTGGCTGTCCCCGATGCCGTCGCCTGGTGCTGGGCCAAAGGTGGGTCCTGGCGCACTCTGATCGGCCCAGCGGTCACAGCCACGCGAGACGTCTGACCAGGCCCGAGAAAGCGCAAAGCCCGAGCGCCACGGTCGTCCGGCCGGGTCTCGGGCTCACTTCCTGAAGCTCAACGCAACAGGCACCAAGAATGCTACGGGCATAGGCATCAGTTGACAACAATGCGCATCCATTGACACCGCTGCGCATCCATTGACACCGCTCCGCATCAGTTGACACCACCCGCCACAAAAACATCACCAAAAGGGGCGTGTCCTGTATCAGATACCGCGATCTTGCTGGCAGTCTTCGAAACATGCCTCGACCCCGTAAAGGCGACCGCGTGGAACTGCTAACCCGCCCGGAGCGTCTCGTTTCCGAAAAGATCAAGCAGCAAGCCGCCGCCCGAGGCATGTCTGTCTCGCAATACGTGGCTGACCTGTTGGCCATCCAAGCCGGCCATCCAGAGCTGGTTCGCGAACTCAACAAGGAGGCCCTGCCGTTGGCGATGTGACGACATACGTCAGAGGCTCAACTTCTCGTCTTGGCGGCGAGCCTCTTGGCAGATGTGACATCTGAATAGCTGGCGTGCGGAAACCCCGCTGAATTGACGAAGGCCCCGCCTAGGGCGGGGCCACGTCTGGAGATTCAAACCGAGCTGCGAACTCGGTTCAGGGTTCTCCGCACCCATGTCCCCGAAGGGACTGTCTGATGGACAGCTCTCACGGTAGCGCACGCCTGCTCGACGTACCAGGTACGCCGCGCAACTCATGTGTTAATCGTGACCTCTCGACCGCCCGATCACGTCGGGCGAGCAGTACGTGGCCGACGTCGCTCGGTGCGTCTGTAGCTCCTGCCGCTCCCAGCCCGCGTGGCGTGCGCGCTCTGGCGAACGAACGACGCCGCGAGTGGGTGCAGCGCGCCGGGGCGTGTGCACCTCGCGCGCCGATGTGGACAAGTCGCGCCGGCTGGCTCGACGGTCTGCGCCAGTGGGCACTTTCACCGGCCTTGGGCCAGCTGTGCGCCGAGGAACGGGTGTCGATCACCTCGGCCACCCTGTTGTCGATCGCCGCGGTGATGGCCGAGCACGCCGACCACGCCACCGGCCGCCACGTCGCCGTCACGCGCGCGACGATCGCCTCCCGGGTGGGTTGTGACGTACGCACGATCACCGCTGCCTGGCGAGTCCTACGAGTGTCCCAGTGGGCCGTCGAGGCGCAGCGAGGCCACGGCTCACCAGGCACCCCCAGCATCGGCCGGCGCCCCTCGGTGTACCACCTGGTGCCGCGCCGCGATCCCCGTCCAGTCACGCGTCCAGTTGTGCATGATTTCCACCTACCGCCGCTAGGCGGTGTTGGTCTTTCTTCTCCCGTAGGGAGTTACTCACCAAGCGGGCGCGCAAGCGCACCCGCCCACAGAATCTCCGACAACACACCGCAACGAGCCCGGCCGTGGCGCAGCACCACGCGCCCGCTGGCCATCCAGCGACTCGCCGCTGGACTCCTCGCGATCACGCACGGCCTGGACCGCGCCCACATCGGCGCCATCTGCGACGCACTCACCGCCGCCGGCATTGACCCCGACGTGTGGTCAGCACGCGCAGTCAACGACAAGCTCAACGCCGACATGCGCGCCCGAGGGCTGACCTGGCCCGACCACATCGCCAATCCTGGCGCGTTCCTGCACAGCCGGTTACGTCGGCTGTCCTGGTCGCCCCCCGAGGCCCCGACAAAGGACGGCGGCTCCGCCGCCGTCAGCATCGACCAGACGCCGCGACCGGTGGTGCTCACCGAGGCGTCGCGGGCTCGGATCGCCGCGGCCCGAGAAGAGATCCGCCGCGTGCTCACCGACAGCGCCCAACGCACCAGCAGTGGGCACACCAACCGCACGCTCAACGCGCCTTCAGCGACACCGCGACGACGCGCGCGGTTGATAGCACGAAACGACGACGCACCTGATGGCCAGGACACGCCGCACAGACATTCAGCACCATGACCGGTTGCCAGCCAAGGCTGACACGGCACCGGCAGCTACATCCACGGGTTCGGCGTGGCGGGCAACGGCCACCCACGATCGACGGTGGACCTGCCGTTACCGACGACGTGCTCTCCGGTGACCAACCAACGCACCAGTGCGTCGGCCCCTGGGCCGCCGTGATCGATCAGCATGCACATCAACGCCGACTCCGCTGAGGTCACCCCAACCGCCTCGTCGTCGACGTCATCGATGCCACTGGGTGTGTAGAGAGCGTCGCGTTGCGGTGCGCTCCCGCCACCGCCTCACCAACCACATCTCGACCAGTTCCACCGCCACCTCGCACTGAGTCGCCCATTCACACAACAGCTCGCAGTACCGCAGATACTGCCCCCAGGTGAACCGGGCCGCGACCGGTTCACCCACCCACCCCAGATGAACTAGAGACGTGACTGCCTGCTGATCGAGCAGCTGCGGCCCCACCACCGGCCTCACCGCCGTCGAGGTTCGTAAGAGGGGACCGGTGACTGTGGGCGTGACGTGGTGGGTAACCCACAGGTATAGCGAGACCACGGCAGGGCCGACGCCGGGGGTGTGTGCCCAGCCCGACCACCGCCGCCCAGAGGTGGCGTCCGGGATCGCCTGCCAGGGGGTGTGTCGGCATGCCGCTAGGGCAGCGGTGACCGCATCCAACTCACCGCCCGACGATGCGGGGGTGCGGACGTCGGGGAAGCACCGGCGCCGGTCACGATCGGGATGTCCGGACAGCCACGCCGCGGCGCGGTAGAGCACGGCCAGATCGGGTGACCCAGGCACGGCTGACGGGTCGGTGTCGAGGTCGCCGGTGAGGTCCGCGCGGCGGAGGTAGCAGAGGCCGTGATCGGCGGGTGCGCCGTCGGCCTCGCGCCCGATGATTCGGGTGGGGATCGCGTGCCGCGTTAGTCGGGTGTTCCACCAGTCCAGGTCCATTCCGGCCATGTCGTCGCACACGCTGACCCCGTAGTCCTGCGCCTGACACCACGCCACGCATTCCTTTGGCAGCACCAGCCCCGCGTCCTGCTCGTTCACACCGCTCATCTCCCGTGACCTCCGACACCTATTCTACCCGACTAAGACCATTGGCACATTTGCACAAGTTTTGTGCGATGCTGGTGGTGCCGTCCGTTTGGCTCTTTCCCTAGCGGTTTGGCGGGCGGCCTTGGACGTGGTTGGGGGTGGTGTGGGTGTTGACGGTGGCGAAGTTGTCGCGGTGGTCGGTGAACTACTACAACGACACCGCCCGCGCGGCGGGGCAGGCTGCGAAGGATGCTCAAACCGCGGGTGGGGGGTTGGCGGAGTACTACTCGGAGCGGGATTCGCGGACCCCGGTGTGGGTGTGCGCCGGGGATGCGGCCGCGGCCGCGGAGATGGTGGGTTTGACCGACGGTGAGCGTGCCGGCGGGGATGCCGATCCCGAGGTGGTGGCGCGGTGGCTCGACGACGGATGCGCACCATCCGGGGAGTGCGGACGGTCCCACGGCAAGCGGGGGGTGCACGGTTTCGATCTGACGTTCTGCGCCCCCAAGAGTGTGTCGTTGGTGCGCGCGTTCGGTGATGACGTGACCCAGAAGGCGGTCGGTGCGGCGCATCAGGTGGCGATCACCGAAGCCCTGGAGTACCTGGCGGATCATGCGGGGTACAGCCGGGTGCACAATCCGATCACTGGTGAAAAGGACCTGGTTTCCTTGCCCGGTGTGGTGGCGGCGGCGTATCAGCACGAGACGTCGCGGGCGGGGGATCCGCACCTGCACACCCATGTCCTGGTGCCGAATCGGCAGGCCCGTTCCGATGGGAAGTTGGTGTCGTTGGATGGGACGTCGCTGATTCACGAAGCGCGGGCGGCGGGGATGATCTATCAGGCCACGCTGCGTCGGGAACTGCACCTGTCGGTGGGGATCGAATGGGCGCCAGTTGATCCGTCGACGGGGATGGCCGACGTCGCCGGGATCACCCCCACGATGATTCGGGCATGGTCGACACGGTCCACGCAGTTGCGGGAGTGGGCGGCCAACAACCTCACCGTCGTCGACAGTGCGAAAGGGCTCACGCAGGGGCAGTTGGCGGCCGCGCAGAAAGCCACCCGACCGGCCAAACCGGAGCATTTGGCGTGGGCGGAACTGCGCCAGCAATGGGCTGATGATGGGCGGGGTTTCGTCATCGACGAGGCCGCGCACCAAGCAGCCCGGGCGGCGCGGATCGCGACCGAGAAACGGGGGGTGAACCCCCTAAGACTGGCCCGCGCCGCGGCCGCGGGCATCGACAAACCAGCGTTCACCCGCGCTGATTTGGTGGAGGCGATCGCCCCGGTCCTGCCCGTGCACATCGAGGGCGCGCCGGGCACCCCGCGGACCCTGATCGAGGCAATCGTCGACCGGGTGGGGATGAGGATCACCGCGCAACGCACGGCAGCGCAGCGGGAAGGTTCCGAGCGGTTTACCGCCCCGGAAATCATCTCCGAAGAGGCCGCAGTCATCGGCCTGATCGACACCCGCAACGACCGCGCCGCACTCCCGGAAACGACCGTGACGGCGGCAGTTCAGGCCGCAGAATTGTCGGCGGATCAGGGCCGGGCGATCACCGCGATCGGCACGTCCCCGTGGCTGATTCAGCCGCTGTCCGCACCGGCCGGGGCGGGCAAGACCACCTCTCTCACAGCGCTGCGTTCGGCGGCGAACACAGACGGTCGGCGGGTGCTGGTGCTGGCCCCGACCGGCCAGGCCGTGGACGTCGCGGTCCGCGAAGGGGCCGGGGATGCAGGGTTCACGGTGGCGAAGGCGCTGCGATCCCTACGGGAGGGCACTTTGGCGTTGGATCCGTCGGTGCTGATCGTGGTGGATGAGGCCGGGATGGTCGGCACCACCGACCTCCACGAGTTGCTGTCGGCGACCACCGGGGCGGGGGTGAAGACGGTCTTGGTGGGTGATGCCCACCAATTGGCGCCGGTGAAGGCGAGGGGTGGGATGTTCGCCCAACTCTGCAGCGATGTGCCGTGGGCGCAGCGGTTGTCGGAGGTGTGGCGGATGACCGACGCGGCTGAACGCCAGTCGTCGTTGGCCGTTCGTGACGGTGGGCCGGCACTGCTGCGCCGCGCCGTCGGCTGGTACCGCCGCCAGAACCGGTTGCACACCGGGGACCCGGTCGCCATGGCCGCCGACGCCCTCGACGCGTGGCGGGCCGATCAGCGGGCGGGTCGGGATGGGTTGTTGATCGCCGACACCTGGGAGATGGCCGATGCCCTCAACACCCGCATCCACGGCGACACGATCAACCCCGACGCCCCCCACGTGGTGGCGGCGCGGGGACACCAGATCGCGGTCGGGGACGTGATCATCACCCGCCGCAACGACCCCACCATCTCGGTGTACGACGCCACCGAATACACGAAGGTGGACGGTGCGCCGGTGCGCAACGGTAACCGCTGGCAGGTCTTCGAAGTCGACCCGGACAACGACCGGATCGCGGCGCGGCGGATCTCCGATGGGGCCCGGGCGGCGTTCAGTGGGGACTACCTGACCGAGCACGTCACCCACGGCTACGCGGTCACCGTGCACGCCGCCCAAGGCGCCACCGCGGACACCACGCATGCCGTGTTGGGGGAGGGCGCGAACCGGGCCGCGGCGTACGTCGCGATGACCCGCGGCCGCGCATCCAACTCGGTGTATCTCTACGACAGGATCGCCGGGGAAGGCGACCACGAACACGCCGAACCCACCGTCGGGGTGCATCAGGCGCGGCGCGGCACCAGCGCCCAGGCCGCCGCCCTGCTGCGCACCGTGCTGGGACGTGACGACCGCGCCCGCACCGTCCTACAGACCGCCGCCGACACCGACCGCGCCCTACTGCCGGAGTCAGTGCAAGAGCTGCTCGACACCCACGACCGGACCGTCGCGGCGTGTCGGACCGCGTATCGCCGCCACCTCGGGAACGAGGCGGTGGAGCGGGAGGTGGCCGCCGAGCTCCCCGCACTGCGGGCCGCGGTCGAACTACTCGAGACCGCCGCCACAGGGCGCAGCGGCGCAGGCGGGTACCCCTACTCCGCCGCCGCGAAGGCGTTCGCCGAGATCGGCGAACCGCACCGCAAAGCGGTCGCCGCGATCGCCGGCGACCTGCACGCCGTGCAAGTCCTGACCATCCACCCCGACGCCGCCGACGACAAGCCCGCCGCCCTGGCCGCGATCACCGCCGCCGCCCGCGCCCACCAGAAGCGGATGCCGTTCTCCCACAACCAAGCCCGACCCGGTGTCCTCGCGTTGCCGGCGACCCAGGCTGCGGCCGACCGGGCTGCCGAGCTGGGGTACGCCGACACCATCCGCCGCCCCGGCTCGGCGGTGAAGCACTTCCAGGACGGCAGCTGGACGTTGCCGCCGGGCGGATCGCTGGTCATCGTCGACGACGCCGACCACCTCCACCCCACCCTGCTGGCTTCCCTGGTCGAGCTGGCCGCGACCCGCACCAACACCAAACTGCTCCTCATCACCACGGAGGGCACCGACCGCAGCGCGGATCGCACCAACGAGGGGGTCGAGGTGCTCCGGGAAGCCCTGCCCTGGGCCCAACACATCGGGACGCCCACCCGAAACAGCCAGCGCGACAACGTCATAGACCGCACCCGGCGCGACCTGGCCGCCGCCGCCGCCGGTGCCGGTGCCGGTGTCGAGGGTCCCGCCACCGTGGTGGCGGCGGAACTGTTGGCCCGCCACACCGACCAGGCCCGCACGTTCAGCGACGAGGTCACCGCACGGGAACGCTTCATCACCAGCATGACGCGCAGCCGCGACCGCGACCGTGGTCTGGACCGCGACGACGGTCTCGAACTCTGAAGACCGCCGTCGCGGTTGCTGCGGGTCGCCAGGGTTTAGTCGGGGATGCTGCGGTGATGGGCGTTCGAATGTGACGTCAGTCCGGCCGGAACGGCGCGTCGTTTAGGCGTGCCGCCACACCTTGACCGCGGAGAGCATCAGCAGGGCGGCTAGGAGCGGGATGAGCACCAGGCTCGGGACGTGGCCGAGTAACAGGCCGCCGACGAGTGTTCCGGTGATCGATCCGGCGGCCATGACCAGGACGAACCGGGTGTTGAGTCGGAGCACGGCGAAGCTTTGGTCTTGGCTGTAGCGGGCGAACGCGACGAGCATCGTCGGCAGGGAGACGATCAAGGACAGGCTGCCTGCGAGTTTGATGTCCACGGCGAACAGCAGCACGATCGCCGGGATCAGCAGTTCACCGCCGGCGACGCCCATCAACGCCGCCACGATGCCGATGAGTACACCCGCAACGACACCTGCGGTGATCCGCGCGGCCACCGGAAGATCGAGCGCACCGACATGGCCGAAGTGGGTGGCGACGAGCGTCGCCGCGATCCCGACGAGCAGCACCGCCAGGACGCGGTACAGCGTCGCCGACCGCATCCGAGTCGCCCAGCTCGCACCGATCCAGGCACCGAGAAGGCTACCGGCGAGCAGGTTCACCGCGATCGTCCAATGCGGGAAGACGTCGGCGAATGGGATGCTGAACAACCGCGCCGGCAGCGCGGTGGCCACGACGATCAGGCTCATCGCCTTGTTGAGGATCACCGCCTGCAGCGCGGCGAATCCGAACACTCCGATCAGCAGGGGGAGCCGGAATTCGGCACCTCCGAGCCCGATCAGCCCACCCAACAGCCCGATCACCGCACCCGATCCGAACACGGCCGGCCAGTGCCGTCGCCCGAAGCCGGGCTCCGCTGCACCAGTCTCGTCGCGGGCATTGATCACACCTTCGGACGGTAGACGCCCGCCGCCCGGTAACCGGGTTTTAGCCGACGCTCAGCACATGGCCGATGTGGTCGCGATGGCGCAGAAGTGCCCGCGGCGAGTCCAGGGCTACGGCACCGACGAGGATCGGTCCCTCGGGTGCGGGGCGGGTGAACCCAGCCACGAACCGCCGGCTCTCGGGTGTGCCGTCGAGGATGACCATCTCGGTGCCGAGGGCGGGCATTCCGAGGGATTGGATGCGGACACCGTGTTGGTGGGACCAGAACCGTGGGATCGGGGTGAACGGTCGGGCCGCGTGGGGGCCGGCGAGGAGGGCTTCGGCGGCGGCTTGGCCCATTTCGATGGCGTTGATCCAGTGTTCGATGCGGCGCGGTGTGGTGTCGAACCTCGTGTTGGGCCACTGGGCGATGTCACCAGCTGCGACAACGGATTCCACCGCGTTGCCTGCCACGTCCTGGGCGTGGCAGGTGGGTGTGCAGAGGACACCGTCGGTGAGGTCCAGGCCGCAGCCAGTCAGCCAGTCGGTGCGCGGAAACGTGCCGATCCCGACGACGGCGGCGTCGGCGGTGAGGGTTTCGCCGTCGTCGAGTGTGAGCTCTACCCCGGAGGGGGTTTCACTCCAGCCATGTACGCCCACGCCGAGGTGCAGCCGGACGCCGGCGTCGCGGTGGATGTCGCCGACGATGGCCCCCAATGCCGGGCCGAGGGAACGGGCGAGCAGCGTCGGGGTGAGGTCGACGATGGTGGCGTGCAGACCGCGGGCGCGGGCGGTGACGGCGATTTCGCAGCCGATGAACCCGCCCCCGACGATCGCCACGTGATTCGCCTTGGCGAGTGCGCGGTCGATGGCGTCGGCGTCGGCCAGGGTGTGCAGCATCCGCACGTGCGGCAGATGTACGGGGGCGTCGGGCAGGTGGCGGGCTTGCACGCCGGTGGCGATGATCAGCCCGTTGAAGTCGAGGTGTTCACCGCCGGGCAGCAGGAGGTGGTGCTGGTCGAGGTCGAGCCCGAGGATCGGGGTGCCCAGGCGCCACGTCGCGTCCAGCTCGGTGTAGCTGCGTAGCGGGAGATCGTGTCGCGACACCTCGCCGGTGAGAAGGCCTTTCGACAGCGGTGTGCGGTTGTAGGGCCGGTGCGGTTCGTCGCCGACGATCACGACCTCCCCGGTGTGCCCGCGTTCGCGGAGCCGTTCGGCCGCTGACAGTCCGGCCAAGCCGGCCCCGGCGATGACGATCCGATGTGCGGTCGTCCGGGTGGTCACGGGCGGCGCTCGGTGAGGGTGATGGCCTGGGTCGGGCAGCACCGGGCGGCTTGGCGGACCGCGTCGCTGTCACCGCCGGCGGCGCGGCTGTGGTAGCGCAGCCGCCCGTCGGCACCGAGATCGAACACGTCGGGGGCTTCGGCCTGGCAGATGCCGTAGAGCTGGCAGTGACTCTTGTCGACGCTGACGGTCACCGGCGGTCGATCGGTCATCCTCACGCCTCTTTCGGGGCGAAGCGCAGCCCGACGGCGGTGGTGGCGGGCAGGATCCGCAGCACCCACAACAGGACGCAGGCGGCGGCCAGCCCGAACACCGCGATCCCGACCAAGCCAAAGGTCTGGACTTCGGCGGAGGTGGTGATGGTGTGGACCAGTGACAGGGCGAACGCGGCGTAGGCCAGGTAGTGCAGCAGATGCCACCGCCGATACCCCAGCCGGCGTTGCACCACGATCGACAGTGCGATCGCCACCGCCAACTCCAAACCGACGATGCCCAGGCCGACCTCGAACTCACCGCCGGCGACGAACGGGATCACCGCGTTGAACGGGGTGAAGTGTTCCCCGGTCTGGAAGACGTAGGACACCGCGTGCAGCACCCCAAAGGTCAAGGTGCTCACCGCCAGGACCATGTGCGTACTGGTCAATGCGGGGCGGGTGATCTGGCGCCGCGCCCACCCGGTGGTGGTCAGGATCCCGAAGCACACCGTCAGTGCCATCATCCCGTAACACAGGTAGCCGGCGATCGTCGCGATGTGCCGCACCCCCTGGTCATAGGGGGTGTAGTCGCCTTCGGCGACCAGTCGTGCACCCTGTGTCAGTGCGGTGTTCCTCGCCCACACCAGCATCGTGATCTCCTGACCGTTACTGTCGACCTGTTGTTCTTACGTTCTGTAAGAGTCTTACACGACGTAAGATTAGTGGGTGCGGTGGGCGCACCGGTCACACATCGAGTTCGGGGTGCCGAGGTGGTGGAGGTGGTGCAGATGAGCGGTCGATCTTCACGGGTGCGGCGGGAGTCCGGGGCGTTGGAGTCCGAGGTGCTCTCCGCGCTCTGGGCGGCGGCCGGGCCGGTGACCGCCGCGCAGGTGCATGAGGCGCTCGAGGCGCCGGATCTGGCCTACAAGACCGTGCTCACGGTGGTGTCACGGCTGTTCGACAAGGGGCAGCTGCACCGCAAGAAGGCCGGCCGGGCTTTCGTGTACTGGCCGGTCCGGGCCCGCGCCGAGCACGCCGCCGGCCTGATGACCGCGGTGCTGGCCGGAGACGTCGACCGCACCGCGGTGCTGCAGGGCTTCGTCGACGCCCTGGACGCCGACGACGAAGCGGCGCTGCGGACCCTCCTGGATCGCAGCCGCGAGCGACGCCGATGATCTATACCGTCTACCTGCCGCTGCTCGCAGTGCTCATCCTGGCCGGGATGGCCCCGGTGCTCGGGCAGTGGCTGTCCCCATCCGTCGCGACCCGGGTCCTGGGCGCGGTCGCCCTCCTCACCGGGACCGCGACGGTGACGACGTTGCTCCTCCTCGGTATCGGCGGCGTCCTGCGCCCAGTGGCGCTGGTGGGCTGGGGATTGGACCCCGACACTGCCCGCGCATTGCTGGCCGCGGATTCGGTGCCCTGGCCGCTGGGCGCCGCCGCGACGATGATGCTCGCGGTGGCTGTGGTGCGGGCCTGGCGGGTGATCCGCGGGGAACGGGCGGCACTGAACGATCTGCGTCGGGTGGTGGCCGGCCACGACGGCGAGTTGCTCGTCCTCGACGACGAACGGCCCTACGCCTACGCGGTCCCGTCGGGTCTGGGGACGATCATCGTGTCCACCGCCATGCTCAGCACCCTCGACGCAGCCGAGCGTCGGGCGATGCTGGCCCATGAACGCGCGCACCTGAGCGGACATCACCACCGCTACCGGATGGTCTCCCGACTCGCCGCCGCGGTCAATCCGGCACTGCGGCAACTGGATCGCCAGATCGGCTTCCAGATCGAACGCTGCGCCGACGAACACGCCGCCACCGCGACCGGGCGCCCGGTCGCGGCCCGATCGCTGGCCCGCGCCGCACTGGCCGGACCAGCTGGATCCTCCGGGGTGCTGGCGTACGCGGAACACGCGGTGGCCTCCCGGGTGCGGGCACTGAGCACCGGTCCCACACCGGATCGGTGGATCGCGGTCCTGCCCAGCCTCGTCCTCGCGGCGATGGCGATGGCGGCGTTGGCCGACGCGGCCGGAGCCTGCTGCCGACTCCTCGCCATGCTCTGATGAGCAGTCCGGTCCGCGCCTCGGGCGGGGTCAGTGCGTGGCGTTTCATCGTGTCCTTCGGCACGATCAGCCTGCTCGCGGACTTCGTCTACGAAGGCGCCCGCTCCATCACCGGCCCCCTGCTGGCGTCCCTGGGGGCGACGGCCCTGGTGGTCGGGGTGGTCACCGGCATCGGGGAGGCCTCCGCGCTGCTGCTGCGGCTGGTGTCGGGCCCGCTGACCGACCGCACCCAACGGTTCTGGGCCTGGACGATCGCCGGTTACGCCCTGACCGTGATCACCGTCCCCGTGCTCGGTCTCACCGGAATCCTCTGGGTGGCATGCGGTTTGGTAATCGCCGAACGGGTCGGCAAGGCCATCCGCAGCCCCGCGAAGGACACCCTGCTGTCCTTCGCCGCGGGCGCGACCGGCCGCGGCCGCGGGTTCGCCGTGCATGAAGCCCTCGACCAGATCGGCGCCCTGATCGGCCCGCTGGTGGTGGCCGGGATGCTCGCCCTCACCGGCGGGCACTACGGCCCCGCACTCGGAGTCCTGGCCATCCCCGGGGTGGCCGTCCTAGCGCTGCTGGTGCGGTTGCGCATCCGCGTCCCCAACCCCGCCATCTACGAACCCACGCCTGCGCCAACGGAATCCGCGCACGAGGGATCGGACCGACCGGTGACCCGATGGTGGGCGGCGATGCCCCGACAATTCTGGATCTACTCCGTCTTCACCGCCGCCACCATGCTCGGTTTCGCCACCTTCGGGGTGCTGTCCTTCCACATGGTGGCCCGCGGCATCCTTCCGGCCGCGGCGGTCCCGTTGATCTACGCCGCAGCGATGGGGGTCGACGCGCTGGCGGCGCTGGCCACCGGGTGGGCGTATGACCGCACCGGCCCCCGTGTTCTGATCGTGCTGCCGATCTTGGCGATCGCCATCCCCGTCGCGGCGTTCACCACCAACACGTGGTGGGTGATCGCCGGGGCCTTGCTGTGGGGAGCCGCGGTCGGCATCCAGGAATCGACGCTGCGAGCCGTGGTCGCCGACCTCGTCGCGCCCGATCGACGGGCCAGCGCCTACGGCCTCTACGCCGCCGTCCTGGGTGTGGCCACCGCCGGCGGCGGGGCGTTGACCGGATACCTCTACGAACACTCCACCGCCACCTTGATCACCGTCGTGGTAACGGTGCAGGTTCTCGCGCTGGTGTTCCTGGCCGTCACCACACTGCGTCGCAAGGTCACTGTTTAACCGTCACTTCCGGGTGCTTGCTGGCTCAGCTCGCCTCATGGTGGGCTTTGGCCTTTGGTGTGGGCCAGCCGGTGGGAGTCGGTGCCGATCTCGATGGTGTTGCCGCCGAACGCAAGTCGGTCGACAATCGCCCACGCATAGTCGCGGATCGGTGAAAGTCTTCGTCCAGGAGTCGAAGCTGTCGTTGGAGGCGATGGCCACGCTGTTCTTCTCTTCGCGTTCGGTCAACACCTGGAACGGCAATTCGGCTCCGCGACGGTCCTAATCCGTGTAGCCCAATTGTTGTCTCAACAGTCTGCGGGTGTGTGTCGCGCAAGGTGTCGATTAGACCGGATTCACGCGGCGTGGGGCGGTGGGCGCCATGTTCCAGGGGCTGGGTCGGGGCAGTTGTCGGCGGGGAGGGCTTGGGCCATGGTGAGCAGTTCGGCGCGCAGCGTGGTGAGTCGGGCGATCTCGGCGTCGAGGTCGGTGAGCCGGCGGTGTAGGAGGGTGGCAGCGGGTTCGCAGGGGCAGACGCCGGTGTCGCGGATGGCGAGCAGGTCGCCGATCTGGTCGAGGCGCAGCCCGAGGCGTTGAGCTCCTTGGATGAACCGCAGCCGGTCGAGGGTGGCGGTGTCGTAGCGGCGGTGCGCCCCGCTGGTCCGGCGCGGGTTGGGTAGGAGGCCGATGCGTTCGTAATAGCGGATGGTGTCGGGTTTCACGCTGGCCTGGGTGGCCAGCGCGGCGATCGTCCAGCCCTGAGCGGGCCTGGTGGTGGTCTCGGCCATGGCACTGATTCTTCCGCGGATTTGGGGTTGACTCTGGAGTGCACTCCAAGTTCTAGAGTAGTCGATAGACGCCGCACGAGTCCTCGGCGAGCGTTGACCCTTGGAGGGAGTGACCCGTGACGAGTCGACCGATTGCGCCGCTGCCAGGTACCGAAACGGCTGGAGCCGCAATGGAACTGGAGTGCGGCGGGTGTGGCGATAGCTGCTCGACTGCGTCGTCGCTGGCCGCCGGGTCGGGCCGGTTCGGCTTCGCCCGGCCGGTGTTGACGTTGTTCGGGCTGATCGTGGGCCTGGTGCTGCTGGTGGTGGTGGTCGGTGAATGGCTGGGGATCTTCGAGCAGCTCACCGATCGGGTGCCGTTCCTGGTAGGCCTGGCGTTGGTTCTGGTCGGGGGTTTCCCGATCTTCCTCAACGTCGCCCGGGCCGCACTGCGGGGCAAGGTCACCTCGCACACGTTGATGACGGTGGGGGTGGCCGCGGCGTTGGCGGTGGGTCAGTGGCCGGTGGCGGCGGTGGTGGTGGTGTTCATGCACGTGGCCAACTACGCCGAACGGTTCACCGAGGACAGGGCGCGGCGGGCAGTGCGGGCGCTGGCCGCGCTGGCGCCGACCACCGCGCGGGTGTACCGCGACGGGGTCGAAGTCCAAGTACCGGTCGAGGCGGTGCAGGTCGGGGACACGGTGATCGTGCGCCCAGGTGAACAGATCCCGGTGGACGGCACCGTGACCGCGGGGGCCGCCACAGTGGACCAGGCGGCCATCACCGGGGAATCGATGCCGGTCGAAGCCGGGCCGGGCAGCCGGGTGTTCGCCGCGTCGTTCGCCCGCCTCGGAGCGCTGCGCGTGCACGTGACCGGGGTGGGTGCGCAGAGCACCTTCGGGCGGGTCGTCGCCATGGTGGAGCAGGCCGAGATCCACCGGGCCCCGGTGCAACGCATCGCCGACCGGTTCTCCGCCTACTACCTGCCCGTGGTGATCACGGTGGCCGCGTTGACCTTCCTGCTGACCAACGACGTGCTGGCCACGGCCGCGGTGCTGGTGGTGGCTTGCTCCTGCTCATTCGCGATGGCCACCCCAGTCGCGGTGCTGGCCTCGATCGGCGCCGCCGCCGGGCAGGGGCTGCTCATCAAGGGCGGCCGCTACCTCGAAGCGCTGGCCAAGGCCGATGTGCTGCTGATCGACAAGACCGGCACCCTGACCCTGGGCCGCCCGCAGATCACCGACATCCTCCCCCTGGCCGGGCGCTCCGAACTCGAGGTGCTGCGGCTGGCGGCGAGTGCCGAACGCTACTCCGAACACCCACTGGCCGAAGCGGTCCGCACCGCCGCCACCGGGCGCGATGTTCCGCTGGCCGAACCCAGCGACTTCCGGGCGATCCCCGGCCACGGCGTGCAGGCGACCGTTGACGGCGCCACCATCGCGGTCGGGGGGCCGCGACTGCTCGGTGCGGCCGCCCACGACCCGCGGGTGCGTGACCTCGTCGATGCCGGCAAAACCCTGCTCGCCGTCACCGTCGATGACACCCTCGTCGGCGTGCTGGCCGCCGCCGACACCCCGCGACCGGACATCCCCGCCGCGTTGGCCGAGATGCACGGGCTGGGCTTCGAACAGATCGAAATGCTCACCGGCGATCACGAGGCCACCGCCGCGGCGGTCGCCGGTCCGCTCGGGATCGGCTACCGGGCCGGGCTACTACCCGAAGACAAGATCGCCATCGTGCAGGAGTATCAGGGCCGCGGGCATCGGGTGGTGATGGTCGGCGACGGCGTCAACGACGCCCCCGCGCTGGCGCAGGCCGACGTCGGCATCGCGATGGGTGCTGCGGGCAGCGACATCGCCATCGAGGCCGCCCACATCGCGCTGATGCGCGAAGACTGGATGCTGGTTCCGGCCGCGGTGCGCATCGCCCGGCGCACCGCGCGGGCAATCAGACTCAACATCGGCTTCACCGCTGGCTACAACCTCGTGGGCCTGTCCCTGGCGGCGACCGGGCTGCTGCCAATGATGCTGGCCGCCGCCGCCCAATCCGTGCCCGACCTCGGCATCCTCGCGAACTCCGCCCGCCTGCTACGCCCCCGTGGCGGACGTCGGCGGGATGTCGGGGTTGAACTTGGAGCCGGGTCCAAGTCATAGCCTTTCGGGCGTGACCAACGCCGACCGTCAACGCACCCGAACCTTCCGCACCGTGCGGGCTGTCCGCAGAGGCGCGCAGCGCAACTGGGTCAACCTCCTAGGGGTCGCGGTGGTCGTCGTCTTCCTCGCCGTCATGGTGGGAGTGACGCTGGCCCACCGACACACCAACGCCACACCGGCCGACGGTTCCGGCTCCACCACCGTCGATTCCGCGGCGCCACCCGGGATACAAACCGGCGCCGCGCCGTGGCAGCCCGAATACGCGCACCTGCCCGCGCGGCTTGCCGCGCTGCGCCTGCCGCCCAACGGGGACGAGAGCTACCACATCCATGCCCACATGGCGGTCTACGTCGATGGGCAACCCGTGACCGTTCCCGCCGACATCGGCATCTCCGCGGCCGCCGGGCTCGAATCGCCGATGCATACCCACGACACCACCGGGGTCGTCCACATCGAAGCGTCCCAACCGTCGAACGCCTTCACCCTCGGCGCGTTCCTCGACCTATGGGGTGTCTCCTTCACCGGCGACCAACTCGGCGGCTACCACAACACCCAGGACAAGGCCGTCCACGTCTACGCCAACGGCCAACCGATCACCGACCCCGCCCGCTACCCGCTGCACCGCCACGACGACATCGTCATCGGCTACGGCAGCCCAAACTCCTTCCCCCATGCGGTGTCCTTCACCTGGCCAGACGGCGAATAACTGGGGCGAGCCGCGCAACAGGCAGATCATTCGCTCCGGTATCGGGTGCTTGTCTCGAATGTAGAGAAATGAGACAGGCGTGCGGGACCACTCCCCCGTCGCATCGCCCCAGGTGGCGCTGTCTCATATCTCGTCTCACACCGCGTGTCTCGCATCTGCCCTGTCACCGCCAGGTGAGACAGTCGACGAATGACAGCCACTCTCGGCTACGCCCGGATCAGCACCACCGGCCAGGAACTCACCGCCCAACGAACCGCCCTCGCAGCGGCCGGCGTGGACCCCGAGCGGGTTTTCACCGACGAACTCTCTGGAGCGGTCGGCACCGCCCGTCCCGGTCTCGCCGCGCTGCTCGACTACGCACGAAGCGGAGACACCGTTGTGGTAGCCGCCATTGACCGCCTCGGGCGCTCAGCCGCCGAAGTCACCCGTACCATCGCCGACCTCGACAAGCGAGAAATCGTGCTGCGCGCCCTCCGCGAGGGCATCGACACCGCAACCCCCACCGGCCGCGCTGTCGCCGCCATCATGGCGACCCTGGCTGAACTGGAACTCGAACTCGGCCGCGAACGACGCGCCGCATCACGTGAAGCCCGCCGATCGCGCAGCCTGCCAGCCACCAAGCCGCCGAAGCTCAGCGCCGCCCGCCAGGAACAGCTATGCCGGCTGGCGGCCACCGGCGAACCGGTCGACGAGCTCGCCGCTGCATTCGGCATAGGACGTGCGACCGCGTACCGGTATTTGAGCCGGGGTCGCGCCACGTGAACGAGATCCCGCGTACCCCAGCACCAGGTGGTGACGACCCCCGCATCGAGCTAATGCGCAAGGTGACAAAGCTCGAATCCCGGTACGCCGATCGAGTGGAGGAGACGGAGGCTGCCTGGATGGCGGTGGTCAACGTGGCACTTGAGCGGTGGCGCACATCTTGGCAGGAGCAGACGTCGACACCGGAGCTAAACCCCGAGCTGAGCCGGAAGTTTCGAGTCTGTTTTCCGCTGGCCGCTCACGCGCTGAACCACGTCGAGGCCGCGGTTACTCTGCATTCGTCATCACCCTGGGTGGCCATGTCATCTGTTCGGATCGCGTTCGAGCACGCGCTGACCGCGCAGTGGGTCCTTTGGACCAAAGGCGGGGAAGACCTGCTCGCACAACAGATGTCACTACAGGATCACCGACGGTCGAGTGAGTTTGTTGACGCGGTCGTGCGAGCCGCCGCTGATACACCCGACCTGGCTGAGTCCGCCGCCCTGGCCGAAGAGTTGGGTGAGTTTATCGGCGAGAAACCAGTCTCGGACTGGACGGTCTTCAAACTCTGCGAGAGGTTCTCTTCCACCCGCTTGCTCTATGGGATCTACCGCGATCTATCGCAGGCAGTCCATCCGACGTATGGACTCGTCCGTGCGCACTTCGACATCACGCCTCCCCCGGATGTCGTCGTAGGTCCTATAAATCCGTTCGGGGCCGAATTGGATTTGCCCGAGCTGATTCGCGGTATGGCCGTTTCAAGCCTGTGGGCGCTCTACGTCCTCGAAGTATCGAAAGCTGGGCACCCGGACGCTGCCGAGGTGCTCCGCCTAGGCGAAGAAGCCGGACTGCCCGTCGACCTGCGCGCCAGCGATCTCCAACCACACCTCCAGCCCGACTACGAGGCAGTCATCACACCAACTATCGGGCAGCCCCGGCCCACGCCGGACTAAG
>NZ_PDHO01000046.1 GCF_002887815.1 Mycobacterium sp. ENV421 | reverse complement strand
CACCAGGCACGACCCGCCGCCGGTCGGCATAACCCCAACATCGGCATAACCCTTCCAGCCGGCCAGGGCGCGGGTCTTGGCCTCCAGCTCTCGGTTGACGCTTCATCGGGATGTCTGTCGCGCCATTCGCGGACTACGTCGGGAAGGAACGGGATCCTCGCGCCGAGGATGTAGGTCAGGCCGGCGGCCGCCAGGGCGACCTGGTTGGCCTCGGAGATCATGCCCGCGTCGGCGACCACGGTCACGTCGGTGAGTTGATGGGCGGTCTTGAAGGCGTTGATCACTGGCAGCATCGTGGCGGTCTCGGCCCGGTTGCCCTCGAACGCCGCCACCGACAGTGGCAGGCCGGCCGCGTCGGTGAGCAACCCGAGAGTTATTTGTGGGTCCAGCCGGCGTTCCTTGCTGAACCCTGGTTCGCGGAATCCGTCACCGGCATCGGTCTCGAAGTGCAAGGTGCTGACGTCGTAAAGCACCAGGCTGGCCGGCCCGAGTTTCGCACGCGCCGCGCACGCAGTTGAAAGTGCCTGTCGGAAAGCGGGTTTAGCGAACACCGGCAAGCGCCGGTTGAGCGTGGGATACGACACCGGCGCCACGCCGGTCTCGTCGATGACCCGCAGTGAATCGGCCTTGCTGGTCGGCTCGATGATCCGCGCCAACACCAGCTGACGAAACGCCTCATCGCCACCGGCGGCCTTGTCGAACCCCAACTGGGCGTAAGCAGCACACAACGCGTCCCACAGCAGCGCGGACTTCGAGGACGTGATCGGCAACGGCTCGGCCGCAGAGCGTTCCTCCAGACCCAGATCCAGTTGCGCCTGGCCGGCGGCCAGGCGCTGCGCGGCGGCGGCCTTCAGTGCCGCGACCCCGGCGTCGTCGTGCGCCGACCCGAGGTGCTCGATCTTGCGGGAGCCCTGCCGGGTGGACCACACGATCTGCACCGCGGTCGCCCCCGATGACGTCTTCACGGTGCGCACATAGGCCACCCAGGCACCCTACGGGCCACCGGCTAGTGCACAAATCCGCACCAAGACGACAACGAATACGCAGGTCAACGATCTACAGAATCGCCAGACCGCCACCGGTGACAAAAGTCAGGTCTCATCCTGAAGCACGAAAGACCGCCCCCCAAGCGCTGAAATCGGCGAGTCTCAGGTACAGCTTGGGCCGCAGGTTACCAGGCGGGGACCATCGCGCTAACGGTGTTTCCGGCGGTTTCATCAGTAGGTTTCAGCTGCCGGGAATCGGTCGGCGAAGGTGACCACGAACGCATTCAAGGCAGGTTTCCACCGCATCGTCCATCACTCGGGAAGGGGCGTACCTTCCCGGGTGACCGAATGAAGGTTCCAAGCTAGACCGGCGCGCCAACGCTGGTCGGGAAGGTACGTCCCGTGCTCACTGTAGTTTCTGATTCCTCCGACCGTGACACGACCGCTGATGCGACGACGTCGGTGTCGTCGTCGTTGATCGATGAGATCGTGCGCGAGGGCGCCCGTCGGATGCTGGCCGAGGCGTTGCGGGCCGAGGTCGACGATTACATCGCCCGTTTCGCCGAGGTGCGTGACGAGAACGGGCATCGGCTGGTGGTGCGCAACGGCTCGCACGCCCCGCGGGAGGTGTTGACCAGCGCCGGGTCGGTGCCGGTGGTCGCGCCGCGCGTGAACGACAAGCGCGTCGACCCGGAAACCTTTGAGCAGCAGCGATTTTCCTCGGCGGTCCTGCCGGCGTGGGCGCGCAAGACACCGCGCATCGAGGAGGTGTTGCCGCTGCTGTACCTGCACGGGCTGTCCAGCGGCGACTTCGTGCCGGCGCTGGGGCAGTTCCTCGGCAGCAGCAAGGGCCTGTCCGCCTCGACGGTCACCCGGCTCACCGAGACCTGGAAGGCCGAGACCCGCGCGTTCGGCGAGCGCGACCTCTCGGGCGTGGACTTCGTGTACCTGTGGGCCGACGGGATCCATGTCAACGTGCGCCTCGAGGAGGCCAAGCTGTGCCTGTTGGTGCTGATCGGGCTGCGCGCGGACGGCCGCAAGGAACTGGTGGCGCCGGCTGACGGCTACCGTGAGGCGACCGAGTCGTGGGCGGATCTGTTGCGCGACTGCCGCCGCCGCGGCATGCGGACGCCGGTGCTGGCGATCGGCGACGGCGCACTGGGGTTCTGAGGCGCGCTGCGCGAGGTGTTCCCGGAGACTCGTGAACAGCGGTGCTGGTTCCATAAGAGCTCGTGTTCTTGCCGCGCTGCCGAAGTCGGTGCACCCGGGGGCGAAGAAGGCGCTCGCGGAGATCTGGAACGCCGAAGACAAGCGCCACGCGCTGGATGCCCTAAAGGCGTTCGAGGTCCGCCTACGGCGCGAAATTCCCGAAGGCGGTCGCCAAGATCACCGACGACCTCGACCAGCTGCTGGCCTTTTACCACCACCCGGCCGACCACTGGATCCACTTGAGAACTACAAATCCCATCGAGCGGCTCAACAAGGAGATCCGCCGGCGCACTGACGTCGTCGGCATCTTCCCCGACCGCAACGCCCTGATCCGACGGGTTGGCGCCGTGCTGGCCGAACAATACGACGAATGGGCCGAATCCCGGCGCTACCTCGGCCTCGACGTCCTCAGCAAATCACGCGCCACCAACGACACCCCGACAGAACAAGAGACCACCCCCGCAGCACTACCGCTTGAACCATCACATCGAAGAATCACACGACGACATCATACACCACGTACCTGGACTTGACCAGCCACCCAGGCGCGCCATGCATACGCGCCGAATCCGTTGGTGCACCCCTCGGTCGACATCGAGGCAGAAACTTGCAGCCTCAATCAACGCCAAGACCCGTCGAAAGAACTCGATTTCGGAGAGCCCGAATTCGACGAAAATATCCGCAGCCGAACCGCCGCCGTACTGGCTCCAGCGGATGACGAATTCGACCATTTGTTGCTCAAAGCGATCTGCGCTGATAGATGAAACAACTTGCCGCACAAGGGCGGGGCTTCTGGCCGCCGGCGGTCGCGATCGGCTTTCGGGGGCATCCAGTATGCGGCTCCGCCGGTCCATCACCAGGCGGGATTGAGCCGAATGCAAGCGCAACCGCTCGCGGTGGCCCGGTGATGTCATCTCGGCGGAAAGCACACCGTCCCCAGTGATAACGACCTCACCGTCGCCATTTCCTCTAAATTCAAGGCGTGCGCCCGCGTTTGATTGGGGTTCGATCACGGCCAACCTCACCTGGTCACCTGACGCACAGATCCGAGCGGATCAGAAACCGTACGCCTTCCGGCGCCTCCAACGAGAAACCAGCCCCCCGGCCTTCGGTGACGTCGATGGTAAGGCGAGTGTGCTTCCACAGCGCGTATTGATCGGCGCTCATCCAGAACGGTGTCTCATCAAGGAGGTGGCCGAGTAGGACATCGGAGTTGCCGGTGCGGAATTCCCCCTGGGGGTAGCACATGGGTGCGCTGCCGTCACAACAGCCACCGGACTGGTGAAACATCACCGGCCCGTGGATGGTGATGAGTCGTTGTAGCACCTCGGCGGCTCGGGGGGTGATATCCACCTGGTCCACCGGGGTGGGCATCAGAAGAACCCGAGTTTGGTCGGCGAGTAGGACACCAACAAGTTCTTGGTCTGCTGATAATGATCGAGCATCATCTTGTGGCACTCGCGCCCGATACCAGACTTCTTGTAGCCGCCGAACGCGGCGTGCGCGGGATAGTCGTGATAGCAGTTGGTCCACACCCGCCCGGCCTTGATACCACGGCCCAACCGGTAGGCGGTGTTGGCGTCACGCGTCCACACCCCAGCCCCCAACCCGTAGAGGGTGTCGTTAGCCAGCTTGAGCGCTTCATCGGTGGAATCAAACGTGGTCACCGACACCACCGGACCGAAAATCTCCTCCTGGAAGACCCGCATATCGTTGGTGCCCCTGAAGATGGTGGGCTCCACGTAGTAACCACCCGGGTACTCGGCCACCTTGCGTGCCCCGCCCCCGGTGAGCACCTCGGCACCCTCTTTGCGGCCGATGTCGATGTAGGACATGATCTTCTCGAACTGGTCATTGCTGGCCTGCGCGCCGATCATGGTGGCCGGATCCAGCGGATCCCCACTAACAATGGCCTCGGTGCGCGCCACGCAACGGCTGATGAACTCATCGAAGATCGACGAATGGATCAACGCCCGCGACGGGCACGTGCACACCTCACCCTGATTGAGGGCGAACATCACAAAACCCTCAACGGCCTTGTCCAAAAACTCGTCGTCGGCCGCGGCCACATCGGCCAAGAAAATATTCGGGCTCTTACCACCCAGCTCCAACGTCACCGGGATGATGTTCTCGCTGGCGTATTGCATGATCAACCGACCCGTAGTGGTCTCCCCGGTAAAAGCCACCTTGGCCACCCGCGGGCTAGACGCCAACGGTTTGCCCGCCTCTACCCCGAAACCGTTGACCACATTGAGCACCCCGGCCGGCAGCACATCGGCGATCACCTCGATCACCTTCAAAATCGACACCGGAGTCTGCTCGGCGGGCTTTAACACCACACAGTTACCCGCCGCCAACGCCGGCGCCACCTTCCACGCCGCCATCAAAATCGGAAAATTCCACGGGATGATCTGAGCCACCACTCCCAACGGCTCATGGAAGTGATAGGCGACCGTGTCCTCGCTGACCTGCGCGATCGAACCCTCCTGCGCCCGCAACACCCCCGCGAAATACCGGAAATGATCCACCGCCAACGGCAAATCGGCGGCCAGCGTCTCCCGCACCGCCTTCCCGTTATCCCAGGTCTCGGCGACCGCCAACGATTCCAGATGCTCCTCGATGCGATCGGCGATCCGCAGCAACACACGCGAACGCTCCGCCGGCGACGTCGCCGCCCACCGCTCCGCCGCCGCGTGCGCGGCATCCAACGCCAACTCCACATCCGCCGCAGAGGACCGCGCCACCTGCGTGAACACCTCACCGGTCACCGGCGAGGTATTACCGAAATACCCCCCCTGCACCGGCGCAACCCACTCACCACCAATGAAATTGTCATACCGATCAGCAAAATCAACAATGCTGCCCTCAACACCCGGCCGCACAAACGCCATGACACTCCTCCATTCCCTAAAAGACCAGCCAACCGCTGATGCCCCTAGCGCCAGCGTGGATAGTCCAGTCTTGCACTGTCAGGTTGGTGAACGGTTGGTGTCTACCTCTTGTGAGATGCGCTCTTCCGCAGCTCGCGGGGGCGGGAGTCGGCATGTCGGCCCGCACTGGCGGGCCAGGTTCCTCCATGCCTGACCGCCGGAGCTGCTTTCTGGTCAGGTGGCCGATATAGACGCCGAAGAGCGCCACAGCAATACCGACGACGGTGAGAAGCGGGGCGAACACGACCAGCGGCGGCCAGTTCGTGTCGACGATGACGTAATTGCGCTGTTGGCGTTCCAGCGCGGGGATGACGTCGTCTCGGAAGTAATCCCTGACAAGAGGAACCGTCCGGGCCGGCGTTCCGTCAAACCGGGTGAGGTTCTCGGTGCCGGGCACGTCCTTCCAGCCGGTGGTGACGAGCCTCAGATTGGTGATCAACCGATAGGTCTGCGGGAAATCCGACCGCAAAGTGTTGTACATCTGTTCGCTCGACACGTTCGACTCGCCGGCCAGGAAATCCACCAGCCGAGCCGCATCGGCGGTGGCGGCTGAAAACGGGACACCGTCGAGCAGATTGGCAGTGTGGGGGAAAAACGAGTGGACCAATTCGCGGACGCGCTGGACCGGAACGCCCACTTTTTGGGCCACCTGGTCAAGCAACTTCGGATATTCCTCGGCCGCACCGCCATCTGGGGGAACGGCAGGACCCAGAGCGTTGACGAATACATCGATGAACTCGATCCCAGCGCGGTCGCCGACGACACGTTCCTTGGCGAACATCGGCCGGGTGTCCTCGAGTAATGTTTGCCCACCGATGAGGCGGGGGAAGAGGTTCAATGCGAGCACCAGTCCGACGATGGCGATACCGACGACCGAGACAACAACCCATGCGAATCTGGTCGGGTTCCGAGGCACCCGTCGCCAGGTTACGACGAACATCGCGGTGCCAAACATGACGACGATGATGCCGAGTATCAGCAGCAGCGGGGCGAGGAAGCCGACACCGCCGCGAACGCCCAGCGGACGAAAGTTGCTCTGTTGGCGCTCGACGGGAGCCACCAACTCCTCGCTGAGGTACGTTCGCATCTGTGGCATGGACCGCACCGGGGTGGCGTCGAATCGGGTGAGGTGCTCAGTGCCAGGTATCGCCTCCCAGCCGTCGGTGAGCTTCGGCAGGTTTTGGATCACCTGGTAGATCGCGGGGTAATCTCTGGCCAGCATCTCATCTACCTGGGCGGGTGTCAGGAACAGGGCGGTACCCAGGTAGTGCACGAGCTTGGGTAGTTCGGCGCTCACTTCGGGCAGGGGCAATGCCGCGAGAAATCCGTTGATCGCCGGGAAATCGTTGCGCATCAACGCTTGTGCTTCCTGACGAGATCGTCCAGTTCGTTGCGCAACCATGTTGATGAGTTCGGGATATTCGGCCGCCGCGCCGTGGGGATGCATCATCGCGTCGGCGGCATTCGTTGCAGCCGAGACCATCTCGATGCCCCCGCGGTCGCCCTTGACCCGGTCGACGGTGAACGCCGGGGTCAGGTCGTCGACCATCGCTTGCGCGCCGGTGAGTCGGGGGAACAACTGCCACGACACGACCAGGATGATGACGATCACGCCGACCAGTGTGACCACGGCCCAACAGGCCGGAACGGATTTGCCGCGCATATGCGTCTCCTTAGTAGCCGCTGGATTTCTAGATTTGCGGTGTCATGTCCATGAAGCTGATGGTCGACATGTTGGTCACCAGCCACTGGGATCCGTTGCGTTTCATCGACACTCGGTAGGCCACGTACTTCAGTGAGGGGATGTTCTTGGTCATCGGGCTGGTCGCCGTTGTGTTGGTGAAGACCAACGCAACCGCGTCTGGTCCTTCCAGCGACTCAACCCCCACCCCCACTACGTAGGTGCTGTCGGTGACTTGGGCTTGTTTGTTGGGCGTAGCCACTGCTTCGACGAATTTGCGGTATTGAGCATAGAAGTCGCCGCTGAGGTACTGCCGGGCACGCTCGGCCAGTTTGTCGATGGTCTCGGGGGTGTACGTCCACAATGCGGTGACCGCGGCGGCCGCGGTCCGCGCAACATCCATTCGGGTGGCTGCGAGTGCACGATCGGCCACGAGGGGATGTAGCACTGCACCGGTGAACGCCGCGGCAGCGACGAAAAGCGCAGCAGCCCCGCCAACTAGGGCGACCAGCCAGCCGCCGGACCGCTGCGCGGTGTCCGGCGACTCGATGTCCTCAGATGTTTGGGCGCGTGCGCCGCGATCCTCGGCGACATCCGCTTCGGGCTCGCTGGGCTGGGCGCTCGAGGGGTCGTCTGCGGGCGGTGTCGCGGTCAGATCATCGGGATCAGGCTGCTGATCTTCCACTGGTCTCCTTCCGGTTTGGCCGTGACGACCCAGCGGTTCGCTCGCTCCATCACGAGCTTGCCGTCTGGCGATCTTGAGCTGAATTTCGTCACGACCAGTACGTCGAAGCTGCCGTCATCGTTCCGTCGCGAAATGCCCGCGTCGAGGATGGTTCCCGTCGTCGGCTCGGACTGGGCGACGCCGACCAGGATTGCGTTCTCGTTCTGACGATATTGCTCGGCGAATTCGCCGGTCGCTTGGGCCAGTATGCGATCTGCGTATTCGTTTGCGTGAAAGGGATCCGGTGAGGTGAAGTCCGTCATGAACGCGCGCACGTAGCCCAGCGCGGCCGCATCTGTGATGTTCGCCCGCGCTCGCTTTTCGTGCGCGATGAGCACCCAACTGCACAACGCTATCGCCGTGACCGCGACCGCCGCGGCGCAAATCGCGGACACCGGCAAGCTCCAACGGCGCCGTCGCGAAGGGGGTGGTGCGCCGAACCCGAGCTCCTCCGCGCCGTCCAGTCGGCGCCGCGGACTCATTGCCGCGCCTCTGCCGGTTGCGGTTTGGTGATGACCGCGACGTCGTCGACGCGCCATCCTAGCGATCCCGCCTTCACAAATGTCGCCCGCACCGATGCGGTGATGTAGCGCTGATCGGGCGGCGCACCCCGCTGACCCTGCAAGAACACGAGCATCGTTGCCCGGTCGTCGGTCGCGCTCAGCACCGCACTGTCCGTCGTCCAATACTCGTTGCGCACGGCGCCAGATTTCTGGATTGCCTGCTGTTGGGTGGTCAGGTGCGCGCGGTAGTTGTCGGTCACCAGGGATTGGGCGTGGTCGAAGTCGCCTTTTAAGGTTTCGGGGTGGTAGCTCAAGATCTGCTCGACCATGTGCGGCCCCTGTTCTGCGATCTGGCGTTCGGTGCCTAGAATTGCCCGGTCGTGTTGGCGCACAACAAAATAACTGAACCCAGCACTGGCCCCGCACAGCACCGCGACAGCGGCTAACACACTGCCGGCGAGACGTCGAAGCTTGGGCTCTGGCCAGCGCGAGGCGAGCGGGCGCGACTCGGTTTGCAGCAGGATGTCGGCGAATGTTCGTCGCCGTCGGTCGTATAGGGGCCAGAGCCAGCCGACAAATAGTGGGACCGTGTCGATTAGGTGCGCCAAATCTCGAAGCAGCAGCCGCCACGGTCCCACCGGCGACCCGCTCGGGCGCACAACCGCGATGCCGAAAACCGCCCGCCCGACGCTGTGGCCCACGGCCGCCGGCAATATCAAGCGGTTGACCGACGTCCACAGCACCGCGGTGGCCGCTATCGACAAACACGCCCACCACCACGGACTGCGCTGCGGGACCGACAACGCGACAAGCGCTGTTGCAGCGAATACCGCCGCGCCGGGTAGCACGTCCAGGGCGAGCGCCGCCGCACGTGCCCGATAGGATGCGACCACCGCCGGGTCCGCGGGCGTGCCGGCGTCCTTTGTGATGGGCTGCGATTCGGTGTCGGCCACGGTCACTTGGCCACCTGATCCAGTTCGGCGACCTTGAACTGCCCACCTTCGGACACCATCTTCACCCTCACCCGGTAGCTGTTCTCCCGGTCAGCCATCCCGGGCTGGGACACCTTGGAGCGGAAAGCCAACAGGGCAACGACTGAGCCGTCATCGTTGTTGCGTTCGATGGCCGCGTGCATTTCCGCCAATTGGACATGAACGTCGGCAGCTTGGTAGGCCTGTTCCAGCACGGCTGCGTACCACGCGGCCTGCGCGCCGAAGTTTCCGGTCGAGCACTCGATGAGCTCGCGCTGGGCAGCGGGCAGCGCCGACTTGTCCGGCGGTTGAGTCGCCGCAACACAGTCTTTTGCCACCGAAATCGCCGCCGCGTTGGCGCGTTCAAGGACTTCGCTCGCCCGGTGCGCGTGGACGGCCTTGTAGCCCGCAAATCCCGTGCCGAGCGCCAACAGAATCAACGCAGCGGCGGAGGCGATCAGCCATCGGCGGTGCTGATGCCAAGAACGTCGCCAAGTGTCCGGTTCAGCCGCGACGTCGATGGCCAGCCGTGCCACATCGGCGACATCGCCAGTGGCAGCAGCAGCAGCGGGCTCACTCAGCCCGCTGGTGCCAGCATTCGCTTCCATCCGTCGTCTCCTGAATTGATCGAGTTGTCGACCGTGTATCTCACGCCGTCGGGTCCGGTGATCTGAGCAGGCGAGGCTTGATAAGCCGCGGTCGGTGGCAGCGCCGGGCTGTACACGCATGGGTTGGGTTGCTGCCCATTACAGTCGACCGTCCCAGTGCCTGCCGGTGACAGCGGGTCGCTTACCGGAGGCGGCGTCCCCGGTAACTGATCGGCGGGCGCCGGGTTCAACCCCGTATCCACCGTCGGCGCCGGAATCACTCGGCCTGGTTTGACCGGCTGATCGCAGCGTGCTGCCGGTGCCGGGCAGTTCACGATCTGGTCCGGGTCGCCGTACCACGGATTGGTGCCCTGTGCGACGTAGGGCTCTCCGCTGCGGCACTCCTGCGGTGTGGCTGCGGTTCTGCCGGGGACGTCGACACAGGGGATGTTGCGGGCGCCGCGGACCGCATTGGCGGTGGTTTCCTGGGCAATCTTGCAATAGGTCCCCGCTGGCAGCGGGGCGATGCTGGTGTCGGCCGGAGACCGCCACTGCGACGCCGGAACAAATCCGGTCAAGCACGGCGGTGGTTGATTGATCGCCAACCCCAGGTCGATGCGGGCTTCCCCCGGGAATGCCAGGGTCGTCGTCTGGGCGACCGACCCGACCTGGGGCAGCAACACCAGCACCTGCTCGACGCCTTGGCGATAACGCAGCAGCAGGCCGGTTACGACTTGGAGGTTGGCAAGAGTCTGTGGGAGCGAATCGCGCAGGCCGCCAACCACTCCATTGGCCTCATCGAGCGTCGGTGCGGCATTAGCCAATACGCCCTTTAGCTGCGAATTCTTTTGTGCGGTCTGGGTCGCGACGACGCTGAGATTGTGAATCCATTCCCTGATTTCGTCGCCGGAAGCGGCCTGACTGTTGAGTAGCGGTGTGGACTTTCCGATGATGTCGTTGATGTCACCGGTATTGGCCGCCAACTCGCCCGACAGTGACTGCGTCGAGTCGACCAGTCGGTGGAGTGCTGGACCCAGGCCACCCACCGCCTGCGATGTTTCATCAAGCAGCGCGGCGATCTTATCCTTCGGCAGAGCGGCCAGGCCGCGCTCCACAGCATCGAGAGCTTCCCCGATGTCCTTGGGCACCGCACCCTTGGTGATGGTCTGCCCCGGCTGGAAGTCCGCATTGCCTGGGTTTCTGTTGGAGACCAGGTCGATGTACTGCTCCCCCACGGCGGACACCGAGTGAACGTTTGCGGTCGCGTCGATCGGAATTTTGTAGCGATCGTCGATGCTCATGGTGACGTGAACACCGGCCTTCGTCGGTTCCACGGAGGTGACCTTGCCGATCGTGGCACCCCGATAGGTGACGTTCGCTGTGCGGTACAGGCCGCCCGATGTTGGCAGCTCAGCGTTCAAGGTGTATTGCCCGACGCCGCTGTAGGACGGCAGCCGTAGATAGTAAACGCCCAGCACGAGCAGCGTGATCAAGGCTACGACACTGAACACGATCAGCTGTGTTCGAACAAGTCGCCTGTTCATCAGTTACCGGCCCCGCTCCACCAGCGGACCGCCTGGGGCGTCGTTCGGGTTGGGTGTGAACCGCACATCGGGGATCATCGTGGCCGGATCGCGACCCCAGGACTGCTCAAGCGCGCGGGCCATTCCCGAGACCCCCGTTCCGGTGAGTAAGCCGTTGTCGATGGCACTGAGTGTCAGATCGACGTTAAGCGAGGTGTTGATGAAGTCGCCGCGGAATGTTTTCGGCACCGCGTCGACGTCGAACGGCGCCGTCAGCGCCAGTTTCAGCGCGGGCACGACAAATGGTGCGGCCCGAACGAGTTGCGCGAGCGGGCGCTGCAGCGACACCAAGTTGCGGTTGAGGTTCGTCGCTGACTGGTCGACGGTCTGCTGGGTGACGTCGCTGAACCGACCGAGCGACTCGACGGCGTCGATCACGCGGCCGCGCGAATCCGCCAGGTATTTGACCAGTGGAGGCAACTGCACCAGGGCCTCTTTTAAGCTGTTGTTGTGCTGAGCGGCGATGGCCAGCAGCCGGTCCGCTGAGTCAATAACGTGGGTGATGTCGCCGATCTGGAGTTCGAGCTTGGCGGTGAAGGTGTCCAACTTGTCGAGGAGGGCGCGAATCTGTTCGGCGCGTCCGTTCACGATGTCGTAGACCTCGTTGGTAATCACCTCCAGATTCGCGACACCTCCCCCGTGGATGAGGGTGGCGATGCTGGCCAGTGTCTGCTCGGTCGTCGGATACGCCGAAGAATTCGCCAACTCGATCGTGTCGCCGTTCTGCAGTCGTTGCGGCGATGGATCTTGCGGCGGCGCGGACAGCTCTAGATGTTGGGTGCCCAGCAGGCTCGTTTGGCCGATCTTTGCCTTCGCGTTGCGGGGCAGCTCCACACCCTTTTGCAGATCGAGGGTGAGGGTCGCGGTCCAGTTGTTGAGGGTGATCTCGCGCACCTGGCCGACGTAGACGTCCGCCACGAGCACCTTGCTGTTGGGTGTGAGCCCTAGCGTGTCTGGAATCTGCACGTAGACTGTGTAGGAGCCAGACGAGCTGCCGGGACCGCCGGGTATCGGCACATTGGAGATGCCACGCCACTGTCCGCACGAGGCGATAGATAAGGTGACCATAAGCACCGCAAGTCCTTGCCAGCTGCGGCGTGCGAGGCGCGGGCCGACGGCGCCACAACGCTGCGGGGCCAGCGCACTGCGCGTCCTGGCCGCGATCACTGGCCCGATCCCGTCGGTAGTTCTGCGGGCAGAGGCGGTCCCGGCGGCGGGGCCGGCGCCGGTGGCGCGGGCGTCGGGGCGACCGGCCCCGGAATGACGTCAGGTCCAGCCCGCGGCGGCGCCGCTGGTTGCGGATACCACGGCGGCGGCAGAGGATTGTTCTCGTCGTAGGCGTTGGGTGGGCCCGGCAGGTTGGGGCCCGCCTGGGGGGGCGGTGCAGCATCGGGGCCACCCATCAGCTCGGCCAACGACTGCGGCATGAGCAAATCAGCGGTACGTGGCCGGACTTGCACCCCTTGCATTCCCGGCGCTGTTATCCAGCCGGGCTCGTAATTGCCGTGCGACAAGAGTGTGTCGCGAGAGAAGATCCCCGGAACAGTGGTGTCTTTGTAGCCTGGGGGTGGCTGCAATCGCGGCTCGGAGTAGGCGACCTCCTTGGGGAGGGTCTCCGCGGTGCTGAACGGCATGAGACCGAACGGCAAGTAGTTGAACTTGATGGCGTCGAGGACCGGCGTCAGATATTGCGCGCACAGCTCCGCGGAGTCCTGATAGCCCAGCCGGCTTCCTGCCTGGATCATGCTGCATACCAGCTGTAACGGGTTCGCGAAGTTGGTGACCGCCGGAATGATGGTCAAAGATCCGTGACTGGGGTGGTACGCATTGTTGACGTTGGCCGCGAAGGTCGGAAATACGTGCAGAAAGGTCTCCAGGGCCTGGGCCTGGTCGGGTTGCGCCAGGGGCGTCGTTGCGGTGGACAGATTGTTCACATCGGTGGTCAGCACGTGGCCGTTCTCGTTGAGGAACCGGCGGAGCTGGGGAAGAAGGCTGTTGAGTTCCTCGACCGCATCGGCGACCTCGTGGTCGTTGGGTGTCAGACTCGACGTCAGTTGCGCCAGATTGTCGTTGAGCGAAATCAACTGCTGCTCATTGATTTGAAGCGCGTTGAGGAACGTGGCCAGTCCGCGCAGGACCGCGAACGTTTCGCCGCGGCTCTCGTTGAGCGCGGTCAACGCCGTCGAAAGGGTGTTGAGGGACTTGTTGATCGCCTCGCCCTTGCCAGACAAGCCGTCGGCGAGGGACTCGATGGCGTCGCCGAACGGCCCCTTGGGCTGCTCAGGCGTCGGGCCCAGCGCCGCTACGGTCTTGCCGATGCTGTCGCGCAGCTCATCCCATTCGACCGGCACCCGGGTGCGCTCGACGGGCAGCACCGTATTGTTCGTCAACACCGGACCGCCATCGTAGGCTGGCTCCAATTGGATGTTGCGCGACGCGACGAGGGTGGGGTTGAGGATCACCGCCTTGGCATCGGCAGGCACCTTGTACTTACTGTCGTAGTGGAACGTCACCTTCATCTTGTCGCCTGCCGGTTCGATCTTGTCGACCGAGCCGACCGTCACGCCCATGATCGCGACATCGTCTCCCGGGTACAGCGAGTTCGCCTGCTCGAAATAAGCGACGATTGTGTTAGTCGTCAACTTGCTGTAGAGCCGCCACCCCGCGTATCCAGCGCACAGCGTCACAACCACTACCAGCGAGGCGATGGCCAGCGACTTCTTCGAGAACCGCAGGCGTTCAATGTTGAATACCGTGCTCACTGCCCACTCCCTCCCCCGTCGTTAGGTGCAGTCGACGGCGCCGTGGGCAGCGGCACCGTCCGGGCCCCCGGCGGTGCTTGCGGCAACGGCACGGGTGTGCCGGGGGCGTCCGGTGGCGGTGCGCCGGGCACACCCGCCGCCGGGACACCCGGTGTCGGTGGCAGACCGTTGGGATTCGGCGCGGAAGTTTGAATGTCAACAGGTGACGGAAACTCGGGACCGCCGAAGGGGCCGACGTTCAAGTTCACACAGGGCAGTGGATCACCGGGGCGCGGCAGTCCGTCGGCGGGCGGCGTGTAGGAGCACGGCGAACCTTTCGGCACAGCCGGGCCTGGATGCTCCGGGGTGCCCTCCAGCACTGGCGGCGCTGGCGGTGGCGCGCCGTTGGGAAATCGGGTGCCGTTGGGATCAGGCCACTGGAACGCCGGCAGTCCCGCCCCGCGCCAGAAGTTCTCGGGGTCGATGCCCCGCTCCTTGAACGCCGCGTCGACGAAGGGCTGTAGCAGCTGGTAGGGCACGAGATTGAAAATTGCGGCCTTGATATACGGTCCCGAAGAAACGATCTCGGACAGCGACGCAACGAACTTGCCGAGTTCGGTGACGGTGGTGACCAGGTCGTCTTTCCGCTTGACCAACACGTTGCTGATCGTGTTCACCTGGTTGAGCACCCGGTTCAGGTTGGGGTTGTCGTTGATCAACCCCTGAACCTGGGCCGCGACGGCCTTGACGTTGCTGAGCAACGTGTCGATCGCCCGGCCGCGCTCGTTGACGGCGGCCAGCAGTGACTGGGCATTCACCAGCAGGCGGTTGATTTGGTCGCCGTGGATTCCGAGGACGCCGGCGACCTTGCTGGTCTCGCCGAGGAGACGCTGAACCTGCTCATCACGCTTGCCGACGGTGTCGGCGAACCGTTCCACCCCGTTGAGCGTGGCGCTCAGATGCGGATAAGTCTGGTCGATCGTGTCCGACAACACGTGCAGCGACTGTTTCACCGTGTCCAAGTCCCAGCCGGCCGCAGCCTTCGAGGCGTCGAAGAACGCGTCGGAGATCTGGTAAGGGGTGGTGGTCTGGCCCACCGGCAAAGTCCCACCAGGCCGGAGGGGCTGATCGCCGCGCGGTTCGATCTCGAGCACCTTTCTGCCCAAGATGGTGTCGGTGCGGATAGCCAACCGGCTGAGGGTTCCGATGGTTTGACCGCCCAGGGTGAACCGGACGACCACGCGCGGGGTGGAAATCTTCACCTCCTGCACGGTGCCGACATCCATGCCAAGGATCCGCACCTTGTCTCCGGCGTGCAGCGCACCGGAATCGGTGAACTCGCCGTAAAACCGGGGCTGGGCGAAGAGCATCGGCACGCTGGTGAAACTCTGCCCGACTGCGGTGACCAGGACCGCCAGGACGACGGCCATGATTCCGATCCTGACCCGGTTTCGGGGTTCGAGTGCCCTCATTGAGGTGTGCACCTTCCCGTTGGTTGCTGAGTCAGTCGAACCGTGCGGACGGGGCCCCCGGGCTGGAGTCCGTTGAGGGTGAGCGTGATGTCGCACAAGTAGAGGTTGATGAAGTCGCCGTAGGTACCTGCGCTGCGGCCCAGGAGCGTAAGAGCAGTTGGCAATCGATGAAGCAGATCGTCGAGCTGGTTGGACTGTTCGACGAGCGGCTGCAGGACGCCTTCTGCCGAGGTGATGGTTTTCTGCAGAAGTGGACGGTTGTCACTGAGCAAATCAGCGAGAGCACCGCTGGCGTCGCTCAAGCTGGCGACGCTGTCGGCCAGTGGATTGCGCTGGTCGGAGAGTCCGCTGATGAGTGTTTCGAGGTTGTCGATCGTTGCGTCGACATCACCTGCTTTGGCGATGATGCTGTCCAGGACGGTGCCCAGGTTCTTCACCACCTGGCCGATCACTTCGTCGCGGTCGGCCAGTGCCGAGGTCAGCCGCGCGGTCTGATCCAGGATGTCGTTGATGGTGCCGCCCTGCCCCTGGAACACCGTGATGATCGCCGTGGCGATGGTGTTGACCTTGGCCGGATCCAGCGCCCGGAACACGGGGCGGAAGCCCCCGATGAGCGCGTCCAGGTCTAGAGCTGGCTGGGTGTGTTCCAGTGGGATCAGGCCGCCGGGCGGCAGGACACGATCGCCGCTGTCGCCGCGTTTCAGTTCCAAGTAGCGCTCACCGATCAGATTGGCATAGCGGATATGCGCGGTGGTGGACTGATAGAGCGGCAGTGAGCGATCGACGTCGAAGTCGACCCGAACTCGTTTGCCGTCGTCCACGAGCTGCAGCCGCTTGACTTTGCCCACCTCTACCCCGGAGGCGCGCACGAATTGACCTTCCTGCAACCCGCTGACGGCGGCAAACTCGGCCGAATAGCCGACAGTCCGGTCGAAGCGGATCTGGCCGAAGACGATGACGATCATCGCGGTAAAGACCAGCAGCACCAACATGAGGGCGCCGAGCTTGATGGCGGTTCCGGTGATTTTCATGGGTTGATCGTGTACTCCCCAACTTGGCGGCCCCACACGTATTCGTTCGCCCACGGCGAACCGATCTCGAAATGGTTGTAGGGGGCGACGCTGGCACCGGTGTCCAGCACCAGTCCCGGTGCGGGCCAAAGGTCTCGGGTGATCTTTTGCCAGCAGCCGGGCGCACCGCCGGGACCACCGTGCGCGTTGACCCGAGGCAGGTTGTCGGGGAAGACATACGGGTTGGCGCCGCCGACGACCTGGGTGTGAGCGCGCAGGGAATAACCATTGCCGAGGCCTTCCGCTTTGGCGACGGCGTCTCGTACTTCCGCGGCATTACGGATCGTGCAGAACAGCTCCGGACTATAGGTGTCAAGCAGCTGCGAGGTCGGCACTAGCTGCAGCAATGTCTGCGCCAGATTCGGCCGGCTGCGATCCAGCACGTCAGCTGCGGTGTTGCTGAAACCAATGGCCGCCAACAGGGTCCCGTCGAGGTCTTTCTGCTGTTCGTTGAGTGTCTGGGCGGTGACTGTCAGCTTGTCGATGGCGTTCCAAAGATCCGGTGACGCGTCGGCCACGACATCGGCCACAGCGGCCAGTTGCCTGATGTCGTGGTGCACGCTATCCATCTGGGGGTTGAGGTTGTCCAGGATCTTGTTGCCGTTGATCAAGGAATTACCGAACTTGTCGCCCAACCCCGACAAAGCGTCGGCAGCTCCGCTCAGCGTCATGTTGAGCTTGACGGGGTCCACGGTTTGTGCGATCGAGGTCAGCGTCTGGAAAACGGTGTTGATCTCGGTGGACACCGACGTCGCGTCGATCACGTCGGAACCGGTGATCGGTTTGCCCGGATTCTTCGGCGAGGAAAGCGCAACGTATTTGCCGCCGAAAAGCGTGGTCGCCCTGATCGCAGCATCCACATTGACCGGAATGAGGCCCACATACCGCGGGGACACATCGAGGATGAACTTCGCCGCCGGCCTGCCGTCTCGTTGAACCTCGCTGATGCTGGCCACCTTGCCGATTTCCACCCCGTTGAGGGTCACCTTCGACCCCGCTCCGATGAGCAAGCCCGCGCGGTCGGCCAGCATCGTCAGCGGTTGCTTCTCGGTGAAACCGCCGCGAAATTGCACGAAGATCACAACACCGATCACCGTCAATATCACCAGCGCCGCCGCCGCGACAGTCTTAAAGGGCGGAGTGCGCGAAGCGTTTTCCGTCATCGACATCGTCTCGCTTGCCCTATACCGTCAGGTTGAAATTCGGGTCAACGCCGTAAAGCGCCAACGATGCGGCCATCGCCACGACGACGACCGCCACCAGTGAAAATCGCATGGATCGACCGACGGCCTCGCCGACCCCGACCGGGCCGCCGGCCGCTGTGTAGCCGTAGTAGCAGTGAGTGACCATGACCACCACCGCCATGACCGCAGCCACCACAAACGACCAGAACACATCGTCGGGCCGCAGGAATGTCCGGAAGTAATGGTTGTAGGTCCCGCTTGATTGCCCGTACAACACCGTGGTGACGATCTGCGGAGACAGGAACGCCATCACCATCGCCAGCCCGTATAGCGGCAAAATCACCACTGCGGCCGCCACGATCCGCGTCGACGCCAGGAACGCGATCGATTTGACGCCAATCACCTCCAACGCATCGATCTCCTCACCGACGCGCATGGCGCCCAGTTCGGCAGTCGCGCCGGCGCCGACGGTGGCCGCCAACGCGATGCCGGTGACCACTGGCGCGGCGATGCGTACGTTAACCAGGGCGGCGAAGAAGCCCGTGAACACTTCGACTCCGATGTTGCCGAGCGAAGAGAACCCCTGGATCGCGACGAGCGAACTGCCGGACAGGGTCACGAAGCCGACGATCGCAATCGTGCCGCCGACGACGGCCAGCGCGCCGGTCCCCATGCCGATCTGCGCGATGAGCCGCACGGTCTCCGCCCGGTACCGGCGCAGAGCGAACCCGATTTGGCCCACGCTGGCCACGGTGAACCAGACCATCTTCCCGAAAGCGTCCAGCGCCCGGGCCGGGGCCCCTGCGTAGTGGTCGAATGTCGACACCGCTCGAGGGAAGCGGGCACGCACGACGGCAGCGTTGGCCATGTCAATGCCCCGTCCCGAAACGCACGCCGATGGTTGTCAAGATCACGTTCACCGCGTAGAGCGCGATCACGCACAGCACGACCGTCTCATTCACTGCGGTGCCGACGCCCTTAGCCCCACCGGACACCGTCAGACCTCGGTAACAACCCACCAACCCGGCGATCAGTCCGAAGGTGAGCGCTTTGACGGTCGCGATGAGCACTTCGGGCAGACCGGTGACCAGGGTGAGAGTGGACAGGTACGCACCACCAGACACGCCCTGGAGATAGACGCTAAAGAAGAACCCACCCACCAAACCGACAGTGATGACAAGGCTGTTGAGCAGCGTGGCCACCACCGTGGCGGCGAGCACTCGGGGAACCACCAGCCGGCTGATGGGGTCGATGCCCATCACCTCCATGGCATCGATCTCTTCGCGGATGGTGCGCGCGCCCAAGTCGGCGCATATCGCTGTCGACCCCGCCCCCGCGACCACCAGCACCGTTGTCAGGGGACCGAGCTGGGTGACGGCGCCAAGCGCGGCGCCAGCTCCCGAAATGTCGGCCGCGCCGAACTCCGCCAGCAGGACGTTAAGCGTGAAGGTCAACAACACGGTTAGCGGTATCGCTGCGAAAATGGTCGGCAGGAGCGTGACACGCATCAGGAACCAGGTCTGCAGGATCAACTCGCGCCATTCGAGGGGGCTGCGGAACAGCGCCTGCCCGGCCAGCGAGCTCATTCGCGCAAATCCGCCGACGTGCGCCAACGGCCCCTTCAGCCGGCTGGCTAGGTCGGTAGACGCCGTCACCGCGGCCGCCCGACAGAGATCTCGCCGCCTGACAGGCGCGCTGCTTGGCCGAGTAGGACGTCGGAGTTGCCGGTGTGGAATTCGCCTTGGGGATAGCACATGGGGGCGCTGCCGTCGCAGCAGCCGCCGGACTGGTGAAACATCACCGGCCCGTGAGCGGCGATGAGTCGTCGCAGCACGTCGGCAGCTGGCGCGGCGATGTCTACCAGGTCCACCGGGGTGGACATCAGAAGAACCCGAGCTTGGTCGGCGAGTAGGACACCAGCAGATTCTTGGTCTGCCGGTAATGGTCAAGCATCATCTTGTGGTTCTCCCGCCCGATGCCGGACTTTTTGTACCCGCCGAACGCCGCGTGTGCGGGATAGTCGTGGTAGCAGTTGGTCCACACCCGCCCGGCCTTGATCCCCCGCCGATCAGCAAAATCAACAACGCTGACCTCAACACCCGGCTGCACAAACACCATGACACTCCCCTCGTCTGGTATCCAGTGGTCAACTCAGCGCCGGTCCAATCGACGCCGAACGACCACCCTCGCACCGCCAGGTTGGCGAACGGTTGGTTCGAAAGGACTCTCAATGAAGATGTCAAGCCGCCGACTGGGGGTCGTGTCCGGGATCCGGTGTAAATGGGGAGCACGGGCGTAGGTTCCGCTTCAC
>NZ_PDHO01000045.1 GCF_002887815.1 Mycobacterium sp. ENV421 | reverse complement strand
TTTCGCTGTTCACACGCCGATCAAATCACCGGCCCATCCACGGATTCAGGCTTAGTGTTGGGTCGGCGTCGGACTGACGTGGATGTTCGCGTCCCCGCTCGCGGCCCGTGGTTGGATCCGCTTGCGGTCGTCAGACTTGATGATTTGACTGATTGTGTTCGACCAGAAGGGATCTCGGGTCATCCGGAGGTTGGCGGCGAGGTGACCGCTGTTCGGTCCCGCTAGGCAGATTGTGGCTGTGGCTTTCGGTGATAGTGAGGTCGAGGATGACGCGGAGGTGGGGGTTGTCCAGGGCTTGTCTGGCGTGGGCGACGGCGTTGGCTTCGATGCGGTGCCGCAGTGCGCGCAGGTCCACATCCTGTTGAAGGCTGGCGGAGATGACCAGGTCGGGGGCGGTGGGGTCGCCAATGAGCCGCGCTTTGGTGGAGTGCACGCCAGGATAGGTTTTGATTTCTTCGGCGACAGCGTCCGTGAGTGCTGTGGCGAGCAGCGTGGCGTCAGTGGCGATCCTGATATAGCCGACGCGGTCGGTGGAGAACAACAATACGGTCAGCCACCGCGCCGCGAGCAAGGGGGGATCGCCGCCGCGACGGCGATAACCGGCCATAGCCACGCACCCTGTCTTCCGATGTAGAAGCTGACCGGACTGGCGAGTAGATGCGCGTGTGCTGCGGGAGTTCCGAAGACACCGAAAGAGGTCAACGCCGCGATCAGGCCGGCTGCGATGAGCAACAGTGCGAACAGGTTGAGGATGGCGCGGTTGGTGCGGTCGGCGTGCATCAGCGGCTCCGGGTGATGACGTGGACCGATATCCTTGGCGCCGAGAACAAGTCCAGGATGTTCAGCCATTGTTGGGCGGCTTCGGTGACAGGTCGGCGTAGCGATTGTGCGGTGTAGGGCTGGCGGCCGGCAGTCGTCGCGGTGACGGCGATGACGCGAGGTTTCACGGTGACGGCGGCGTGGTTGATGCCGTCGACCTGCTTGACGGCGTTACGAATGGTCGCGGCGACACCGCGGCGGGTGTAGGCGGCGTCGGTGAGGTCGCTGACAATCGGCAGGCGTTGTGGGGTGCTGCGTCGCAGTTCGGTCGCCAGGAGAAGGACACCCAGCACGGCGATGGCGATGGAACCGACGCGGACGCTGCCTTGTGTCCAGGGAGTGTGTTCGGCCCAGACATAGAGCCGCTGCCAAGGGATGAGTGTGGCGTGGCTACTGAGGCGATCGGCAGCGACTTCGATGACGATCAGCGCGCCGACGGCGATCAGCGCGAGACTTAGCAGGGCGGCCAGCGGCCGGTTGAACAATCGCACGAGGGGCGTCGCTTTCGATGGTTACGGGTCGGCGAGTATGCTCCAAGGGCAGCTGGGATCATCAGCTGGCCTTGGGCGAATTCGGCTGTCCGCCGCCGAGATCGAGGAGCATGCGCTCTGCAGCCTGGGCGGTGCCGGTAACCGCGATACGTCGGGAACCCAAATGCGCTCATTCATCTCCCCAGACTTTATGTTTTTGCATCGGCACGCCTGCCGATCCGGTGCCCACGTGCCTTGCCTCTCCCCACACCGGCCCAGGCGATGAGCCCCGTCACGGCGCCTGATCCGATACCGGCGGCTGCTAGTCGTCCGTCGGCACCGATGTCGAGCATGCCACGCGATCGGGATAAGGCCCATGCGTTGGGGTTGACCTCCGCAACGGGGCTTGTCGTCGGAAGTATCGTTGGGACAGGGATTTTCACGATGCCCGCGGTACTGGCCGGTTCCGGCACCATGGGGATTGTGGTCCTGGCGGTGATCGCGGTGGGCGCCATGTTGCTGGCCGTGATGTTCGGCCAGCTCACCAAGCGGATACCGAATAGCGATGGTGGCCTATACGCCTATGCCCGTCACGAGTTCGGCGACTTCGCGGGCTATCTGGTGGGCTGGTGTTACTGGATCCAAACCTGGGCGGGTAACGCAGCGATCGTAGCGTCGTGGGTGTTCTACGTCGACGCCCTGTTCGGCCTCAAAAACCCTACGGGTCTTGTGAACTGGGGGATTGCGCTGTTGGGCTTGTGGGTGCCTGCGGTGGTGAACCTGGCCGGGGTTCGGCAGATGGCGTGGTTCCAGAACGTCACGGTGGTGTTGAAATTCCTGCCGTTGCTGTTCATCGGCGTGATCGGCTGGTTCTTTGTGGAGAAGGGGAACTTCGGTGCGTTCAACGCCTCCGGCGGCAGCCTCTACAGCGGCATTGGGATCGCCGCCGGCGTCGCGCTGTTCTCGTTCATCGGGGTGGAGGCGGCGGCGATCACCGCCAAGCGGGTGAAGAACCCGCGCGTGAACGTCGGACGCGCGTCGTTGATCGGCACCGCGGCCAGCGCCCTGCTCTATGTGCTGGTGACGGCGGCGGTCATGGGCCTGGTGTCACACGGCACACTCATCGGCACTGGCGCGCCGTTCGTGGACGCCTTCGAGGCGATGTTCTCCCAGAACAGTTGGGCGGGAACATTCATCGCCGCGATCGCGGTGATCTCGGGGATCGGGGCACTGAACGGCTGGACCCTGATTGTCACCGAGACCTCGCGGGCCATGGCCCAGGACGACTTGTTCCCGGGGCCCTTCGCCTGGATCAATCGCAACGGAACGGCCTGGTTCGGAATCGTTGTCGGAACGGTGCTGCCCTCACTGCTCATGCTGTGGCGTTACACATCGAGTTCGGGCCTCACGGTCTTCACTTATCTCGTTGACCTGACAGTGGTGACGGTGGCCATCCCGTACTTTTTCTCCGCGATCGCCCAACTCACCTACCTGGTGTCGCGCCGTCGGCGTGTGCAGGGGTGGCGGCTGGCACGTGATCTCGCCGTGGCCGGGACAAGCATCCTGTTCTCGATGTGGGTGACATTCGCCGCCGGCTACCAGGTCGTCTACCAGGCCCTGGTCGTCATCCTCGCCGGTCTGGTTCTCTACGCGTTCCTCAACGCCCGACGGCAACGTCTCGGTGAGGCAATCGAACCCGTCGATGCGTCCGTAAACGGCCACCTCAAAGCAAAGGACAATCTGTGAAGCTCTCCGTCGATTCCGAAACCGGCCAGCTCCGCCGGGCCATCATCCACCGCCCCGGCCTCGAATTGTCGAGGCTCACCCCCGACAACATCGAAGCGCTGCTCTTCGACGACATCGTCTGGGCCTCGAAGGCCAAGGAAGAACACGATGCGTTCGCTCAGGCCCTGCGGGACAACGGCGTCGAGGTCCACTACTTCGACGAACTGCTCTCCCAGACAATGGAATTGGGGGCGGGGCGCGATTTCGTGTTGGACCGGGTGTGCACTCCGGAGCTTCTGGGTCCGTCGCTGGCTGGGCCGCTACGCCGGCTGTTCGCTGGTCTTGACGGGCGTGGTCTGGCGGAGTTCCTGGTGGGTGGGGTGCTGAAGGCGGACCTGCATCCGCAGCGCCCGCACAGCCTGACTTGGGACATGCTCAAGGCCGATGATTTCGTGCTGCCGCCGCTGCCGAATCATCTATTTCAGCGGGACAACTCCTGCTGGATATACGGGGGAGTGACGATCAATCCGATGGCCAAGCCCGCCCGGCAGCGCGAGTCACTGCATACCCGGGCCATCTACGGCTTCCATCCGCTGTTCGCCGACGCCGAGTTCGTAACGTACTACGGCGGTGAGGAGCGCAATTATCAGCCGGCCACCATCGAAGGCGGCGACGTCCACGTGATCGGTCACGGTGCGGTCCTGATCGGCATGGGTGAGCGCACGACGCCGATGGCCATCGAAATCGTTGCGCACGCCCTCTTCGCGGCCGGGCAGGCGACCACGGTGGTGGCCATCGAACTACCCCACAGCCACGCTTTCATGCATCTGGACACGGTGATGTCGATGGTCGACACCGACACCTTCGTGCTCTACCCATATTTCGACCGTCACCTGCGGAGCTGGACGATCACCGCCGCCGACGAGCCGGACCGGCTCGCCGTCACCCGCAACCACAGCCTGTGGGACACCCTCGCCGAGATCCTGAAGGTCGACCAGGTCGCGGTGTTGACCACGGACGAGGATATCCGGGCTGCGGAACGTGAGCAATGGGACGACGGCACCAATTACCTGGCAGTTAGTCCCGGGGTGGTGATGGGCTACGAACGTAACGTCGCCACCAACACCATGCTGCGCAAGCACGGCATCGAGGTGGTGACGATCGCGGGCAGCGAACTCGGCCGTGGCCGCGGCGGACCACGCTGTATGACCTGTCCGATCACCCGCGACGCGGCGTAGGAGGTGGGGTGTCCACGGCGTGCTGCCCGGGTTGCGCTGAGCGTGCGAAGCCGATGCTACCCACGGTATCGCGAAGCGTGCGGGCACCCAGGTGCGCGAAAGATACTGTTGTGAAACCCATCTCGTTGCCATTGCCGAAACTGGTTCAACTCCGGCCCGCGCTGTACCAGCGGCGGGCGGCCTGGGCTCAATTCGCGACCATCGCAAGAAGAAGATGATTCGCATATTGAAGATCAAACCGCTGATCGAGCATGGCGCAGCGCGGGAGCGGCGGAGATAAGCTGCGGCGATGGCCCGATCTAAATCCGCCGCTCACCCGGTCGGCTACTGGAGTGCGGTTGCGATCGGTGTCGGTGGCATGGTGGGCGGTGGGATCTTTGCAGTCCTCGGGCTGTCGGTGCAGATCACCAAGGGCGCCGCCCCGGTCGCGTTCGGTCTGGCCGGAGCGGTGGCACTACTGACCGCGCGGTCGTATGCACTGCTGTCGAAGACGTATCCGAGCCGCGGCGGCACGGTGACATTCGTCAACCGCGCCTTCGGCACCGGTCTGTTCTCGGGTGGGATCAACGTGCTTCTCTGGCTGAGCTACATCGTCATGCTCGCGCTCTACTCGCAAGCCTTCGGCAGCTACGCGGCGACTTTCGTGCCGGACAGCTGGCACATCGTCCTCAAGCACGTGTTTCTCTCCGCTGCCATCGTTGTCATCACCGTGGTCAACATTGCCGGTGCCACGGCAGTTGCGCGGGCGGAGCGGGCTGTCGTCGCGATAAAACTCGCCATCCTCGTGCTGTTCGTGGTGGTCGGGTTGGCCGGGACGTCGGTGGCCCGGCTGGAACCGGCGCAGTGGGGTTCACCGGTAGCGGTCGTCGCGGGCGGCATGATCATCTTCTTGGCCTACGAAGGCTTCGAACTGATTGCCAATGCCGCCGAAGATGTCGCTGATCCGGGCCGCACGCTCAGCCGGGCGTATTACACCTCGGTGTTGTTCGTCATCGTGCTTTACGTACTCGTCGCGGTCGTCGCCGTCGGCTCGCTGCCGGTCGCGCAACTGGTGAATGCCCGCGACTATGCGCTGGCTGAAGCAGCCCGGCCGGCGCTGGGCGCCATCGGTTTCACGATGATCGGGATAGCGGCGATGTTGTCGACCGCTTCGGCGATAAACGCGACTCTGTACGGCACGGCGCGCATGACCTATATCATCGCCACATCGCGTGAACTGCCGGCGCAGCTCGAACGGCGGATCTGGAAACAACCGCTCGAGGGTCTACTCATCACTGCTGTCGCGACGCTCGTGCTCGCCAATGTGCTTGACCTACAGAGTATCTCCATTATGGGTAGCGCCGGGTTTCTCATCATCTTCGCCGTAGTCAACCTTGCCGAAGCGCGCACGGCGCGAGATCGTGGATCCAAGCCGTGGATCTCATTGCTGGCTGCTACCGCGTGCATCGGAGCGCTGGCCGCCTTGGTGATTGACCTGTCTTGTGCTGGTGGTCATGGTGGCGTTGTCCTTCGCGATCGAGGCACTGTTTCGGCTCGTCAAAGGTCCTCCGGCCAGCGCTTAAAGGGATCTCGCCAGGCGATACTCTCGACGACCGATCAGCCACTGTTTCGATGCCGCGCGAGAAGACCGGCGCGACGACGCCCCATAGTGAATCACAATGCAATTCAGGGCTTTACGGAGCCAGTTGTCGCTGTCGCGGTGCCATGACTGCCGGAGTGTAGAGCGTTGACAGCTTCGCCGACCGAGGGGAAAGGGCGATCGGCGCCGATGCGTGCGAGGAGACAACTCCGTGCACCGCACCCATAATCAACCTCTCCCGCGACGCGGCGTAGCTGACGCGGGCGCCGTCGGGGTGATGGTGGTTCCGGCGGTGCCCGCCAGTAATGCCTCTGCATCCGACAGCGCCCCGATGATGGCGAGATGCCCGGTCGCGGTGACGAATCGGCGGCAGGCCTCGATCTTCGGACCCATCGAACCTGCTGGAAATCCCATGCCAACCAGGTCATCTGCACCGAGCGTCGACAGCGGCCTGGCGTGGGGTGTGCCGTAATCCGCCATGACCGCGGACACGTCAGTAAGCACCAGGAGTCGCTGCGCTTTGACCGCTATGCCGAGTAACGCGGAGACGTAGTCCTTGTCGACGACCGCTTCGACACCGGAGAGCCGGCCCGCGGTGTCCTCGGTCACCGCCGCCCCGCCGCCGCCGCCGCAGATGACCACAGAACCGGCGTCCAGGAGGCTGGTGATGGAGTCCTGCTCGATGATGCGGACCGGTTCAGGTGAGGCCACAACTCGCCGCCACCGATCGCCGTCGACGGCCACCGTCCAGCCGTGTTGGCCGGCGAGCTTCTGCGCGCGATCCCGCGGGTAGCCGGGCCCGACGAACTTGGTCGGAGCGGCGAACGCGGGATCGTCGGCGTCGACTAGCGTCTGGGTAATCAAGCTTAACAACGGCTTTCGCGCGCCGGCGTTGTGCAGCGCCTGAGCCAGCCAGTAGCCGATCATGCCTTGGGTTTCCGCGACGAGGTCATCGAGCGGGTAAGGGCGGGTCAGAGCCTGATCGGTTTCACTTTCCAACGACAGCAGGCCCACCTGCGGCCCGTTGCCATGGCAGATCAGCACATCGTGTTCGGCTGCCAACGGCGCGATCGCCTCGGCGGCTGTCCGCAGGTGCTGCAGCTGTATGCTGGCGTCGGCCTTGTCGCCGCGTGCGAGCAGCGCGTTGCCACCCAGGGCGATCACGATCCGCATCGCTCCCATGGGTCACGCACCGAATGCCTGGGTCATCACGGCTTTGATGGTGTGCAGCCGATTCTCGGCCTGATCGAAAACAATTGAGGCGGGGGACTCGAAGACCTCGTCGGTGACCTCGGCGCCGTCGAGTGCGAACTGGTCGCGTACGCGCTTGCCGAGGTCGGTGTTCGCGTTGTGCACTGAAGGCAGACAGTGCATGAACTTCGTGTCAGGTCGGCCGGTCGCGGCCATCAGGTGTTCGGTCACGCGGTAGGGGAGCAGGAGCGGCACGCGCGTCGCCCACCGCTGGGCAGGTTCGCCCATGCTCACCCACACATCGGTATAGGCGAAATGTGCTCCGCTGACACCGAGTTCGACATCGTCGGTGACCAGAACCCGGGCGCCGCTGACGGCCGCCAGGTCGTGGGCGGCGTCGATGACATCGGTGGGTGGCCACAGCTCGCGAGGCGCGGCGATCCGGACATCCATGCCCAGCAGTGCACCGGTGACCAACAGCGAGCGGGCAACGTTGTTGCGGCCGTCGCCGAGGAAGCAGTAGGCGATCTCCTCGACCGGTCCGTTGTGGTGTTCGGTCATGGTCAGGATGTCGGCGAGCATCTGGGTGGGGTGCCACTGGTCGGTGAGCCCGTTCCATACCGGCACCCCGGCGTAGTCGGCGAGTTCCTCGACCGCAGCCTGGTCGAATCCCCGGAACTCGATACCGTCGAACATGCGGCCCAGTACGCGTGCAGTGTCCGCGACGGTCTCCGCTTCGCCTATGTGGGAGCCGGTGGGCCCGAGGTAGGTGATGTGTGCCCCTTGATCGTGCGCGGCGACCTCGAACGCACACAACGTGCGAGTGGACGCTTTCTCGAAGATCAGCGCGAAGTTCCTGCCGGTGAGCTGCTCGGTTTCGGAGCCACCGTGTTTGGCGCGTTTGAGGAGGGCCGCTTTCGCCAGGATGTCGAGGAACTGCGCTTTGGTCAGATCCAGTTCCTTGAGCAGGGACCCCGGGTGCCGGTGCGATGCCAGTGTTGTCATGGAGAGAATTCCTTCGGGTTTATGGGGTTAGGGACTACCTGGCGGGCACGAAGACGTCGCTCAGCGGGCGCCGCGGAGCCAGCGGCTGCCCGGATTCCGCTGTGGGTGTCAGACCTACTCGAATCAGCAGCTGCGGAAACGACTTCCGGCCGATCAGTGCGGTGATGACATCGCGGCCGGGCCGCAGATTCGGTGACGTTGGTCAGGGTGCAGGTGGCCATACCGGCCATGGTGCACTCGAGCAGCACGGTCGATTCCACCTCGCCGCAGCGCACCGCATCACCGCCGGTGTTGTCATCGGTGGAGAGCACGAGAATCGTCGAGCAGTCCGCTACCATGCCGGGCCGCCGCCAGCTGTCGGCGTCGACCGGGAAGGCGCGCGCCACATCGACGCGTTGGCTCTCCGTTGCCGACGCCACGGAGCTGTACGGAATGCCTTCGGTTGCTTCGACAGGGGCAGTCCACCAATCCAATTCGGCATCGTAGGACGAGTCATACAGCCGCAGAGAATCACTGAGCCGGCATGCCTCGGGCAGCTTGTGGCGGACATCATCGGCTACGACGTCCAAGTGGGCGTCACGATCGGAGAATGTGCTGCGAACCATGGGCTCGAACAGTTCCCAGTCCGTCAGTGCAGCGAACGGGAGCCGGTCGGTTCGGCGCCGCCCGATGACATCCGCGCGAGCCCGGTGAGCATCGGTGACGAAGCTCAATGGAGTGAAATCGATTGCCGCTACCTGGTCCAGATTGTTGGGGTTGGGAAACCGGTCGACGTGGATCGTCCACCCCGCGGCCTCCATGGCCACCCGGAAATGGTCGAGCCCGGCTCCGCAACTGATCAAGGCTTCTCGCCCGGAGCAGTCGGTCGCGTGCACCGATCGTTCCGGATCGACGAACAGATTGAGCTCGGCGCTGTCAGCGACCCACCGCCAAGGCTGGCTGTTGTGCACCGACGGCGCCCGACAGTCTCGGCGAACCGCTGTCGTGATGACCTCTGGATCGACCTCGGTGTGGGACATACGGCCTCGAATTCGTTGGTGGTCTGGGGCCTGGCTCTGTGTCGGCGCGGTGCTAAGTGGGCTCGCCCCACTGCCCGTCGCCGTGGTCGCGCTGGCGTGTGTCCGGGGTCGGTAGCCTCTTATCCGGCGCGAAACCAGCTTGCCTGAGCATCCGGCGCAGATCGACGATCATCTGCTCATCGATGTCTTTGCCTCGCGGAGCTTCGACAACCTCTGTTTCGGGCCCCAACGTCACGGTGAACTTCCCGTTATGTTCTTCGGTGACGGTTGCGACGCCTTCGAGGAGAGACAGGACCTGGCGCCACTCGATATTACCGCTGGCCGGGTGATGGAAGATCTTCTCGATCGTCTGGCGATGGTGACTGCTCACGTGCTCGCTCATCTGCTGAACCCTTCGTTGTTGTTCCACGTACTGATTGGTGTCATAAGGCCACAGCTGTCAGGTCGTCTATCGGAGGAGAGGTCCGCTTCGCCTTCGTTGCCGGGTCCAGGATGCGGTAGGCGAGGAGTTTGATGCGATCGCTGATGAGGAACCAGGCCAGGGCGTACGCCCAGACAACGCCGCCCATTTCCAGCCGAGTGGGGCCATGAACAGCCCGTAGACAGCGATGAGGCTGGCGACGGTTTGGGTGCCGCCGACGCCGATCAGCAGGATGGGGGCCGGGCGGATGGACCAGAACGGTCCGCGGGTGCGGGTCAAGAAGATGGTGAGATGGCCTGCGACGGAGAGCATTAGGTACATCAGGGTTTGCACGCGCGGGTGACCGAGGTCCAACACGCGGTCGCCCAGTTAGAACAGGCCGAACGCGGCGATCGGCCCGATCACGCCCAGCACGGTGGCGATGCTCGATCATCCACGGGATCGGACCCCAGAAGTAGCCGAGGAACTTCAACAGCGGGTTTGTCTTATGTTCGGCGATCTCGTTGGGCCCGTATTGTGCCAACCGCTGCGCAGCGTCGACCGCGCTTAGCCCGTCCGGCGAATAGCCAAGATCTTTCGGTACCTGGTGCAGCGGTGCCGGCTTCAGACCGGTCCCCGGTTCGACGTCGTCCGACGCCCTCGACGGCGCGGCATTCGGGGTGTCGGCTGTCATTGCGTCCGGTCCTCACGTGGCATATCGGCTCCCTGCGCTCGCCGTGGGCGATCTGATTGGGGATGCCGGAGGAGGCACATCACGATTGCGATCGGAAAGCATTGTGCAGGAGCCGGTTTCGGCATCTGCGGCTTGGCGGCGGTGGTCATGGTGGTTCCCGGGGGTGCGGTGATCACCGACTTGTTCGGCCGTGAGCGACTGCTCGGTGAGAGGCGGCGGCGGACAGCCATCCTCATGCCGGACTGGTTGAGGTTCCCAACACCGTTGACGCTACACCCCGTAGGCACACGCGAAGGCCACAGCGGGCCGGGCCTGCGCCTCGCGCTCAGGCTCACGACGGAAAGTACGGTGGCACGTCCCGCAAATTCGTGCAGCTGATCACCGCGCTCGCTTGATCGGCGATGTCGAACCTGAGCCGGCCTATTCAGTGACCTTCGGCCATACCGCCGACTATCAGGGGTGATTAGCGTTGTTGGCACACACCTAGCACCATCCCAACCCGCGGTGCGGCTTGGGATCGCTGACGACGACGGGATCCGTGATGAGTGCCGAGCAGATCGCCAGTGCATCCGAATCGGCAATAGACCGTGACAACGCTGCGGGGCTCGGCCGGGCGGCACCGCGGGAGCCAACCGGTGTGGATCGACACCCGGGACCGCCAGTCCACCCGCCGCGGTTGCGGTTAAAGGCCCAGGCACCGCAAACCGGGTATCACGACGGGGCCTGGTGGCCGCGCAGCGATGACCTGACAACGGAGCTTCCCGATCTGCTCGCGGTGCTCTCGGTGCGGCTCGGACCAATCGACCGCGTGCTGTACAAGCTCAACGACTGGGCGAAGGCCCCCACCACACTCGCAGCGAACGGCCGCTCGGTTAGGCTCGACGGATACCGTCTCCCGCCACCGAGCACCATCGAAGTGCTCGGATTCAACGGCGACAGAATCGTTCTGCTGGTGATTCCGCCCCAGACCGACCCGGGCCTCGCCCATACCGTCATGATGGCTGCCGCAGCTCCGGGTGACGACTCGACCGTCGATGAATTATTCGTGATCGGCGTGAGAGACAGGGAATCCCGTGCGGAATCTGCTTCCGCCGAGCAACGCTGGGACTCCGAAGGCGGGGCTCGTGCAACCTCGCCGGTGTCGCCGAACGCACGACCACAGTGAACCTTGCTCCAAGGGCATCTACAGCGTCATCGATCGCGATCAAGATCGTCTAGAGCACGGACACGGCGGTAGTTTCGGCTTTCCCGGCGCGCCGCTGTGGGAGTGCGTCGCCGGGATGCACCCACTGCGCCGTAGATATTCTTGGGCGGGGAGGTCCTCGGCGCTCCAGTCGAGAAGCCTGACCATTGTCGCACCCTGCAGTCAGGCCTAGGCTTTTAGCTGGGCCCGTCCCACCTACTTCGAGCAATTGATGGTCGCCATCGGCGGGAACAGCACCTACTACGTGGTGGACCACAACTCATCGTGCCTACGAACTCCGCCTGTGAGATCAGCGAAGCGCTGCTTCCGCATTTGCGAACCTTGCTCGTCGGCCCGAGGGTGGCATGCCGATCACACCTCAGTGGATGCCGAAGTGCCCGTCGTCGTCGGTAGTGGTGATCGTGTCGAGGATCCGGCGTGCGGCGCTGTGCCGATCGGTTCGGCTCTTGGCGGCTTGGGTGTCGAGTTGCCAGTCAGCTTGCTCTGGGGTGTAGCCGCGTCCGATGAGTACGCCGATGGCCTGGTTGATGTCTGACACGGCTTGGAGTTGGCCAACGGCGTCGCCTGGGGTGATGGTGAGGTGCCGGTCCAGCGCGAAGTCGGTTGTCGGCCGTCCGGTGAGCCAGGCCAGGTCTGCGGCGAGGTCGACAAAGGCGCCCGGTGCCGCTGCGTACAAAATGACTGCCACCGGCTGGCCGTCGCTGGTCCCGGTGAGTGGCAGCAGCACCCGCAGCGAAGTGCGGATGTCGCCGTCGCCCGCTGCCACAGCCAGGCTGGTGATGGTCAGCGGGGGACCGTCTTGCGGGACAAGCACACTCAGGCCGAGATAGGTCGGGATGGTTCCGGCGGTCTCGAGCGCCAACTGCTGCACGCTGTGCGTGATGTCGGCGCTGGGGTCGTCTAGTGCCGCGCTGAGAATCTTCAAGCTGGCAGCCATCGCCGCAGTGGTCGTCAAGAGTTCAGTGCTCCGCTGGGCGTCCCGAGCGCCGATCACGCGTGCCGAGGCCGAACAGGGCGAGTAGCCGCGCACGGTGGCGGGTCCGGGATTTCGGTCAGGACCGGTCCCGGTTTTGTGCCGCCGCAGTCAACGCTACGCGGGGTGGGGCGCGCACCGACACCTCAACGGCAGCGGTGCGGGCTCAGGTGGGGTTGTGCCGGGCGCGGGCGCGGCGGACGGCTTCGTCGACGATTCGTTGCGCCACGTCACCCAATTTGCGGTGCTCGGTCTGGCTGATCGACCGGAGGTAAGCCAACGCCTCCTCGGCGCTGCGCCCGGTGCGCCCGCGCAATAGCCCGATCGCTTGATCGATGACCGGACGGATGGACAGCGCGGTCTGCAACTGCGCGGCCAAGGCCGTTGCCTTGGCCAGGATCTGGGCATTGTGCACAGCGACCGCCGCAGGTTTCGCGAACAGTTCTCCTAGTTCAGCGGCATGCTCGTCGAAGACATCTTTGTCGTGGGCGTAGACGTTGATAGCTCCCACTACCTGGCCGGGCAGTAGCAGCGGTAGCGACAGCGCGCTGTGTATGCCCAGCCTGCCCACCCGGGGGCCGAACCGCGGCCACAGCTTTTCCCCGCCCAACGACCCGGACCGCACCGTTCGGCGCTCCCGCGCTGCGGTGATACACGGTCCCTCGTTGAGCGTGACGTACTGAATTTCGTCGATCTCCTCGACGAACGGAGCACTCGCGGCGAGGGCTTCGATCATGTTGTCGACGCGGTCGACCCGTAGCAGGGTCACCCCGGCACCGTCGGCGCCCGGAATCGCATGAACTGCAAACGCCGCAACCTCGGCCAACAGCTCAGGCAGGCCCCGACCATCGGCGACCAGGCCTGCCAACTCGCCGATGGCGGCGTTCAGGTCGGCAGCATCGGCGCTGGCTTGCTCTGGGGTCACCGAGCCGATTGACGGGTTGCCGACACCCTCGGTGAGCTCTGTCATCGGTATGCCACCTGGCTGGCTTAGTCCCGCTCCGGGCCCTCATAGTTGAGGACCGGACGGCAGATCCATGCGGTTCAATGGCCGCGACGTGGACTGTCAGGCCAAGAGTACCGCGGCCCGAGGTGCTGGGGACCAGGGTGGAATCTTCCGTCGCGGTGTCCGATCGCGCGGCCTGGCCCTCGACGGGTGTAACGTCGCAATTGCTGAGAACTTCAGCTGGTGGGGATGAGTTCGGCTGTCCGCCGCAGAACTCGAGGAGCGTTGGCTCCAAGACCCCACACGCCGGTGATCGCCTGACAATCAGGATCGCCATGACTGCGTCACAGATTTTCTCCATTCCATCAGTCCGCTTACCACGCCTCAGAGCGACGGCGCTTGCCGATGACAGAGCTTCCGGCACCTTCTGGCGCAACGCACCGACGGGTGTTCGGCAATGAAAGCGCTCGGCGTTGTGGTCGTCGCTCTCGTGGTCCTAGTACTGATCCTGTTGGTGATGTCGGTGCGGATTGTCAAGCAGTACGAGAACGGGGTGTTGTTCCGGCTGGGCCGCGTGGTCGGGGAACGCAACCCCGGGTTGCGGTTGATCATCCCGCTCGTTGATGTGCTGCATCGGATTTCGTTGCGGATCGTGACGATGCCGATCCAGTCCCAGGGCATAATCACCCGCGATAACGTCAGCGTCGACGTGTCCGCGGTGGCCTACTTCAAAGTGGTCGACGCGGTGAAGTCGGTGGTGGCGATCGAGAACGTGTATTCGGCGATCGATCAGATCGCGCAAACGACGTTGCGAAAGGTCGTTGGTCAACACACCCTGGACGAAACACTGTCAGAAACCGACAAGATCAACCTCGACATCCGCGCCATCCTCGACGTCACCACTATCGAGTGGGGCGTGCAGGTCACCCTGGTCGAGCTCAAGGACATTCAGCTGCCCGAGACCATGAAGCGAGCGATGGCGCGACAAGCTGAAGCCGAGCGGGAGAAGCGCGCGAAAATCATTGCCGCCGAGGGCGAATCGCTGGCAGCGGCGGCACTGGGTGATGCCTCGGACACCATGATGGCTCACCCGCTGGCGTTGCAGCTACGCAATCTGCAGACCATGGTCGAACTTGGCGTCGACAAAAACACCACCGTCGTATTCCCGGCGCCGTTGATGTCGACCATCGCCGAACTGGGAGCCTTCCTAGCCCGGGAGGGCGCCTCAGCAGTCGACCCCCAGCCACAACCACCGATCCCTGTTCCGGCGATCGCGACTAACGGAACCTCCTCCGCTGGGAGCCGGCCATGACCTTCCTAGTGCAGTTACTGCCACTGTTCGTCTACAGCATCTGGATGGTGCGCCGCATGAGCAAGGGGACGTCGGCGGCCAAGCCGGTGCGGCGCACCACGGACAACACCACCGCCGTTGGACTTGAGGACGACCCGGATCAGTGGCTCGCCTGGACCGCACTGGACGAGCGCCAGCTCGTCCGATTGCTGACCGATTCGGCACCGGTCAACCGGCCGGCCACGAAAGCCAAAGACAACCACGTTCGTCCGACCGAGCGCAAGGACACCCCATGACGATTACCGCACCGAGGACGAGCACCGCAACGTTGGAACCCGCACTGCTGCAACGGATGAATGCGTATTGGCGGGCGGCGAATTACCTGTCGGTTGGTCAGATCTACCTGTATGACAACCCCTTGTTGAAAAGGCCACTCGCCTTCTCGGATGTGAAACCGCTTGTGGTAGGGCATTGGGGGACCACACCAGGGCAGAACTTCATCTACGTGCATTTGAACCGAGCGATCACGAAGTACGACCTGGACATGTTCTACATCGCCGGTCCCGGTCACGGTGGCCCGGCGCTGGTCGCCAACACCTACCTGGAGGGCTCCTACTCCGAAATCTATCCCGACGTGAGCCAAGACGAGCATGGAATGAAGAGGCTGTTCACCCAATTCTCCTTCCCTGGCGGCATTTCCAGCCATGTGGCACCGACGACTCCGGGATCGATCCATGAGGGCGGTGAACTCGGCTACTCGCTGAGCCACGCGTTTGGTGCCGCGTTCGACAACCCGGACCTTGTTGTCGCCTGCATCATCGGCGACGGTGAGGCCGAGACGGGTCCGCTGGCCACCGCGTGGCAGTCCACCAAGTTCCTCAACCCGATCGCCGATGGGGCGGTACTGCCGATCCTGCATCTCAACGGCTACAAGATCAGCAACCCCACCGTGTTGGCCCGCATCGAACCCGACGAGCTTGACCAGTTCCTACGTGGCTGTGGCTGGGAGCCGCGCTACGTCGAAGGCGACGATCCCGAAGACATGCACGAGCTGATGGCCACTGTCCTGGACGAGACGATCGAATCCATTCGCGCCATCCAGCGCGCGGCGCGCACCACCGGTGACAGCGCACGGCCGCGGTGGCCGATGATCGTGCTGCGCTCGCCGAAAGGCTGGACTGGGCCCAAGTTCGTCGACGGGGTGCAGATCGAGGGGACGTTCCGGGCGCATCAAGTGCCGTTGCTGGTCGACGAGACCCATCCCGGGCACGTCGAGCTCCTCGATGCCTGGATGCGCAGTTACAAACCTGATGAGCTGTTCGATCACACCGGGCGTCTGCTGCCCGAGTTGGCCGCGCTCGCCCCGGTGGGGCGGCGGCGGATGGGCGCCAATCCGCACACCAATCCCGGGGTGGTGCGTGATCTAGCGATGCCAAACTACCGCGGCTACGCGGTCGCGGTGGCCGTACCTGGTGCGGTGGAGGCTGAGGACACCCGCGTGCTCGGTACGTTTCTGCGCGACGTCGTCCGCCTCAATGACGAGGAGCACAACTTCCGGATCTTTGGGCCCGACGAAACTCTGTCCAACATGCTCGGCGCGGTATTCGAGGTAACCGACCGGCAATGGGAGGCCCGCACCGTGGACACCGACGAAGACCTCGCAACCCAAGGGCGCGTACTGGATTCGATGCTCAGCGAGCACCAAAGCGAAGGCTGGCTGGAAGGCTATCTGCTCACCGGCCGGCATGGGCTGTTCAACTGCTACGAGGCGTTCATTCACATTGTCGACTCCATGTTCAACCAACACGCCAAATGGCTCAAGGTGACCGCGCAACTACCGTGGCGCCGTGACATCGCCTCACTGAACTACCTGCTGGCTTCCCATGTCTGGCAACAGGACCACAACGGCTTCACCCACCAGGACCCCGGCTTCCTGGATCACGTCGTGAACAAGAAAGCCGACATCGTGCGGGTGTATCTGCCGCCGGACGCCAACTGCCTGCTCTCGGTGACCGATCACTGCCTGCGCAGCCGCCACTACGTCAACGTGATCGTCGCCGGCAAACACCCGATGCCGCAATGGCTGAGCATCGAAGCGGCCGAGGTGCACTGCACCGAAGGAATCGGTATCTGGGAATGGGCCGGCAGCGACTCCGGCGCCGACCCCGACGTCGTGCTCGGTTGTTGCGGAGACACCCCGACCCTGGAAGTTCTTGCGGCGGTGCAGATCCTGCGTGAGCACCTGCCCGAGGTGAAGGTCCGCGTCGTCAACGTTGTCGACCTGATGAAGTTGCAGTCCGCCAGCGAACACCCGCATGGCCTGTCCGACCGCGACTACGACGCCCTGTTCACCACCGACAAACACATCATCTTCGCCTTCCACGGCTACCCCACCCTGATCCACCGACTCACCTACCGAAGGACCAACCGCAAACTGCACGTACGCGGCTACAACGAAGAGGGCACCATCACCACCCCCTTCGACATGCGGGTTCAAAACAAACTCGACCGCTACCACCTCGTCGCCGACGTCATCGACCGGCTACCTCAGCTCGGCGCCACCGCCGACTACCTCAAACAGGCCATGGCCGACAAACTAATTGAGCACACCACCTACATCAACACCCACGGCCAAGACCACCCCGACATCCGCAACTGGACCTGGAACCCGACCCGATGACGACATCTGCGGCAGGGCGGCCGCGAGGTCGGTGGGTGCGCCGAGCGCGCCGGCGTTGGTGGCCGCCGCGAACGCGTTGGTCGTCGGCGACAAGGGCCTGTTGGCCCTCCATGAGTCAATTCACACCTGCAATAAACGATTTGGCCGGCTTGGGATCGCCTAGACCGAGCGCAACCGCCGCGCGTACCGGGAACTGATTGACAACACGCCGGGCCTGTCAGCCAGCATCAGTGGCGTCATTCTGTGTAACGAGACGATCCGCCAACGCACCAGCGGCGGCCAGGCGTTCGCGACCGTGCTGGTGAACGCGGGGATCGTCCCCGGTATCAAGGTGGAACGGCGTATCTGTCGCTGCTGCACGATCTTTCAGGAAGGCGTCGAACATGTCCTTCCGCGCGGCGGCACGCATCGTCGCCTTCTGTAGCAGTACACCATCCAGATGGACAGGCTTGCCTGTGTATGTGGGGCAAGCCCAAGACGGTGGTGGCAATCACCGAAGATCGTCGTGAGTTTCGACTCGGCGCCAGCGACGGAGACGGTGGGGGAGGACAATTCATCGTGATCCGGTCAGCAGACAACCCCTGTTGCTCTGCGTCTCAGAGGCGACCCTCCGTGCAGCGGCAGCGGACGGCTGGCTCATTTCGCACTCGCTGAATGCCTCAGCCCTGGCAACGAAACGATACGCCGCGATGCTGCGAGGGCCGTGAAAAGCCTCGCGCAGCAGAACGCCCGCAAGCGTTGTCGACACGCAGCGGTACCGATGGAGTACATACTGAGCCCATGGCTGGTACTGGACGATCAACTTCAGAGTCGCGCGCTTCCGTTGATGGGCCGCATCAGAGCGGACGGATTGTGGTCGGCGTCGACACGTCGCAGGGGTCGACGAACGCGCTGCTATGGGCATTCGGCGACGCACGGGCTCGCAAGATTCCCGTCCACGCGGTCCTTGCGTGGCAGTACCATCCGCCGTCGATCGACCCAGGAATGGGCACCATGTTCCCGTTGGGCTACAAGCCAGAGGACGACGTACCGCAGGACGCGTTCGTCAAAGCAGCGACTGCGGTGAGCAATCTGCTGGATGCAGCCATCCGCAGAGCCACCGAATCCGACCCCGGCAGCACGCAGTATCCCGTCACGATCACGCAGGAGACGGTGGAAGGCCACCCCGCGCACGTGCTGCTCGAAAGCGTCGGCGAACACGACATCATGGTGGTCGGTTCACACGGACATGGCGGATTCGTCGGGGCGATGCTCGGCTCTATCAGCCAGCACGTGGTGTCCCATGCGCAATGCCCGGTGGTCGTCGTTCCCGCCCCGCAGCGGGCGCCGAAGGCCTGAGCACGCTGCGGTCGCATGCCGGGGAGGCCGCCGCTTCACTTTGTGCACAGGGTGTTTCGTCAACGCCCAGCGCCGCAGGACGTTTTGGTACGGCGAGTTAACACCGTCAGGCGCGAGCCGGCGCGGGCGGAGGCAGTCGGCGTCGGGGTGGAGCCGCTGCGGCGGTAAGTGTTGCAGGCCCAGGTCGATGCCGCTGAGCGTCCGGGTGTCACGACCGCCGAGGCGCAGTGTATCCCCGAGCTCGAGCGTGAGGTTCGGGATCTCAAGGAGCCGATGGTCCTCCTGGTGCGTTCGAGTGGTCACAGCCAGGGGCTCGTCGAGCTACCCTCGGCCGGAGGTCTCAACTATCAGAGGCCGATTTCCACAATGTGAGAGCAGGAAGACGCCGTGAGCGAATTAGATAAGGCGAAGAATAAGCTCGAAGAGCTTGGCGGCAAGGCCAAGGAAGCGATCGGCAAGATCACCGGCGACAAGAGCACTGAAAATGAGGGCAAGGGCGACCAAGTGGAGGCCAACCTCAAAGACGCCGGCGAAAAGATCAAGGACGCCTTCAAAAAGAAGTAACTGCAGCCTCATCTAAGCGACACCGTTGCGCACTTCGCGACAGACAGGGGAGGGGAAACCATGATCGTCGTTGGAATTATTCTGGTACTCACCGGCTACCTTGCACCCCCGCCAGCCACACTCGACCAAATCGCCATCATCCTTGGCTGGATCCTCGCCATTGTCGGGACCGCCACCCCGCTGATCCTCGGCACACCAGGCCGGCGCGTCAACGGCAGACGCTATTGGTACTGATCGTGACCTCCCCGCCGAGTCGAGGTCTCGGCTGTGCGCTCTGGTGCGATGCTCGGGCGGCCGTTGACGGGCGGTGGCAGATTCTTGTCGGCGCCGGCCGGCGGCGCTTCGCGCAGGAGGGCTTGGCCATTCAGCCGAGTTGGTCTGCGGCTGCGACCATTCCGGTTGGAAAACACAACGACCGCCTCACACGCGGTCACGCGGTCCAAATCGACCGCAGGATTAGTCAAGACCTGTGGGACCGCGGGGAATTGGTCATCTTTTGGTCCGCGACTAGTCGAAGCCCGTGGGACCATGGCTGGCGGGGCCGTTAGCACAGAAGGCGCATCGCATGACGTACTGTATTGGCGTAATGCTTGACAAGGGAATGATTTTCGCTTCGGACTCCCGGACGAATGCCGGCGTGGACAACTTCGCCAAGTTCTGCAAAATGACGGTTTTCGAGCATCCCGGCGACCGCGTGATCGTTTTGCTGAGTTCGGGAAACCTGGCCGGAACCCAAGCTGTCATCAGCGTCCTGACGCAGCGTTGTGCTGACGGCGCATCTGCCGCCAGCCTCTTGGGCGCCCGGACAATGTTCGACGCCGTGCAGCTGGTCGCCGATGCGATGCGCGATATCGAGAAACGCGACGCGGGATACTTGGCCGAGAACAACATCCGCTTCAACGCCTCCTTCATCGTCGGCGGGCAGATGGGTCTGCTGCACGATCAGGTGACAGTTTCGGTCACGCGGCCTGACTGGCCGGTG
>NZ_PDHO01000044.1 GCF_002887815.1 Mycobacterium sp. ENV421 | reverse complement strand
CACGACGAAGCCGCGAACCGGCCGGTGCTTTTTACACCCACTTTCGGACGCGACCTGCGGGGAAACGCTTGTTGGACCGATTATCTGGCCCCGGAATTCCCGACGAGAATCTGGGAGAGCTGACAGCAAAGTACGTCAGTGCCGTCTAGTCGGTTGGTATGTCTGCGCAATGGGGTGTGGTGGGTAACCCGTAGAAACGGTCGGCGATCCATCCCAGTGCGCGTTCGCCATCGACGAAGTAGGGCAGCAGGTGGTTGATCGCGAGTTTGTTGAGGAACGGCGGTTGGCGGTTGGTCCAGAATTCGACGTCGGAGTCTTTGGCGCACCAGTCCAGCGCGAGTTGACGTGAGCCTCCCCACGGGAAGAACGGGTCGAATCGGTTGGTGCTGATGAACACCGGTATCTCGGGCTTCAGTGTCCCGAGGCGTTGAGCGTTCAGAACGGTTCGCACGGCTTCTGAGCTGAACACCTCGGCGGGATCGACGGTGAAGTATTCGTTGAGGTGATGGAAGCTGAACGTCAGAACCCCTTCGACCACGCACATGGTTGACGAGCGGGTCAGCAGATCTTTGCCCTGATCGGATAGGGCCGGCAGAAGTAGCGGAGCGGCCTGCGGATACGCGGCGGCGATCCCGTTGAGGGCGTAGCCGAGCGCGACTAGGAAGATGCTGCCGTCGAGGAACGGCGGCAGTAGGGTCAGATCAGCCGGTGGGGCCCCGATCCACGCGCCGACCAGGTTCAGCTCGGGCGCATAGCTGGGTGCGAGTTCGGCCGCCGAGCCGGAGGCCTGCCCGCCCGAAGACCAGCCCCACAGCGCGACCGGCCCGTGCGGATCCAGCGTGGTGCCGGGCAGTTTCATCGCCGCGCGCGCGGCGTCGAGGAGGGCGGTGCCGGCGGCTTGTCGCATTAGGATCGGGACCGGGCCGGGGGTGCCCAGTCCGACGCCGTCGGTGACCACGACGGCGAATCCGCGCGCCACCATGGTGGCGATGAAGGTTTCCTCGTAGCCGAGGTGCAGGTCCAGGCCTGAGGAGAAGTGGATGCCCTGGTTGAACATCCGTGATGGGGCGCATTGATCACCCAGCCCGTACGGGCCGGTCGCGAAGGCGATCAGGGGCCGGGGTCCTTGGCCGGGCCAGGGGTTGTGCGGTTCGAAGTAGGTGCCCGTGACCGCGACCGGGTTGCCGCTGTTGTCGGTGCTGCGGTACATGATCCGGGTGCCGTCGGCCACGTAGGCGCCCAGCTGGCCTGACGGTTCCAGCACCAGTGGTGAGGGCTCTGAGCGGATCAGATCGCCGGGCTTTGCGGCGGGCAGCGGGTCGGGCGGGGTGTAGAACGCAGCGTACCGGGACTCGTTGGATCCCCAGCAGTTGGGGTCGGGTTGGGGGCACTGCTGCTCGAACTGCGCCGGATCCGCGTTGACCGGTGCCGCTGCACCCACCGACGGAATCACCATTACTAGCGTCGCCGCCAGCGCCGTCGCGGCACGTCGCAGCCAGCCCGGCCGGTCACCCACATGGTGGGACAGGAATCCGGGATTGGATTCGCTGGCGTTTGCCGCCACGCGATTTGCGGGATCGCGGGGGGTGGACGTCATCGACATTGTCAGGTGATTCCCTTCGTGAGCTGCATGAATCGGCGCTACTTCGCGGCAGTTGGGTCAGCGGCCGCACGCGACGTCGCCTTATTCTCGACGCGGGCGCAGGTGGGTGGGTGCGGTCAGCCCATGCTGCTTCCGCCGTTGACGCTGAGCACTTGTCCGGTGATGAAGCTGGCCTCCTCAGAGGCCAGGAACAGCACCGCGGCGGCGACTTCGTCGACGGTGGCCGGGCGTCGCATCGGGATGAGGCTGATGGCGATGTCGGTGATCGACCGGAATTCCTCGGGCAGGGTCCCGTCTGTCAGGCCGGCTTGGATCTCGGGTGTCAGAACGTAGGACGGCGCGACTGTGTTGAAGGTGATGCCGCTGGTGGCGTATTCGCGGGCTAAACCGACGGCGAAGGCATGCACGCCGCCTTTGGCGGCGTTGTATATCGCGTGTCCGTTGAGGCCGTTGCGCACGGATTCGGCACCGATGTTGACCACGCGCCCATAGCCGGCGGCGAGCATGGGGGGAAGTACGGCCAGGGTGGAGTTGAGCGTGGTCCAGAGGTTATTGTCAATCGTGCGTCGAATCGTCTGCTCGGTGTGGTGATCGGTCGCGGTGATCACACCGCCGCCAGCGTTGTTGACCAGGATGTCGATCCCGCCCAGTTCCTCCAGCGCCGCGGTGACGAGCCGTTCACCGGCTCCCGACTGGCTTAGGTCCTCGACGTGGGCGGCCACGACGTGTGTGCCGTCGGCCGACAGTTGCGTCGTCGCATTTTTCATCGCCGTGTCGTCGGGTCCGGCCAGCAGCACCGCGGCCCCTTCGGCGAGGAATCGGCGGGCCACCCCGAATCCGATCCCGGTCGCGCCGCCGGTGATTACGGCGCGGCGGCCGGCGAGCCGACCGCCGCTCATAGGATGATGCTCACGGCGCCGGCGGGACGCAGCACCGTCATGTCCATCACCGCGCGCTTGTAACAGATCCGCAGGCCACCGTCGGCGCGGCGCAGCCGGTAGTCGTAGCGCCCGACAAAGTGATCGTCGCGGCCGTTGCGGAAGCGCCACACCGTGAAATAGGCGCTGACAGCGATCTCCTGGCCTGATTGGTCGAGGATGCGTACGTTGCTGACTTGGTGGCGGGTCGTGGCATGGGGGTATTCGCGGTGCGCTTTGCGGCTGTTGAGCCGGTCCACCCGGGCCAGTAGCCGGAACTTGTTGTCGTTGACCAGAACGAGGTCGCGATCCGGTTCCGGGTCGGGCAGATCGTTGGCCGGGATGATGTACTGTGCGTCGTCGGTGTAGAGCTGCGCCCATTCATCCAGGCGCCACTCGTCAAGCAGCTGCGCCTCCAGGTACAGCAGATCTTCCACGTCGCCGCGCTGCACCGCACCGCCCGCGGTCGCACCCGCCCCGGTCGGGGCGGTGGTGAGTTGTTCGATGGTCATGACACCGCCTCGCGCTGCGGGCTGACCTGCTCGCGCCACCGCCGCCAGAAGGCCCGCATCTGCTCCTCGTCGGTGGCTTTGGGCTCACGCGTCATGCCGCGGGAAATGTCATTCCATTCGACCCCGCCGCTGCCGAACCCGTCCTGACAGGACTCGAGGGCCTCGACGTCGTCGGGGGTGGCAAGCCCGCCGGGTCCCAAAAAGCTCAGGAAGCTTTCCAGCCGCAGCGCCCGCGCGTGCGGCGCTTCGGCTTTCGGGGCCAGATGCCAGGCGCTGACCTCCATGCGGTCGGCCGCGGTGGGCATGAAGGTGCGCACCGTGACCGCTTGGATGTCGTTGATGATCAGGTTGGGGTAGATGAACAGGTTACGGTTGTTCTCGGCCATCACCTCGGCGCGCTCAGCACCGTACAACTCGACGAGCCGGGAACGCATGTTCTCCATCTCCGGGCGCGCCTCTTCGCCGAACTGTTTTTCCCATTTCGCGATCGGCCGGCCCCACGGGGCTTTGTATTCCATCACGGCATGCCCCCGGCCTAAAGCCCGGCCCCGTCCGGCGAGCCCACCGGCCACCTCGATCCCCATGGAACTGAGGTACTTCATGTAGGTGTCGTGGGTGGGGGCGGCGTGGTAGCCGTCGATGCTGTTCTCGACGAGCAGCTTCCAGTTGGCGTTGATTGAATACTGGTTGGAACCCTTGACCACCGCCCAGTCGGACTCCGATTCGTCGACGAGCAGGTCGAGGTAGTCGCGGGCGCCTGCAAGATAGTCGACCAGACTCTCGGCGTCGGGGTCGAAGGTGACGAACACGAAACCGCGATACGACTCGACTGCGGCCACCGGCCGCAAGCCCATCTCCTCCATGCGAAACGCCGGCCCGTAGCCTTGTCGGTCGGGCACACCGACCAGGTCGCCGTCGGTGTTGAACGACCACGCGTGGTAAAAGCATTGAAACACTTTGCCGTTACCCGAGTCGGTGCGGCACACCGTGGCGCCGCGGTGTGGGCAGGTGTTGTGCAACGCCCGGATCTGACCGGTCTTGGCGCTGCGCACGAAGATCAGCGGCCGCCCCGCCACCGAGCGGCGCACGAAGTCACCTGGGGCGGGGATCTCGGACTCATGCCCCAGGTACAGCCAGCACCGGTTGAACACGACCTCGCGCTCGGCTTCGAAAATCTGCGACGAGGTCAGCGCTGAACGATGGATACGGAACACCCCACCATCCGGGTCGTCGACAATGAGCTGCGTGGCAGCTGGTCCGATCACTTTCCTGTCCTTTCCTGACAGCCGCTGTGGTGCTGGAGTTTGTTCACGAGCCGGTCACCGCTCGCTGAAGTCACGCGTGGCGGGGCCGGTGTTCGCGGCTGGCCGCGAGGCCGGGGTATCTACCCATTGCGGCCAGCCGACCTGGGCGTTGGCGGCCATCGCCAGCTCTTTCTCGGCGGGGGAGGCGAACTGCTCATCCCAGTGCCGCAGCCGGGGCTTGGCGATCTTGGCTTCCCACAGCGGCGGAATGAGCGCGTAGACGAAGCACTTGAACGCGCTGGGCATCTGGGCACCCTCGGGCCGGGGCTTTAACTCGTGGTATTTGTAGCGGCTGTCGAAATGGTGCTCGATGTGGGTGGTGATCTCCATACCCAGCGGCCGGATGATCGCCCCGAGGTGGTTCCAGGCGTGATGCAGTTGGATCGGTGAGCCCGGCACCCGGACCATGCCGTAGTGCTGCAGATAGTTGAACCCCTCCGCCAACAGTTTCGAGAACACCACCGCCGTTGCGGCGACCGCCATTCCGATCAGCCCCGCGGCGGCGTACATCGCGGCGAACAGCGCAGTCAACAGGCCGACCTCGACATAGACGGCGTTTTTCGGGTGAAACACCGACATGTCGCGTTTGCGCAACGAGTTCACCGAGGTGACCACGCCGTCCTTCCACGCCCCATAGGACGCCTGCCACATGAACGCGTAGATGGTCTGCCCGCGCCGGGGTGTGTCGCTGTCGGCCTCGGTGCACAAGTCCAGATGGTGGGTCAGCTTGTGCCCAACATCGCGGTTGGGGTCCAGGAAGACGGTGCTGTACACCTTGGCGACGGCGCGTGGGAACAGCGAGCGCCGGTGCATCAACTCGTGCGCGATCGGCAGGTTGGGCACCGCGCCGATCCACCCGACCGAGAGCACCATGCCGACGACTTCGGCTGCGTTGACCGTCCCGCCCGGCAAAGGGATCGCAGTGTGCCCGGTCCAGGCGCCCAGCCGCAGCGCGAACAGGGTCCACACCGCGACCAGCAACGGCAGATGCAGATACAGCGGTACTTCGGCGAGCCAGGCCGCGCCCATGGTGCGGACCTTGTGGTCGGCGGGCAACACGATATCCAGCAGCATCAGGATCGGGAACGTCGCGATGCCAGCCCAGACCCAGCCACCGCCGAGCCACAAACCGGCCACGGTGACCCCGACGACCAGATTTACCAAGTAATAGCGTAAGGCGTCCATATTTTGTACCTTTCTCATCGTCGGCGCATGTCAGGCTGTGGGTTAGTGGGGGTTAGTAGAGGACCACGGGTTTGATGGCGCGGCCGGCTTCGGTGTCCGCGATGGCGGTGTTGATCTCGGTAAACGGGTAGCGCTCGATGATCTTGTCGAAGGGGAAGCGTCCCCGCAGGAACAATTCGACCAGACGGGGGATGAACAGTCCCGGCACCGTGTCGCCCTCGATGATTCCCTTTACGGTGCGCCCGAACAGCAGGTGCATGAGGTCAAGGGACACCTCTTGTCCAAGGGCGTTGGCGCCGACCAGCCCGGCGGTGCCGCCGACGTTGAGCGCGGTAACGGCCTGCCGTAGGGTCGCTGGTAACCCGACGGCGTCCAGCGCGAAGTCTGCTCCTCCGCCGGTGATGGCGTGGATCTGCGCCTCGGCGTCGTCGGAGGCTTTCACGGCGTGGGTAGCGCCCAGTTCGACGGCCATATCGAGTCGCGACGCATTGAGGTCGACCGCGATGATCGGGTCGCAGCCGGCGATCACCGCACCCATGACCGCGGCCAGGCCGACCCCCCCTGCGCCGAACACCGCGATGCTGGCGCCCGCGGGCGGCGCCAGCGCGGTCAGCACCGCGCCGGCACCGGTTTGCAGACCGCAGCCCAACGGGCCCAGCAATTCCAGCGGCGCCCGCTCGGAGACTTTGACCGCGCCGCGCTCGGGGACGATCACGTGGTGGCTGAAGGAGGACTGGCCGAAGAAGTGGGCATTGAGTTCGGCGCCGTGACTGTCGCGGTAGGCCGTGGAACCGTCGGCGCGGCGGCCCCCAAAGTTCAGCGGTGTGAAGGCATCGCAATTCATCGGATGTCCGCTCACACAGTTGCGACACCTACTGCACGACACCGGCGCGAGCACCACATGATCGCCTGGGGCCAGCGAGCGCACCTCGGAGCCCACCGCCTCCACCACCCCGGCGCCCTCATGCCCGAGAATCGCCGGCGGACCGGGCGGCAGCACTTGGTCACGCACGATGATGTCGGTGTGGCAGATGCCGCTGGCCACGATGCGCACCCGCACCTCGTCGGCACGCGGCTCGCCGATTTGAACGTCTTCGATGTGGAAGGGCCCGCCCTTGCCTCGAACCACAGCCGCGGTACTAGTTATCGTCATCGAACGTCTCCTGGATGTCTCGATCAGTTACCGGATGCCGACGCGGCCAAATAGATGGACTTCTGCTGCTCGTAGGCGGCCAGCCCCTCCGTGCCCAGCTCGCGGCCCAGGCCGCTGGCCTTCACCCCGCCGAACGGGGCAGTGGGATCAGGTAGATAGTGGTTGATCCCGATCGTGCCGGTGTGCACGCGACGGGCCACCTCGACGGCACGCTCGGGATCGCTGGTCCAGATGGTGCCTCCCAGCCCGTAATCGGAGTCGTTGGCCATCCGCACCGCCTCGTCGACATCGGTGTACGGGATCAGCGACAGCACCGGGCCGAAGATCTCCTCCCGTGCCACTATGAAGCTGTTGTCCACGTCGGCAAATACCGTCGGCTCGACGAACCAGCCCTTGTCCAGCTGCGCGGGCCGGCCTCCGCCCGCGGTGACCCTCGCCCCCTCGGCACGCCCCTGGTCGATGAGCCCTTCCACACGCTGCCGGTGTTGGGCACTGGCCATCGGACCGATCTGCGTGTCAGGATCGAGCGCATCACCGACCGTCAACCCCTCCACAAAGCCGCTGAACACGTCCACGATCTGCGCGTAGCGGCTGCGCGGCACCAGAATCCGTGTGGAGAGATAACACGTCTGACCGTTGTTGAGCAGGGTCGCGCCGAACAGGTTCTGCACGCTGTTGGCCGAGTTCAGATCGGCGTCGTCGAGGATGATCGCCGCGGACTTGCCCCCCAGCTCCAAGGTGACCGGGCGCAGCATCCGCCCGCACGTCTCGGCGATCTGGCGGCCCGCACCGGTCGACCCCGTGAACGCGACCTTGTCGAGCCCGGGGTGCGAGACCAGATATGCGCCGACGTCGCGCCCACCGGTGACGATGTTGACGACGCCCGGCGGCAGCGCTGCCTCCTGCACGGCCTCGGCCAGCAGATAGCTGTCGAGCGCCGTCTCCGGTGAGGGCTTGATGACCACGGTGCAGCCGGCGGCTAGCGCCGGAGCGTATTTGAACGCGGCCAGCGTTTGCGGGAAGTTCCACGGCACAATCGCGCCGACCACGCCAACGGGCGTACGCCGCACCAGGGTGGTCCCACCGAACAACCCCGGACGGCGCTCCTCCGAGTCGCGGTCGCGCACCATGCCCGCGTAATAGCGCAACAGCGTCGCCGGGAACACCGCCTCCAGCTGGCGCGACACCGCGATCGGCATACCGTTCTGACTACTGACCCGATGCGCGATGTCCTCCCCCCGCTTGTCGAGCGCGTCGGCCAGCCTCTCCAACGCCTCGGCACGCCGCGCAGGCTCCCACCGCGACCAGCCCGCCGGGTCGTCGCACGCATCGCGGGCCGACGCGACCGCTGCGTCGACATCTGCCTCGGTGGCCTCCGGTACCTGTCCCAGCACCTCCTCGGTGCTCGCCGACACCACCGTGATGGGCGTGGCATCGCCCGAGGGAACCCATTCGCCGCCGATGAACAGCGAGTCGTACGCCAACGACATGTCGTCTCCTTTGACAAACAGACTGATGAACCGACTCACAACCTCAGAGCGGTGTGAAGCAGATCACGCACAGCCTAAAGGTTCCAACACACGATAGTCAAGCTGCATAACCAACTGGCCGCGTCCGGCCCGGCACGCGTTGCCCGACGGTCGTCTGTAAGCCGCCAGGACCTGGCCGGCCAGCGGCGGGTCGGGTAGATCCCATCGCGGCGGCCCACCGCGGTAGTACCGTGCGGCTGCTGCGGGGTCCTCGCGTTACACCAAACCGGTTGCTCAGGAATCGACGGGATCATCGCAGAGCGGGTCGGCTGGCCAGGCGGCGGTGCGAATTTCGTAGCGCCGATCACTCGTGGCGAAGTTTGCCGTCCGGGGAGTTTCCACTCCCGGGTGATGATGCCAGCAGGCGTTACGTTCGTTTACTTCTGGGCCGCGGCGAGTGCGTCGGCGATGCGGACGAACTTGGCACGCGGACGGGAGCTGTGGAGACCGCGTTGGCGTTCGGCGGCCTCGATCGCGCACCAGTCCTGCCAGGACAGCGGGTGGACACCGCGTTCGGCCAGCAGGTCCGCCAGGGCGGTAGGCTCGCCGATGTCTCGGGTGAGCAGGCCATTGTCGAAGTCTGTCCATAGCCGTGTCACTGTTTGTTCGGCGCAGGCGCGGTTGGTCCCGATCACTCCTTGTGGTCCCCGTTTGATCCAGCCGGCGACATAGATTCCGGGTGTGGGTTTGCCGTCGTGGTCGTGCACGCGCCCGTTGCCGTGGGGGATCCGGCCGCTGGCCGGGTCGAACGGCACCCCGGGTATGGGGGTGCTGCGGTAGCCAATGGACCGCAGCAGCAGCGACGCTTCGATGACGACGGTGTGGCCACCTGGGCCCCGAACGTGCAGTGCCTCTACCCTGGTGTCACCGACGATCTCGACCGGTGTGGCGAGGAACCGGAACACGATTCGTTTGCGGGTGGGCGTCGGGGTCCGGTGGGCGAATTCACGGGCGATGTCGACCTTGAGCGCGGTTTCGGCGTCGTCGCCGGGAGTGTCTTCCAGATCGGCGTCCTCAATGACGACGTCGACACCGTCCAGATCGCCGAGGGCCAGGAACTCCCCGACCGAAAAAGCGGCGTCGCGGAGTCCGCGCCGCGCCAGGATGACGACCTCGCGGATCGCGCTGGTGGACAACGCGTCCACCGCGTGCTGGGCGATGTCGGTGCGTGCCAGCGCATCGGGCTCGGTCAGCATGATGCGGGCGATGTCTAACGCGACGTTGCCGTTGCCGATGATCACCGCCCGCTGGCCGGATAGATCGAATTCGGCGTCGGCGTGATCGGGATGGCCGTTGTACCAGCCGACGAACTCTGCGGCGGTGTGGCTGCCGGGCAGGTGTTCGCCGGGCAGCCCCAGGTCCCGGCTGGTGCTGGCGCCAGTTGCGTAGATCACCGCGTGATGGTGTGCGAGCAGCTCGTGGTGGGTGAGGTCGCGGCCAACCGCGACGTTGAGGTGGCACTGCAGGCGGGGATGAGACAGCGTGGTGTCGAACAGGTCGGCGATGGCTTTGGTGTGTTGGTGGTCGGGTGCTACTCCGGCGCGCAGCAGCCCGTATGGCGTGGGGAGCCGCTCGAACATCGCCACCTGCACCCCGTCGATGCGGATCAGCTCGCCGGCGGCGTAGCAGCCTGCGGGTCCGGCGCCCACGATCGCCACGCGAAGCGACCCGGGCAGCACCGGGGCATGGTCGCGGCGCGGCGCCGGCGGGCCGGCCGCCGAGGGGTGGAGTTGGAAGTAGCGGGCGTTGATGTCAAGGAACCGTTGCTGGCCGGGCGGCACTTCGTCTTGGTGGTAGATGGCGCCGACGGGACACTCTTGCACGCAAGCGCCGCAGTCGATGCACGCCGCCGGGTCGATGTAGAGCATCTCGGAGTCAGTGGAACCTCCCGGCGCGCCGATGGGCCCGATACAGTCCACCGGGCACACCGCCACGCAGCTGGCGTCCTTGCAGCAGCTCTGGGTGATCACATACGTCACGTGCGGCCTCTCAACAGCTCGTCGTTCTAGCGGGCTTGTGTGTCACAGCGGGCCTGCTGCGGTCGGCGAGTCGCGGCAGGCCCGCGGCAGGGCGCGCCAATCAGCGCAGGGCGACTGGTCGCGTTGATGTCTGGACGCCCTGGAGTGCGTCTCGCTCGCCGTTCGTCGCGGTCGGCGCCGGGGCCGGTGACGGGCACGCGGGGGCAGACTCGACCGAGCTCCGCAGCCGGTCCAGCAGCTGGGCCAGCTGTCGTAACTCCTCGCTGGACAACCCGCCGGTCAGCGTGTTGAGGTAACGCCAGTGGCGCGGCAGGAACCCCGCGAGCAGCGCTTCAGCGGCCGGGGTGATCTCGACCAGGAACGAGCGCCGGTCGTGAGGGTTGAGCACCCGCTGCACCAACGACCGCCGCGCCAGGGTGTCGATCAGGCCGGTGAGGTTGGCGCGCCGCACCGACAGCAACTCAGCCAGCTCGCCCATTGTGACCGGCTCCTGCACCCGGTGCAACACGCTAAGCGCCTGGAACTGGCCCAAGCTGAGTTTGTAGGGTGCCAGTTCCGCCGCGTGCGTGCGGTCCACCGCCGCGACCGCGCGGTAGAGCAACATCATCACGGTCAGCGACTCCGGGTCGAAATCATCGCCGGCCTCCTGTGCGCTGAGAGAAACTTGCTCGGGCACCGACAGCCCCGCTCGCCCGGCGGCGGCGTAGGCGGATCGATCGGCTGGCTGCATGCTCACCTGAGCTCCCTGTGCGAAGGACTTTGAGGACTCCGGCCGGAGTCTAGCAGCCAAAGCTTGTTGACCCAGATATTTATATGTCTGTACTATCTGAGTGTTCGAGAAACGTGAGCGACACATCACAGGAGGATGGTCATGGGCGAGGTGCTGGGAATTGGGTTATCGCATTACCCGCCGCTGAGTGGCCGCGACGACGACATGGCCGCCCTGTTGCGTAAGGCCCTCACCGATCCGGCGATCCCGGCGGCGGAGAAGGATCCTGCGACGTGGCCGGAGCTGATGCGGCGGGAGTGGGGTTCTGACGAGGGGCGGTCGGCTGCCGCGGCTCATCGCGCTTCCCTGGTCGCCGGTTTCGAACGGGCCCGCAACGCCCTTGATGAGTTCGCACCCGACGTCGTGCTGATCTGGGGTGATGATCAGTACGAGAATTTCCGCGAGGACATCATTCCTCCCTTCTCGGTGCAGGCCTACGACGACATGGAGATCCGGCCGTGGGCACAGGCTGATCACTCCTCGGACATGGTCGACCGCCCCAACGTGTGGGGCGAGGCGGCCGACACGACGGTGTTCAAGGTGCGGGGCCGCCGCGACGTCGCCAAGCACCTGGTGAGTTCGTTGCTGGAACGCGACATCGATGCCGCCTACGCGTATCAGCCGCTGCACCATCCGGGCCTGCCCCACGCATTCCTCAACGCCATCCTCTACCTCGACTACCACCGCAGAGGTTTCGACTATCCCGTCATCCCGTTTCCCATCAATTGCTACGGGCGGCGGGTCATCAGCTATCAGGGTTTTGCCAGCCGGCTCGATGACATCCGCGAGCTCGATCCGCCCTCGCCGCATCCGGCGCGCATGGTGGCCGTCGGCGCGGCGGTCGGGCAAATCGTGGCCGAGTCGCCGTGGCGGGTCGCGCTGGTCGCGTCATCGAGTTGGTCGCATGCGTTCTTGTGCGACAAGACCTGGCGGTTGCGGCCCGACACGGCCACCGACCGGTACTTCTATGACCGTCTCCTCGCCGGTGACATCGATGCTTGGCGCGCGGTGTCGCTGAACGATCTGGAGGACTCGGGCCAGCAGGAACTGCTCAACTGGTTCCCGCTGCTGGGAGCCATGGAAGCACTCGGAACCCCGAGACCGTCTTGGACAGAGTTCATCGAGACCGACGTCTTCAACTCCAACAAGGTGTTCGCCCTCTACCAACCCTGACCCGGAATCACCATCCCTCCAATGGGGTCGTAAAACAGTTTCGAGGTATCGAGTTTTGATGGCACAGCCGACGGTGTGGTCGGAGCGGCTCGCGGGTCTGGCCCAGGGCAGGATCGATTTCCACACCCACGCGATCGACCCCGAGCTGCCCGACATCGGGGCCACGCACGCAGGGTGTTTTCCCCGGGTCGAGCGCACCGGTGAGCGCAGCGCCCAAATCGTCCTCGACGGCCGGCTGTATCGCCGCATCGACGACACCTGCTGGTCGACGGCGGCGCGGATCTGCGATATGGATCGTGAAGGCATCGCCGTGCAAGTCCTTTCCCCGATCCCGGTGACGTTGTGCCACGAGCAGCCCGCGCCCGCAGCCGCGGCGTTGGCGCGCGCCCAGAACGACTTCCTGGCGGCCATGGTCGCCTCGGCGCCGCACCGATTCTTGGCTCTGGGCGCGGTGCCGATGCAAGACCCCGCGCTGGCCGTCGCGGAATTGACCCGGTGTGTGACCGAGCTCGGATTCGTCGGCGTCGAGATCGGCACCCGCGTCGGAGCATTCGAACTCACCGATGAGCAGTTCGCGCCGTTCTTCGACGCCGCGTCGTCGCTGTCTGCGGTGATCTTCATCCACCCGGTCGACCGCGACCTTGATCCGCGTATCGGCAACCTCGGATTGGAGTTCGGCTTCGGCATGCCCACCGAAACCGCGGCTGCCGCCGCTGCGCTGCTGTCGGCCGGCACCGTGCAGGCCGCACCCGCAGCGCGAATCGTCCTCGCGCACGGCGCAGGAGCGCTTCCGGCGCTGCTGCCACGCTTGGACCGCGGGCAACGTCTCAGCACCGCCACCGCCACCGCCACCGCCACCGCCACCGGGGAATCGTTCTCTCACGCAGCGCGCCGGTTGTGGTGCGATTCGTTGACCTACGACGATGCGAGTTTGCGACTCGCGGTGCAACGCTTCGGCGAAGACCACGTCGTGCTGGGCACCGACTACCCCTTCGCGGCGCGCGAACAACCCGCCGGCGCCGTCCTCACCCACCTCGAGCCACCTTTGCGGCATCGCATCGGCACCACCAACGCCTGCGCCCTGTGCGCGGGTGAGACCAGCCGACCTGTGACGGTCGGGACGTGACCGCGCTCGTCACCGCACCTAACCGACACTCTGGCTCCGGGCCTGGGAAAGGATTTTTACGATGACCACCAAAGTCGCGATCATCGGATCGGGCAACATCGGCACCGATCTGATGTTCAAGATCAAACGGACCTCAGCCGTTCTGGAAGTCGCCGCCCTCGTCGGCGTCGATCCGGACTCCGACGGTCTGGCACGGGCCCGCCGCCTGGGCATTGCCACCACGTCCGACGGGGTCGCTGGACTGATCGCGATGCCGCACTTCGCCGACATCGACATCGTCTTCGATGCGACGTCGGCCAGAGCGCACATCGCCAACGCCGAGGCGCTGGCGCCCTATGGCCGCCGGCTCATCGACCTCACTCCTGCGGCGATCGGTCCGTATACGGTGCCGCCGGTCAATCTCGAGCAGCACCTCGACGCCCCCAACGTCAACATGGTCACCTGCGGCGGGCAGGCCACCATCCCGATCGTGGCCGCCGTAGCCCGCGTCACCCCGGTGTATTACGCCGAGATCGTGGCCTCCATTGCCTCGAAGTCGGCCGGGCCCGGCACGCGTGCCAACATCGATGAGTTCACCGAGACCACCTCCGCGGCGATCGAACACGTCGGCGGCGCGCAGCGGGGTAAAGCAATTATTATTCTCAACCCGGCCGAGCCACCGCTGATCATGCGTGACACCGTCTTATGCCTGACCGACCGTCTCGATGCGGGGATGCGCGACAAGATCCGCGCATCCATCGACGAGATGGTGGCCGAGGTCGCCGGGTACGTGCCCGGCTACCGGCTCAAACAAGAAGTGCAGTTCAGCGACCGGTCGGCATCCGATGATGTGCACACGCTCAATCCTGACCTGCAACCGGCCGACCGCACCCGGGTCAGCGTCTTCCTGGAGGTGGAGGGCGCGGCCCATTACCTGCCCGCCTATGCCGGCAACCTCGACATCATGACCTCGGCCGCGCTGCGGGTGGCCGAACGCCTCGCCGACGGCGAACCCACACACCGCACCCAGCCCACGGAAGGCCTCCGATGACAACACTCACCGACGAGGGCAGCGGGCCCCGGGTGTACATCCAGGACGTCACGCTGCGCGACGGCATGCACGCAGTGCGGCACCGCTACACCCTCGAGCAGGTCAGTACCATCGCCGCGGCGCTGGACGCAGCCGGTGTGGACGCCATCGAAATCGGGCACGGCGACGGGCTCGCCGGCACCAGCCTGACCTACGGGCCCGCAGCCCACACCGACGCCGAGTGGATCGGCGCGGTGAGCAGCGTGGTCACGCGGGCCCGCGTGACCACCCTGCTCGTCCCCGGCATCGGCACCATCAGCCAACTCGAACGCGCCCACGACCTCGGCGTCACCTCGGTCCGGGTCGCCACCCACGCCACCGAGGGAGACGTCGCCGCCCAACACATCGCCAAAGCCCGCGAACTGGGCATGGACGTGTCAGGGTTCCTGATGATGAGCCACATGGCGCCACCGGATGCGCTGGCCGCCCAAGCCCAGCTGATGGAGTCCTACGGCGCCCACTGCGTCTACGTCACCGACTCCGGCGGGCGACTGACCATGCACGGAGTCCGCGACCGGGTACGCGCCTACCGCGACATCCTGCAACCCGACACCGAACTGGGCATCCACGCCCACCAAAACCTGTCTTTGGCCGTGGCCAACTCGGTCACCGCCGTCGAAAACGGTGTCACCCGCGTCGACGCCTCCCTGGCCGGGATGGGCGCCGGCGCCGGCAACTGCCCCATCGAACCGTTGATCGCGGTGGCCAACATCCTCGGTTGGCAACACCACTGCGACCTGTTCGCCCTGCAGGATGCCGCCGACGACCTGGTGCGGCCGTTGCAAGACCGCCCCGTTCAAGTGGACCGCGAAACCCTCACCCTGGGTTACGCCGGGGTGTACTCCAGCTTCCTGCGTCACGCCGAACACGCCGCATCGACATACCACCTCGACACCCGCGACATCCTGCTCGAAGTCGGACGCCGCGGACTCGTCGGCGGACAGGAAGACATGATCGTCGACGTCGCCCTCGACCTCGCACGCCAGAACGGAAACCCCTGAGATGACCGCCAACACCGACACCACCAACCCCGCCATCGGCGCAACGGTTGACGCCGACGGAATCAGAACCAACTATCTGCATGCCGGCGACCCCGCCGCTGCACCCGTGGTGCTGTTGCACGGCTCCGGCCCAGGCGTGTCGGCCTACGCCAACTGGCGACTGACCATCCCCGCCCTGGCCGCCAGCCATCACGTCCTGGCGCCCGACCTCGTCGGTTTCGGCTACACCCAACGCCCCGACGGGCACGACTACACCATGGACACCTGGATCGCCCACATCGAAGCGTTTCTCGACACGCTCGGACTCACGTCGTATTCGCTGGTGGGCAACAGCTTCGGTGGCGCGCTGGCATTGCGAATCGCCACCCGACATCCCGACCACGTCCAGCGTTTGGTGCTGATGGGCAGCGCCGGGGTGCCCTTCCCGATCACCGAGGGCCTCGACGCGGTGTGGGGCTATCAGCCCTCGGTGCCGGCGATGCGCCGCGTGCTGGACTACTTCGCCTACAACCGCGACCTGATGACCGACGACCTGGCCACCGCACGCTATCAAGCCAGCGTGCAACCAGGCTTCCACGAGTCCTACGCGGCGATGTTCCCCGCCCCCCGCCAGCGCTGGCTTGACGCGATGATCACCGACGACGACGCCATCCGTCACATCCCCTGTCCGACGCTGATCGTGCACGGCCGCGAAGACCAGGTCATACCACCTGACACCTCGCGGCGGCTGTTCGAGCTGATCCCCAACGCCGAACTGCACATGTTCGGAAAGTGCGGGCACTGGACCCAAATCGAACACGCAGCGTCCTTCAACCGTCTGGTCGCGGCGTTCCTGGCCGACGAGCAATAACCCACCCGCCAGACCCGAGCCGGCCACCGCCCCGAGGACAACTCACCGTGAAACTCTTCTCCCGCAGCAAGAACCAGGGACCGCGCACCGCCACAATCACCAGCACCAACAAAGTGTTCGAGGTGCCCGGCAAAGATTCCATCCTCAACGAGGCCTTGGCCGCCGGCATCCCGTTCCCGCACAGCTGCACCGTCGGCACGTGCGGCACCTGCAAATCCAAACTCCTCCACGGCAGAGTCCGCGAAATCGTCGACTCCGCCATCGCCTTAACCGCGCAAGAACTGCGCGACGGCTACATCCTGCCCTGCCAAAGCATCGCCCGCACCTCCATCGAACTCGACGTCGCCGGGCTCGCGGACATGCCCGAGCACCCCCTCGTCCACACCGGCGCCGTAATCAGCGCGCAACGCACCCTCACCCACGACATCGCCGAAATCGTCGTCACACTCGAGGACGACCTGGAATACACCGCCGGCCAATACGCCGAACTACGGATGGACGGCCTAACCGGCCCCCGGTCATACTCCTTCGCCACCGCCCCCGACGACGCCGACCGACGCCACGCCACCTTTTACATCCGCCACGTACCCGGAGGGCAATTCAGCGACTGGCTGTTCGACACCAACAGGGAAGGCTCCCATCTACAACTAGCCGGCCCCTTCGGCGACCTCTGGCTACGCCCCGCCGAGCAGCCCCTACTCTGCGTCGCCGGCGGCAGCGGGCTGGCACCGATCAAGGCGCTACTCGAAGACGCCGCCCGCCAGGGCTGTGCGCGTCACACGATCCTGCTGTTCGGGGCACGAACACAACGCGACCTATACTGCCTCACCGAAATCGACGACCTACGCCGCTGCTGGAACGGTCAGTTCGACTTCCGCGCCGTCCTATCCGAGGAGCCACCGGAATCTGCCTGGAACGGTGCTCGAGGATTCGTCACCGACGCCGTACACGACCTATCCAACGAGCTCCTACACGACTGCCACATCTACACCTGCGGACCGCCGGCGATGATCGACGCACTCCAGACCGCCATCGGCGAGATCCGCACCGACACCGAGCACTTCTACGCCGACCGGTTCACCACCCGCTACCCCGGGGTCGCGCAAACACTGTGACCCGCGCCTACCAGCGCACAACACCAACAGGCGGCGAGCCCCGCCGAACCCACGACCACCACAAGCGAGGCACACGATGACGACCGAGGCCCAATCCCGCGCGATCGACCTACTGCTAGCCGCGTATCGCAGCGGCGAGCCGATCGAGCCGTTGACCGAGCGCTTTCCCGCCCTGAACGTCGACGACGCATATGCGATCCAGGTGGGCCAGGTGCAGCGGTGGCTGGCCGAGGGCGCGGTGATCAAGGGGCACAAGGTGGGATTGAGCTCGGCGGTCATGCAGCGCCAGATCGGGGTGGATCAGCCCGACTTCGGTCACCTCACCGACACCATGTTCTTTCCGGAGTCACAGCCGATCGACTCCTCGACGTTCCTGGCGCCCAAGGTGGAGCCCGAGATCGCGTTCGTGCTCGGCAAGCCGCTGGCCGGGCCGGGGGTCACAGTCGCCGAGGCGATGGCAGCGGTGGCGTTCGTGACCCCGGCGCTGGAAATCATCGACTCGCGCATCCGGGACTGGAAGATCAAACTGGTCGACACCATCGCCGACAACGCGTCTTCGGGCGCGGTGGTGCTGGGCAGCACCGCCGTCCCGCTGGCGCAGGTGGATGTCCGGTTGGTCGGCGGCGTACTGCACCGCAATGGGGAACTAGTGGGCAGCGGCGCTGGCGGCGCGGTGCTGGGCTCGCCGCTGAACGCGCTGGTCTGGTTGGCCAACACCCTCGGGCCGCGCGGGGTCGTACTCGAAGCCGGTCATGTGGTGCTGCCCGGCTCGGTCACAGCCGCGGTGCCGGTGACCGCGGGCGATGTGATCACGGCGACGTTCGGCGGGCTGGGCTCGGTCACCGCTACATTCGCAAAACACGGTGCAACTCGATGACGACCGCACGGTACTGGTCTCGCACATCATCCTCGCCGCCCGTCAGGCCGGGAAATGCCGGCCCCGGCGCACCGGCCAAACTGCGGCGACGCCTGCACATCGACGGGCACGACACGGTCGGGGTGGTTGCGGCTAGCGGCGGCCTGGCGCCAGCTGATGCGGCGTGCCGCATTGGCCGGGCAACACGCTTGGCACCGACCCGCCGCTCGATGCACCCCACGAAGGGTCCAACAATAGTTCCCTGGGTCGAAGTCTGTTTATGGGTTCGCGCCACCGGCGACTACCGGCCGGCGTCAATAACTAGAGCGGAGATCACGACGACCCCGCACGTGCACCCACGCTCCCGGAAGAAATGAGGCAGGTCGTGAGGAACACCCAAGAGGAAGACCAGAGAACCGACGTATGGGACGTGGCGCGGGCGGCGGCGGTGCTGCTGGACGCGGAGGCTGCACGTGTTGACCGCGGCCCGATCACGGCCGAGTGGGCTGGGCTGGACCTGGAGACCGCCTATCGCGTGCAGGACGAGATCGTGTGCCGCAAGGTGGAATCGGGTGAGCATATCGTCGGGGTGAAGCTCGGGCTGACGTCGCGGGCCAAGCAGCAACGCATGGGTGTGAACGCGCCGTCGACTGCGTGGTTGACCGACCGGATGGTGCTACCCGCCGGTGCGCCGCTGGTGGTTGGAGAGCTGATTCATCCGCGGGTGGAGCCCGAGATCGTGTTCGTCCTCGGCGAGCGGCTGTCCGGGCCCGGTGTCACCGCGGCGCGGGCGATGGAGGCAGTGTCGCATGTGTACGGCGGGTTGGAGGTCATTGACAGCCGTTACACCGATTTCACGTTCACCCTGCCCGATGTGGTGGCCGATAACGCCTCCTCGGCGCGGTTCGTGATCGGGGGTGTGGCCCGCCGGCCCGACGAGTTGGACCTCGCCTTGGAGGCGTGCCTACTGTCGGTGAATGGCGAAGTCGTCGACTCCGCCACCGGCGCCGCGGTGCAGGGCCATCCCGGTGAGGCGCTGGCGTTGGCGGCCAACGCGCTGGCCAAGCGCCAGCAGGCGTTGGAGCCGGGCTGGGTGGTATTGACCGGCGGCATGACCGACGCGGTGTTCGCCGAGCCGGGCAGCCAGGTCAGCGCCGAGTTCTCTCACCTCGGCTCGGTGACAGTGAGGTGTCAGTGATGCCACTGGTCGAAATCACGCTCGCCGAAGGCCGCAACGCCCACCAGATCCGGGCGTTGCTGGCCGAGGTGCACTCTGCGGTGCACCGGGCGATCGGCGCCCCGGAGGCCAATATCCGGGTGGTGGTGCGCGAAGTCCCGGCCACCCACTGGTCGGCCGGCGGGGTGACCCTGGCCGAACGCGCCACCACGACATCGACAACGGCCAAGGAGGCTTAACCGGGCATGGAGTTTTTCGGGCACATCATCGACGGCGAAGAGGTCAAGTCGGCCTCGGATGCGACGTTCGCCTCCGTCGACCCCTACACCCGCCAGCAGTGGGCGGAGATCGCTTTGGGTGACGCCACGGACGCGGCTCACGCGGTGGCCGCGGCGCGGCGCGCCTTCGACGAAGGACCGTGGCCGCGGCTGGGATACGGCGAGCGCGGCCGGATCCTGCACCGGCTGGCCGATCTGATCGAGGCGCACGCCGACGAACTCGGCATGGCCGACACCCGCGACATGGGCAAACCGATCAGCCAATTGCGCGGCAACGACGTACCCCGTTCGGCGGCGAACTTCCGGTTCTTCGCCGACCACGCGCGGCTGGCCACCGCGGAAGTGCTGCCCATGGACAGCGGCCACCACACCTACACCCGGTTTGAACCCGCCGGGGTGGTGGCGGCCATCGCGCCGTGGAACTTCCCGCTGATGCTGGAGACCTGGAAGATCGCCCCGGCGTTGGCGTGGGGCAACACCGTGGTGCTCAAACCCGCCGAGGACACCCCGGTTTCGGCCACCATCCTGGGCAGGCTGGCCATCCAAGCCGGCATGCCCCCGGGCGTGCTCAACGTGGTGCACGGCTACGGACCCGACTCTGCCGGGCAGGCGCTCACCGAAAACCCCGCCGTCGACCGGATCACCTTCACCGGCGAATCGGGCACCGGCCGGATCATCGCCCAGGCGGCGGCGGCCAACCTGACACCGGTCAGCCTGGAACTCGGCGGCAAAGGCGCCAACGTGGTGTTCGCCGACGCCGACCTCGACGTCGCCGTGGAGTGGTCGGTCAAGGCGATCTTCACCAACACCGGCCAGGTGTGTCTGGCGGGGTCCCGGTTGTATGTGCAGCGCGACATCTACGACGAGTTCCTGCGCCGGTTCACCCAAGCGGCGCAGGCGATGGTGGTCGGCGACCCCAAACAGGAAACCACCCAGATCGGCCCGCTGGCGTCTCAAGAGCACTACCGCAAGGTGCGCGGCTACGTCGAAACCATCGAGTCAGAAGGCGGTTCCATCGTCACCGGTGGGCTCGGCGAGGGCTGGGGTGTGTTGCCCACCGTCGTGACCGGAGTGGGCCAGCAGGCCCGCTGCAGCCGCGAGGAGATCTTCGGCCCGGTGGCGGTGGTGATCCCGTTTGACACCGAGGCCGAGGCGATCCGGTTGGCCAACGACACCCGCTACGGCCTAAACGCGATGCTGTTCACCGAAAACCTGCACCGCGCCCACCGGGTCTCCGCCGCCCTGCGGGCCGGCACCGTGTGGGTCAACTGCTTTTTCGTCCGCGACCTGCGCGCCCCCTTCGGCGGGGTCGGCGACTCCGGCATCGGCCGCGAAGGCGGCACCTTCAGCCGCGAATTCTTCACCGAACCCAAGGCCGTAGTCATGCAAATACAGCCAAGCTGACCCCCGACCGGGCCGCCCGCCGTGGCACACATAATCTGTTCTCCGTGTACTGAATAGTCGGCAGCGCTGTACCCGCCGCCACTCCAGCAGTGACGGTTCCTCGCAGACCCTCATCCCACAAGAAAGCTGCACGCACGTTCATGGGTGAGCATCCGGAACCACTTTCGCCGCGGCGAAGCGCGCTGTCGCGCGAAGCGCCGTCCTGCCTCGGGTCGTCGGCGCGCCTCAGTCCATTCGTGCTGCGAGGCGCAACTCCCGGGAGAATCCCGCGTCGTGCTACTTCCCGGGCGCCAGCACCCTCATCCGGTCCAGAGATGACCTGTCGGTGGACCACTGTCGCGTCCAGGTCTATTGCGGCAGCGACCAGTGCGTCGCCCGAGGGTTGCCCTTAATCGGACAGTCCCCGTGGCATCGGAACAACGACGGTCGTCCCGGCGGCATCGTGGGTGAGTTCGGTGATCACCGCTGCAAGTGTTCTGATCTTGGCTTGCAGTTGAGTGTTCTCGGCGGCCAGTTGCTGATTGTGATCGCGGGCGTGTGCGAGTTGGCGTTGCACGGCCTCGATGCTCGGGGCAACGGGTCCGCACCCGACCGCCGCCTTGAACTCGTTGAGTAAATCGCTGTGATGTTCGTAGAGTCTTTGCCGTGGTACGCCGGTCGCGTCCGAAAGTGGGTGTAAAAAGCACCGGCCGGTTCGCGGCTTCGTC
>NZ_PDHO01000043.1 GCF_002887815.1 Mycobacterium sp. ENV421 | reverse complement strand
CCGAAAATAGCCTCTGAACAGCAAAAAGCGCCCACTAGAACACTAGGAGCGCCACGTGCGTTCGAATAGAGCGATGCGGTGGAGCGGCCAGGGGATAGCGGTCGACGACGGCGCGCTGCCCGGTCTTCAGCGCATCGGGTTCGTGCGCAGCGTCCGGACGCCGCAATTCGAGGGCATCACCTTCCATGAGGTGCTGTGCAAGTCGGCGCTGAACAAGATTCCGGCCGCCTCGATGTTGCCGTTCACGTACACGGTCAACGGCTACCGCGGCTGCGCACACGCCTGCCGATACTGCTTCGCCCGGCCCACGCACGAGTACCTCGAGCTCGGTCCCGGCGACGACTTCGACCGCGAGATCGTGGTGAAGACCAACCTCGTCGAGGTGCTGCGGCGGGAATTGGGCCGGCGGTCCTGGCGCCGGGAGACCGTGGCGTTGGGCACCAACACCGATCCGTATCAGCGGGCCGAGGGGCGCTACGCGCTGATGCCCGGCGTCATCGGCGCGCTAGCGGACTCGGGCACGCCGATGTCGATCTTGACCAAGGGGACCCTGCTGCGTCGCGATCTGGACCTGATAGCGGATGTGGCGCAACGGGTTCCGGTGTCGGTGGCGATCTCACTGGCCGTCGGCGACCCCGATCTGCATCGCGATGTCGAACCGGGAACACCGTCTCCGCAGGCGCGGCTCGGACTGATAGCCGCTGTGCGTGATGCCGGGCTGGACTGCCACGTGATGGTCGCGCCCGTGCTGCCGTATCTGACGGACTCGGCCGAGCACCTCGACAGCCTGCTGGCCCAGATCGCTGCCGCCGGTGCCACCGGCGTGACGGTGTTCGGTCTGCACCTGCGCAGCTCGACGCGCGGCGTGTTCATGAGCTGGCTCGCGCGCTCGCATCCCGACCTCGTCGCGCCGTACCGTCAGCTGTACCGGCGCGGGGCTTATCTACCTGCCGACTACCGAGACATGTTGCGGCAGCGGGCTGCACCGCTGGTCGCCAAGTACAAGCTCGGCGGTGATCGACGGTTGTTCACTCCGGTCACCCCGCCCGAACCGATCGCCCCGCCCGAACCGCAGCCGACGCTGTTCTAGGTCCGGCCGCGCTTGACCTGATTGAACGGCACACCCTTGTCAGCGGCCAGTTCTCGGGGGAACCCGAGGATGCGTTCGGCGATCACGTTGCGAGCCATCTCGCTGCTTCCGCCGCCCAGTGAGCCGGTCTGCCGCGACAGATACCGCACCCCGATTTCGGCCAGGTCGGAGGACTCCCCGCCTTCGTCGATGACACCGGCGGTGCCGGCGAGCGCCAGCGCGGTGTCGACCTCGAGTTCGGTGGTCTCGGCGTGGAAGAGGCGAATCAGTGTGCCGGCGTTGGGCGGTAGCGTTCCGTTACCGATGCCTTGCCCGACATGGTCGATCAGCTGCTCCTTGACCATCCGGCGGACCAGCGCTCGCCCGGCGCGCTCTTGAGCGGCCGGGTTGTCAGCCTGCCCGGTGCGCTCGATCAGGCCGACGTGGTCGGGCGGCATTTCGCTGGCGTTCTCCGCGCCGATGCCGCTGGCGAACTCTGATCCGCCGCCTACCGCCCGGCGTTCATGAAACAGCTGGCGGGAGGCCACTTCCCAGCCCTTGTTGACCTCGCCGACCACGGCGTCGTCGCTCAACACCAAGCCGTCGAAGAACTCTTCGCAGAATTCCTCGTTACCGTTGACCTCTTTGATCCGGCGCATCGTGATGCCGGGGGAGTTCAGCGGGACCAGGAACATGGTCAGGCCCTCGTGTTTGGGCACCGTCCAGTCGGTCCGGGCCAGCATCAGGCCGTAGTCGGCGGCGAATGCGCTGGTGCTCCAGGTCTTGGCGCCGTTGACGACCCAGGTGTCGCCATGGCGATCGGCACGAGTGATCACGCCGGCCAGATCGGAGCCGCCGCTGGGTTCGCTCAGCAGCTGGCACAGGATCTCGTCACCGCGGATCGCCGCCGAAATACGTTCGCGTTTCTGGGCTTCGGTCCCCATGTCCAGGATGGTGGCCGCGCAGATCGTGAACGTCGGCACATTGAGGATCAGCGGCATCTCGTAGCCGCGGCACTCGGCGTCGAACGCCTTCTGGTACGCGTGACCCAGCCCAAGGCCGCCGTATTCGCGGGGAAAGCAGATGCCGGCGAAACCGCCCGCATACAACCGCTTCTGGAGGTCCTTGGCGTGATCCCAGGATGCTTGCTCGGCGCGTACCGAGAAGGGCGGATGGTCGGGATCGATGGTGGGCATGTTCTCGGCCAGCCAGGCGCGCGCTCGGGCGGCGAAATCGGCGACCGATTCGGTGGCTGTGGAGATCGCGGTTTCGGTCATGCCGAAGCTTCCTTCCGGTCGGCGCTCAACGCGTACACCGCGCGGTGGTGCTCCTCCGGCGAGCCGTACAGCGCGCGGTACAACGCGGTGCGGCGCAGAAACAGGTGCAGGTCATGTTCCCAGGTGACGCCGATGCCGCCGTGCAACTGCACGCAATCCTGCAGCATCACCGGGGCTCGTTCGGCCACATAGGCTTTGGCCACGCTGACCAGTAGGGCGGCGTCATCCGAGCGCTGCGACACCGCGGCCACCGCCCCCGTCGTCGTCGCCCGGCACGCTTCGTACCACATCTTCATGTCGGCGAGCCGATGCTTGAGCGCCTGATAGGACGCCAGCGGCCTGCCGAAACTGTGGCGATCGAACATCCACTGCGTCGTCATCGCCAGCACTGTGTCCAGAATGCCGACGATCTCGGCGCACTGCAGCATCAACGCGACCTGCCGCTGTCGCTCGATGATCGCCGGCGTCTGTGCGGCGTCGCCGACCACGGCGGAGTCGTCGATCTCGACACCGTCGAATTGCACACGGGCATAACGCTTCACCATGTCCACGGACCGTTGCTCGGTGATTTCGGTGCGGTCGGCGGGGACCAGGAACTGCCGGGGGCTGCCGTCGAGATCGGCGACCACGAGGAATACGCCGGCGTCGGTGCCTGCCTCGACACGGTCCTTCACTCCGTCGATGCGGTAGCCGGATTCGGTGCGTGTCGCGGTGACACCGGGCTGCAGTGGGAGCAGCGGCAGGCCGGGTTCGTAGACCGCCCACGACGCCACCAGTTCACCGGAGACCAGCCCGTCGATGGTGTCGCCGTGGCCCTCCGGCGCCTCGACCAGACCCGCCAGTACGACGCTGACCGGATGCAGTGGGCCGGGCGCCACGCTGTGGCCGATCTGTTCGGCCACCAGGGCCAGGTCGGCCACGCCGTCGCCCGAAACACTGCCGCCGCCAAGATCTTCGGGGACCAGCAGGCTGGCCCAACCGAGTTCGGCCGCCCGCTGCCACCATTGCCCGTCGAACGAGGTGTCCGAGGCGTGCAGTTCCCGCACCCGGGTCAGAGAGGCCTCTTTTTCCAGGAAGGCCTGCGTCGTCGACGCAAACAACATCTGTTCGGGATTGGCGACGTCTGTCATGCGATGACGAGCGCAGGTACGTCGGGCTTGTGGACCGACATGTTGGGCACCTTGAACAGGTCGACCAGGTTGCCGCCCATCACCTTTCGCTGCTCCTCCTCATCAAGGCCCTGAGCTTGCAGGTCGTCGACGAGGTTGATCGGGTCGGCAAGTCCTTCGGGATGTGGCCAGTCCGAACCGAAGATGATGCGGTCGACACCGCACAGCTCCGACATCTTCTTGAAATCGTCCTCCCAGAACGGAGCCACGTACACCCCGCGCCGGAATGCCTGGATCGGATCTTCGGGGAATTCCTGCGGCATCTTCGAATACACGTCTTTGAATTGGTAGAACAGGTACGGCACCCAGGACGCGCCGTTCTCGATCGACAGGATGCGCAGGTCCGGGTTGCGGGTCAGCGCGCCGTGGCACACCAGCGCGGCCATGGTGTCCTCGATGGGGCGCTTGCCCATCGCGACCATCCGGAACGACGTCGGCTTGAACGGCAGGAACTCGTCGGCGGGCTCCCAGTCGTTGAGGTACTCGGCATAGCCGCTGTCGGAGGCGTGCATACACACCGGGATGCCGGCCTTGACGCAGGCGTCCCAGAACGGATCGAACTCGGGCAGGCCCATCGAGCGGGACCCGCGGAAACCCGCGACGGGGGCCGGGCGGACCAGGACGGTCTTGGCGCCGCGCTCGATGCACCATTCGAGTTCCTCGAGCGCTCGGTCGACGATGCTCAAGTTGATGACCGGGGTGGAGAAGATCCGGCCCTCGTAGTTGAACTGCCAGGTCTCATACATCCACTGATTCAGCGCGTGAACGATGTCGAGGATCAGCTCGGGATCGTCTTTGAGCCGCTCCTCGACCAGGCTGGCCAGCGTCGGGAACATGATCGTGTAGTCCAGGCCCAGACCGTCGAGCACCTCGAGACGCGCCTCGGGGTTGCGGAAGGCGGGGATGGCCTTCATCGGCTTGCCCATGACCTCGCGGTAGCTCTTGCCTCCGCTGCCGTGCCGGAAGTACTCCTCCTGCGCGCCGGGGCGGGCGACGACCTCGAAGGTCGGGTTGGGGATGTAGTCACTGATCGTGTTGCGCACCACGATCTTGGTGCGCCCGTGAACGTCGATGTAGTCGATGACGCCCTTGCGGCTGTCCGGCAGGAATTGCGTCAGCGCTTCCTTCGGCTCGTAAAAGTGATTGTCGGCGTCGAATACGGGATAGGGAAGCTCGCGCGAGGGCATGTCCGCCTCCAGAGAGTCTGATTGGTCGATAACGGTAATGACGTTACCACGACGGTACGCGGGCCGACAGACTGGTTGAAAACAGTGTTCTAGCAGCGAAGACGAGTCAGGGCAGCAGGCCGCGGACACAGAATTCGTAGATGTGCTCGCCGTCGATGGGCACCCCGTTGAGTTCGGCGCCCAGGCTTCGCAGCCGCATGGCTCCGAGCACCGCCTGCATGATCAACGCCGCGGTGGTCTCGACTTCGAGGCCGGGCCGGAAGCTGCCCTCATCGATGCCGCGGTTCAGGATTTCGCCGATTAGTTCGTGTAGCGGCGACAGCACTCGGGCGTACTCCCGCGGCAGCGACTCGGCGAGGTGATCGTTGTAGTAGGTCAGCCCGCGGTTGATGCTGTCCTGCTTGGTGGATTCGGCAGGGGTGCAGATGCGGTCGATCAGCACGCGCATCGCCTCGGCGGCCGGCAGTGCGTCGGTCTCGGTGCGCCAGTGCTTGGTCGACTCGGCCATGATCGTGTCGATCAACGCCAGCAGCAGCTCGTCCTTGGTGGAAAAGTGCTGGTAGAACGACCGCAATGACGTCTTTGAGCGCTCGACGACCTCGAGGACGGTGAAGTCGGTGCGGCCCGTTTCGGCCAGGATCGACAGCGCTGAGCGCATGAACCGGCCCTCCCGGGAGTCCGGATCGGCGCGCACCGCCTCGGGCGTTCGTTCGTTGGCCTTGGCCATCGGGTCAGCTTATCGGTCGGGTTACAGTGACGAGAATGACGTTACCGTCTTGGAATGCGACAAGGTGAGGAACACATGACTGCGAATTCCGGGGAAGCCGCTGCGAACCCGTGGACAGTGGCGCGGCTGCTCGAATTGTTCGACGTCGAGGCTGACGGTCAGGATCGCTACATCGCCCCGACCGGTATCGCAGACGCCGACGAACGGCAGGTCGTCGAGGGCACCCAGGTGCTCGCGCAGGTGATCGTTGCCGCCGCAAAACGCTTCGGCGGCAAGTCGATACGCTCCGTGCACAGTGTCTTCGCCCGGGCGGTCCTGGTCGGGCCGCCGGTCATCCTCGACATCGACGTCGTCTCCGAGGGTCGCTCGACGGCCTCGGCGATCGTCACCGCGTCGCAGAACGACAAGCGGTGCATGACGTTCACTGTGCTGGCCGATGTGCCCACCCCCGACGTGATCCGCCACCACCTGCCGCGCCCCAAGGTCGCCGGGCCGGCTGAGGCCAACGTGTGCGAAATGCCCATGGGCGGAAGGCAAGTCAAGCTCGTCGACGTCATCGACATCAACAGCCCTGACGAGGTCGGACCGCCGGAGGTCTACGCCTGGCTGCATTATGACCCGATTCCGTCGCGCGACGATCTGGCCAAGGCGCTGATCGCCTACTTCACCGGGCACCTCGGTATCTCGACGACCATGCGCGCCCACGACGGCATCGGCACCGCCCAGTCGCATTTCACGGTGTCGACCGCACCGATGACGGTCACGGTCAGCTTCCACGAGCCGGTCAGCTGGACCGGCTGGCTGCTCTACACCCACGAGAGCACCCAGGTCGGTGCCGGCATGTCCTACATCCGCGGCGCGGTGCACACCGAGGACGGTGAGCTGATCGCGTCCTTCACCCAGGACGCGTTGATCCGGCCGCTGCGGACCACCGACAACGCGATCGCCGCCGAAGCCCGGATCTAGCACCCCGATGAGTCTGGTCGCCGGACGCGGCCCGCTCGGTCCGGACCGGGCCGGCTGGTTCTCCGCGCCGGTGGCCACTCCGATCGTGTACGTCGAACCGCACCCACGGCGGGTGCAGGCGGTGCGCGACGGGCAGAGCGTCATCGACACCGAGAACGCGCTGCTGGTCCACCGCGCCGGAGCGCCGCTGAGCTACGCCTTCCCCATGGGTGAAACAGCCGATCTGCCAACCGAACCCGAGCCCGAGGCGCCCGGCTATGTGCGGGTGCCGTGGGACGCCGTCGACACCTGGGTGGAGGAGGGTCGACCGTTGGTGCACTATCCGCCCAACCCGTACCACCGGGTGGACTGTCGGCCCACGCGGCGGCGGCTACGGGTGCTGGTCGCCGGCGAGGTGCTGGTGGACACCGACGACACTGTGATCGTGTTCGAAACCGCACTGGCACCACGGCTTTACGTTGCCCCGGAGCATGTGCGCACCGGTCTGCTGCGGCGAACGGACACGTCGAGTTACTGCAACTACAAGGGGTATGCGACCTACTGGGCCGCCGGTGACATCGACGACGTCGCGTGGAGCTACGACGAACCGCTGCCCGAAACCCGACCGATTGCAGGCTATTTCAGCTTCGACGGCGAGCGGGCCGAGGTCAGCGCCGAACTGCCTAGCCCAGATCGCCGGCCTTGAACGTATCGCACTGTTTAGGGTCACCGGTCTGATAGCCGGTGGTGAACCACTTCTGTCGTTCGGCCGATGAACCGTGGGTCCACTGTTCGGGATTGACCCGCCCGGTGGCCTGCTTCTGGATGCGGTCGTCGCCGACCGAGGCCGCGGCCGACAGCGCGTCGGCGATGTCCTTGTCGGTCAACGGTTCCAGATAGGTGACATCGGTGCCGGGCTGCTTGGTGATGGCCGCGTAGTGCGCCCACACGCCGGCGTAGCAGTCCGCCTGTAACTCGGTGCGCACACTGCCGCCGGTGGCGCCCTGCGCTCCCTGCTGGGCGCGGCCGAGCACGCCGAGCAGGTCCTGTACGTGGTGGCCGTACTCATGGGCCACCACGTACTCCTGCGCCAATGGTCCACCGCTGGAACCGAATCGGGTCTTGAGGACGTCGAAAAAGTCGGTGTCGAAGTACGCGGTCTTGTCCACCGGGCAGTAGAACGGCCCGACATCGCTGGTCGCGGGGCCGCACCCGGTCTGCACCTGGTTCTTGAACAGCATCATCCTCGGCCGGGTGTAGCCCTTGAGCAGGTCGCTCCACACGCCGTCGACGGAGTTGCCGGTGGCGACCACGCGGCATTCGACGTACTGGTTGGCATCGGCGCCCGTCTTGCACTTGCTCAGGTCGTAACCCGACTGCTCGGCACCGGGCGGCAGGGTCTGCTGCGGAGTGGTGACCTGGCTGGGATCGATACCGAGGAACACCGCGAGCAGCACCACCACCAGGCCGCCGAGACCACCGCCGATCGCGATGCCCCGACCGCCGCCGCCACCGGTCGAGGTGGTGCTGGTGTCGATCTGCATTCCCTCGTTAAAGGTCATCAGCACTCCCCGGTACTTGAGGTGCGGCTACCCACCGCGTTCACCTTGCCACACTACGATTTCGTCGTGACCGTCGTCGCGGATCCGTCGACCGTCGCTCACACCACCCTGGGTGCGTTGCGCGGAACCACCGAAAGCGGTGTGCGCGTCTGGCGCGGCATTCCCTATGCCCAACAACCCATCGGGGAGCGCCGTTTTCGTGCGCCCGCCCCCGTGCAACCGTGGGCCGGGGTGCGTGACGCCGTCGAGCACGGGCCCGTGCCGCCACAGGGTCGCTCGTTCGTCGGCGGTGGCCGCGACGACCCGAAGATCCGCGACGAGGCCTGCCTGACATTGACGATCTGGGCCCCCGAAACAACGACCCCGTTGCCCGTCATGGTGTGGATCCCCGGCGGCGCCTTCGTCTACGGCGCGGGGCAGCTGCAGCTCTACAACGGGTCCCGGCTGGCCGCCAACGGCGACGTCGTGGTGGTCAACGTGACCTATCGGCTCGGGGTGTTCGGCGGCTTCGAACTCGGCGACCTCGGCGCCGGATTCGCCGACAACCTCTGCCTGCGTGACCAGATCGCGGCGCTGCGCTGGGTGCAGGACAACATCGCCGCCTTCGGCGGAGACCCGCGCCGGGTGACGATCTTCGGCGAGTCGGCCGGTGCGACGTCGGTGCTGGCACTGTTGGCCTCCCCGGCCGGCGAGGGGTTGTTCGCCCGTGCGATCGCGCAGAGTCCGGCGCTGCCGCTCATCGCCGACCGGGCTACCCGGGCCGAGCGCGCCCACGAATTCGTCGACCTCGTCGGCGCCGATCCCGCCGCGTTCCCGGTGCTGCCGCAGCGGGTGCTGCGTCGCGCAGCGGGGGAGATGCAGCGCCGCAGCGCCGAGGCCACCCCGACGCTGGCCTACGGGCTCACCTACGGCGTGGAGCTGTTGCCCCGGCATCCGATCGACGCGGCGCGCGCCGGTGAGGTCAATCCGGTGCCGCTCATCGTCGGGACCAACAGCCATGAGGCGTCGATGTTCGCGTGGTCCAAGCCGCCGATGCTGCCGACCACCGCCGACGGGATCGACGCCTACTTCGACCGGGTCGCGCCGGACGCCCGGACCCGGGTGCTGGCCGGTTATCCGGACTATCCGCGCCGAAGGGCGCAGATCGCCGTCGGATCCGACGTCATGTTCGGCGCGCCCACGTGGGCCTTCGCCGACGCCTACAGCTCGCACGCCACCACCCACGTGTACCGGTTCGACCACACCACGTGGACCCTGCGGATGCTCGGGCTCGGCGCCACCCACGGCAGCGAGATCGTGCACATCCAGCACAGCTACGGCTCATATCTGGGCCGCAAAATCCATCCGCTCGGCCGTCGCGTGCAACCCGCGGTGGGGCGCCGGATGCAGCGCACCTGGCTGAACTTCGCCACCCACGGCGAATTGGAAGACTGGCCCCGTTACGACTCCGCGCGACGGGCCACCCGCGTCATCCGGTCGGCCCGCGACGTCTCCGTCGACGACCCCGACGCGCTGCGCAGACAGGCCTGGGCCGGGCTGTACTAGTGGAATCGCTTGTCGGTGTAGCGGCGCAGATTGGCCAGGAACCACCGGAACGACAGGTTCATCAGCGGTCCGCCCAGGATCAGCCCGAACCGGGCCGGGCCGTTTGCTTTCTGCGCCACCGTCCAGGTCAGCCGGCAGCCGCCCGGGGTTTCCTGCACGCGGTACTCCTCGGCGAAGGCGGCCACCACCTTGTTCGAGCAGGTGTTGAACCGAAACGCCAGATAGGTGTTGGGCTCCCAGGCCAGGAACTCCTCGTCGCCGACCAGCCCGCCGAGCATGTTCACTGTGCGGGTGGTGCCGATGCCGTACGGCTTGGGGCTGGTCCAGGTGACCCCGGTGATGACCTTGGCCCACTGCGGCCACGAGTCGGCGTCGGAGAGGACCTCGAACAGCTGCTCGGGTGTGATGACGAGGTCCACGCTGTTGGAGAAGCGGAACTTCGCGTCGCGAATGAACGTCAGATCGACGCGCTCGCAGGGATACATCGTGGTCATCGGGGCTACCTCCGTGGGAGACCATACATCGAGGTGATGTATGTCCGGTCGGGCGCACCTCATAGACTGAACCCTCGATTTCTTTCCATCAGTCTCTCGATTTTCAGGAGTTTCAGTGCTGCGCAGTCACGCCGCCGGTTCGTTGCGGGCCTCCGACGCCGGACAGACGGTCACGCTGGCCGGCTGGGTGTCCACCCGGCGCGACCACGGCGGCGTCATCTTCATCGATCTGCGTGACGCGTCGGGGGTCTCGCAGGTGGTGTTCCACGACGCCGACGTGCTCGCGCAGGCGCACCGGCTACGCGCCGAGTTCTGCGTCGCCGTCGAGGGCGTGGTGGGCATCCGCCCCGAGGGCAACGCCAACGCCGAAATCCCCACCGGCGAGATCGAAGTCAATGCGACCGCGCTGACGGTGCTGGGGGAGAGCGCCCCGCTGCCCTTCCAGCTCGACGAGCAGCCGGGCGAGGAAGCCCGGCTCAAATACCGCTACCTCGACATGCGCAGGCACGGCGGTCCCGGCGACGCAATCCGGTTGCGCTCCAAGGTGAATGCGGCCGCGCGCTCGGTGCTGTCCGCCCACGACTTCGTCGAGATCGAAACCCCGACGCTGACCCGGTCGACACCGGAGGGGGCGCGCGACTTCCTGGTGCCGGCCCGGTTGCAGCCCGGTTCGTTCTACGCGCTGCCGCAGAGCCCGCAGTTGTTCAAGCAGCTGCTGATGGTCGCGGGCATGGAGCGCTACTACCAGATCGCGCGGTGCTATCGCGATGAGGATTTCCGCGCCGACCGCCAGCCGGAGTTCACCCAGCTCGACATGGAGATGAGCTTCGTCGACGCCGACGACGTCATCGCGGTCTCCGAAGAAGTGCTGCGCGCCGTGTGGTCGACGATCGGCTACGACCTTCCGACGCCGATCCCGCGGATGTGTTACGACGAGGCGATGGGCCGCTTCGGTACCGACAAGCCGGATCTGCGGTTCGCCGTCGAACTCGTCGAGTGCACCGAGTACTTCAAGGACACGCCCTTCCGGGTGTTCCAGGCGCCCTACGTCGGTGCCGTGGTCATGGCCGGCGGTGCGTCGCAGCCGCGCCGCACGCTGGACGGCTGGCAGGAGTTCGCCAAACAGCGCGGGCACAAGGGCTTGGCGTACGTCCTGTTCGGTGCGGACGGCGAGCTGAGCGGCCCGGTCGCCAAGAACCTGTCCGAGACCGAACGCGCGGGGTTGGCCGCTCACGTCGGGGCCGCACCGGGTGACTGTGTGTTCTTCGCGGCGGGGACCCCCAAGGGTGCGCGTGCCCTGCTCGGGGCGACGCGCATCGAGATCGCCAAGCGCCTCGACCTCATTGATCCGAACGCGTGGGCGTTCACCTGGATCGTGAAGTGGCCGCTGTTCGAACCGGCCGACGACGCGACGGCAGCCGGCGACGTTGCGGTGGGGTCGGGCAACTGGACCGCGGTGCACCACGCTTTCACCTCACCGATGCCGGAGTCGGAGGCGACCTTCGACACCGATCCGGGCTCGGCGCTGGCCAACGCTTACGACATCGTCTGCAACGGCAACGAGATCGGCGGCGGGTCGATCCGTATCCACCGCCGCGACGTGCAGGAGCGGGTGTTCGCGATGATGGGCATCGATCACGACGAAGCCCGGGAGAAGTTCGGATTCCTGTTGGACGCGTTCACCTTTGGCGCCCCGCCCCACGGCGGCATCGCGTTCGGCTGGGACCGTATCGTGGCGCTGCTGGCCGGCGTCGATTCGATCCGCGAGGTGATCGCGTTCCCGAAGTCCGGCGGTGGCGTCGACCCGCTGACCGATGCGCCTGCACCGATCACCGCCCAACAGCGCAAGGAATCCGGAATAGATTTCAAGCCGGAGAAGCTGGACAAGCCATGACCGAAACCCCTGACTTTGCGTCGCTGAACGACTTCAACAAGAACATCGTCGAGGAATTCCGGGCCAACGCCGGAGTCGTCGGCGGACCGTTCGAAGGCCGCCCGCTGCTGCTGCTGCACACCACCGGTGCGAAGTCCGGCGAGCCGCGGCTGGCTCCGCTGGCCTACTTCCATGTCGACGGGAAGCTGATCATCATCGGCTCGAAGGCGGGCGCCGACACCAACCCGGACTGGGTGCACAACCTGCGCGCCAACCCGCGGGCGCACATCGAGATCGGCACCGATGCCCATGACGTGGTCGCGCGTGAATTCTCGCGCGAGGAGCGCGACGAGGCCTACCCGAAGGTCGTGGCCGAGGCGCCCGGGTTCGGCGAATATCAGTCCAAGACCAGCCGGGTCATCCCGCTGTTCGAGCTCACCCGCGCCTGATCGCGTGAGTACATCGGCGATTGCGCGACTGATGTATAGGCGGCGGTCGTCGGGGTAATCCACTGTCGGTGGTCGGTCGTGCCCGGGGTCGCGATCAGACGCGGCACAGACGGAGGAGGGCGAAGTGGGACCGGATCCGCAGGAACGGCAGCAGCGGCAGGCCGAATCAGAAGCAGCCGAGGAAGCAGCCGCTCATAGCAATTGGGCGTATCCATGGCCTCCGGCCGGCGATGATTCGGCGCCGCCGGTGCAGGGTGGCGATGGCCTCCGCGGTGCGCCCCACGATGGCGGCGGGCAGCCGATCGCTTCGTCGAGCCAGGAGTCCCGTGCCGCTCGACTGGGTCGACCGGAAGGCGAGGTTTCAGCGCATGTGTCGACCCGCAGCGGCAAACAGACACCGTGGCAGGGTGTCGCGGCTTCGGCGGCGGTTGTCGTAGTCCTGGCGCTGCTGTGGAAACGGCGTCGTCGATCCACGGCGAACCGACCGACATAGCCGGCGGGCCCGCCATCCGCATCGAACCGGGGTTCAGCGGTCAGTAGGGCTTTCGCACGTAACCTTCGCGGCCAAGTCCGCCAACTTGTTGTCGAGCACCTCGGCGGCGCTGAGCAGCTCCGGATTCGGCTCGACGACCATCAATGACGACGGCTTGATGTAGGTCAGGCTGCTGCCGGCGTCCTCGTCGAGGATCAGCAACTCGACCGGGGCGAACAAGCCCGCCGTCACGTCATGGCGAAGCATGGTGATCGCGATCAACGGGTTGCCGAGGATGACCCGCAACACCCTGCGTGCGATGCCGGCTTTGGTGATCCAGGCACCATGGTCGAGCAGTGCGAACAGCATGAATCCGCTTGGCCCGACGTACTTTTCGACCCGCTCCCGATACGACGGCCAATCACCGCCGGCGGCTCCGATGTCGCCGATCGGCACCGGCTGCTCGCCGATGTCGGCGAGCAGCGCGGCAACCAGGTCGTCGTAACTCTTGGCGCTGTCGTAGCGCACCCGGACCCCGTCGAACTGGGTCTCGGTCGCCATGTCAGAGCCGCTCGATGATCGTGGCGTTGGCCATGCCGCCGCCCTCACACATGGTCTGCAGGCCGTAGCGCCCGCCGCGCTGTTCGAGCGCGTTGACCAGCGTGGTCATGATCCGCGCGCCGCTGGCACCCAGCGGGTGGCCGATCGCTATCGCGCCGCCGTTGACGTTGGTCTTCCCCAAGTCGGCTCCGGTGTCGCGGGCCCAGCTCAACACCACCGGGGCGAACGCCTCGTTCACCTCGAAGAGGTCGATGTCGGCCAATGTCAGACCCGCCTTGGTCAGCACCTTCTCCGTCGCGGGGATGACGCCGGTCAACATGTACAGCGGATCCGAGCCCACCACGGTGGTGGTGTGGATGCGCGCCAGCGGCGTCCAGCCGTGCTTGCGCGCCACCTCCGATGAGGTGATCAACACCGCGGCACTGCCGTCGGACAGCGGTGAGGAGTTGCCCGGCGTGATCTCCCAGTTGATCTGCGGGAAACGCGCGGCATACGCCTCGTTGTAGAACGCCGGCTTCAGTCCGGCCAGCGTCTCGACCGTCGTTCCCGGACGGATGATCTCGTCGGTCTGCAGGCCCGCGATCGGCGCCAGCTCGGTGTCGAACAGCCCGTCCTTGGTGGCTTGGGCCGCCTTCTCGTGGCTGGCGGCGGAGAACTCATCGAGTTCGGCGCGTGAGAGCCCCCAGCGCGCGGCGATCAGCTCGGCGCTGATGCCCTGCGGCACCAGGCCGTCCGAATAGCGCGCGGCGAACCTGGTGCCGAACGGGTCGCTGCCCGGCAGCACCGACGACCCCATCGGTACCCGGCTCATCGACTCCACGCCGCCGGCGATCACCACGTCGTAGGCGCCCGCGATGACGCCTTGCGCGGCGAACGAGATCGCCTGCTGGCTCGAACCGCACTGCCGGTCGATGGTGGTCCCCGGCACCGACTCCGGGAAGCCGGCCCCCAGCAGCGCGTTTCGGGCGATGTTGACCGCCTGGTCACCGGCCTGAGTCACCGCGCCCGCGATGACGTCGTCGATCTCGGCCGGGTCGACACCGGTGCGCGCGACCAGCTCGGCGAGGCTGTGCGCCAGCAGATCGGCGGGAAGCACGCCGTGCAACGCGCCGCCGGGCTTGCCCTTGCCGATCGGCGTGCGGACCGCTCCCACGATGACGGCGTCGCGCCCTGAGTAACCGGCCATGTTGTCCTCCTGAACTCCTCGCTGAGTACTGCTCTCTATACCCAGCTATAACACCTAGGTATAGTGAAAACAACTCAGAAATGGAGTGACTTACGTGACACTGCTGCAGGGCCCCCTGGTCGACCGCGACACCTGGTCGGCGGTCGGGAAATGCCCGATCGAGAAGACCATGGCGGTCATCGGAACCAAGTCGGCGATGCTGATCCTCCGGGAGGCCTATTACGGCACCACCCGATTCGACGATTTCGCCCGGCGGGTGGGTATCACCAAAGCCGCCACGTCGGCACGGCTGACCGAACTCGTCGACGCCGGCCTGCTGACCAGGCGGCCCTACCGCGAGCCGGGGCAGCGGGTGCGCGACGAGTATGTGCTCACCGACGCCGGCACCGAACTGCTGCCGGTGGTGTTTGCGATGTTCGAATGGGGGCGGCGCCATCTTGCCCAGGACACCCGGCTTCGGCTGACCCACCTGGACTGTGGCGCCGACGCGACCGTCGAAATCCGGTGCTCACAAGGGCATCTCGTGCCGCCCGACGAACTGGGTGTGGAGCTCAAAAGCAAAGGCGCCGCGCCTAAGCCGCGGTGACACCGCCCCCGCCTACGATGGCCGGTGTGGATTCCACGCTGGCGTACATCGATCAAGGTTCATTCCTCGGACTGCGGGCGCTCGGTCGCGGACCGCTGGCCCAGTACGCCTGGATCTACGAGCGCCCGGTCGACCTCGACGGGCTGCGTCGCTTCCACCATAACCTCGGCCGCGGCCTGTTGGGGCGCCGCATCGAGCGCTCGCCGCTGCCGTTCGGCCGCGACCACTGGGTGGCCTGGACCGGCCCGGCTGACATCGACGTCGCGGCCGCCGCCCGCCCACGCGCCGAGGCGCTGGAGTGGCTCGACGAGCAGATTCGCGTCCCGATCGATCCCGAGGGCGGACCGTCCTGGCGGCTGGCCGTTCAGCCGTTCACCGAGGGCGGGGCAGTGGTCACCCTGATCGCCTCGCATTCGATCTGCGACGGGCTCGGTCTGACTTTGGCGATCAGGCAGGCCGCCAGTGGTGAGACGTGGGAGCTGGGTTATCCCGAGCCGAACTCGCGTACCCGCGGGCGGGCGCTGCGCGAGGACACCGCCGAGATCCTGCGCGCGGTTCCCGATTTTGCCAAGGCGGTCGTCGCCGCGGTGCGGTTGGCCAAGAACAACAGCGCGGAGATGACCTCTTCGGCTGGGCGGTCCGGGCCGCGGATGGTCAAGCTCGACGGTGCCGAGTTGGTCAGCGTGCCGTCGATAGCAGCCTTCATCGACGACGAGCAGTGGCGGTATCGCATGGAAAGTCTTGGTGGAACCAGCAATTCGTTGTTCGCCGCGATCGCTGCAAAGCTCGGGCAGACCTTCGGTCGAGTGGACGACAACGGACGGGTCCGGCTGCAGTTCCCGGTAAGCGAACGCACCGAGGGTGACACCCGAGCCAACGCCTTGACCGGGATGACGGTGAGCATCGACCCCGCCAACGTCACCCAGACCCTGCGAGATGTGCGCGCCGAACTGAAGAAGAACCTCGCCGCGCTGTCAGAGAGCCGTTTTGAGCTGCTGGGTCCGGTGGCGCTGGCGCCGCTGATCCCGCCCGGGTTGGCCCGTCGGCTGGAGGGGATGGCGCTCGGCGCGGGCGCACCGATCGGCTGTTCCAATCTGGGGAAGCTGGACCCGGCGGTGAACCGGCCCGACGGCACCGACGCCGACCACATCGTCCTGCGTCAGTTCGAGTCGCGCATCACCGCGGACATTCTCGATCGGCTCGGCGGCACCCTGTTCCTGGCGTCGGGTCAGATCAACGGTGAGGTTTCGCTCTCGGTTGCGGCGTGGCGTCCCGGCGGCCCGAACAGCAAAGACCTGGTGGCGGCCTCGGTCCGGCACGTCCTTGACGAATTCGGGCTCGCCGCCACCATCGAATAACCGGATCGTGTGACACCTGTCAGAAACTCTGGTGACCCATGAGGCTGATCACACGGGTTATGCTGACGAGATCCGTTAGTCCTACTATGTAGCGGTGCTAAATGTGGCCGCGGTGAAACGACAGGCTGATCTGCGAGGCCAGAAGGGGGTCCGGTCGTGACGCTGGAAAGCCAGACCTACGCGGCCTCGGGCGCGCCAACCGACGACGCTCCGGCCGGCCCGGAGAAGCAGCAGGCTCAACCTGCAGGCCACCGCACCAAGCGTCGTGGACCTGTGCAGCTCCTGCGCAAGATATGGCTGCCGATCGTGATCGTTCTGGTGATCGCCATTGCCGCGTTCGGTGTTTTCCGCCTGCACGGGGTGTTCGGAAAGACCGAGACGACCCGGCCCGGTAGCGGCCTGGCCAATGACACCAAACCATTCAACCCGAAGACCGTGGTGTACGAGATCTACGGCCCGCCCGGAGCCGTCGCCACCATCAACTACCTCGACCTGGACGCCCAGCCGCAGATCGCGCGGGATGTCACCCTGCCGTGGTCGCTGACCCTGACAACCACCGCGCCCGCCGCATCGGCCAACATCGTCGCCCAGGGCGACAGTGACACGATCGGTTGCCGAATTATCGTCAACGGCGAGCTCAAGGACGAGAAGACCAACACCGGTGTGAACGCGCAGACCTTCTGCCTGGTCAAGTCCGCATGATCCTGCTGAACAAAGACGAAAAGCCGCAAGCGGAACCGGGGAGACGGCCGCACATCGCGCAGTGGGTGCGCTGGCTGTCCGTCCCGATCATCCTGGGCTGGCTGGCGCTGACCGTCGTCACCAACATCGTCGTGCCGCAGATCGAGGTCGTGGGCCAGCAGCAGTCGGTGCCGATGACGGCAATGGACGCGCCGTCCTCTGTCGCGATGAGCACGATCGGCCACACATTCCAGGAGTTCAAGTCGAACACCTCGGTGATGATCGTGCTGGAAAGCGACCAGCCGCTCGGCGATGCTGCGCACCAGTACTACAACGAGATCGTCAAGAAGCTCGAGGCCGACAAGACCCACGTCGAGCACATTCAGGACTTCTGGAGCGATCCGCTGACCGCCGCCGGATCGCAGAGCGCCGACGGAAAATCCGCCTATGTGCAGGCCTATCTGGCCGGCAACATGGGCGAAGGTCTGGCCAATGAGTCGGTCGAGGCCGTCAAGTCGATCGTCGAGAGCGTGCCCGCACCGCCCGGGATCAAGGCCTACGTCGCCGGATCGTCGGCGCTGATCAACGACACCCACATCGCCGGTGACCGCAGCCTCAAGATCATCACCGGTCTGACGTTCGGCGTGATAACCGTGATGCTGCTGGTGGTCTACCGCTCGATCGTCACGGTGCTGATCGCCCTGGTGATGGTGTTCCTCGAACTGGCGGCGGCCCGCGGTGTGGTGGCGTTCCTGGGCTATCACCACCTGATCGGGCTGTCGACGTTCGCGGTCAACCTGCTCGTGATGGTCGCGATCGCGGCCGGTACCGACTACGTGATCTTCCTGTTCGGTCGATATCAGGAGGCACGTAGCAAGGGTGCCGACAAAGAGTCGGCGTATTACGAGATGTATCACGGCACCGGGCACGTAATCGTCGGGTCCGGGATGACGATCGCCGGTGCGTTGTTCTGTCTGCACTTCACCCGCAGCCCGATGTTCCAGTCGATGGGCGTTCCGCTGTTCGTCGGCATGGTGGTGGTTGTTGCCGCCGCGATGACGCTCGGCCCCGCCGTGGTTACCGCGTCCAGCCGCTTCGGCCTGCTGGAGCCCAAAGCGGCGTCCCGTGAACGTTTTTGGCGGCGCATCGGCACCGCGGTGGTCCGCTGGCCCGGACCGATCCTGGTGGCGACGACTTTCGTCTGCCTGATCGGGCTGCTTGCGCTGCCCGGCTACCGAACCGACTACAACGACCGGCACTACCTGCCTGCCGACATTCCGGCCAGTGAGGGGTTCGCCGCCGCCGAGCGGCACTTCCCGGAGGCGCGGCTGAGCCCCGAACTCCTGATGCTGCAGAGCGACCACGACCTGCGCAACTCCGCCGACTTCCTGGTGATCGATCGGGTGGCGAAGGCCATCTTCCACACGCCGGGCATCGGACGGGTGCAGACCATCACCAGGCCATTGGGCACCCCGATCGAACACAGCTCGATCCCGTTCCTGCTGGGTATGCAGGGCACCACGCAGACGCTGAACCAGTCCTACATGCAGGACCGGATGAAGGACATGCTGAAGATGGGCGACGACATGAACGTCTCCATCAACCAGATGACGAAGATGTACGACCTGCTCGGGCAGCTCAACGCCGTCACCCACAGCATGGTCGGCAAGATGGACCTGACGCTGGCCGACATCCAGACGCTGCGCAACCACATCGCCGACTTCGACGACTTCTTCCGGCCGCTCCGCAACTACTTCTACTGGGAACCGCACTGCTTTGACATCCCGGTGTGCAACTCGATCCGGTCGGTGTTCGACACCCTCGACGGCATCGACACCATGACCGACGACTTCCAGGTCCTGGTACCGGATCTGCACAAGCTGGACCTGTTGACGGCCCAGATGCGCACGCTGATGCCGCCGATGATCGACACGATGCGCTCAATGCGGACCATGCAGCTGACTCTGCAGAGCACACAGTCCGGTCAGCAGGACCAGATCGCGGCCATGCAGGACAACCAGAGCGCGATGGGCAAGGCTTTCGACGAGGCCAAGAACGACGACTCGTTCTACCTCCCGCCGGAGGCGTTCGACAATCCGGACTTCAAGCGCGGGATGAAGATGTTCTTGTCACCGGACGGAAAAGCGGTGCGATTCATCATCTCTCACGAGGGTGATCCGATGTCGCCGGAGGGTCTCAGTCATATCGACCCGATCAAGAACGCGGCGTTCGAGGCGATCAAGGGCACCCCGCTGGAGGGCTCCAAGATCTATCTCGCCGGCACGGCGGCCAGCTTCAAGGACATGCAGGACAGCGCCGACTACGACTTGATGATCGCCGGGTTGGCAGCCCTGTGTCTGATCTTCATCATCATGCTGATCATCACCCGGGCCGTGGTGGCCGCCGCGGTGATCGTGGGCACGGTGGCGTTGTCGCTGGGCACGTCATTCGGTCTGTCGGTGTTGATCTGGCAGGACCTGATCGGCCGTCCGCTGCACTGGATGGTGATGGTGATGGCGATCGTCATCCTGCTCGCGGTCGGTTCCGACTACAACCTGCTGCTGGTGGCGCGCCTCAAGGAGGAGATCCCGGCCGGGCTCAAGACGGGCATTATCCGCGCGATGGGCGGCAGCGGTTCGGTGGTCACCTCCGCCGGCCTGGTGTTCGCGGTGACGATGGCGGCCATGGCCTTCAGCGAGCTGACGGTCATCGCGCAGGTCGGCACGACCATTGGCATGGGCCTGCTGGTCGACACGCTGGTGATCCGGTCGTTCATGACGCCGTCGATCGCCGCCCTGTTGGGCCGGTGGTTCTGGTGGCCGCAGCGGGTGCGGCCACGTCCGGTGCCGAGCCCGTGGCCCACCCCGGCGACCAGGGCGGCGAATACCGAGCCGATCCCGGCCCAATCCAAGCAGTAGCCAACGGGTTTAGTGCATGGCGTTGTGGGCGCCGTCCACGCAGCCGCGCTGGTAATTGGCGGCGTGGTGGGCGGCTTGGCCCGCGCAGTACGCCGCGATCGACTCCTCGTGCGCCTGGTAGCCGCCGGCGTCGACCCATCGCTGCCCGTCGGCGTAGCCGGCCCAGTAGGCGGTGTCCTTGCGGTCCGAGGTCAACATGAAGACCACGCCCAGGACGGCGAACAGCGCGATCACCAGCACGGCCTGAACCCAGCGGTTGCTGAGCCAGGGCCACAGACGGGCGGGTATCCAGCGCGGCTTGGGCCGATCCACAACGAAGATTCTTGCACCCCTGGGGAAGTAGTCTCGCGGTTGTGCTGCATCTGCGGGTGATCGCGCCGGTCGAGCTCCGTGGCGACGTGTTGGCTGTCCTGCAGCGGCAGGTCGGGGTGACGCACCTGGTGGTGCATCAGGGGGCGGCGCTGGACCCGCTGGGTGATGAGATCTCCGCCGACATTGCACGGGAATGCGCCAATGACGTCATCGACGACCTCAAGGCTCTGGACTTGCACCACCGCGGCGCCATCACCCTCGATCTGGTGGACACGGTGGTGTCCACCGCGGCCTACCGGGCCGAGAAACAGGCCGACGGCGACCCGGGTGACGCGATCGTCTGGGAGGAGCTGTCGGCCCGCACCCGCGAGGAGTCGACCCTCAACATCACCTTCCTGTTGTTCCTGTGCCTGGCGTGCATGATCGCAGCGGTCGGCGTGGTCACCGACTCTCCCGTGACGGTGGTCGGCGCCATGGTGGTCGGCCCGGAGTTCGGCCCGCTGGCCGCCCTGGCGGTGGCGCTGGTGCGCCGCAGGCTGGACCTGGCCCGCCGGGCGTCACTCGCGCTGCTGGTCGGATTCCCCGTCGCCATGGCCGCCACGGCGGCGTTCGTGCTGGGCGGCGAGGCGCTGGGCTGGATAAAGCTGGGCAGCACCCGGCAACTCACCGACGTCGACTTCATCTTTCAGGTCGGCCCGCTGTCGTTCGTCGTCGCGCTGCTGGCCGGTGCGGCAGGCATGCTGTCGCTGGTGTCGGCCAAGTCCGCGGCCTTGGTGGGAGTGTTCATCTCCGTGACCACCGTGCCGGCCGCGGGTTTTGCGGTCGTGGCCGCGTCGGTCGGAGAATGGGATGTCGCCGTCGAATCCGCTGCGCAACTTGCGATCAACCTGGTGGGCATCACCCTGGCCGGAGTGCTGGTGCTGGCCACGCGCCGCCGGCACGAGACGCGCCGCCACGGTACGGGCTGACCGTGGCGGGACCGAAGACCGACTAGTGTCTAGCGCCTGTGGGGTGGATGATCAACATCGCAAGTCTGAAGGACCACGTATCGGCTCGCGGAATCGCGATGACGGTCTTTGCCGCCGTGGTCGCGGGTCTCGCGGCCGCAACGCTGCTCCACGTGCCGACTCCTCCCGATGTCGGCCGCGGCTCGCCCGATCCGAGTAGCACGAACGCCCCCTGGATCGAGCCTGGGACGGCCCCCGGACCTGCCATCGAGACGCCGAGTTCTGCTGCGGCCGCGCCGACGACGGTTCCGCCACCGGCTCCGCCGCCGACCCCAGAACCCGTTCCGACGATCGCACCGACGCCGATTCCCACATACACACCGACTCTGACGTACACGCCGACCACGACTCAGACAGCGGCGCCGACGCAGACGGCGACGGAGGCGGAGACGGAGACGGAGACGGAGACAACAACCAGCCCGACGGCGACATCCACCACTCCCAGCGAGCAGCCCGCCTTCCCCATCCGGCCCAGCCGGGCGCCCTCGACCCTGCTTCCCAACGGCGGACGGCGTAGCTGAGAAGGTCGGGCCGTCGCACCGCGCCATGCGTTGTCGAGGGTCTTGTGATGGGATTAGCGGCCTATGGGCATCAAAGTGGCGCTCGAGCACCGCACCACCTACACCTTCGACCGATTGGTGGAGGTGCACCCCCATGTCGTCAGGCTGCGGCCCGCACCGCACTCACGCACGCCCATTGAGGCCTACTCGCTGGAGGTCGAGCCTGCCGACCATTTCATCAACTGGCAGCAGGACGCCTTCGGTAACTTCCTGGCCCGGCTCGTGTTTCCCACGCGGACACGGAAACTCACCATCAAGGTCGGGCTGATCGCCGACCTCAAGGTCATCAACCCGTTCGACTTCTTCATCGAGGACTACGCGGAAACCTTCCCGTTCGTCTACCCGAAGGCGCTCAAAGACGACCTGGAGCCCTACCTGCGCCCGGTCGACGAGGGCGACGAGGGATCGGGGCCCGGTGACCTGGTGGGGTCGTGGGTGCGGGATTTCGTCGTCGCGCCCGGCACCCGGACCATCGACTTCCTGGTGGCGCTCAACCGCGCGGTCAACGGCGACGTCGGATACAGCGTGCGGATGGAGGCCGGGGTGCAGACCCCGGATCACACCCTGCGCACCGGGATCGGATCCTGCCGCGACTCCGCGTGGCTTTTGGTGTCGATCCTTCGGGGATTGGGCTTGGCGGCCCGATTCGTGTCCGGCTATCTGGTGCAGCTGACCTCCGACGTCGAAGCGCTCGACGGTCCGTCCGGGCCGGCCGCCGATTTCACCGACCTGCACGCCTGGACCGAGGTGTACGTTCCCGGCGCAGGCTGGATCGGGCTGGACCCCACCTCCGGTCTGTTCGCCGGGGAAGGCCATATTCCGCTGGCCGCCACACCCCATCCGTCGTCGGCGGCGCCGATCACCGGTACCACCGGCATCGCGGAGGCCACCCTGGAGTTCGCGAACATCGTCACCCGCGTGCATGAGGATCCGCGTGTCACGCTGCCCTACACCGAAGCCGCCTGGGCCGCGATCAACCAACTCGGTGCCCGCATAGACGAGCGACTGGCCGATGCCGATGTCCGGCTGACCGTCGGCGGCGAGCCGACCTTCGTCTCGGTGGACAACCAGGTCGACGAGGAGTGGATCACCGCCGCCGACGGCCCGCACAAACGGGAGCGGGCCTCGGTGCTCGCCGCGCGGCTCAAGGCGGTATGGGCTCCCGGTGGCCTGGTGCAGCGCAGCCAGGGCAAGTGGTATCCGGGAGAACCGTTGCCGCGCTGGCAGATCGGTATCCACTGGCGCCGCGACGGCGAGCCGCTGTGGGCTGACGCCGCACTGCTGGCCGACCCGTGGGGCGCCCACGAAGACGTCGACCCCGAAGCGGCCCAACAGATCCTGTCGGCGATCGCCGGCGACCTGGGACTACCTGCCACCCAGGTGCGCGCGGCGTTCGAGGATCCGCTGACCCGCTTGGCGCACGCAGCTCGGCTGCCCGCCGGCGACCCCGTCGAACCCGGCGACGATCTCGAGACCGACACCGCAGCCGCGCGGGCGGCGCTGCTGGCCCGCCTGGAAGATCCGGTCACCGAACCGGCCGCCTACGTGCTGCCGTTGCATCGCCGCGAGGACGACGCAGGCTGGGCCAGTGCCGACTGGCGGCTGCGACGGGGCCGGGTGGTGCTGCTCGAGGGGGACTCGCCGGCCGGTCTACGCCTACCGCTGGACTCGATCAGTTGGGCGCCGCCCCGGCCATCGGCGCCGGCCGACCCGATCGCCAGCGGCGTGCGAGCGCTTCCGGTCGATCCCGGAACCGCCGACGCCGCCGTGGAGGATTCGACCACCGCACCCACCACCGCGATGGTCGCCGAGGTTCGTGACGGCCTGCTCTACATCTTCATCCCGCCCACCGAGGAGCTGGAACACTTCGTCGACCTGATAGCCAGGGTGGAAGCGGCCGCCGCGAAGATCGGCTGCGAGGTGGTCGTCGAGGGCTACGGGCCGCCGCCCGACGGGCGGCTGCAATCCATGTCGATCACGCCGGATCCCGGTGTCATCGAGGTCAATGTCACGCCCGCCGCCAGCTTTGCCGAGCAGCGTGAACAGCTGCGCACCCTGTACGACGAGGCCCGGCTGGCCCGGCTGTCGACCGAGTCGTTCGACGTCGACGGAACGCACGGCGGAACCGGCGGCGGCAACCACATCACGCTGGGCGGCATCACACCGGCCGACTCGCCGCTGCTGCGCAGACCCGACCTGCTGGTGTCGCTGTTGACCTATTGGCAGCGTCACCCGGCGCTGTCGTATCTGTTCGCCGGCCGGTTCATCGGGACCACGTCGCAGGCGCCCCGGGTCGACGAGGGCCGCTCCGAAGCGCTCTACGAACTCGAGATCGCCTTCGCCGAGATCGCCCGGCTGACCGCGGAGGACGCGTCCTCGCCCGATGGTCGCTCCGCAAGCGTCGCTCCCGATCATGGTCGCTCCGCAAGCGTCGCTCC
>NZ_PDHO01000042.1 GCF_002887815.1 Mycobacterium sp. ENV421 | reverse complement strand
CCGATGTCCTGAGACACGCCATTCCTATGTCCTGGAACCACACACTGCCGGGGGCGCTGGTCAGAGGTGGTATTTAGCCGGACTGAATAAGGTCGATCGGCGTTTATTCGGCGTTGGCGGGAATCGATCCGTGTGCGGTCCGGTGACCACATCGTCGCCACGGGTTGGTCAACCCGATTGCCTGCCCTACGGCTGCGACCCGGGTTCCGGGTTACGCGTGGCCCAGTCCCGCCGGCCGGCGCGTTCGGCGAAAGCGTCGAGCGCGGCGAGCACTTCGGGCGAGCGCCACACTCTGTTGCGGGTTCCATTGGTTGTCTCGATGAGGATTCCCGCCTTGGTGAGCGGGTTGAGGTAGCGGTGAGCGTTGGTGGACTCCATGCCTAACTCCCGCGCCAGCAGGGCGGCGTTGACGACTGGACGGCGGGTCAACAGATCGGCGACCTTCCACACCGCGGAGTCGGACCGCGCGATGATCACGCCGTTCCAAGTTTCTCGGATCTCGCGAAGTTCGCTGATCAGTTGTCGCCCGTTGGCGATCGCCAAGACGGTGGCCTGTGAGAAGCGCTGGACGATCGACGTGGCGTCACCGTCGCGGTAGCTCGTCAGCGCGGCGAAGTACGCGTCGGTGTCGGCGAGTAGGCCGGCTGATACGGGCACCGTGACCTGACGCGTCAGGCCCTTGTTGCGCAGTAGGGCTTGCGCCAGAGCGCGGCCGGTGCGGCCGTTGCCGTCGATGAAGGGGTGAATGGTCTCGAATTGTGCGTGGGCCACTGCGATCTGAGGCAGCGCGGGCACATCGACCCGTTGCGTGTAAGCGATCAGATCGTCGATCGCCGCAGGAATCAACTCATGGCGAGGGCCGACAAACGTCGCGCCGATCGGGGTGGACCCACCTCCGATCCACACTGGCTCGCTGCGGAACTCGCCAGGCGTGTGGCGGGCATCGTTGACCATCAACGCGCGGTGCATCGCGCGGATCGCACCGGCGTCCACGGTCTCGGACAGGGCGACCGCTGCTTTCATCGCCGCAGTGTTGGCCACGACCAGGGCCGCATTCCGCTTAGCAAGCTTTCCACCGGGCAACTCAGCCTCGCCGATTTGGCGCGCGGAGGCGGTGAGGTTTTCGATCTGCGAACTAGCTGCGGATTCCGACCACAGCAACACGGACGCGAACGGTGCGATCTCACCGCCGAGTTCGGCGTCGAACCGCGCGATCTCGCGGCTAACTGACTCCGCTTCGGCCAGCACCGCCGGCGGCAGGTCCAAGACCAAACCGGCAATGTGGGCCGGCACAGCGGGGTGATAGATGCCGTACCTCGGCCGCACCCCACCCGTGTGCCGCCCGCCATGCGGCTCCCAGCGAACGTCGTCGGCGGTGATGGGGTGAAGTGAAGTCACCAGCCCAGATTAACTTCACTTATAGGAATAGATGAAGTCATGGCGCGAGGTTGCCTTCATTCCGATGTTGCGGGGCGCTCGAATTGTTTGGGAGATACCTGTAGGGGTATCGCTTCCAAGGCAACGTCTTATACCCCAATGGGTATCGCAGAATTGACGTGACGGGGTGGTGCGACTGCCATCCCCAGCACACCGGGAGAAATCGACGAATGGTTCTGCAGCAGCACACCCGTTGGCGCAGTTGCGGTTACGGATCCAGGACGTTCCTACCGACCAGCCCGTCGTGGGGCAATGCGCCGACGGTTTGCGTTCAGCGTGGCGGCTTCGCTGTTGCGCGCCAAAGGAATTGATCAGGTGTCAGATCTACTCGGCGAGTTCGACGCCTGGGCCGACGCTCATGCCAAGGTCTCGGACGCCGAACTCAGAAAGGAGTGCCAGCATGTGCTATCCGGTGACTTCCCAGATCTGCGACACGGCGACATGGGACGGCTGCGGCCAACACGTCGCCGATGTCATGGCCGCGGCGTCCACCTCGCAGGGACGCCAATACACCCCGACCCGACCGCCTGCGCGCAGTCTGACCGTGAAGTTCGATCGTGCGGAATCGGGTAGGTGACCCTATATGGCGCTAGGAATAGGCCTGGTGCTCGGTGCACTGATCGGCGTACTGCTGGGACTACTCGGAGGCGGGGGCTCCATCCTTGCGGTACCGGCGCTGGTGTTCGGCCTGAAACTCGGCATTCAACAAGCGATCCCCATCTCGCTTATCGTCGTCGCCGCAGCCTCCGCCGTCGCCGTCCTGCCCAAGATCCGCGCACGCCAGGTCCGCTGGCGAATGGCGGGCATCTTCGCCGCCGCCGGAATACCGGCGACCATCGCCGGCAGCGCTCTGGGCCGACACCTACCCCAATCAGCCCTGATCGTCGGCTTCGCCATCGTCATGGTGATTGCTGGTATCCGCATGCTCACCGACCAGGGCGCCAAAGGAACCGCGTGCGAGGTCCGATCAGGGCAGGTCAACTGGCGCCGCTGTACCCCGAGGTCCCTGGCCGCCGGACTCCTGGTCGGCCTGCTCACCGGCTTGTTCGGCGTCGGCGGCGGCTTCCTCATCGTCCCCGCGATGGTGGTGGTCCTTGGCGTGGAGATGTCCACGGCGGTCGGCACCTCGCTGCTGGTCATCATCGCCAACTCCGTCGCCGGCATCTTCTCCCACCTGCAGGCCATCAGCGTGGACTGGCTGCTCACCGGCGTATTCGTCGCCGCAGCGATGGCGGCATCCCTGATTGCCGGATATCTCGGCACCAGAACCGATACCGCCCGCCTGCAGCACTGGTTCGCGTACCTCGTCTTCGTCGTCGCCGCCTACGTAGTTGTGGACACGTTCTTCCTTACCTGAACATCCCAAGGAGCAAACGCATGAACGTCTCAATCATCGAAACCTCCAGCCTCGGTGACCGCAGCTATCTGATCACCCACGGCGACATTGCGGTGGTGATCGATCCGCAACGCGACATCGATCGCATACTCACCCTGACCGACGAACGCAACGCCCGTATCACCCATGTCTGCGAAACCCACCTGCACAACGATTACGTGACCGGAGGACTTGAGCTGTCCCGCAGCGTCGGCGCCGATTACGCCGTGCCCGCCGGCGACGACGTCGCCTATCCCCGCCACGCTGTCAGCGACGGCGACATCATCGACGCGGGCCCCATCCAACTCGAGGTACTCCGTACCCCCGGCCACACTCATCACCACCTCAGCTATGTGCTGCGTGACGACACCGGCACCATCCACGGGGTCTTCACCGGCGGATCCATGCTCTACGGCACCACCGGGCGCACCGACCTGATCAGTCCCGACGAGACCGAAGAGCTCTCTCACTCGCAGTACCACTCGGTCCGTAAGATCGCTGACCGCCTGCCCGCCGAGACCCCGATCTACCCCACCCACGGCTTCGGCAGCTTCTGTGCGGCCACACCCGCTTCGGGTGACGCTTCAACGATCGGCGAACAACGCAACACGAACCCCGCCCTCACCCAGGACGAACAGAGCTTCGTCGACGAACTGCTGGCCGGGCTGTCGGCATACCCCGCCTACTACGCCCACATGGGCGTCATCAACCGAGAAGGCCCCGCGCCGGTCAACTTGACACCTCCAACAACAATCGACCCCTCCGAACTTCGGCAACGAATCGACAACGGCGAATGGGTCGTCGACTTACGCAACCGCACCGCGTTCGCCGCAGGACACGTGCCGGGCACCCGCGGCTTCGAACTGTCCGGTTCGTTTGTCAGCTACTTCGGCTGGCTCTACGACTGGGGCGCCCCCATCACGCTGATCGGCGACTCCGCCGCACAGGTCGCCGACGCCACCCGCGAGTTGGTACGAATAGGTGTCGACCGACTGACCGGCGCGGCCACAGCGGGCATCGACCACTTGAGCAACGGCCGCCCACTCGGTTCCTATCCGGTCGCTGACTTCCCGGACCTCGTTCGAGAACTCGATTCCGGATCGCCGGCTGTCCTCGACGTGCGTCAGAGCAATGAATACGACGAAGAGCACATCCGCAGTGCCACCAACATTCCCCTTCACGAATTGCCGAATCGGCTGAATGACGTGCCCGCCGGTCGAATATGGGTGCACTGCGGGTCCGGCTACCGTGCCTCCGTCGCCGCGTCCCTGCTCGACCGCGTCGGCAGAGACGTCGTCTTGATCGACGACGCATTTACCAAGGCGGGCACGTTAGGGCTGACCATGCGGTAACGGCGTCGATAAGCCCGGGCAGGTTCAGGCGCAGTTCCGATCCGGCGGCTCGGACATAGCGGGCTTGCGCTGAAGAATGGCCCTGGCTCGACATCTCCGTACCTACGTAGTAAATACGTAGATATGGTTTCTCGGGCATCCACACTCAACTTCCTAGGCGCGGCAGCGGTGGGGTTGACGACCGTCGTCGTGATGGCAGTGCCGACCGACATCATCGACACACCCTGGTTCAGCCGGGAGGTGCCGGTGCGCTGGTGGGAGATCCCGGTGCTCGTGGCGATCGGCATACTTGTCGCGCTGTTCGTGGGGATCGGAGCGGCAGATCGCGGCGCGGCTCCCGCGGTCGGCGGAGCGACCTTGGCGACGTTCGCGATCGGTTGCCCTGTCTGCAACAAGCTGGTGTTGGCGGCGGTGGGCAGCACCGGGGCGCTCAACCTGTGGGCGCCGGTGCAGCCAGTCCTGGCGGCGGCGTCGGTGGCGCTGATGGCCGGGATGGTGGTGTGGCGCTGGCGGCGACGTCCGTGCGCCGCGGGCGCCTGCGTGGCAGACACCCAGTAGGACTCAAGCCCAGTAGGGACTCAATACGTGCAGAGCATCAGCGCCAGCGCGGGCGCGAGCCCGATGGCGGCAATGGCGCAGGCTGCAACCAGTTCGCCGAACCGTCCGCGCGAGGCGGCGGGCGGCTGGGCCAGCCGCCGCACCCGTTCCAACACAGCGGTTCCCGCCACGGCCAGCACCCCTTCGGGCAGTGGGCGTCCGGTGCTGAGCAGGAACAGGCTCTGCAGCAGTGGCTCCCGGCCGTGCCGCCGGGCGGCGGTGTCGTCGGCGCACATCTCCAGCAGCGCCGGCAGGTGGTGAGCGGCGGCCCGCATCAGCGGGAGCCTCGGTAGCGCCGCCGACAGCGCGGCCACAACCGCGATGATGTGGTGATGTCGGCCGCGCATGTGGGCCCGTTCGTGGGCGAGCACCGCGTCCAGACCAGCGGGGTCGAGCAGTCGCAGCGCCGCGGTGGTCACCACGATCGCGCGGCTGCCGCCGCCGGAAACGCAGTAAGCGGCGGGTTTGTCGGCGCCGATCACTACGACGCCGCGATCCTCCGTCCGGCGTCCGATGATCTGCACGGCGTCCGCATGGTCGCGGTTACGGCGGCGGGTGCGCAGCAACGACACGATGAGTCGGTGCCCGGTGTGCAGTGCAACCGCCGTGGTGGCGATCAGCAGCGCCACGACCAGGGCGGTGGCCACCGACGACGGCAGGTGTACGGCGTCGGTGAGGCCGAGCGTCTGCACGCAGAACGTAAGCGCCGACCGGGTGACCACGGCGTGGATCGCGCCGGCGACAAGGATCACCAGTGCGCCCGCCCAGGCGGCCAGAGCGGTACCGACCGCGACCAGCCAGCCGGCCACGACGAGCCGGGGGTGCCACGCGATCACGGCCGGACCGGCGAGCACTGCGGGGGTGAGCCAACTCAACGCAACCGCATAGAGGATCAGGAACGTCACCGCGTTCATGAACTCTCTCCCGGGGACAACCGCTGGACGGCTTCTCTGAGCCGACCCGATTCGTCGTCACTGAGTTGCTCTAGGAAGAAGTTGAGAATCAACTCGCTGTCGCCACCGGATTCGAACACGGTGCGCATCAGCTTGGCCGTGTGCTCCTCACGGCTCATCGTCGGCCGGTACTGATAGGCCAGCCCGACCTTGTCGCGCAGCAGCCAGCCCTTGCGGAACAGGTTGTCCATCGTCGACATGACCGTCGTGTACGCGATTTGGCGGGTATTGCTGATCTCGCCATGGACGTGGCGGACGGTCAGCGGTTCGGTGGCCGACCAGAGCACGTCCATCAGGACGGCTTCCAGGTCGCCGAACTGTCTCAGTGCCACGTGTCCCCAATCAGCCCTTGGTGCTCTGGCGGATCCGGCGTCCGTGGCCTCACCCGCCTACGTAGCACGATAGTAGACCGCCAGACGATCAACCCGGCGACGATCGCCAGCAACACTGCCGGATCGCTGGCGCCGGCCGCGGCTCGGCTCAGCCAAACTTGCAGGTCGTACTGCTGATCGACACCGAGTACACCGCGGAGGGAGGCGGTGCCATCGGTGGCCACGAACAGCGCACCGAGCAGGATCAGCACAGCGCCGGTCAGCAACGAGTTGCTGTGGGTGTGCAACGGGCCGAGCCGTACTGGCCTCCCCCGCAGCCAAGCCTTGCGGCCGAGATCGTATCGCTCCCACGCAACAGCAAGCCCGAAGAGCGGCGCCGCCATGCCGAGCGCATAGACCCCCATCAGCAGTCCCCCGTACAGCGGGTCGGCGCCCATCGCTGACATCGTCAGCACTCCGCCCAGCAGCGGGCCGGCGCAGAATCCGGCCAGTCCGTACACCGTGCCCAGCGCGACCACCGACGCCGTCGTCGATATCCTGATCCGCCCGGTGAGGCGGTGCGCGGCCGAGGAGCCGAATCCCTTGCCGAGCAGGGTGATCACGCCCAACCCGACGATGACGACGCCGCCGAGCACTGTGATCTCACTGCGGTAGCGGGTGAGGGCGTCGCCCACCGCACCGACGCCTGCCCCCAGCGGCACCAGCACCAGGCACAGCCCCGCCCAGAACGCGAGCGTCCGACGGATCAGCAACCCGAGTCGGTCGAAGGCGTACGCGAAGAATGACGGCAACAGTAGCGCCGAACACGGGCTCAACAGCGATGCGAGCCCACCCAGGAAGGCCCCCGCCAACCCGACGCCGGTCACGCGCGGTCCGCGGCCTCGGTGACCGCCGCGACGAACGTTTCGAGGGGCTGGGCACCTAGCATCGGGACTCCGTTGATGATGAACGCCGGGGTGCTGGGCACGCCGATGCTGCTGGCCTGTTCGACGTCGGCGTTGATCGCGGCGTTGAACTCGGTGCCGCGCATCTGGTTGGCGAAACGGTCAAGGTCGGGTACGCCGACCTGCCGCGCGTACCCGATCAGCACGTCGTCGGTGAGGTTGCTGTGGCCGCGGTCCGGCGCGTCGGCGAACACCGCGCGGTTGAACTCCCAGAACTTGCCCTGAGCGGCGGCGGCACGGCCGGCGCGGGCCGCCTGCATCGACTGGTCACCGAAGATCGGCAGGTCGCGCCACTCGATGCGAAGGGTGCCCGCGTCGACGAAGCGCTTCACCATCTCCGGCTCCGTGTCCCGGCTGAACTTCGCGCAGAACGGGCAGCGGTAGTCGGCGAACATCACCATCACGACCGGTGCGGCGGGGTCTCCGAGCGCCAGCGGATCGCCCGACACGCGCCGCTCCATCGACAACCCAGACGTCCCGCCGGTCGGCGTGGAACCCGAGGGTTCGACCATCTGGGCGACCGGCGCCGACGGCCCGGCAACGGCGGTGTCGTCGTCGTTCGACTTCATCACCAGCGCCAGGATCAGCGCCACCGCGACGACGGCGAGGCCGCCGATCACGACCATCTCTCTGCCCACATTGGTCCGACGGGAATCGGCCATGGGTCACCTCCGCTCCATATTTACGTATCTACGTCGTAGGTACGTAGGTATTAGTACCACGACTTCAACTCCGCGCGCCTCCCTGCAGCCATTCGTCCCACGGCACACTCCAGTCGCCGTTCAACCCCAGCGGCAACGGGTCCCCGCCGGTGTTGCGCACCTCGACGACGTCGCCCGGCCGCGCGAAGTCGTAGAACCAGCGCGCATTGTCGGCATTGAGGTTCAGACAACCGTGGGAGACGTCGGTGTTGCCCTGCGCCCAGACGGTGTCATCGAGCTGGTGGAGATAGATTCCGTTGGGGCTCAACCGAACTGCGTAGTCGACCGTCACCCGGTAGCCGCCGCTGTCCACCGGCAGCCCGTAGGTCGAGGAGTCCATGACGACCGACTTCGACTTGTCGAGCACCGTATAGACCCCGCGCTGGGTCCAGAACGCCAAGGTGGTGCCGCCGATCGTTCGTGTGCCACCCTTGCCCATCGAGGTCGGCATTGAGCGGACCAGCTCGCCGTTGTCGAACACCTGGATCTGCTTGGTGTTGTCATCGGCGATGGCGATGTGCGAGTCGCCGATGCGGAAGCTCACCGCATGGTCCGCGGCGCCGTAGACGCCGTTGCCAAGTGGGGCGCCGTAGATGTTTGCAGCGACAGAAACCGTGGTGCCCGGCGCGTAATACTGCCGTGGTCGCCAATGCGCAGTCCGGTCGTCGATCCAGTACCACGAGCCGTCGACAGGTGGGTCGGTGGCGACAGTGAGCGCACCCTCGGCGGCGGCGCGGTCGGGGATGGGCCGGTCGAAGGCCGCAACGACCACGATGCCGACACCGTAGGTGGCGTCCGTGCGCAGCTCGGCGCCGGAGGTCGACGTCAGCGTAACGCTCGCCTGCGACCGCGGTGCCAAGGTTGTGAATGTCGAGATTCCTTGCGCCGGAGGCCCTTCGACACCTCGGGTCTCCGCCTTCAGCGTGTAGGTGCGCCCGTACCCCAGTGGTACGGCGGGACGCCACGTCGTGCGGTCCGCTGACATCTGGCCGGGTACTGAGCGCCCTGCCTCGTTGACCAATGAGACGCTGCGCAGGCGACCGCCGGTCGCCGACACCTTCACCACCCCGGCGGGCTCGACATTTTGCGCCCCGGCCGCCGGGGTGATCACCACCCGCTCGGGCACCGGGGCCGCGCTCACCACCCCCGGGGGGCCGGGGGTGGTGACGGCGTCGGTTCCGCCCAAGATCAGGGCAGAAGCACTGATCAACGCGAGAAAGGCGGCGGCCGTCGCAGCGCGTGCGGCCGTGTCGCGTCGTAGCGGCATCACGGAACACCTCCTCGCTCAGGGGTCGGAGACTCCAACGGTACAGCTACGTACTTATCTACGCCGTAGCTACGTAGGATCGTGGATGAGGCGCAGCGTTGTCAGTGCGACGAGGTTCACTTGGATTCGGGGGTCGGTCGCGATCGGGCAACAGCACAGCGCCTGTACATGAGACACCGGATGCGCATCTCGGCCCATCACTTCTCGCTCGAGCTCGAGAAGTGAGGTCGAGCAGGACGCAGACGCGTCGTACCGTCGACACCATGACGACGGTCATTTCGGGCCCCCGCGTGAAGGTCGGCACGACTCACGGTGACGTCCGCGTGACGATCGGCGGGAAGCTCCTTCTGGTTGGCTACGTCGGAGGCACGCTCACTATCGCCCCAGGCGGTTATGCCGTGATTGTCGGCATGGTGGAACGGCTGGTTGTGGAGCAGGGCGGCACGGCCAAGCACCGCGGCTATTGCAGAGGCGATGCCATCAATGAGGGCGGTGCCCTTGCGGTCATGCGTGGCGCCGTTATCGACGGGACACTGCAAGGACACTCAGGCACTCGGGTGGATCCCGGCGCGAAGATCGGCGAAGGGCCGCCAGGCGGTCGAGGGCGTCAATAACCGCAAAGGGCAGTTACTTTCCCCCGCTTGTCACCTGCGCTGGATCAATCGTCAAGTGATTTCTGATGAATGAGTCCCTGTTCCTCTCCAAGCCTCTGTCGGACAGGGTGGGAACCGACGGCACATCCGCACCGGGACCGACCAACGCCGCACCCATGCCGGCGGACGCGACACCGAGCTGCAGCGACCGCCGCACAGGTAGGTCACACCCAACAACGCCTACCGAGGTGGCCATCGTCGGGCATGACCCGAGCAACCGCCCGCCGCATTCTGGCTAAGTCGGCAGACTGGCTATCGGTCAACACGAACTCAGGCGCCCCTTAAGATACAGCGTGCGGGAAACGTTTGATCTACGCTTGTTGGCAAACGTGCCAGCAAACTCAAACCCCGGGGGGTGTCTCCGTGACTGCGCTCGAAACAGATTTCGACCTGATGCAGTCGATCTACGACATCTCCGACGAGTTCTATGCCCTTTTCCTCGGCCCGACCATGGGCTACACCTGCGGGTACTACGAGCGCGACGGCATGACAACCGACGAGGCACAGATCGCCAAGTTCGACCTCGCGCTGTCCAAGCTGCGGCTGGAGCCCGGCATGACCCTGCTCGACGTGGGCTGCGGCTGGGGGGCCGGCATGCAGCGGGCCATCGAACGTTACGACGTCAACGTCATCGGGCTCACGCTCAGCAGGACACAACGTGACGCCGCGGAGGCCCGGCTGGCCCGCATCCCGACCCGACGCGCTTTCGACGTACGCCTCCAAGGCTGGGAGGACTTCGACGAGAAGGTCGACCGCATCATCTCCATCGGATCCATGGAGCATTACGGCCACCGGAAGTACGGCGCGTTTTTCGACAGGACGTACCACGCGCTGCCCGCCGACGGGGTGATGTTGCTGCACACCATCTGCGGCTTTCATCCGTATGAGATGCATCGTCGAGGGTTGCCGCTGACCTTCGAGATGTGCCGGTTCATCAAATTCATCGTCACCGAAATCTTCCCCGGCGGCCAGTTGCCGTCGGCCGCGCTGATCGAAGAACACGTGGCCAAGACCGGCTTCACCTTGACCCGCACCCATTCCCTACAGCCGCACTATGTTCTGACGCTCGAGAGTTGGGCGGCCAACTTGGCGGCCAACCGCGACAGGGCCATCGAGGTGCAGTCGCAGGAGGTGTACGACCGATTCATGAAGTACCTGACCGGCTGCGCCGACCTGTTCCGCAACGGCTCGATCGACATCAACCAGTTCACTCTCGAGAAGTAGGGCGTCCCGCACGGGACCTCTCGCCTTTCTCTTTCTTTCTGCTGATTCCGCCGCCACGGCGAGCGCGTGCAGCGCAAAATCATCGACACAGGCCCGATCCGCGACACGGACCGAGCGCTCAAGCAGCAAGGAGACGGCGGTATGGCTCGAAATGCCGGGGACACTTATCAATGTGCCGAGTGCGGTTCAACATTGCGATACGAGAAGGACTGCCCGTGCTGTTCGGACTCCGCCCACTCCGAAATCTGCTGTGACAAGCAGATGGAGAAGGTCTCGAACTAGTTCATCAACCGTCAGTTCCGAAATAGGCACGCATCTGCGGCTGTGACTGTTCGATGGGTTTCACCACGACCGACAGCCATCCGACGGTCAGCATCACGGCGGCCAAGTCGGCGACCACCAACAATGCCATCGGCGCATCCGGTCCGCCCGTACGCACCCACCACAGCGCGCCGATGCCGATGACCGCGGCCAGACCACAGGCATAGGCAGCGACGCAGCACTCCCGGAACCGCCGCACTTTCAAGGCGAACGCAGATGCGCCGGCCGCAACTGCCAGGGCCACGGCGCCAATCAGCGGAACCCGGTATGACCCGGGTGCACGCACCTCACCGATCACGTCGATGCACCACGCCGCAGTAGAGGCTAGGAGGAGGATCGTCAGCGCCGCGTACCCGGGCCAGCGGCGTCTCTCGATCCACACCTCATCCAGTACACGGCGTTCTATCCCCGCGAGAGCGTGTCGGATCGACTCTTGCCGAACATCTTTCACTCGATCCCCGTTCATCGCCCGCAGCGCCAGCAGTACCGACCTCCTAGTCGCAATTGACCGGCCGGTGGTTCCCGCGACCTCTCGGCGACGAATCTAGGCGGGGTTGAACAACCGTCGTTCGATGATCGGACTGTCTCGCAGCTGACGCAGCCCCTTGGCTGCCGCGAGCACGCCGAGGTCGGCGAGGGGTTCGATGATGACGACCGTCATGTATGCCGCGCCGAACGTCACGATGTCGCTGACGGTCTGGCCTGCAAAGCCTTCGCCATATAGTGCCCAGAACGCAACCCAGGAAACTATGCCCGCCTGGTACGTAGTCGAAAGAGCAAGAGCCTGGCGATATCTCAACTCCACGTACGGCGTCTCCCGCGCGATCACCTTGTGCGCGACGAACTGCAGCGCGAACAGTGGCACGAGCAACGTGGTGACATTCATCCCATATTGCGGAAGGTCGAAGGGCGCGAAGAAGACTCCCTGCAACAGCAAGCCGCCCGCCAAACCAAAGGCAGCAGGCGCGGCACCGAAGATCAGGAACAGCGTCGACCCCAAGATGAGGTGCACTTCGGAGATGCCGACCGGATAGTGCGGGAAGACCTGGAAAAACACGAACACCAGGCCCGTCGTCGCCACGATCCGGGACAGCAATGACGCCAGTCCCCGGTCCTTGACCACACTCGACGCGAGATAGAGCGCGTACGCACCCGCTCCCCCGGCAGTGACATAACTCAAGATGAGTTTAGGACCTTCGACAATTCCCGGTTCGATGTGCACGCCGGACCCGACCTCTCTCCTAAAGCGTTGGCTCGCAATAGAGTTAAACACGAATTCTCGAAATCGTCTTCGCTCGGCGCTGAGTCCCCATCGAACCGAAATCACGGGAACCAGGCATCCACCACATGCGACTAATGAAGGCGTCGTGTGCGTCAACTCACCGCTGTGGTTCTAGGGACCTAGCGCCGACTCATATCTCCGGCAGCTCAGCGAACCGCTTCTTGACGTCGTTGTACCACCCCATCGACTTGATGGGGTGGCGCCAGCGGCCCTTCATGTCCTCGCGCGCGAGCACGTGGGCGTCATCGCCACCGGAGACCACATCCTTGAGGTGCTGATCCTGTGCCTTGATGATGTCGTCGGCGGTGTCACCGCGGTGCTCGAGATCGCATGGGCCACCCAGGTCTTGGCAGGTCATGGTCTTCACGGGGCTAACTCCTCCTGTCGGTGTCACACCCGGCCGTCCGGGCGCGTCAAGATGTTGACGCACCCGACGACGAAAGTGTGACCGCCCATGGTGAGTGACGATCAGCTGCGCGACGGCTTCGAGGCCGAACGCCCGCGCCTACAGCGCATCGCAGCGCGGATTCTGAGCGACGCCGACGCGGCACAGGACGTTGTCCAACAGGCGTGGCTGCGGCTGCATGCCACCGACGAACCGATCGACAACCTCGCGGGCTGGCTCACCACCGTGACCTCTCGGCTGTGCCTCGACCGGCTCCGGGCCCGCACACCGGTGCCCACCGAGTCGATCGAGGTCGAGGAGACCGCGCCCGACCCCGCCGACGACGTGGTGCTGGCCGACACCGTCGGCATCGCGCTGCAAGTGGTGCTCGACCGGTTGACACCCGCCGAACGGGTGTCCTTCGTCCTGCACGACAGCTTCGGCGTGGACTTCGAGCTGATCGCGTCGATGCTCGACACCACCCCGGTCGCCGCACGCAAGCTGGCGTCCCGGGCGCGGGCCAAGGTGCGCCCGGCGTCGCCCGAGGATGCTCTCGCCGACTGGGAGGTCGTCGACGCGTTCATGACCGCCGCGCGCGACGGCGACTTCACCCGGCTGCTGCACCTCCTCGCACCCGACGTGACGGTCTCCGCCGACGCCGCCGCGGCCGCTCTCGGCACGCCGGCCCACATCGAAGGCCGCGACGAGGTGGCCACCTTCTTCAACGGCGCTGCCGCCGCAGCGTTTCCGGTCTTCGTCGACGACCGGCCCGGGTCGGCCTGGATTCACCGCGGCGAGGTCAAGGTCGCGTTCGACTTCACGATCAAGGACGGGCAGGTGCGCCGTCTCCAGTTCCGCGCCGAGCCCGACGTGCTGGCCGGGGTGCGACGGCGAGAGGGCGCCGCGACGCGGGGTTAAACCGCGGCCTGCTCCTCGGCGCCCGGCGGTTCCACCACCACGACGGTTCCGCCACCGACCCGCTTCGCGCGATACATCGCGTCGTCGGCGCGATGCAGAATGGAGTCGAGATCGACTACACCATCGACGTGCTCCCAGGTGACCCCGACGCTGAACCGAAGGAACTGCCCGTTGGGATCACGCAACGTCAGCGCCTGCACCCGCCGGACGAAACTGTCCAGGTCGTGCTCGTCCAAAAGGCTTGCCACGACCACGAATTCGTCGCCACCGATCCGTGCGGCGATATCGCGGGTCCGGATCAGCTTGGTCAGCTGCTCGGCCACCGCCCGCAGCGTGGCGTCACCGGTGCCGTGCCCGTGGTCGTCGTTGAGCCGTTTGAACCCGTCGAGGTCGATGACAACGACCGCGAGCACCGAACCGCGCGGACGCCGAGCCCACGTGGTCCCGGTCTCGGAGTAGAGACCCCGCCGGTTCAGCAGCCCGGTCAGAGAATCACGGTTCGCCGCATACGCCGTGGCGCTGATGCTGCGGCGAGTGCCCTCGATGACCATCGCCGCGATCGCCGGCATCACGACCACTGTCGTCAGCGCGGGCAGGAAGTACAGCGAGAGCTCGGCAGGCCGCGCCCCGTCGAACTGCACACCGACCCACGTGAAGGCCAGAATTGTCGCGGTCGCGAAACCGCAGTGCAGGAACAGCACCCGATAGCCCAGCAGCACGGCGGCGAAAACACCGATCAGGCACATGTAGACGGTGGCCGCCAGCCGCGCCTCGGGCGCGGCGAGCGTGGCACCGGACACCGCGAGCGCGACATCGCCCCACACCGCGAACGCGACGGCCAGCCGATACCCCGGCCACGGGCGGGCCAGCCACAGACCACCGATGAGCAAGGCTGACACCAGGAGAAACAGGTGAACGCCACGGGCCAGCAGGCCGTGCGGTCCCAGCGGCTGGATGGATTGAATCTGCTCCAGTGAGCTCAGCAGCCCCAGGCTGATACACGCCACCCCGATGAAGATGCGGATCGCGGTCAAATAGCCGGTCGCGCGGAGCACCGCGGTAGCGATGGCGAACTCGCGCTCACCCATGCGAAGGCCTTTGACGTAGTGGTCAGTATGTGGGGCGGATGCTATCGGTCACCACTGAAGGTGGCTATAGCCTTCTGGTCACACATCCCCGCCGGCGGCGGTGTAGGCCCGCCACCCGCCGAACTCCGTGATCTCCCGCTGCCCCTCGACCAGCGCGGGTTCCCCGATCACCCCGAGGACCGTCGAGCCGTCGTCCAGGTTCACCTTGCCGATCGACAGCCCCGGCGGCTCGTTGAGCAGGATCCCGGCCAGCCCCGCGGCGGGTACCTCCCACACCTCGACGGCCACGCCGACACCCGAGCCGTCGGTGACGCGAATCATCGCCGGGTGTTCATCGTTGATCGTCCACAGCCGGTACACCGGCTCAGTGGTGGCCTCCCGCAGGAACGTGGCTCCGGCGGCGGCCATGTTGGGCGAGAGTTTCAGCCCCCGCATCAGTGTTCCGTTGACCGCCAACAGCACTGCGTCACTTCCCTTCTACTCCACTGCGGGACCCGGTGCGTCGCCGACGATCCGGGTGCCCGATGTACCGGCCAGGATGGCCGGGATCTCCTCCGCGGCACCGATGACGCCGACCGAACCTGGCGTGGTGGCGACGAAATCGGCAACCGCTTCCACTTTGGGTTCCATCGACCCCTTGCCGAACTGGCCGGACGCGATGTAGTCGCGGGCCTGGCCCACGGTGATGGTGTCCAGCCAGGTCTCGGCGGGCGTGCCGAACCCGATCGCCACCCGCGCGACCCCGGTCGGGATCAGCAGCAGCTCGGCACCCAGCTCATGGGCCAGCAGCCCCGAGGCGATGTCCTTGTCGATGACGGCCTCCACGCCGACGACCGTGCCGTCGGCGTCGAGCGCCACCGGGATGCCTCCGCCGCCGACCGCGACGACAATGGCGCCGTCGTCGAGCAGCCGCCGGATCACGTCGGTTTCCAGGATGGTGGTCGGTCGCGGGGATGCCACCGTGCGCCGCCAGCCGCGGCCGGCGTCTTCGGCGATGGTCCAGCCCAGATTCTCCGCCAGCGCCCGGGCCCGATCCTCGGTCAGGAACGAGCCGACCGGTTTGGTGGGGTTGGTGAAGGCCGGGTCGTCGACGCTGACCACCGAGTGCGTGACGAGAGCCACCACCGGTCGCGACAAACCCCGGCGAGCTAGCTCGTTGCGCAGAGCTTTGACGAACATGTAGCCGATCGCGCCCTGGGTATCTGCCACGGCGTAATCCACCGGAACCGGATCCACCTCGTCCTGCGCGAGCTCCGAGCGTCGCAGAATGAATCCGACCTGCGGGCCGTTCCCGTGGGAGACAACGAGTTTCCAGCCTTGCTCCACCATGTCGATCAGCGGGCCGACGGTGCGGCTAACCGTGTCGTATTGCTGGGGAATGGAGTCGTGTTCGGCGTCGGTGACCAACGCGTTGCCGCCGAACGCGACGATCGCGGTGCTCACTCCTGCAGTCCCGACGCCAGCGCGGCCAGAGCACCGGTGAAGCAGTCCATCGGCGCGGTGGTGATGCCCGCGCCGATCTGCCCGACACCGGCGTGGCGGTGCGCGATCCCGGTGTTGATGATGGGCAGGACGCCCGAGTCGGCGACCAGACGGGCGTCGATTCCGGCCGGTGTTCCGCCGAAGTTCAACGGCGGCAGGGTGAATGCGGGGTTGGTGCCCAGCGTGATGGACAGCATCCGGCGGCTGTTGGCGGTCGCGTCGGCCGGGGTGCCACCGACGAACTGGACGATCGCCGGTGAGGCGGCCATCGCGAAGCCACCCAGCCCGTTGGTCTCGGTGATTGCCGAGTCGCCGAGGTCGGCGGCCGCGTCATCGACCGTGTACCCCGGGAAGTACAGTCCGTCAACGGGATTGGCGGGAGCCTGGAACCACTGATTTCCGGTGCCGGACAGCTTGATACCGAAGTTGACACCGTTGCGGGCCATCACGGTGACCATGCTGCTGCCCGGCACGCCGGCGGCGGCGTCCGACATCGACTTGGCCGCGGCCATCGAGATGTTGAGGAAGAAGTGATCGTTGCCTGCGACGAATTCCAATGCACGCCGCACCGCGTCGGAGGCGAGATCAGATCCCAGCAGTGCCAGTGTCAACCGTTTGAACAGCAGACCGGACGCGGCGGCGTTGCGGTTGTGCAGCTCGTCGCCCATGTGCAGGGCTTGTGCCATCAGTGGTTTGAGATCGGGATCGGCGAGCCCGCGCACCGCGACCTGCATGGTGGTGAAGAAGTCGCTGCCCAGCCACCGCAGCCGCTCGAGCACGTCGGGCGAGTTGGCGCCGAACCGCAGCACCTTGCCCAGGCCCTCGTTGAGGTTGCTGTAGGCGCGGTTCCCGCTAGCGGTGTTCTCCACCACCCACACCGGCATCGACGGGCTGATGATGCCGGCCATCGGTCCGACCGCACCGTGCTCGTGGCACGGATCGAGTGCCACTTCCCCACTGCCCGCCAGCTTTTCGGCGGCATCGAGGTCATCGGCCCAGCCTTCGTAGAGGATCGCCCCGGCGATGGCGCCGCGCTGCGGCCCGCACATGTCGGGCCAGTCGATCGGCGGCCCGGCATGCAGGATGCGGCGTTCACCAGGACCGAGCCCGGCCATCACCTCCCCGGCGCGAACCAGGTCGACCAGTCGCGGTTGCGCGCCCAGGTACCGCTCGAAGGCGACAGCGTTGGCGGCCTCGATTCGCGGGTCACCGATCAGGGTCGCCAGCGTCCAGCCCAATTTCGCGTCGGCGCCTGCCGGTGGCGCCCAGGTGACGGAGGTGGCCCGGCCGCCGGCCGCGGTGATGTTCGAGGCGAAACTCTGCAGTCCGACGTTGACGACGTTGAGATCCTGCTGGAGAAGCTCTTTCATCGATCGCCTCCCCGCGAGGTGACCAGTGTGGCGGACCACAGGGCCGCCTCCGCGTTGCTCGACGCGACCAGCACCCCGGCTGACTGCAGGGCGGCGACGGCCTTGGTGCGGTCCTGCGGGTCCAGTTCGGTGCCGCAGACGTAGCCGACGAAGGCGACCGTCCGGCCTTCGGCACGGGCCGCGGCAGCACCCGTCTCGATGATCGAAACCAGTTCCGCCGTCGGGTCATCGGCCGAGCCGTAGCCCAGCACCACGTCGAACAACACGACTGCCGTGGCGGGGTCGGCGATCTCGTCTCGGATGCGGGCGTCCTTCTGTGACGGGTCGATCATGGGATGTGGCTTCCCGCGGGTGAATTCATCGTCGCCCATGTCGAGGATGGTGTACCCCTGACTCATGCGGAGGTCGGCCAGCGCGGTGTTGCCCTCTATCGGGGTGTTCGACTGGGCGGTCACACCGTGGGCGCGGTGGATCAGCTGCGCTTCATAACAGAAGGTGCCGCCAGAGAAGATGCCCCGGACGTACCGCTGGCTCGGCGCCATCGCATCCGCGAGATCGCTCAGAGTTCGGCTCATCTCAGTTGAGATGGTGATCCCGGTGGCGGTCGGCTGCCCGCCACCGGCCAGTTCGACGGCCATGTCCGCGGCCTGCGCAAGCGACGCCGCGCCGTACACGCCGTCGCGGGTGATGGACGCGGGGTCGGCGCCGAGGAAGATGACGACGACCGGTTTGGCGCTGTCCTGCGCTGCGGCAAGCACTTTCGCGGCCACATTCGCCGATGGCGGTTTGGACACCAGCACGATCACCGTGGTGGCAGGGTCGGTGTCGAGGGCGGCCAAGCCGTGCAGCATGGAGATGCCGCCGATCGCCTCGGCCAGGTCGTGGCCACCGGTGCCGAGCGCGTGCGAGACCCCGGAACCGTTCTGATGAATCCGGACGGTCACTTCCTGGGTGCCGGTACCGGAAGCGCCGACCACCCCGATCGGGCCGCGCCGCACCACGTTGGCGAAACCCAGCGGGATGCCGTTGATGATCGCGGTGCCGCAGTCCGGGCCCATCACCATCAGGTCGTGGGCTTGGGCGTAGTCCTTGAGCGCCAACTCGGCGTCCGGGGTGACGTTGTCGCTGAACACCATGACGTCCATGCCCAGCCGGAGTGCCTTCATCGCCTCGGCCGCGGCGTAGTCGCCGGGCACCGAGATCAGCGCCAGGTTGAGCGCGGGATCGGTGGCGACGGCCATCTGGATGCTGGTGGTCGGTGCCGCCGACGCCTGTTCGCCGCTGTCGGGAGGCGACGCCGACAACAGCGTGTCGGCCACGGCGAGCGCCTCGTCGCAGGCTTCGTCGCTGCCCGACACCGCGACGATCAGATCGTTGGGCCGAACCTCGAATGCACCGAGGCCGGCTTGGGCGAGGTTGTCGACGTTGGTGGCCGACGCCATCACCACCGACGCGGCCGCGATGCCGGGTATCGATGTCACCCGCGCCGACACCGTCATCAAGGACACCGAGTCCTTGTACAGGTTGGGATAAGACCGCGAACTGATGGCCATGCGTCAGGATGTCGCCGCGATGAACTCGTCGGCGTCGGCCACCCACCCGAAGATGGCGCCCTGCGCCTTGATCATCTCGAGCGCCACCCGCTGGAACTCCGGAAAATACGACGCCACGCAGTCGCTGAGCACCAGGCATTCATAGCCGCGGTCGTTGGCTTCGCGAACCGTGGTGTGGACGCAGACCTCGGTGGTCACCCCGCAGACCACCAGCGTCTTGATGCCGCGGTCAGCCAGGATCTGGCCGAGGTCGGTGGCGTGGAAGCTGCCCTTGCCGGGTTTGTCGATCACCGGTTCGCCGTCGATGGGATACAGCTGCTCGATGATGTCGTGGCCCTGCTCGCCGCGAACCAGGATGCGGCCCATGGGGCCGGGTTCGCCGATGAACGTCTTGCCGCCGCGGTGCAGCTTGGCCGGCGGGCAGTCGGTCAGGTCGGGCCGGTGGCCCTCCCGGGTGTGGATGACCAGCATGCCGATCGTGCGAGCCTGAGCCAGCACCCGCTCGATCGGTTCGACCGCGGCCAGCAGCAGGGAGGTGTCGTTGCCCAGCGCCTCACCGAATCCGCCGGGCAGCACGAAGTCGCGCTGCATGTCGATAATCACCAGCGCGGTGCTCGCGACGTCGAGATCGAGAGGGAAGGGCTCGGCGTTGATCGTTGCCACCTGGGGTTCCCTTCTGACGGCCGGTCTGGCGGATTCATTGAAACGTAACCGGCAGCCGATCGCGCGGGTGAACATTTCCGCGGTGTAAACAATCTCCCCCGACGGACCACAAGTCGATCGCAAGTGTCTTACAAGTGCGACCGGCCATGGTCGTCGCATGAAAACACCACAGCCCGTCACCGTCACCCCCCGCCGGCCCCACGACCCCCAGCCCGACCTGATCGGCATCACGCTGGCGCACCGGGCGATGCTCACCGACGTCAGGCGCCTGGCCGCCGCGGTGACCGACATCGGCGAGGGCCGGCAGCGCTGCTCGACTCGCCGCGCCCAGGCGATCGCCCGCTACACCGACCTGCTCTGCGAATCCATCCACCACCACCACACCGTCGAGGACACCGTGCTGTGGCCGGTGATCGACGCCTGCGCGAAAGACATCGTCGACCTGACCGAGCTGACCGACGACCACGCCGCACTCGATCCGCGCCTCGAGATCATCGCGCATCGGGCCAACGCATTCCGGGTCGCCGGTGGCGATCGCCGCACCGCCGCGCTGCTGGGCGCCGAGCTGACCGATCTGCGCAACCTGCTCACCGAGCACATCGCCGAAGAGGAACGCGACATCTTCCCGGTGATCCGCCGTCACGTGTCGGTCGCCGACTGGCAGGTCGTGGAGAAGACCGCACAGCGGACGGGACGGCTGACCTTCGACGGGCCGCGCACGGTGGGGGCGGCCACCGACGATGAGCGGGCGGCAGTGGCCAAGCAAGTCAGCCCCGTTCTTCGTTTGCTGTTGGCTGTCTTGACCAGGCGGCACAAGAAATTCGAGAACGAGGTGTTCAGCGGCTGACCCGGTCGACCAGCCGGGCCGCCTCGGCCGCCAGCTGAGTCTTCAGCGCGGCGGCGGCGGCCCGGTACCGTCGCACGGCGTCGCCGTCGCCCAGCAATTCGGCGATGGCGGCCAGCGCGTCATCGACCGGGCCGGTCAACAGGCTGCCGTTGTCGAGTCCCGCCATCCGTCCCGAAAAAGGTTGCAGTTCTTCAGCACATCGGATCGCGGCGTCGGCGTCGCCGAGCGCGACGGCGGCGTGCGCCCGCAGCGTCGTCATGGCCAGCCAGTAGTAAGACCGCTCGACCGGCTGCTGGTTCGCCCAGATCTGCCGGGCCTCGGCCTCGCGGCCGGCGCTCATCAGCGCCAGGACCGCGCCGTCGGCAATCGAGGTCGAGACGTACATGTGCACGGCCAGCAGGTCGTCGGCCAGGGGCGCCAGTTCTCCGCGGGTCAGACCCGCGGTGAACCGGCCGACCAGGCCCATCTGCGCGCCGTTGGCGGTGCCCTGCTCGGCCAATCGGCGGGCGGCGGCGACGTAGCGACGCTCACCGTCGTCGATTCGGCCGGCCAGCACGCTCAGCTGAGCGGTGAACACCTCCAGCACCGTCAGCAGCGGCGCCAGCTGTCCGGTGCCGGCCCTGGCCACCGCAAGGTCGACATGGTCAAGGGCGGCCACCAGGTCGGAGCGACCGGCCGCGGCCAGGAATGCCAGCCAGTGCGCGACGGCCTGATAGTCGACTGCGGCGGATGCCTCTGCGACGGAGAGGAACTCGTCGGTCAGCCGCTCGCGTTCGTGGGCCAGATCCGGGCCCAGCGCGGCATAGGCGCGAGCATTGAGCGCCGCGCACAGCAGGCGGCCGTGCATCTGCGGATCTTGCTTGTAGAGTGCCCGCGCCAGCATGAGCGCCTCGGCGCTCGCGGCCAGCGCGGCGTCATGGTCGGCGCCCTCCAACTCGGCGAACAACGTGGTGAGCAGCCGCACCCGGACCGCCGACGGCAGCTCGCCGCGGAGCACTCGTTGCAGCGGGCCAACGATGTCGGCGTCGGCGTGGTCATCGATCCGCACCCGCCAGATCAGCGGCGCATCCCACGCCGTCAGCACCCGGGCCACGCGTTCGTCGGACCCATCAGCAAGCGGCAGAGCCTCTTTCAGGGCATCACGGGCGGCGACCACATCACCGACCCGAGCCGTTGCGGCCACCCATCCGCAGTAGGCCTCGATGGTTCGTTCGACGTCCGGCGGCCCGGCCTCGGCGCGGTTGGCCAGCTCCAGCATCCGGACCGCGGCCTGCCATTGCCGGGCCGCCTCGGCAGGGGCGCCAACCCGGTCTGCCTCGTGGCCTGCGGCCATCGCCAGTTCGGCGGCGGCGGCCGCGCTGGCCGGTGTCGCAGCCGCAACGGCGTGATAGGCCAGCGCTGCCGGATCCGTCGACCGGGCCAGCAGCAGGTCCAGCACGGCCGCGTGCAGACGGGACCGACGCAGCAGCGACGTGTCTTCGTACAGCGTGTCGCGCACCAATGCATGCGCGAACTTGACCTGGCCGGGGCCGGGCTCCTCCAGCAGACCGACCAGCACCGCAGGTTCGAGTGCCTCGAGTACGTCGTCGGCGTCGCGCTGCGCGAGTTCGGCGAGCAGATCGACGTCGATATCCCGGCCGAGCACGGCAGCCTGGCGCAGTGCGGTCACCGTCGCGCCGGGGAGGCGAACGAGTCTGCGCCGCAGCACATCCCCCACCCCGCTCGGTACCGCGACCCGCGCGGTATCGAGTCCCTCCGACATCATCAGACGCGCGAGTTCCCGCACGAAGAGCGGGTTGCCGCCGGTGCGGTCGTGCAGCAGCCGAGACTCGTTCTCGGTGAGATCGGTCAAGCCACAGTCGGCGGCGAGCGCAGTCGTCGCCTCTGCGCCCAAACCGCCGATGCTCAGGTGCGCGACTGTGCGGACTGCGAGCGCCGCGCGTGCCGCCGCCAATTCGGTTCCCGACTCCGACGGCCGGTACGTGGCCACGACCAGTACCGGTCGGTCCTGCAATTCGTGGATGACCAATCGCAGCAGTTCCAGGGTGAGGCCGTCCGTCCGGTGCAGATCGTCCAAAAGCACCGCGACCGGTTGGACGGTGGCGGAGCGCCCGATCACGTCCGCGACGGCATGCGCTGTCCAGAACGTACTTTGGTCGTCGACGGTGGCGTCGGCCTCGTGCAGCAGTGGCGCGAGGGCACGGATGTGACGTTGGTCGGCGGCGGCGAAGGAATCGCTGAAGTGCCGCAGCACCTCCGTCCACGCCCACCCCGGCGGCGCGCCGTCCACCTCAGGGCACCGCCCCGCGGCGACCGTCCAACCGGCGGCGCGCAACCGAGCTGCGGCGGCGCCGGTGACGGTGGTCTTTCCGGCGCCTGCCTCGCCACCGACCCACACCAGACGGCTGCCGCCGAGGCGGGCGTCGTGGGCGGCGGCGTCGATCGCCGCCAGCTCACGAGAACGACCATGGGGAGCTGACAGTTCGGCGATGTTCGGCACGTGAGCCGGCGCCTGCGGGAGCGGCAGAGCCGCCGGCTGATCATTGTCGTCGAGATGTGCAGCCTGGCTGAGGATGTCGCGTTCGAGATCGCGCAGCGCCCGTCCCGGTTCGAGTCCCAGTTCGTCGGCGAGATGATCGCGTGTGCTGCGCAACACCGCCAACGCGGCGGCCTGCCGGCCGGCCCGGTACAGCGCGGTAGCCAGGATGCCGGCCGCCCCCTCTCTGGTCGGGTGCTCGAGGACCACCCGTTCCAGGGCACCGACGACGGCGTTGTGGTACCCCAGCGCCAGCTGGGATGACGCCCGCAATTCGATTGCAGCGAGCCGCAATTCCGCGAGGCGGGCGATCTCCGCGATGGCCCAGGCAGCGTCGGACACCTCGGCGTAGGGTTCACCGGCCCAGTGCTCGAGGGCGTCGTCAAGGAGGTTAACGCGCCGCGCCGGGTCGGGTTCGGACTCCGCCGTCCGCACCTGCTCGTCGAACCACCACGCGTCGACGGAATCAGCGGGCAGCGCCAGCCGGTAGCCCGGCGCGGCGCTGACGATGACCGTTGCGGGCGCGCGCCGCTCGCGACCGGGTTCGAGCACCCGCCGCAGATGCGAGACGTAAGCCTGAAGGGCGGACAGCGCTTTCGGCGGGGGCTCGCCGTGCCACAGATCCTCGATAAGGCGGTCGACCGACACCACCTGCCCCTTGGCCAGCGCCAGTCGCGCCAGCAGGGAACGCTGCCGCGGTCCGCCCACGTCAACCGGCGCCGAACCGTGCCAGGCCCGGACGGGTCCCAAGACGGCTACCCGGACAGGGTGCTGATGCGGTGCCGCCATGATGGTCAAACCCTAACTGCTAGCCTCCCGATGATGGAGACTCGGAATGTCTGACCTGGTTCTTTACGAAGTCCGCGAGCGCGTCGCGCTGATCACCGTCAACGATCCCGACCGGCGTAACGCCGTCACCGACGCGATGTCCCAACAGTTGCGGGAGGCCGTCGAGGCCGCCGAGGCCGAGGCTCATGCCGTGGTGGTCACCGGCGCGGGTAAGGCCTTCTGCGCGGGCGCGGACCTGTCCGCCCTCGGCGCGGCTGCCAAGGAAGGGCTCGAGCGCATCTACGCCGGCTTCATGGCCGTCGGCCGGTGCACGCTGCCGACCATCGCGGCGGTCAACGGCGCGGCCGTGGGCGCCGGACTGAACCTGGCACTGGCTGCCGACGTCCGCATCGCGGGGCCGCACGCAGTGTTCGATCCGCGGTTCCAGAAGCTCGGCATCCACCCCGGCGGCGGCGCGACCTGGATGCTGCAGCGCGCGGTCGGCCCGCAGGTCGCCCGAGCGGCGCTGCTGTTCGGTATGCGCTTCGACGCCGAGGCCGCGGTGCGGCATGGTCTTGCGCTGACCGTCGCCGAGGATCCCGTCGCGGCTGCACTCGAGCTGGCCGCTGGGCCCGCGGCCGCACCGCGGGAGGTCGTGTTGTCCACGAAGGCGTCCATGCGCGCAACAGCCATCCCCGGCTTCCTCGACACCGACCACCACGAGGCGGCCAAGGACATCGAGCTGGGCCCGCAGGCCACCTCCATCGAGTCGCCGGAGTTCAAGGCCAGGCTGGCCGCCGCGCAGCGGCGCTGAGCTGCCCTGTTGCGATAGGCAGGCAATTGCCTGCATAATTCGACCGTGGACGCGGACGCGGTCTTCAAGGCGTTGGCCGACCCCGGCAGGCGACGGCTGCTCGACATGCTTCATGAGCGTGCCGGGCTGACACTCGGCGAGCTCTGCGAGGGGCTCGACATGCGCAGGCAGTCGGTCAGCCAGCACCTCGAGGTTCTCGAGAGTGCCAACCTCGTGACGTCGGTGCGCGACGGCCGCCGCAAGCTCCACTACCTGAATGCGGTACCGATCCACCAACTCCAGACCCGCTGGATCTGGAAGTTCGAAGAGCCTCGGCTGGCGGCCCTGGCCACGATCAAGCAGTACGCGGAGGAGAGCGCAATGTCAGACACCATCCCCGATTACGTCTACACCACCTACATCCACGCCAGCGCGGAACAGGTGTGGCATGCCCTCACCGACGCCGAGCTCACCGCGAAGTTCTGGGGTCATGCGCAAGTATCGGAGTGGCAGGTCGGCGGCCGCGTCGAGCATGTCCGCTCCGACGGGTCCGGCATCGTCGACGTCGCCGGCACCGTGATAGAGGTCGATCGGCCGCGCCGACTGGTCTTCGGATTCGGCGAGCCCAGCGATGATCCGACCGTCGAGGAAAGCATCGTGACGTTCGAGATCGAGCCCTTCCGGGATATCGTCAAATTGACTGTGACTCATACGAATTTCCAGTCTCCCGCGGAGCGCGAGTCGGTCGGGCTGGGCTGGCCGACAGTGTTCGCCAATCTCAAAACGCTGCTGGAGACCGGCGACGTGTTGCCCACCGCGCCGTGGGAGTTTCACGCCCACGTCTGACGTCGAGCGTGCGAGTTGTCGTTGGTGAACGGTCGGCGGATTCAAGGGGCTAGTGCAACAGCGGGTGGGTCGGACGGTTTGGACAGTA
>NZ_PDHO01000041.1 GCF_002887815.1 Mycobacterium sp. ENV421 | reverse complement strand
TGTCCCGGTCGGACGTTCGGCCCGCCCGCGGACCCACACCAAGGCTAAATGTCGGTGGGGGGCGTTAGCGTCGACTCGACGCAGAGAGGCCGACACCATCCGTTCCGACGAAGAGTTTGCGAACGTACAGCGACTGATAGCCGCTGGCCTGAACGACTGCGACATCGCTCGCCGAACGGGTGTACCGCGGCCCACCGTCAAGGACTAGCGCCGCCGGCCCCCAGCGACGATGCGCCGTCCTGTTCCAGGCGCGCCGTGCGGCGTTGTCCATGACTTCACCGAACTCCCAGTGAGTGCCTACTGTTATCTACTCGGCCTCTACCTCGGGGATGGCTGCATATCGAAAGACCGGCGCGTGTGGCGGCTCCGGATCGCATTGGACAAGAAGTACCCCGGCATCATCGATAACTGTTGCGCGGCAATCGACACAGTGATGCCGGGTCAGCACGCCTCGATCGCCACATATCCCCAGGGGTGCGTATCGGTCTCCCTTTACTCCAAACACTGGCCGTGCCTTTTTCCACAGCACGGTCCGGGTAGAAAGCACACCAGGCCGATCCGCCTCGAGCCTTGGCAGCAAGATCTTGTCGAGCGCGCGCCCAAAGACTTCGTCCGCGGTCTGATCCACAGCGACGGCTGCCGTGTCGTCGCCAACGATCGCGGCGTCAAGAGCATTCGGTATCACTTCACCAATCACTCAGAGGACATCCTCGGCCTATTCACCAGCGCCCTCGACCACCTCGGAATTCCATGGACACGGTCGACCAAGTACGTCGTCTCGATCTATCGGAAGGCGGCAACCGCCCGCCTCGACGAATTCATCGGCCCGAAGTGCTGAGCGCCACTCACCGGTGAACCCATAACCGCTGGCAGGGTACCGTCGTGGTGTGTCCACGACCCGCCGCCGCAGGTTCGCGTTGATCCTTTTGGTGATCATCGCCGCGTGCGGCTGCCTGGCCCTGGGCTGGTGGCAGTGGAGCAGATTCGAGTCGACGTCGGGCACCTTCCAGAACCTTGGTTACGCCCTGCAGTGGCCGATGTTCGCCGGATTCTGCGTGTACGCCTACCGCAAGTTCATCCGCTACGAAGAAGACGGCGTGCCCGAGCCGCCGACGGACGCCGACTCCGTCACCGAGATCCCCGCCGGACTGCTGCCCGCGCGGCCCACGGCCGGCACCGCGGCCGATGAGGCCGACCCCGCAATGCGCGAATACAACGCCTATCTGGCCGAACTGGCCGCGGCCGACAAGGCCCACGACGATCAGAACAGGACCACCGCATGACCGCACCCGAGTCGCCCGAAGCCCACACCCCGACGGGCGTCCCGAACGAGACGATCCGCAAAGCCCTTCTCAGGTACCGCGTCCTGGCCTGGACGACCGGCATCTGGCTGATCGCGCTGTGCTACGAGATCGTGCTGCGCTACGTCGTCAAGGTCGACAACCCGCCCACCTGGATCGGCGTGGTGCACGGCTGGGTGTACTTCATCTATCTGCTTTTCACCGCGAACCTCGCGGTGAAGGTGCGCTGGCCGATCGCCAAGACCATCGGTGTGCTGTTGGCCGGCACCATCCCGCTGCTGGGCATCATCGTCGAGCAGGTGCAGACCCGGGAGCTGAAGACCCGCTTCAACCTTTGATCAGCGGGTCGTCAGACAGCTCGATGTCGTCCGCCGACCACTCGGCGACGACGATCTCCGCCCGAGTCGGGATCGTCACTGCGACAACAGCCGCGAGCGCGGCGACACCCGCAGCGATCAACAGCGCCGTTCGCAGACCGTGCAGCGACGGGACGACGTGCCCGGCATAGGTGATCGTCATCGTCGCGAGCACGACACCGATCACGGCGCTGGACACCGAGGTGCCCAACGACCGGGCGAGCGCGTTGATCCCGTTGGCGGCGGCCGTCTCGGACACCGGCACCGCGGCATTGATGAGCGCGGGCAGCGACGAATACGCGAACCCGACACCGAAGCTCACGGCAATGTTGACCACCATCACCGCCGCAGGGCTGCCGAGTAGCCACAGCGCACCCAGGTAGGCGGCCGCGATGATCGCCGAACCGCAGACCAACGTGAACTTGGGACCGCGGCGGCCCGCGGTACGTGCGGCAAGCGGGGCCGCGAACATCATCGCCAGCCCGCCGGGGGCCATCCACAGACCGGCCTGCAGCATCGACTGCCCCAGGCCGAATCCGGTTCCCGTCGGCAGCTCGAGCACCTGCGGACCGACCAGCGACAGCGCGAACATCGCGAAGCACACCAGGACCGCGGCGACGTTGGTGGTCAGGACCGGCCGCCGCAGCGTGGTGCGCAGATCCACGATCGGGGACGCGGTCCGGAACTGCCAGCGGGCGAAGATCGCGAACACCGCGACCGAGAGCACGAACAGCGACAGCGTCGTCGAACTCGTCCAGCCCCACGTCGAACCTTTGGAGATCGGCAGAAGCAGGGTCACCAACCCCACCGCCAGCAGCAGGGTGCCGAGCGGGTCGAACCGGTCGGCCGAGCTGGCCGGCACGTTGGGCACCAGGAATGCGAACAGCAGCATCGCCAGGATGCCGAGAACGCCTGCGCCCCAGAACAATGTGTGCCAGTCCGCCTTTTGCGCGATCACCGCCGACAGCGGAAGGCCCATCGCGCCGCCGACACCCAGTGACGAACTGATCAGCCCCATCGCCGGGCCGACCCGCTCGGCGGGCAGCGCCGAGCGCAGCACGCTGATGGCCAGCGGAATGATCGGCAAGGCCAGCCCTTGCAGCCCACGCCCGATGATGAACGGCACCAGAGAGCTGGTGACCGCGGCCAGCAGCGAGCCGACGGCCATCGCACCCGCGCAGATCATCAACATCGGCTTGGGGCCGTGCATATCGCCGAGGCGGCCGAACACCGGCGTCGCCACCGCCGCGGTCAGCAAGGTGACGGTGATCGTCCACGACGCGTTGGACGGGTTGGTGTGCAACAGCATTGGGAGCTCGGGAATGAGCGGGATCATCAGGGTCTGCGTCAGCGACACGCTGATGCCGGCCGCCGCCAGGACGGCGATCAGAACACCGGGGTGCGCCGCCCGGACCGAGTGACGACCCACCCGAGCATCATGACACAGGTTAGATGCGCTAGGAAAATCTCGTTCCACTCACCTGAGCAGCGCACTCAGTGCCGGGGTCAGCAACGAAAGCGCGCGGCCGCGATGCGACGCCGCGTCCTTCTCCGCCGGGCTGAGCTCGGCAGCGCTGCGGCTCTCCCCCTCAGGGATGAACAGCGGGTCGTAACCGAAACCGCCCGCACCGCGCGGCTCCCGGGCGATCGCCCCGTTCCACTCGCCGCGCACCACCGCACTGTCGGCGTCGCCGGGTCCGTACACGAGCGCGCACGCCGACACGAACGCCGCCGAACGCCGCTCATCGGGCACATCACGCAGCTGCGCCAGGAGCAACGCGTTGTTCGCGGCGTCCTCGCCGTGCGTTCCAGCCCATCGCGCCGAGAGCACCCCCGGCATCCCGTTGAGGGCGGCCACCGTCAGCCCCGAGTCGTCGGCGACGGTGGGCAACCCGGTCGCCGTGTAGCCGTCCCGGGCCTTCGCCAGCGCATTCTCCTCGAAGGTGGCGCCGGTTTCGGGCGCCTCGTCGAAGGGCGGCACATCGTCGAGCGAGACCAGGGTCAGCCCGGCCAGCCCGGCGGCGTCGAGGACGCGGCGCAGTTCGGCCAGCTTCTTGGCGTTGCGGCTGGCGACGAGTACGCGGTTCAGCTCAGCTCCCGAACGCCTTCTTCGACGGCGCCCCGTCGGGCAGCACACCGGGATACGGCAGTGCCAAGGCTTCACGCTGCACGGCGAACAAGGTTTCGCAGGCACCGAGGGCGGCATCGAGCATCTTGTCGAGCGTCGAGCGCGGGAACGTCGCACCTTCGCCGGTCCCCTGGACCTCGACCAGTGTTCCGGTGTCGGTGGCGACGATGTTCATGTCGACCTCGGCGCGCGAGTCCTCCTCGTAGGGAAGGTCGACGCGAACGCGGCCGTCGACCACCCCGACGCTGACCGCCGCGATGGCACACGACAGCGGGCGCGGGTCGGACAGTTTGCCTGCCGCCGCCAGGTACGTGACGGCATCGGAGAGCGCAACGTAGGCGCCGGTGATCGCGGCGGTGCGGGTTCCGCCGTCGGCCTGCAAGACGTCGCAGTCGATGGCGATGGTGTTCTCGCCGAGCGCGGCCAGATCGATACACGCCCGCAGCGAGCGCCCAACCAGGCGGCTGATCTCCTGGGTGCGTCCGCCCACGCGGCCCTTCACCGATTCGCGATCGGACCGGGTGTGCGTAGCGCCGGGCAACATCGCGTACTCGGCGGTCAGCCAGCCCAGTCCGGAGCCCTTGCGCCAGCGCGGCACCCCGTCGGTGACGCTCGCCGTGCACATGACCCGGGTTTCGCCGAAGGCGACAAGCACCGAGCCGGCCGGATGGGAGGTGAAGCCACGGGTGATCGTGACCGGGCGCAGCTCGTCGTCAAGCCTGCCGTCTTGTCGTCGGGACACGTGGGAAACACTAGCCGAGCGACGATGCGGCGAGGCACGAGCCGAGGAGGAGTTCGGGCAATCAGACCCGGGCCCGAGGGCGTCAGTGCCGACGGACGTCGATGGCCTCCCCGCACACCACGGCGTGTACCGGACCGTCGAACTCCGCCTTGGCCTCGGAGATCACGTCCTCCCGCGACGTCCAGGGCGGGATGTGGGTGAGCAACAGTTCGCCGACGCCGGCACGCTTGGCCATCCGGCCGGCTTCGGTGCCGGACAGATGGAGATGGGGCGGCCGCTCCGGTGCGTGCGTCCACGATGCCTCGCACAGGAAAACGTCCGCACCCCTTGCCAATTCGACCAGTGACTCGCACACGCCGGTGTCGCCGCTGTAGACCAGGGTGGCGCCGGACGGGTCGGTGATGCGCATACCGAACGACTCGGTCGGATGGGTCACCAGCCGCGGCAGCACGGTCAGGGCACCGAATTGCACGGGCTGGTTGTCCTGCCAGTGGCGGATGTCGAAGATGTCGGAGAAGTCGTCGAGCTCGCCCCCGAGCGGCGACGACGCCGCCGCCAGCCGAGTCCAGGTATCGCTGGGGCCGTACATGATGCCGCGGCCCTGAGCCGGACTCGGGTGGTAGCGACGCCACACGAACAGGCCGGGCAGATCCAGGCAGTGGTCGGCGTGCAGGTGCGACAGCAGAACGTGCACCTCGTTGGGATCGGCGTAGCGCTGCAGCGCGCCGAGCACACCGCCACCGAAATCGAGGACGAGAGGCGGTGTATCCGGTGCCGTCAGCAGGTAGCCGGACGCCGGCGAATCAGGCCCGACAACACTGCCGGAGCAACCGAGAACGGTGATTCGCACAGCCACCAGCTTGCCATGCCCGGTTGCCACACGAGGAAAACATGACGGGTTTGTCAGAGAGAATCACGTTGCCGCCGAGACGTGACGGTGCACAGGATGGACGCCGGTGATCGCCGGACCCAGGAAGCGCGCCGCCAAAGCGGTGAACGCCTCGGGATCACCCGTCGCCTCGAACAGCCGGGTCGCCGCCGGTGCCTCGTGCGGGCGCAGCAGATCGCGCTCGGTCAGAACCTTCAGCAAGTCTTTGGCCGTCTCCTCGGCACTGGACACCAGCGTGACCGAATCCCCCATCGCCAGCTGGATCAGCCCGGACAGCAACGGGTAGTGCGTGCAGCCCAACACCAAGGTGTCGACCTGTGCACGCTGGAGCGGCTCCAGATACCCCTCGGCCAGATTGAGCACCTGGCGGCCGCTGGTGACGCCGCGCTCGACGAAGTCGACGAACCGCGGGCATGCCACCGCCGCGACGTCGACGTCGCGCGCCGCCGCGAACGCGTCCTGGTAGGCCCCGGACGCGATCGTCGCCTGGGTGCCGATGACCCCGATGCGTCCCGTGCGCGTGGTGGCCACCGCGCGCCGCACGGCGGGCAGAATCACCTCGACGACGGGCACGTCGTAGCGTTCGCGCGCATCGCGCAGGCAGGCCGACGACGCGGTGTTGCAGGCGATGACGAGGGCTTTGACCCCGCGCTCGACGAGGTCGTCGCCGATCGCCAATGCGTGCGCCCGAACCTCGGGAATGGTCAGCGGACCGTAGGGTCCGTTGCCGGTGTCGCCGACATAGATGATGTCCTCGTCGGGCAGCTGGTCGATGATCGAGCGGGCGACGGTCAGCCCACCCACGCCGGAATCGAAGATGCCGACCGGCGCGAAGCGGTCGCTCATGACGTCAGGCCGGGAAATTGGCCGGCGCTCTTGCGTTCCCGCGCTTTGCGTTCCGGACCGGACAGCCAGTAGGCGGCCAGCACGCCGGCGATCGCCCCGCACAGGTGGCCCTGCCAGGACACCCCGCCGCAGGTGGTCAATTCGGGCATGGCCCCCCACAGCACGCCGCCGTAGACGAACAGCACCACGATCCCGGTGACGATCCACCAGGGGTGCCTGGTGAAGAAGCCGAAAACCAACAGGAAGGTCAGCCAGCCGAAGATCAGCCCGGAGGCGCCGATGTGGTTGGTCTCAAGCCCGCAGCCGACGTTTCCGATCAGCCAGGTGCCGAATCCGCCGACGATCCAGATGATCGCGGTGGCCCAGACGAACCGGGCCATGCCGGTCAGTGTCACCAGGAAGCCGAGCACCAGGGCCGGCACGGTGTTTGCGGCCAGGTGCTGCCAGTTGGCGTGCAGCAGCGGCGAGAACACGATGCCCCACAGGCCGTCGGTTTCCAGTGGCCGGATGCCGTTGCGGTCCAGCGAGTGCCCCGAGAGCTGGTCGACGATCTCGATCACGTAGAGCAGCGCGACGAACGACAGGATGGTGGCGCCGCCGACCTTCCACGCCGGTGGCTTCTTGGGTTGCGGCGGAGTCGCCGGATAACCCAACGGCTGGTTCATCTGTGCCTCATACCTCTTCTACGCCCGGAGCCGGCCTTGCCAGCCCCTCCTCGGCTTCGTCCAGGCTACCGGTGGAGCACCTCGGCGGGGGGCGAGCTCAGGTCAGGCACCGGCGCCGAACGCCCCCGGAACCACGTCCCGGTAGGTCGGAACCCCGGCGGCCGACTGAGCTGCCAGCACCGCGACCAGTACGGCCCGCGCCAGACAATCCGCCCCGGCCGCGCCGAGCGCCGCGAGCGCCTTGGTCTCCGGCACCATCGCCACCGGCGTATCGGGATCGGGCTGCAGCTCGACGGCGCCGGTGGCCAGCGCGAACACGGTGTCACCGTCCAGCGGGGTGTGTGCGGGACGGATGGTGTGGGCCAGGCCGTCCTGGGCCGCGACCGCGAACCGTCGGCACCCGGCCGGCGACAGCGCGGCGTCGGTGGCGACGACCGCGATGGTGGTGTTGAGCGGGCTGGACTCCTTGTCGAGCGCGGTGAGTGCGGCGATCTGGTCGGCGGGCGGCGCGGCCAGCCCGAATTCCGCGACGAGGTGGCTCATCCACGGCAGGCCGGTGGCCGGGTCAACGACGTTGCCCGCACTGTTGACGACGACGATCGCCCCGACCGTCACCCCGGATTCGAGGGTGATTGATGCGGTGCCGACGCCACCCTTGAGCACGGCGGCACGGGCACCGACACCGGCTCCGACGGTCCCCACCGCCACCTCCGCACCGGCTGAGCTCGCCGCCGCATAGCCGAACTCGGCAGTGGGCCTGCACGCCCAGCCGCCGACCGGCAGATCGAAGATCACCGCGGCCGGAACGATCGGGACGACGCCGCCGTCCATCGCCACCCCGCGGCCCTGCTCCTCCAGCCAGGTCATCACACCGTCGGCGGCGGCCAGGCCGTAGGCACTGCCGCCGGTCAGCACGACGGCGTCGACGTGGCGGACGCTGTTGGCCGGGTCGAGCAGGTCGGTCTCGCGGCTGCCGGGCGCGCCGCCGCGTACGTCGACGGCGCCGACCGTGCCGGGTGGCGCAACGATCACGGTGGTGCCGCAGGCCCAGCCGGAGCCGAGGCTCGCATCGTCGTCCAGGCGGTGGTGGTGACCGACCAGGATGCCTGCGACGTCGGTGATCGACCCGGTCTTCATCGGATTGGCTTGCCCATCAGGCCGAGCACCAGATACTCCTGCAACACCGTCAGCCACTGATAGACGTCGAGGTGACCCGCCAGCGGATGGTCAGTCGGCAGCCGGTCGGGGCCCTCCGGGCCGATCTCGAGCATCGCGCCCAGCGCCAGCCGGACGTCGTTCACCGCGGAGACCCAGGCGTTGGCGTCGTCTTCGGTGATCTCGAACCTGCCCCCGCCATCCGGAAGGGTGTCCAAAAGACGTTGCGCCGCAGACCTTTTGGCATCGATGATGTCCGGCTCGTGCAGACTGCGCAGCGCACCGTTGAGGCTCTCGGCGGCCGCGGAGCCAGCCGGATGATCCCGCTGAGGCTTGAAGAAGTCGGGCAGCAAGCGTCGCATCGTCGTGTCGTCGGGCGCCTGCGGGTTGCCGGCCCGGATTCCGGTGATCTGCTCCAACGGATCCGACGGCGTCGCGGCCTCCCGCTCGTCGAGCATGCCCTGCACCGAGGCGACCATGTTCTTCAGCAGCGCAGCCTCATGCGGGGCCAGCGCCGAGCGGAACCGTGGACCCTCAGCGGTGTCGACCCGCTTCCATTTGCGCACGCGGTCAGCGGTCCTGCTGCATGGTCGCCCACAAACCGGCGGCATGCAGTTTGGACACGTCGACCTCCATGGATTCGCGGCTCCCGGCGGAGACCACCGCCTTGCCCTCGTGGTGAACCTGCAGCATGAGCTTGGTGGCATGCGGTTCGCTGTAGCCGAACAGCTTCTGGAAGACGTAGGTCACGTAGTTCATCAGATTCACCGGGTCATCCCACACGATCGTGACCCACGGGGTGTCGACAGCAGCGACGGATTCAGTGCGTTGCTGTCCGCTGGCGTCCGGGCGGGTCGGAGCTGCTTGCGAACCCATGGGACCAAGGATAGCGAGCCGCCTATCCGGCTATCCAGCCCGCCGGGGGGCCGATACGGTTGCGCTGTGACCGCCGCCCTGCTGACGGACAAGTACGAGTTGACGATGCTCGCCGCCGCGCTGCGTGACGGGTCCGCCGAGCGCCGGACCACCTTCGAGGTGTTTGCCCGCCGGCTGCCCGACGGCCGCCGGTACGGCGTGGTCGCGGGCACCGGGCGGTTCCTGGAAGCGTTGGGCGAGTTCATCTTCGACGACGCCGCCCTGGCTCCCCTACGGTCCTTCCTCGACCGCGCGACGCTGGACTATCTGCGTGACTTCCGGTTCACCGGTGATGTCGACGGCTACGCCGAGGGTGAGCTGTACTTCCCCGGCTCCCCGGTTCTCTCGGTCACCGGCACCTTCGCCGAGTGCGTGTTGCTGGAGACGCTGGCGCTGTCGATCTTCAACCATGACACCGCGATCGCCTCGGCGGCCGCGCGGATGGTCAGCGCGGCGGCCGGCCGGCCGCTGATCGAGATGGGCTCGCGCCGCACCCACGAGCAGGCGGCGGTGGCGGCGGCCCGCGCGGCCTATATCGCCGGCTTTGCCGGCACGTCCAACCTCGAAGCCAACCGTCGCTACGGCATCCCGGCGATGGGCACCAGCGCGCATGCGTTCACGATGCTGCACACCACCGCGGCGGGACCAGACGAACAGGCGGCTTTCCGTGCGCAGGTCGACGCACTGGGCGTCGGGACGACCCTGCTGGTCGACACCTACGACGTGACGGCGGGCGTTGCCAACGCGGTCGAGGTCGCCGGAACCGGCCTCGGCGCGGTGCGCATCGACTCCGGCGACCTCGGGGTTTTGGCCCGGCGGGTGCGCGGCCAGCTCGACGACCTGGGCGCCACCGGCACCGAGATCGTGGTGTCGGGTGACCTCGACGAATTCTCGATCGCTGCGCTGCGCGCCGACCCGGTCAACACCTACGGTGTCGGAACCTCGGTGGCCACCGGCTCGGGTGCCCCGACCGCGAGCATGGTCTACAAGCTCGTCGAGGTCGACGGCATTCCCGTTCAGAAACGCAGCAGCCGCAAGGAGTCTCACGGCGGACGCAAGGCGGCACTGCGGCTGTCCCGGCCGACGGGCACGATCACCGAGGAGGTCATCTACCCGGTGACGGCCGCACCCGAGGTGACCGAGCCGGCGCGGGTGCTGACCGTGCCGCTGGTGCGCGCCGGGCAGCCGCTGGCGCCGGCCGATCTGTCCGCCGCGCGTGAGCTGGTGGTGCGCGGGCTGCGCAGCCTGCCCTGGGAAGGCCTGGCCCTGTCGCAGGGCGAGCCGGCGATCCCGACCCGACAGGTGCCGGTGCGGTCACGGTGAGCGACGACAGCGACGTGCCGCCGGTCACCGAGTTACTGGCGCTGGCGGTGTCCGCGCTGGGCGGTGCCGAGCGTCCCGGCCAGGTGCAGATGGCCGAGGCGGTCGCGAACGCTTTTGCCGAGGGCGAGCATCTGGCTGTGCAGGCCGGCACCGGAACCGGCAAGTCGCTGGCCTACCTGATCCCGTCCATCGCCCGCGCGGTGTCGGAGGGGTCGCCGGTTGTGGTGTCTACCGCGACGATCGCGCTGCAACGCCAGCTCGTTGACCGCGATCTGCCCAGGCTGGTCGACGCGCTGGCACCCGCACTGCCTCGGCGGCCCAAGTTCGCGCTGCTGAAAGGCCGGCGAAATTATCTGTGCCTGAACAAGATTCACAACGGAAGCGCAGACGAGCCCGGTGACGCTTCGCAGGAGGAACTGTTCGAGCCCGTAGCGGCGAGCGCGCTGGGCCGTGACGTCGCGCGGTTGACGGCGTGGGCGTCGTCCACCGAGACCGGCGATCGTGACGAGCTGACGCCGGGTGTGCCCGACCGGTCCTGGTCGCAGGTCAGCGTCTCGGCCCGGGAATGCCTCGGCATGGCGCGCTGCCCGTACGGCACCGACTGCTTCTCCGAACGGGCGCGCGGCGAGGCTGGCCGCGCCGAGGTCATCGTCACCAACCATGCGCTGCTGGCGATCGACGCGATCGCCGACGCCGCGGTGCTGCCCGAACACGAGTATCTGGTGGTCGACGAGGCCCACGAACTGGTGGACCGGGTGACGTCGGTGGCGACCGGTGAACTGACCCCCGCCCCGCTGGGGGTGGCCGTCCGGCGGATCTCCCGCCTGGTCAGCCCGGCGCTGGTTCAGCGGATGGAGGCGGCGGTGGCGACGTTCTCCTCGGCGATCCACGACGCGCAGCCGGGCCGGCTCGATTACCTCGACGAGGAGCTGGCCACCTACCTGACGGCATTGCGGGACGCGGCCACCGCCGCCCGCGGGGACATCGATCCGGCACCCAAAGACCCCAAGGCCGCCGCGGCCCGCAACGAGGCGATCGCGGCGCTGACCGAGATCGGCGACGCCGCGTCACGCGTGCTCGACTCCTTCGTCCCGGCCATCCCGGACCGCACGGAGGTGGTGTGGCTGGATCAGGACGAGATTCGCGGAAACCGACGGCCTGTGTTGCGGGTGGCGCCGCTGTCGGTCGCCGGATTGCTGCGCACCCGACTGTTCGACAGCGCGACAACGATTTTGACCTCAGCGACCCTGACCGTCGGCGGTTCGTTCGACGCGATGGCGGGCGCCTGGGGGCTCGGCGGCGGGCCGAAGTGGACCGGATTGGACGTCGGCTCCCCGTTCGAGCACGCCAAGTCCGGGATCCTCTACGTCGCCGCGCATCTCCCGCCCCCGGGCCGGGATTCCGCAGGCTCCCCCGAACAGGTCGACGAGATCGCCGGGCTCATCGAGGCCGCCGGCGGACGCACCCTGGGGCTGTTCTCGTCGATGCGCGCCGCCAAGGCGGCGACCGAGGCCCTTCGTGCCCGGATCGACACCCCGATCCTCTGCCAGGGGGACGACAACACCGCGGCGCTGGTCGAAAAGTTCGCCGCCGACCCCGAAACCTCGCTGTTCGGCACGCTGTCGCTGTGGCAGGGCGTCGACGTGCCAGGGCCGTCACTGTCGCTGGTGCTCATCGACCGGATTCCGTTCCCCCGCCCCGACGATCCGCTGCTGACGGCACGCCAGCGAGCCGTCGCCGCGCGCGGCGGCAACGGATTCATGACGGTCGCCGCCGCCCATGCCGCCCTGCTCCTTGCTCAGGGAGCGGGCCGGTTGCTGCGTCGCGCCGACGACCGGGGCGTCGTCGCGGTGCTGGACTCCCGGATGGCGACCGCTCGCTACGGCGGTTACCTGCGCGCGTCGTTGCCGCCATTTTGGCCGACCACCGATCCCGAGCGCGTCAAGCAGGCACTTCAGCGTCTCCGCGACGGGGCCTCCTGAATTGGGATCGGTAGAGCCCTGGCGCGGCACTAAAGTGACCGTCATGCAGCGCCGATTCCTCGCACGCCTGCTCGCCGTCGCGAGCGTCGCGGTGGTGCTCGCCGGCTGCGGCACGACGATTTCCGGAAAGGCCGTGTCGGTCTTCGACGATCCGTTCAAGGTCGGCGGCCTGCAGGCGGTGGACGGCGCCAGCGGCTTGCGCTCGGATCCGGAGAAGCCGACGCGAAGGGTCTCGAACAGTGACGGTGGCGAGGACGACGAGATCGGCGCCCAGTCGGTCAGCGATCTCGAGGAGTTCTGGAAGGACAACTACACGGGCTCCTTCGACGGGGAATTCCGACCCGTCAAGGACCTGATCTCCTGGGACTCCAACGAATACGACGGTGAATTCTGCGGCGACACCACGTCCGACCTGATCAACGCCGGCTTCTGCGAAGACGACAACACCATCGGCTGGGATCGCGGCGTGCTGCTGCCCGCACTGCGACAAGCCAACGGCGACATGGCGATCACGATGGTGCTGGCTCACGAATACGGGCATGCGATTCAGAGAATGGCCAAGCTCAACAAAAAGGGCACCCCCACGCTCGTGGCCGAGCAGCAGGCCGACTGCCTTGCAGGCGTCTACATGCGGTGGGTGGCCGAAGGCAACTCGAAGCGGTTCACGCTGAGCACCGGTGACGGGCTGAACAACCTTCTGGCCGCGATGATCTCGTTCCGCGACCCGCTGCTGAGCCAGGACGACTACGCCGACAGCGGCGACGAGCACGGGTCGGCGTTCGAGCGGATCTCGGCGTTCCAGACCGGCTTCACCGACGGACCGTCGTCGTGTGCGGCCATCGACGCCCAGGAGATCGGCCAGCGCCGCGGAGACTTGCCGATCGAACTGCAGCGCGACCAGACCGGTGAGTGGCCGGTCACCGCGGACTCGGCCCGCTCGATCATCGAAGCGATGAACATCCTGTTCACGCCGAAAAACCCGCCCACCCTGAGCCTGGACGCCGCGTCGGCATCGAAATGCCCTGACGCCCGGCCCAGCCCGCCGGTATCGTACTGCCCGGCCGCCAACACCATCGCGGTCGACCTGCCGGGGCTGGAGAAGATGGGCGCCTCCAACGAAGGCCAGGACAACGTCCTGGTCACCGGCGACAACACCGCCTACTCCGTGCTGGTGTCGCGCTACATGCTGGCGCTACAGCACGAGCGCGGCGGACTGGTCCTCGACAACGCCGAAGCCGGCTTGCGTACCGCGTGCCTGACCGGCGTCGCGACCACCAAGCTGTCCAAAGAGGTCACCACCCCCGACGGCAACACCGTCGCGCTGACGGCCGGCGACATCGACGAGGCGGTGTCGGGTCTGCTGACCAACGGCCTGGCCGCCGGCGACGTCAACGGCGAGTCGGTGCCCGCCGGCTTCAATCGCATCGACGCGTTCCGCATCGGAGTGCTCGGCGATCAGGACCGCTGCATCAAGCGCTTCCCGTAAGCCTTCCCGACCGCCACACTGGAAGTATGGATCCGCTGCGGTTCGGCCTGAACACCCCTGCGCTGCCTGGAGCCACCGGGCTGGCCACAGCGGTCATCGATGACATGGTGCACGCCCGGTGGGGCGATGTCAGCGCCCGCTTCGACCCCACGATGCGCGAGGGGTTGGCCGACGACGAGCTGGCCGCGGGATGGGCCCACATCGTCCGGGAGGCCGGCGCTTACCGGGGTCGCGGAGATACCGACGCCGTGCGCACCGGTGACTTCACCACCACCAACACCCCGCTGGCGTTTGAAGCAGGCGAGTTCGTCGCGCGCATCGCGTTTCGCGACGACCAGACGATTGCCGGGCTGTTCATCCTCAATCCCGATGCGGCCCGCAGGATGTGAACCGGCGATTCAGAACTGAGGGCGACATTTCTCCCGGATTCTTCGCTCTGAGTTCTGGATCGACGTTCAGATCTTTTTGGTCACCCCGTACCAGGACAGGATCGCGTCACCTTCGTCGGTGGACTTGCTCAGCGTCGCGTAGGAGCGGATGAACGACTCCCCCACGCAGCCATCGATTTTCACGTGGAAGTTGCTGATCGACACCCACGGCCGGTCACCCTTGTACTGCTTCTTGGTCACCGGGACGATGTTGATGATGCCGGGCTTGAGGCCGACGGTGATCGCCCCGCCGATATTGCCGCCGACACCGGGCAGCAACCCCTCGGCCGCGTTGTTGGGGAAGTCCAGCCCGATGATTCCGATCGACGAGTTCACCCCGATCGTGCCGCCCAGGGCAACGCCGTTGGAGGTGCTCATGTCGATGCCACAACCGATCTGGTAGCCCACCTCGAACACACCCCTCGGGTTGTCGCCGGGTCCGTCGAGCGCACCATTGAATACACCGCTGACGGAGTACTCCCGTGAGGAGATGGCGGTCGTCAACGGTGCGATCGGCATCTGCACCTCGTCCTTGGCCGAGATCGTCAGCGTCCATCCATCCGGTGATGTCGTGATCGCCGGCGGCGTCGAGGCCACCTTCCCGTCATCGACCGGCGGGGCGGCCTGGTCGGCGGCGACGGGCTGACCCAGCTCGGGGCCTCCGGGATCGGGATCGGCCGATGCCGGCACCGGCGCGGCCAACAAAAAGGTGCCCACCAGCGCCATCAGCGCTGCGCGACGAACAAACACTGCCCCGAACACCTTCCCGGATGCCGATGGTCCGCCCCGATGCGGCACCCCTCTACATCCTGTTGGGAACCTACAGGTGGCTCCCCTGCCCTGCTAACCGGTTCGGCAACTGCCGGCGTTACGCCAGCGTGACGAGACCGAGCTCGTTGTCACCGGCCAGCAGCGGATGATGCGGTAGCACCCGGACGGTGTAGCCCACCGAACCGGCCACCGGCAACGGGGTCGTCGTCGAGAAGATGTCGGTGCCGCCGTCACCGGAACCCGAGTGCACCATGTCGACGGTGACGGGGTCCTGCAGGGCGTCGGCGGCGTCGACCCGGCCGAGCACCGCCTGTACGTCGACCTCATCGGGTTTCAGCCCGGCCAGCGCGACGGTCGCGGTGAGGGTCAGCTCCGACCCCAGCAGCGGGGTGTCGGGCAGCCCGGTGCTGTCGACATCGGTGACCTCGATGTGCGGCCAGGCCTCCCGGACACGCTGTCGGTAGGCCGACAAATCGCGTGCCGCCCCGAACGGCAGGCCGTCGATCGGCGCACTGGTGCGGCGGAACGACGCGGCGGCGGGCGCGTAGTACTTCTCGGTGTAGTCGCGCACCATGCGGGACGCCAGCACCTTGGGCCCGAGGCCCTGCAAGGTGTGTCGGACCATCTCCACCCAGCGGGTCGGCACACCCTTGTCGTCGCGGTCGTAGAACGTCGGCGTCACCGACTGCTCGAGCAGGTTGTAGAGCGCGGCCGACTCGATGTCGTCGCGGCGGTTCTCGTCGGCCAAGCCGTCGGCTGTCGGTATCTCCCAGCCGTTTTCGCCGTCGTACCACTCGTCCCACCAGCCGTCGCGGATGGACAGGTTGAGCCCGCCGTTCAGCGCGCTCTTCATCCCCGACGTGCCGCAGGCTTCCAGCGGACGCAGCGGGTTGTTCAGCCACACGTCGCAACCCCAGTACAACTGACGGGCCATCGACATGTCGTAGTCGGGTAGGAAAGCGATGCGGTGGCGCACTTCCGGCCGGTCGGCGAACCGCACGATCTGCTGGATCAGCGCCTTGCCCGCATCGTCGGCCGGGTGTGACTTGCCTGCGACGATCAGCTGCAGGGGCTTGTCCTTGTCGAGCAGCAGCGCCTCGAGGCGCTCCGGATCACGCAGCATCAGCGTCAGACGCTTATAGGTGGGCACCCGGCGGGCGAAGCCGATGGTCAGCACCTCAGGGTCGAAAGCCGTTGCAATCCAGCCGAGTTCGGCCTCGGATGCGCCGCGCTCCAGCCACGACCGGCGTAGCCGCTGGCGTACATCCTCGACCAGCAGCGCGCGCAGCTGCGAGCGGATCCACCAGATGTGACCGGTGTCGACCTGTTGCAGCCGCGCCCAGACGTTGGGTTCGCGCAGCGCCTCGGTGGAACCGGCGAGTTCCCGCCCGAGCTCCAACCACTGCGGGGCCGCCCAGGTGGGGCCGTGCACACCGTTGGTGATCGAGCCGATCGGCACCTCAGCCGGGTCGAAACCGGGCCACAGCTCGTCGAACATCGTGCGGCTGACCCGCCCGTGCAGCAGGGACACCCCGTTCGCGCGCTGGGCCAACCGCAGGCCCATGTGCGCCATGTTGAACTTCGACGGGTCGTCCTCGGCACCGAACGCCAAGACCCGTCCGACCGGAACCTCCGGCAGCAGGCCATCTTTCCCGTCATCGCCGAAATACATCTGCACCATGTCCACCGGGAAGCGGTCGATTCCCGCCGGCACCGGAGTGTGGGTGGTGAACACCGTGCTGGCCCGCACGAGCGTCAGCGCGGTATCGAAATCGAGCTTCTGCTCGGAGATGTATTCGCGGATCCGCTCGACCCCCAGGAAGCCCGCGTGGCCCTCGTTCATGTGGTACACGTCCGGGGCGGGCCGACCCTCGATGGCGGTGAACGCACGGATCGCCCGAATGCCGCCGATCCCGGCGAGCAACTCCTGCTTGATGCGGTGCTCCTGGTCGCCGCCGTAGAGCCGGTCGGTGACGTTGCGCAAATCGTGCTCGTTTTCGGGGATGTCAGAATCCAAGAGCAGCAGCGGGATCCGGCCGACCTGCGCCACCCACACCCGGGCGCGCAGCACCTTCGCGTCCGGCATCGCCAGCTCGACGAGCACCGGCGCGCCCGCGGCGTCGGTGAGCAGCCGAAGCGGGAGCCCCTGTGGATCCAGCGACGGATAGTTCTCGTGCTGCCAGCCGTCGGCAGTCAGCGACTGCCGGAAATACCCGGACCGGTAGTACAAGCCGACAGCGATCAGCGGCAGACCCAGATCCGACGCCGACTTCAAATGGTCGCCGGCGAGAATGCCCAGACCGCCCGAATAGTTCGGCAGCACTTCGGCGACACCGAACTCCATCGAGAAGTACGCGATGCCCGTCGGCATCGACGCGACGTCTTGCTCCTGGTACCACATCGGCCTGCTCAGGTAGTCGTCCAGATCCGCCGCAAGCTGATCCAGACCGGTGAGGAACTGCTCGTCCTCGGCCAGTTCGTCAAGCCGCGCCGGGGCGACCGCGCCCAGCAGCGCCACCGGATCCTGACCGGTCTGCAGCCACAGCCGCGGGTCTATCGAGGCGAAGAGATCTTGTGTCGGCTTGTCCCACGACCAACGCAGGTTGGTGGACAACCGGCCGAGGGCTGCGAGCCGCTCGGGCAAATGGGCACGGACCGTGAACCTGCGGAGGGCCTTCACGCGTTCCCACCTTACTGAGAACCCTGGTGCGGTTGGCGCGAGCGTGCGCTTCTTCCCCAGCCGGTCATTCTTCGCACTACGGTGTGAAGAGGGCGCGATGCGGTTACCCCGAGGGTCAAGAAGACTCACGACCGGTGCAGCGACCAGGGTTGCTGCGCCACGACAACGAGAAACCGACTCGAGCCGGCGCGGAGCAGACCACGTCGCACAGGTCAGGAATGGAGTGGTTGGGTTGCCCGGTCGTATCGAGATCGATGACGTCGCGCCCGTTGTGTCCTGCGGTACCTATCCGGCCAAGGCGGTCGTCGGTGAAGTCGTGCCGGTTGCCGGGACGGTGTGGCGCGAGGGGCACGACGCGGTGGCGGCGACGTTGGTGGTGCGCTACCTCGGAACTGCCCACCCCCAGCTCGGACAGAATCCAGCCCGGCGGGTCAAAGCCCTCGAGGGCGCTGAACTGACCGAGGCCTCCCCCGCGGTGAGCCGGGTGAAGCCCCAGCTGTACCCGATGGCAATGGGCCGCACCCCCGATGTCTTCCACGGCCAGTTCGTGCCCGACCGGGTGGGCCTGTGGACGTTCCGGATCGACGGCTGGGGCGATCCGATCACCACGTGGCGGCACAACGTCACCGTCAAACTCAACGCCGGACAGGGCGAGTCGGAGCTCAACAACGATCTGATCGTCGGCGGCAATCTGCTGGCCCGCGCCGCCACCGGCGTGCCTCGCGACCGCCGCGCGCCGCTGTTGGCGGCCGCCGCGGCACTGCGCGAGTCCGGGGATCCGCTCACCCGAGCGGCCCTGGCGCTGTCCCACGAGGTCACTGATCTGCTCGCCCAGTACCCGCTGCGCGAGCTGGTCACCCGGGGCAGCACCTACGGCATCTGGGTGGACCGACCGATGGCGCGGTGCAGCGCCTGGTACGAACTGTTCCCCCGCTCCACCGGTGGCCGCGACGAGGCAGGCCGGCCCGTGCACGGCACGTTCGAGACCGCCGCCCTGGCGCTCCCGCGGGTCGCATCGATGGGGTTCAACGTCGTCTACCTGCCGCCGATCCACCCGATCGGCAAGGTGCACCGCAAGGGCCGCAACAACACCGTGACGGCCGAGCCGGGCGATGTCGGATCACCCTGGGCGATCGGCAGCGACGAGGGCGGGCACGACGCCGTCCACCCCGATCTCGGAACGATCGACGACTTCGACCGGTTCGTCGATGCGGCACGCGACAACGGGCTGGAGGTCGCACTCGACCTGGCGCTGCAATGCGCTCCGGATCACCCCTGGGCCAAGAATCACCGGGAATGGTTCACCGAATTGCCGGACGGCTCCATCGCCTACGCGGAGAACCCGCCGAAGAAGTACCAGGACATCTACCCGCTGAACTTCGACAACGATCCCGGCGGCCTCTACGACGAGGTGCTGCGGGTGGTGCGGCACTGGATGGACCACGGCATCAAGATCTTTCGGGTCGACAACCCGCACACCAAGCCGCCGAACTTCTGGGGGTGGCTGATCAGCCAGGTCAAGGCCGTCGATCCCGACGTGCTGTTCCTCGCCGAGGCGTTCACCCGCCCGGCGCGGCTGAACGGGCTCGCGAAACTTGGCTTCACACAGTCGTATTCCTACTTCACCTGGCGTACCGCCAAATGGGAGATCGAGGAGTTCGGCCGCCAGATCGCGGAGCACGCCGACTACACCCGGCCGAACCTGTTCGTGAACACGCCCGACATCCTGCACGAGAGCCTGCAACACGGCGGGCCGGGCATGTTCGCAATCCGGGCCGTGCTGGCGTCGACGATGGGCAGCTCGTGGGGCGTGTACTCCGGCTTCGAACTCTACGAGCATCTGCCGGTGCGGGAGGGCAGCGAGGAGTACCTGGACTCCGAGAAATACGAGCTGCGACCGCGCGACTTCGAAGGCGCACTGGCACAGGGCCAGTCCCTGGAGCCATTCCTGCGGCGGCTCAACGAGATTCGCCACCTCCACCCCGCCCTGTGCGAGATGCGCACCATCACGTTCCATCACATCGACAACGACGCGCTGCTGTCGTACAGCAAGTTCGACCCGGTATCCGGTGACACCGTGCTGGTGGTGGTGACGTTGAACCCATTCGGCCCTGAGGAAGGCACCCTGTGGCTAGACATGGCCGCTTTGGGTATGCAGCCCTATGACCGTTTCTGGGTGCGCGACGAGATCACCGGGGAGGAATACCAATGGGGCCAGTCGAACTACGTGCGACTGGAACCGGCCCGGGCCGTCGCGCACGTCCTGAACATGCCGTTGATCCCGCAGGAGCAGAGAGCAGTTCTGCTGCGCCGGGAATGACGGGAACGACGAAGGAGCCTTCGCTATGACGAGAACCAAGAAGCTCGCCAGCCCGCACCTGGCGCCAGATCCTGCTGAGCTGGCCCGGTTGGTGTCCGGAGTCCATCACAGCCCGCACAGCATCCTGGGCGCCCACGAGTACGACGACCACACGGTGATCCGGGTGCTCAAACCGCACGCGGAGCAGGTGGTCGCCCTCGTCGGGGGCGAGCGACACCCGATGGAGCACATCGAGTCCGGGGTGTTCGCGGTGGCGTTGCCGTTCACCAACCTGGTCGACTACCGGCTCGAGGTCAGCTACCCGGGCGGACACACCATCACCGTCGCCGACGGCTACCGCTTCCTGCCCACGCTCGGTGAGATGGACCTCTATCTGTTCGGCGAGGGACGCCACGAGCAGTTGTGGGAGATCCTGGGCGCGCATCCGCGGTCGTTCGAGACCGCCGACGGCGTGGTCGAGGGTGTGTCGTTCGCGGTCTGGGCCCCGAACGCCAAGGGCATCAATCTGATCGGCGAGTTCAACCACTGGGACGGCAACGACGCCCCGATGCGGGTGCTGGGCTCCTCCGGAGTGTGGGAGCTGTTCTGGCCCGGGTTCCCCACTGACGGGCTCTACAAGTTCCGCGTCCACGGCGTCGACGGATCGGTCACCGACCGCGCTGACCCGTTCGCGTTTGCAACCGAGGTCCCGCCACACACCGCCTCACGTGTGTTCACCTCGGACTACACCTGGGACGACGCCGAGTGGCTGACGCAGCGGGCCGCACAGAACCCGGTGTTCCAGCCGATGAGCACCCTCGAGGTGCACCTGGGCTCCTGGCGGCCCGGCCTGAGCTACCGCGAGCTGGCTGAGCAACTCACCGAATACGTTGTGGCCCAAGGATTCACCCACATCGAGTTCCTCCCGGTCGCCGAGCACCCGTTCGGCGGCTCGTGGGGCTATCAGGTGACGTCCTACTACGCGCCGACATCCCGGTTCGGCACACCCGACGAATTCCGCTTCCTGGTGGACACCTTGCACCGGGCCGGTATCGGAGTCATCGTCGACTGGGTGCCCGCACACTTCCCCAAAGACGCGTGGGCGCTGGGCCGCTTCGACGGCACCCCGCTCTACGAGCATTCCGACCCGCGCCGAGGTGAACAGCTCGACTGGGGCACCTACGTCTTCGATTTCGGCCGCGCCGAGGTGCGCAACTTCCTGGTGGCCAACGCGCTGTACTGGTTGCAGGAGTTCCACATCGACGGCCTGCGGGTGGATGCCGTCGCATCCATGCTCTACCTGGACTATTCGCGGCCCGACGGCGGCTGGACGCCCAACATCTACGGCGGCCGGGAAAACCTCGAGGCGGTGCAGTTCCTGCAGGAGATGAACGCCACCGTCCACAAGAGCCACCCCGGCATCGTCACGATCGCCGAGGAGTCCACCTCATGGCCGGGCGTTACCCGGGCCACCAACCTTGGCGGACTTGGCTTTTCGATGAAGTGGAACATGGGGTGGATGCACGACACCCTGGATTACATCAGCCGGGATCCGATCTACCGCACCTATCACCACGGCGAGCTGACGTTCTCGTTGCTCTATGCGTTCAGCGAGAACTTCGTGTTGCCGATCAGCCACGACGAGGTGGTGCACGGCAAGGGCACGCTGTGGGGCCGGATGCCGGGCAACGACCACGTCAAGGCGGCCGGGCTGCGCAGCCTGCTGGCCTACCAGTGGGCCCACCCCGGTAAGCAGCTGTTGTTCATGGGCCAGGAATTCGGTCAGCGCGCGGAGTGGTCCGAGGAACGCGGGGTCGACTGGTACCAGCTCGACGAGAACAGCTACTCCACCGGGATCCAGCGTTTCGTCGCCGATCTCAACGAGCTCTACCGCGGCCGCCCGTCGTTGTGGAGCCAGGACACCAAGCCGGAGGGCTACTCCTGGATCGACGCCAACGACTCGGCCAACAACGTGCTGAGCTTTTTGCGATACGGCAGCGACGGCTCGGTGCTGGCGTGCGTGTTCAACTTCTCCGGCGCGGAGCACAGCCGTTATCGGCTTGGGCTGCCGCACACCGGCACCTGGCGCGAGGTGCTCAACAGCGACGCGACGGTCTACAACGGTGCGGGGGCGGGCAACTTCGGCGCGGTCGAGGCCACCGATGAGCCCTGGCACGGCCGGCCGGCATCGGCGACGCTGGTGCTGCCGCCGAACTCGGCGATCTGGCTGGAACCCGCGCCGGCCGCCGGCTAGTAGAGCGCGTTGGCCAGGTTGCGCCGGCCGGTGATGACATCGGGGTCGGCGGGATCGAACAGTTCGAACAGTTCGATCAGGCGGGTGCGCACCTTGGTGCGCTCATCGTCGGAAGTCTTGCGCACCAGCGCGATCAGGCGATCGAAGGCCGGGACGACGTCCTGATTCAGGATCTGCACGTCGGCGGCGGCAAAGGCCGCCTCGATGTCGTCGGGAGCGGCGTCGGCCACGGCCACCGCGTCGGGGCGCTGCCCGGTGGCGCGCTGCAGGAACGTCATCTGCCGCAACGCACCCTTGGCTTCGGCGTGCTGCGGATCGGCGTCGAGAATGGCCTGGTACGCCGCGGCCGCGGCCGCGAAATCGCCGGACTCCAACAATTCGCGTGCCTGCTCCAAGGCCGGGTCGACGGCTGCCCCTTCCTCGGAATCGCCTGAGCCGGAGAGCTTTCCAGCGGTCGCCTGCAGCAACGAATCGACCCACCGCCGCAACTGCTCGGGCGGTTGCATGCCCTGGAAGCTGGCCAGCGGCTGCCCGCCGGCCAAGGCCACCACGGTCGGCACCGCTTCGATGCCGAACATCTGGGCGACCCGCGGGACCACGTCGACGTTGACCGTCGCCAACGACCACTTTCCGTTGTCGTCGGCGGCCAGCGCGGCGAGCACTTCACCCAGTTGCACCGAGGCGTCGCTGCGCGGCGACCACAGCACCACGACGACCGGCAGCTGGCCGGAGCGGACCAGGACTTCAGCTTCGAAATTGGCCTCGGTGACCTCGACACCGCCGCTGGGGGCGGTCGCAGCGTCCGCGGGCTGCTGAGCTCGCTGCTTGAGGCCGGACAGGTCGACGGCGCCGGCGGCCAGGGCCGGACCGATCTGGGGGCGTGGACGCGTCACGTTCCCAAGTCTGTCACGTCGTCGACCGCGCCGAATCGAGTGGCTGACCAGACGCAGCAGGAGCTGCTGCCGGTCCCAATTTCTCTGTCCGATCAGCCCATATGAGGAAAATCACACTGCCGAGGGGCACGATGCTGCCGAGCAACGCCAGCAACCACGTCAGGACGCCCCACTTGTAGGCGATGCCGGCCATGAGAGCAGTGATCACAAACGCGATGAACACCAACCCGTGGGCCATGCCGAAAACCTTGACGCCGATCTCGGTGCGCGGACTGCCCAGGTACTTGAAGTACATCCCGACCAGCAGTCCGACCCACGTCACCGCTTCGGCCAGCGCCACCAACCGGAATCGGCCGGCCGTGCTTCGGATGTCAAAGGTGCTCGTCATGCCGCCATTGTGCCGCAGCGGCGCGCCAGCTACTACGCCTCGTCGTTGACCGTGCTGGTTACCCGGCGAGTTACCCCGCCCGCAGGACCAGCGCGTCGCCCTGGCCGCCCGCTCCGCAGAGCGCGGCCACCGCGTAGCCCGATCCGCGCCGCGAGAGCTCCAGCGCCGCGTGCAGCGTGATCCGCGCACCCGACATACCGATCGGGTGGCCGACCGCGATCGCGCCGCCGTTGCGGTTGACCCGCTCGGGATCCACGCCCAGTTCCTTGGTCGAGGCCAGCGCGACGGCGGAGAACGCCTCGTTGATCTCGATAACGTCCAGGTCGTCGAGCGTGATGCCCTCGCGAGCGATGGCCTTCTTGATCGCATTGGCCGGCTGCGACTGGAGTGTGGAGTCCGGGCCAGCGACCACACCGTGGGCACCGATCTCACACAGCCAGCTCAGCCCGAGCTCCTGGGCCTTGGCCTTGCTCATCACCACGACGGCGCAGCCGCCGTCAGAGATTTGGGAGGCCGAACCCGCCGTGATCGTGCCGTCCTTGCGGAACGCGGGCTTGAGTCCGGACAGCGATTCGGCCGTGGTGTTGGCGCGGATGCCCTCGTCCTCGCTGAACTCGATCGGGTCGCCCTTGCGCTGCGGGATCTTCACCGGCACGACCTCGTCGGCGAACACGCCGTCCTTCCAGGCCGCGGCCGCCTTCTGATGCGAGGTGGCGGCGAACTCGTCCTGCTCTTGGCGGGTGAACTTGTCGGTGTCGTTGCGCTGCTCGGTGAGCGCACCCATCGGCTGGTCGGTGAAAACGTCGTGCAGGCCGTCGTACGCCATCGAGTCGAGCACCGTGACGTCGCCGTACTTGTAGCCCTCGCGGCTGTTGATCAGCAGGTGCGGGGCCTTGGTCATCGACTCCTGGCCGCCGGCGACCACGACCTCGAATTCACCGGCCCGGATCAGCTGATCGGCCAGGGCGATCGAATCGATCCCGGACAGGCACATCTTGTTGATGCTCAGGGCAGGCACATCCCACCCGATACCGGCAGCCACGGCGGCCTGGCGGGCCGGCATCTGGCCGGCGCCGGCGGTCAGCACCTGGCCCATGATCACGTAGTCGACCAGCGACGCCGGGACTCCGGCCTTCTCCAGCGCGCCCTTGATTGCCAACGCGCCCAGATCGCTGCCGGAAAAATCTTTGAGTGAACCCATCAGTTTGCCGATGGGAGTCCGTGCTCCAGCAACGATCACCGACGTCGTCATACCTACCTCCAAGAGCGTTTCACGCCGCCCCGATGCGGCTATCCACGGATCCCCCAGTGTTGAATCCGATGTGGTTAGGTTACCTTTACGTTATGACCGCTGAGCAAGTTGACGCCCGTCCAGTTCTGGCCAGTGCGCTCGTCACGGCCGTAGACCATGTCGGCATCGCGGTGCCGGATCTCGATGCGGCCATCCAGTGGTACCACGAGCACCTCGGAATGATCCTGGTGCACGAGGAAATCAACACCGACCAGGGCATTCGTGAGGCCATGTTGTCGCTGAAGAACGCGGCCCCCGATTGCGCCCAGATCCAGTTGATGGCGCCGTTGGATGAGACCTCGACGATCGCCAAGTTCATCGACAAGCGCGGCCCCGGCATCCAGCAGATGGCCTACCGGGTCAGCGACCTGGACGCCATCTCCGAACAACTGCGCAACCAGGGTGTCCGGTTGATCTACGACGCACCGCGCCGCGGAACCGCGAACTCACGGATCAACTTCATCCACCCGAAGGATGCCGGTGGCGTCCTGGTGGAACTCGTCGAGCCGGCTTCATCTCACTAGGTTTCACGACCACTTCCGGGTCGGCCCGCGGTTGGCGCGGTTCGCCCAGCAGGCGGTGTGCCAGTGCCGTCGATCCTCCAGCGCAGCGTCACTATCGTCGGCGCGCCACACCGCCACATGCGCCACCCCTGAACGGATTTCGTGATCGCAGCCGGGGCAGCGGTAGGTCTTGACCGCTCGCGCAGCCGGTATCAATCGCACTTCGTAGTCGAATCCGTCGGCGCCCGACTCGACGCGGTGCTGCAGGGGTAGCGGCGGAACACCGCTGCCTTTAGGGCGAGGTGGCCGGCGACGCGGCATCAGAAGAGCCGGAACTCGTCGCTATCCATCCCCCGCATGACGTCGTAATCCAAAGTCAGGCAACGAATTCCGCGATCGGTGGCCAGCGTTCTGGCTTGCGGCTTGATCTGCTGGGCGGCGAACACTCCGGTCACCGGCGCCAGCAGACTGTCCCGGTTGAGCAACTCCAGGTAGCGCGTCAGCTGCTCCACACCGTCGATCTCGCCGCGGCGCTTGATCTCCACCGCGACCGTGCGGCCCTCATCGTCGCGGCAGAGGATGTCCACCGGGCCGATGGCGGTCATGAACTCCCGGCGGACCAGGGTGTAGCCGTCGCCCAGCAGCTCGATGTGCTCGGCCAGCAGCTTCTGCAGGTGCGCTTCGACACCGTCCTTCACCAGTCCGGGATCGATCCCGAGCTCGTGGCTGGAGTCGTGCTCGACGCTTTCGATCGTGATCCGCAACTGTTCGCCGGCCTTGTTCTCCACCACCCACACCGGCAACGAGTCATCCTTGGCCTCCTCGGTCAGCCAGCACGGCGGGCTCATCCAGTTCAGCGGCTTGTAGGCCCGGTCGTCGGCATGGATGCTGACTGAGCCGTCGGCCTTGATCAGCAGCAGCCGACGAGCCGAGGGCAGGTGGGCGGTGAGACGACCGAGGTAGTCGACGGTGCATTGGGCGATCACGAGGCGCACCGCACAAGCTTAGGGTCTGCACCCTCCGGCGAATTAGGCTGACACCACCATGACGTCCCCTCCGAGCCTCGCGCAGCGGTTGGGCCGGGTTCTGGAACGGGTGACCCGGCAGAGCGGCCGGTTGGCCGGCACACCGGCCTACGGCTCGTTGATCCTGGGGCGGGTCAACGAGAGCCCGGCCCGCCGCCGGGTCCGGATCCAGACGCTGGTCACGGTATCGCTGCTGGCGGTGAACCTCCTCGGCATCGTGGTCGCGGCCCTGTTGGTCAGCGTGGCCTATCCGGTGCCCAGTGTGTTCACCGACGTGCCGGCCTGGCTCACTTTCGGCGTGGCCCCCGCGTATGCGGCCGCCGCGCTCGCCTTCGGCAGCTGGTGGATCACCACCCGCACGGTGAAAAATCTCCGGTGGGCGGCGGAAGGGCGGGCGCCGACCCGCGTCGACCAGCGCAACGCGTTCTTCACCCCGTGGCGCGTCGCGCTGGCCCAGCTGTCGCTCTGGGTGGTGGGCACGGTCGTCTTCACGATCCTCTACGGGCTGTTCGACACCGACTTCATTCCGCGGATCCTGCTCGTGACGGGTTTCGTCGGAGTGATGGTCTCCACCGGCGCCTACCTGGCCACCGAGTTCGCGCTGCGCCCTGTCGCGGCATTGGCGCTGGCGGCCGGACCGCCGCCGCACCGGCTGGCGCCGGGGATCATGGGCCGCACGATGACGGTCTGGATGCTGGGCTCGGGCGTGCCGGTCATCGGCATCGGGCTCAGCGCGCTGATCTCGCTGGTCTTGGACAACATGACGAAGACGCAGTTGGAGGTCGCCGTCCTGATCACCTCGGCGGCCACGCTGGTGTTCGGGTTCATCTTGATGTGGGTGCTGGCCTGGATCACCGCAACTCCGGTGCGGGTCGTGCGGTCGGCCCTCAAACGCGTCGAGGACGGCGACCTCAAGGCCAGCGTCGTGGTCTTCGACGGCACCGAACTCGGTGAGTTGCAACGGGGATTCAACTCGATGGTCGCCGGGCTACGGGAGCGCGAACGGGTGCGCGACTTGTTCGGCCGCCACGTCGGCCGAGAGGTCGCCGCAGCTGCCGAGATGCAGAAGCCGCAGCTCGGTGGCGAAGAGCGCCACGTGGCAGTGCTTTTCGTCGACATCGTCGGCTCCACGCAATTGGTCGGCACCCTGCCTCCGATCGAGGTGGTCGACCTGCTCAACCGGTTCTTCGCCGTGATCGTCGAAGAGGTCAACCGGCACAACGGTCTGCTCAACAAGTTCGAAGGCGATGCCACGCTCGCGGTGTTCGGTGCGCCGGTCACGCTCGACAATCCCGAAGACGATGCGCTCGCCGCGGCCCGCACGATCATGCGGCGTCTCGAGCAGGAGGTACCCGAATGCCCAGCCGGCCTCGGCGTCGCCGCCGGTGAGGTCGTCGCCGGCAACGTCGGCGCCAACGAGCGATTCGAATACACGGTGATCGGCCCACCGGTCAATGAGGCCGCTCGCCTGTCCGAGCTGGCCAAGTCCACCGCGAGCCGACTGCTGGTGACGGCATCGACCGTCGAGCGGGCCGGCGATTCCGAGCGCGCCCACTGGGTCTTGGCCGACCCGGTGACGTTGCGCGGCCACGAAGAGCCGACCCGCCTGGCCGTGCCCGCGTGACATTCGAGGAAGCCTCGCCAACACCACTGCCTTCAGCCCCGGCCGGAATCGAGATCATCGCCGACGTACTCGGCACGCCCAGGGTCCGCGGCTGGATTCATCTGTCCTCGGCCGTTGTCGCCATCGTCGCCAGTGCAGCGCTGGTGCGAGCGGCCTTCGCGGCGGCGTCCCCGAATGCGGGTTGGGTGACCGCGATTTACACCACCACCATCGTCGCCATGTTCGGCGTGAGCGCGACATACCACCTCGTACGGTGGCGTTCACCGAAGACGTTGAAGTGGATGAAGCGCGCGGACCACTCGATGATCTTCGTCTTCATCGTCGGCACCTACTTCCCCATCGCCGTCCTGGCGATGCCACCGCAGACCGCCACCCGGGTGCTGACCATCGTCTGTGTCGGTGCGGCGGCGGGCATTGCACTCAAGATGTTGTGGCCCTCGGCGCCGCGGTGGATCGGCGTGCCGCTGTATTTGATGCTCGGCTATGCCGCAATCGCCTTCGCCCGAACAATTCTCGACGGCGCCGGATTGGCCGTCGTCGGCCTCCTCGTCGCCGGTGGCGTGCTGTACAACATCGGCGCAGTGCTTTACGGGCTGCGCTGGCCCAACCCGTGGCCCGCGTCTTTCGGCTATCACGAGTTCTTTCACGCGTTCACCGCCGCCGCCGCGACATGCCATTACGTCGCAATCTGGCTCATCGTGGCCGGTCTTGCGATGTCCTGATTTGTGGGGTACCGGGCCTCCGGGCCACTCGACTGACGGGTCGAGGTCGGGCAAGGTAGTGGCATGACCCTCGACGACGTGGCCGCATGGGACTTCCCGGACTCCGATATGTGTTCAGCCGCACTGCAATTGGTGGCAGAAGTCTCCCCTGCGTTTCTGACCAACCACTGTGTCCGCGGTCATCTGTTCGGGCGCGAACTGGCCGCCGCCGACGGCCTGCGGGCCGGGGTCGATTACGACGACGAGCTGGTCTTCCTCAGCTGTCTGCTGCACGACCTGGGCGTGACCGAGTACGGCAGCGGAGATCAGCGCTTCGAAGTCGACGGGGCCGACGCCGCGGCGCGCTTCTTGACCGACCACGGAGTCGACGACGTTGCGGTGCGTACGGTGTGGGAATCGATCGCGCTGCACACCAGCGTCGGGCTGGCCCACCGGTTCGGACCGGTCCACGCGATCTCTCATCGCGGAATCGCATTGGACATCAACGGGTTCGACAAGAAGCGGCTGTCCGCCGGATTCGCCGGGCGGGTGCACGCCGCGTGGCCGCGTCATGATCTGGGCTATGCCATCGCCGAGGCGATCGCTGCCGATACCCGCGCCAATCCGATGAAGGCTCCGCCGCTGTTCTTCCCCGCGCACCTGCACCACCTGATCAACGGGGCACCGTCACCGACCTTCTTCGACCTGATCGGCATATCGGGCTGGGGCGATCGCCCGGTACCCGAGACGGTCGGCTCATAGCGCTCGACCACGATGTCGGTTTTCCGCTAGTGCTGTCGGTGCCGACGTGTAAAAGTTCAAGACGTGCATGACGATTTCGACCGCTGCTACCGCGCCGTTCAGTCCAAGGACTCGCGGTTCGACGGTTGGTTCGTCACCGCTGTCAAGACCACCGGTATCTACTGCCGGCCCAGCTGCCCCGTGCGGCTGCCGCTGGCCCGTAACGTCCGCTTCTACCCCAGCTCGGCGGCCGCACAGCGAGCGGGCTATCGGGCCTGCAAACGCTGCCGTCCGGATGCCTCACCGGGTTCGCCGGAGTGGAACGTCCGCGGTGACGCGGTGGCCCGGGCGATGCGGTTGATCGGTGACGGTGCGGTAGACCGCGAAGGCGTGACGGGACTGGCAAGACGGGTCGGCTACACCGCCCGCCAGCTGGAGCGAATGTTGCAGGCCGAGGTCGGTGCCGGGCCGCTGGCACTGGCCCGGGCGCAGCGGGTCCAGACGGCGCGGGTGCTCATCGAGACCACCGACATGGCGTTCGGCGATATCGCATTCGCAGCGGGTTTCGCGAGCATCCGCCAGTTCAACGACACCCTGCGAGCCGCCTGCGACACCACGCCGACGGCATTGCGGGCCAAGGCCGCCCGCCGAGATTGGGCGGCAAGCGCACCCGCCGGGCAAGCGTTGTCACTGCGGCTGCCGGTGCGCACCCCGTTCGCCTATGAGGGCGTGTTCGGACACCTGGCAGCCAGTGCGGTGCCAGGCTGTGAAGAGGTGCGCGACGGCGCGTTCCGCCGCACACTGCGCCTACCGTCGGGTTGCGGCGTGGTGAGCCTGACCCCGCAGCCCGACCACGTCCGGTGCACGCTGGTGCTCGAGCACGTTCGCGACCTCGCCACGGCGATCGCTCGCTGCCGGCGGTTATTGGATCTCGACGCCGACCCGGAAGCCGTTCTCGATGTGCTGGGCGCCGACGCCGACCTGGGTGCCGTGGTGAGCAAAGCGCCGGGGCAGCGGATCCCGCGCACGGTCGACGAAGAAGAACTGACGGTGCGGGCCGTACTCGGCCAGCAGGTGTCGACCAAAGCGGCACGCACCCACGCCGGGCGGCTCGTCGCCGCCTACGGCACGCCGGTGGCCGATCCGCACGGGGGGCTGACGCACACGTTTCCCAGCACCGCTCAGCTGGCCGATATCGACCCGGCGCACCTTGCCGTGCCGGCCGCCCGGCGGCGCTCGGTGACCGCGCTGATCGCGGCCCTGGGCGACGGCGAGCTGACACTCAATCCCGGCTGCGACTGGCAGCAGGCCCGTGAGCAGCTGCTGGCGCTACCCGGAATCGGACCGTGGACGGCGGAGATCGTCGCGATGCGGGGGCTTGGTGATCCCGACGCCTTTCCGGCCAGCGATCTCGGGGTGCGACTCGCGGCCGAACAGCTCGGCCTGCCGGCCGACGTGCGGGCGCTGACCGCACACAGTGCACAGTGGCGACCATGGCGGTCCTATGCCGTACAGCACCTGTGGACGACTCTGGACCATTCCGTGAATCACTGGCCACCGAAGGAGACACCGTGACGACGACCATGCGGTACCGAATAATCGACAGCCCAGTAGGCCCACTCACCCTGGCCGGCACGGGATCGACCCTGCGGCATTTGCGGATGGTGGACCAGACGCACGAGCCGGATCGGTCCGACTGGGCACAATCTGACGATGAAATATTCGCCGACGCCGTCGAGCAGCTGGCGGCCTATTTCGCCGGCGAACGCACCGAATTCGACCTCGATCTGGATCTCGGCGGAACCGAATTCCAACGCAAAGTCTGGTCAGCCCTGCGCACCATTCCGTACGGCGAGACACGGTCCTATGGAGAAATCGCGATGCAAATCGGATCTCCGGGGGCGTCGCGTGCGGTGGGATTGGCGAATGGCCGAAATCCGATCGGCATCATCGTGCCGTGCCATCGCGTTATCGGTTCGACCGGGGGATTGACCGGATATGGCGGAGGAATTGATCGCAAGCGCGCACTATTGGCGCTGGAGAAAAGCCGAATGCCGGCCGATCTGTCGCTATTCGACTGAGATACGAATACAAAAATGCCTGTGCCCCCTAATCGAAATTAGGGGGCACAGGACTTAAATTGTGTTCGGCGGTGTCCTACTTTTCCACCCTGTTGGGTAGTATCATCGGC
>NZ_PDHO01000040.1 GCF_002887815.1 Mycobacterium sp. ENV421 | reverse complement strand
CCTCGAACACCACCTCGAGGCGCTCCTTCGGGCTGAGCGCGACGGTCGAGGACATGACAACATCATCGCATCAGGGTCCGACAAAAACGGACCGCTCAAAGGTGGGCCAAGACCCGCTCCGCGAACACCTCCGGATGTTCCCGGTGCATAAAATGCCCACCCGGAACTTCCTCAATGACATAGTCGCTCAGGAACTTCCGCGCAGCCCGGCGATAATCCGACAGTGCGGCCACCGGATCGTCCAACCCGGCGAAGACGGTGGTGGGCACCGTGATGTGCGCCCTCAGAGACGCCGACGGTAGCGGTGAAAGCTTGCGGTAGTAGCCGAAGGCTGCGTCAAGGCTGCCCGGGCTGGCGAAGCACTCCCGTACGGCATTGAACTCCGAGGCGGGAGGATTCCACGTCGGTGACCATCGTCGATAGATCGCAGGCAACGCGGCGAAGTCGTTGCCGGCGAACCGTTTCGCGGCGCCCGGCAGCTTGTACGCAACGAAATGCCTGGCACCCCAAAGCTTCCTCGGCGTCGGGACAAGGGTCGCAGGATGGGGGATCGCCAGCGTGATCAGCTTGCTGACCCGCTCCGGTCCGAGCGCGGCGGCGCCGTAGGCGGCCGAAGCGCCCCAGTCGTGCCCGATCAATACCGCCTCGGAGGCGCCCAAGGCGTCGATCAGAGCAAGAACATCACGAGCCAATATCTCTTGCGACGCATCAGCGTCCGGCACCTCGGTTGGGTGATACCCACGCATGAACGGGCTCACGGCCCGGTAGCCGCGATCGGCGACGCGCGGACGCAAATCGTCCCAGGTGTGCGCAGTGTCCGGAAAGCCGTGCAGCATCAGCACGAGGGGCCCGGAGCCTTCCTCGAGATAGGCGAACCGAAGTCCATTTGCGTTGGCGAAACCCATCGCACCGGCCATGACCTGTGGACAGTACTCCCGCCACATCGCCAGGACGCGTCACACTCAAGCCATGCTCGACCTCATCCTGCCGCTCGAATGCGGAGGCTGCGGTGCGCTGTCAACCAAGTGGTGCGACGTCTGCGCCGCGACACTGAACGTCCACACCGACGAGCCGCATCTCGTCACCCCGCGCATCGACCCCGGCGTGCCCGTCTTTGCTCTTGGCCGCTACGTGGGCCCACGGCGCCAGGCCATCGTCGCGCTCAAGGAACACGGCCGTCGCGACCTCGTCGCTCCCTTCGCCCGCGCCCTGGCGCTCGGTGTCCACCAGCTCCTCGGCTGGGGCATCCTCGATATCCCGTTCACCATCGTCCCGGCGCCCACCCGCGCCTTGGCCGCTCGCCGCCGCGGCGGCGATCCCGTCCTGCGCATCGCGACACAAGCCACCCGGGACAACCGCGACATCAGCGTCGTCCGGGCCCTGAAGACCCGGGCGATGGTCCGCGACTCCGTCGGCCTCACGATCGCCGACCGTGAACGCAACCTGGCCGGCCGGATCAAACTGACCACACGTGTGACAGGCGAGGTCCTGCTTGTCGACGACATCGTCACCACCGGCGCCACCGCGCGCGAGGCGGTGCGGACTCTCCAAGAATCCGGCGTGAATGTAACGGCCGTACTCGCCTTGGCGCACGCCTGACCTGGGCGGGTGACGATCGGTGTAACAGGGGTCGAAAGACTTCGAAACAGGTGGGCCAAAAAGGTGGCACACCGGCGTGAACAACGACTACCGTCGGGGCCAACACACCGTGAACACATCACGGGGGCGGTCGAGTCCACAGGCCCGCCGCTTCGCCGAGTGACGGTAGGAGGTGAGGTTCCTCGACCCCTAGCGCCGGCGGGTGAGTTTCGTGCCAATCCTGTCGGCGCAGCATCCCAAGACAGGCCGGCACGCCAGAGTGCGTGCAACCCGTAACAGAAACGAGTTGTCAAGCATGTCAATCGATTCCGCGAACACCGGTCAATTACTCGCCGACGATGAAGACCTTGCAGAATCCGCCAACGCCGAAGTTCAGGTGTGCGGTCGCAACGTCGAGATCCCCGATCACTATCGCGTCTACGTGGCGCAGAAGCTCGCTCGCCTCGAACGGTTCGACCGCTCGATCTACCGCTTCGACGTCGAGCTCGAGCACGAACGCAACCGCCGCCAGCGCAAGAACTGTCAGCACGTCGAGATCACCGCGCGTGGCCGCGGCCCGGTGGTCCGTGGGGAGGCCTGCGCGGAGAGCTTCTACGGCGCCTTCGAGGCCGCCGTCCACAAACTTGAGAACCGGCTGCGGCGCACCAAGGACCGCCGCAAGGTTCACTACGGCGACAAGACCCCGGTATCGCTGCACGAGGCCACCGCGGTGACCCCGCTCCTCGACGCGGCCGCAGCGTTCACCCCCGAAAAGGCCACCGCTCCGGAGCAGGTGCTCGACGACCATGAACCAGGCCGCATCGTGCGGACCAAGGAGCATCCGGCCAAGCCGATGACGGTCGACGACGCGCTCTACGAGATGGAGCTCGTCGGGCACGATTTCTTCCTGTTCCAGGACAAGGAGACCGATCGGCCGTCGGTCGTCTATCGCCGGCACGCCTACGACTATGGGTTGATCCGACTGGGCTGATCGCCGCTGCCCGGGCTCGACCAGCGCGTCACCTAGGATGGAGGGCGCTTACGCCTCCAATCCACAGGGGGTCCCTCCTACATATGTTCAGGGGAAAACGTGCTGTCGAAGTTGCTGCGCCTTGGTGAAGGTCGCATGGTCAAGCGCCTCGAGGGGGTGGCTCGCTACGTCAACACCTTGTCCGACGACGTAGAGAAGCTGTCGGACGGCGAACTGCGGGCCAAGACCGACGAATTCAAGAAGCGCGTCGCGGACGGTGAAAGCCTCGATGACCTGCTACCGGAGGCTTTCGCTGTCGCCCGCGAGGCGGCGTGGCGGGTGCTGCAGCAGCGTCACTTCGACGTGCAGCTGATGGGCGGAGCAGCCCTGCACTTCGGCAACGTCGCCGAGATGAAGACGGGTGAGGGCAAGACCCTGACTTGCGTGCTTCCGGCCTACCTGAATGCGCTGTCCGGAGACGGTGTGCACGTCGTTACTGTCAACGACTACCTGGCCAAACGCGACAGCGAGTGGATGGGGCGCGTGCACCGGTTCCTCGGCCTCGAGGTTGGCGTCATCCTGTCTAATCTCACCCCCGAAGAGCGTCGCGCCGCCTATGCCGCGGACATCACCTATGGCACCAACAACGAGTTCGGCTTCGACTACCTGCGCGACAACATGGCGCACTCCGTCGAGGAGATGGTGCAGCGCGGCCACAATTTCGCTGTGGTCGACGAGGTCGACTCAATCCTGATCGATGAGGCCCGGACCCCGCTGATCATCTCCGGTCCGGCCGATGGCGCCTCGCATTGGTACACCGAGTTCGCCCGGCTGGCGCCGATGATGAAGAAGGACACCCACTACGAAGTCGACATCAAGAAGCGGACGATAGGCGTCCACGAGCTGGGCGTGGAGTTCGTTGAGGACCAGCTGGGCATCGACAACCTGTACGAGGCCGCCAATTCCCCCTTGGTCAGCTATCTCAACAACTCTCTAAAGGCCAAGGAGCTGTTCGAGCGCGATAAAGAGTACATCGTCCGCGACGGCGAGGTGCTGATCGTCGACGAGTTCACGGGACGGGTGTTGATCGGCCGCCGCTATAACGAAGGCATGCACCAGGCCATAGAGGCCAAGGAAAACGTCGAGATCAAGGCTGAGAACCAAACCCTCGCAACGATCACCTTGCAGAATTATTTTCGACTCTACGAGAAGCTTTCCGGCATGACCGGCACAGCGGAGACCGAGGCCGCCGAGCTGCACGAGATCTACAAACTCGGGGTAATCGCCATTCCGACGAATCGCCCGATGGCCCGCAAGGACCAAACCGACCTGATCTACAAGACCGAGGAAGCCAAATATATCGCCGTTGTCGACGACGTCGTCGAACGCTACGAAAAGGGTCAGCCAGTCCTGATCGGCACCACCAGCGTGGAGCGCTCGGAGTACCTGTCGCGGCAGTTCCAGAAGAGGCGCGTCCCGCATAACGTGTTGAACGCCAAGTTCCACGAGCAGGAGGCCGGCATCATCGCCGTCGCCGGCCGACGCGGCGCGATCACGGTGGCCACCAACATGGCCGGCCGTGGTACCGACATCGTGCTGGGCGGCAACGTCGACTTCCTCGTCGACACCCGGCTACGTGAGCGGGGCCTGGATCCCGTCGAGACCCCCGACGAGTACGAGGCCGCGTGGCAGGAGGAACTGCCCAAGGTCAAGGCGCAGGCCGCCGAAGAGGCCGAGCACGTGATCGAGGTCGGTGGCCTGTACGTGCTGGGCACTGAGCGCCACGAATCGCGGCGTATCGACAACCAGTTGCGTGGCCGTTCCGGTCGTCAGGGGGACCCGGGCGAGTCCCGCTTCTACCTGTCGCTGGGTGACGAGCTCATGCGGCGATTCAATGGCGCGACGTTGGAAAGTCTGCTGACGCGGCTCAACCTGCCCGACGACGTGCCGATCGAGGCCAAGATGGTGACCCGCGCGATCAAGAGCGCGCAGACCCAGGTCGAGCAGCAGAACTTCGAGATCCGCAAGAACGTCCTCAAGTACGACGAGGTGATGAACCAGCAGCGCAAGGTCATCTACGCCGAGCGCCGCAGGATCCTCGAGGGGGAGAACCTGCAGGAGCAGGCCCACGACATGCTGGTTGACGTCATCACCGCCTACGTCAACGGCGCCACCGCCGAGGGCTACGCCGAGGACTGGGACCTCGAGCAGCTGTGGACCGCGCTCAAGCAGCTCTACCCGGTCGGCATCGACCACCACGACCTGCTCGACAACGATGCCGTCGGAGAGCCTGGTGAACTCACCCGTGAAGAGCTGCTCGACGCGCTGATCGAGGACGCCGAAAAGGCTTACGCGCGACGGGAAGCCGAGATCGAGGCCCTCGCCGGCGAGGGCGCCATGCGCCAGCTGGAGCGCAACGTGCTGCTCAATGTGATCGACCGCAAGTGGCGCGAGCACCTCTACGAGATGGACTACCTCAAGGAGGGCATCGGCCTGCGGGCGATGGCGCAGCGCGATCCGCTGGTCGAGTACCAGCGCGAGGGCTACGACATGTTCGTCGGCATGCTGGACGGCCTGAAAGAGGAGTCGGTCGGTTTCCTGTTCAACGTCCAGGTGGAGGCAACGCCGTCGCCGGCGGTCGCGCCGGTGGATACCCCGCAGGGTCTGGCGGATCTGGGCGGCCAGCAGGAGCCTGCACCGTCCTTGCGCGCCAAGGGAATCGACGACGAGGACTCCCGGCGGCTGACCTACAGCGGTCCCGCTGAAGACGGCTCGGCGGAAGTCAAGCGCAATGGCGGCGCCAAGCAGGCCGCGACCGCGGGTACCACCCGCAAGGAGCGACGCGAGGCGGCGCGCAAGCAGTCCAAGAGCAGCAGCAGGTTGCGGCGGGGTTAGGCGACGATGCGGCGCAGCCGTCGGGTGACGATGCGACGCAGCGAAGCGAGCCGCTGAGGAGCGCGACATTGCCAGAAGCGAGCCGCTGAGGAGCCTGACTATCAAGCCGGGCTAGTCAGCCGATGTGCAGGGCCACGACCTGCCAGCGCAATCCGGTCGGCGTCATCACCTGTTCGACGCGGCAGGCGATGGCGTGGGTGCGGCCGTCGCGGCTGTAGGTGGCCGCCACTTCGGCTGCCGCGCCGTCGGTCCCGACCGGTTGCACCCGTAGCCGGAGCAGTCGCGCGGCGCAGTCGCCCTCGTGCCTCGCGACGGCGGGCAGCAGCGACTCCACCAATCCGGCGGCGAGCAATGGGCGCAGCTGGGCCAGCGAGCGCCGCCGGTCGATCACCTCGAGGACCCGTCTCAGCGCGGCGTCGGCGAAGCCGCCCGCCGCACGCATCGGGGCAGACGCGGTCGGCTGTTGGGCGGGGCGGGGCGACGGTCCGAGGGTGCGGGGACCCGGCAGGTGCACCCGCTCGGAGGTACTGCGCAACACCGGCGGTTCGTAGTCGACGACGGGAACGACACAGGACATGGGCACTCTCCGAAATAGGTCAACGGGTGACCGGCTGCCGGAGAGAGGCGACCGTTGCCGACATGATTACACAGTTTCGACGTTGGCGCGGACGCCGGTGCCGCATCGGTGTGTGCACCCGCGATGCGCTGACCCGGGGTTGGCGGCTACCGTGTCGGAACGGGGCGGGGATTGTCGATGAGGGGAATGTCGCAACGATGGTGGCTAGGCTGTCAGCGTCGGACGCCTCGTTCTATCACCTGGAGAACACCTCCACCCCGATGTACGTCGGCTCCCTGGCGATCGTGCGCAAGCCCCGCGCCGGGTTGAGTTACGAGACCCTGCTGGAAACCGTCGAACAACGGCTGCCGCAGATCCGGCGTTATCGCCAGAAGGTCCGCGAGGTCACCTTCGGTTTGGCGCGGCCGGTATGGGTCGATGATCCGGACTTCGACATCACCTATCACGTCCGGCGTTCGGCGCTGCCGTCGCCGGGAAGCGATTCGCAGTTGCACGAACTGATCGCCAGGCTGGGGTCGCGCCCGCTGGACCGGTCCCGGCCGCTGTGGGAGATGTACCTCATCGAGGGTCTGTCCAAGAACCGGCTGGCCATCTACACGAAATCGCACCAGGCGCTGGTCAACGGGATGGCAGCGCTGGAGATCGGCCACGTCATCGCCGACCGCACCCAGAAGCCGCCGACGTTCGGTGAGGACATCTGGATCCCGGGCCGCGAACCCACCAACGGACAGCTGCTGCTCGGCGCGGTCGGGGAATGGCTGGCCCGACCCCGGATGCAGATGCAGGCGGTCACCTCCGCCGTCGGCGACCTGGCCCGCAACAGCGGGGAAGTGGTTGATCTGGCGCGGCGGCTGACCGACGTGGCGCGCACTGTGGCCCGCGGTACCGCGCCGAGCAGTCCGCTGAACACCAAGGTGTCGCGCAATCGGCGGTTCACGGTGGCCGTCGGTTCCCTCGCGGACTACCGGCTGGTGCGTTCGCGCTACGACTGCGACGTCAACGATGTGGTGCTGGCCGTCATCGCCGGCGCCCTACGCAACTGGCTGCTGTCGCGCGGCGAGCCGGTCACCACCAGCTCCACTGCGCGGGCGATGGCGCCAACGTCGGTGTACCCCGAGGCGGTCTTGGATTCATCCGGTCCGGGCCAGGCCATCAGCGAGGTCGCCCCGTTCCTGGTCGACCTCCCGATCGGCGAGGGCAACGCGGTGGTACGGCTGTCTCAGATTGCCCACACCACCGAATCGCATTCGGCCGCAGCCAGTCTGGTGGACGCCCGCACCATCCTCACCCTGTCCGGCTTCGCGCCGCCGACGTTGCATGCCATGGGTACCCGGGTCGCCACCCAGTTCTCGGCCCGCCAGTTCAACCTGTTGATCACCAATGTCCCTGGGCCGCAGTCGCAGATGTATGTGGCCGGCGCGAAGCTGCTCGAGACGTACGCGGTGCCGCCGCTACTGCACAACCAGGTGCTGGCCATCGGCGTCACATCGTATTGCGGCATGCTCTATTTCGGCATCCACGCCGACCGCGATGCCATGAGCGATGTGGACGTGCTGCCGACGCTGCTGGCCGAATCTCTCGAGGAACTGCTCGAAGCCGCGCGGCAGACGTAGGATTCGGCGATGGGTAAGGCCAAATCGAAGGGTGACGAGCCGGTCGCCAAGGTTAATCGCAAGATTCCCAACGACATCTACGAAGCCGAATTATATCGGCTACAAACCGAATTGGTGTCCTTGCAGGAGTGGGTCAAGGCCACCGGCGCGCGGGTCGTCGTCGTGTTCGAGGGCCGCGATGCGGCCGGCAAGGGCGGCACGATCAAGCGCATCACCGAGTACCTGAGCCCGCGAATTGCGCGCATCGCCGCGCTGCCCGCACCGACCGAACGCGAGCGTGGCCAGTGGTATTTCCAGCGCTATGTCGAGCACCTGCCGGCTCGCGGCGAGATCGTGTTGTTCGACCGATCCTGGTACAACCGCGCTGGTGTCGAAGTGGTGATGGGCTTCTGCACACCGGTCGAGCACGAGCTCTTCCTACGGCAGTGTCCGATCTTCGAGCAGATGCTGATCGACGAAGGAATCATCCTGCGCAAGTACTGGTTCTCGGTCTCCGACGACGAGCAGCTCCGCCGGTTCAAGAAGCGTCGCAAGGATCCGTTGCGGCGCTGGAAGCTCAGCCCGATGGACCTCGAGTCCATCTATCGCTGGGAGGACTACTCCCGCGCCAAGGACGAGATGATGGTGCGCACCGACACCCCGGCCAGCCCATGGTTCGTGGTGGAGTCCGAGGACAAGAAGCACGCGCGCCTGAACATGATGGCCCATCTGCTGAAAGGCATCGACTACGAGCACGTCGAGCACCCCAAGGTCGATCTGCCCAAACGGCCGCCGATGGGCGACTATCAGCGGCCGGCGCGGGAGCTGTCGACCTATGTCGACGATCACGTCTCCACCCTGCTCGGAAACGGCGAGAACGGCGCCTAGTCTTCCGTGACTTCGGTCGGCTTTCCGAAGCGGCGGTGTTGAGTCGTCGGGCGACCGGCCCGGCTGAGTTTGATCTGCGAACGTCCGATATATTGACGCGTCGGAAAAAATTTGGGGGATGTCCACCTGCCCGCGCTTCCTGGGGGGTCGGACCCGCCCGTCCTCGTGCCGCTCAACCCCCCGCGGCCGGGGACGGGCGGCTTCCCGGGTGTTTCGGGCAACCGCGCTAACGGTCCCGGAAACGCCGCCGTGGCTGCGAATCGCGGTGCACCTGCGGGTCAAGAACTGCCTTGGATGAGACAATCCCAATCCGTGCTTCCGTCCACCTTGCTCGTCCAGCAGGTACCGGCCCCACCAACGCGCTTGATCCGCGTTAGTGTGAGTTGCCGCAGCAGGGTTTCGCGGGTCAATGGATAGTCGCTGGAGCTGAGTTTCGATGCGGGTCTATATCCCAGCCACTCTGGCCATGCTGCAACAGCTGGTCGCCGACGGGTCGATGCAGCCGTTGAGCGGGACGGCGTTCGCCGTCACGCCGGCACTGCGGGAGTCCTACGCCCAGGGCGACGACGAGGAGTTGGCCGAGGTCGCGATCGGCGAGGCCGCGCTGGCGTCGCTGCGGCTGCTGGCCGCCGAATCCGAACGCGCGGACGCGGAGATGCCGCTGCGCCGGGCGGTGCTGATCGCCGATGCGGATGCGACCCCGCGCCCTGACCTCGACGATGCGGTGGTGCGGGTCAGCGGGCCGGTGAACCTGGACCAGGTGGTGGCCGCCTATGTCGACAACTCTGTAGCCGAGCCGGCGGTCAAGGCCGCGATCGCAGTGATCGACGACGCCGATCTGGGCGATGAGGATGCCGAATTCGTCGTCGGCGACGCTGCGGACCATTCCCTGGCCTGGTACGGAACCCAGGAGCTGCCGTTCCTGCTCGATTTGCTCTGAGCCTGGATACGGAACCGTAAGTTACGGTACCGTAGGTTTGACGGCGAAGGAGGTGCGCAATGGCGAAGAACCAGGTCAAGATCAGTGCGAATGTGGTCGACACCGTGCGACCGAAGGTGGCCGGTGAGGGACGCAATCCCGCGATCGACGCGGTGCGGGCACTGTTCGGGCGGATCACCACACCGCTGCTGCCCGATGACTATCTGAAGCTGGCCAACCCGTTGTGGTCGGCGCGCGAACTGCGCGGCCGGGTGGTCGAGGTGCGGCGGGAGACCGAGGATTCGGCGACGCTGGTGATCAAGCCGGGCTGGGGGTTCACCTTCGATTACCAAGCCGGCCAGTACATCGGTATCGGCCTGCTGGTCGACGGCCGCTGGCGGTGGCGGTCGTATTCACTGACCTCGAGCCCGCACGCCGACGGCGCGGGTCGCTCGCGCACCATCACGATCACCGTCAAGGCCATGCCGGAGGGCTTCCTGTCGACCCACCTGGTCGGCGGCGTCACTCCCGGCACGATCGTGCGACTGGCCGCGCCGCAGGGCAACTTCGTGATGCCGGACCCGTCGCCCGCGTCGGTGCTGTTCTTGACCGGCGGCTCCGGAATCACCCCGGTGATGTCGATGCTGCGGACGCTGGAGCGTCGCGATCAGATCGGCGACCCGGGTCATATCGTCCATATTCATTCGGCCCCAACCGAATCCGATGTGATGTTTGCCGGCGAGCTCGCGCAGCTGGCTCGCGAGCACGACGGATATCGGCTGACCGTCCGTACCACCCGCACCGAGGGGCGCCTGGACCTGGGCCTGCTCGACGATCTGGTCCCGGACTGGCGGGAGCGCCAAACCTGGGCCTGTGGCCCGGAGGGGATGCTCACCGAGGCCGAGAAGGTGTGGCAGGCCGCCGGCCTCGGCGACCGGCTGCATCTGGAGCGGTTCGCGGCGTCCCGGACGGCCACCCACGGGGAGGGCGGAACGGTGACGTTCGGCCGCAGTGGCAAGTCCGTACAGGTGGATGCGGCGACGTCGCTGATGGAGGCCGGTGAGCAGGCTGGATTGCGGATGCCGTTCGGCTGCCGGATGGGCATCTGCCAGTCGTGTGTGGTGCCCCTGGTGGAAGGCCACGTCCGCGACCTGCGTACGGGTGCGGAGCACGAGCCGGGCACCCGAATTCAGACGTGTATTTCGGCCGCTTCGGGCGACTGTGTGGTTGACGTCTGAGGTTTACTGGCTAGTAACCTACGGGTACGTAGGTTACGGTAGCGTAGGCACAAGAAGGGAGGCGTGACTAATGGCTATTACCGATGTGGAAGCCTTTACGCATCTGACTGATGCAGACATCGAAAGCTTGGCGGTTGAGCTCGACGCCATCCGCCAGGACATCGAAGATTCCCTCGGCGCGCGGGATGCGCGCTATATCCGCCGCACCATCGCCGCCCAGCGCGGTCTCGAGGTCGCCGGGCGACTGATGCTGGCTGCCAGCTCCAAACGATCCGCCTGGTGGGCGGGCACCGTGACCCTGGGCGTGGCCAAGATCATCGAGAACATGGAGATCGGCCACAACGTCATGCACGGCCAGTGGGACTGGATGAACGATCCCGAGATTCACTCCTCGTCGTGGGAGTGGGACATGAGCGGGGCGTCCAAGCACTGGCGGTTCACCCACAACTTCATGCACCACAAGTACACCAACATCCTCGGTATGGACGATGACGTCGGCTACGGCGTCATCCGGGTCACCCGCGATGCCAAGTGGAAGCCGTTCAACCTGTACGGCAACTTACTGTTCAACACCCTGCTGGCGATCGGCTTCGAATGGGGCGTCGGCCTGCAGCACCTGGAGCTCGGCAAGATCTCCAAGGGCCGCGACGACCGCAAGGCCACCCTGATCCGGGTGCGTGAGTTCGGCGCCAAGGCGGGACGGCAGTTGCTCAAGGACTACGTCGCCTACCCGGCGATCACGTCGCTGTCCCCGAAGGCGACCTACCGCTCGACGCTCACCGCCAACGCTGTGGCCAACGTGATCCGCAACGTGTGGGCCAACGCGGTGATCTTCTGCGGCCACTTCCCGGATGGCGCAGAGAAATTCACCAAGACCGACATGGTCGGTGAGAGCAAGGGTCAGTGGTATCTGCGCCAGATGCTGGGTAGCGCCAATATCGACGGCAGCCGTGCCATGGACTTCATGACCGGCAACCTGTCGTACCAGATCGAGCACCACTTGTTCCCTGACCTGCCCAGCAACCGGTACCACGAGATCTCGATCCGGGTGCGCCAGATCTGTGACAAGTACGACCTGCCCTACACAACCGGGCCGTTCCTGGTGCAGTACGCCAAGACCTGGCGCACGATCGCCAAGCTGTCGCTGCCGGACAAGTACCTGCGCGACACCGCCGACGATGCACCCGAGACCCGCAGTGAGCGGATGTTCGCAGAACTCGAACCGGGTTATGCGGGTGTCGGTCCGTCCACCGGCCGCAAGCGCGGGCTCAAGACCGCGATCGCCACTGCTCGTCAGAAGCGGCGCGTCAAGCGCGCAGCGAAAGCCGCCTAGCCATCCGGCGCGCTCGCGGGGCATGATGACCCCGTGAGTGCGCCGTGGCAGGTGCGGACGGGCAATGCCGACGATCTCGACATCCTCGGGCCGTTGTGGGTTGCCGTCCATCACCGGCACGCCGAGTCGATGCCCGAACTGCGGCCCTATGTCAGCGACAACGAATCCTGGCGGGTGCGCCGCGCACTCTATGCCGATCTGCTCGCAAAGCCGGACACGCTGCTGTTGATCGCCAGCGTCTATGACCGCCCGATCGGTTACGGGCTGGCGCACGTGCTGCTGACCGAGGACACCTGGGTGGCTGACACCTGGGCGACCGGCGCTCGCGTCGGCGAGATCGAATCCCTCTCAGTGCTCCCGGAGTTTCGCGGCTCGGGTCTGGGCACCGAGCTGTTGACGACACTTGAGCAGCACCTGCGTACGGCCGGCGTCGACGATCTGATTCTCGGTGCGCTGTCCGGCAACCGAGACGCCTTGCGTCTTTACGAGCGTCTCGGCTACCGGCCGACCTGGCTGTATCTGTCGAAGTTCGCCGGCCGGGATTGAGCGTTTAGTCCGGGATCCAGTTGAAGTCGTCCGGGTTGGGACCCCGGCGGCCGGCCTCACCCTTGTCGAGGGCGGTGATGGCGTCGATGTCGTCGTCGCCGAGTTCGAAGTCGAAGATCTCCAGGTTCTCCTTGATCCGCTCCGGGGTAACGGATTTCGGGAACACGATGTCGCCGCGTTCGATGTGCCAGCGCAGCACCACCTGGGCCGGGCTCTTACCCAGCCGCTCGGCGATCTTGCCGATCACCGGATCGCCGAGCACCGCGCCCTGAGCGATCGGCGACCACGCCTCGGTGAGGATGGCGTGGTCGGTGCCGTAAGCGCGCAGCTCGTCGTTGGCGAAGTAGGGGTGCACCTCGATCTGGTTGACGGCGGGCACCGTCTCGGTGTCGCGGGCCAGGGTCTCCAGATGGTGGATCTGGAAGTTTGACACCCCGATGCTGCGGGCCCGGCCGTCATTCTTGAACTCCTCCAACACCTTCCAGGTGGAGACGAAATCGCCGTCGTACAGCCCCGGCAGCGGCCAGTGGATCAGAAACAGGTCGACGTAGTCGAATCCCAGCGCCTCGATCGTGCCGTCGAACGCGCGCCGCGCGTCGTCGGGCTTGTGATAGCCGTTGTTGAGCTTGCTGGTGATGTACACCTCGCCGCGGTCGATGCCGAAGTCCCGGACGCCCTGCCCGACACCCTTTTCGTTCTGATACATCTCGGCGGTGTCGATGTGGCGGTAGCCGATTTCGAGGGCGGTGCGCACCGCGGACGCGGTTTCGTCCGGGTCGATCTGGAAGACGCCGAACCCCAGCTGCGGGATCGTGGTGCCGTCATTGAGTGTCAAGCTCGGAACAGTGCTCATGTGTGCGGCGTGCCCTCTCGGTTGGTGTTGCAAACAATTATCAGTACGCCGCGCCGTCTGACAACGCGGCGAGTAGCCGTCGGGCCGCTGCGACTCGCCGCGCGGGCGCGCCGGTGAGCGAGTCCAGGGCGCACTCCGGGTCGGCGGGCGGGCCGAGGTGGCCGCATCCGCGCGGGCAGTCTTCGATGGCCTCCGCCAGATCCGAAAACGCCCGCAGCACATCGTCGGGCTGGATATGGGCCAGCCCGAACGATCTGATGCCCGGGGTGTCGACCACCCAGCCGCCGCCCGGTAGCGGCAGCGCCACCGACTGCGTGGAGGTGTGTTTGCCCTTGCCGACCCCGGACACTTCGCCCGTGGCTCGAAATGCTTGCGGAACAAGGCGATTCACCAGAGTGGACTTGCCGACCCCGGAGTGGCCGAGCAGCACGGTGACCTGTCCCGCCAGCATCTCCTCGACGTCGTCGATCGGGTCGCCCCGCCCCGCGGTCAGCACGGTGAGGTCGAGATCCGTGAACTGCTGGGCGAACGACTCGGCCGGCATCAGATCCGTCTTGGTCAGGCACAGGATTGGCCGTAGCCCGCCGGCGTACGCCGCGATCAGTGCACGGTCGACCAGGCCGGTGCGCGGCGGGGGATCGGCCAGGGCCACCACCATCAGCAACTGGTCGGCGTTGGCGACCACCACCCGCTCGGTCGGATCGGTGTCATCGGCGGTGCGGCGCAACACCGTTCGCCGTTCGCCGCGCCGCACGATTCGGGCCAGCGTGTCCGGCCGTCCGGTCAGGTCGCCGACGACATCGACCTGGTCGCCGACGACGATGGGGGTGCGGCCCAGTTCCCGGGCCCGCATCGCCGTGACGAGCCGGTGCGGATCATCGCCCAGGACGCAGCCCCAGCGGCCGCGGTCGACGGTGACCACCATGCCCGCCTCGGCGTCGGCGTGCTCGGGCCGGGTTTTGGTGCGCGGGCGCGAGCCACGGCCCGACCGGATCTTGACGTCGGACTCGTCGTACTCGCGTGGGCTCAACCGACCCCCACCATCTCGGTCCACAGCGCCGCGAACTCCGGCAAGGTTTTGGCGGTCGTCCCGATATCCTCGACTTCGACACCGGGCACGCGGAGCCCGATGATGGCCCCGGCCATCGCCATTCGGTGGTCGGCGTACGAACGCCAGGTGCCCCCGTGTAGCGCTGTCGCGGTGATCACCAAGCCGTCGTCGGTCTCGGTGCACTGGCCGCCGAGCCCGCCGATCTCGGCGCTCAGCGCCGCCAACCGGTCGGTCTCGTGGCCGCGCAGATGGGCGATGCCGGTCAGCCGCGACACCGAGCCCGGTGCGGCCAGGGCGGCCAGGGCGGCCACCGCGGGGGCCAGTTCACCGACGTCGTGCAGGTCCACCTCGAAGCCGTCGTAGGATTGCGGACCGTGTACCTCGAGGTGCGAATCTGATTGGTGCACAGTCGATCCCAGAAGTTTGAGGATACCCAGGATGGTGTCGGCGGGTTGGACGCTGACTGACGGCCAGCCGGCGATCCCCACCGCCCCACCGGTCACCACAGCCGCAGCAAGGAACGGGACCGAGTTGGACAGGTCCGGCTCGACGTCCCAGTGCCGGGCCGCGATCGGCCCCGGCGCCACCCGCCACTGGTTGGTGGTGGCGTCGTCGACGTCGACACCGGCCTCCCGCAGCATCGCCACGGTCATCGCGATGTGCGGAGCCGACGGCACCGACGTGCCGGTGTGCGCGACGGTCAGGCCCTCGGTGAAGGCCGCGCCCGACAACAGCAGGCCCGAGACGAACTGCGAGGAGCTCGACGCGTCGATGCGCACCGTGCCGCCGTCGACCGCGCCGCGGCCGTGGACCTCGAACGGCAGACCGCTGCCGTGGATGTCGACACCGAGCCCCCGCAGCGCGTCCAGCAGGGGAGCGATCGGCCGCGTTCGGGCTTGTTCGTCACCGTCGAATACGACGACGGCGTTGCTCAGAGCTGCCAGCGGCGGAACGAACCGCAATACGGTTCCGGCCAAGCCGCAGTCGATCCGCGCGTGTGGGCCCGGGTCGAGCGCCCCGCCGACCGTCAGTTCGGCGCCCGCGCCGGACACGTCGATGCCGAGGGCCGCGATGGCCCCGATCATCAGGTCGGTGTCCCGGCTTCGCAGTGCGCCGCTGATCGTGGAGGTGCCCTGACCCTGGGCGGCGGCCAGCGCCGCGAGCACCAGGGTGCGGTTGGTCTGCGATTTCGAGCCGGGCACGGTGACGCGCGCATGCACCGGCGACGACGTTGACGGCGCGGCCCACAACTCGGTGCTCACGGCATACATCCTGCCCTGTCGGGATCGTGCGCCACCATGGAGTCATGTGCGGACGATTCGCGGTGACCACCGACCCGGCCCTGCTGGCCGAGAAGATCCACGCCATTGACGAAGCCACCGAGGCGGCGAAGGAGGCGCGCGGGCCCAACTACAACGTCGCCCCCACCGCCACCGTCGCCACGGTGGTCAGCAGGCACGACGATCCGGACGACACCCCGACCCGGCGGGTCCGGATGATGCGCTGGGGTCTGGTGCCGCCCTGGGTGAAGGCGACCGCCGACGGGGCCCCCGACAACAAGGGCCCCCTACTGATCAACGCTCGAGCTGAGAAGGTCACCAGTTCACCGGCATTCCGTGCCTCGGCGAAGAGCAAGCGCTGCCTGGTTCCGATGGACGGCTACTACGAGTGGAAGCCCAACCCGGACGCCCCGGCCGGCAAGAAGGCCCGTAAGACGCCGTACTTCATGTTCCGCGCGGACGGCGAGCCGCTGTTCATGGCGGGGCTGTGGTCGGTGTGGAAAGCACGTGACGAGGCGTCGCCGCTGCTGACGTGCACGATCATCACCACCGACGCGGTGGGCGAGCTCGCCGAGATCCACGACCGGATGCCGCTGGTGCTCGACGCGGGGGACTGGGACCGCTGGCTGGATCCCGATCAGCCTGCCGACGCCGAGCTGTTGTCGGCACCGCCCGACATCGCCGGTATCGATCTCCGCGAGGTCTCCACGCTGGTCAACAGTGTCCGCAACAACGGTCCGGAGCTCATCGAGCCTGCCGATCCACACAACCAACCGGTTGGCCTGTTCTAGCGACGCGGTGCCGGTTAGGCTCACAGCCAAGACCTGACCAGCGAGAGGAGCGGCCATGACCGCCGTCGAGCCCAAGGCCGACAAGGCCACGATCACCGTGCACAACCCGGCCGACGGCCGCGTCGCCGGTTCCGTGCCGGTCGACGGTCCGGACGCCGTCGCCGCGAAAGCCCGCGAGCTCCGGTTGTTCCAAACCGAGTGGGAAGAGATCGGCCCGCGCGGACGCAAGGTCTGGATGTACAAGTGGCAGGACTGGATCCTCGACAACGCCGATCACCTGACCGAGGTGTTGATGTCGGAGTCGGGCAAGTCACGCAACGACGCCAGCCTCGAGCCGGTGGCGATCGCCGACTCGATCAAGTACTGGGCCGGCAACGCCGAAGCCTTTCTGGCCGACGCGCACCCCAAGCCGCACAGCCCGCTGTACAAGATCAAGAAGCTCACCACCCGCTACCGCCCGTACCAGTTGGTCGGGATCATCGAGCCGTGGAACTTCCCGCTGGCGATGCTGGCCCTCGACGTGGTGCCCGCGCTCGCCGCGGGGGCGGCGGTGTTGTTGAAACCGTCTGAGGTGACGCCACTTTCGGCCGTCGAGTTCGCCCGGGGCTGGACCGAGGTCGGCGCGCCGCCCGTGCTGAGCCTGGCGACCGGCTACGGCGAGACTGGCGCCGCGGTGATCAACAATGCCGATTACGTGCACTTCACCGGATCGACCGCCACCGGCCGCAAGGTCGCGGTGGCCTGTGCCGAGCGGCTGATCCCGTTCAGCCTGGAGCTCGGCGGCAAGGATCCGGCGATCGTGCTGGCCGACGCCGACATCGATCGCGCCGCCAACGGCATCGCCTGGGGCGGGATGTTCAACTCCGGGCAGGTGTGCATCTCGGTGGAGCGGGTGTACGTCGAGGCTCCGGTGTACGACGAGTTCATCGGCAAGCTCACCGCAAATGTCCGCAATCTTGCTCAGGGACAAGAAGATTCGGGCTTCAAGTACGACACCGGCGCGATGGCCACCGCGGCCCAGCGTGACATCGTCGACGGCCACGTCAAAGACGCCGTCGCTGCCGGCGCGCGGGTGCTGACCGGGGGCAAGCCCACCGGTGTCGGCACGTTCTACCAGCCGACCGTGCTTGCCGACGTCACCCCGACCATGTCCTGCATTGCCGAGGAGACCTTCGGCCCGACGCTGCCGGTGGTGAAGGTCGCCGACGAGGAGGAGGCCATCCGGTTGGCCAACGACTCCAAGTACGGGTTGTCGGCCACGGTGTGGACCGGCGACATCGAACGCGGTGAGCGGGTGGCCCGTCGCCTGGAGTGCGGCGCGGTCAACATCAACGACGCCCTGACCAACGTGTTCTGCCCGTCGCTTCCGATGGGCGGCTGGAAGGACTCCGGCATCGGCTACCGGGCCGGCGGCCCCAGCGGGCTGATCAAGTTCTGCCGCCAGCAGGCGATCACGGCTCCGCGAATTCCCACTCAGAAGTCAGAGCTGGTCTGGTACTCGTCGTCGCGGCGGCAGGGCCGGATCGCGCTGGCGGCGATGCGGGCCTTCGCGGGCAACGGTGTTCGCCGCTTCGGGCTTCGCCCGAAGAACTAGCAGCGTGGGCTTCGCCCGAAGAACTAGCAGCGTGGGCTTCGCCCGAAGAACTAGCAGCGTGGGCTTCGCCCGAAGAACTAGCAGCGTGGGCTTCGCCCGAAGAACTAGCAGCGTGGGCTTCGCCCGAAGAACTAGCAGCGTGGGCTTCGCCCGAAGAACTAGCAGCGCCCAGGCACTCACGGCGTTGACTTAAGTCACCTGCGTTTGCCGACGTAATGCCCGGTGAACGCGCGTCCCGGTGATACCCCGGTACGGCACAATGCCGGTACACCGTTGTACGGGGGATCCGATGGCCGAGACCGAGCTCGACGCGCAGCTCGAAACTCTGGTGCGTCGAGCCGGCCGCACGGCCTTGGCGGTGGTCTTTGTGGTCACCGCTGCGGACTGGCTCGGCTGGGCGACCGGTACCGAGCGGTTGACCAAAGTCTTTCGGTCGTGGCCGCAGATGACGCCGTGGGGCGCGCTGGTGATGGCCACTCTGGGTGTGGCAATCCTGTTGCAGTCTGGCCGACCCAAACCCGGGCGGGTGTGGGTCGCGCGCGCGTTGGCCATGGCGTGTGCGGCGATAGCGACGGTATTCATCGCCGAATACGCAACCGGCGTGGCCTTCGGGGTGGACAGGCTGTGGTTCCCGGGCGGCGTCGCGGTCATGGAGCGGCCATATCCGGGTCGCCCGGCCGTGCAGACGGCGGTGACGGTCCTCTTGCTCGGGATCGCGGTCGCGCTGATGCGCCTGGACCATCGGGCGGTCAGATCGGTGCGAACTGTGTGCTTGGTGTCCGCGGCGATCATGCCGTTCCTGGTGACGGTGGTCTACACGTTCCACGCGCTCTCCGTCATCGAGACGACGCCGTCAACCGGGATGGGAATTGCGACCGCAGTCAGCTTGCTGCTGCTGATCGCCGCGACCTTCGCCGGGCGCGTCGACGCGAATCCGGTGGCGTGGCTACTGGCGCGCCCCGATGGTCTGGGACTGGTTCGGATGGCTGCGTTGTTTGTCGCCTTGCCGCTGGTCGTCGGGCTGTCCCGGTTGGCGTTCCTCGCATTCGGGGTCGAGGAGGGTGCGGTGTGGCCGCTGTCGATCTCGGCGGGCGCCGCGGTGATCGGCGTCGCGGTGTTCTACCTGAGCCAGCGTGAACAGCGCCTGTTGCTCGACAGGGCGCTGCTGATCCGCGAACGCGAGGACGCCGAAGCGCGCTATCGCATCCTCGCCGAGAACGCCGTGGATGCCGTCATCCATGTGCGAGGAGCCCAGGTTGTGTGGGCTTCGCCCTCTGTCCGAACGACTTTCGGCGACAGATCGTGGATCGGCTCGGAGTTCGATCGCCACATCCACGCCGACGATGTGGGTTTGGTCAGCGTGGGACGACAGCCCACCGGCGCCGCGGAACCCGCCGTCGAACGGTTCCGGATCATGCGCGCCGACGGCGGACACCACTGGGTCGACTGTCGCTCGAAACCATACGTGGGCGGCGACGGGGAGACCGACGGTGTGATCGCGGCCCTGCGCGTCGTCGATGACCAGGTCGAGTTCGAGCGCCGGCTCGAGCGGCTGGCCCGGTTCGACGAACTCACCGGGCTGGTCAACCGGGCCGAGGCGATCGCCCGCCTCGAGTCAGCGCTGGCCGCCCTGGCCTCCGACGGCGGCTGCCTGGGTGTGCTGTTCTGCGACGTCGACGGTTTCAAACGCATCAACGATGCGTGGGGGCACGCGGTGGGGGACATCGTGCTCGCCGCACTGGCGAGCCGCATCCGTGACTGCGTGCGTCAGGGCGACACGGTCGGCCGCACCGGTGGGGACGAGATCCTCGTCCTGTTGCCCGCGGTCCGCGACCTCGACGCCGTCATCGAAATCGCGGAATCGATCCGGCATCGCGCGGCCGAACCGATCTTCCATCCGGGCGGAATCATCCACGCCAGCTTGAGCATTGGTGCCACTCTCGCGGTTCCCGGCGAAACTGCCACCACTGCGGCGGCGCGCGCCGACGAGGCGATGTACCGGGCCAAGGAGACCGGCCGCAACACCGTCGTCCAGGTGTAGGCGCCTAGGTGCGATACCCGGGCGGATTGGGGGTGTCGACCCACAGGTCCACCCCCAACTCCGAACCCGGAATGCAGTCATAGACCGACAGGTCGCTGACGCCGGAGTCCACCAGCACGTCCTCGCACAGCAGCGTCTGCCCGGTGTATTCGCGGGCCGGCTTGCTCAGCACCGCGTAGGCGGCGTCGGCGTAGACCTCGGGCTTGCGGGAGCGGGCCATCGCCTCATCACCGCCCAGCAGGTTCTGCACCGCCGCGGTGGCAACCATGGTGCGCGGCCAGAGCGTGTTGGAGGCGATGCCGGCGTCGCGCATCTCTTCGGCGATTCCCAAGGCGCACAACGTCATTCCGAACTTCGCCATCATGTAGGGGGTTGGCTTGAGCCACTGCGATTCCAGCCGGATCGGCGGCGAGAGCGTCAGGATGTGCGGATTCTCCCGGCCCTTCATGTGGGGGATGCACGCCTGCGAGACGGCGTAGGTGCCGCGCACCTGGATACCGTTCATCAAGTCGAACCGCTTGAGCGGCACCTCCTCGATGGAGCCGAGGTTGATGGCCGAGGCGTTGTTGACACAGATGTCGATGCCACCGAACTGCTCGACGGCCTTGGCCACGGCGGCGGCCACCGAGTCGCCGTCGCGGACGTCGCCGACGATCGGCAGAGCCTGGCCGCCGGCCTCTTCGATCTCCTTGGCGGCGGTGTAGATGGTGCCGGGCAACTTCGGATGCGGCTCGGTGGTCTTGGCCACCAGCGCGATGTTGGCGCCGTCGGCGGCGACGCGTTTGGCGATGGCCAGGCCGATGCCGCGGCTGGCTCCCGAGATGAACATGGTCTTGCCGGAGAAGGACATTCCGTCACCCTAGACGGCGCGGATGTCGGCAGTCACCGCCTCGGTCAGCCGAATCAGATCCTGGGGGGCCAGTGCGACATCCCAGCCCCGCTTGCCCGCACTGCACAGCACCCGGTCATAGCCCAGCGCCGAGCTGTCGACCACCGTCGGCAGTCGCTTGCGCTGGCCCAGCGGCGAGATCCCGCCGAGCACGTAGCCGGTGGCCCGTTCGGCGGCGGCACGGTCGGCCATCGCCGCCTTGGCGAGCCCCAACGCGGCGGCGGCGGCCTTCAGCGACAGCTTCCACGGCACCGGCAACACCGCCACCGCCAGCACCGAACCGGATGCGATCACCAACGTCTTGAAGATCTGTTCGGGCACCACCGAATCACCCGCCAGAGCGGCGACCGCCTCGTCGCCATAGGAGTCCGAGCGGGGGTCATGGTGATAACGCAGCACCTCATGGGGTGCATCGGCCGCGATCAGCGCGGCGATCGCAGGGGTGGCCGCACGACTCACGGGGCACAGAATAACCACGGGAAATAGCGCGGTGAGAAATCCTGTTGTGGACATTGGTCGTAGCTCTCGAGGCCCGCGACCGAAAAGATGTTGGTCACAGCCTTAGGATTGGAAGGAGAGAAGTCCGGTGTCAGCTGCAGTCTGCATGATGGCCGATGAGCAGGCACCCGCACTTTTCATCCGTCCGATACCGCTGCTGGAGCCCGTCCCGGGCGCAGCGGCAGAAGGGACTGTGTCACCCACAATGACCGACATCGACAGCGCCGACGGTTCGGGCCCAGCCCAGGTCGCCGAACGCGAAGAGTCCGATGCGGAGCTGACGGCACGCTTCGAGCGTGACGCCATTCCGCTGCTGGACCAGCTCTACGGCGGTGCACTCCGCATGACGCGCAACCCGGCCGACGCCGAAGACCTGTTGCAGGAAACCATGGTCAAGGCGTACGCCGGCTTCCGGTCGTTCCGCGAGGGCACCAACCTCAAAGCCTGGTTGTACCGGATTCTGACGAACACCTACATCAACAGTTATCGCAAGAAGCAGCGCCAGCCGGCCGAGTATCCGACCGAGGAGATCACCGACTGGCAGTTGGCGGCCAACGCCGAGCACACCTCCACAGGTCTGCGGTCGGCAGAGGTCGAGGCCCTCGAGCTGCTGCCCGACACCGAGATCAAGGAAGCTCTGCAGGCGTTGCCGGAGGAGTTTCGGATGGCGGTGTACTACGCCGACGTCGAGGGCTTCCCGTACAAGGAGATCGCCGAGATCATGGATACCCCGATCGGGACGGTGATGTCCCGGCTGCACCGAGGTAGGCGCCAGCTGCGCGGCCTGCTGGCCGACGTCGCGAAGGAACGTGGATTCAGCCGCGGGAACGCGGAAGATGCGCCGGAGGAGGTGTCGTCATGAGCGACGATCAGGTATCGGGCGGCGAAGCTGAGTGGCGCCCGCCGATCGGACCGATCGACCCCGACCACCCCGAGTGCGCGGCGGTGATTGCCGAGGTCTGGACGCTGCTCGACGGTGAATGCACCACCGAGACGCGTGACCGCCTGCGTCATCACCTCGAAGAGTGCCCGACGTGCCTGCGCCATTACGGCGTCGAGGAGCGGATCAAGAAGCTGGTTGCGTCGCGGTGCAGTGGGGAGAAGGCGCCCCAGCACCTGCTGGAGAAGGTACGGCTACAGATCAGCCAGACCACGATCATCCGGCGCGGCTGACGCGCCGACAAATAAAGGGCCCGGCATGATGCCGGGCCCTTTATAACTAGCCTGAGTGTGTATCAGGCGTTGGGACGCCTGCCGTGATTTGCTTTGCTGTGCTTGCGGTCACGCTTCTTACGACCACGCTTGGCCATGATGTACCTCCATTGATTTACAGCTGCATGCTTGAGCTCTGAATAAATTGTCTCACGGCGCAGTCGAACCTCTGACCACCCGGTGTTGTGGTTCGATAGAGCGGCATTGAGAGACGAGCGGTACCAAGAGTGAGGTGAAGATGGCCGAGGATGTGCGCGCCGAAATCGTGGCCAGTGTGCTCGAGGTAGTGGTCAGCAAGGGTGACCAGATCGGCGCGGGAGACACCCTGGTGCTGCTGGAGTCCATGAAGATGGAGATCCCGGTGCTGGCCGAAGTCGGCGGCACCATCACCGAGGTCAGCGTGTCCGTGGGCGACGTCATCCAGGCCGGCGACCTCATTGCCGTGATCGACTAGCCCCGGTGTCCACCCTCGGTGACCTGCTCGCCGAGCACACGATGCTGCCGGGCAGTGCGGTGGATCATCTGCATGCGGTGGTGGGTGAGTGGCAGCTCTTGGCGGACCTGTCGTTCGCCGACTATCTGATGTGGGTGCGCCGCGACGACGGCGCGCTGGTCTGTGTGGCCCAATGCCGACCCAACACCGCCCCGACGGTCCTGATCCGGGATGCCGTCGGCTCCGTCGTCGCGGACGGTGATCTGCCGCTGGTGACGTCGGCCTTCACGTCGGGCGCGATCGGGCGTGGCGACAGCGATCTCGAGCTGCGCGAACCCGCGATCAACGTCGAAGCGGTCCCGGTGCGTTACAGCAACCAGGTGGTGGCCGTGCTGACCCATCAGACCGCCCTGGCCGAGCGGCGCACGTCGTCGCCGCTGGAGCGGGCCTACCTGGACTGCGCGGGCAACCTGCTGCACATGCTGTCGGAGGGCACCTTCCCCAACGTGGGGGACCTGGCGCTGTCCCGGTCGAGCCCACGCGTCGGCGACGGGTTCATCCGCCTCGACGTCGACGGGGTCGTCGCCTATGCCAGCCCCAATGCGCTGTCGGCCTATCACCGGATGGGGTTGGCGGCCGAGTTGGAGGGCCACAACCTGGTGGTCATCACCCGGCCGCTGATCTCCGACCCGTTCGAGGCCCAGGAGTTGGCCGAACATGTCCGTGACTCACTGTCCGGTGGGTCGAGCATGCGCCTGGAGGTCGACGCCGGCGGGGCGGCGGTATTGCTGCGCACGCTGCCGCTGGTGGTTCACGGCGCCGCTGCGGGGGCGGCGGTGCTGATCCGGGACGTCACCGAGGTCAAGCGCCGCGACCGCGCGCTGCTGTCCAAGGACGCGACCATCCGCGAGATCCACCACCGGGTGAAGAACAACCTTCAGACCGTCGCCGCGCTGCTGCGTCTGCAGTCCCGCCGGACCAGCAACGAGGAGGCCCGCGAGGCGCTCATGGAGTCGGTGCGACGGGTCGCGTCGATTGCTCAGGTTCACGAGGCGCTGTCGATGTCGGTGGACGAGGAGGTCAACCTCGACGAGGTCATCGACCGGATCCTGCCGATCATGAACGACGTGGCTCGGGTCGACAGCCCCATCCGGATCAACCGGGACGGGGCGTTGGGGGTGCTCGACGCCGACCGGGCCACGGCACTGGTGATGGTGGTCACCGAGTTGGTGCAGAACGCCATCGAGCATGCCTTCGATTCCTCGGCCAAGCAGGGCTGCGTGACCATCCGGGCGGAGCGTTCGGCGCGGTGGCTGGACGTCGTCGTGCACGACGACGGGCGTGGGCTTCCGGAAGGGTTCTCGTTGGAGAAGTCCGACCGGCTGGGCCTGCAGATCGTGCGGACGCTGGTCACCGCCGAGCTGGACGGCTCGCTGGGAATGCATGACGTCCCGGGCGGCGGTACCGATGTTGTGTTGCGCGTACCACTCGGCAGGCGTTCGAGTGCGCGACTTCCCCAATAGCAAATGTGACCGGGACGACATTTGCAAATAGAAATCGCGGCCCTGGCATTTGCCGGGGCCGCGATGTCAAAATTGCCGAAAGGGCGGGCTAGACGCTGCTGCGTGCGCGGGTGCGAGCATTGCGACGCTTGAGCGCACGGCGCTCGTCCTCGCTCATGCCGCCCCAGACGCCGGCATCCTGGCCGGAATCCAAAGCCCAGGTCAGGCACTCCGTGGTGACCGGACAGCGGTTGCAGACGAGCTTCGCGTCAGCGATCTGGGCGAGCGCCGGGCCGCTGTTCCCCACGGGGAAGAACAGTTCCGGATCCTCGTCACGGCAGACCGCCTTATGGCGCCAATCCATTTGTCGCTACTCCTTACTATGTGCGCAACGAAGCGCACGTGATTTTTCTTCGGCTGTTAATGCGGTGCACACAAATGTTTCTGTGTTGTTGCATCCGATCGTTTCACGTCCTCGACGGATGTCAATAGAACTCAGTTAACACGTGGGCAATGTCACTACAAGGTCTGGCTGGGGGTGGGTTACCGAACCCTCTATCCGTTTGTACTACACTCAACCCATCTGCGCCCTGAATCCTTTGGCGCGACCCCATTACTGCTGGTCAGGGCCCTTCACCGCGGGCGGGGCGACGACGCTGAGGGCGCCCGGAACCACGCGGAACGTCATTTCCGAGCGCAACCCCAGGAAATCTCCGTCGATCTGGCTGGCGACCGGTTCGTCGGCCGTGACCCGCACCCACGCCACGTCGTCGTGGCGGATCAGGTGCTTGGCCTTGATCACCGGCTTCTTCGACAGCATCCGGCGCACCAGCATGAGGTTGCGCCAGACGTTCATGCTGGTGATCGCGAAGACGCCCAGGCCCGTCTCGAAGGTGGTGTCCGGGTTGGTCCACACCGGCCTGGTGTTGGCGTACGTCCAGGGGCTGGAGTTGGAGATGAACGCGAAGTACACACCGCTTTGCGGTGGCTGGCCGGGCAGTTCGAGGGTCATCAGTGGCTCGTTGCGTGCGCTGGCCAGCATCTCGCGGACCGCCACGCGAATGTAGCGGCCCGGGGTGACCTTGCGGCCTTTGGCGCGCTGCGCCTCGACGGCTGCCACCACGTCGCCGTCCACGCCCATGCCTGCGGTGAACACCGCCCAGCGTTCACCGCAGTCCATCAACCCGATCTCGCGCCAGGCCGCGCCGTCGCGGCGCGCGCTGAGCAGGTCGACCAGCTGGTTTGTCGCCACGATCGGGTCGGGGCTGATGCCCAGCGCGCGGGCGAACACGTTGGCCGAGCCGCCGGGTACCACCGCCACCGCGGGCATCGTCTCCGGCAACGCCCCTGGTTCATGCCCGGGTCGCTGCGCTCCTGCCCGTCGGCCTGGCCGGCCCAACAGCCCATTGACCACTTCGTTCACCGTTCCGTCGCCGCCGTGGACGATGATCACGTCGGTGCCGTCGTTCCTCGCCGCCTCGGCGATCTCGATGGCGTGCCCGCGGTGGTCGGTATGCACGACCGACAGGTCCACTCGGCTCTCCAACGCGTGGGCGAGGAGGTCGCGGCCGGCCGCAGTGGTGGAAGTGGCGTTCGGGTTGACGATCAGGACGGCGCGCACGAGCCATGAGCCTAGACGGGTGCGGGAGGGCTCTTCGAAGTGTTTGTCTGCTCATCACGAAGCGGACAGCTGCCGGTGGCATGCTCGCGACGTGGTCGTGGGGTCGGAGCCGGATGCGGTCAGTGCTGTCGGCTGGTTCCACCGGGCTTGCGAGTCGGTGGTCAAGTGTTTGCCGTTCGGGCTGAATTCGGTTGTGCCGCCGACCTTCCTGGGCTTCGTGGTGATCAACTCCGGCACTTTCGCGCTCGACCTGCTGGTGCTTACGGTGCTGCACGGGGTGCTGCACGTGACGTTCGGGGCCGCGGTGACGGTGGCCTACGTGTGCGCGTTCGCGGCCAGTTATGTGCTCAACCGGGTGGTGAATTTCCAGTCGCACGGCGCGGTGGGACCGCAGGTCGGTGTCTACGTCGTCGTGGTGGTGATCAACTATCTGGCGTTCATCCTCGGCGTCTCCACCGGATTGCGGGCCTTGGGTGTCGAGTACCACGTGGCCCGGATGGCGGCGGGGGCCTGCGAGGGGATTTTCATGTACTGCGCGATGCGGTGGGTGGTGTTCCGGCGCTAGGGGCGATGACGCGGGCTGCCGCCTCGACGGCCGCGGCGCGTCGACCAGCCAGTACCGCCGCCGAGGTGGTCGCGGCAGCAGGGTCGGGCCAGTGCGCCCAGGCCAACGCGATCCCCAAGAGGATGACGATCAGGTCGGTTGGATCCCAGGACGCGTCGACGTGGCCCGTGGCCTGAGCTTCCTCGATCGCGGCGAGGGCCAGCTGGGGTAGGGGCAGCCCGTCAGCGCTGGGTGGCTCCAGTGTCAGCCCCTCGAGATGGGCCCACGCGACCATCCGGTGGTGCTCGGGCCGGCGCACGCTCAAGTCGAACATCCCGCCGACGAATTCGGGCACATCGTCGGGCAGCATCCGCACCGCCTGGAAGAACTCCGCGACGTTGGCGGCGAGCACCTCCCGGAAGAGCGTCTCCTTGTCGCCGAAGTGGGCGTAGAGGCGTTCTTTGCTGGCGCTGGCCGTCGCCGCGATGCGGTCGATGCGGGCGCCGGCGAATCCGTGCCGGGCGAACTCGCTGCGGGCGGCGGCCAGGATCTCCTCGCGCAGCTCTGAGGTGCTTCTCATGAACATCGAGTATAAAGAACGAACTAGTTCGTCTGACGATAGGAGTGGGCGACATGGTCGCCAAGAGCAGCCAAGCAGCCGTCGACGTGGCGGCCGTCATGAATCACCCGCGACGGGTCCGCGCCATCAAACACGTGCTGGGCGCCGTCGCGGACGGGATCCACCCGGTGGTCGACCTGTGGCGCCCCTACATCGACGGGGTGCACAACCTACCCGCTGACGGCCGATTCCTGTTGGTGGGTAACCACACTCAGGGCGGCGCCGAAGCTCTGCTGATCCCGTACGCGGTGCGCCGGGAGATCGGGGTGCGGGTGCGCCCGCTGGCCGATCGTCAGTTCGGGCAGATGCGTGGCCTGTTCGGCGACCTGCTGGCGGCGTTCGGCGGCGTGGTCGGTGCGCCGGAGACCGCCCGTGAACTCATGCGTCACGACCAGACCATCCTGGTCTTCCCCGGTGGTGGTCGGGAGATCCCGAAATTCAAGGGTGAGGAGTACACCCTGCGCTGGCAGGGCCGGTCCGGGTTCGCGCGGATCGCGGTGGAGAACGGTTATCCGATCGTCCCGGTGGGACTCGTCGGAGGTGACGACGTGTACCGAAGCCTGACGACGCGGGACAGCGCGTGGGGTCGGTTCAGCGAGTCCGTGAGCGGTCGCTTCAGCGGCCGACAGGATATGGCGATGCCGCTGATGCGCGGTATCGGACCGACTCTCATTCCCCGGCCGGAGCGGATGTATCTGCGGTTCGGCACCCCGATCGACACCACCACGCCGGTGGGGATCGACGCCTCGGGCTGGGCTGACGAGGTCAAGCGCCGTACGCAGACCGCGCTCGAGCAGATTCTCGACGACCTTCTCAGCCTGCGGGAGTCGGACCCCTACCGGAGCCTCAGCCCGCTGGGCTGGTCTCGCGCCGCGCGCCCGTGACGCGACCGGTTACCTTACGAAGGTGACCGAATCCGTTGTCCCGCCCGTGGTCCGCTACGCCGGCTTCGCGGCGGCCGCTGAAGGTGTCGTGGCGATCGTGGTGGCCGTGGTGTTGGTGGTGCGCGGTGTGTCCGGCGCTGACCAGCACATCGTCAACGGCTATGGCACGGCGGGCTGGTTCGCGGTGATGGGCGCCGCGGTGGCCGCCGCCGGCTGGGGGCTGATCACCGGGCGCCGCTGGGGCCGGGGCATCGCGGTGTTCGCCAACCTGCTGCTGCTGCCGGTCGCCTGGTACATCGTGGCCGCCCACCAGCCGGGCTACGCGATCGCGATGGGTGGGGTGGCCATCGCCGTGCTGGCGTTGCTGTTCAGTCCGCCTGCCCTGCGCTGGGCCTCTCGGGCGCAGGACAACTAGACCTCGGCCGCCAGCGCGTCGAGCTCAGGTCCGCTGACCCGGTAGTTGATCCATTCCGACATCTGCTTGCCGCCGACGGCGTCGTAGAGCGCGATCGCGTTGACGTTCCAGTCCAGCACTTCCCACGCCAACCGGGTGTAGCCGTTGTCGACGCATACCTTGGCCAGCGTCGCGAGCAGCGTGCGGGCCAGGCCTCGCCGGCGGAACTTGTCGCGCACGAAGAGGTCTTCCAGGTAGATGCCGGCCACGCCGTCCCAGGTGGAGAATGTTCGGAACCATAGCGCCACCGCGGCGGCCTCGCCGTCGATCTCGACCAGGTGGCAGGATCCCACCGGGTTGTCGCCGAAAAGTGCTGCGGTGATCTGACTTTCGGTCACCGTGCACTGATCGAGGGCGTGCTCGAATTCGGCTAGTTCGCGGATCATCGCGACGATCTCGGGCTCGTCGCCGGGACGGGCCATCCGGATGATCATTGCTGCACCCCCAGGGCTGACAGGATGGTTTTGAATTTCGTTGTGGTCTCTGCGACTTCGTCATCGGCGTCGGATTCGGCGACGATACCGCCGCCGGCCTGGGCGAGCGCCCCCAGCCGGTCTGCGGACAGCTGCGCGCCGCGGATCGCCACCACCCATCGGCCGTCGCCGCGAGCATCGCACCAGCCCACGGCGCCCGCGTAGAAGCCGCGGTCACCTTCGAGTTGCGCAATCAGATCGACCGCCGCCTGGGTGGGCACCCCGCCGACAGCCGGGGTGGGATGCAGCGCCAGTGCCAAATCGATTGCGGTGGTGGAGGTGTCACGCAACCGGCCCCGGATCGGGGTGGACAGATGCCACAGTGCGGCGGTGCGACTCAGCTGCGGTTGCGGCGCGATCTCCAGTTCGGCGCACAGCGGTTCGAGCGCGGCGCGCATGGTGTCGACGACCAGCTGATGCTCGTGGCGGTTCTTGCCCGACTCGGCCAGCGCGGCCGCGTTGGCCGAGTCGGTCTGCGGATCGACCGACCGCGGCGCGGACCCGGCGAACGGCTGACAGGTGACCACGTCACCCGACCGGGCGACCAGCAGTTCGGGGCTGGCCCCGACCAGCGCGGCACCGGTGTGGTCACCGCCCGCGACGGACAGGTCGGCGAGGTAGGCGCATGCCTCGGCATCGGCGGCCACCAGCCGGTCCAGGATCGCGCGTGCGTCGAGTGGACCGTCGGCGACCAGGCGCAGTGCCCGCGCCAAAACGACCTTCTGCAAAGCGCTTTCGGGCGCGGTCAGGCGATCCAGGGCGGCGCGGATTCGGGCGCGATGCTCAGCCGGCGCCGGAACCATCGCCTCGATGCGCACCGCGGGCAGCGGCGCTGCCGGCCAGGACGGCAGGGTGTCGCCGAACGTCACCGACACCGGCGTCAGCAGCGCCGCCCTGCTCCGGATGTCGAACGGCAGCGCGCCCACCACCACGTCCGCCGAGCCGTCGGCCAGCGCCGCCGCCGCCGCGGCGACGTCGTCGTACCCGGTCCGGATCCCCTCGGCGATGACTGTCCCGGCGGGGCCGCTCAGCACAAAGGTCGGAAGCGCCATCACGTCCCGGTGACCGGCTCGCGGTGGGTGGTCAAGCCCAGCGCCGAGAGCTGTCGCAGACCGTACTCGAAGCCGCACACCGCCACCGAGGCCGCGCCGAACCCGTAGCGCGCACCCTCACGCAGTGGCTGCTCCACCCAGCGCGTGACCACCGAGCGGGAGAAGTGCCCGTGTCCGACGAACACCACGTCGCGGTCGACCATGCGCTCCAGCGCGTAGGACACCGCCTGGTCGGCGCGCATGCTGACCTGGTCGACGCTCTCGCCGCCGGGGCAGCCGTAGGTCCACAGCAGCCAGCCCGGGGTCTCGGTGCGGATCTGGTGGGTCGTCAGGCCCTCGTAGTCGCCGTAATTCCACTCCGACAGCAGCGGCGACACATCATCCACCGTCAGCCCGGCCAGCTCGGCGGTCGCCAGGGCGCGCTTGCGGGGGCTGCTGACCACCAGCGGGTTGTCCAGGCCGAGGTGCTCGATCGTGTGCGCGGCCAGGGTGGCCTGCTCGCGCCCGTGTTCGGTGAGATCGAGGTCGGTGGTGCTGGTGTGTTGACCGCTCTTGGACCACTCGGTTTCGCCGTGCCGAAGCAGGACCAACCGATGCGTACCGACACTCACAATCAATGATTCTGCCCGATGACCAGGCGCGCCGTGGCAGCCGGGACGTAACGGCGGCGAACCTGCAAGGATGGTCGGTGTGACCCGAGTATTGGCGGTGGCCAACCAGAAGGGTGGGGTGGCCAAGACAACCACGGTCGCGTCTCTTGGGGCGGCTTTCACCGATGCGGGTAAGCGTGTCTTGCTCGTCGACCTGGACCCGCAGGGGTGCCTGACGTTTTCGCTGGGCGCCGATCCGGACAAGTTGCCGGTGTCGGTGCACGAGGTGCTGCTCGGCGACGTCGAGCCCAGCGCGGCGCTGGTGGAGACGGCCGAAGGCATGACGCTGCTGCCCGCCAACATCGACCTCGCCGGTGCCGAAGCCATGCTGCTGATGCGCGCCGGTCGCGAGTACGCGCTCAAACGCGCGCTGGACAAGCTCGACCAGTTCGACGTGGTGATCATCGACTGCCCACCGTCGCTGGGTGTGCTCACCCTCAACGGGCTGACGGCGGCTGACGAGGTGATCGTGCCGCTGCAGTGCGAGACGCTGGCGCATCGCGGGGTGGGGCAGTTCCTGCGCACCGTCGACGACGTGCAGCAGATCACCAATCCGAACCTGAAGCTCTTGGGTGCGCTGCCCACGTTGTACGACTCGCGCACCACGCACAGCCGCGACGTGCTGCTCGACGTCGCCGACCGTTACGACCTGCCGGTGTTGGCCCCGCCCATTCCGCGCACGGTCCGCTTCGCCGAGGCCAGCGCATCCGGTTCGTCGGTGTTGGCAGGCCGAAAGAGCAAGGGCGGCACGGCATATCGAGAGCTGGCCGCCGCACTGCTGAAGCACTGGAAGTCCGGCAAAGCGCTGCCGACCTTCACTCCCGAGGTCTAGGTGTACTCGGCCATTAGGTTGGTCGCAGTCGGCTGATGGGGGGTAGGCCTCCGAGT
>NZ_PDHO01000160.1 GCF_002887815.1 Mycobacterium sp. ENV421 | reverse complement strand
CCAACTCAGCATCAAAACCCACTCGCGCCACCTACCACGCAAAATCCGGGCTAGCATTCGGAATCCTCATCGACGCGTTCATTGTCAGGATGACCCTCGTGCCGGCGGTGATGTCCCTTGTCGGCGACTGGGCCTGGTGGCTGCCCCGACACCTCGACCGGCGCCTCCCCAACCTCGACATCGAAGGCGACAAGCTGAGAACCACCCTTGATGCCGATAAAGGCCAATCTCAACAGCACCGTGACCAACTGACACGAAAATTGGGTGACCACAACGGGTGACCCGGCTGGGTGGCTGGTTATG
>NZ_PDHO01000003.1 GCF_002887815.1 Mycobacterium sp. ENV421 | reverse complement strand
TACTGTCCAAACCGTCCGACCCACCCGCTGTTGCACTAGCCCCTTGAATCCGCCGACGTTTTTCAACGATATCCCGCACGTTGGGCGGCCGGCTCCGGCGCGTGCGGAACTATCGCTTGGCCGGCGGCGCGTACGCCGGACGCCCCAACCCGAGGATCTGCTGGGCGATCATGTTGCGGAAGACTTCCAGCGTTCCGCCGTAAATCCCGGTGGGCGAGGCCAATCGGAAGATGTATTCCGCAGCGCCATCGGCGGCCGCGCCAGTGGTACCGACGGGCAGACTGGCGGCGGTGCCGAGGATGTCCATCAGGTCCGGGGCGATATCACGCATGGTCTGGGCGATCGAGACCCGGCCCGACATCGCAGGCGCGCTCAGGGCGACCTCCACCCGGGCCGCCGCGCGCCCGAGCCGGTAGGCCACCGAGTCGTCGTCCACCCGTGCCACGGCGGCGGCCCGGTCGACGGCTTCTGCCGTGAGCAGGATGTGCTCCGTCATCGTCGCCAGCTTCTGCAGACCCTCGGTGCCGAGGTCGATGGTGCCGTGCTCGGCGTTGAGGGCATCCCGCAGCACCGTCCAGCCGCCGTTGACCGCACCGACGCGGTACCTGTCGTCGACGCGGACGCCGCCGTAGTAGGTGATGTTGGTTCTATCGCCGTCGACCGTGCGAATGCCTTGGATCTCCACGCCGGGCGAGTCGAGCGGGACCAGAAACATCGTCAGGCTCTGGTGTTTGGGCGCTTCGGGGTCGGTGTTGGTGATCAGGAAGACGTACTGCGCGTTGTGGGCGTTAGAGGTGAACATCTTGGAGCCGTTGATAATCCATGCGTCGCCGTCGCGCACCGCCCGTGTCTTGCAGGTCGCGACATCGGAACCGCCCTCGGGCTCGGTATAGCCCAGGCACAGCCGCCGGTGACCCGAGAGCACGGCCGGCATGAGTTCGGCAACGAGGTCCGGATCGGCGAATTTGGAAACCGCCTTCGCCACCATCATGGTGGTCGGCCAGTGGAACCACGGGGCGTGGGCGCGGCCGATCTCCAGCTCCCAGATCCTGCGTTGCACCGCGGTGAATCCACCCTGCGCCTCGTCGTGGAAGTCCTTGGCCAGATATCCCCGCTCGCCGAGAGCGAGATGCAGGCCCTCGTGGAAGTTCTCCCCTGTCTCACGGTCATGCCGGAGAACGTCGTCGGTCACCAACTCGGCGAGATCCGCGCGCACCCGGCGCTGGAACGCCTGATCTTCACTGGACAGTTCGACCGGAGAAAAGTCCATCAACTGCTCCGTCCTATGTCGGTGACCTTCCAGCCACCGTGACATCACCGGGCGTTGTTGTAAAGCTCGGCGAGGACCTCGTCGGTGTGCTCGCCGAGCTTCGGGGCGGCCGACCGCGGCGCCCACGGGGTGCCGTGGAAGTCGGCAGGGGTGGCGATCATCGGGCCGCCGTCGGGCACGTCGACCAGACCGCCCGCGGCGTGGAACTGCTCGTCGGCCAGAACATCCTCCATCGAGTTCACCGGCGACCAGAACAGGTCGGGCTCTGCCTCGAACGCCTCAGCCCATTCGGCGAGAGTCTTCGTCGCGAAGATCTCGTCGAGCGTCGCGATGAGTTCACGGGAGTGGATCGCGCGGTCGCGCGCGGTGGTAAACCTGTTGTCGGTCAACCACTCCGGGCGCCCGACCGCCCGGCACAGCGACGGCCAGTGCCGGTCGGCTTCCAGTCCGACGATCCAGAGTCGCCGCCCGTCGGCCGCCAGGTAGTTGTTCATGCACGGGTTGAACATCGTCTCGCGCTGACCGATCGCGATCGGATTGCCGGTCAGCAGGAAGGTGTTGAGGTCGAAGCTGACGGTGTAGGCGCCCTGGCGGTAGAGCGACGTGGTCACCAGTTGCCCTTCACCCGTGCGGGCGCGGGCGACCAGTGCCGCGTTGATGGCCGCGGCCAGCGTCATACCGGTCAGGTGATCGCCCATGCCGCCGCGCTGGAAGGGCGGGCTGTCGCCCGGACGGGTGAGCAGATCGGCCACCCCGGACCGGGCCCAGAACGCAGCGACGTCGTAGGCCGGGCGGTTGGCCTCGGGTCCGCTCTCGCCGTACCCGGTGATCAGGCCGTAGACCAGTCCCGGGTTGAGGGCGGCTACCGACGGATAGTCCAGTTCGAGCCGTCCGAGCGCGTCCGGCCGGACGTTGGTGAGGAAAACGTCTGCTGCCGTGAGCAATTGACGCGCGGTCGCAATTCCACCGTCGGTGGTCAGGTCGAGCACGATGCTGCGCTTGGACCGGTTGTCCATCTCGAATGGCGGGTTGCTGCCGTCGTCGAGTCCGAGCATCCGGCCGAACATCCGCCCCGGGTCGCCGGTCGGCGGTTCGATCTTGACGACGTCGGCACCCCAGTCGGCCAGGATCCCTCCGGCGGCCGGCCCGGCGACCCATACCCCGAGCTCGACAACCTTGATGCCTTCCAGCGGTCCGGCCATGGCCGCCCCTTTCGCTATGCGTTGGCCAAAGGCTAGTGGCTGCACGTGCGGAGAATGCTATTCTCCAAATGGAGATTGAGGAGTTCCATGACGAGAACGCACAGCCCCGCGGACCTCGACACCGCGACGCTCGGCCGATGGCTCGACACCCAGGAGGCCCCCGGCCACGGCGAGGAGCCCGCCGCCGAGGTCCTCAAGGGCGGGTCGCAGAACATGCTGTACCGGATCAATCGCGGTGGTGAGGGCATGGTGCTGCGGATGCCCGGACCGCGCGCAGACGAGCGCCGCCTCGGCGAGCTGCTTCGGGAAATCCGTCTGGAACGAGCCTTGAAGGGCACCGACGTACCGCACGCCGAGCTGGTCGCCGCCGACGAGAGTGGTCGGGTGCTCGGCAAGCCGTTCTATCTCATGAAGGAAGTCGACGGCTGGAGCCCGATGGAGGGCGGCTGGGAGTCGCCGTTCGACACCGACCTCGACGCCCGCCGCGACCTCGCCTTCCAGCTGATCGAGGGCGCGGCCAATCTCGGACGGCTGGATTGGAAGGCGCGCGGCCTGGAGGGATTCGGCAAACCCGAAGGTTTCCACGACCGACAGGTGGATCGCTGGCTGGCGTTCCTCGCCGCGTTCCAGGTGCGCGAACTGCCCGGGCTGGACGTCGCGTCGCAGTGGTTGCGCGACAACCGGCCGTCGCACTACACCCCCGGGATCATGCACGGCGACTACCAGTTCGCCAACGTCATGTACGCCCACGGCGCACCCGGGCGGCTGGCCGCGATCGTCGACTGGGAGATGACCACGATCGGCGACCCGCTGCTGGACGTGGCATGGGCGCTGCTCGGCTACGACGGTGAACATCCCAAAGACACCGGCTTCTACCTGCCGATGGACGGTATGCCCACCCGCAGTGAACTGCTGGCGCACTATGAGAAGGTCAGCGGGCTGGGATGCGAGAACATCCACTACTACCTGGTACTGGCCAATTGGAAGCTGGGCATCGTGCTGGAGAAGACCTACGCCGCCGCGGTCAACGGTGGTACGGCAGACCCGAAAGTGGTCGAGGCCTTCGGCGCGATGGTGCCCGACCTGATCGCCACCGCGGCGCGGTTGGCGCAATCCGGCGAGGAGGCCTGAATGGGTTACGCAGACTCTCTTTTCGATCTGAGCGGCCGCGTGGTGCTGGTCACCGGCGGTAGCCGGGGCCTGGGCCGCGAGATGGCGATGGCCGCCGCGCGCTGCGGTGCGGATGTGGTGATAGCCAGCCGCAAGTTCGACACGTGCGTGGCGACGGCCAAGGAGATCGAGGCCGAAACCGGCTGCACCGCAATGCCCTTTCGCGTGCACGTCGGCCGCTGGGATGAGCTCGACGGGTTGGTCGATGCGGTCTACGACCGGTTCGGCAAGCTCGATGTGCTGGTGAACAACGCCGGTATGTCGCCGACCTACGACAAGCTCACCGACGTCAGCGAAAAGCTGTTCGACGCGGTGATGAACCTGAATCTGAAGGGGCCGTTCCGTCTTTCGGCTCTGGTAGGTGAACGCATGGTCGCCGACGGAGGCGGTGTGATCATCAACGTCAGCACCCACGGGTCGCTGCGGCCGCATCCGTCGTTCATCCCGTACGCGGCGTCCAAAGCCGGGCTGAACGCGATGACCGAAGGCCTCGCGGCGGCGTTCGGGCCGACGGTGCGGGTCAACACGCTGATGCCCGGGCCGTTCCTCACCGATATCAGCAAGGCCTGGGACTTCGGTGTGGAAAATCCGTTCGGCAGGCACGCCCTTCAACGCGCGGGCGAGCCGACCGAAATCGTCGGCGCCGCACTGTTTCTGATGTCCGATGCGTCCAGCTTCACCACCGGCTCGGTCCTTCGGGTCGACGGCGGAATCCCGTAAAGGAGTACGACGATGGCATGGGACTTTTCCACCGAGTCGGAATTCGAGGAGAAGCTCGAGTGGATCCGGAACTTCGTGCGCGACGAGATCGAACCGCTCGAAGTGATCTTCCCGAGCTGCGAGTTCCTGCCGCTCAACGACGAGCGCCGCAGGATCGTCGACCCACTCAAGCAGAAGGTACGCGACCAGGGTCTGTGGGCGCCGCATCTCGGGCCCGAGCTGGGCGGCCAGGGTTTCGGGGCCGTCAAGCTCACGCTTATCAACGAAATCCTCGGCCGCGCAACGTGGTCGTCGATCATCTTCGGCACCCAGGCACCCGATACCGGTAACGCCGAGATCCTGGCCCGCTTCGGCACCGAGGAACAGAAGCAGCGGTACCTGACCGGGCTGCTGTCCGGGGAGATCTTCTCGACGTTCTCGATGACCGAACCGCAGGGTGGATCCGATCCTCGGGTGTTCACCACCCGCGCCGTGCGCGACGGCCCCGGAAAAGACTCCGACTGGGTTATCAACGGCCGCAAGTACTGGTCGTCGAACGCCTCGGTGGCGTCGTTCTTCATCGTGGTCGCCATCACCGATCCGGACGTGCCGGTCCACACCGGCGCCTCGACGTTCCTGGTCCCGGCCGACACCCCGGGCGTCCACATCGAGGCGACACACCACCTGGTCGGCTCGCACTCCCACGACCCCGGGCACTCGCTGGTGCACTACGACAACGTCCGGGTCCCCGCGTCGGCGATGCTCGGCGAGGAAGGGCATGGCTTCGGTGTCGCCCAGTCCCGGCTGGCCGGCGGACGCCTGCATCACGCGATGCGCTCGATCGGGGTGGCCCAACGCGCGATCGACGCGATGGCACGCCGTGCGAAAAGCCGCTTCACACAGGGAAGTCTGCTGGCCGACAAGCAGTTGATCCAAGAGATGGTGGCAGACTCGTTCGTGGAGCTGACCCAGTTCCGGCTCATGGTGTTGCACGCCGCGTGGCTGGTCGACACCGCGGGTGAGCGGGCCGCACGGGAGGAGATCGCGGCCTGCAAGATCGCGACCGCCTCCGTGCTGAAGTCCATCGGCCTGCGCGCCATCCAGGTGCACGGCGGCCTCGGACTGACCGACCAGATGCCGTTGACCAGTGTGCTCATGGGCGGTATCACGCTGGGGATGGCCGACGGGCCGACCGAGGCGCACAAGGTCAACCTGGCCCGCCAAATTCTCAAAGGCTATGAGGCGGAGGACCCGGTCTGGCCCAGTGAGTTCCTGCCCAACCGCATCGAGCGAGCCCGGGAGAAGTACGGCCACCTGGTCGATCGCATTCCCGCGCTGCCTGTTTCACCGTGACCAGCAGAGCCGCGGCCGCCGTGGTGCGGGCCCTCGACGACCGGCAACGCGAGGCCGCCGAGGACGTGGAGCGCATCCTGGCCGCCGCACTGAGGGTGTTGCAGCGGGTCTCCCCCGACGCGCCGCGGGTCAGCGATATCGTCGCCGAGGCCGGCGTCTCCAACAAAGCGTTCTACCGCTACTTCGCCGGCAAGGACGATCTGATGCTGGCGGTCATGGAACGCGGTGCGGCCATGGTGGTTTCGTACCTCGAGCACCAGATGGCCAAGGAAGCCACCCCGAAAGGCAAGATCACCCGGTGGATCACCGGGGCCCTGGCCCAGGTCGCCGATCCGGAGCTGATCGGCATGAGCCGGGCCCTGCTGGTGCAGATGTCCGACTCGGACAAGCGCCGGCTTGGTGAGGAGGAAATCCTGGCCGCCATGCGTGAGCTGCTGGTCGAACCGATTCGCCAGCTCGGTAGTAGCGATCCCCAGCGTGATGCCGACGCAGTGTTCGTGTGTACCGTCGGCACGATGCGCCGCTATGTGAACTCCACCGACCAACCGGGCCGCAAGGACATCAACCACCTCGTCGGGTTCTGTTTGGGGGGCCTCGGCCTCCCGGAAGCGACGAGCTGATGCGCGCCGTCGTCTGCCGCGAATACGGCGCACCGGAGGATCTGGTACTGGACGAACTGCCTGACCCCACACCGGGTCCCGGTCAGGTCGTGGTCAAGGTGCATGCCGCCGCGGTCAACTATCCCGACGTGCTGCTGATCGCAGGCAAGTACCAGATCAAGGTGCCGCCGCCGTTCAGTCCGGGCAGTGAGCTGGCCGGTGAGGTGCTGGCCGTCGGCGACGGTGTCGACTACCGGCCGGGTGATCGGGTCTCGGCCACCGCGTTCGTCGGCGGGTTCGCCGAGCAGGCGCTGGTCGATGCGCGGGGTCTGACCCGCGTTCCGGACGGGGTCGACTATGCCGATGCGGCCGCATTCGGAGTCACCAACCGCACCGCCTACTACACCCTGCGCACCGTCGCTCCCGTCCAGCCCGGCGACTGGGTGGTCGTCCTCGGCGCCGGTGGTGGTGTCGGCCTGGCCGCCGTCGACATCGCGGTTCTGATGGGCGCCAAGGTCATTGCCGCCGCGTCGGGCGCCGAGAAGCTCGAGGTGTGCCGCCGGCGCGGCGCCACAGAGGTGATCGACTATGACCGGGAGGACCTCAAGAGCAGGCTCAAGGAGATCACCGGCGAGGCCGGCACGCGCGTGGTCCTCGACCCTGTCGGTGGTCACTACTCCGAGCCTGCCCTGCGCAGCCTCGGCCGTGGCGGAAAGTTCGTGACGCTGGGCTATGCCGCCGGTGAGATCCCCCGGATACCGTTGAACCTGGTGATGCTCAAGGGAATAACCGTGCAGGGCATGGAGATCCGTACGTTCGCCACCGACTACCCCGACGACATCGCGCGCGACGACGCCGAGCTTGCGCAGTTGTTCGCCGAAGGCAAGCTGCGCCCGTACCTCGGGGCGCGGTTCCCGCTCGAACAGGCTGCGGCCGCGCTGCGCTATGTCGCCGACCGTAAAGCGATCGGCAAGGTCGTCATCGACGTCGACTGACGTGAGACGAGGCGTCGTGAACGCAGGGCGATCGGTGGGCGTCCGACAGTCGAGCGCATCGTCATCATCTGGTTAACAGAGCTACTCGATTCAACAACCGGACGGCTTGCCCTGATAGGAATCAGTTGCGCAGCAATCTAGTCCGGCGCGTTCGGTCGACAGTTGGGGAACTCGATGAAACCGGCAATGCTCACTACTCGCGCAGCAGCCGCGACCGTGGCTCTCGGACTTGGGGTGGCATTGGCCAACGCCGCCGCCCCGACCGCTGCTGCCGACGCGACCGGGAGCCATCAATCGTCGGCGGGCTCGACTCCGAACAAGGTGCCCACGTCGAAAACACGTACCGGGCAACCGAAATCGACCGGATCGACCAAGCGCGCGAAGACCGGGGTCCAGGCCACAAGTGTCGTGCGATCCGTCGCCACCGCACGGCCCGGCACCGGCACGTTGAGACCCAGACCCGCACCCCTGACCGGGAACTCGGAGTCACCGGCGAACTGGCTGCTGGCCGCGGCCGCACGCCGCGAACTCGGCGATCACCCGCTCGAGGAACTGGGCCGACGCATCGGTCTGGCGGTGAACACCGTACTGGCGCCTGCGAACACCTTGGTCAGGAACCTTGTCGGCATCGCCGATCCGCTGGCCCCGGGTCAGTGCAAAGACGGTGTCTGCAACCCCACCAGCGACTTCAGTCTGCCGTTCGTGCGCACCGAGGTCACCGTTCTCAACCTGACCGGCGGGCCGATCACCCTCACCAGTCTCGATACCAAGCAGCCACTGACCTACGGCCCACAAGAAGGGTTCGTCCTCGACGACGCCCGGCTGGTTCAGGTGGGGTTCTACCAGGGCACCAGCGAATGGGACAAAGACTGGACCTACGAGGGCACGATGGTGTGGTCGAACGGATCGACGACGGTGAGCGTGGACGCCGAAGCCGGCGGGGCCAGCGCATCGGTGTCGAACAGCGATCTGCAGACCCTCATCTTCGATACCCCGGAACCCATCAACGGCATCTCAGAAATTCCCGCGCGACAAACCGTGGTGGTGTTACCCAAGGCCGGCGCCGAGATCACGATCGACCCGACCGACGCGGTGGGTCAGGCGGTCGTCGCCATGGCGCTGTGCAAAGTGGCGGGCAGCTGCGGCCAGGAAGTCGTCGACGAGCAGGTTCTGCTCAGCGCCCCGCAACTGGTCGGCAACACTCTCTTCAACGACGGCAGCGTCGACTCGACCACTCGGTACAAGGTGACCCACGAGGTGACCAAGACCAGCGGCGTCGAGGAGAACCTGAAAGTGGTTGCCGGCAGTTCACTGAACTTCTCGCTGGGGCCGTTGACGTTCCAGAGTGAGATCGGTGCATTGGTGCAGCAGAAGTACGGCCACAGCTGGAGCGACGGCGTCACCACCGAGTCGCAGGTGGACTTGAATGTCCCGCCGGGTAGCTACGGCCAGATATACGTGCAGTATCCCGAGTACCACGACTTCGTCAACATGACTCTCACCGAATCGGGCGTCACCATCACCATCCCGAACGTCGAGTACGTCAGCCTCGCGCCATCAGGGTCGCTGGACCCCGACGGCACCCCCCTCGCAGTCACCTACACCACCGACGACTGGAAGATCGGAACCGGCCCGCACCCGTATCCCGACTCCGATTCGGTTCCGGCTCCCCCGGACAGCACTGCGGTCGACGCGGGAACGGTGCCCGACATCGCGGCGCCCGCTCCGGCACCGACCGCCACCCGGAAGACTCTGGTCGAGATCATCGACGACTTCGTCAGCAGTGAGGCGCGGGCGTTGCGCACCGTGCCCACCATCATGCTCACCGGCCGGGCAATCAGCTCGCAGACGTTCCGGGTCGTCAACCTCACGCCGTACCCGCAGACGCTCAGCAGCATCACCGGAGAATACGAAGAGGATGACTCGCCGCAGAAGGGCTTTGTCCTGCAGCCCTTTCAGGAAATCGACTTCGAGGTGGACTACAGCGTCTGGCATGACCAAGAGGCCTACGTGACGTGGACGAACGAAACCGGAATCGACGCGTCGGCGGAGTTCAAGGTGTTCAACGGGGGCAGCGCACCGCTCGTCACCTGCCAGAGCAGCAGTGGATGTATGGCCTACGGCTACGGCAAGGACGAGGCCTGGATGTACCTCGTCTACCCGTACGCGAATCCGGGAACGATCGACGTCACCGAGGACCCGAACCTCGCCTCCGCCGCCGTCGACACGGGTTGCTCACCGGCGTATAGCGGTTCGGTCCCGGGGTCGTGCGGCGTGAACGTGACCGGCGACGTGTACTACAACGCCCCGACGACCGGGCCGGTCCAGCAGCACATCAACCGCGGCTCGAATGAGAACAGCTACTACTACACCATCACCACCACCAAGAGCGAGACGACCAGTTGGGCCGGTGGCGGCGGGATAAAGCTCAAGGAGAAGGCCGGAGTGTTCGTCGGCCTGCAGATCGAGATCGAAGCATCCGTGCTGTACAACAGTTCGACCCAGATCAAAGACTCCGAATCCAGCACTGTCGTACAGAATCTGCTGCCGGACTACGGCGGAGCCATCTACGTCGGCGATCCCTACCTTCGGACGTACGGCGACTACATCGTCAATCTGCCCAACCTGACCCTGATCGTCACCGGCCAGTGGATCGAGGCCGCGTCGGGCCTGGGCGCTCAGGGACCGGTGGCCAATGTGGTCGACTACCCGCTCGCATAGCAGCCGACCCGGCCGGTCCTAGGGCGTGATGATGTTGAAGCTCGGGTCCGGCTGATCCAGTGCACCGAGAAACTTCTGCAGGGCTTCCGCCTCGCCGGCGGTCTCCAGGCCCGGTGAGGTGAAATCGCCTGCCGCAGCTGCCAATAGCCGCAACTTGGTGGCCAGCCGGATGGTGGCGGTCGCCGTCGACTCGTCTGCCGGGCACTGCCGGTAGACCAGCACACCGTTGCGCAGGGTGAGTCGGTAGTTGGCGTCGAGGTCGGCGAACGTGACGTCGAGCGAGATGTCCAGATCCCACGACCGCGGGCCGTTGACGCTGATCGCCAACACGTCGAACATCTGCTCCGGGGTGAGCTGGGCAAGTAACGTCGTCGGCGATACCTGGGTGGGCGTACCGAAGTTCCCGTCGCGCAGCTCGGTGGCACCGGACAGGAAGAAGTTGCGCCATGTCGCACACTCGGCGCCGTACGCCAGCTGCTCGAGTGTGTCGGCGTACACCTCCCTGGCGCCCGCATGATTCTCGTCGGTGAAGATGACGTGATCGAGTAGCGTTGCCGCCCAACGGTAGTCACCCGCGTCGACGGCCGCGCGGGCCAGCTCGACCACCCGGTCGGCGCCACCCATCGCCTCGACGTAGCGCGGCCCGATCGCCTCGGGCGGATGGGCCCACAACCGCGCGGGGTTGCCGTCGAACCAGCCCATGTACCGCTGGTAGACGGCTTTGACGTTGTGACTGACCGATCCGTAGTAGCCGTGCGCATGCCACGCCTTGTGCAGCGCGGGCGGCATCTGAAAGGTCTCGGCGATCTCGATGCCGGTGTACCCCTGGTTGAGCTGCCGCAGGGTCTGGTCATGCAGGTAGGCGTACAGATCACGTTGCAGGGAAAGGAATTCGACGATGTTGTCCTGGCCCCAGGTCGGCCAGTGATGGGAGGCGAACACCACGTCGGCACGGTCGGCGAACGTCTCGATGGCCTCGGTCAGGTACCCCGACCACCCGTGCGGGTCGCGCACCAGCGCCCCGCGCAACGTCAGCAGATTGTGCAGGTTGTGCGTGGCGTTCTCCGCCATGCACAGCGCGCGGAACTTCGGGAAGTAGAAGTGCATCTCGGCGGGCGCCTCGGTACCCGGGGCCATCTGGAATTCGATCTCGACGCCGTCGATGGTGTGCTTCTCACCGGTGGTGGTGATGTCGATGGTCGGCACGATGATCGCCACCTCGCCCGTCGACGGGGTCTGCCCCAGGCCGCAGCCCACCTGACCCTGTGGGCCGCGGTCGAGGACGGCGCCGTACATGTAGCCGGCGCGGCGGGCCATCGCGGTGCCGGCGTAGACGTTCTCCTGGACGGCGTGCTCGGTGAACCCCTCCGGGGCCAGCACCGCGACCTTGCCCGCGTCGACGTCGGCCTGGGTGGTCACCCCGAGGACACCGCCGAAGTGGTCGACGTGGGAGTGGGTGTAAATGACCGCGACCACGGGCCGGTCACCTCGGTGCGCGCGGTAGAGGGCCAGGGCGGCCGCCGCGGTTTCGGTGGAGACCAGCGGATCGATGACGATGATGCCGGTGTCGCCCTCGATGAAGCTGATGTTGGACAGGTCCAGTCCGCGGACCTGGTAGATGCCTTCGACCACCTCGTAGAGGCCCTGCTTGGCAGCCAGGATGGACTGCCGCCACAGGCTCGGGTGGACCGATGTCGGCGCATCCCCGTCGAGGAATCCGTACGCGTCGTTGTCCCACACCACCCGTCCGTCGGCGGCCTTGACCACGCACGGGGTCAGGGCGGCGATGAAGCCGCGGTCGGCGGCGTCGAAATCCGCGGTGTCGCTGAACGGCAGCGACGTCAGCTGCTCGGCATGGGCGGCTTCGATGACGGCGGACGGCGGCTTGGGAGTCATGCCGCCAATCCTGCCCTAGGAGGAGGCGGTCACGTCCAGAATCCGTTGAGAGGTTCGGCGTACTTGTCGTTGTTGGTCATCGGCGGCAAACCGAGCGCGTCTTCGATGGTGCGCAGCGTGCTGTAGTGGTCGTAGTGGTCGGTGACGACGAAGGCGCCGCCCTTCATACCGCCCGCACTCACCGCCATCGGCGAGGGAATCACCACTGTGACGACATGGTTGCCTTCGTTGCCGAAGCCGAGCGTGATGTTGTTGTTGTCCTCGTCGAACGTGACGATCAGCACCGACTTGGTGGTATTCCAGACCTCCGAGTTCATGATGGTCGGCACGTTGTCCGCCAAGAACTGGTCGAGCGCGGGGACGTTGTACTGGTGGCGCGGATCAATCTGCGAGAACGCGAAGTGCGCCACACCCGCCAGCGAGCTGACCGGGCCCTCACCGTTGGAGGCTTCGTCGGCGGCGAACCAAACGAAATCTGGTGTTGTCGCGTCTGATTGGAGGTCGGTCGCCATCTGGGTCAGCGGGAACATGTGCGCGGCGGCGTAGGCCTGGTTGTCGCCGATGCCGGCGAACGCCGGCCACGGGGTCTGGTCGGTCGAGTAGTTCCCCGTCGAGACCAATGGCTGTCCCGGTGTCATGCCTTGGGCGTAGGCCGCCCAGGTCTTGCTGTGGGTGTCCAGGTTGACGGCGAGGTTGTTCGGATCGGTGATGCACACCGATTCACAGTTGTAGGTCTTGCCGTAGACCTGGCCGCCGACGATCGCGTAATAGTTCGGCAGGCTGGGGTGGGTCACCGCGTAGTAGTTGTTGGCGAGCCCGTATCCGTTGATCAAGCTGTTCAGGAAGGGCGCGTTGGGGCTTCCGACGATGTCGTTGTAGCCCTTGTTCTCCATATAGACCAGGAACACGTGGTCGAGCGGCTGGACATCGGACACCGGCGGCGCAGGCGCGGGCGGTGCGGATTGCGCGGTACCGATGCTGAAGGACAGGTTGTCGGCGTACGCGTTGTTGTACCGGGCCGTGAAACCGAGCACCACCGGATTCAGGTCGTGCATGGTCAAGGTGACGACGGCGCTGCGGGTGCCCACCGGGACGGTTCCGATGGAGGTGCGCTGCCGGAATCCGGTCTGCCCCCAGCGATCCAGGTTGGAGACCGGCCCGATCGTCGAACTTCCGAGGTAGAGCTGGTTCTGGTCCAGGAAGGTGACTTTCACACTGGCGAAGGACGGATCGAGCAGGTAGCCGCCGAGATAGCCATTGAGGTTGAACGGGACTGTGCCACTGTCGATCTCAGCACTGGAGGCACTCAGGTCCACCGTCTGGGAGAGCCCGGAGGTGGCCACGTCTCCACCACCGAAGAACTGGTTGCCGGCGTTGGGAGGCGCGGCTTTGACGCCCGGGAACGAGACGATGGCGGGCAGATTCGGCCATGCGAAGCTCAGGCCCACCGGCCACGCGTTGCGGAGCTCGCCGTACTGAACCACGGTCGGGGTGCCGGTTGCCGTCCAGCCCGGCACGCTGACGGTACTGTTGCCGTAACCGGCCGGATCGCCGAGTTCGGCACCCGGGTTGGTCAGCAGGTTGGGCCCGGTGACCGGTACTGCGGTGGTGGTGACCGCGCCCGCCTTGCCGATACCGGTGATGCGACGCAATTCGTCGCCTGCGTACGCGAGCATCGACGACAGCGTCGCCGGCTGCGGCGGCGTTCCACCGGAATTCGCCAACGAGTGCAGTGCCGTGGCAATCGCATGGACCGTCGGTGCGTGCACGACCGGCGCCGAAAGTTGCGCTGGCCTGGCCACTTTGGCAGACCCTGGGGCGGCGGCCAAACTGGGCGTGACGCGATGCGTTTTGCCCACTGCCGCGGGTTTGGCCTTGGCCGCCGTTGCCGAGCTACCCGAGGCAGTCGAAGAGTTCGACGGCTGGGCATCGGCGACCCAGGGTGTGCTTGCCAACCAGGACCCGATTCCGAGGGCTACCGCGAGCGCCCCCACCCTGCCGATATGCACTGCGTTGCCCATGACCCGTACTCCCGCCAGCCGAATAGGTCAGATGGTACGAAGTGCGGGCCCTCCGCGGAGGGTAATCGACGGGTTAGTTCTGGGTGCTCAGGTCGTAGACCTCGGTCCCGCCCACGTCCTCTGCGGTGAAGTGCTGCTGCACCCACTCGGTGATCTGCGTGCCCGGACCGGAGTCCCCACCGGGTCCGCCGTGATGACCGCCACCGGGACCGTTGCCTGCGATGAAGTAGTGGACCTGCCCGGTCGCGACGTAGGCCTGGAACTGTTCCAGTGTCGGTGAGTTGTCACCGCCGCTGAACCCGCCAATGGACATGATCGACGTGCCGGTGGCCAGCTCCAGGCTTCCGGCCGTATGTGAGCCGACAGTGGCTGCAGCCCAGCGGTTGTCGGCCTTGGTGAGCAGCACCTTGAGTTCGGAGTTCTCCGAGGCCTGGACGCCCTGTCCACCTGGACCGCCGGGGCCACCGAAGCCGAACCCCGTGTTCGATCGCGGCGGGCCCGACGTCGGGATGCCACCCCCATGACTACCGGCGACGGTCTCCACCGTGTAGGCGGCGGTGGCGCCCAACCCGAACAGCAGGCCGGCCGCTGCGATCGCGACCGTCCAGCGGCCCAGGCGGTGAGCCCCGGCCAGCAGGACCGCGGATACCAGGATCGAGCCGGCCAGAACGGTCCACCGCAGCCACGGCAGCCAGTCCGCGGTGCGGTCGAGCAGGATGAAATTCCACACCCCGGTCACCACGAGCATCGCCGAGAGCGCCACGCGCGATGCGACAAACTGCCTGCCACGCCACAGTTCTCGCACACCGATGCCGATCACTGCGCCGATCGCCGGCGCCAAGGCGATCGTGTAGTAGGGGTGCATGATCCCCTTCATGAAGCTGAACACCACGACCGTGACCACCAGCCAGCCGCCCCACAGCAACAGCGAAGCTTGGGTTCGGTCGGTGCGGGGCGCGCGCCTGGTGAACCACAGGCCGGCCGCCAAGGCGATCAGCGCGGCAGGCAACAGCCAGGAGATCTCGGTGCCCATCGACTCCCCGAACATCCGGGTGATGCCGGTGGAGCCGCCGAACATCGCGCCGCCCATCGGTCCGGGGCCGCCCTCGGCGGCACCTCCAGCGGAGCTGCCGCCCGGATTCCCGTCGCCGCCGAACACCCGGCCCAGGCCGTTGTAACCCAGCGCCAGTTGCAGCAGGCTGTTGTCGGTGGACCCGCCGATGTAGGGCCGGGAGTCACTGGGCCACAAGCTGACCAGAGCCAGGTACCACCCGGCCGACACCACCATGGCGATCAAGCCGACCGCCAGATGACGCAGCCGCAGCCAGACACTGCCCGGGACCGCGACCAACACCACCAGGGCGAAAGCCGGGGTGACCAGCAGCGCCTGCAGCAGCTTGGCCAGGAAGGCGAATCCGATGGCCACACCGGCCAGCGCGATCCAACGGCTGGGGTTAGCGTCCAGCGCGCGGATCAGGCAGTAGGCGGCCACCACCATCAACAGGACGAGAAGTGCGTCGGGATTGTTGAAGCGGAACATCAACGCCGCCACCGGCGTCAGTGCCAGCACCGCGCCCGCGAGTAATCCGGCACCGTAGCCGCTGACGCGGCGGACCGTGCTGTAGACCAGCGCCACGGACGCCACACCCATCAAGGCCTGCGGAACCAACATCGACAGGGTGCCGAATCCGAAGATCCGCCCCGACAATGCCATCACCCACAGTGCGGCCGGTGGCTTGTCCACCGTGATCGCGTTACCCGCGTCGATCGACCCGAACAGCAACGCCTTCCAGCTCTGGGTGCCGGCCTGCACGGCAGCCGCGTAGTACTCGTTGGCCCATCCGGCGGCGTCCAGTCCCCACAGGTAGAGCCCGGCGGTGACCGCAAGGACGAGCCCCAGCGCCGGGGGCACCCACCGTGGGCGCAACGAGCGCGGCTGTTCCTGCGACTGGATGTCCGTCGGCCGCTCGGTGTACTCGGCGAGCATGGTCATCACTTTCCTCCAACAGTCTGGCCGGTGCGCCGGGGGTGAAACACCCAGCCGCGCAGCAGCACGAAGCGAACGACGGTGGCCATCAGGTTGGCCGCGATCAACACCATGAGTTCGATGGCGCGGTGCGGTTCGCCGAGCATGTGCAGCAGCGCCAGCGCACCGCTGGTCAGGCCCAGCCCGATACCGAAGACCACGAAGCCCTCGAATTGATGGCGTGCCACGCCGCCTCGGCCGCGGACCCCGAAGGTGAACCGTCGATTGGCCGCGGTGTTGGCGATCGCCGTCACCAGCAGCGCCACCAGGTTGGCGCCCTGGGCGCCGATCGGGCGCAGCAGCAGGAACAACAGCAGATAGGCCAGTGTGGAGGCGATGCCGATTGCCGCAAACCGCACGCCTTGGTTCAACAGCGACTTCGGCGCTCCGGCCTGGTTACCGAACTGCGCCCCGATCGCCTTGACCGGGATCTGTCCGGTGCCGAATCCCTTGAGCAAGCGCGCGATTCCTTTCAGGTCGGCGACCGCGGTGGCCACGATGTCGACCCGGCTGTCGGGGTCGTCGATCCAGTCGACGGGCACTTCGTGGATACGCAGGCCGCTGCGCTCGGCCAGCACCAGCAGCTCGGTGTCGAAGAACCAGCCGGTGTCCTCGACGTAAGGCAGCAGCTCGGCCGCGACGTCGGCGCGGATCGCCTTGAAACCGCACTGGGCGTCGCTGAACTTGGCGGCCAGCGTCGAACGCAGAATCAGGTTGTAGCAGCGTGAGATGACCTCCCGCTTGGCGCCGCGCACCACGCGGGAGCCGCGACCCAGCCGCGTGCCGATGGCCAGATCGGAATGCCCCGACACCAGCGGTGCCACCAGCGGAGCCAGCGCGGCCAGATCGGTCGACAGGTCGACGTCCATGTAGGCGAGCACCGGCGCATCCGAGGTCGACCACACCGCGTGCAACGCCCGCCCCCGGCCCTTCTGCTCCAGCCGCACCATGCGGACCCCGGGCAGTTCGGCGGCCAGGCCGGCCGCCACCGCGGGGGTGTCGTCGATGCTGGCGTTGTCGGCGATCGTGATGCGGAACGAGAACGGGAAGTCCTCACGCAGGTGGCGGTGCAGCCGGTGGATCGAGTCGGCCAGCACGGCCTGCTCGTTGTACACCGGGACGACGACATCGAGCACGGGCACACCGCGGTCGGCGGCGGTCAGTGCGGCGTTGCGTCGGCGTGCCACGGGGAGGTCGGTGATGGTCATGCTTTTATCGTCGGCCGTGGCGGTGGGGGCCCAATTTGTGTTTGCTATGCGGCGGCTGTGAATCCCTGCGACAGGTCGTAGACGGTGACACCGTCGACCTCGCGGGAGGTGAAATTCGCGCTCACCCAACGCTGAATGCGCTCGGCGGCGTCACTGCCGGACCGGTTGCCGAACATGAATCCGGGCATGTCAGCGCGGATGAACCAGTGGATGCGATGTTGACTCACATAGGCCTGGAACTGCTCGAGGGTCGGAGCAGGGTCGGTGCCATTGAAGCCGCCGACGGCCATCACCGGCAAGCCGGTGGCAAGTTGATATCCCGCGGCGTTACTCGAACCGACCACCGCCGCGGCCCAGGTGAATTGGCCTGCGTCCTGGCGAAGTGAATCGGTGAGCGCCGCGCCCGGTCGAGGTGCGTCGAACATGCCGCCCGGCGGGCCACCCCGTCCGCTCGATGGGCCCACCGACGGGATCGCACCGCTGTGCGTCGCGGCGGCGGTGGCCAGCGAGAACGCGGCCGGCCCGGCCAGCGCGGCGACGACGGCCACCATCCCCACCGCCACGCCGACCCGGCGCGGCAGGTGCACCACCACCAGCAATAGCAGGGCACAGCCGATGGCGGCGACCACGACGACCACCCGAAGCCACGACAACCACTGCGAATCACGCTGCAGCAGAAGGTAAGCCAGCACACCGGTGATGACAACCATCCCGGACAGGGTGGTGGCGGCGCGAAGATCGGTGCGCTGCCGCCACAGCAGTGCCGTGCCGATCGCCAGACCGCCGGCGATCGCCGGGGCCAGCGCCACGGTGTAGTACGGGTGCAGGATGCCGTTGGCGAAGCTGAACACCACCGCGGTGACCACCAGCCAGCCACTCCATAACAGCAGCGCAGCCCGAGTGACGTCGGTGCGGGGTGCGCGACGGGTGATCACCAGCCCGGCGACGATCGCGATCACCGCGGCGGGCAGCAGCCAGGCGATGTGGGTGCCCATCTCGGCCCCAAACAGCCGCGCCCAGCCGACATCGGAGTTCATATTGCCGAGGCCGCCGGTTTCCTCACCGGTGATGCGCCCAAGACCGTTGTAGCCCAGCGCCAGCTCGAGGATCGAATTATGCTGCGAACCACCGATATACGGCCGCGCGGTCGCAGGCCATAAAGCGACCAGCAGTAGATACCAGCCGGCGGACACCAGCAGGGCGGCAACCGCAGCCGTCAGACGCACGAGCCGCGTCCTCAGCGGCGCAGCGGCAGCGAACAGAAAGACCGCGCCGAGCGCAGGCAACACCAGGAAGGCCTGCATCATCTTGGCCAGGAACCCAACGCCGACCGCCACTCCCGCCAGCGGCATCCACCACCAGGCGGCGTCGTCGTCCAGTGCGCGCAGCGTGGTGTAGGCCGCCACCACCAACGAAAGGACCAGCAGCGCATCGGGATTGTTGAACCGGAACATCAGCGCTGCCGCCGGGGTGAGCGCCAACACCGCGCCGGCGAAGAGTCCGGCCCACGGTCCGCTGATTCGGCGGACGGCGGCGTAGAGCACCGCGACGGCGCTCACGCCGAACACCGCCTCCGGCACCAGGATGCTCCAGGGGTTGACCCCGAACACGCGGGCCGACAGGCCGGTCACCCACAGTGCGGCGGGGGTCTTGTCGACGGTGATCGCGTTGGCCGCGTCGCTGGACCCGAACAGCCAGGCCGTCCAGTTCTCCGCGCCGGCCTGCGCCGCCGCCGAGTAGAACGGATTCGCCCAGCCACTGGCGCCCAGGTTCCACATGTAGAGCACCGCCGTGACGGCCAGCAGCACCGCGAGAGCGCCATAGTGCTTGCTGCGGATCATGATTGGACCGATCGGGGCAAGCGCACCGTGAATTCGGTCAGGCCGGGGACGCTGGCCAGCTCGATGACGCCGCCATGAGCCCGAACCACGGCCGACGCGATCGCCAGGCCGAGGCCGGTGGACCCACCCTTGCGGGATCGCGAGGTGTCCCCACGCGCGAACCGCTCGAACACCTCGGACTGCAGCTCAGCCGGGATCCCCGGCCCGTCGTCGACCACCCGCAGCACCGCGGCGTCGGGCTCCGCGTGCAGTGACAACGTGACTGTCGTCCCGGGTGGGGTGTGCGTGCGGGCATTGGCCAGCAGGTTGGCCACCACCTGGTGAAGTCGGGCGTCGTCGCCGATGACATACAGCGGATCCGACGGCACGTCGAGGTTCCAGTCGTGGTCGGGTCCGGCGATGTGCGCATCGCTGGCGACGTCGGCCGACAGCCGGGACAGGTCGACCGGCTCGCGTTCCAACGGGCGGCCGGAGTCCAGCCGCGCCAGCAGCAGCAGGTCCTCCACGAGGTGGGTCATGCGTTCGGCCTCGGACTCCACCCGGCCCATCGCGTGCGCGACGTCATCGGGCACCTGATCCCGTTTACGTTGTGCCAGTTCGGTATAGCCGCGGATGGCGGCGAGGGGGGTGCGTAGCTCGTGGCTGGCGTCGGCGACGAACTGACGCACCCGGCTCTCGCTGGCCTGCCGCGTCGACAGCGCGGTCGAGATGTGGTCAAGCATCCGATTCAGCGCCAGCCCCAGCCGGCCCACCTCGGTGTAGGGATTCGCATCGGTGTCCGCGACCCGCACCGGCAGTTGCACCTCGCCACGGTCCAGCGGCAGGTTCGCCACCTCGCCCGCGGTGGCCACAACCCGGGTGAGCGGGGCCAGCGCACGACGGTTGATCACGATGCCGACGGTCGTGGCCACCGCGAGCGCCGCGGCCGTCACCACCGCGAAGGTCAGTGCCACCCGCAACAGCGTGGCGTTGAGATTGCCCAGGCTCAGCCCGATCACCAGCGTCTCACCGGTGAGCCTGCTGCGAACCGACATCACCCGGTAGTCGCCGAGGCCGTCGAGGTTGCGCGTGATCGGGCGGCGTTGTCCGGCGTTCTGGGTGAGTTCGGTTGTCGCGCCTAGAGGTAGCTGCGTGCGCACACCGCCCGGCCCGAGCAGCCCGGCGTCGCTGGCGGTGCCGTCGGTGATCACGGCCGCGATCATGCCGACCGGCTGCCCGGGAGCGTCCAGGAACTGCGGCCCCGGCCCCGGCCGCGGCCAGGGTGGGCGGTTGTCGCGCAACGCCGGCGGCAGCGGTGGCGGCAGTGGTTCGCCGTAGATGATGGCCGAACGGTGGGCGGTCTCGCGGAGCTGATTGTCGACCTCACCGATCAGATACTGGTGCAGCGCAAGGATCGTCACCGCGCCGATACCGAGGCAGACGACCAGCAGCAGACACAGCTGACCGATCAGCAGCCGTGCACTCAGCGACCGGGTGTTAGCTCGCAGGTTTGAGAACATAGCCCGCGCCGCGCAACGTGTGGATCATCGGGTCGCGGCCGCTGTCGATCTTCTTGCGCAGGTATGAGATGTACAGCTCGACGATGTTGGACCGACCGCCGAAGTCATAACTCCAAACCCGGTCCAGGATCTGGGCTTTCGACAACACCCGCTTGGGGTTGCGCATCAGGAAGCGAAGCAGTTCGAACTCGGTGGACGTCAGCGAGACCGGTTCGCCGGCTCGGGTCACCTCGTGGCTGTCCTCGTCGAGCACCAGATCACCGACAACGATCTGTGCGCCGCTGTCCTCGGTGGTCACACCGGTACGGCGCAGCAGTGCCCGCAGCCGCAGCACGACCTCTTCGATGGAGAACGGCTTGGTGACGTAGTCGTCGCCGCCCGCGGTCAGCCCGGCGATGCGATCTTCCAACGCGTCTTTGGCGGTCAACAGCAGCACCGGCAGCTGGGGGTTCTGTTCGCGCAGCTTGCGCAGCACGTCCAGACCACTCATGTCGGGCAGCATGATGTCGAGCACCACCGCATCCGGCCGCGCGCTGCGGGCCGCGGTGATCGCCGACGCGCCGTCGGCGGCGGTGGCGATGGTCCAGCCCTCGTAGCGCAGCGCCATCGACACCATCTCGGCCAGCACGGTCTCGTCGTCCACCACCAGCACCGTGATCGGGTTTCCGTCGGCTCGGCGCATCACGACACGTTCCGCCGCTGAAGAGGTCATGTTCTCCAGTATGAGAGCAGCGATGAGTGGTTCCTATGGTCTTCCTATGCCCCCGCTGTGAACCGTGATCCACAGAATGGGCTGATCGCGCGCACAGCAGACACACAGCTGCGCTGCCCACCGTGGGGTTATGAGCGTCGAACAGCAGCCTGTGTGGGGTGCGCCCGCAGAGCATCCCAGGACCTGGTCGAACCGCACGACGGCGGCTGCCGTCGTGATCGCCGCAGCACTTGCCGTGGTCGGCGGCGTGGTTGTGTACGCCGCCGCGGGCAGCACAGGCGGGCACGCGGGCGGCCCGCCCGGTTGGGGTGGCCCTGGCGGTCCCGGTGGCCCCGGCGGATCCCAGCGATCGCTGCACGGCGAGAACGTGGTCTCCGACGGCAAAGGCGGATTCAGCACCGAACTGACCCAGACCGGCGACGTCACTGCCGCGTCCGACAGCTCGGTGACGGTACGCAGCCAGGACGGCTTCAGCCAGACCTATGTGCTGAACACCGACACCCGCAAGCCACCGCAGCCGCTGCAGGCCGGCGCGCAGGTGTCGGTTCGCGCGACTGAACAGGACGGCGCGGCAACAGCGACGATGGTGATGCCCGCCAGATAATTTGGCGGTGAACTTTTTCGAGGTCATCGAGACGGTGGGCAAGGCGATCGACGCGACGGGGGTCGCCGTGATCGCGATCGGCGCGCTGCTCTCGGCCACGGGGGTACTGCGCCGGTTGCGGACCAAGGATGCCTACCGGGCGTTCCGTCAGCAGCTAGGCCGATCGATCCTGCTGGGCCTGGAGCTTCTGGTCGCCGCCGACATCATCCGGACAGTCGCGGTGACGCCGGACGCCCGCAGCGTGGCGGTGCTGGCCGGCATCGTGCTGATCCGGACGTTCCTGAGTTTCTCGCTGGAGTTGGAGATCACCGGCTATTGGCCGTGGCAGAAGAACCGCCAGCCGCAGACCGCTCCGGACCCCGCCGGGCAGCCAGCCACGACGTGAGGCCAGCAGTTCGTAAGGATGCGGATATGAACGACAAGCGACGGGCTCGGCGCACACGGATCTTCGACGCGATCCGCAAGATTCCCCCTGAGCCGCTCGGTCCACCGGACTCGCACGACCAAGTCGAAGTGGCGGCGATGCTGCGGGAGATCGGCATCGCCCTGCTCGAAGTCGAGCAGCCGACTCAGCTGGTGTATGCCCGCCTGCTGGAAATCGCCGCGCAGTACACCACCGCTCCGGTGCGCATCGTCGTGCTCCCCACCGTGCTGATGATCCAAGTGGGCACCGTCGCCTACGAGGTGGACACCTCCACGACCTATTCGGTCCAGCTGAACATGGCCGGCCGCATCGACGACATCGCCAGTCTGGCGTCCGTCGGTGCGATCACACCCGCTGATGCCGTCGAGTCGACCAAGCAGGCGCGCGCCCTGCGCCCACGATTCGGCCCGGTCGCCACGACCCTCGGATATGCCGTCACCACAGTCGGTTTCGGCATGGTCATCAATCCGACCTGGGCCTCGCTGCCGGGCTACGTGTTCCTCGGCCTGGTGGTCGGCGCGATCGCCCTACTCGGGCGCCCGTTCCCGTCGCTGAGCCCGGTTCTGCCCACGCTGGCCGCGATGATCGTGACGATGCTGGCGACGTGGTTCGTGGCCGACACCGCGAATGACGGCCTGCTGCGGGTGATCGCACCGGCCCTGGTGGCGATGTTGCCGGGCATGTCGTTGACGATCGGCGCGATGGAGTTGGCCAGTAACCAGCTGATCGGCGGCACCAGTCGGCTGGTCTACGGGATCGCCCAGCTGGCGCTGCTGGTGTTCGGCGTCGCGTTGGGTGTGCATGTCGCCGGCGAGGTGCTTCCGCAGACCCCGTCCACGCAGATGGGTCCGTGGGCCCTCTATGTGGCGATCATCGTGGTGGGGTTCGGGCTGTACGTGTACCTGTCCGCACCGAAGGGCTCGCTGGTGTGGTTGATGGCCGCGATCGCGGTCGCACTGGTCGGCCAGGCGATCGCCGGAAAGTTCGTGGCGGCAGCCTATTCCGGCTTCATCGGTGCATTCCTGACGGTGCCGTTCGCGATGCTGGCATCGCGGATCAAGACCTCACCGCCCGCGATCGTGATGATGCTCGCGGCGTTCTGGGCGCTGGTCCCGGGCGCACTGAGCTTCGAATCGGTGAGTCAGGCCGCCACCGGCGGCAACATCGGCGTGGCCAGCCTGGGCGTGACCGGGGCGGCGATCCTGTCCATCGCGCTGGGCACCGTTATCGGCTGGAGCGTGTTCCGCACCATCGACGCCAGGTTGCCCTGGCCGAAGGGATTGGCTCAACCAACCGTACGGTAGGTTCACCTGGGTGGATGAGCTGAGCGCGGTCAGCGCATGGATGTCGGAGCAGGGCCTGGGTGACGGCCCGCTCGAAAACGTCTCCGAAATCACCGGCGGCACCCAGAACGTCATGCTTCGTTTCACCCGCTCGGGTCGTGAGTACGTCTTCCGCCGGGGACCCCGTCACCTGCGCCCGGTGAGCAACAAGGTGATCCTGCGCGAGACCCGCGTGCTGCACGCGCTGGCCGGAACCGATGTCCCCCACCCGCGCCTGATCGCGGTGTGCGATGACACCGCCGTGCTCGGCGATGCCGTGTTCTATCTGATGGAGCCCGTCGACGGGTTCAATGCCGGCTCGATGTTGCCGCCGCTGCACGCCGGTGACGCCGGCATCCGGCACGGGATGGGACTGTCGATGGCGGACGCGGCCGCCAAGCTCGGCGCCGTCGACCACGTAGCGGTCGGTCTTGCCGACTTCGGTAAGCCGGACGGATTCCTGGAACGTCAAGTGCCGCGGTGGCTTTCCGAACTCGAGTCCTACAGCGGATTCGACAACTATCCGGGACCCGCCATCGGCGACGTCGACGCCGTCGCCACCTGGCTGCAGCAGAAACAGCCCAGCGACTGGCAGCCGGGCATCATGCACGGCGACTACCACGCGGCCAACGTGATGTTCTCGCCGACCGGCCCCGAGGTGGTGGCCATCGTCGACTGGGAGATGTGCACCATCGGCGACCCGCTGCTGGACCTGGCCTGGATGCTGGCCACCTGGTATGCGCCCGGCCGCGATTCGGTGCTGGGCAACGCCCTCATGGGCGCCGGCGGCCTGGCCACCCCCGACGAGCTCATCGAACGATACGCACAGAACACCACCCGCGACCTGTCCAACATCGACTGGTACACGGTGCTGGCCTGTTTCAAGCTCGGCATCATCCTCGAGGGATCGAATGCCCGTGCCGCTGCGGGGCTGGCACCCAAGGACGTTGGCGACCATCTACACATCGCGACAGTGCGCTTGTTCGAGCGCGCCCTAGCACTCATGGAGGGACAACGATGATCGATTTCGAGATTCCCGACGACCTGGCCGCGCTGCGCGATGAGATCCGCGCGTTCGTCGTCGAGAAAATCGTTCCCTACGAACGAGATCCACGCGTCACCCGGCACGGACCCAACGAGGACCTGCGCACCGAGCTGGTCGGGCTGGCCCGCGACGCCGGCCTGCTGACGTTCCAGGCTCCGCACCGCTTCGGCGGGCGTGAACCGTCGCATCGCGAGCAGGCGGTGCTGTTCGAGGCGGCCGGCTGGTCGACGCTGGGTCCGGTCGCGCTGAACTGCGCGGCACCAGACGAGGGCAACATGTACCTGTTGTCCAAGATCGCTACCGAGGAGCAGGCCGACGAGTTCCTCCTTCCGGTGATCGACGGCCGCCAGCGCTCGGTGTTCGCGATGACGGAACCCGGCGGCGCCGGATCCGACCCGAATCAGCTTGCCACCGAAGCGGTTTTCGACGGCACCGATTACGTGATCAACGGACGCAAGTGGCTGATCACCGGAGCCAATAAAGCGCGGACGTGGATCATCATGGCGCGAGTGGCGCCGAATGCGCATGGTCCCGACGGCCCGACACTGTTCCTGTGCGACGGCCAGACCCCGGGTATCGAGCTCGAGCGCGTGATGGACACGATGGACCGCAATTACGTCGAAGGGCACGGCGTGGTGCGGTTCAACGACTTGCGGCTGCCGGCCGCCACCGTCCTGGGCGAGGTGGGCCAAGCGCTCCGCTACGCCCAATTACGGCTGGCACCAGCGCGTTTGACGCACTGCATGCGTTGGCTTGGTGCCGCATCGCGGGCACAGTCGATCGCGATCGAACATGCCCGCACCCGAACGGGTTTCGGCAAGCCGCTCGGCGAACACCAGGGTGTCAGCTTCATGCTGGCCGACAACGAGATCGCCCTGCAGCAGTGCCGCCTGGCGATCTGGTGGGCCTGCTGGACGCTGGACGGCGGGGCCAAGGGACGCCACGAAAGCTCCATGGTCAAGGCCTACGTGTCCGAAGAGCTGTTCAAGGTGGCCGACCGCTGCGTACAGATCCTCGGCGGTATGGGCATCTCCGACGAAACCCCGGTCGGTGCAATCTTTTCCGACATGCGAGCGTTCCGGCTCTACGACGGCCCGACCGAAGTCCACAAGTACGCGATCGCCCGCCAGGTGCTGAGGAACCCGTCATGAGCATCCTTGATTCGTTCCGGCTCGACGACAAGGTCGTCATCGTCACAGGGGCGTCGTCGGGGTTGGGCGTGTCGTTCGCGCAGGCCTTCGCCGAGGCGGGCGCTCACCTGGTGCTCGGGGCTCGACGGGTTGAACAGATGGCGGGCACCGCGGCCCTCGTCGAAGAAGCCGGCCGCAAGGTGTACACCCGCAAAACCGATGTCGTCGACCCCGATCAGTGCGAGCAGCTCGTCGAGTCGGCGATGAAGGTGTTCGGCCGAGTGGACGTGTTGGTCAACAACGCCGGGGTGGGAACCGCGGTGCCTGCTACCCGCGAGACGCCCGATCAGTTCCGCAAGGTCGTCGACGTCAACCTCAACGGGTCGTACTGGATGGCGCAGGCGTGCGGCCGGGTCATGCAACCCCGAAGCTCAATCATCAATATTTCCAGCATCCTTGGCATCACCACCGGCGGTCTGCCGCAGGCCGCGTATAGCGCGTCGAAGGCTGCTGTGATCGGCCTGACCCGGGATCTGGCCCAACAATGGGGCCCGCGCAAGGGAATTCGCGTCAACGCGCTGGCTCCCGGCTTTTTCCAGAGCGAGATGACCGACGAATACCAGCCCGGCTACCTGGAGACACAGCTACCACGAGTGATGGTGGGCAGGATGGGTGATCCCGTCGAATTGGCCGCTACCGCAGTATGGCTCGCGTCGCCGGCCGGTGGTTATGTGACGGGGCAGACAATTATCGTCGATGGCGGCTTGACGATCACCTAGTGATAACGATCACGCAGCGATTCGGGGCCTCTCAGCACTCTCACACGATTGCGACATCCGCTTTTAAGAAGTATCTGGGACTCTCAGTCCATGTGGTTCGACCTGTACCTGTTGTCGGCGGTCATCGCGGCTGTCGGCGCGTGGCTGATCACTCCACACTTTCAGGCCTACGATCCCCCGAGTGACGTCGTCCGCGGACTCTGTTGCGCTGTCGCCGGAGCCCTGTGGCCCATCATCGCGGTCGGGGCCGTCCAGATAATGGCCGTGCGCTACGTCGCGCGCCGCATGGGTCCGCCACGCGTGGAAACGGTCGATCTCGTTCCGGTCGTCGCGCTGCCGGACGCCACCGTGCACTCCTGATCCGGGCGTGGGCTCGACGACGACACACGAGAATTTGCCTCGTAAACGCGACACCTCCTGACGAAATCGGCGACTATTGACGCCTACCGAAGAGGAGGTCGTCCGTGATGGTGCGCGAAAGACTGGTATCGGCGAGCCTGGTGGCTGTCACGTTGACCGCGATCGCGCTCTCGGCGGCCGCGACGGCCTCGGCTGACGACTCGGGCAGCGGCCTGCTGTGGCCGGATCCGACCGAACCGTACTACTGGGACGACAACGAGAACCCCGGCAGCACCGGGCCCGCGCCGCTACCGACCGACGACCTGTATTGGAAGGAAGGCCAGGACGCCGGCGGCACGGGTAATGCCCCGCAGCCAGGCGGTCCCGAGTACACCGATGAGGGCGAGAACGCCGGGGCCGTCTAGCCCACCCCGGTTAGGACGACCAGACCAGTAGCGAGTTTCTGCGGGAGAGTTCTTTCCGTGCGCGACGCTCGACGAGAAGTGGAACGAACTCCCGGATCGCGCTGTCCTGGAAGTGATCGTGGGCGCTGGCAACCGTTTGGGCTACATCGTCACGAGGGACGTCCGAATAGGTGGCCGCCAAGCGGTCGATCACCTGCTCGATCAACATAACTTCACTTACGTTTCCCACTCTATTAACTCTGAGCCATGAGGTCATCGCCGTCAATTTGACGTCCGTCACGGTGCCGGGTCGCCGAGGTAATGCGCCACCACCGGACGCAGCCACTCTGTGAGCGTCGCGTCATCCATTGCCACGAGCGGGGGCAGCGCCAGGATGTAGCGCGCAACCGCCAGGCCCAGCATCTGGGAACCGACCAATGCTGCCCGCTCCGCCGGCCGATCCGGGACCACGGCTGCCAGCGCGGGACTCACCTGGTCCACAAACACTCCGAGCAGCGCATCGGCGGCCACCCGGTTGGTGGCCGCCGAGCGCAGCAGCGGCAGAAACGGGCCGTGCGGTCCCCACACGTCGACGAATAGCGGAAGCACCAGGTCGACGACGTGCTCGGGCGCGACACCGGCGAGGTCGGGGAAGGTGATCGCGAGTCGCGACGCGGCGGCGAAGAGGTGGGCCTTGGCCCCGAAGTAGTGCATGACCAGAGCCGGATCGACTCCCGCGGCCGACGCGATGGACCGGATGGTGGTCCGCTCGAATCCCCGTTCGCCGAACTGGGCGCGGGCTTCGGTCAGAATCCGCGATCGGGTCACTTCGCCGTCGCGCGACTTGGCCGTCATTTCACCAGTCTATTCAACAACTGTTGACATCTCCAAGCAGCAGTCCTAGCGTCGAGTTCAACAACTGTTGAGGAGGCGTCGACATGCCGGTCACTGCCATTCAGATCGGGCTCGATCCCGACGTGATCGACTACTCATCCCCGGACTTCACCCAGTTCCGCGGGCTTTCGAGGGACCGGCTTAGCGCCGCCAACGACGAGAACGTCACCGCGATGCGGGCAGCCGGCTATCAGGTCGACAACTGCCTGATCGGCTTCGGCGCGGCCGGCGTCGAGAAGGCCCGCCAGTGGCTCGACGCCAAGAGCTACGACGCGGTGCTGATCGGCGCCGGCGTCCGCCTGGTCGCCGGCAACACCCTGCTCTTCGAGTCCATCGTCAACGCCGCCCACGTCAGCCAGCCCGGCTGCCGGTTCGTCTTCAATCAGGCGGCGAAGGCCACCCCCGACGACATCCGCCGCTGGTACCCCGATCCGGAGGGAGCGCTGCGATGACCGACCATGACGTCGATGTGCTCGTCGTAGGAGCCGGGCCCGCCGGCTTGACCGCGGCCGGGGATTTGGCCCGGGCCGGCCGCTCGGTGACCGTCGTGGAGCGCTGGGCCACGGTCAATCCGTCGAGCCGCGCGTTCGCGGTGATGGCCCGCACGCTCGAAGTGCTCGATGCACGCGGCCTGGCCGGGGACGTGCTGACTCAGGGACAGCACGCGCAGCGGATCAGGATCTTCGGTGACGCCCAACTCGATCTGACTCACCTCGAGTCGCCCTACCGCTTTGTGCTGATCACTCCGCAAACCACTGTGGATGCCGCACTCGCCGCCTACGCCGAAGCGCAGGGAGCCGATATCCGGCGCGGTATCGAGGTGCTCGATCTCGTGCAGGATGAGGGCGGAGTGACCGTCACCGCACGGGCGCACGACGGATCCGGACCGCTGATGCGGTTTCGCGCCAAGTACGCGATCGGGGCAGACGGCGCGCACAGCACGGTGCGCCGGTTGGTCGGGGCGGAGTTCCCCGGCAAGACGCTGTTGTCTTCGGTGGTGCTGGCCGATGTGAAACTGGCGCACGGGCCGGATGACGGGCTGAAGCTGGGCAACACCAGGCAGGTGTTCGGATTCCTGGCACCGTATGGCCGCGGTGACGCCCACGGCGCGTGGTATCGCGCGATGGTGTGGGACCGCGACCATCAGGTGCCCGACACCGAGCCGGTGGACAACGCTGAGGTGATCGAGGTCCTCAACCGGGCGTTCACGACAGATGTGGGCGTGCTCGAGATCAGCTGGAAGTCCCGATTCCATTGCGACGAAAGGCAAGTCGCACAGTATCGGCACGGCCGGGTATTCCTGGCCGGCGACGCCGCGCACGTGCACTCCCCCGTGGGCGGCCAGGGTATGAACACCGGCATCCAGGATGCGGCCAACCTCGCGTGGAAGCTGGCCGCCGTGCTGGGTGGCGCTGACGACAGCCTGCTGGACAGCTATCAGGACGAGCGCCATCCGATCGGCCGCCGGGTGGTGTTGCAGTCCGGCGTGATGACGCGTGCGGTGACGCTGTATCCGCGGGTGGCGCGTGCGATGCGGAACCTGCTGGCGCCCAGGCTTCTTCGAGTGCCGATGGTGCGCGACGCCGTGGCGGGCAGCTTCGCGGGTACCGGGCTGCGGTACGGCCGCCGGGGGCCGGTGGGCACCCGGGCAACACAGATACCGCTGGTCGAAGGCCGGCTGACCGAGCTACAGCGCACGCCGTGGTTCGCGTTGATCCGCGAACGCGGGGTGCCGCCCGTCGACGTGACCGGGGTGCTGCAGGCCGAGCGGACCGACGACGGTCCCGCAGTGTTGGTGCGACCGGACGGCTACATCGCGTGGACGGGATCTTCGGCCTCCGCGGGATGGCGGACGGTGTTGAAGGCTTGCGCACCCGCGCAGGCCGCAGCGGCGCCCTAAAGCCCTACGACGCCGTGGCTTTCGGTAGCGGTGATCAGCTGACCGGGGGTAGGTGGACGGTGGTGTTGCCCCCGTCGCGCTTGGCGTCGAACATTGCGAGGTCCGCCCGCTGCACGAGCGAATCGAGAACTGAAACCGGGTCATCTCCGGCAGAAGCGAAGACATCCGCTGCAACGCTGGTGACGCCGACACTCGCAGTGATCGAGTGCTCGGCCGGAGCAGCGATTGCGTGCCGGATGTGGTCGGCCCCCGCACTCGCCAGCCCGGACTCGACCAGGTCGACGACGACGAACTCCTCGCCGCCGATCCGGGCCACCAGCGCGGTGCTGCCCACCGCTGACACGATCCGGCGAGCGCACAGGATCAGAACCTCGTCGCCGGCGATATGCCCGAAAGTGTCGTTGATCGACTTGAAGCGGTCCAAGTCCACGACGATCACCGCCACCTCGGTGTCCGCGGCGACGACGTCCCGGAACAGATCTGCGAGGTGAAGTTGCAGACCCCGCCGGTTGAGCAGACCGGTCAGCGGATCAGTGATCGATTCGTTGGCGTCGTTACGCAGCGACCAGATCGCGAGCTGGATCCCCAACGGCGTCCATACCACGGGCGCCACGGCGGCGAGGGTCTTGACGGTAAAGGCAGCGATATCCAGATGAGTGGCGTCACTTACATGCAGAGCGAAGGCCGTGGTCGCCAGAAGCAGCCATAGCACGTGCGCTGCAAGGTATTTCGGACCGTCGAAGAACATCAGATATACCGAGATCATCGCGAAGGCGTTGAAGGCGAACAAGCCGAGCAACCAGCTCGCATCCAGCACAGCCACAGCGGCTATGCCGATGTCCGCAGAAATGACGAAAGCGAGTGACACCCGCCGAGACGGCCAGGGCCGATAACACCAATTCCAGCCCCAAAAAAGCTGCAGCACAGCGAACATGGCCACGACAACCTGCGATGCGGGGGTGCGGGCCGCGGGAAGCAGGACGAACAGCGACAACAGTCCGTTGGTCCCCGTGCCGATACCGATGAGCACTTGGATCGGCCCGGATTTCGCGCGTTTGGTGAAGTACTGCACCTGCGCGGTGTAGTCGACCGGTTCGGTCCACCACTCACGAAGGTGGTTTCCGAACCCGGCGAAATCGTCAAAGGTTGCCTGCAAAGACCAGCCCCTGTCCAGCTGTCAAGTCAGACGGCGTGAGGTTATTTGAACCGACAATAACCGCCGCGAGTTAGCCAGGGGAACCAACTGTGACAAATTTGCCACAAAGGGCCGGACGCCAGGGCGGGTGTGCACAGTTGCTGGACGAAAGTTGGGTCGTCGACCCCCCACATGAAAAGTGCGCCCGAAGGGATTCGAACCCCTAACCTTCTGATCCGTAGTCAGATGCTCTATCCGTTGAGCTACGGGCGCCGTCTGTGTTCAGTTGTCGTGGCTGACGAATCAGCCGCGGCGGAGGCGAGAGGATTTGAACCTCCGGTCCCCTTTAAGGGGGACAACTCATTAGCAGTGAGTCCCATTCGGCCGCTCTGGCACGCCTCCTGAATTACCTGAGCGTACCGGAGCCTGACTGATGCCCCGAACCGCCGATGGATGAGAGTACACAGCCCACTTAGACTTGGACAAATGACCGCCCGCCTGCGCCCCGAACTGGCCGATCTACCGGCCTACACCCCGGGTAAGACGGTTCCGGGTGCGATCAAGCTGGCCAGCAACGAGACGGTGCACGGGCCGCTGCCCAGCGTGCGCTCGGCGATCGCCGCCGCTGCCGAGACCATCAACCGCTACCCCGACAACGGCTACGTCGAACTCAAGGAACACTTGGCCAAGCACTTGAACAAGTACGGGCCTTTCGCCCCCGAGAACATCGCCGTCGGCTGCGGGTCGGTGAGCCTGTGCCAGCAGCTCATCCAGATCACCTCCTCCGTCGGTGACGAGGTGGTCTTCGGCTGGCGCAGCTTCGAGATCTACCCGCTGCAGGTCCGGGTGGCCGGCGCCACCGCGGTTCAGGTGCCGCTGCGCGACTACACGTTCGACCTCGACGCCATGCTCGCCGCGATCACCGACCGCACCCGCCTGATCTTCGTCTGCAACCCGAACAACCCGACCTCCACCGTCGTGGACCCCGACGCGCTGGCCCGCTTCGTCGCCGCCGTGCCGTCGGACATTCTCATCGCCATCGACGAGGCCTACGTCGAATACATCCGCGACGGGATGCTGCCCGACAGCCTCGGACTGGTCCGAAACCATCCCAATGTCGTTGTGCTGCGCACCTTTTCGAAAGCCTACGGGCTGGCCGGGCTGCGGATCGGTTACGCCGTCGGCGATCCCGACATCATCACCGCGTTGGGCAAGGTCTACGTGCCGTTCACCGCGACCACCGTCTCGCAGGCCGCGGCCATCGCCTCGGTGAATGCCGCGGACGAACTGCTGGCCCGCACCGATGCCGTGGTCGCCGAACGCCGCCGGGTCTGCGCCGCGCTCACCGAACTCGGCTACAGCTTCCCGCCGTCGCAGGCGAACTTCGTGTGGCTGCCGCTGACGCCGGAGGAGACGCCCGACTTCGTCGAGCAGGCCGCCGACAGTCGCGTCCTGGTGCGCCCCTACGGCACCGACGGCGTCCGGGTGACGATCGGCGCACCCGAAGAGAACGACGCGTTCCTGGCGTTCGCCCGGAAGTGGATCGCTACCCGCTGACGGGCGTGCGGCCGGTGAAGGCAACCAGCCGGTCCAGCTTCGAGGCGTGCTCCGCAACCTCGACAGGGTCGTCGAAACCGGCCCTGACCCGGCCCTCCGGGGTGATGATGCGGTGCGCCAGGCCCGACACGTACTCGGTCAACGAATCCGGGGCATCGATCGGTCGACCGATCGCCGATGCGTAATCCCACGCGTGGATCAGGAATTCAACGGAGAGGATGCCGGCCATGTACCGCGCGGGCGCCTCGTTCTCACCGAACGGGACCGTGCCGTCCAGCCCGCGGCGCCGCCAGGCGTCCACCGCCGACCGGGCCGCGGCGATGACCTGGCGTTCGACGGAGTCATCGGGGTTGCGCTCCGGGAACTGCGCGCCGGCCGCGCCACCCAACAGGGTGATCGAATGCAGCAGGTGATCGGTCAGCCCGGCCACGTCGAACTCGCGGCACGGCGTCTGCTTGTTCACATCATCGGAAGCAATACCGTGCATCACTTGTTGGAGAACCTGGAGCGACGCTTCAGCACTGGCCAGTTCGTCGGTCGGTGGAGCTTCCGGTCCTGAGGTCAGTTCGTCAGCCATGCCCCAACCGTACGACCAGCGGCCGACAGAATAGTGTTCGGTGGGGTGCCACGAGAAGGGACGCGCAGCATGGGCAAGATCTATGACAACGTCACCGAACTGGTCGGCCACACGCCGCTGGTCCGACTCAACCGACTGACCGAGGGCCTCGACGCCGAGGTCGCGGTCAAGCTCGAGTTCTACAACCCGGCCAACAGCGTCAAGGACCGCATCGGAGTGGCGATCATCGATGCGGCAGAGGCCTCCGGTGAGCTGAAGCCCGGCGGCACGATCGTCGAGGCCACCAGTGGTAACACCGGCATCGCGCTGGCGATGGTCGGCGCGGCCCGCGGTTACAAGGTCATCTTGACGATGCCGGAGACGATGTCGACCGAACGGCGGGTGATGCTGCGCGCCTACGGCGCCGAGATCGTGCTGACCCCCGGCTCCGAAGGCATGGCGGGCGCGGTGGAGAAGTCCCGCCAGATCATCGCCGAAACCGACAATGCCGTCTCGGCGAACCAGTTCGGGAACCCGGCCAACCCGGCCATCCACGAGAAGACCACCGCGGAAGAAGTCTGGAACGACACCGACGGCAAGGTCGACATTTTCGTCGCGGGCATCGGCACCGGCGGAACCGTCACCGGGGTGGGACACGTACTCAAAGAGCGCAAGCCCGGCGTCCAGATCGTCGGAGTCGAACCCAAGGACTCGCCGCTGCTGACCGAGGGCAAGGCCGGACCGCACAAGATCCAGGGCATGGGAGCCAACTTCGTTCCCGAGGTACTCGATCGCGGCTCCTACGACGAGATCGTCGACGTCGAGCTCGACGACGCCATCAGGGTGGCCCGGGACCTGGGAACCGCGGAAGGCATTCTGGGCGGCATCTCGTCCGGTGCGATCGTGTGGGCCGCCCTGGAAATCGCCAAGCGTCCGGAGAATGCCGGCAAGCTCATCGTCGCCATCGTGTGCGACTACGGCGAGCGCTATATCTCCACACCGCTTTTCGAGCACATCAGGGACTGACTTCATGGGACTGCTGTCCACACTGCGTGAGGACCTGAGCAACGCGCGCGGCCACGATCCGGCCGCGCGCGGCGATGTCGAGAACGCGTTGGTCTACTCCGGCCTGCACGCCATCTGGTCCTATCGGCTGGCGCACCGGCTGTGGGCCAGGCCGGCACTGCGTGGTCCGGCCCGGGTGCTGTCGCAGCTGACCCGGTTCGCCACCGGTATCGAAATCCACCCCGGTGCCACCATCGGCCGCCGGTTCTTCATCGACCACGGAATGGGTGTCGTGATCGGCGAGACCGCCGAGATCGGCAACGACGTGATGCTCTATCACGGCGTGACGCTCGGCGGCCGCTCCCTGGAGCACGGCAAACGCCACCCCACCCTCGGGAACCGAGTGGTCGTGGGCGCCGGGGCAAAGATCCTGGGCCCCTTGGTTATTGGTGACGACAGCGCCATCGGCGCGAACGCCGTGGTCACCCACGACGTGCCTGCGGACTCGATTGCGACCGGCATTCCCGCCGTCGTGCGGCCGCGCAACGAACGGCAGCGCGAACAGCTGGTGGATCCGACGTTCTACGTCGACCCCGCGATGTACATCTGAGATACCGCCTGCGCTCACGCGTTGTTACGTGCCACCGACCCGATATTCATTGGTGCAAAGAAGCTTTCGTCTTCGTCGAGATCGTGACGGCGATCGGCCGCTCCACTATCGACCGGTCCGCCGCATCCTCGGATTCTGCTGATCGGCGAGGGCGGCGACCAGGCCGGCCCGTCGGCTTGCCCCAACGCAACTGAGCCGTACCTCGGTACGGTCGGGCTCGGCGGATGTCCCCGAACCGACCTCGGGAAGCCGCCCGGCGACCGCAGGTGACCCTGGAGTGACGCTGGCGGCGGCAGGCGTCGTAGCCTTCAGAGCATGAGCCAGCAGTATGAATCCCTCACCGTCGAGGTCAAGGACCACGTTGCCCAGGTCACGCTGATCGGCCCGGGCAAAGGAAACGCCATGGGCCCGGCGTTCTGGACAGAGATGCCGGTGGCCTTCGGTGAGCTCGACGCAGATCCCGACGTGCGGGCGATCGTGCTGACCGGCTCCGGCCGGAATTTCAGCTACGGCCTGGACCTGGTCGCGATGGGCGACACCATCGGCGGTGCGATGTCCGGAGAGGTGTCGGCCCGGCCTCGCGTCGAGTTCCACGGCAAGCTCAAGCGCATGCAGCAATCGATCACCGCCGTGGCCGACTGCCGCACCCCGACGATCGCCGCCATCCACGGCTGGTGCATCGGTGGCGGAGTCGACCTCATCAGTGCGGTGGACGTCCGCTACGCCAGCGCCGACGCCAAGTTCTCGGTGCGCGAGGTCAAGCTCTCCATCGTCGCCGACGTGGGCAGCCTCGCCCGGTTGCCGTACATCCTGTCCGACGGGCATCTTCGCGAATTGGCGTTGACAGGCAAGGATATTGACGCCGCGCGCGCCGAGAAGATCGGTCTGGTCAATGACGTCTACCCGGACCCCGAGGCCACGCTGGCCGCGGCGCACGAGACCGCCGCCGAGATCGCGGCGAACTCGCCGCTGGTTGTGCACGGCATCAAAGACGTCCTCGATGAACAGCGCACCGCCGACGTGGCGGCCAGCCTGCGCTACGTCGCGGCCTGGAATTCGGCGTTCCTGCCGTCCAAGGACCTCAACGAGGGCATCGCGGCGATGTTCGCCAAGCGCAAGCCGGAGTTCACCGGCGAATAGCCGTTACTTGCCGGCCTTGATCGCCGGCACCGCTTTGGTGACCTCCAGGGCCGTCGGCTCGTCGGTGGGCTGCGTCGTCGTGGTCGCACCCATGTTCATGGCGGCGACGGCGGGCGAGGAGTAGGGGGGGAACTTTGTCTCGTCGCCGGAGTCGGCCGTGTGGGTCAGCGATGCAGGCGCGGGATGGGTGAGCCCGAACAGGCCGAGGACCGCGATGGCACCGCCGCCGACGACAGTACCCAGCAACCTCTTATCCAGAGCCAAGCTTTTCCGAAGCTTTCGAGGGGAGGACATATTGACCAGCACCTTTCACGACTTTTCGGACCGACACCGTCACTCCGGGCGGCTCCACAAGAAGGGTCCGGCTACCTATTGGGCGCCTTACATCCTTTGTATGCCCGCATGCCGGTGCAATGCACGCGTCTCAAGCTGATCCACAGAAGTCCTGAGCCAGCCCCACAGGTGACCAAGGGCGAAATGCCAGGATTCAGATGGGCACCAACCAGCGCCCACGCAGCGGTGGCGGAGGGATTTGAACCCCCGGACGGTGTTAGCCGTCTCTCGCTTTCAAGGCGAGTGCATTAGGCCGCTCTGCCACGCCACCGCCGACAAGACTAGCGGTTAGACGCGGCCGACCCTCGTCGAGTTCCCGCCGTCCTTCAAGGCGGCACTGATCCGGCGGCAGTTCTCCCCCATCGCCGCCATCTGCGGCCGAGACAACGGCGTCAGGAAGTTCTCCCGGACCCCCTTGGCGTACGTCAGCATCGCGTCTTCGACGACCTCACGGCCGAGGTCGGTGATGCTCGCCAACACTCCGCGACCGTCGTCGGGGCTCGCCTCACGGCGCACGAGTCCCGCGGTCTCCAGCCGGCGAATCTGACGGGTCACCCGACTCGGCAACGACATCAGCTGTTCGGCCAGATCACCCATCCGAGCCGCGCCGGTCTCCGAGTTGTCCAGAATTTCCAACAGCCGGACGTCGACCAAGCTCAATTTGTGCTTGTCGACGAGCCCCCGATTCAGTGTTCCGTACAGACGCAGTGCAGCGTCGAGGAAGTTCTGCCAAGACCTCTCCTCGGCTATATCCAACCCCGGCATCTCACTAGCGGTCCGCCCCGCAATCATCCCTCCCATTGCGCAATCGTAAGCGACACAGCGCCGTACGAGGCCGAAATGACTCGGGAGTAACCTGACGCCCATGTTGGCCATCGTCGCTGAATCGTCCGACCGTCTGACCTGGCGCGAAGTACCTGATGTGTCGCCCGGACAGGGCGAAGTCCTGATCCGGGTGAACACCGCGGGGGTGAACCGGGCCGACCTCCTGCAAGCGGCAGGGAACTATCCGCCACCTCCGGGCGCCAGCAACATCCTCGGCCTCGAGGTGTCCGGCGTCGTCGCGAAGGTGGGCGAAGGCGTGACGGGATGGACTGTCGGACAAGATGTTTGCGCACTCTTGGCCGGAGGCGGTTACGCCGAGTACGTCGCGGTGCCGGCCGGCCAGGTGATGCCCGTTCCCGTCGGGATTTCGCTGCCCGACGCGGCCGCGCTTCCGGAGGTCGCCTGCACGGTGTGGTCCAACATCGCCATGACGGCGCGACTGACCGAGGGCGAACTGTTGCTCATCCACGGCGGCGCAAGCGGGATCGGCACCCACGCCATCCAGGTCGCCACCGCCCTGGGCAATCGGGTGGCGGTGACGGCGGGTTCGCGCTCGAAGCTCGATCTGTGCCGCGAACTTGGGGCCGACGTCCTAATCCCTTACCGCGACGAGGATTTCGTCGCGCGCGTCAATAATGCCACTGATGGGCGCGGGGCGGACGTCATCCTCGACATCATGGGTGCGGCATACCTCGATCGCAACCTCGACGCGTTGGCACCCGACGGCCGGATGACCATCATCGGCATGCAGGGCGGCATCAAAGCGGAATTCAACATCGCCAAAGCGGTCGCCAAGCGGCTGCACGTGATCGGTACGTCGTTGCGCGGCCGTCCCGTCGACGGACCGCACGGAAAGAAGGCCATCGTCGAGGAGGTGGTGGCCTCGGTATGGCCGATGATCGCCGACGGCCGGGTCCGGCCCATCATCGGCGCCCGGTTCCCCATCGCCGAGGCCGCCGAAGCGCACCGGGTGCTGGCCTCCGGCGAGACGTTCGGGAAAGTGTTGCTGACCGTCACCGAGTGACGCGAGCCGAATTCAGCCCAGCGACGCGAGCGCCCGCACCAGCTGGTCGACTTCGCCCATCGTCGAGTAGTGCGCCAACCCGACAGTGACCGCACCGCCGATGTCGTTGACGCCGATCAGGTCGAGCACCCGGGAATTGGCGTTGCACACAGCCAGAATTCCGTTGTCCGCCAGCCGCTTGACCACCCGCTCGGCAGGCACCCCGGTGACCGCGAAGCTGACGACCGGGATGTGCGCCTCCGGGCGGCCGATCACCATCACCAGGGGCAGCGATCGCAGCGAGCCCATCAAGTAGTCGAAGAGTCCGCTGAGGTACGACCCAGCGGATTGCATTGAGAGAGCAAGCCTTTCGCGTCGGCTACCCCGCGCCGACTCATCGAGTCCGGCCAGATATTCGATGCTCGCGACCACTCCGGCCAGCAAGCCGTACTGGTGGCCGCCGAGTTCGAGTCGTTCCGGTCCGCTGGCGTACGGGTTCATCGACACCGACCCGAAACTGTCGATGAGCGACGGGTTGCGGAATACCAGCGCGCCGATCGGCGGTCCGCCCCACGCCGGTGCGTTGAGCGCCACGACGTCGGCTTCGGTTTCGTCGAGATCCATCAACTGATACGGCGCCGCGGCCGAATGGTCCACGACCACCAACCCGCTCACGTCATGCACGAGCTTGGTGACGGCACTCACGTCGGTGATCGTGCCCAGGGTCGAGGACGCCGACGTCATGGCCACCAATCTGGTGGGCGGCGTGATCAGGCTCTCCCACTGCCACGACGGCAGCTCGCCGGTCTCGATGTCGACTTCGGCCCACTTGACCTTGGCTCCGTACCGGTTGGCCGCACGCAGCCACGGCGCGATGTTGGCCTCGTCGTCGAGCCGGCTGACCACCACCTCGTAGCCGATCCCGGCACGCGAGGACGACGCGTCGGCCAGCGACGTCAGCAGGATCGAGCGATCGGCGCCGAGCACCACCCCGCTCGGGTCACCGTTGACCAGGTCGGCCACTGCCTGGCGGGCAGCATCCAGAACAGCGACGCTGCGCCGGGCCGCCGGATGCGGGCTGGCCGTGTTGGGCACCGAACCGCGAAACGCCGTCGACACCGTGGTCGCCACCGACTCGGGGATCAGCATCCCGGCCTGGGCGTCGAAGCGCATCCACCCGTCGCCCAATGCTGGGTGCAGACCACGCACCCGGGCGACGTCGTATGCCATGAGCCCACCTTAGAGCGTCGGTGATTGCGCTATTGAGACAGCGATGGCGCCTGCGGTCCTCGCCGGTGGGCGATAAGGGCAGGTTCACCTGGCCAGCCATACTAGTCCAGTGAGCTTCGGGTTCGGAGTCCTGATCGCGGTCTTGTTGCTGATCCTGCCGGGTGCAGTGGTGGCGCTGGCCGGGCGGCTGCGCTGGTACGTCGCACTCGGCGTGGGGCCGGTGCTGACGTACGGCGTTGTGGGCCTGGCCATCATCCCGTTCGGCGCGATCGGCATCGGCTGGAACGCCTGGACGGCGCTGCTGGCACTGGCCGTTGTGACGGCGGCCGTGTTCGGTTTGCGGATTCTGCTCGCCCGGTACCGCGCCGCAGCCCCCACCGCCGACGAAGTGTCACTGTGGCCCGCGCTGACCGTGGCCGCCGGGGTGATCCTGGGCGCGCTGCTGATCGGCATCGCCGCCTGGCGGGGCATGCCCTACTGGCAGTCCATCCCGAGCAACTGGGACTCCGTCTGGCACGCCAACACCATCCGCTGGATCCTCGACACCGGTCAGGCGTCGTCGACCCACATGGGCGAACTGCGCAACGTCGAAACCCACGCGGCGCTCTACTACCCCTCGGTCTTCCATGCGCTGGGTGCCGTGCTGGCCCAGCTGACCGGCGCAGCCCCGACCACCGCGTACACGCTGAGCTCGCTGGCCGCGGCGGTCTGGTTGTTCCCGCTCAGCGCGGGACTGTTGACCTGGCAGCTGCTGCGGTCCCGCGGCACCTCGCAATGGCGCACCGCCGGTGCGGCAGCCACCGCGGCCGCGCTCGCCGCGTCGTTCACCTCGGTGCCCTACGTCGAGTTCGACACCGCCTCGATGCCGAACATGGCGGCCTACGGCGTCGCCATACCCGCGTTCGTGCTGATCGCGTCGTGTCTGCGCAACCGCGACCGCATCCCGATGGCGGTGATCGCGCTGGTCGGCGTCTTCTCGGTGCACATCACCGGCGGGGTCGTGGTGGTCACCTTCGTGGTGGCGTGGTGGCTGCTGGACGCGTTGTGGCGGCCGGCGCTGGGCCGGGCACGCGACTTCCTCACCCTGGTGGTGATCGCCGTGCCCACTCTGGCGGTGCTGCTACCGCAGTTCCTCGGCGTGCTGCAGCAGGCCGAGGTCATCGCCGGGCACGCATTCCTGACCCACCTGGGCCGCAAACGGACACTGTTCAACGCGATCGTCCAGCACACCCGGCACCTGAACGACTTCCCGATCCAGAACGCCATCGTCGCGCTGGCCGCAGCCGGCTTCGTGCTGCTGCTGACCAAGCGGATCTGGTGGCCGGCGGCGGTCTGGCTGGTGCTGATCGTGTCGATCGTGCATTCCGGCGCGCCGTTCGGTGGCCCGCTCGGCACGATCGTCGGCAAGTACAGCGACCTGTTCTACAGCGACCCCAGGCGGCTGTCCGCGGTGGTGACGCTGCTGTTGACACCGATGGCCGGGATCGCGCTCTATTCGCTGGCGCTGCTGCTGGTGGCCGGCGCCCGCCGGGTGACCCGACGCTGGGCCGCCGCCCGGGAGCCCGACCGCGGGTTCTGGATCGGCGCCACCGCGGTGCTGCTGGTGGCCGTCAGCGTCGGGCTGGCCTGGCACTACTTCCCGCGACACCGATACCTGATGGGCGAGAAGTACGACCGGGTGATCATCGACGACAAGGATCTGCAGGCTTTTGCCTATCTGGCGACCCTGCCCGGCGCCCGCGACACCCTGATCGGCGACGCGAACGTCGACGGCACGGCGTGGATGTACGCGGTGGCCGGCCTGCATCCGCTGTGGACCCACTACGACTACCCGGTGCAGCAGGGCCCGGGCTATCACCGCTTCATCTTCTGGGCCTACGCCGACGACGCCGACCACGATCCGCGGATCGCCGAGGCGGTCAAGGCGCTGAACATCCGCTACGTGTTGACGAGCGCACCGGTGGTTCGCGGGTTCGTCATGCCCGACGGACTAGTGTCACTAGACAAGTCCAAGTCGTGGACGAAGATCTACGACAACGGCGAGGCCCGCATCTACGAATGGCGCGGATCTGCACCGCAGGACACCCGGTAACAATGGGCGACGAGGGAATGCTCACTCCATGACGACGAACACAGACGACGACAACATCGAGATCATCACCGGTGCCGACCAGGGCGACGGCGACGCCGACGGGCGCTCCGTGACCGACCTGGTGGAGCAGCCGGCCAAGGTGATGCGCATCGGCACGATGATCAAGCAGCTGCTCGAAGAGGTGCGCGCCGCACCGCTGGACGACGCCAGCCGCACCCGGCTGCGTGAAATCCACGCGACCTCGATCCGCGAGCTCGAAGACGGCCTGGCCCCCGAGCTGCGCGACGAGCTCGAGCGGCTGGCGTTGCCGTTCACCGAGGACAGCATCCCGTCCGATGCCGAACTGCGCATCGCCCAGGCGCAGCTGGTCGGCTGGCTCGAGGGCCTGTTCCACGGAATCCAGACCGCTCTGTTCGCCCAGCAGATGGCGGCGCGCGCGCAGCTGGAGCACATGCGCGGCCAGGGTGCGTTGCCGCCCGGCATCGGACAGCCCGGCCCGCCCGGAGCCCCCGGTCACGGCACCGGGCAGTACCTCTAGCCGAGACCCCGGTGCCTGCCGACGACCCCTACATCGAAACCCGTGACGCCTGGGTTGAGTTTCCGATCTTCGACGCCAAGACGCGGTCGCTGAAGAAGACCTTCCTCGGCGCCGCCGGCGGCGCGATCGGGCGCAACACCGAGAACGTCGTGGTGATCGAGGCCCTGCGAGACATCACGCTGTCGCTGAAGATGGGCGACCGCGTCGGCCTCGTCGGCCACAACGGCGCGGGCAAATCCACGCTGCTGCGGTTGCTGTCCGGGATCTACGAACCGACCCGTGGGTCGGCCACGGTCCGCGGCCGGGTCGCGCCGGTGTTCGACCTCGGCGTCGGGATGGATCCGGAGATCTCCGGCTTCGAGAACATCATCATCCGCGGCCTGTTCCTGGGGCAGACCCGCAAGCAGATGATGGCCAAGGTCGACGAGATCGCCGAGTTCACCGAACTCGGTGAATACCTCTCGATGCCGCTGCGCACCTACTCCACCGGCATGCGGGTGCGACTGGCCATGGGCGTGGTCACCAGCATCGATCCCGAGATCCTGCTGCTTGACGAGGGCATCGGCGCGGTGGACGCGGACTTCCTGAAGAAGGCGCAGACACGGCTGCAGAAGCTGGTCGAGCGTTCCGGAATCCTGGTGTTCGCCAGCCATTCCAACGAGTTCCTGGCGCGGCTGTGCAAGACCGCGATGTGGATCGACCACGGCACCATCAAGATGTCCGGCGGCATCGAAGACGTCGTGCGGGCTTATGAGGGCGAGGACGCGGCCCGGCATGTGCGCGAAGTGTTGGACGAGCACAAGTCCGATTGGTCCGACGGGGTCGCCACCCCGTGACCGACCTGGTGTGCGCCGTCGTCGTCACTCATCGCCGCCTCGACGAACTCGCCAAATCGCTGGGTGTGTTGACCACCCAGACCCGGATGGTCGACCACCTGATCGTCGTCGACAACGACGACGACGAGCGGGTGCGCGACCTCGTCGCCGGGCAGCCCGTGCCGACCACCTATCTGGGGTCCCGCCGAAACCTCGGCGGCGCAGGAGGATTCGCGTTGGGCATGCTGCATGCGCTGTCGCTGGGTGCGGACTGGGTGTGGCTGGCCGACGACGACGGGCGGCCGATGGACGGCGAGGTGCTGGCCAGATTGCTGGGCTGTGCACAGCGCCACGGTTTGGCCGAGGTGTCGCCGATGGTCTGCGACATGGACCATCCCGACCGGTTCGCCTTCCCCGTGCGGCAGGGCCTGGTGTGGCGTCGCCACACCGCCGAACTGGGCAGCCACGATTTCCTCCCGGGGTATGCATCACTGTTCAACGGAGCGTTGTTTCGCGCCGAAACCCTGATGGCCGTGGGCATGCCGGACATCCGCTTGTTCATCCGAGGCGACGAGGTCGACGTGCACCGTCGACTGGTGTTGTCGGGCTTGCCGTTCGGCACCTGCCTGGATGCGACCTACCTGCATCCGTACGGCAGTGACGAGTTCAAGCCGATCCTCGGGGGCAAGATGCACACCCAATATCCGGACGATCCGACCAAGCGGTACTTCACCTATCGCAACCGCGGCTACCTGCAGGCGCAGCGCGGTATGCGCAAGCTGGTACCGCAGGAGTGGGTGCGCTTCGGATGGTTCTTCTTGGTCCAGCGCCGCGACCCGAAAGGCTTCGCCGAATGGATTCGGTTGCGGCGCTTGGGTAGGCACGAAAGGTTCTTCCGGGGCGAGCGAAGCGACGGGAAAGGAACAAGATGACGATCGTCGACGCCGCCGCGCAGTCGAAGACCTTCACCCGCGCGTGGGGCGATCTGCTCGACGGGTTCCGCAAGCGCGAACTGTGGCTGCACCTCGGCTGGCAGGACATCAAGCAGAAGTACCGCCGCTCGGTGCTCGGCCCGTTCTGGATCACGATCGCGACCGGCACCACCGCGGTCGCGATGGGTGGGTTGTACTCACAGCTGTTCCACCTCAAGCTGTCCGAGCACCTGCCGTATGTGACGCTCGGCCTGATCATCTGGAACATGATCAACGCCGCGATCCTCGAGGGCGCCGATGTGTTCATCGCCAACGAGGGGCTGATCAAGCAGCTGCCGACACCGCTGAGCGTGCACGTCTACCGGCTGGTGTGGCGGCAGATGATCCTGTTCGGGCACAACATCGTCATCTACGTGGTGATCGCGATGATCTTCCCGAAACCGTGGTCCTGGGCAGACTTGTCGGCGATCCCGGCGCTGCTGTTGATCATGCTGAACTGCGTGTGGGTGTCGTTCTGCTTCGGCATCCTGGCCACCCGCTACCGCGACATCGGCCCGCTGCTGTTCTCGATCGTGCAGCTGCTGTTCTTCATGACGCCGATCATCTGGAACGACAACACACTGCAGCAGCAGGGCGCCGGCCGCTGGGCCAAGATCATCGAACTCAATCCGCTGCTGCACTACCTCGACATCCTGCGCGCCCCCCTGTTGGGTGCCGACCAGCACCTTCGGCACTGGGCCGTCGTGATCGGATTGACGCTGCTCGGCTGGCTGCTCGCGGCGTTCGCCCTGCGGCAGTACCGGGCGCGGGTTCCGTACTGGGTGTAGGAATCAATGTCGTAGCCATCTGGCATACTCGAACACATGTTCGATACCCGCCAGGCGCATGATGCGGCGGTGGTGGGGGCCATCGTCGAGTTCGCGCGCGCCGAGAATCAGGACGCGGCCCGGCGCCTGGCCTGGATCGGGGAGCTGGTGGCGCGGCGCTGCGCTGATGACGAGCGCGCGCATTGGGCCTGCGATGAGTGGGATGCCGCCGCGGCCGAAGTGTCGGCGGCGCTGGGGATCACGACGGGTCGGGCCTCCGGCGAAATGTTGATGGCGGTGTCGCTACGGCATCGGCTGCCGCGAGTGACCGAACTGTTCCTGGCCGGAGTGTTGAGCTATCGGGTGTGTGAGGCGATCACCGACCGCACCGACCTGATCCGCGACCGCGCGGCCTTGACGTTGGTGGACAAGGCGATCGCCGAGGACGCGGCGACCTGGGGTGCGCTGTCGACGCTGAAGCTGCAACGCGCGATCGACTACTGGGTGGATCGCTACGACCCGGGTGCCGTGCGGCGGGTGCGGTCGCGGGTACGCGATCGCGACATCGTGATCACCGTCGATACGGCAGCCGGGACCGCCGAGATCACCGGACAGCTCTCGGCCACCGATGGCGAGATCGTCCGACGCCGGTTGACCCGTATCGCCTACTCGGTGTGTGACGACGACCCCCGCACCATCGCCCAGCGCCGCGCCGATGCCCTGGGCGCGCTGGGCGCCGGAGCCGACCGGTTGGCCTGCCTGTGCGAGAACCCCGAGTGCCCCGCCGCCGACGACGACGCCCGCGCCACCAGCGTGGTGGTGCACGTCGTCACCGATGCCGATGGGGTCGACGCCCAACCCGATCCGGCCATCCACGGCGAAAAACCCGCTGAACCTCAGCCCGCGCCACGCCTGCAGGCACCTCGTGGAGTGCTGAGCGGCAACCGGGGCATCGTCCCCGCACCGCTGTTGGCCGAACTCATCAGGTCCGGGGCCAGGGTCCGCCATCTGCGCCGCCCGAAGGACGAGCCCGAGCCGCACTACCGGCCTTCCACCGCGCTCGACGAGTGGGTGCGGATGCGGGATATGACCTGCCGATTCCCGAATTGCGATGTGGCCGCCGAATACTGCGACATCGACCACACCACGGCATGGCCGTTCGGCCCCACCCACCCGTCGAACCTGGCTTGTCTGTGCCGAAAGCACCACCTGCTCAAGACGTTCTACGCCGGCTGGTCCGACCGTCAGCACCCCGACGGCACGATCACCTGGACCTCCCCCACCGGCCGCACGTACACCACGCGGCCCGGCAGCCGCCTGCTCATGCCCACATGGAACACCACCACCGCGAAGCTGCCGTCGCCGAAAAACGAACCCCCACCCCCCATCGGCATCATGATGCCCACCCGACGACACACCCGGGCCGCCCAACGCGCTTACCGCATCACCGGTGAACGCGCACTGAACGACGCCCGCGTCGCCGAACGCAACCGGCCACCGCCGTTCTAACCGGGATACGACCCGCGGTCCGGCTCCGGCCCGAACACAAAGCGCCTGCCGGACACTTCACTTGGGGTGATGCGCACAAAGCGCAACTTTTCGGTCGCGATCCACGGCAACAGCTGTGCGCGCTCGGCCTCATGAATGTCATCGGCCGCGGTGAGCACCCGCGCGGTACCGCGGATGATGACGCTCCAGCCATCCGAGACAGTGTGGTCGTCGACTTCGAAGAGCACCTTCTCGTTCATCACCGTGCTGAAAAGCTTGGTGCCCTCGGCCGTCCGGAACAGCACCGTGTGGTTCTGCGTCACGAAGTTGACGGGGAAGATCTCCAGCTGATCGCCGATCTGCGTCACCAGGCGTCCCAGCGCAGCGCTCTTCAGACGATCCCAACTCTCATGGTCGCTGAGTACCACGATCGGATCCTGTTCGACTGTCATGGGCAGATCTTCCGCCGCGAACCGGCCACACCCATAGGGTCGAACGGCCTTCGGTGAAGGTCAGGCGTCACTACCAGTGCTGATGAGGCCGCTCGACCCGGCTCAGCCCGTCAGCGTCGCCAGCTCGGCCCGCAGATTGCCCTGGGCCGATGACTCCCATTCGCGCCGGGCGTACTCGGTGCGGAAGACACCCGGCCCGCCCAGCAGCGCCACCAGAACCTGCACCCGCCCCCGACGGAACACCTCGCTGGGCACGTGGCTGTACTCGGCCTGAATCGCCGCGGTGTTGCGCTCGTAGCGGTCCCTCGGCGCGGCCAGTGCCGCCAGGTCGGCATCGGAGAGCACCTCGCCGTTGTGATCGCCCGGAGCGGGATCGTGCGTGGTGGTCAGCCGAATCAAGCGAGCCACCTCATCGACCAGTTGCGGCTGCACGCCCAGGCGGGACAGGTCCTGCTCGGCGAGCTGGGCGCTGCGTTCCTCGTCGTCGGGAAGGCCGGCGTAGACCGCGTCGTGGTACCACGCCGCGAGCCGCACAGCGTCCGGATCGTCGGCGAATTCGGCCAGCTCCTCGACGTGGCCGAGGATGTCACGCAAGTGCTCGACGGAGTGGTAGCGGCGGTGGGCTTCGGACCAGGACGCCACCAAGTCACGGCCCACCTCGGCTACGGCCGGGTCATCGGTATACCGGGACAGCAGTGCCGCCCACGACTCAAGCAGATCCTGCACACCACCATGGTGCACCGCCCACCGACAGGGAAGCGACCCAGGTAAATCAGTAAGCTTCCGGCGTGGCCGAATCAGCCCCGACGGCGCCCCTGAGCCTCAAGACCCAGATGGTGCGCTTCATCGTCACCGGCGGGCTGTCGGCCATCGTCGACTTCGGGCTCTACGTGCTGTTCCTCACGCTCGGCCTGCAAGTAAATGTGGCCAAGACGCTGAGCTTCATCGCCGGCACGACCACGGCCTACCTGATCAACCGCCGGTGGACCTTCCAGGCGCCGCCGAGCACGGCCCGCTTCATCGCCGTGGTCGTCCTCTACGCCCTCACCTATGCAGTACAGGTGGGCATCAATTACCTGTTCTATCTGAAGTTCGCCGGCCATTCCTGGCAGGTCCCGGTGGCCTTCGTCATCGCGCAGGGCACCGCCACAGTCATCAACTTCGTGGTCCAGCGAGCGGTGATATTCCGGTTGAAGTAGGGGGGCCGGGTAACCTTTGGCACTGATATGGCTACCGCACTTCCCCTCACGCCGCGTTCCCTGACCGGATTCGGCCGAACTGCGCCGAGCGTGGCACAGGTGCTCTCCACTCCCGATGTGGAGGTGATCGCCGACGCCGTCCGCCGGGTCGCCGACGCCGATTCCGCCAGCCCGTCGTACCTGCGCCGCGGGATCGTGGCACGCGGCCTCGGTCGCTCGTATGGAGACCAAGCCTGCAACGGCGGCGGAATCATCGTCGACATGACCCGGCTGAACCGGATCCATTCGCTGTCCGCCGACACCGCGGTGGCCGACGTGGACGCCGGGGTGAGCCTGGATCAGCTGATGAAGGCCGCGCTGCCGTTCGGACTGTGGGTGCCGGTGCTGCCAGGCACCCGCCAGGTCACCGTCGGCGGCGCAATCGGATCCGACATCCATGGCAAGAATCACCACAGCGCAGGCAGTTTCGGCAACCACGTGCTGTCGCTGGACCTGCTGATGGCCGACGGCGAGGTTCACACGCTGGCGCCAACGGGCGGCTCAGACGAAGACACCGCCCTTTTCTGGGCCACCGTTGGCGGAAATGGCTTGACAGGCATCGTGATTCGCGCGCGCATCGCGATGACCCGTACCGAGACGGCGTACTTCATCGCCGACGGAATCGCCACCGCCGATCTCGACGAGACGGTTGCGGTCCACCAGGACGGCAGCGAAGCCAATTACACCTACTCGAGCGCCTGGTTCGATCTGATCAATCCGCCGCCGAAGCTGGGACGCGCCGCCGTCAGCCGGGGCAGCCTGGCCCGGCTGGACCAACTGCCGGACAAACTGGCGAAGAACCCACTGCAGTTCACCGCACCCAAACTTCCCGCGGTGCCGAACGTTTTCCCGGTCAGCGTGATGAACAAGCTCTCACTGAGCCTCGTCGGCGAAGCGTTCTACCGGGTCAGCGGCAACTACCAGAACAAGATCGTCAATCTGACGCAGTTCTACCACATGCTGGACATCACGACCGGGTGGCAATATGCCTACGGCCCAGCCGGTTTCGCGCAGCATCAGTTCCTGGTGCCGCCGGACGCGCTGGACGAATTCAAGGACATCATCCGGTGGATACAAACGCAGGGCCACTACTCGGCACTGAATGTGTTCAAGCTCTTCGGTCCCGGCAACCCGGCGCCACTGAGCTTTCCGATGGCCGGCTGGAACGTGGCCATGGACTTCCCGAACAATCCCGGTGTCAACGGATTCCTCAACGAGCTCGACGATCGGGTGATGAAATTCGGCGGACGCGTTTACACCGCCAAGGACTCACGGGTGAGCGCCGAAAAGTTCCATCGCATGTATCCGCGGATCGACGAGTGGATTGCACTGCGCCGCAAGGCCGATCCGGACGGCGTGTTCGCCTCCGACATGGCCCGCCGACTCGAACTGCTGTAGAAAGGCATCCCCCACAGACATGATCGACGCCACTGGCAATCCGCAAACCATCCTGCTGCTGGGCGGAACCTCCGAGATCGGCCTCGCCATCTGCACGCGCTATCTGCGCAACGCCAAGGCCCGGATCATCCTGGCCGATCTGCCGAACGCCCCCAAGCGTGACGCCGCCATCGCCCAACTGGAAGCCGCAGGCGCCAGCTCGGTCGAGTACCTCGACTTCGACGCACTGGACACCAAAAGCCATCCGGACGTCATCGAAAAGGCCTGGGCCAACGGCGATGTCGACGTGGCGATCGTCGCGTTCGGCATCCTCGGCGACGCCGAGGAACTCTGGCAGAACCAATCGAAGGCGGTCTTGAGCGCCCAGATCAACTACACCGCGGCCGTCTCGGTGGGGGTGTTGATCGGTGACAAGATGCGCGCCCAGGGTTTCGGCCAGATCATCGCCATGTCCTCGGTGGCCGGGGAACGGGTGCGCCGCAACAACTTCGTCTACGGCTCCACCAAGGCCGGGCTGGACGGCTTCTACCTCGGTCTCGGAGAGGCCTTGCAAGAGTATGGGGTTCACGTCCTCGTCATCCGTCCCGGCCAGGTGCGCACCACCACCACGCTGGAGCACTGGAAGGCCACCGGCGCCAAGGAAGCACCGTTCACGGTGAACGCCGAGGATGTCGCCGAACTGGCCGTCACCTCCGCGGCCAAGGGCAAGACCCTGGTGTGGGCGCCCGGCCAGGTGCGGGTGCTGATGTCCGTGATCCGGCACATCCCGCGCCCCATTTTCCGCAAGCTGCCGATCTAGCAGGCCGCCCGGTGACCAAGGGCGCGCTGGCCACCGTCGGCCAGATGGCTGCGGCAGTCGTTGCAGCCGTGGCCGTTTCGACCATCGCGCTGATCGCGATCTCAAGGGTGCAGTGGCCGGCCTTCCCGTCGTCCAACCAACTGCACGCGCTGACCACCGTCGGGCAGGTGGGGTGCCTGGTCCTGCTGCTGGGTACCGGATTCGTCTGGCGCAAGGGATATGAGTGGGCTGCCCGCATCGGCGCGGCGGTGTTCCTGTCGGCGTTCACGGTGGTCACCCTCGGCATGCCACTCGGCGCGACCCGCCTCTATCTGTTCGGCATCTCCGTCGACCAACAGTTCCGCACCGAGTATCTGACCCGGCTCACGCAGAGCCCCGCACTACACGACATGACCTATATCGGTCTGCCGCCGTTCTATCCGCCAGGCTGGTTCTGGCTGGGCGGGCGCGTCGCCGCCCTGACCGGGACTCCGGGCTGGGAGATCCTGAAGCCGTGGGCCATCGTCTCGATCGCGATCGCCGTCGTGCTCGCGATGACGTTGTGGTCGGCCATGATTCGGTTCGAGTACGCACTGATCGTCACCGTCGCCACCACCGCGGTGACCCTGGCCTACAGCTCGCCGGAGCCCTACGCCGCGATCATCACCGTCCTCATCCCGCCGGTCCTGGTGCTCGCGTGGTCGGGACTGCGCGGCAAGACCCGACAGGGCGGCTGGGCGGCCGTCGTCGGCGTCGGGGTGTTCCTCGGCGTCTCCGCCACCTTCTACACCCTGCTCGTCGGCTACACCGCGTTCACGGTCGTGGTGATGGGACTGATCGTGGCGATCGCGCGGCGCAACGCCGAACCGCTGCTGCGGCTGGCGGTCGCCGGCGTCATCGCGCTGGCTATCGCCGCGATCACCTGGCTGCCGTTCCTGCTGCAAGCCGTCCGGCATCCGCTCAGCGACACCGGCAGCGCCCAGCACTACCTGCCCGCCGACGGCGCGGTCCTCACCTTCCCGATGCTGCAGTTCTCGCTTCTGGGCGCGCTGTGCATGCTCGGAACGCTGTGGCTGGTATGGCGGGCGCGCTCGTCCACGAGAGCAGCCGCACTCGGGATCGGCGTGCTGACCGTCTACGTCTGGTCGATGCTGTCGATGCTGACCACACTGCTCGGCACCACCCTGCTGTCGTTCCGGCTGCAACCCACCCTGACCGTTCTGCTGTCGGCAGCCGGGGTGTTCGGCTTCATCGACGTGACGCTCGCGATCGCCGCACGGACCAACCGCACGGTCATCGGAGCCGCCGCGGCCATCGGGCTGATCGGGGCCGTCGGCTTCAGCCAGGACATCCCCGACGTGCTGCGCCCCGATCTGACCGTCGCCTACACCGACACCGACGGCTACGGCCAGCGCGGTGACCGGCGGCCACCCGGAGCCGAGAAGTACTACGCCGAAGTCGACGCCGCCATCACCAAGATCACCGGTCGGCCCCGCCAGGAGACCGTCGTGCTGACCGCCGACTACAGCTTCCTGTCCTACTACCCGTACTACGGGTTCCAGGGCCTGACATCGCATTACGCCAACCCGCTCGCCGAGTTCGACAAGCGGGCGGCGGCCATCGAATCCTGGGCCGAGTTGAAGACCGCCGACCAGCTGGCCCACGCGCTCGACACACTGCCGTGGCAGCCCCCGACGGTGTTCCTGATGCGCCGCGGCGCCAATGACACCTACACCCTGCGGCTGGCGCAGGATGTCTACCCCAACCAGCCCAATGTGCGGCGCTACACCGTCGACTTCGACGTCAGTCTCTTCAACGGACCGCACTTCACCGTCAAGACGATCGGACCCTTCGTCGTGGCCATCCGGAATCCGTAGCGATGGCCGTCCCGGACCGCCAATTAATATCTAGCTCCGTGAACGAGACGCGGGCGAAGTACCGGACCGCCCGTCTTGTCGCTGTCATCGCAGGTCTGTTGGGCGCCGGACTGGCGATCCTCACCCCGCTGCTGCCGGTCAAGCAAACCACCGCAGAGCTGAACTGGCCGCAGAATGGCGTGCTGAACAGCGTCACCGCGCCGCTGATCAGCTACGTGGCAACCGATTTGACCATCGACGTGCCGTGTCGCGCGGCCGCCGGGCTCAACAGTCCCGACAAGACGGTGTTGCTGTCCACGGTGCCCAAGCAGGCACCCAAGGCCGTCGACCGCGGGCTGCTGATCCAACGCGCCAACGACGACCTCGTGGTCGTGGTCCGCAACACCCCCGTCGTCGTCGCCCCGATGAGCCAGGTGCTCAGCCCGGCCTGTCAGAAGCTGACGTTCACGGCGCACGCCGACCGGGTGACCGCCGAGTTCGTCGGTCTCACCCAGGGCGCCGACAGCACCGCTCCCGGCAAGCCGCTCGCCGGCGAACGCAGCGGCTACGACTTCCGGCCCCAGATCGTCGGCGTCTTCACCGATCTGTCCGGACCGGCACCGCCCGGGCTGAGTCTTCACGCCACCATCGACACCCGGTACAGCAGCGCACCGACCGCACTGAAGATGGCCGCGATGGCGCTCGGCGTGGTGCTGACGATCGTCGCCCTCGGCGCGCTGCACGTCATGGATCGCGCCGACGGGGTCCGGCAGCGGCGGTTCCTGCCGTCGCGCTGGTGGTCGGTGAGCCCGCTGGACGGATTGGTGCTGGTGGTCCTGGTCTGGTGGCACTTCGTCGGCGCCAACACCTCTGACGACGGCTACATCCTGACCATGGCCCGGGTGTCCGAGCACGCCGGATACATGGCCAACTACTACCGCTGGTTCGGCACCCCGGAGGCGCCGTTCGGCTGGTACTACGACTTGCTGGCGCTGTGGGCGCACGTCTCGGCATCCAGCGTGTGGATGCGGCTGCCGACGCTCGGCATGGCCTTGGTGTGCTGGTGGCTGATCAGCCGCGAGGTGATCCCCCGGCTCGGCCACGCCGTCAAGTCCAGCCGCGCCGCCGTCTGGACCGCGGCCGGCATGTTCCTGGCGTTCTGGCTGCCGCTGAACAACGGCCTGCGGCCCGAGCCGATCATCGCGCTGGGCATCCTGCTGACGTGGTGTTCGGTTGAGCGTGGGGTGGCCACCAGCCGGCTCCTTCCGGTCGCGTTCGCCTGCATCATCGGGGCGCTGACGTTGTTCTCCGGCCCGACCGGAATCGCGTCGATCGGTGCGTTGCTGGTGGCGATCGGTCCGCTGCGCACGATCCTGCACCGACGCGCCCGCCAGTTCGGGCTGCTGCCCCTGCTCGCACCGATCCTGGCCGCCGGGACAGTCACGCTCATCCTGATCTTCCGCGATCAAACCCTGATCGGCGAGGTTCAGGCCAACATGCTCAAGTCGGCCGTCGGCCCCAGTTTGAGCTGGTTCGACGAACACATCCGGTACGAGCGGCTGTTCATGGCCAGCCCCGACGGTTCGGTGGCGCGGCGGTTCGCGGTCCTGGCGCTGCTCGTAGCACTGGCGGTGTCGGTGGCGATGATCCTGCGTCGCGGGCACATCCCCGGAACCGCGGCCGGCCCCAGCAGGCGCATCATCGGGATCACGATCATCTCGTTCCTGGCGATGATGTTCACCCCGACGAAGTGGACGCACCACTTCGGGGTGTTCGCCGGGCTGGCCGGTTCACTGGGTGCGCTGGCCGCGGTCGCGGTCACCGCGCATGTCTTGCGATCCCGAAGAAACCGGGCGATCTTCGCCGCCGCGGTCCTGTTCATCACCGCGTTGTCGTTCGCCAGTGTCAACGGCTGGTGGTATGTCTCGAACTTCGGTGTGCCGTGGTCGAACCAGTTCCCGGAATGGCACTTCGGTTTCACCACGATGCTGCTCGGCCTGACCGTACTCGCCCTGCTGGTGGCCGCCTGGTTCCACTTCTCCCGCCGCGACACCGGCGGCCCCGCGCGCACCCGGTGGTGGTCGCGCTTCGTCGGCTCGCCGCTGGCCACGATGGCCTGGCTGCTGGTGGTCTTCGAGGTGCTGTCGCTGACGCTGGGAATGACCGAGCAGTGGCCGGCGTGGTCGGTCGGCCGCTCGAATCTGCAGGCACTGACGGGCAAGAACTGCGGGCTGGCCGACGATGTCCTGGTCGAAGAGGACCCGAACGCCGGGACACTGGCCCCGATCGTCGGAGTATCGGTGGGCGACGCGCTCGCCGCGACGACGGCACAGGGCTTCACCCCCAACGGAATCCCCGCCGACGTGTCGGCGGACCCGGTGCTGGAGCCGCCCGGCGGCGGCAGCTTCGTCGACAGCGACGGGCTGGTCACCGGCAGCGAGGCCGGCACCGAAGGCGGCACCACGGTCGCGGCCGGCGTCAACGGATCCCGCGCCCGGCTGCCCTACGGCCTTGACCCCGCCCGCACACCCGTGATGGGCAGCTGGCGCGCCGGCGTGCAACAACCCGCCGTACTGCGCTCGGCCTGGTACCAGCTGCCCGCCAACTGGTCCGCTTCCCCATTGCTCGTCGTCGCGGCCGCGGGCCGATTCGACCAGGACGAGGTCCAGGTGCAGTGGGCGACCGACCAACAGGCCGCCGAAGGCAAGTCGGGCGGCTCTGTGCTGTTCGGCGACGTCGGCGCCGCACCGGCGTGGCGCAACCTGCGCGCCCCGTTGGCCGCGATCCCGCGCGACGCCACCCGCATCCGTCTCGTCGCCACCGACGACGACCTCGCGCCGCAGCACTGGATCGCGATCACCCCACCGCGCATCCCCAAGCTGCGCAGCCTGCAGGATGTGGTCGGGTCGCAGGACCCTGTGCTGCTGGATTGGCTTGTCGGACTGGCGTTCCCGTGCCAGCGGCCGTTCGCGCACCGATACGGCGTCATCGAACCGCCGAAGTGGCGGATCCTGCCGGACCGGTTCGGCGCCGAGGCCAACTCGCCGGTGATGGACAACATCGGCGGCGGGCCGCTCGGCATCAGCGAACTGCTGTACCGCGCGGTCACGGTGCCGAGCTATCTGCGCGACGACTGGTTCCGCGACTGGGGCGCCCTACAGCGGCTCAACCCGTTCTATCCCGACGCCCAGCCGGCCCGCCTCGATCTCGGCACCGCCACCCGCGGCGGGCTGTGGAGCCCGGCGCCGCTGCGACCTACCTAACATTCGCCTCTCGATTCGCGGTGGCGCCCGCAGGCCTTCCGAACCGGCACACCTTCGTCGCCTACCATCGACCCTCGTGCCAAGCGACAGAGCCGACTCCACCCGGATCGCCCGGCTCGTCGCCGTCATAGCCGGCATCCTCGGTGTCCTGCTGTGCGGTGTCGTGCCGCTGCTGCCGGTCACGCAGACCACCGCCAGCATCCAGTGGCCGCAGGCGCCCGGCCCGGACGGCCTGGTCAGCGATATCACCGCGCCGCTGGTATCGGGCGCGCCGCAGTCGCTCGAGGTGTCGATCCCCTGCCAGGCCATCGCCACGCTGCCCGCCGAGGGCGGCCTGGTCTTCTCGACGATCCCGCCGGCGGGCATCGACTCCAGCCGCAACGGGCTGTTCGTGCGTGCCAACGCCGCTACCGTCGTCGTCGCGTTCCGTGACACCGTCGCCGCCGTGGCGCCTCGCCCGGCCATCGCCGCCGGTGGCTGTCGCGAACTGCGGATCTGGGCGGGCCCCGGCGGCGTCGGCGCCGATTTCGTCGGCATCCCCGGCGCCACCGGCACCCTCGCCCCGGAGAAGAAGCCCCAGGTCGCCGGCATCTTCACGGACCTGAAGGTGGCGTCGCAGCCGGGGTTGAGCGCCCACATCGACATCGACACCCGGTTCATCACCAGCCCCAGCACACTCAAGATCGCGGTGATGGTGCTCGGGATCGCCTGCGTGGTGGCGTCGTTGGTCGCACTCGGCGTGCTCGACCGGCGCGGGGGGCGCCGCGTCCGAGGGGCGTGGCGACAGCTGTTCAAGGCCCGCGCCGCCACCTGGGTGGCCGACGTCGGGGTGATCGGCGGGTTGCTGCTCTGGCATGTCATCGGCGCCATCTCCTCCGACGACGGCTACAACCTCACCATCGCGCGGGTCTCCGGCGAGGCCGGCTACACCGCCAACTACTTCCGCTACTTCGGCGCCACCGAAGCGCCCTTCGACTGGTACCAGTCGGTGCTCGCCCACCTCGCCGCGATCAGCACCGCGGGCGTGTGGATGCGGCTGCCCGCCACGATCGCCGGCATCGGCACCTGGCTCATCCTGAGCCGCTGTGTGCTGCCCCGGCTGGGCAGGCGGCTGTCGCTCAACCGGGTGACGGTATGGACCGCGGGCGCGGTGTTCCTGGCCGCGTGGCTGCCGTTCAACAACGGGCTGCGACCCGAACCGCTGATCGCATTCGGCGTGCTGGCGGCGTGGATCCTGGTGGAGAACGCCATCGCCACCCGTCGGCTGGTTCCGGCGGCGCTGGCGATCGTCGTCGCCGTCTTCAGCGTGACGCTCGCCCCGCAGGGCCTGATCGCGATCGCGCCGCTGCTCGTCGGCGCGCGCGCTGTCGCCCGGGTGATCAAAGCCCGGCGCGGCACCGACGGCCTGCTGGCGCCGCTGGCCGCGCTCGCCGCCGCACTGTCGGTCATCTTCGTCGTCGTGTTCCGCGACCAGACCTTGGCCGCTGTCGCCGAATCCGCCCGCATCAAGTACGTCGTCGGCCCGACGATCGCCTGGTATCAGGACTTCCTGCGGTACTACTTCCTTACCGTCGAGGACAATTCGGAAAGCTCACTGACCCGCCGCTTCGCGGTCCTGGTGATGTTGTTGTGCCTGTTCGGCATGCTGGCGGTGCTGCTGCGCCGCGGCCATGTCCCCGGGGTGGCCGGCGGCCCGGTGTGGCGGCTGCTCGGCAGCACCGCGATCGGCTTGCTGCTGCTGCACTTCACCCCGACCAAGTGGGCTGTGCAGTTCGGTGCGTTCGCCGGACTGGCCGGGGCGCTGGGCGCGGTCACCGCGTTCGCCTTTGCCCGCGTCGGCTTACACAACCGACGCAACCTCGCCCTGTACGTCACCGCCCTGCTGTTCGTGCTGGCGTGGGCGACCTCGGGTACCAACGGCTGGTTCTACGTCGGCAACTACGGCGTGCCCTGGTTCGACCGTCAGCCGGTGATCGCGCATCAGCCCGTGACGACGATGTTCCTCGGCCTGGCGATCCTGTCCGGCCTGACCGCCGGCTGGCTGCACTTCCGGATGGACTACGCCGGGCACACCGAGGTCAAGAACACCGGCCGCAACCGGGCTCTTGCGTCCACTCCGCTGCTGGTCTTCGCGATCATCATGGTGCTGCTCGAGGTCGGCTCGATGACCAAGGCCTTCGTGCAGCGCTACCCGGCCTACACCACCGCCGCCGCCAACGTCTCCGCGCTGAAGTCGGGCCTGTCCGACGCCAGCTGCGCGATGGCCGACGATGTTCTGGTCGAGTCGGACCCGAATGCCGGTATGCTGCAACCGGTTCCGGGCCAGAAGTGGGGCAAGTACGGCCCGCTCGGCGGGGACAATCCGGTCGGCTTCACCCCGAACGGCATCAGTGACACCCTGGAGCCGGCCGAGCCGTTCGTCGCCAACCCCGGCACCGTCAACTCCGACGGGTCACCCAACAAACCCAACGCGGGCATCGCCTTCGCCGCGGGCACCGGCGGCGGCTACGGCCCGGTCGGAGTCAACGGTTCGCGGGTGTTCCTGCCGTTCGGGCTGGACCCGAAGACCACCCCCGTGATGGGCAGCTACAACGAGAACACCGTTGCCGCCAAGGCGACTTCGGCGTGGTATCAGCTGCCGCCCCGCACCCCGGACCGGCCGCTGGTGACCGTCGCCGCTGCGGGCGCGATCTGGTTCTACGACGAAGAGGGCCAGTTCAACTATGGACAGTCACTCAAGCTGCAGTGGGGTGTGCAGCGGCCGGACGGCAGTTTCCAGGCGCTGAACTCGGTGCAACCCATCGATGTGATCGCTCAAAAGGCTTGGCGGAACCTACGTTTCCCGCTGTCGTGGGCACCGCCGGAGGCCAACGTCGCGCGAATCGTCGCCGACGATCCGAACCTGAGTACCGATCAGTGGTTCGGCTTCACCCCGCCGCGGGTGCCGGTCCTGGAGACCGCTCAGCAGTTCCTCGGTTCGCAGACGCCGGTGATGATGGACATCGCCACCGCCGCGAACTTCCCGTGCCAGCGCCCGTTCTCCGAGCACCTCGGCGTCGCCGAACTGCCGGAGTACCGGATCCTGCCCAACCTCAAGCAGGTGGTGGTGTCGAGCAATATGTGGCAATCCGCCCGTGCCGGTGGGCCGTTCCTGTTCATTCAGGGACTGCTGACCACCGCGACCGTCCCGACGTACCTGCGCGACGACTGGTATCGCGACTGGGGTGCGATCGAGCGCTACATCCGGCTGGTGCCGTCGTCGCAGGCCCCGAACGCTGTCATCGACCAGGGCACCAAGACGGCATTCGGTTGGAGCCGTAGCGGACCGATCAGGGCACTGCCATGACACAGACTCTCGCGGCCAACGCCCGCGACGCCGCCGGCGACGTTCGGGTCACCCGCTGGGTGGCCGCGGTCGCCGGTCTGGTGGGCTTCGTGCTGTCGGTGCTGACTCCTCTGCTGCCGGTGGAACAGACCACCGCGACGCTGAATTGGCCGCAGGCCGGTCAGCTGACCAACGTCACCGCCCCGCTGATCTCGCAGGCACCGGTGTCGGTGACGGCGACCGTCCCCTGCGACGTGATCCGGTCCATGCCGCCCGCCGGCGGCATGGTGCTGGGGCTCGCGCCGCAGAAAGGCAAAGAGGCGGCGCTCAATTCGCTGTTCGTCAACGTCACCGCCCAGCGCGTGGACATCACCGACCGCAACGTGGTGGTCGCGAGCGTGCCGCGCGCGCGGGCGGTATCCGCGCAGTGTCAGCGCATCGAGATCACCTCGACCACGGACGGCACGTTCGCGACGTTTGTGGGGCTTTCCGATCCATCGACGGGCAAGGAGTTGCGCAGCGGCTTTGCCGACCCCAACCTGCGGCCCGCGATCGTCGGGGTCTTCACCGATCTGGTCGGTCCGGCGCCGCCGGGGCTGACCGTCTCCGCGACGATCGACACCCGGTTCTCCACCACGCCAACGGTGTTGAAGCTCGCCGCGATGCTGCTGGCAATGACCGCCACCGTGATCGCGCTGGTGGCCCTGTGGCGGCTGGACCGCCTCGACGGGCGCCGCATGCACTCCTGGATTCCGCAGCGCTGGCGCACCTTCACCGCGGTCGACGTAACCGTGGTGGCGGGATTCCTGATCTGGCACGTGATCGGAGCCAACTCCTCCGACGACGGCTACATCCTGCAGATGGCGCGCGTCGCCGACCATGCCGGTTACATGTCGAACTACTTCCGCTGGTTCGGCAGTCCCGAGGATCCGTTCGGCTGGTTCTACAACGTGTTGGCACTGATGACTCACGTCAGCGACGCCAGCATCTGGATGCGGTTGCCGGACTTGATCTGTGCGCTCGTCTGCTGGCTGCTGCTGTCCCGCGAAGTGCTGCCCCGGCTGGGGCCCGCCGTGATCGCGAGCCGACCCGCACTGTGGGCGGCGGGCCTGGTGTTGATGGCGGCGTGGATGCCGTTCAACAACGGCCTGCGCCCCGAGGGCCAGATCGCGACCGGCGCGCTGATCACCTATGTGCTCATCGAACGCGCGGTGATCTCCGGCCGACTGACCCCGGCGGCGCTGGCCATCGTCAGCGCGGCGTTCACCCTCGGCATTCAGCCCACCGGCCTGATCGCCGTCGCCGCGCTGATCGCCGGCGGCCGGCCGATTGTGCGAATCCTGGTGCGCAGGCGCGCGGTGGTGGGCACCTGGCCGCTGGTGCTGCCGTTGCTGGCCGCGGGCACGATCATCCTGACCGTCGTGTTCGCCGACCAGACATTCGCAACGGTGTTGGAAGCCACCAGGATTCGCACCGACATCGGACCCAGCCAGGCCTGGTACACCGAGAACCTGCGTTACTACTACCTGATCCTGCCGACCGTGGACGGCTCGCTGTCACGGCGGTTCGGCTTCCTGATGACCGCGCTGTCGCTGTTCGTGTCGATGTTCATCATGTTGCGCCGCAAGCGCGTTCCCGGCGTGGCTCGCGGCCCGGCGTGGCGGCTGATGGGCGTCATCTTCGCGACGATGTTCTTCCTGATGTTCACCCCCACCAAGTGGGTGCATCACTTCGGGCTGTTCGCCGCGGTCGGTGCGGCTATGGCGGCGCTGGCCACCGTGCTGGCTTCACCAGCGGTACTGCGATGGTCGCGCAACCGGATGACAGTAGTCACCGCGGTGTTCTTCCTGCTCGCGCTGTGCTTCGCCACCACCAATGGCTGGTGGTATGTGTCGAGCTACGGCGCGCCGTTCAACAACGCCATGCCGCGGATCGCCGGGATCACGGTCAGCACGATATTTTTCGCACTGTTCGTGGTGTCGGCGATCTACACGACGTGGCTGCACTTCAGCACCCGCGACCACGGCGAGGGCCGCATCGCCCGGGCCGTGACCACCGCTCCGATCCCGCTGGCGGCCGGATTCATGGTGCTGGTGTTCATCGCCTCGATGGCCGCAGGCGTGGTGCGCCAGTACCCCACCTATTCGAACGCCTGGGCCAACCTGCGATCGTTCTCCGGCGGTTGCGGGCTGGCCGACGACGTCTTGGTGGAGCCGGATGCCAACGCCGGGTTCCTGACCCCCCTGCCCGGTGATTACGGACCGCTCGGCCCATTGGGCGGCACCAACCCGGTCGGCTTCACACCCAGCGGCGTACCGGAACACATTGTGGCCGAGGCAATCCGGATGACCAATCCGCAGCCCGGCACGGATTACGACTGGGATCAGCCGATCAAGCTGGACACGCCGGGCGTGAACGGCTCGACCGTGCCGCTGCCGTACGGCCTCGACCCGGCGAGGGTTCCGCTGGCAGGCAGCTATCTCGTCGGCCCGCAGCAGGATGCCACGTTGACCTCCGCGTGGTATCAGTTGCCGCCCAACGACAATGGTCACCCCCTGGTCGTCGTCACCGCCGCAGGAACCATCGCGGGACTCAGCGTTCTCAATGGCTTCACCGACGGACAGACCGTCGACCTGGAGTACGGCAGGCCCGGGCCGGACGGCGCCCCGGTGCCCGCCGGCCGGGTCAGCCCGTACGATCTCGGCCCGGCGCCGTCGTGGCGCAACCTGCGCTACCCGCGCTCGGCGATCCCGGCCGACGCGACCACAGTGCGCATCGTCGCGCAGGACCGCTCGCTGTCCCAGGGCGACTGGCTGGCCGTCACACCACCGCGAGTGCCCGACCTGCGGTCGGTACAGGAGTACGTCGGTTCCACGCAGCCGGTGTTGATGGACTGGGCGGTGGGCCTGGCCTTCCCATGCCAGCAGCCGATGCTGCACGCCAACGGTGTCACCGAGGTGCCGAAGTTCCGGATCACCCCGGACTACACCGCCAAGAAACAGGACACCGACACCTGGGAAGACGGCCGTAACGGCGGCCTGCTCGGCATCACCGACCTCCTGCTGCGCGCACACGTCATGTCGACCTACCTGTCGCATGACTGGGGCCGCGACTGGGGCTCGTTGCGCCGGTTCGAGACGATCGTTCCGGCTGAGCCCGCGCAGATCGAACTGGGCACGGCGACCCGCAGCGGCCTGTGGAAGTCGGGCCCCATCAGGATCAAGCCGTAAATGCAGTAGCCCGGTACTTATGCCGCAGTAGTGCGGTGCGTACAGCGTGTAGTCATGGACCTCATCTGCAAGTCTCGACCTATGGTCGCCACGGTGGCGGCGATCGCTGTGAGCACGGTCGTGCTGGCCACCACCACGGTCGCGCCGCCGGAACCGAACATGGCGGCGGTTGCACCTCGAATGACCACCGAAGCGGTGCAGCTCCTGGTACTCCCCACGGCCCTCGATGCCGGGACACATGACCAGGCCCGCGCGGGTCAGGTGGCGAACAGCGTCCCCGATGTGCTCGGGGCTTTGACCGTCATCGGCCAGGGAATCCAGGCGGGAATCGGATCCGGGATCATCCTCGGCTTCATTCTCGGCGGGGCATTGGTGACCAACTTGATCGCGAACGCTCCGGTGCTTGCGCCGCTGCTCTCTCCGATCGCACCGGTCGCCGCCCTCGCCGGCGCAGTCATTGGTGTGCCGGTAGGTGCAGTCGTCGGCGCCTTCTCTGCCATTCGGAGTCTGGTGTCCGGGGCGGCCGCGGTACCGGCCGCGTCGGCCCGCACGATGGCGAACACTAAGACGGTGACCACTGTGCACCGCTCGGCCAAATCGGGCACGCGATCCAACCGGCACACCGCAAAGCCCTCGGCAAAAGCCTCGGCGCCGCAACAGAGCTCCGGCAAGCCTCGGGCCGGCAGCGGCCGCGATCACCCTTCAGCAGCGAATCGGGCCGCAAGGCACTGAATCGGCTTTAGCCGTAGCGCGGCCAAGCCGCGGTTGCGGTGACAGAATCCCGCACATGGCCGAAGACGCAGCAATCGTCGATCCGTTGATGCACGGCCTGCGCTCCAAGGGCCTCAAGAAGGGGTCGGTCTCCCTTGTAGGAGCGGTCGCCATCGGTCTGGCAGCCACCGCCCCGGCCTATTCGCTGACCGGTGCGCTCGGGCACGGCGCGGAGGAAGCGGGCTATCAGCTACCGATCGTCTTCATCATCGCCGTCATCCCGATGTACTTCGTCGCGCTGGCCTACAAGCACCTCACCGACGCCGCCCCGGATGCCGGCACGGTCTTCACCTGGGGATCCAAGGCCATCGCACCGCACATCGGCTGGATGGGTGGCTTCGCGCTGGTGTTGTCGTCCATCCTGGCCGGTGTCGGCGCCGCCGGCATCCTGACCAACGCCGCCGCGGTGCTGGTGGGCATGGACTCGTCCCCGGTGTGGTTCGACATCATCGTCGCCACGGCGTTCATCCTGCTGACGACGTGGCTGGTGGCCCGCGGTGCCGAAGAATCCTCCCGCACCACCCTGATCCTGACGATCATTCAGTACGGCGGGCTGCTGTTGTTCGCGGTCATCATGATCATCCCGGTATTCCGTGGTGGGCAGAGCGTGACCGCCGAGTCGTTCTCGTGGGAGTGGTTCAACCCATTCGCAATTCACGACTTCAGCGGCCTGCTGGGCGGCTTCCTGGTGGCCATCTTCATCTTCTGGGGCTTCGACGCCTCACTGGCCATGTCCGAGGAAACGTCCGGAACGTCGGCCGAGGCAGGCCGCAGCGGCGTCACCGCGATCCTGATCACGGTTGCCACCTACGTGATCTTCTCCGTCGCGGCTCTGGCCTTCGCCGGTATCGACCCGAACAGTGACACGAGCCTGACGCACGAGGGCAACGTCGACGACGTCTTCACCACCCTGGCCACCCAGTCGATCGGCGAACGCGGCGCGATGCTGGCGGCCCTGGTGGTTGGGTTGTCCGCGTTCTCGGCGACCATGTCCACCGTCATGCCGACGGCTCGCGGACTGTTGTCGATGGCCACCTACAAGGCGTTACCGAACCGGTTCGCCTCGGTCAGCGAAGCGAGTTCGACGCCCAAGTACGCGACCTGGGTGATCGGCCTGACCAGCCTGGCGATCTACTGCGTGCTGGATGTGGTCAGCGACAGCGTGGTGTCCGATTCGGTCTACAGCGTGGGCATCGCGATCATGACGTACTACTCCGTGGTGGCGATCTCCTCAGTTGTGTACTTCTGGCGCACCGCATTCCGATCATGGCGCACGGCCATGGGTCAGGTGATCCTGCCCGGCATCGGTGCGTTGATCCTGATCCCGGTGGGCGTCGTCGAGGCATACCTGATGGCCGATCCGAGCACCGGCTCCGGCGGCTCGCTGTTCGGCGTCGGCACCGCCTTCGTCGTCGGCGTGCTCAGCCTGGCGCTGGGTATCGTGCTGATGATCCTGTGGAACCTCAAGGCGCCGGCCTTCTTCCGCGGCGAGACGCTGCCGAGAGAGCGCACCTAGCGTTCCGGATCAGATCGAGCCGATCGCTCCACTTGACATTTTGTTAGGTGCCTAACATGATCGTTAGGTGGCTAACAAACATCCTGATTCGCGGGACACGTCGGTCGGGATGTGGGCGAAGCGGTGTTATCTGGCGGCGCGCGCGGCAATGGAAGATGCGCTGCGCCCATATGATCTTGGCGCCACACAGTGGTATGTGCTCTACCAGTTGGCCAACGAAGGGCCCACTCTGCAGCGAGAGCTGCAGCGGATCCTCCAGGTTGAGCGGGCAACGCTGAGCGTCGTCGTGACCACACTGGTCCGCAAGGGTCTCGTCGAACAGTTGCCGGATGACTTCGACCAGCGACAGAAACTCCTTCGATTGACGGCGGCCGGAGTCCGATTGTGGACGAAGCTGCCCGACCTGTCCCGAATCGAGGACCTGGCATTCAGCGGAATGAAGGCCGCCGATCTTGCCAACGCAGCTCAGGTTCTCCGCATGGCCACCGAACGCCTCGAAAAGTCGACGCGAGAGGACGTCATCACATGACCGTATTACTCACTGGGGCAACAGGACTGGTAGGTACGCGCCTGCTTCCCCGACTTGTGGCGCACGGCGTGCGATGTCGCACTCTCGTGCGCGGTGACAATCCCCTACCCGACGGAGTTGACCCGGTGCGCGGTGACCTACTGGAGGCCGGCGCACTGGCCGCCGCGGTGACCGGCGTCAGCGCCATCATTCATCTCGCGGCGACTTTTCGAACCACCGACACCGACCTCATCTGGAAAAACAACCTCGAAGGCTCACGCAACCTCATCGCCGCAACCCAAGCCAACGCCCCGCGGGCGCGGTTCATCATGGCGAGCACCGCCTGGATCTATGCCGATGATGCCGAACACCCCGGCCGCGAGGACGACCCGGCGGCTCCGACACTGGACTATCCGGCGAGCAAACTTGCCGCCGAGAACGAATTACGCAGCAGCGGGTTGAATTGGTCAATCCTGCGGTTTCCCTTCGTTTACGGTGACAAAGACGGTCACCTGGAATCGCTGACACAGCTCGCTCCCGGCAGGTTCCACCCCGCTCAACGCCTGAGCATGGTCCATCACCGCGACATCGCGGCTGCCGCGATCCTCGCACTCGACGGCACCTTCGACGGGCGGATCGTCAACATCGCCGACGAGGCACCGACATCGGTCTATGAACTCGTGGAACTTGTCGGTGGTTCCATGGAACCGTCGTCGAAGCCGCTGACGAATCCGTGGCACATCCAGATGGACTGCTCACTGGCCCGCCGGCTCGGCTTTCAACCGGAGGTGAGGACGGTCCATCAGGCTGCGCAACAGGATCTGCTCTAGGGCCAAGACTGCAGGGCATCAGTGATTGCCGAACCCGCCGAACTGATGCGGCGGCGCAACGGTGACAGTTTGCGTCGACGTCGCGACCGACGTGGCGACGGATGTCTCAGTCTGCGTGGCCGTTTCGGTATTGGTCACGGTCTGCGGATCCTGAGTCTGCGTCACCGTCTGAGGCGCCTGGGTCTCGACGACGGTCTGCTGCGGTTGCGCTCCGCCGCCGGACCCGGAGTTGTATTGGTGATGCGTCGCCGGAGCCGCGGTGGTCGTGGTCGGGGTCGACGTGACGGTGACAGTTGTCGGACCCGTAGCCCCCTTGGAGCCACAGGCAACCGCGCCCAGAACCACCACCGCTGAAACGGATGCCACCAGACACACCGACCGCATACCTGTGTTCACAGGTGACATGTCTAGCTATTGATGCGCGCAAAAGCCATGCGCCACAACATCGAATGTTCGTAGAGTCGGCTGTCAACAAACTCGCGAGCACCTGTAAATCAGGCAAAGTCGCTGATAACGAACCGTTTTCGATACGTTATGACTCCCTCAGCGCGCGCCAATTCATGTCACAGCTGGCACAAATCCGCGGTCCATAACGTCGTCACCGCAAGCGCAACTCGAGCAACGAAACGGATATGACGATGAATCTCAAACGATTGGTCTACACCTCGACTGCGGCGGTCGGTATCGGTGCGGCCGGACTGTTCGGGCTCGGTATCGGAACTGCGAGCGCCGATCCCGGCCAGTGCGGCGGCCCGGGGCCGCAGAATTGCCAGGGTCCCAACAACGGGTGGAACAACGGGCCCAACAACGGGTGGAACAACGGGCACGACAACCAGAACAACGGCCCGGGCGACTGGCAGCATCGCAACGTCGATCAGGCTCGCCAGGACCACCAGCCGTTCAACTGGAACGGCCAGTGGGTCCAGCCGATGCCGGCCGGCAACGGGGCGGGCTGGGGCTTCTGGTTCCTGGGCCAGTGGATCCCGCTGTAATCCAGCGCGCGATGTGGCCGGCCGGCGGCGCTAGCCTGTGCCGCCGGTCGCCAGCTTCTCGGGCTGTAGCGACCACACGGTCGGGTCGGCACCCGCAGTCTCGTGCGCGCAGTAGGCCGGCGCGCCCTTCTCACTGACCGCGGCCGCGCCCAACACAGCGCAGCTCGCGCCGATCACCACGACGGGCAGATCCATCCGGCTCGACACAGCAGGCGGTGGGGCCGGGGTGTGCGCGGTTGCAGTGCTGTCCACACCGCGGTGGCCGAACAGCAATGAAACCCCAGCGGCCGCACCGGCAATGATCACCACCGCACCCAGGATCGCCGGGATCAGCAGCCGGCGCCGCGATGAACCGGGCTCCGTCTTGGCGTGGCGACCCGCACCGGACTTCACCGATTCACCGAACGCCGGCGCGGAACTCGTCACGTCGGTCGCGCCGGTCTGCCGTTCCGCGGTACCGATACCCTGCTGCAGCGCCCGCGCGAAGTCGATGCAACGGGTGTAGCGCTTCCCGGCATCCTTGGCCAGCGCCTTGGCGAAAACCGGGCTCAGGCAAGCCAGTTCGGGACGCTTGGCGCCGATGGCGGGCGGATCTGAGCTCAGATGCTGACTGATCACGATCGCCGGATTGGTGTGCTGGAACGGCGGCATGCCGGTCAACAGGTGGTAGGCCGTCGCCGCCAGCGCATATTGATCGGCGTGGCCGTCGATCAGTTCGCCCTTGAGCTGCTCAGGGGCGGCGTACGCGACGGTTCCGACGGTCATGTTGGTTCCGGTCAGATCACTCGACTGACCCATCCAGCGGGCAATTCCGAAGTCCGCGAGCATAACTCGCTCGTCACCGGTGCCGGGAAGGCCCAGCAGAATGTTGGCGGGTTTCACGTCGCGGTGCAGCAGTCCGCGGCTGTGCGCATAATCGAGTGCTTCAGCGACCCCGTTGATGATCCGCACAACCTCGGCGGGCGGCATCCCGTACGGATAGCGCTCGGCGAGCAGCCGGGAGGCATCGGTGCCGTCGATGTACTCCATCGCGATCCACAGCTTGTCGTCGAACTCGCCGCGGTCATAGATCGTGACGATGTGCCGGTTCGACAGCGTGGCCACCATGTCGGCCTCGAGGTTGAACCGCCTGCGGTACTCCTCATCCGAGCTGACCGCGGAACCGAGCACCTTGAGCGCGTCGTGCCGGGGCAGCCGGGGGTGCTGGACGAGGTAAACCTCACCCATGCCCCCGGCCCCCAGTGTCCGCAGGATGGTGTAACCAGCAACAACCTGGCCGTCAGCTAACGGCATTGGGGCATCTTAGTCATCACCGGTGACGATTACCGAACGGGAGCGCCTGGGGCAGGCCGGTCGTACATGACCCGACTGCCCAGCACGACGTCCTGCGCCGACCGCCGGTGCCGGTCGACAGCAACCCACAGCAACCCGACCGGGAACAGCACGCAGGCCACCGCTCGCACCACGGCGACAGCAATGCGCATGGGCTTGCCGCGCCGGTCCACCACCCGGACTCCCAGCACGACCATCCCCAGTGTGCGTCCCGACAGCGTCCAGCCCCCGGTCAGGTACGCCACGGACACCGCGAGAGTCACTGTGGTCGAGAAGATCAGGTTGGGGGCGGGGAACCGGAACGCCGCCGGGTTGACGATCAACGTCGTCAACGCCAAACCGAGATAGAGGGCACCCATCGTGACGAGGACGACCACCATGTCGACGAGAGCTGCCAGCCCTCGGGAAACGATGCCGGCGTTGGTCACTGACGTTCCTGGGTGCCCGGCTCCCGGCCCAGCATCCGGTCGACGAAACCGGAAATCATGTCGTCGGCACGTGCCGTCTGGCTGCGCACATCGGTCATCACCTCCGCGGTGACAGTCCCGGTCGACTCACGGATGATCGTGGGCAGGTCCACCCCGTCGATGATCTGGTCGGCCAGCCCGATCAGATCGATGCGCGCGATGATCGCGTCGATGTCGACGTCGGTCACGATCGCGTCGATGTCGACATTGTCGCGGACCAGCGCGGTGAGATCGATCTGCTCCAGCACGAGTTCGACGATTCTCGTCAGCCCCACGACACCAATCCGGGTCGCTTCCAGCCGGGTCGCCCGTAACGAGTCGCCGATCAGCGGAAGCCGCTCCCAGAACACGAGGGAATCGTAGTGCTCAGGCGCCGACCGGGGCGGGCGCGCTGGCCTTCAACGCCGCCAGGGCGGCCACGCTCAACCGGGCCAGCTCGTCGGCCTCGCCCGCCGTCAGCGCGGATTGGTAGATCTGGGCCATCCGCCGGTTGGTGAGGTCTTCGACCTGGTCGTACGCATCTTTCTTGCCCGTCGCGTCGTCGAACGGGGGCTGCCACCCCATGAACGCCGCGTAGTCCGCGCCGTGGTTGAGGATGTGTGCCTCGACGGGGCTCAGCCCGGAGATCGTCAGGGCGTTGAAATGAACCGCGGCACGCAGTTCCCGCAGCACCATCATCACCTGCAGGGCCCGCGCGGGGGCGTCGTCGGCAAGGGGCATGGCCCGCCAGCCCGCATACAGCGGCAGGCCGGGTTCGGGGGCGTCCGCGATGACCTTCTCACCAAGTTCGGCGATGCGATCCAGCCCCTCGGCCCCGCCCAGGTATGTCCTGCCGAACTCGGCGAGCTGATCCCAGTACAGCCGGCAACTCTCCGACGCTGGGTGCACCGCGACGCCGTTCTCCCAGCACGACCGCGCGAGGTTGGGTTCGAAGACGGCGAACACCGCGGTGACCGTGGTGCCGGTGGCGTCACCGAGGACGCCGCCGCGGCCGGCGAAGTACGCGGCGAACGGGTCCGGATAGCCCGCCGCGAGGCTCTTCTCGAAGGTGTCCGGGTTAAGCATGAACACGCTGATGGCCTCGCCGATGGCCGCCCCGGCAGTCCGGATCGATTCGACGTCGATATCGCTCATTCGCCGGAGTGTACGGAGGTGAGGTCGTACACGGTGTCGGATCCCATCGTCTTGGGCGCGAAGTTGGCCGCCACCCACGCGGTGATGTCGGCGTGCTGGTTACCGCGGCCGGGGCCACCGTGGTTGCCGGGGGCGATGTAGTACCCGATCTGGTGAGCGGCGACGTCGGCCTGGAACTGGGTCAGTGACGGAACCGGATCGCTGCCACCGAATCCACCGATCGCCATCACCGCGGTGTTGGTGGCCAGCTCATAACCGGCGGCCGCCGAGGAGCCGTTCACCGCCGCCGACCACTGTGTATCGGTGGCCTTCAGAAGGTCGTCGAGGGCGACGTTGTCGCCGTCGTCGCCGCCGGGTCGGCCATGACCCCGGTCGGCCTGCGCGGGGCCGACCTGCGCCCCGCCGCCGTCGTGAGACTGGCCGATGGTGGCGAACGTATAGGCGCCCGAACCGGCCGCACCGACGAGAACGCCGACCGCCAGCGCGGCCGCGGCCACCCGCCGGCGGTCGGCGGCAAGACCGACCAGCAGCGCAGCAGTCGCGACGACGGTCACCGCGAGGATCGCCCAGCGTAGTGTCGGCATCCAGTCCGCGTTGCGACCGAGCAGCCACCAACTCCAGAAGCCGGTCACCAGAATCGTTGCCGCCAAGACCAATCGGCCGAACAGCCGGTCACGCAGCGACCACATCTCCCGACCGCCGATGGCGACCAGCGCGACAACCGCGGGTACCACCGACAGGCAGTAGTACGGGTGGACCATGCCCTTCATGTAAGACAGAACCAGCCCGTCGACAAGCAACCAGCCGCCGAACAACACGGCCCCGCCCCGGACCAGATCGGTGCGCGGCGCACGAGCACGTACCGCGAGTACGAACACCAGCCCGAAAAGCGCTGCCGGAAGTAGCCAACCGATCTCGACACCGAACTCACCGGTGAACAACCTTGTGAGCCCAGGGTTTTGCCGGCCGAAGTCGGCCGCTGGGACCGCGCGGTTGCGGCCGAGGATCCGCGCCAGACCGTTGTAACCGATCACCAGGTTCATGAAGTTGTTGTCGGTGGATCCGGCCAGATACGGCCGCGCCGCCGCCGGCCACACCAGCGTCAACGCAACGAACCAGCCGGCCGACACCATGCACGTGGCGGCCGCGGCGGCCACGTGCAGCAGCCGACGACGCACCGACGTCGGCGCGACGAGCACGTAGGCCAGCCCGATCGCCGGCGCGACCATCAACCCTTCGAGCATCTTGGCCAGGAACGCGAAACCCAAAGCGGCGCCAGCCAACATCATCCACTTGACGCTGGCACGCTCGAGCGCACGGACGGTGCAGTAAACACCGAACATCATCAGCAGCACCATCACCGCGTCGGGATTGTTGTAGCGGAACATCAATGCCACCACCGGTGTCAACGCGAATGCCGCCCCGGCCAGCAGACCGGCGCCAGTGCCTGCGATCCGGCGCACCGCACCGTAGAGCAGTGCGACGGCGCCGACCGCCATCAGTGCCTCCGGGACCAGCATGCTCGCGCTGCTGAATCCGAATATCTGGCCGGACAGACCCATCACCCATTGCGACACCGGCGGCTTGTCCACCGTGATGAAGTTGTGCGGATCCACCGAGCCGAACAGCAGCGCTTCCCAGTTCTTCGAACCAGCCTGTGCTGCACCGGCATAGAACCCGTTGCCCATCCCGTTGATAGTGATGTTCCACAGGTAGGTGACGGCCGTGGTGACCAGGAGTGCACCTAGAGCGATTCGGCGCCAGGCGGTGGTCGACAGCGTGAAGCGTCCCGGTGCCGACGGATGTGACGCCGCGCCGGGTGCGCCGGTCATGGACAGCGTTGCGGTCATACTCCCCATCTCGCCAGCCGAACTCCGGTCCAGGCTTTGTGAAGTCTTTGAGCCGGCTATGAACCCGGACCAGTCGTGTGAACAACATTCGCACCGCGAACTCCCAGGCGCGACATAGCCGCCGCCCACGTCCGGACCGTTGAGTGGGGCCATGGCATTTCCAGCGAACTTCACCAAGGACAGTCCGTTCGTTCTGGTCCTCGACGCCGGAACAGACCGGGGATATCGGCTTGCCCGAACGCTTCTGGCGGCCGGCAACTGCGTGGTGGCCGTCGACCGCAACGCGGCCGGCTTGGTGCGAATCGGCCACGGCCACAGCAGCGCTCAGCTGTTCCTTATTGCCGCCGACACCACCGATCCGGCGCAGGCCGAACAGGTGATGGCCCGGGCGCACGCGCACTTCGGTGAAGCGGCTCCTACTCTTGCGCTATGCGCCGACTATCGACGATCCTCGGCTGCCTAGTTCTATTGGCTGCCGGCGTCTCGGCCTGTGGTCAGCCGCCCGTCCGGCCGGCTCCGACGGCCCTTACCCCGCCGATGGGCTGGAACTCGTGGAAATCCGGTATCCCGCTGTCCGAGCGGAGCGTCGAGGAGACCGTCGACGCCATGGTGTCCTCCGGGATGCGCGACGCCGGGTACCGCTACGTGAATCTCGATGCAGGCTGGGCGGCCGGCACCCGTGACAGTGCCGGCGACCTGCGCGCCGACCCGGTCCGGTTTCCCGGCGGCATCCCCGCCGTGGCTCAGTACGTCCACGCCCACGGGATGCTACTGGGCCTGTATGCCAGCCCGAGCTATGAGCTGTGTGGGCTCGGCGCGCCGAATGCCAGCAGGGGCCACGAAGCGGCCGACGCGGCCACATTCGCACGGTGGGGCGTCGACTACCTCAAATACGACTGGTGCAGTACCGACACCGACCGATCGGATCAGATCAAGGCATTCACCGCCATGCGGGATGCGTTGCATCGCAGCCGAAGACAGATCGTGTACAGCATCAACCCGAACACCTCGGTCGACCCGTCCGCCGGGTCGGACTACGACTGGTCGAACATCGCCGACATGTCGCGCACCACGATCGACCTGGTTCCGTTGTGGCACAGTCAGACCGGGACGGCAGGCCCCGTGTTGGGGGTGGTCGAGCAGGTGGACGCCGACATCCCGCTGGCCGCCCGCAGCCGGCCCGGTTATGTCAACGACCCGGACATGTTGGTGGCCGGTATCGGCTGGCCGGACTTTGTCGCAGACCACCAGGGGATGGTCGAGACCTTGGCCGGCGAGCACGGTCCGAGCATGACCCTCGACGAGCAGCGCACCCATATCTCACTGTGGGCGATCATGGCGGCGCCGTTGTTGGCCGGCAACGACATTCGCACCATGTCGTTGCAGACCCGCGACCTACTGACCAATCCCGACATCATCGCGGTCGACCAGGATCGGCTCGTCACGCAGGGCCGCCCCCTCGCCGGGGACCGGCGGATCATGGTCAAGCCGCTGGCCGGTGGCGCGGTGGCGGTCTCGATGACGAACCCGGATTCACAGCCCACATCGATCGTCACCACCGCGGCCGCGGTGGGGCTGCCCAAGACGCCGTGCTACCGGGTTCGCGACCTGTGGACCCACGCCGACAGCGTTACATCGAATTGGCTTGGTGGCGAGGCGATTCCACCGCATGCGACGGTCATGATGCGGGTGCAACCGTCACCGGGATGCCGTTGAGCGCACCATTGCCCGACGGTTCGTCGAGGAAAGTCGGCGGCGACAGGATGTTGGTGTTGACCCCGGGTGACCCGTTGGCCACCGACATCCGGGTGCCGGGTTTGCCGTGGCCCCAGCCGTGCGGCATCGACACCACACCTGGCTTGATGGCGTCGGTCACCTCCACCGGCACCTCGATGCGTCCCGCCGAGGACTCAACCGACACCGTCTCGCCTGCGGCGACGCCGCGGCTGGCCGCGTCGTCGGGATGCATCAGCAGGGTGCAGCGATCGCGACCCTTCATCAGGGCCGAAACATTGTGCAGCCACGAGTTGTTCGACCGCAGGTGACGCCGGCTCACCAACACCAGCTCGTCGGGCTCACGCTCCAGACGCCGGCCCAGCCGCGGGATGTCGTCGAGCAGATACTGCGGGGCCAGCCGGATCTTCTTGTCTGCGGTGTTGAGTATCTCGGGTACCTGGGACACCATCGGTCCGAAGTTGATCCCGTTGGGCTGCTCCTTGAGTTTCGCCAGGCTCAGCCCGTCCGGGTTCTCGCCGTAGCGGTCACCGAACGGCCCGGTGCGCAGGGTCAGATCCAGAATGCGTTCCGGTCCGCCCTGCGTGTAGTGGCTGCGCACCTCCGCGCCGTCGAGTCCCTGGGTGAAGCACAGGTAGTCGAAGAAGCCGTCGTCGATCGCGGCGACATCGACCTCCTCGGCAGGCACTCCCGCACACAAACCGGTGAGCCGCACCAGGATCTCCCACTCCTCCGGGCGGTCGGGATCCTCGGGGGCGAACACCGGTGCCGAATAGTTGGCGATGCTGTTGATCGCGAACGCCAGGATCAGGTCATCGTGATGCGGCTGCTCCAGCGGCGACAAGCCCGGCAGAATGACGTCGGCGTGGCGAGTGGTTTCGTTGAGCCACAAGTCAACCGCGATCATCGCGTCGAGGCCCGGCAGCAGCTCGTCGAGCCGATGCCCCTGCGGGGTGGACAGCACCGGATTGCCCGCCACCGTGATCAGCGCGCGGATCTGCCCCTCCCCCGGTGTTTCGATCTCCTCCGCCAGACACGACACCGGCACCTGACCGAGTACTTCCTTGGCGCCGCGCACGCGGGTCTGCCAGCGGCCGAACTCGGGCAGCCCACCCTCCAGGCCGGGCTGCGGCTGGGCGGTGACCGTCCACACCGCGGGCCGCGGGAACATGGCACCACCCGGGGTGTCGAAGTGGCCGGTGAGGATGTTGACGACGTCGACCAGCCAGCTGGCCAGACTGCCGAACTCCTGATTGCACAATCCGATTCGCCCGTACACCACCGCGCGTTCGGTGCCCGCCAGCTGGCGGGCGAGGTGTTTGATGCGCTCGGCGTCGATGCCCGTCACCGGGGCCACCCGCTCCGGTGACCAATCGGCCGCGGCCGTCCGCAAAGTCTCGACACCGTCGACGTGGTCGGCCAGGCGGCCCATACGGACCAGGCCCTCGTCGAACAAGGTGTGCACGACGGCCAGCAGCAGTGCGGCGTCGGTGCCCGGGGTGATCGGTAACCATTCGTCGGCCTTCGCCGCGGTCGCGGTGCGAACGGGGTCGATGACGATGACGTTGTCGATGCGGCCGAGGATGCCCATCACATCGGGGGCGGCCAGCAGCGAGCCCTGCGAGGCCGCCGGATTCGCGCCCATCACGACCAGCAGGTCGGTGCGTTCGATGTCGGGAACCGGGAATCCCCACCAGTTGCCGTACATCAGATGCGACGACAGGTTCTTCGGCCACTGATCGACGGTGCCCGGTGAGTAGCTGACCGGGATTCCGGACATGCCAAGCAGGACGCCGGTGTAGCGGCCCAGCGAGAACGAGTGCGCCAGCGGATTGCCGGTATAGCAGGTGACCGCGCCGATGCCATGCTCGGCGATCACCGGGGCCAGCAGTTCGGTGCAGCGCCGGAACGCGGCCCCCCAGCTGACCTCCTGCCACTGTCCGTCGACCTTGACCATCGGCTTCCGGATCCGGTCGGGATCGTCGTGGATGGCGCCCAGCGACGCACCCTTGGGGCACAGGTGCCCACGGCTCCAGACGTCGTCCTGGTTGCCGCGGATGCTGTCGACGCGCCCGTCGGAGACCTGAATCTCCAAGCCACACATGGCCTCACACAACGGGCAGGTGTAGAGATGGCGGCCGTCTTGGCCGATGGCGGCCAGCTCGATCTTCTCGGTGGTCACCGACCCACGGTAAGTCGGCCGAGCTCCCGATCACCGACGTTTCGTCAACTTTGCCATCGGCCGGTGCCGGCCGGGGGCGAATTACACAGGTGTGAGTAAACCCTGGGGATAACCCCGGCGGCGGTTTAGATCGGGATCAGACCATGCTTGCGCTGCACGCGGAGGATCTGCTTGTCGCGCAGGATCCGCATGGCGCCGCGCAGCTGCAGACGAGTCTGGTGCGGCTCGATCACCGCGTCGACATAACCGCGCTCGGCAGCCACGTACGGCGTTGCCATGTCGCGGTTGTACCCCTCGATGAACTGACGCCGGATCTCCTGCACCTCAGGAGCCTTGGGGTCGGGGAACCGCTTCACGATCAGCTGGGCCGCACCTTCGGCGCCGATCACGGCGATGCGCGCCGTCGGCCACAGGAAGTTGAAGTCAGCCGTCAGCTGCTTGGACCCCATCACCGCGTACGCGCCGCCGTAGGACTTGCGGATGGTGATGGTCACCTTCGGCACGTCGGCCTCGACGACGGAGTAGAGGAACCGTCCGCCGCGCTTGATGATGCCGTTCTTCTCCTGCTCGACACCGGGCAGGAAGCCGGGGGTGTCGACGACGAAGACCAGCGGCGTGTTGAATGCGTCGCAGAACCGCACGAACCGCGCGGCCTTGTCGGACGCCTCGTTGTCGATGGCGCCGGACATGTGCATCGGCTGGTTGGCGATCACCCCGACCGGGCGGCCGTCGACACGGGCGAAGCCGGTGATGATGGCCTGGCCCGCCTGCGCGGCGACCTCGAGGAAATCGCCGTCGTCGAAGATCCGCAGCAGGATCTCGTGCATGTCGTATGCGGTGTTGTCCGCGTCCGGCACGAGGCTGTCGAGTTCCAGATCGTGCGGAGTGATCTCCGGCTCCAGGCCGGGATTGATCACCGGGGCATCGTCAAACGTGTTGGCGGGCAGGAACTGCAGGTAGTCGCGGACGTAGGTGAAGGCGGCCTTCTCCGAGTCGACGACCTGGTGGATGTTGCCGTACTTGGCCTGGGCGTCGGCACCGCCGAGCTCGTCGAGGGTGACATCCTCGCCGGTGACGTCCTTGATGACGTCCGGGCCGGTGACGAACATGTAGCCCTGGTCGCGCACGGCCACGATCAGGTCGGTCTGAATCGGCGAATAGACCGCACCGCCCGCGCACTTACCCAGGATGATCGAGATCTGCGGAACCAGACCGCTGAGCAGCTCATGGCGACGGCCGAGCTCGGCGTACCAGGCCAGCGACGTGGCCAGGTCCTGGATGCGGGCGCCACCGGAGTCGTTGATACCGATGATCGGGCAGCCGACCATCGCCACCCACTCCATCAAGCGGGAAACCTTGCGGCCGAACATCTCTCCCACCGAGCCACCGAACACGGTGTAGTCGTGGCTGAACACACCGACCGGACGGCCGTTGATGGTGCCGTGCCCGGTGACCACCCCGTCGCCGTACAACGCGTTCGGATCGCCGGGCGTGCGGGCCAAGGCGCCGATCTCGAGGAAGCTGCCGGGATCCAACAGCTCATGGATACGCGCCCGCGGGCTGGGGATGCCGCGTTTGTCCCGCTTCGCCGCGACCGCCTCACCGCCCGGTTCCTTGGCGAGCTCCAGCTTATCGCGGAGTTCGGCGAGCTTTTCGGCAGTTGTGACCGGGTGGTGGGTGGGAGAGCTCTCAGTGGTCACTAGTCCTGCTTCTCCTCGGCGTCGATACGGTTGATCGCTTCGCTCATATGAGCCCCGACCTTGGCGATGTACGGCTCGTCGATCGCCTGGATGTGCTCGCCCCCGATGGGCACGATCTCCAGGTCGTCGACGAATTCGCCCCAGCCGCCGTCAGGTTGGCGGACGGCGTAACGCGGTTCGAACATGATCGCGTCGTCGTGATAGCGGTCCGCCATGTACAGCGTGACGTGTCCGTCGTAGGGCTCGATGTTGGCGGTGTCCAGGGCCCGGTTATCCAGGTAGGACGTCCGCTGATGCTCGATGATCCCGCCGGGGATGTCGACCCCGGCCTCTTTGACCGCGTCCAGGACGAACCGCACCTGACCCTCGTCGTCGAGTTGTTCGAGCTGCTCGTAAGGGATTTCGGGGATCTCGACGTTGAAGGTCCGCGAGGCGAACACGGCGTAACGGTCCCAGCGGGCCCGGATCTCCTCCTTGGTCTGCGGCACCTCCTCACCGGCGCGCACCGTGTCGATCAACCCGACGAAGCGGACGTCGCAGCCGTTGCGCTTGAGGCCGACCGCGCACGCGTAGGCCAGCGCCCCGCCCAGCGACCAGCCGGTGAGGATGTAGGGCCCCTTGCCGGCGATCTCCATCAGCTTGGGCACGTACTCGGCCGCGCGCTCCTCGATCGAGCCCTCGACGCGTTCCAGACCGTAGACCGGGGTGTCAGCGGGCAACCGCTTGAGCAGCGGCTCGTAGACCACCGTCGACCCGCCCGCCGGGTGGAAGACGAACACCGGAGTATGAGTGCTGCCATCTTTCGGCGCGCGCAAGGTACGGACGAACCCGTCGACCACACCGTCTTCGAGCTGGGCCCGAACGATGGTGGCCAGTGCCTCGATCGTCTTGGTGGACTTCACCTCATCGACACTGATCGTGCCTTCGGCGCGCTCGGAGAGCCGGTCGGCCAGCTTGGTCGCGGTCTCGTCGTTGACGGCGGGCAGTTCGTTGAAGATGCCGCCCGGCGACTTGCCGGTGACGATCGCCCACGTCGCGAACGTGACGCGCTCGGCGGCGTCCCGCGGCGGCACGTCGGCGCCGAGCGCTTCGGTGACGGCCTCCTGGGTCAAAACCTTTGCCGCCGCCGCGGCAGCGGTGGACTTCGGTCCCGCCGGATCGGTCGGCGGCGGCGGGACATTCACCTCGGCCTCAGCCTCGGTCGCGATCGGGTGACCGGCCTCGGCGAGCTTGGCCTCGAGTTCGGCGACCGTGCTGGCGCCGCCCATCATCTCGGCCTGCTGGGCGGCGATCTCCTCGGCGGTCTTGCCCTTCTGCGCCTCGGCCAGATCCTCGACCTCGTCGCGGTGCTCGACGGCGTATTCGACGAGCTTCTCGACGGCGTAGAGGTTGGCGTCCCGTACCGCGGTCAACTGGATCGGCGGCAGGTCGAAGTCGTACTCGACGCGGTTCTTGATCCGAACCGCCATCAGCGAATCGAGACCGAGCTCGATCAGCGGGACCTCCCACGGCAGGTCTTCGGGCTCGTAGCCCATTGCGCTACCGACGATCGTCGCGAGCCGGTCGTGCACCGTCTCACCCGAATCCGCCGACCACTTGGCGAAGCCGGCGGCCAGGCCGGCACCTGCGGTCAGGTTGTCCTGGAGGATCTCCGCGTCGTCGTCCTCCTCCGGCGCGGGAGCCGCCTCAGCCGGCGTGCTCACCGCGACACCGGTCGCGACCGCGGACGGCAACGCCGACACTGCTCCGCCGCGGGTGACCACGGCGTCGTAGACCAAAGAAAAGGAAGACTCGGCCCCGTTATCCATACGTGCGTGCACCTGCACCGAAGCGCCACCCGGGTGGCGGGTCAGCGTGGTGACCAGCCGGGCTCCGTCCCCAGGCACCGCACGCTGCTCGGAAGCGGTCAGCTTGGCGTCCGGAAGAACCTGTGCCGCGGCAGATTTCACCAGAGCAGCCAGGTCGGTCTGCCCCTTCGGCGAGTACTCCCAGACATGCCGGCCGTCGGGGGTGGCCACATGGTTGCCCGGCATCATCACCGAGCTGTCACCGGTGAACTGTGCGTCCAGCCAATGCGGCTTGCGCTTGAACCGGGTGGGCGGGATCTCGGCGTACTTGGCCGGAATCGACCCCGAATCAAACAAAGTGCGGAAATCGAGATCGTGCCCGTAGACGTAGAGCTGCGCCATCGCGGCGAGCATCGACTCGACCTCGTCCTGCTTGCGGGCCAGCGTCGCGATCAACTGCCCGTCGTGCAGTCCGGCAGATGCGGTGGTGAGGCCAACCTGCATGAGCGCCACCGGGTTCGGCGCCAGTTCCAGGAACGTGGTGTGGCCGTTGTCGACGGCGTTGCGGATGCCGTGGGTGAAGTAGACGCTGTGCCGCAGTCCCTTCTTCCAGTACTCCACATCGTGGATCGGCTCGCCGCCCGGGCGGATGTAGCTGCCCTCGTGCACCGTCGAGAAGTAACCGGTGTGCAGCGGGTGCGCCTCGATGCCCTGAATCTCGGCGGACAACTCGCCGAGCAACGGGTCCATCTGCTGAGTGTGGCTGGCGCCCTTGGTCTGCAGTTTCCGAGCGAACTTGCCTTCGGATTCCGCGCGGGCGATGATCGCGTCGATCTGGTCCGGCGGGCCGCCGATGACCGTCTGGGTGGGGGCGGCGTAAACGCACACCTCCAGGCCCGGGTAATCGGAGAACACGGTCTTGATCTCGTCGGCCGAGTACTCGACCAGCGCCATCAGCCGGATGTATTCACCGAACAGCATCGCCTCGCCTTCACCCATGAGGTGGGCGCGCGAGCAAATGGTGCGGGTGGCATCGGCCAGCGACAGACCACCGGAGAAGTAGGCGGCGGCCGCCTCACCGAGCGACTGTCCCACCACCGCACCGGGTTTGGCGCCGTGGTGCTTGAGCAGTTCACCGAGTGCGATCTGGATGGCGAAGATCACCGTCTGGACCACTTCGATGGGGTATTCGCAGGTCTCGTTGGTGTAGTCGATCGCGTCGTCGAGGATCAGCTCGACGACCGAGTAGCCACGCTCGTCCTGGATGTGCGCGTCGACCTTGTTGATCCACTCGGCGAACACCGGCTCGCGCAGATACAGGCTCTTACCCATCTTGCGGTGCTGGGCACCGAATCCGGCCAGCACCCACACCGGGCCGTTGGTCACCGGGCCGTCGGCGCTGTACACCAGCGGACTCTGCTTGCCATCGGCAATCGCGCGCAGACCCTTGATCGCCTCATCATGGTCGTGGGCCATCACCACAGCCCGTGAACGGCCGTGGTTGCGCCGCGACAGCGAACGGCCGATCGACTCCAGCGATGCCGCGCGGCCGGCCGGGCTGTCGATCCAGTCGGCCAGCTCGGCGGCCGCCGCACGCTTGCGCGAGGTCAGGAAGCCTGAAATAGCCAGCGGCACAACAGGAACAGGCTTCTCCGAAGCTTCCCACTCGGCTCGGGCCGCCTCGATCAGCTCCAGCGCCTCATCGGTCAGACCGGGCAGCTCCGGCTCGTCGTCGTAGGCGACGGCCGAAGCGTACTCGTCGGCGACTTCCTCTTCATCGACGAACTCGCCGTACTCGTCCATCCGGACCCCGCCGACGTAGACGGCGCCGGCATCGGACCCGGACGTACCCTCAACCGGTGCGGATTCCGGTTGCGGCTCCGCCAAATCCGCCGGCAGCACCTCGCGCACCACCAGGTGGGCGTTGGCGCCGCCGAAGCCGAATCCGGAGACACCGGCGATCGCATGGCCGCTGTACCGCGGCCAGTCGGTGACCTTGTCGACGACCCGCAGTCGGACGGCGTCGAAATCGATGTACGGGTTGGGCCCGGCGTAGTTGATCGACGGTGGGATCTTGTTGCGGCTCAACGACAATGCCACCTTGGCCAGACTGGCCGCGCCGGCCGCCGACTCCAGGTGACCGAGGTTGGACTTGACCGCGCCCAGCAGGGCGGGCTGGTCGGCGGGGCGGCCCCGGCCGACGACGCGACCGAGCGCGTCGGCCTCCATCGGATCACCGAGGATCGTTCCGGTTCCGTGCGCCTCGATGTAGTCGACGCTGCGCGGGCTGATCCCGGCGTCCTTGTAGGCCTTGCGCAGCACATCGGCCTGCGCGTCCGGGTTCGGGGCGAGCATGCCGTTGGACCGGCCGTCGTGGTTGATCGCGCTGCCTGCGATGACGGCGAGGATCTCGTCCCCGTCGCGGCGGGCGTCGCTGAGGCGCTTGAGCAGCAACATGCCGCCGCCCTCGGAGCGCGAGTAGCCGTTGGCGTCTGAGGAGAACGACTTGATCCGGCCGTCGGGCGCGAGCACGCCGCCGACCTCGTCGAATCCGATGGTGACCAGCGGGGTGATCATCGCGTTGACGCCGCCCACCACGGCCACGTCCGCCTCACCGCTGCGCAGCGCCTGCACACCCTGGTGGGCGGCGACCAGGGAGCTGGAGCAGGCGGTGTCCAAAGCCATTGAGGGGCCACGGAAGTCGTAGAAGTAGGACACCCGGTTGGCGATGATCGAACTCGAGGTGCCGGTGATCGCGTACGGGTGCGCAGTCGTCGGGTCGGCCACCGCGAGGAACTGGTAGTCGTTGTTCGACGCACCGATGTAGACGGCGACGTTGGTGCCCCGCAGGCTGGATGCGGGGATGCGGGCGTTCTCCAACGCCTCCCAGGTGAGCTCGAGCGCCATCCGCTGCTGCGGGTCGATGTTGTCGGCTTCCATCTTCGACAGCGCAAAGAACTCGGCGTCGAATCCCTTGATGTCGCTGAGGTATCCGCCGCGAGTGGCGGCCTTGGCGACCCGCTCGGCGATGCGCGGTTCGGCCAGGAACTCCGACCAGCGCCCGTCGGGCAGGTCGGTGATCGCATCACGGCCCTCGAGCAGCGCCTGCCACATCTCGCCAGGCGTGTTCATATCGCCGGGGAACCGGGTGGCTACGCCCACGATCGCGATGTCCTCGACATCGGCTGCGCGCGACCAATCCTCGCTGTCGCCGTCGAACTCGACTTCGGGCTCACCCTCGATGATGACCGTGGCGAGCGACTCGATGGTCGGGTGACGGAAGGCCACCGTCGCGGTCAGCGTCACGCCGGTCAGATCCTCGATATCGCTGGCCATCGCGACCGCGTCCCGCGAGGACAGCCCCAACTCCACCATCGGGGTGGACTCGTCGACCGCGTCGGGTGCCTGCCCGGTCGCATTGGCCACCCAGTTGCGCAGCCATTCGCGCATCTCCGGCACTGTCATGTCGGTGCGGGGCGGCGTGTCCGGGGTGTCGGGCGTTTCGGGCGTTTCGGGCGTGTGTGATTCAGACATGGGGCCTCACCTCGTGCGAAGGGGCGGTCTCCCCTTCATCGGTTGAGTCTTTCCTTCGGTCGTCATTCCGATTCGTCCGGGAAGGCATTGGCCACCTTCCCGCTGCGCAGGGTGCCGTCGAGGTACGCCGACCGGCAGGCTCGCCGGCCGATCTTGCCGCTGGAGGTACGCGGGATTGCGCCCGCCGGAGTCAGCAGTACGTCGCGAACCGTCACGCCGTGGCGTACCGCGATGGCCGCGCGGATGTCGTCGGAGATCGGACCCATCTCCATCTTGTGTGAACCCGGCGCGCGCTCGGCGACGATCACCAGCTGCTCGGAGCTGTCATCGGCATCGCACTTGAGCCCGGCGTGGGCGTTGTCGAACACCTCGTCCGGCAACTGGTTCGCCGGCACCGAGAACGCGGCGACGAAACCGGTCCGCACCGCCTTCGTTGCCTCCTGAGCGGAGTACTCCAGGTCCTGTGGGTAGTGGTTGCGGCCGTCGATGATCACCAGGTCCTTGACGCGGCCGGTGATGTACAGGTCGCCGTCGTAGAACGCCCCGAGGTCACCGGTGCGCACCCAGGTCGCCTCGTCGGCGGCACCCTCGGCGTGCGACGGGCTGGTCCGGGACTTGAGGATGTTCTGGAACGTCGCGATGGTTTCGTCCGGCTTGTTCCAGTAACCGGTGCCCATGTTCTGGCCGCTGATCCAGATCTCACCGATCTGTCCGTCGGCCAGCTCGCTGGCGGTGTCGTTGTCGACGATGACCGCCCACTCGGCGACACCGATCTTGCCCGCCGAGGCCTGGGCCACCGCCTTGGGTGAATCGTCGGGCACCACCACGAAGCGGCCCGCGTTCAGTTCGTCGCGATCGACCGAGACGATCTTCGGTTCCTCAGCCGCCGGGGTGGTCGACACGAACAAGGTTGCCTCGGCCAGGCCGTAGGACGGCTTGATGGCCTTGGGCTGGAAGCCGAATGGACGAAACGCTTCGTTGAAGCGCTGCACGGTAGCCGCCGAGATCGGCTCGCTGCCGTTGAGGATCGCCTTGACGTGGGACAGGTCCAGCGGCTCTTCGTCGTCCTTCGGCACGCCACGTGCCGCGGCGTGGTCGAACGCGAAGTTCGGCGCTACCGAGATGGCGCCGCCGGTGTCGCCCTCGCGATAGGCGAGTTCACGGATCCAGCGACCCGGGCGGCGAACGAAAGCCGCGGGCGTCATGAACGTGAAGTAGTGGCCGATCATCGCCGGCAGCAGCGCGGTGACCAGACCCATGTCGTGGAAGAACGGCAGCCAGGACACACCCCGGTCGCCTTCCTCACCCTCGAGGGCCTCGATCACCTGCACGACGTTGGTGGCCATGTTCAGGTGGGTGATCTGCACACCGCTGGGGATCCGGGTGGAACCCGAGGTGTACTGCAGATAAGCGATGGTGTTCTCGTCGACCGCGTCGAACGGCTCCCAGGTCGCGCCGACCTCGTCGGGCACCGCATCCACGGCGATGACGCGGGGGCGCTCCTTGGCCGGGCGGCTGCGGAAGAACTTGCGCACGCCCTCCGCGGAGTCGGTGGTGGTCAGGATCGCCGACGCGCCGCAGTCGTCCAGCACGGCGTGCAGCCGGCCGACGTGGCCGGGCTCGGCCGGGTCGAACAGCGGGACGGCGATGCGACCGGAGTACATGGTGCCGAAGAACGCGACGAGGTAGTCGAGGTTCTGCGGGCACAGGATGGCGACGCGGTCACCCGGCTGGGTGACCTGCTGCAGGCGGGCGGCCACGGCGCGATTTCGGGCGCCGAAGTCGGCCCAGGTCAGCTCGCGGACGACACCGTCACGTTCGACGGAGAAATCCAGAAAACGGTAGGCGATCTTGTCACCACGGACCTTGGCCCAGCGCTCCACGTGCTTGATCACACTGGCGCCCTCGGGGAAGGTGATCAGTCCGTTCTTGATGAACGGGTTGTGGAACGGCATACCAGTCTCCTGTCAGAACACATCCGTGTCGGGCCCTGCGGCGGCCGCGCACGACGTCGCGCCACCGTTCTCCCTGCGTCTAGGCCCCAAACCTCACAGATCGTACCGATCTATCCCAGGTCCGTCGGGGACCTCGGTGGCGCTGTGGGCCGGCGCCCTGTCGGATCGGACGTTGGACGCCCGGACCGACAGCTCAACCATGCAGCTCTTATTTTCTTCTTAATGTTAGGCGCAGTCGCGGCGGCGGCCAAATCCATCGGCCAACGAAGCTCCCACGTCATCCATGTTTTGGATGGGGCGCGTTCTCGATCAGATTGCGCGCCCAATTCAGTGTCCACTGCGTGGACGTTTGCCCGTCGAGGTTCCAGAACTGCGGCGTGTTGTACAGCGCGTGCACGGGTTGTCCGGCGCCACCGGCCAATACATCGAGGGTGGTCGGCAGATTCGTGATGTTGAACGCTTGCTGGGGCGCAGCGCAGATCAGGTCACCGGCGGCGCAGATCTCGTTGGTGCGGTTGTTCAGCGCGCCGAAGCCACCCGGCCGAGCCCCCGTCATGGTCAGGCCCATCGCGGACAACACCGGCACTTCCTGCAGCGTGATCTCGGCGCCTTCGCCCGGCGGGTTGGGACCGATGTCCTGCCCGACGCCTTCCTGGCGACGGCCGTCGGCGATCAACGTCACACCCAACACCAGGTCCTCGTCGACCGGGCCGCGCCCGTTGCCGATATCGCTGGCGATGTCACCGCCGATCACCGCGCCCTGCGAGAAGCCGGCGATGACGTAACTGGTCAGCGGGCAGCGATTGTTCATGTCGGTCATGGCCTTGACTGCGTTGCGGGTGCCCTCGGCGCGACTGTCGTTGTAGGACATCTGGTTGTCCTGCGACAGCGGATTGTGGAACTGCGCGGTGTAGGGAACGGTGAACACCTCGACGCGGTCGCGGCCGAACTGGCCGGTGATCGGCGCCGTCACGTTGAGCATCAGCGACCGCGGAAACTGGGTCGGGTTCAGCGGGTCGTCGGTCGGCGACGACTCCCAGGTGCCGGGGATCGCGATCATCTGAACGTCCGGGCAGCTGGCGTCCTGGAATTCCGGCCGCGGCTTGTGCTGGCCCGGGGAACTGGTGGGCGGCAGCGCGGTCGGCGGCACCGCGGTCGGCGGCGCTTCGGGCCGGCGGGCGACGATGACGATGATCGCGACGATCAGTGCCACCGCGGCGGCCATGGCGCCGGCCGCGATCAGTCCGAGAATGCGGTGACGGCGACGACGGGCGGGGGTCCGGGAGTTTCGAGCCATTGAAGGGAGGTGATCTTCCTGCTAGCAGAGCTGCTGGGTGGCGATCCGGATGTAGTCGGCCGTGGCCGCTGTCACCTGCGGATCGGGGGCAGTGTGCGGCGGCGATCCCGCGTCGACGACGTCACTGCGCACCATCGGAGCAATGTAGTCCCAGACCGCCTGGTCGCTTTGACCGGCCGCGTGGGCCTGGCAGACGTGGGAACCGATGCTCAGTGCTTCCAGCTCACTCGATGGATGCACGCCGGCGGCAGTGAGCGCATCAAGGAATCCGCGCTGGGCCGGCGTGACATGGAACTTGACGGACTGGGGGTCGGCGTCTGCCGGCAGCGGCGCACCCTGACCGTGGACGGAGCCGTAGCTCTGCGTGGGCGGTGGCGCGGCGGTGGTCACCAGATCCTCGCCCGAGCTGCAGGCCACCATCAGCAGAGTTGCCGAGCCCAGCAGGCCGGCCATCAGCAGCGCGTGCCGGACCGTGCCGGCAGCGGTGGCGTTGACGCCGCTGCCGTTCACACGATGGACCGAGCGCTGCACGTCTCCACGGTACCGGCTGGGCATGGCTGCCCCAGAGCACCGCGAGATTGCGGAAAGTTAACAGTTCGCGCTGACCTGGAAGGTCAGGAGCGAGCTATTTGATCGCCGCGACAACATCTCCCGACATCGCGGCCAGCTGCCCGGCCCAATTGCCCCAGTCGTGATTGCCGCCGGCCGGGAAGTCGAAGTGGCCGTTGTGGCCCCCCACGGCCCGGTAATGCGCGTAAAAGGTCCGGTTGCTGCCCTGGGCCAGGTCGCAGTAGCCGATCATGGCCGGAACGTCACTGCAGGTCGTGGTCTGAGGGCTGAACACCCACAGCCGGGTGTTGTTGTCGGCCAGCAGCTGCACGTGCACCTCGGGGTCATGCCACTTCCACCGGCCGAGCTGCGCAGCACCCCACATGGCCTGGGTGTTCACGCCGCCGAACTCGTTCATACCCGCGGTGATCGCGCCGTTCATGAAGGTGTTCGACGGGGTCAGGAAGCCCGACAGGGAACCGGCGTAACGGTAGCGATCAGGGTGGAACGTCGCCTCCATCATTGCGCCGAGACCGCCCTGCGCGGCGCCGACGATGGCATGCCCGCCCGGGGCCAAGCCCTTGTTGGCGGCCAGCCAGTTGGGCAGTTCGTCGGACAGGAAGGTCTCCCACTGCCGGGTGCCGTCGGCCTCCCAGTTGGTGTACAGGGTGAAGGCGCCGCTGGCCGGAGCCACCACGGAGACACCCTTACCGGCAAGCGTGTTCATCGCGTTGCCCGCGGTGACCCAGTTGCTGACCGGATCGCCGGCGTTGAACGCATCCAGCAACACCACGGCGTGCGGGCCGCCACCCATAAAGGCCACCGGGATGTCGCGGCCCATGGCCGGCGACGGCACCATCAGGTACTCGACATCGGCCGCGTGGCCGGTCGGCGCGGTGGCACTCATGAGGCCCAGCGCCAGAACCGCGGCGCATACTCCCCGAAACAGGCCCGACAGACTCTTCATGGTCACCTCAAAGTCGACTCGTCGCATTTCCCAGCCCCGCCCCACCTGCAGGTAGTGAATCACACTGCTTACGCGGTTGGTTCGGATACGCCAACGGCGACGACCCGGAGGTCGCCGCCGTTGGTGAGTTGTCGACTGCTGGATATCAGGCGGTCGGCGTGGCGCCGAGCACGCGCTGGATGTCCGGCTTCATCTGCTGCAGCTGCTGGCCCCAGTAGTTCCACTGGTGGGTGCCGTTGGCGGGGAAGTTGAACACCCCGTTGGTGCCACCCTTGGCCAGGTAGGTGTCGCGGAACGTCTTGTTCGTCCGCAGCGTGAAGCTTTCCAGGAACTTCGCGTTGAACAGGTTGCCGCTGCTGGTTCCGGCGTCCAGGTCGGACGGCTTGCCGTCACCGCAGTAGATCCAGATGCGGGTGTTGTTGTCGATCAGCTTCTGGATGTTGACCATCGGGTCGTTGCGCTTCCAGGCACTGTTCGGGTCCTCGGTCGGTCCCCACATGTCGTTGGCCTTGAAACCGCCGGCGTCACCCATCGACAGGTTCACCAGCATCGGCCACCAGCCCTCGGAGAGGTTGAGGAAGCCCGACAGCGCGCCGGCGTACGGGAACTGCTCGGGGTGGTAGATCGCCAGGGTCAGCGCGGCGGAACCGGCCATCGACAGACCCACGGCCGCGCTACCGGTCGGCTTGACCTCCTTGTTGGCGGCCAGGTACGCGGGCAGCTCCTGGGTCAGGAACGTCTCCCACTTGTAGGTCTGGCAACCGGCCTTGCCGCATGCCGGCTTGTACCAATCCGAGTAGAAGCTGGACTGGCCACCGACGGGCATGACGACCGACAGTCCGGAGTTGTAGTACCACTCGAACGCCGGGGTATTGATGTCCCAGCCGTTGAAGTCGTCCTGCGCGCGCAGACCGTCGAGCAGGTAGACCGCGGGCGAGTTGGGCCCGCCGCTCTGGAACTGGATCTTGATGTCGCGTCCCATACCTGCGGACGGCACTTCGAGGTACTCGACCGGCAGGCCGGGCTTGGAGAATGCTCCCGCCGTTGCGGAGCCGCCGACGACGCCGATCAGGCCGGGCAGCACGGCGGCAGCCGCGGCAGCGACTGTCAGCCGGCGCAGCCAAACGCCGCGCAACTTCTCAACGAACTTCATGTATTTCCATCCTTTTTCGGGGGCCGCACCGCATGCGATCCACGCAGCCGTGCCCTGGTAGTCAACCACAGGTGTGGTGATCGTTCCTCTTCTACAGATGTTGTCGTGACCGCCCTCTCACCGGTTGATGGTGGCGATGAGGTCGGGTTTTAGTGCCGCGAGTTGAGCTCCCCAGTAGGGCCACGAATGGTTGCCCGACGGCGGGAATTCGAACGTCGCGTTGCTGCCGCCGGCCGCTGTGTAGGCGGCCTGAAAATCTTTGTTGCTCTTGATCGCCATCGACTCCAGGCTGGTGGCGCTCAGTGCCGCGCCTGGGTCGCCGCCGGCGTCGAGATCGGTCTGCCCACCAGGCGCGCAGTAGATCCACAGCCGGGTGCCGTTGTGCGCGATCGTGGCGGCCTGGACCACCGGGTCGTTGCGCTTCCACGCCGGATCCCACGGTGGACCCCACATGTTGTCGACGTTATAGCCGCCGGCGTCGAGCATGGCCACCCGGATGGCTTGCTGCATCAGCAGCGCCGAGGGATTGAGGAAGCCCGACAGCGAGGCCGCGTAGACGAACTGTTGCGGGTGGTAGGCCGACAGAATCAGCGCGGCGCCGCCCGACATCGACAGGCCGACGACGGCGTTGCCGGTCGACGAAACCTGCTTGTTGGCGGCCAGCCATTGCGGGAGCTCGCTGGTGAGGAACGTCTCCCACTTGTAGGTGTAGGGCTGCTTGTTGAAGCTCGACGGCGAGTACCAGTCGCTGTAGAAGCTGGACTGCCCGCCGACGGGCATGACCACCGAGACTCCGGAGTCGTAGAACCACTCGAAGGCGGGGGTGTTGATGTCCCAGCCGCTGTAGTCGTCCTGGGCGCGCAGACCGTCGAGCAGGTAGACGGCCTTCGAGCCGGCGGGGCCGCCTTGGAACTCGACGCGGATGTTGCGGCCCATCGACGGCGAGTACACGTCCAGATACTCGACCGGAAGGCCTTCTCTGGAGAACGCTTTGGCGTGCGGGACCACGCCCGTCACCGTCGCCAGCGCGGTCATCAGTAGGACGGCGGCGAGGGAGGCTCTCACGGCACGAACCATCGGTTGCTCAACTCATTCGTTCACGGCACGGCAGAACCGCTGTCGACATTGACGTTGGTTTTGCCAAGCGCTTTCACACTTGACCTGTGTATCGCCGCAAACTGACCGCAGCGTTACCGGCTAGAGCCCGGCTGGCAAACTAAACTACCGCGCCGGCGAGGTAATCGTGAAACCCGCTGCACCGGAAGGGTGCTGTGCGCCATGCTCAGCACTTTGCGGCATGTGTCACACGTAACATCTTGCACTCGGCCCACTTTGGCCACATCGCGACGCCGGAAAACTGACGGGACGGTCAGCGGGGTGGTCAGGGACCGGTAGCAGGGAGGCCCGTATACGGGGTGCCCTTCAACGGTGGCTCCGCAAGACCGCAACGCGCCAGCTCGTACTGCGGAACGCGATCGATGCGGTATCGAGTGAAATCGATCGCGTGCAACACATTTGACAGGAAGCGGCGGATACCCAGCGGGTCCCGGATGGAATTGAGCATCGCCTCGGTCTCGGGACACCGCAGCGCCACCTCGGCCTCGGCGATCCACCCCTCATCGAGGTACGGCGGCACGTACGGGTGCTCCTTGAGCCAAGGCCCCTCGGCAACGGCCCAGTCCGGGAAGAGGTTCTTGTCGTGGCCGATCCGGGCATCTGCCAAGCGCGCGGTGTGCGCTGCGATCGGGTTCGCCAGACCGATCTGGTCGATCACTCTCACGTTCAGCCCGACGTTCATCCCGAGCATGCCGAGGTTGGTGAAAAAGACTGTGTGCGGTGCTATTTGGCGACGCCAGGTATCCATCGAGACACCCGGTGGAGGTGGTGGCGGCGGATAGGCGGGCACCACATCCCACTGGTCGTAGTTTCCCGACGGCAGCAGCAGCGCGCCATCGGGTGTGTTTGCGATCGCGGCCAGCACCGCCCGCATCCGCGGGTAGTCCAGGTAATCGGCGGCGGTCAGCGGGTGAGCGTGACCTGTGGCCTGCGAGTAGAACCGCCGCTCGTCGACGATGCCCGAATAGGTCACCCGGGTGGCGTCGGAGCCCAACCCCGGCGAGTTCGCCGCCCACAGCGACCAGCCGACCAGCCCCAACCACAGCGCGATCGTCGCGCCCGCGAGCACCGTGGCGCGCTCGCGGGAGAAGGTGAAGGGCTCGGGCAGCACCACGGGGATCACCGCGACGGGAGTCAGCAGGCAGAAAACAGGCGTCAACAACACCCGGCCGTGCATGAAGTCACCGCCCTGCCGGATCCAGTACAGACCCTGCAGCAGGCCACTGACGAGCATGAAAATCACAACGGCAGTGGGACTTTGGATTCTGCGTGCCAGCCGGCCGCGGTCGCCGGGCGGGTCCGGTTCGCCGGCCCGCGACGAGGTATCACGCGCGGCCACCACCACCGCGCCCAGCGCGATCACCAGCAGCGCCGCCAGCCACAGCGCATAGGGCTGGTTGAAGTTGGCCAGATAGATCAGGCCCTGCCCCCATTTGTCCCCCGAGGCATCCTTGGCCAGCGCGGTCTGCGGGAAAAGCAGCGCGTAGTAACCCATCCGGAAGATCTGATAGCCCACCGGCAACAAGCCACCGGCAACCAGGATGATCACACGGGTGGTCCAGCCCTTGGCCGCGACGAGCATCATGACCAATGCGAGGCCGCCGATCAGGGCGAGTTCGGGCCGCACCAGCACGCTCAAGCCTGCGACGAAGGCCAGCGCGGCGGTGAAAACCGGGCCACCGCGCTGCAGCCGGGGTGCCTGCGCCCAGCAGACCATCATCCACCACAGCAAGCCGATCCAGGCCAGCACCAAGCCGTTCTCCAGACCCGAGGTGGCAAAGTCCCGTGCGGGCGGGATCGCGATGTAGACCACCGCCCCCGCGGGCAGCAACACGGCCCGGCGGCCCATCAGACCGGGCGCGAATAGCCTTGCGGTGCCGAGCATTATCATCACCACGCCGGCCACGGACAAGCTCAGCGCAAGCGCGAGCGCGACGTACTCCAGCTGCACCGGACCGGCGATCAGTGCGCCGAGATAGTTCAGGTAGGTCCAGAGCGTGGAGGTATTGGATTCCACGCGTTCGCCGGCGTTGAACACCGGCCCGTTGCCTGCAAGCAGGTTGCGCACCGTGCGCAGCACAATCAGACCGTCGTCGGCGATCCAGCGGCGCTGCCAGGCACCCCACGCCCACAGCGCCGCGGTCACCACGACGCCGATCCAGAGGCTCACCCGCACCAGGCGGCGCCCGGTCGGCGCGGCCGAAACCGGTTCAGGCGTCAGGTACTCAACTGAAGGCGATCGCTGCACCGATGGTCCCGATCCACGCCAGCAACAGCAGCTGCAGTACCCGATCCTTCAACGCGATGTCTTCGGGTTCGCCGGCCAATCCGCCGTCGACGTCGACCGCGTATCGCAGGATCGCGATGGTGATCGGAATGATCGTGACCGCGTACCAGGACGCGTTGGCCCCGTCCCGCTCGAAAGCCCACAGGCTGTAACAGACCACCATCGCGGTGGCCGCCACCGTCCAGACGAACCGGAGGTAAGAGGCTGTGTAGCTCTCGAGCGACTTGCGAATCTTGGCGCCGGTGCGCTCGGCGAGCTGCAATTCGGCATAACGCTTTCCGGCCACCATGAACAACGATCCGAAGGTCATCACCAACAGGAACCATTGCGACAGCGGGATCCCGGCTGCTGCACCGCCGGCGATGGCACGGATCAGGTAGGCCGACGACACGATGCAGATGTCCAGCACCGCTTGGTGTTTGAGCCCGAAGCAGTAGGCGAGCTGCATGGCGATGTAGACGCCGATCACGATCAGCAGGTTCACCGAGGCCAGCAGCGACAGCCCGAGCGCGGCGACGCCCAGCACGACGGCCAACGTGTAGGCCAGCCCCGGCGGAACCACTCCCGCGGCGATCGGGCGGAACCGCTTGGTCGGGTGCTGACGGTCCGCTTCGACGTCCCGCGAGTCGTTGACCAGATAGATGCAGGAGGCGGCCAGCGAGAACGAGGCGAACGCGATCAAAATCTTGACCGCGACCTCTTTGTAGTCGTATTGCACGTTGCCGCCGAGCGCGGCGATCGGGGCGAGCAGCACCAGCAGGTTCTTGACCCACTGGCGAGGGCGGATGGCCTTGATGATCCCGGTGAACAGATTGCTCGGCGGTCCGGCGACCCGCGCCGCTCCCTCACTCATGGGCGCTCATTTCCGCTTCTCCTTCTGCGGTGCGGCGACACGGCCGGCCGTCGTCGCGACAACGGCGCCGACCGCCGCCCCCGCGAGCACGTCAGTCGGGTAGTGCACGCCGAGCACCAGCCGCGACAAGGCCATCGCGGGCACCACTGCCAGCGGCAGCCGTGAGCGGGTGGCCCGGCTCAGCAGCATAGCCGCGGCAGTCGTGGAGGTGGCGTGCGCCGAGGGAAAGCTCAGCGCGCTGGGCGTGCCGACGTTGACCGCGACCGCGGGGTGATTCGGGCGCGCGCGGCGCACCACCAGCTTGATCGCGATCGCGGCCGCGTGTGCGGCCACCGCGCCGACGCCCACCAGCACCCAGTCCCTGCGCCGCTTCGGCATGGCCAGCGCACCGAGCGCCGACACTGCCACCCAGCCCTGGGCATGTTCGCCGAAGTGCGACATCGCGCGGGCCACCTCGATCACCCGGGGCGTACCCAAGGTCGATTGGATGGTGACCAGGGCCGCGATCTCACCGCTCGCGGGCGGCGCGACCGGCTCGACCTCAGCCATGGCTGGACGAGCTCTCGAGCAACACCGTTTCCCACTTCTCCTTGCTCGACAGCGTCGGCAGTGCGTCTCGGTAGACCTTGCGCATCCGGTTGAACTTGCGGGCCAGCTGCACCTGGCGGCGCGTCGAAGCCCGCAGTAGCGCAAACATTTTCGCTCGATCGCGCTGCCGGTAGACCACGCCGCGGCCGTCGGCGGTGGTGACGGTGACGCCGTCGACCCGGGACAGCGAGAACCACCGGGCGTCCTGGGTCGCGACGTTGATCTGGGGACGCTCGTGGTGCACGGGATCGTGCGGCCTCAGCTGGTGGGCCACGCCGCGGGCGAGCCGCACAGCGATCGACAGCGGGTTGGTCGGGATGCTGACTTTGCGGCGCCACCGCTTGTCCGACGGCGTGGGCAATGTGGTGGCGCTGGGCAGCACGACGGCGTCGGGATACTGCGACCGCAGCCGGCGGACCTCGGGCAGTGCCGACTCGAGGATGGAGAAGATGTGTTCGGGCCCCTCGAGGAAATCGTCCATCGCCTTGTTCTGGATCGCGACAGTCGAATACTCAAGGCACAGAAGGTGTTTGAGGGTGGCCTTCATGTGGCTGGCGATGAGGCCGCGGACGTTTCCATCCCAGTGCATGGCGGCCACCACCAGCCGGTTACGCAGGTGGAAGTACGCCTGCCAGTCGATCGCGTCGTCCTTGTCGCTCCACGCCATGTGCCAGATCGCGGCGCCGGGCAGGGTGACGGTCGGGTAGCCGTGCTCGCCCGCACGCAGGCCGTATTCGACGTCGTCCCACTTGATGAACAGCGGCACCGGTTGGCCGAGCTCCTCGGCGACCTGCCGCGGGATCATGCACATCCACCAGCCGTTGAAGTCGACGTCGATGCGGCGGTGCAGCAGCTTGCTGCGGTACTGCTCCTCGTCGTTGAGCGGGTACTTGGCGAAGTTGTGGTCGTACTCGGTGTTGACCGCACCGCTCCACATGAAGTTGGCCGAGTCGACCATCTCACCCATGACATGCAGGTGACTGGGCTCCTGCAGATTGAGCATCTGGCCGCCGACAAGGGTCGGAACCTTCGCAAATCGGTTGAGCGCCAAGGCCCGCAGGATGGAGTCGGGCTCGATGCGGATGTCGTCGTCCATGAACAGGATCTGTTCGCAGTCGGTGTTCTTCAGCGCCTCGTACATCACCCGGCTGTAACCGCCCGAACCGCCGAGGTTGGGCTGGTTGTGTATGGACAGACGCGAACCCAGCGCCGCTGCGGCGGCGTCGAACCCGGGATGGTCTTTCGCCTTCTGGGTTCCTTGATCCGACACGATGACGCCGGTGATCACGTTGTCCACCAACGGATCCGACGTCAGTGCGGCCAGCGCGTTGACGCAGTCGGCGGGCCGGTTGAAGGTCGGGATGCCCACGACGACGCTGGCCCGGCCCGGAGCCGGCACCGGGGCGTACCAGCCGGCGCCGTGCACCGTGGTGTTGGTGTCGGTGGTGATGTCGAACCACACCCAGCCGCCATCTTCGAACGGGTCCAGGCCGATCTCGAATTCCGCAGAGGTCGGCGTCGTCGCGTCCGGGCTGCTGATCTCGGTGCCGCCGACGGTGATTCGGGCGCCGGTGGCCTTGGACCGGTAGACGTCGACGCGGGCCGATCCGGTGACCTCGACGCGCAGTACCACCGATTCCAGCGTCGACCAGCGTCGCCAATAGCTGGCCGGGAAGGCGTTGAAGTAGGTCGCGAACGAGACTTCGGACTCGGCGCCGATCTCCAAGGTGGTGCGGGTGGGCGCGTGCGCCCGGCGTGCGTTGGTGTCGGACTCTTCGATGTAGAGCTTGCGGACGTCGAGCGGCTCGCCGGGACGCGGGAGGATCACCCGCGCCAGCAGGCTGACGGCCTTGGTTTCTCCGGCCGCGATCGGGCCGGACGGAATCTCGCTCATTCTGTGCTGCTTTCGGTCAGCGGGGTCCCGTCGCGCAGGTGCGGCGCCAGGGTGTTGTCATACATGTTCAGCGCGCTGGCGATCGCCATGTGCATGTCCAGGTATTGGTATGTGCCCAGCCTGCCACCGAAGAGCACCTTGTTCGCGGACGTCTCCTCCCGCGCCCGACTGCGGTAAGCGGCCAGCAGCGCGCGGTCGGACTCGGTGTTGATCGGGTAGTAGGGCTCGTCGTCGTCGTCGGCGAACCGGGAGTACTCGCGCATGATGACCGTCTTGTCGGTCGGGTACTCGCGCTCCGGGTGGAAGTGGCGGAACTCGTGGATGCGGGTGTAGGGGACGTCGAGGTCGTTGTAGTTCATCACCGGGGTGCCCTGGAAGTCCCCGCATGGGAGCACCTCCAGTTCGAAGTCCAGGGTGCGCCAGCCCAACCGACCCTCGGCGTAGCCGAAGTAGCGGTCCAGCGGCCCGGTGTAGATCACCGGGGCGTCAGGGCTGGCGGCCCGCAGTTCGTCGCGGACGTCGAACCAGTCGGTGTCCAGCCTGACTTCGATGCGGTCGTCGACGGCCATGTTCTGCAGCCACTTCGTGTAGCCGTCGACCGGCAGGCCCTCGTAGGTGTCGTTGAAGTAGCGGTTGTCGAACGTGTAGCGCACCGGCAGGCGGCTGATGACGGCTGCCGGGAGTTCGGCGGGGTCGGTCTGCCATTGCTTGGCGGTGTAGCCCTTGACGAAGGCCTCGTAGAGGGGCCGGCCGATCAGTGAGATCGCCTTCTCCTCGAGGTTGGCGGCCTCCTCGGTCTTGAACTCGGCGGCCTGCTCCTGGATCAGCTGACGGGCCTCGTCGGGGGTGAAGTACTTGCCGAAGAACTGCGCCACCAGTCCGAGCCCCATCGGAAACTGGTAGGCCTGGCCGCCGTGCATGGCGAACACCCTGTGCTGATATCCGGTGAAATCGGTGAACTGCCGGACGTAGTCCCACACCCTCTGGTTGGAGGTGTGGAACAGGTGGGCACCGTAGCGGTGGATCTCGATGCCGGTCTGCGGCTCCGGCTCGGAGTAGGCGTTGCCGCCGATGTGCGACCGGCGTTCGACGACCAGGACCCGCTTGCCCAGCTGGCTGGCCACCCGCTCGGCGATGGTCAGGCCGAAGAAGCCGGAGCCGACGACGAAGAGGTCGTAGGGGCCTGAGTCGATCCCGGAATTTTGACCGGCGGGCACAAGCGAAGCGACCGGGGATTCTGAACTGCTCATCGGCGCCTAGGTTATCGGACCGGCGCGGTGTGACCCGCATCGCAAGCCCGGACGCCGGCGGGAAATCACATGCGCCGGTAACGCTCCAAGGTCGCAATTGGCTCACGATTCAGCATCGTCACTCTAGACACACTAGTCACAGCCGTACCATCAATCACGTTGGCTTCGGACTCGGCGCACGGCCGAAAATCGAGCCCCACGAAGTGATCAGACACGAACGCTGTCTAGATATTGAGGAGACTTCCGTGCCTAACAGCCGTCGACGCAAGCTCTCGACAGCCATGAGCGCAGTCGCCGCATTGGCCGTCGCAAGTCCAATTGCAGCTATTGGTGTGGTCGAACTGACCGCCGCCCCGCAGAAGGCGCCCGAGCATCGCGAATTCGTTCGCGCCGCCGTGGTGACCGACCTGCCCAACGAGTTGATGTCCGCACTGCAGCAAGGTCTGTCGCAGTTCGGGATCAACCTGCCGCCACTGCCTACGGGCCTGAGCCCCGCCGGCGCCCAGCCTGCGCAGGCAGGCCCGCTGCTGACCACCCCGGGCTTGACCGCGCCGGGCCTGACCACCCCGAGTCTGACCGCACCCGGGCTGACGACCCCGAGTCTGACCACACCGGGGCTGACCACACCGAGTCTGACCACACCGGGGCTCACCACACCCGGTCTGACCACACCGGGGCTCACCACACCCGGTCTGACCACACCGGGTCTGACGACTCCAGGATTGACCACGCCCGGCCTCACCACGCCGAGCGTCACCACCCCGGGTCTCACGACACCCGGCCTCACCACTCCAGGGGCCACCCTGCCGTCGGCGTCGCTGACCGATCCCGGGTTGACCAACCCGGCACTGACGACTCCGCAGCTCGGCACCACTCCGTCGCTGGCAACACCGGGCTTGACCAGCCCCTCGGCGACGGGCCTCGGTCTGCCCAGCGAGCAGCCGATCAGTGCTCCGCTGGGTCCGGTGAACGGGACCTATCCGATCCTCGGTGATCCCTCGCTGGCCATGCCCAGCGCACCGGCCGCCTCCGGCGGGATCATCAGCGATCTCAGCAGCGCCGCCAACCAACTCGGCGTCGGCCAGGCGATCGACCTGCTCAAGGGTGTGGTGATGCCGTCGATCACCCAGGCCATGCAGGGCGCCTCGGCCGCCGCTGCCGCTCCCGCGGCAGCCCCAGCCCCCGCCGGTTAAGAAAAGACCTGCGTCGGAACGGCACCGCAGGGTGGGTCAGGCCGCTAGGGCAGTGAACCCGGAGAGGCCCCTGCGGTGCCGTTGCAGGCATCAAGTATCACTTTCTTCACACTGGCCCGTGTCGAAACACTGGTATCAGAAGGCACATACGTAACATCGCCTTGTGCTGCCCCGCCGACCTGCGCCGACACTCGTGTTCACCGCGATCGCGGCGACCGTCGTCATCCTGCCGTGGGCAATCACCGGCGCGCCCGGATCAGAACGCCCCGACGGGCCCAAGGCAGCCGACACCGTGCTCTCGCAGCAACCGCTGACCGGCGTCGGCGGCGGAGTGACCGTGCGCGAGATCAGCCAGCCGACACCGTTCTCGATGGTCGCCCTCACGGGGACCGACCTGACCGGAACATCGGCGCGGGTACGCGCCAAGCGCCCGGACGGCACCTGGGGCCCGTGGTACACCGCGGAGACTCTGGAATCGAACGCCGACGACAGCCAGCACGGCGGTCCCCGCGGCACCGACCCGGTGTTCGTGGGAACCACCACATCGGTGCAGATCGCAGTCACCCGGCCGCCGAACGCGCCCGTCACCACCGCCCCACCCGAGACCGGCAAGAACCTGGGCTACGTGCCCGCCACCGTCGAACAACCATTCGCGCAGAACATCTCGGCAGTCTTGATCACCCCGCCGCCCAGGGCACCGGTCGACTCGCAGTGGCAACCGCCGACGGCGGCTCTGGGACCCGGCCAACCACCGAACATCATCAGCCGCGCCCAGTGGGGTGCCGACGAGCACATCCGCTGCGGTAACCCTTCTTACGGCAACGGAATTCGCGCGGCGGTGGTACACCACACCGCAGGCAGCAACGACTACGCCCCCGAAGACTCCGCTGAGATCGTCCGCTCGATCTACGCCTACCACACCCGCACTCTGGGGTGGTGCGACATCGCCTACAACGCATTGGTCGACAAGTACGGCCAGGTGTTCGAAGGCCGTGCCGGCGGTATTACGAAAGACGTACTCGGTTCGCACACAGGCGGTTTCAACACCGACGTGTGGGGTGTGTCGATGATCGGCGACTTCGAGGACGTGCCACCCACCGACATCCTGGTCCGAACGGTCGGCAGGCTGCTCGGCTGGCGACTGGGCCTGGACCACGTCAACCCACTGGGCACCACGATGCTGCGATCGGCCGGGGGCGACTACACGTTCTTCCCCGCCGGCACCACGCCGACGCTGCCGACGATCTTCGCGCACCGCGACGTCGGCAACACCGCATGCCCGGGCAACGCCGGCTATGCGGCGCTGAACCAGATCCGCGACATCGCGTCGAGGTTCAACAGACCACCGGACCTGATGGATTCGCTGCGCGGCGGCGCGATCCTGGCCAAGTGGGAAGCCATGGGCGGCAAAGACTCACCGCTGGGGATGCCGACGACGCCGGAGGCCGCCGCCGACGGCAACGCGCGGTATGTGACCTTCGAGCACGGCGCCGTGTACTGGTCACCCACCACTGATGCGCAGCCGCTGACCGGTGCGATCTACGAGGCCTGGGCATCACTGGGCTATGAACGTGGAGCGCTGGGCCTGCCGACCAGCGGTGAGATCCAGGAACCCGAGTGGATCGTGCAGAACTTCCAGCACGGCACCCTCAACTTCGACCGCCAGACGCACAACGTGCTGCGGGTGGTCGACGGGCTGACCCTGGTGATGCCGCCGCCACCGGCCGACGGGCCGCCCGTGCAGCTGGAGCGGTTCAGCCGCATCACCAACCCGATCGCTTAGGTCTACAGCCACCAACGTTCGAGTACCTGGGCCAGGCCGTCGTCGGCGTTGGTCGCGGTCACCTCATTGGCAGCAGCGACCGCCTCCGGGTGGGCGTTGCCCATCGCGACGCCCAGCCCGGCCCAGCGCAGCATCGGAACGTCGTTGGGCATGTCACCAAAGGCGACCACATCGTCGGCGGCAATCCCCAGCGGCCGGGCGATGTGTTCGACGCCGGTCGCCTTACTGGTTCCGATCGGGTTGATCTCGATCAGACCGTTATTGGTCGAGTAGGTGATATCACCTTGCGGGCCAATATGTTTCGCAAGCTCCACAGCCATGTCCGCACTGAGAGCGCCGGCCTTGCGGATCAGCAGCTTGACCGCCGGCGCACTGAGCAGGTCCTCGATCGCGACTTCGGTGTTGTCGGGGTTGAGCCAGGCGTGCTCGTAACCGGGTGAGCTGACGAACTGCGGCGTGGCCGAGTCGTGCGCGCTGCGTCCGACCCGCTCGACAGCCAGGCCCACTCCGGGGATCACCCGGGTGGCGATGTCGGCGAGTTCGGTGAGGACCTCGACCGACAAGGTGCGCGCGGAGATGATGCGGTCCTGATCGGGGTCGTAGATCACGGCACCGTTGGCGCACACCGCCATCGGCGCGAATCCCAATTCCTCGACCACCGGTGGCACCCACCGCGGCGGGCGGCCGGTCGCCAACACGAACTTGACGCCCGAAGCCACCGCTGCCTGCACCGCGCTGCGGGTGCGCGCGGTGACGTGCTCGTCCTCGTCGAGGAGGGTGCCATCCACATCGGTGGCGATCATCGCGGGCAGCATCAGCTGTGCTCCCCCATGCGGCGCGCACGCTCAGCCAACTCGGCCTCGTCACGCCGCTTGGCCTCGTCCAGAGTCGGTGCGCCGCCCCCGAACTCGGCCGGCACCCAGTATTCGCCTTCCGGGTGCGGATACGCCCGCTGTACCTCACGCAGTATCGTGCTCATCTGCTCTCTGAGCGCACCTTCCAGATCGCGGGCTGTGCCTACCGGCGGCAGCGCCCGCCCGTACCGCACGGTGAATGGAATCTTGCTGCGGCCCAACCGTTTCGGGTGATCTTTGGTCCACACCCGATGAGCGCCCCAGACGATGCAGGGGACGATGGGAACCTGCGCCTCCAGGGCCATCCGCGCGGCCCCGCTCTTGAAGTCCTTCAAGACGAACGCCCGGCTGATGGTGGCCTCGGGATAGACCCCGACGAGCTCACCGGCCTTGAGCGCGCGCACCGCTTCGGCGTACGCACCGGCGCCGGCCTGCCGATTCACCGGGATGGTGCCCGTGTGCTTGATCAAAAAGTTCACCGTCCGCACGTTTTGCATCTCGGCCTTGATCATGAACCGGATGCGGCGTCTGCGTTGGCGGGTACCCAACGCGGCTGGCAGAAAATCCACGTAACCGGTGTGGTTGATCGCCACCACGGCACCACCGTGGGTGGGGATGTTGTCGAGACCCTCGAAGGTGATCGTTGACCCCACTGCCCGGACTGCCATCGAGGCGAGGATCTCCAGGGAGCGAAAGACGGGTTCCATGGTGCTACCCCGGCGGGTCTGGGCGCTGTGCCCTCTTGGCCGCTTTCTCGGCAGCCTCGGCCGCGTCCATCGCAGATGCTTCAGCCAACGTCGGAGCACCCCCGCCCAGCCGGTGCGGCACCCAGAATTCGCCGGCAGGATGCGGGCCGTAGCGGTCCTGCACCTGTTCCAGCAGATGCTGCATACGCGAGTGCAGCAGCGCGGTCAGTTCATTGGCCGGCAGCGTCGGCGCGATGGGCTCCCCGACCGCGATCGCGATCGGCACCTTGGGGCGCCACATCTTGCGCGGACGGCCCTTGGTCCAGATGCGCTGAGCGCCCCACACGATGTGCGGAATGATCGGGACGTCGGCGGCGATCGCCATGCGCGCCGCCCCGGACTTGAATTCTTTGAGCTCGAAGCTGCGGCTGATCGTCGCTTCGGGGTAGACGCCGACCAGTTCGCCGGCCTTCAAGGCCTGGCAAGCCGCGTCGAAGGAGGCGGCGCCACTGGCCCGGTCCACCGGGATGTGGCGCAGGCTGCGCATGATCGGACCGGTGATCTTGGCGTCGAAGACCTCTTGCTTGGCCATGAACCGCACCTTGCGGCCGCGGCCCTGCAGGTAGGCGGGCAGCCCGGCGAAAGTGAAGTCGAAATAGCTGGTGTGGTTGATGGCCACGACAGCACCACCCGTCACGGGTAGGTTTTCGACGCCGGTCACGGTGAACTTCAAGCCCTGCGCCCGCCACGTCAGGCGGGCGAGCTGAATGACCGTTCCATATACCGGTTCCACAGCGGTCAGCCTAGCTCGCGAACCGTTGGCGGCTAAGCTCGTGGCTGGTGCAGTTACCACGGAAAAGGGGATTTGTGCAGGTCACCAGCATCGGTCACGCCGGTTTTCGGATCGACACCCAGGCAGGAAGCATCCTGTGCGACCCCTGGCTGAACCCCGCCTATTTCGGATCGTGGTTCGTCTTCCCTGACAACAGCGCCCTGGACTGGACCGCGCTGGGCGACTGCGACTACCTCTACGTCTCACACCTGCACAAAGACCACTTCGACCCCAAGCTGCTCACCGAGTACGTCAACAAGGACGCGGTCGTCCTGCTGCCGGACTTCCCGGTGCCCGACCTGAAGCGCGAACTCGAGGCGCTGGGCTTCCACCGCTTCTACGAGACCACCGACTCCGTGAAGCATCGGGTCAGCGGGCCCAAGGGTGAGCTGGACGTGATGATCGTGGCGCTGCGGGCCCCGGCCGACGGCCCGATCGGCGACTCCGGGCTGGTCGTCTCCGACGGCACCACGACGGTGTTCAACATGAACGACTCGCGCCCGCTCGCGGTTGACCTACTGGCCGATGCATTCGGGCATATCGACGTGCACATGCTGCAGTACTCGGGCGCGATCTGGTACCCGATGGTCTACGACATGCCCGAGCGCGCCAAGCAGTCGTTCGGCACTCAGAAGCGTCAGCGCGGTATGGACCGCTGCAGGCAGTTCATCGCCGATGTCGGTGCCACCTGGGTGATCCCGTCGGCGGGGCCGCCATGCTTCCTGGATCCCGATCTGCGTGACCTCAATGACGACCACGGCGACCCGGCCAACATCTTCCCCGACCAGATGGTCTTCCTGGACCAGATGCGGCGCAACGGCAACGACGGCGGCCTGCTGATGATCCCCGGGTCGGTCGCCGATTTCACCGGGCCGGAACTGAATTCACTCGAACACCCGATCCCGACCCCCGAGGTGGAGGCGATCTTCACCACCGGCAAGGCCGAGTACATCGCCGCCTACGCCGAACGGATGGCGCCGGTGCTGGCCGCCGAGAAGGCGCGGTGGGCGCCGGCGACGGGCGAATCGCTGCTGGAGCCGCTGCGCGCGAAATTCGAACCCATCATGCTGCAGAGCGACCAGATCTGCGACGGTATCGGCTACGCGGTGGAGCTGCGTGTCGGACCGGAGACCATCGTGGTGGACTTCCCGAAACGCGTTGTGCGGGAGCCGATTGCCGATGAGAAGTTCCGGTACGGCTTCGAGATCGCCCCGGAACTGGTGCGGACCGTTCTGCGTGACGACGAACCGGACTGGGTGAACACGATCTTCCTGTCCACCCGCTTCCGCGCGTGGCGGGTCGGCGGTTACAACGAGTACCTGTACACCTTCTTCAAGTGTCTGACCGACGAGCGGATCGCCTACGCGGACGGCTGGTTCGCCGAGACCCACGACGACAGCAGCGACGTGGAGATCGGTGGGTACACGATGCAACGCCGCTGCCCGCACCTGAAAGCCGACCTGTCGAAATTCGGTGTGGTGGAAGGTTCGACGTTGACGTGCAACCTGCACGGCTGGCAGTGGAATCTGGAGACCGGACGATGCCTGACCACCAAAGGCCACGAGCTGCGGTGTTCTCGACTATGAGCGCCCCACCGCAGCAGCATTACGACGACGGCCTGGTGCAACTGGACCGTTACGCACTGACGTTGCGGCGCTATCACTTTCCGTCGGGTACCGCGAAAGTGATTCCCCTGCACTCGATCCGGGGATACAAGGCCGAGCCGCTGGGGTTCTGGATGCAGCGCTTCCGATTCTGGGGTAGCTCGGATCTGCGCCGCTGGCTGCCGCTGGACATCTACCGTCCGGTGAAATCCACGCTGGTGACCCTCGACGTGCCCGGGACCTATCCGAGCCCGGCGTTCACCCCGGTGAAGCCGCAGGAGTTCTTGACGGTGCTGAACGAGCTGCTGGGTTAGTCACTGCACGCCCGCGCCGAGATCGACGAAATGGCGCGATCCACTCGACCTTTTGCGTCCAAACGTCGGTTTGGGCGCAGTGAGGAAAGGACTAGGGCTGCCAGACCAACTGGCGCAGTTCGGATGCCGCGTCGCTCTCGGTGTCGTACACCCGCACGATGGCCTCATCGCCCGGCTGCAGGTACGTCGACTCCCCCAGCTCGGTGTAGCGCGTCGCACCGATGCCGATCAGTACCCGTTTCGGACGCCCGGACGCGACCATGAGCGCTCCGACATCCTCCAAAGGCGTATCGGGCGAACCCTTTTGGTTGGCCAACCGCTCGACGATCCAGTCCAGCAACACCTCGCCGTAGTACGAATAGCCCAGCAGCGGGCTGTCCACCCCGTACTCGTGGTGCACGCCGTCGGCGGTGCGCAGATGGCACAGCAGCCGCAGCGTCGCGGTCGGGCCGTCCGGGGTGAGGTCGCTGATGTCGAAGAACTGGTGCGCAACGCCTTTCGATGACGGGCCCCAGTTCTTCTTGTGGCTGATCTTGGCCGCGTTGGGCCGGCGGATCGAGCAGTCGTTGAACGCGCCGAGCGCAAACGGTCGCAGCGTGACCACGGTGTCGCCCTCCCACACCACGTCACAGGCCAACCCGACCTCGGGCTCGATCTGCAGGTTCAGCGGGCCGTCGGCCTCCGTCGTCTTGGGCACCATCAACGCGTCGTGGGACAGCGGAAACTCCCCCAGGAAACTGTCGTGCCCGGGCGCGTACCACGGGAAGATTCCCTTGGGGGCTGAACCTTCTTTGCCCTCCGTCTTGACATTGACGAAATCGACTGCCTCGCCGGCCTGTTCGAGATGGCCGGCGAAGTTTCCGGCCACGCCGAAGCCGAACCAGCCGCGCACCTCATCGAGGTCGAGTTCGATCACGGTTGCAGGACCTCCGTCCCAACGTAAGGTACCAGGGCGGCGGGAACACGCACGCTGCCGTCAGGCTGCTGATGGTTCTCCAGGATCGCGACCAGCCACCGCGTTGTGGCCAGCGTCCCGTTCAGGGTCGCCGCGGTCTGCGGCTTGCCGTTCTCGTCGCGGTACCGGGTGGCCAGCCGACGAGCCTGGAACGTCGTGCAGTTCGACGTCGAGGTGAGTTCGCGGTAGGCCTGCTGGGTGGGAACCCAAGCCTCGCAGTCGAATTTGCGTGCCGCCGACGAACCGAGGTCACCGGCGGCCACGTCGATCACCCGGTAGGGCACGTCGATGAGCTCGAGCATCTGGCGCTGCCAGCCCAACAGCCGCTGGTGTTCGGCCTCGGCGTCCTCAGGGCGGCAGTAAACGAAGCCCTCCACCTTGTCGAACTGGTGCACCCGGATGATGCCGCGAGTGTCCTTGCCGTAACTGCCGGCCTCGCGCCGGAAGCAGGACGACCATCCGGCGTAGCGCAACGGACCGCCCGAGAGGTCGAGGATCTCGTCGGAGTGATAACCCGCCAACGGCACCTCTGAGGTACCGACGAGATAGAGGTCATCGTCCGCGAGGTGGTAGATCTCGTCGGCGTGGGCACCGAGGAATCCGGTTCCGGCCATCACCTCGGGGCGTACCAGCACCGGCGGGATCATCAGCGTGAAGCCGTTCTCGGTAGCCACCCGTACCGCCAGCTGGAGCAGCCCGAGTTGAAGCAGGGCGCCGCGGCCGGTCAGGAAGTAGAACCGCGATCCCGACACCTTGGCGCCGCGCTCCATGTCGATGAGCCCTAGCGACTCGCCGAGTTCGAGGTGGTCCTTCGGGTTCTCGATCTCGCGCGGCTGGCCCACAACCTCGAGCACGGCGAAATCGTCCTCACCACCGGCCGGAACGCCGGCGATGATGACATTCTGGATGCCCATGTGCGCGGCCGTCATCGCCGCTTCGGCTTGAGCCTGCTCGGCTTCGGCCGACTTCACCTGCGCGGCAAGCTCTTTGGCCTGCTCGAGCAGTGCCGGCCGATCATCAGGGGATGCCGAACCGACCTTCTTGCTGGCGGCCTTCTGCTCGGCGCGCAGTGAATCGGCTCTCGATATCGCCGCCCGGCGCGCGGTGTCGGCGTCCAGCAGGGCGTCGACGAGGCCCGGATCCTCACCACGGCTGAGCTGGGACCGCCGTACCGCATCGGGGTCGTCGCGCAGCAGTTTCAGGTCGATCACGCCCGCAACCCTAGCTAGTTGGCCGCAGCGGTGCGTCGGCCCCTCCGGCCGACGACACAGCACAACCCCATAACATTACAACTGCATCACTTGTCACACGCCTCGCCGCGCCTGCCACAATAGAGGGCGATGCTGCAGTTATCCGAGCGCGACGACGTGACGCCTGACCAGCCCGAACCGGGCACATCGAGGCGAACGTTTCTCGGCACCTTCCAGGCCACGTCGACCCGACGGGCCCTGCTGCTGACCGCGCTCGGCGGCCTTCTGATCGCGGGTGTCGTCACCGCGTTGCCGATCGGCTACAACAACCGGCTGGCCGGCTACGCCGGGTCCAACCCGCTGTCGGGCGCCAAGGGGACGGCGGCCTTCGCCAACGCCAAGTCGGGCAGCTGTTTGACCTGGGACAAGAATCCCGACGCGGCCACCATCGTCGACTGCAAGGGCGACCACAAGTTCGAGGTGGCCGAGTCCGTCGACATGCGCACCTATCCGGGGACCGAATACGGGCCCAACGCCGCGCCGCCGAGCGCCGCCCGGATCCAGCAGATCAGCCTCGAGCAATGCCAGCCGGCTGTCGAGCGGTACCTGGGCGACAAATTCGATCCGAACAGCAAGTTCACGATCAGCATGCTGTGGTCGGGTGACAAGGCCTGGAAGCAGGACGGCGAGCGACGCATGCTGTGCGGCCTGCAGCTGCCGGGAGCCGACAACCAGCAGACCGCCTTCAAGGGCCGGGTGGCCGAGCTCGACCAGTCCAAGGTCTGGCCGGCCGGCACCTGCCTGGGCATCGATCCGCCCACCAACCAACCGACCGACATCCCCGTCGACTGCGGCGCCCCGCATGCCATGGAGGTCACGGGGACGGTGAACCTCGCGGAGAAGTTCTCCGGCGGATTGCCATCGGATGCCGACCAGGACGCCTTCATCAAAGACGTGTGCACCCGGATGACCGACGCCTACCTGGCACCGGTGCAGCTGCGCTCGACCACCCTGACGCTGATCTACAGCACGATCTCGCTGCCCAGCTGGACCGCCGGCAGCCACCAGGTGGCGTGCAGCATCGGCGCCACCCTGGGTAACGGCGGCTGGGCGACGTTGATCAACCCCGCCAAGGGTGCGCTGCTGATCAACGGCATGCCGCCGATCCCGCCCCCGGACATTCCGTCCGAGCGCCTGAACCTCCCGTCGATTCCGCTGTTGCCCGACGTCCCGACGACCACGTATTCGCCGTCGGCAACCGACAGCGGCAGCCAGTCCAGCCAGTCCACCCAAACCCAGCACCTGCCGCAGCAGTCGACGGCGACCGCGACCCAAACCCAGACGCCGAGTTCGACCGCGGCACCCACCACTCCCGCCGCAGTGCCGCCGCCAGCCGACGGCAACGTGGTCAATGGTGAACCGGTGCCCGCCCCGCCACCGCCACCCGCCGACGCGCCGCCCATGGACGGCCCTCCGGCTCCGGCGGCACCGGCGGGCCCGCCGCCCGGGCCCGCCGACATCCCCGTTCCACCGCCGGCCTAGTGCCCGTCCGGATGGACCCGGCACGGTTCGAGGAATTGGTCGGTGACGCACTGGATCTGATTCCGCCCGGGCTGGCCAAGGCGATCGACAACGTCGTGATCATGGTCGAAGATCACCACCCGGACGACCCCGACCTGCTGGGCCTCTATGAAGGCGTCGCGCTGACCGAGCGCGATTCCAGTTACGCCGGATCACTTCCCGACACCGTCACGATCTATCGCGAACCGCTGCTGGACATGTGCGAGACGGAGGCCGACGTGGTCGAGGAGGTGGCGATCACCGTAATCCACGAGATCGCACACCATTTCGGCATCGACGACGATCGACTACACGAGTTAGGTTGGGGCTGAGGCAGTTCAGCGCGGCGGGTCACCCTGCCAGGCGAAGCTGTTGACGTATTTGCCCATGTCCTGGGCGATCTGCAGATTGGCACCTGACGGGAGGCCGGGGCCGAAATCAGGGCCGAACGCGTGGTACGGGCCGACAGCGCCGGCCACCAGCGCCAGATCGTTCTTGATCGCCACCAGCAGCACGGTGCGCAGGCGGATGTAGCTGTTGGACGTCCCCTGCGGCCAGGTGTCGGCGACCTCGCCGTACCCGGGTTGATAGCCGACCATCGCGTTGGGGATCTCGTAGGCGATCTTGGCGTCGGGGAACTTCTTCTTCAACAGATCACGGGCGATGGTCTGCGGGTCGCGGCCATTCGCAGGCTCGGAAAACAGTTGCAGCACACCGGTATCCCCGGCGGTGAACTTCGCGGTCACGCCGTTGCCTTCGGTGGAGATCTCGTAGGCCGAATTCGCTGTCGGATAGGACACGGAGAATGAGCCGTCCGCCGCGGTGAAGCGGGGAAGTCCCGTCACGGGCGTGCCCATCGGCGGGGCACCGCATTCGGGCGGACACATGTAGCGCGGGGCCTTCTTGGTGACCGACAGCGACACCCCGACCAGAATCAAGGCGACGACGACGATCCCCGCCATCCAAATTCCGACGGTGCGACTGAATTTGGGGCGCCGCACTTCCGGGGCGACGTAGAGGCCGGCCGGCAGCGCATACCCGACGAACTTCTCCTCGCCGGCAGCGGCCGAGGGTGCGGTCACGACCCCTCCGCGGCGACCTGTCGAACCGGACGCAACTCACGGCGCTCATGTCGCGACGCGCGCGACGACGCCCGGGTGGCCACGCCGCACGCCGGGCAGAATGCCATATCGGGAACCACGTGCTGACAGTGGATGCACAGCAGCGGCTCGTCCAGCTCGATCGGATCGTGCGCTTCGTGAAGAAGCGCGAGCTGCAACGCGATTCGCAGCAGAACGAGTACCACCAACGTCATCACGACGTGGACGGCCAGCATCCGGAGCTGCTCCATCCCCATGATGTCGGTGATCGCGACACCGGTGTGAATCACCACCACCACGATCGCCAGCGCGAACAGCACGGCGCGGGTTCGGCCGGGGTGCTCATGCGGGTTGGAGTTCTGGCCCTTGAACCACAACGCGATACCGATCATCCCGCCGGCCACGGCGGCGGTGAGCGGAATCGTCACGCCACACAACAGCGCCTCGACGAGCAGGCCCTTCATCGGACGGCTGTGCGCCAACAGTCCGGTGGCGAACTGCGGTGCAAGCCGGGTCAGGGTCGCGCCGGCGGCGAACATCAGCGCGGACAGTGCCCCCACGACGAACCCGTCCAGGGATTCTCGCGAATTCGGCCGCAGCACCCGAACCAGGACCGTGGGCACCAGCATCAGGATCATCCCGCCCGCGGGGATGATCATGCCTTCGCGCACAAGGTGGTGAATCGCCATGCCCGCGGCCATCGGCACGCCATAGGCGCGGGCCACCATCTGACCCGTCAACAGCGTCCAGCCCACCCCGAGCGCTGCCCCCAGCGTGCCGGCCAGCAGCAGTGACCATGTGGACATGTCGCGGTACACCGCCGATTCGGCGAGGTACAGCACGAACAACAGCGGCAACCCGAGCGCGGCGACGGTGATCAGCGCCGCGGGCATCTTCACGACGGCGAACACGACCAGGCCGACGAGCACCAGTGCCAGCCCCACCCGGAATGGCGTCCGGGACCGCTGTGGCAGATGCGGGAACAGCGAGCTGGCTATCGCCGGCAGCAAGACGCTCTCGCCCGGCGACGCACCAAAGGTGTCGCCCCGCAGCCGGCCCAGCCATCGCGGTCCGCGGTGGGGTTCGTCGGCCGCGTGCGCGCCGCAGTAGCCGCAGAACGCCCCGGCGGGGACGTCGATCTGGCAGACCGAACATTGCATCGTCGGAACGTCGTCGATGCCGTTCTCCGGCGCACTCATCCGACCACCTTCTGGGTCACAAGGATATTCTGCGCCAGGTTCTCGACATTGGGAGTGCCCAGCCCGGTCACCAGGTCATAGCCCGGTCCGGCATTGTCCACCGCGTTACCGCCGAGCACGACGTCACGGAAGGCGGGCAGCGGCGTGCCCTGGGCGATGGCGTAGAGCAGCGGGTTGATGTTGCCGATCAGCGAACCGCCCTTGTCCACCACGAACTGGTTCATCAACGCGGTCAATCCGGCCCAGATGGGTGCGGCCAGCGAAGTGCCCCCGCCGACGATCACCTGCTGGTTGAACACGATCTGCACGCCGGTGAAGGGGTCGGCCACGGCCGCGATATCAGGCGTCAGCCGCTTGCCGTCACCTTTGGGCGCGCTGAGGTGCTGCTGCCACTCGGGCCGATCGAAGAGCGCCGAAACACCGCCGCCGGTGCCTTGCGACAGTGGCGGGTCGAACCAGGACTGCTCGGCGAGCCAGTCGCCTTTGTCGTCGGTGGACACCGTCGTGCCGCCGACGTCGGTCATCTCCGGCATCGACGCCACGGCGTCCAGTCCCACGTCGTTGTCGCTCGGTGGTGACGACCACTCGTCGCCGCCCTTGCAGTCGAGGCCGGCCAGGTCACCGCTGGCATCGAAAGCTGTTGTGCCCGAACGATGTGCGGACGACAGAGCCGCCCGTACCGGCACCAGGTCGGCGGCGGTGATGAGCTTGTCGCAACCCCAGCCGATGGAGAAGCTCCACACCGCGCCGGGGTAGGTGCGCTCAGTGTCCTCCATGAGTTTGGCGATCTTCTCGTAGGAGCCGTCGCCCTCGACGGTGGACCGCGCATTGACGAGCACCTTCTTGGCGTCGGGGGCGATCGCGTGGATGGACTCGAGGTCCATGGTCGCCTCGCCGCGCCGTGCCGGCGGCATGCCGCCCACCACATCCGGGGTGAACTTGGGCAGGTTGAAGGACGACGCGTAGGTGTCGAGGTCGGCTTGGTCGAAGCCGTCGAACGCGAACACCACGACCGTGGTGCCCTTGCCGGTATAGCCCTTGTCGTGCAATGGCATCGCGTTGTAGGTGCGCAACAGGGCGCGCGGGGTCAGTCCCTGGTCGGGCACCTCAAGGGGAAGCATCCAGACCTTGGACTCGCGGTGCGGCGTATAGCCGAGGATGCGGCCGAGGCCGGCCACCTCCACAGTGAGCGACTGCGGTACCGACGGCTGTTGGGGTGAGGCGTAGAAGACCTGGCCGCGTTTGCCGCGGTAGTCGTGGACGTCGACATCGAACGCACCGGAAACCGCGTCGGGCGCACCTTCGAGAATCGCCCAGCTGTCGCCGGGGCGCCAGCGCACTGAAAGATTTTGTTGGACAGCCCATCCCATCAAAAGCTCGGGCCGAGAATCATCACGCAGCGCAGCAGTCAACTGAACGTGATCGGTGCGCGCCGGGCCGAGATCGACGGAACTGGCGAGCAGAGACGCGTACGGGCCGCTGATCGCACCGATGCCGGCGGGTGCCGGTGGACGGTGCAGATCAGCGACCAGTACTACAGCAGCGGTCAGGACCCCGAGCAGACCAACCGCGGACAGCGCCCGGAGGCGATTGACCCCGATCACTGTCGGCGGAGGGTTGCTGCGGAGGGATACCGACCGAACGGCCTAGTTACCGCCGGTGATGACGTTGCCGGGCAGCGCGGTCGGAGCGGGCGGAGCCTTGACCGTCGGCGTGAAGGAGTTGGGGCCACCAGGCGCGACAGCCTTCTCCGTGGGCGACGGTGCAGGAGCGCTGGTGGTGGTGGTCGGCGTGGTGCTCTCCGGCGCCTTTTCCTTGTTGTTACCGCAAGCGGTCAGCGTGCCCATTCCGACAATCGCGAGGCCGCCAGCAAAAAGCGCAATCTGCCGAGTCAAACGACCTGACATCATGATCAGTCCTTACTTCGTATTGCCGGGTGAATCGTCGAGTTGCTGGCTGGCCCGGCAGTTAACCAGCCCACCCCCGAAGGGCCGAGGACACTCAAGATATCTCACCACACCAGCTATTGCATAGCTAATTTCGCGACGGGCGAAAATTAGCTTGCTGGCGCCAGCGTGGCAACCGTCCAGTGTCGGACCGCAGTGCTAGGAACGAACCATGGAATCGAGTTGCCGAGAATGCGCTGCTGGCCTGGCACATTGCCACGGTACCTTGATCGTCCACGACCTGCATCGCGGCGAGTGCACCGAGCCGGATTGCGACGATCCCGAGCTGGTACTTCACCTGTTGGTCATCGATTGCGAAGCGGTCGGGTGTTCCTGCTCTCAGCAAACGACTCACTCGTTGGCTGTGTGAAGTCGTCTCAGCCCATCGGATCGATGGATTCGAGCGCGTCCTCGATCGGATGCGCGTCGGGCTCGGGGTAGAACGGCGGGCTGAGTGATCCCCACTGCACGCAGCTCCATCGCCCGTCGGTGATCGGCGCCAGGACCACCGACTCGGCGTTGGCCAGATGATGGTCCAGCACAAAGGTGCTCTCCACCCCCGCGAGGGTCGCCGCGATCAGCCGGATCGCCGCGCCGTGACTCACCACGACGATGTCGTCGGTCCAGGCGTGGTCGTCGAGGTAGCGCAGCCGCAGATCGGTGATCGACGGTAGATAGCGCTCCAGCACATCGTTGGCACTCTCCCCGCCGGGCATGGGAACCGTCAGTTCGCCTTGGTGCCAGCGCTGGTAGATCGCGTTGAACTCCGCGATCGCATCGTCGTCGTTGCGATTCTCCAGTTCGCCGGCCTGCACCTCGTGGATGCCCTCGAATTCCTCGGCGGACAGCCGGAATTGCGCACCGATCTCCTCGGCGGTCTGAGCGGCCCGCCGGGCGACGGAATGCACCAGGAGTCCCGGACGCCGGCCGCGGGACAAGGCGAATTCGCGCGCCTGTTCGCGGCCGAGGTCGGTCAGGTCCGCACCGGGTGGACGGGTGTCGAGGCGGCGCTCGACGTTGCCGTGGGATTGCCCGTGCCGCAGCAGGATCAGCCGCCCACTCATGTCGGGTCCCCTTCACGGAGCCGGATCAGCCAGCGATCCGCTTCGTCTGGCTGCGGCGGTGTCGCGCCGGTGGCCGATTCCGTCGGCCACGATCCCAGGAATCGCACGTCGGCGCAGCGGCGATGCAGCGCTTTGAGCGCTTCGGCCACCGCGGAGTCGTCGATGTGGCCGACGCAATCCAGAAAGAACACGTAGGTGCCCAATTCGATTCTGGTGGGCCGGGATTCGATCCGGGTCAGATCGATGTCGCGGATGCCGAACTCGGTCATCGCCGACACCAGCGCCCCGGGGGTGTTGTCGATCCGCAACACCACAGACGTGCGGTCGGCGCCGGTGCGGGGCGGTGGCGGGCCGGGCCTGCCGACCAGGACGAACCGCGTCCGGGCGTTGGGCTCGTCGACCACCCCGTCGGCCAGCGCGCCCAGCCCGTAGCGCTGCGCGGCCAGCGCCGTGCTGACCCCCGCGTCGGCACGGCCGGCGGCCACCTCCTGAGCGGCAGCCGCATTCGAGTGGGCCGGAACCAGTTCCGCATCCGGCAGATGGTCACTCAGCCAGCGACGCACCTGCGCGGCGGCGATCGGAAACGCCGCAACGGTCCGCACGGCGGCGCGGTCCTGGCCGTCACGCACCACGATGCTGAACGCGACGTCGAGAGTGAGTTCCGCATAGATCTGCAGCGGCACACCGGTCGCCAGGCTGTCCAGGGTCGGCAGCACACTTCCCTCGATCGAGTTCTCAATCGGCACGCACGCGAAATCCGCTGTGCCGGCCCGGACGGCCGCCAGTGCCGCCGGGGTGCTGTCTGTCGGCTCGGGATGCGCGGCGCCATCACCCGGAACGACACCGGCCGCGCACATCTTGAGCAGTGCCGCTTCGGTGAACGTGCCCTCGGGACCGAGGTAGGCGATGCGGGCCACGGTTCAACCCTATCGGTTCCGTCTCGCGGGAAAGCCTTGCGCGACCACACGTCGGTAGTTAACTTAGGCTTACCTCACTAGCCGGAAGGTGCGCGATGACCTCAGCGACGCTCACAACACCAACCACCGCCGAACGCGTCCGCAGTGCCTGTGCGCGTGCGGCCGGAGCGATGCTGGTCGCCGACGACGTCGCCCCCGCCACCACACCCCTGCACCATCTTCTGCCCGGCGGATCCTTCGCGGTCAGCCTGGACTCCGAGTCGGCGCTGGCGGCTCGCGCCCGCTGCGCCGGTACCGACGGCATCGCGGCCGTGCTCGAGCTCACCGATTACGCCCCGCTGCCGTTGCGAGAGCCGGTGCGGTCCCTGGTGTGGATCCGCGGCCGAGTCCAAAGCGTGCCCGGGCACGCCGTACGCACGATGGTCGACATGATCGCGACCGACCACCCCAACGCGGCACTGCTGGACATCGGGTCCGGCCAGGCGCTGTTCCTGCTGGAAGCGGAGTCCGTCGTCGTCGCCGATGCCGGCGGCGCCGAAACCGTCTGTCTGCACGAACTGCTGACCGCACGGCCGGACCCGTTCTGCGAGTTCGAATCGGCCTGGCTGCGGCATCTGGACAACGACCATCCCGAAGTCCTCGCACGACTGGCCGGCAAGCTGCCCGCTCAACTGCGGCGCGGGCGGGTGCGCCCGCTCGGGCTGGACCGCTACGGCGTGCGGCTACGCGTCGAGGGCACCGACGGCGATCACGATGTCCGCCTGCCGTTCGCCGCACCGGTGCACGACGTCCCCGCGCTGGGTCGCGCGATCCGGCTGCTGATGGGCTGCCCGTTCGTCAACGGGCTGCGCGCCCGTCGCATGTAGGGCCGTTACCGTGTCGGGGTGACCGCGCCCCGCGACAACTTCCTCGCCACCGACCGGCGTGGGCTGCGCATCGAGATCGGCGTCATGCTCGCCGTCACCTTCGGTGTCAGCGCGGTCACCGCGATCCTGCAGTTGCTCGACGGTGTCCTGTCCGGACTGGCCGGGCGCCGAGTTCGGTTGAATCCCAATCTATCTCGCTACGACCTGATCAACCTCGGCCTGAACCTGGCCTCCGTCGCCCAGTTGGTGGCCTGGGGCGCTCTCGGCCTGTATCTGTTGTGGCGCAGCGGAACCAGCCCGGCACGACTCGGGCTCGGCCGGGTGCGCTGGCGTTCGGACATCCTGGGCGGTCTGGGCCTGGCCGCGCTGATCGGCATTCCCGGCCTACTGCTGTATCTGGCCGCGCGATGGCTGGGGATGAACGCCCAGGTCGAGGCGTCGGCGCTGCACGACACCTGGTGGCGCATCCCGGTCCTGATCTTCTCCGCGTTCGCCAACGGCTTCGCCGAGGAAGTGGTGGTGGTCGGGTACCTGATCACCCGGTTGAAGCAACTGGGCCTCAGCCAGAACCGCTCGATCCTGATATCCAGCGTCCTGCGTGGGATGTACCACCTCTATCAGGGGTTCGGAGCGGGTCTCGGCAACCTGGTGATGGGCCTGATCTTCGGCTACGCCTGGTGCCGGACGGGGCGCTTGTGGCCGTTGGTGATCGCGCATGGCGTCATCGACACCGTCGCATTTGTGGGTTACGTCGCACTCGCCGGTCATGTTGGCTGGCTCACGTGAGTCCGGCACGTAAATTGACCTGGTGAGCGACGACTGGCGGCGGCGCCCCGCGCCGGATCCGCCGACCGAGCGGATACCGCGTGCCACACCGCCGCGCCGCGAGCCCTCCGAGGTGATCCGCCGCGAACCCGGCTATCGGCCACCGCCCCCACCGCCACCGCGCCCGGCACCCCCACCGCCTTCACCGGCGCCCCGTCAACCACCTCCGCGCCAGGCCACGCCCCCGCCGCCTCCCCCACCTCGGCGACCTCCGCCACCACCGCCCCCAGCAGCGCCACCGAAGCGTAAGAAGCATTGGGGCCGAAGGATTTTCGCCACACTGATCATCGTCGTCCTGCTCGTGGTCGGCGGACTCGTCGGCGGTGCCGTCTGGATCGACACGTCACTGCACCGGGTCACCGTGTTCGACTACGCCGACCGGCCGGCGGCGGGTGCGGGCACGACGTGGCTGCTGGTCGGGTCCGACAGTCGGGCCGGTCTGACCCCCGAGCAACAAGCCCAGCTGGCGACCGGCGGTGACCTCGGCAACGGCCGCACCGACACGATCCTGCTCGTTCACATCCCCGGGTTGGGCTCCGGCGCACCGACCACGATGGTCTCCCTGCCGCGCGACTCCTACGTGAACATTCCCGGCTACGGCAAGGACAAGATCAACGCCGCCTTCGCCGAGGGCGGCGCGCCGCTGCTGGCACAGACCGTCGAAGAAGCGACCGGGCTACACCTCGACCACTACGCCGAAGTGGGTTTCGACGGTTTCGCCGTGGTGGTCGACGCGCTCGGCGGTGTCGACGTGTGCCCTGCCGACCCGATCGACGATCCGCTGGCCGGGATCACCTTGCCCGCGGGCTGCCAGACCCTCGACGGCAGCAAGGCGCTGGGCTACGTGCGCAGCCGCGCGACGCCGCGGGCCGACCTGGATCGGATGGTGCATCAGCGCGAGTTCATGGCCGCCGTGATGCACCGGGCGAGCAGTCCTCTGGTGTGGCTCAATCCGTGGCGCTGGTACTCGGTGCCCAAGGCCGCCGTCGGATCGCTCACTGTCGACAGCGGCGATCACGTCTGGGATCTGGCCCAGCTGGGCTGGGCGCTGCACGGCTCGACCACCGCGATCACGGTGCCGATCGGTGAGTTCACCGCAAACAGCTCCGGGTCGGTGGTGGTGTGGGATTCCGACGCCGCCGACCAGCTGTTCCAGGCGCTGCGCACCGATTCGGCCATCCCGCAATCGGTGCTCGACGCTCAGCCCTAGTCGCCGGGGACCGCCAGCGGGTTCTGCAACCAGGCTTTGGTCCGGCCCGGATGGTTGGTCGCGATCCAGCCGACGCCGAGGTCGCGGCAATATCCGACGTCCTCGTAGTGGTCGACCGTCCAGCAGTACATGGCCCGGCCCTGGGCGGCGGCCCTGTCGACGAGTTCGGGATGCTCCCGCAGGGTGGCGATGGACGGGCCGACGGCCGTGGCCCCGACGGTCGTGGCGGCGCTGCCGCCCAGATAGCGCGACGTCTCACCGAGCAGCACGGTCGGCAGCAGCGGTGCGGCACGGCGGATCCGCCAGACCGCCGCGGCCGAGAACGACATCACCACCGCGCGGGACAGATCGGCGGAGGCCGGCGCGGCGATGCCGTAGCGATGCAGCAGGGCCAGCACCTTGCTCTCCACCAGGCCGCCGTAGCGCACCGGATGCTTGGTCTCGATGAACATTTTCACCGGCCGGTTCCAGTCCAGAACCAGCCGGACCAGGTCATCGAGAGTGAGTAGCCCGGTTCCCTCCGGCGGCTTCTCGGCGCCGGCGCTGCTGTGCCAGGCGCCCCAGTCCAGCCGTTTGAGTTCAGCGAGTGTCATCTCGCTGACCAGGCCGGTACCGGTCGAGGTGCGATCCACCCGGCGGTCGTGCACGCACACCAGATGGCCGTCGCGAGTCAGGCGGACATCGCACTCGACTCCATCGGCACCTTCGGCCAGGGCCAGCTCGTAGGCGGCCAGCGTGTGCTCGGGACAATCGGCCGACGCGCCCCGGTGGGCCACCACGAAGGGGTGCCCGCCGTGCGGATCGCCGGCCGAGTGCATACGCCTATGCTGCCGGTTCCCGTTGGTCTGGCTCAACCGCTGGCGGCGTTTCCGATTCGCCGGGCCCCGGCTGATCGGTACCGGGCTGTTCTTGTCCGACCATCACCCACCGGTGCAGCGGCCGTTCGACCGGCTTGCGCACGAACGCGTCGAACACCTGCCACAACAACACCAGCACCGCCGCACCCAGCAGATAGGCGATGACGACCGTCACGGTGTTGTCGGCGATTCCCTGCGGCTTGGTGGTGAAGCTGGTGGCGATCCCAAAGATCGATAACGCGGTCGACAGCACCCACGCGATCCACCACGCGGCGATCGGTCCCCGCAGCCGAGCCTCCGACTGTTCGGCGTGGGCAAGTTCGATGACGTACACCGGCGCCCACACCAGATTGGCGATCGGCACCAAGCTGCCGACCCACAGCGCCCAGGCCGGCCGAGGGTCGTCCTGTCCCAGATGCGCATAGACCGCCGCGCGGCGGGTGATCAACCACCACGCCATGACACCCGCGGTCAGGATCACCGACACGATGGCGGCCAGACTGAGCAACACGCCGAGCCACAGCGCCGCGCCGGCAACCAGCGGGGGCAGCAGCGTCGTCCGATTGATCAGCAGCAACACGTAGCGAACGATGTGGATCGCCGCGGCCAGGCCGAAGATGGCGATCGCCGACAGCAGCGCGGCGCGGACGGTGACGGGTGCCGGCCCCTCTTTCGCGGTGGACTCGCCCTGCACCGGGGCCTGCGGAAGGTTGTCGGCGAGCCCCCAGCGCGGGATGTAGGCGTACCGGGGCGTCGGTCCGAGATGACGACGGCGACGGCGCGGTGGCGGGGGCGGCCCAGGCCGGACCGCTATCCAGCGGAACCCTGACGGCAGACGGGGCGCGCCGGTCTGCGGCGCGGGACTGCGCGCCGGCGGATGTGTGGTGGCGCCCGGGCTCCAGCGAGGATCCGGCGGACCGGTCGGTGCCATCAGGGCGCCGTTGCAGCGTGGGCACCAGGCGCGCTGGCGGTCGCGCACATTCCACCGCGTTCCGCATTGGGAGCACACCTGAATCACGCGGACCAGCCTAGCGAGCGCAAGCGCAAGTCGGAGCGACCAGGCGGGCCGTCGTCGAGCCGGAATTGTGGCACGCAGTGCAGGTACGCCCTTTCGGGACGTGCAGCAATGATCGGCTATCCACAGTTTCCACAGGTTTATCCACAGCGCTCTACCCCGGTTAATGGGCATTGAGCGCACCTTCTCGCCATGGAGACGGGCAGTATCTGTGGATAACACCGCGGCCGTAGAGCGCCCTGATCAACAACTTGGTTACGAGCGAGCGAAATCGGTTGGCCCACTAACCGTCCGATGAGGGGCCGCGACGCGCCGAACGACACGCCGACACCTCCGCGCCGACTGTGATCTTCAATACCCGGCACCGCGAAACGCCAAACAAAAATTCTTCTGCGCGCTGGTCACGGCGGTGGGCCAATTTTCCTACCGCTACCGATGGGGTTATGATCGCGCTCACAGTTAACCTGTGACGATTTTCACTAGGGGCGGTAGTTGAACATGCTGGTCAGGACGGTGTGATGGCATATCAGCAGCCATACCGGGCTCAGTCCGGGTCGCAGCAGTCGCATTGGTATGCCCCGTCGGCGACCTGTAACCGCTCGTACATGCTGGCCGCGCTGCGGGCCGGAGTCATCGCTCTCGTGCTGCTGGGCATCCTCGCCCTGATCGTTCTGTTCTGAGCCCGCGCCCGGGGGTTTCCATCCCACGGCGATTTGCCTCTCGTTAGCACTCGTGTCCGCTTGCGTGCCAGGCGTTACGTACCGCATCCTGAATCGAACCGACCCACTGTCGAGTCGCACTGGCATAACGAGTGTCGCGGAGGCGAGATGGAAAATGGTTCCGGGCGTTCGGTCGAAGTCGCCCCATTTCATTCTCGTGGTGCCCTCAAGGGCTTTGTGGTTTCCGGCCGCTGGCCCAACTCCACCAAGGAATGGGCCCAGCTTCTGATGGTCGCGGTTCGCGTCGCCTCGCTGCCCGGATTGCTCTCCACGACAACGATTTTCGGCGTCAGGGAGGAGCTCCCCGACAAGCCGCAGCCGGGCACCGTCGGTCTGGTGCTCGCCGAGGGCACGGTGGTCGGTGAATCCGCCGTTCCGCCAGGACATTTCGCTGAACGTCAGCCGCCGGCACTACTGATGCTGCATCCCCCCTCGGAGACCACGCCGTCGCTGCCGGAGTGCACGGGTGCGGCGTCGGGGTGCGTCCTGCTGCCCGGCATTCCGCATCTGGGGTTGGAACATCGCGCCGCCTGGGTCGAGGCGGAGTCCGACGGCACGATCACCGGCATGGTCAGCCGCGTCGGCGTGGACCCGATCAGCCATCCCGACACGGCGATCCTGGCGATGTTGCTTGCCGCTTAGTGTTGTGAGGGCAACCGAACTTTCTGACGCGGTGCCCCAAATTTATTGCTGCGGTTGGTCTTTCGTGAAGCACGAGTTGCGGGTAGTGCGTCGCTGCACGTAGTGTTGGCGCCAGCGAAGGGGAGTAGCCCCCAATCGGACAATCGACATACTGGCCCGGCGTGCATCGCGGGCCCGGTTGTCCGGCCGGCGTGCGTTTCCGGTGGGCGAGACCTTCGGCCGTTAGACCGTTAGTGGTTGTCGGCCGGAGGCATCTTTATCGCCCCTGACGACAGCCACCCGATCGAGGAGTCTCGGGTGCTTGCCGCTCTGATCCTGAGTTTCGCCGTCATCTTCGTCGCCGAGTTGGGCGACAAGTCGCAGTTGATGGCCATGACGTTCGCACTGCGCCATCGCTGGTGGGTGGTGCTGTCCGGCATCACCGTGGCGACCACGGCGGTGCACCTGATCTCGGTCGCCGTCGGGCACTACCTGGGCGCGGCCCTGCCGACGCACCTGCTGGGCATCCTCGCCGGCGTCGCCTTCGTCGTATTCGGTCTATGGACGCTGCGTGGCGACAAGCTCTCCGAGGACGAGGCCGGCAAGGCCCAACGCAACAGCGCACCGGCTTTCTTCGCCGTGACGTCCGCGTTCCTGCTGGCCGAGCTCGGCGACAAGACGATGCTCGCGACGATCACCCTGGCCGCCGACAACGACTGGGTCGGCGTCTGGATCGGATCCACTATCGGCATGGTGGCCGCAGACGCGCTGGCGATCCTCGTCGGCGCCCTGGCCGGCAAGCACCTTCCCGAGCGGTTGATCCAGCTGGGCGCGGCAGCGCTGTTCCTCGTGTTCGGCGTGTCGATGCTGATCGAGGGCGCGTTCCCCGCGGCATCCGGCATTGTCGTCGGCGCGATATCAGTCGCGGCGGTCGCGCTGGCCGCAGCCGCACTGCGGGCGCTACCGCCCCGTCTGCGCCCCGCCGCCCTGCGGCCGGCCCCCCGGGTGGCACCGTCTCCCGATGACGCCCCCGAGTCGGCGCCGTCGGCGGTCGGCGGTGACGGTGGCCGGGGAGCGGCACCGAAGCCACCCGCCGAGCCTGCATAACCGCACTTACAGCAAAGCGGTTTTCGGCAACTGCCCGCTGGGGGCGCGGTTGCTCAGGGTACTCTCAGGTTCTTGACTGAGCGATGATCGATCACGCGCTGTGCCAAGATGCGCCCAACCTTGCTTTTCTTTGCCTAACGCCCCGCTCCGAGCACGTGCCCACCACGCGAATCTCCCGCGTCGTTGTTTGCCACATCTCGGAAAAACCACGCGTGCGTCAATTATCTAGTAGTTTGCACTTGGTTGTCGGCGGATGTGTCGCTACGATGATCAGCAAATAAGCCAACGGAAACGACCGCTCCTGGCGCAGGTGGAGGGCAAGAAGATGAGCACGACGTTCTCGGCGCGACTGAATCGCCTGTTCGACACGGTGTATCCGCCCGGCCGGGGTCCGCATACCTCCGCGGAAGTCATCGCCGCACTGAAGTCCGAAGGCATCACGATGTCGGCTCCGTACCTGTCTCAGCTGCGTTCAGGCAACCGGACGAATCCGTCATCCACCACTATGACGGCGCTTGCCAACTTCTTCCGTATCAAGCCGGCCTACTTCACCGACGACGAGTACTACGAGAAGCTCGACAAGGAACTGACCTGGCTGGCCAACATGCGTGACGAGGGTGTGCGTCGCATTGCCGCGCGTACCGTCGGGCTGTCTCCGGAGGCCCAGCAGGACATCGTGACCAAGGTCGACGAGCTGCGTCGTCAGGAACACCTCGACGATTAGCCCGCTGCTCCCGGAACGGGACAGTCGGCAACGTTAGATGCCTTTCACAGCGCAACGGTTGGCCTGCGCTGCTCCAACGCGCGGTACTGCCGTGCGATTTCGAGGATCCATTCCCGGTCCGAATAGCTTTCGGGCTGCCCGAGCCAGCTCATTCCGGGGAATTTCCCTTGGCCCGCGGGCTGCGCCACGCGCGGTGTGCGCCGGCCGGCATATATCCACTTCGCGATCGCCATCGCCTGCGCGTCAGGGCTGACGCCGGTGCGCTCGACATCGGCCAGCACGTCCACCGTCGCGCCGTCCGGCCCACCGGCCCGCAGGTGCTCGGCCATGGTGGCCTCCATGTACAGCGCGTCGGAAATCAGGGACAACCGCTCGGCCACCCGGAAAATCAGTGGCCCGCGCGGCCGTTCACCGATACCGACTTCTGGCTGCCGCCGCTCCAGTTCGGTCAGCAGCGGATCGATGAGGCGCAGTTCGCGCCGCCCACCGAACCAGTCCTCGATCGCGGGCAACAACGACCCGGCCGCCACGATCGCCATGGCCGCGCCCAGCAGCGTCGCCGCGGTGCCAACGCCGACCAGCCGCGAGGTGCCCACCGCGCGGATGAGAAAAAACGCGGTAGCCGCCACCAGCAGTGCAATGCCGAGGGTGAACACGAACAGTGCTCGACCGCGACGGGTCCGATTCGAATGGCGCATGCCCGCCCACAGCACCAGCGTGCAGGCCAGCATCACGTACAGCAGCGGCAACAGCCACGGCAGCGAGGTATTGGTCGACCCGAGATTGCGCCGCAGGTATTCCTCCGGCGACATCTCCGGCTGCTGACCGGACAGGAAGAACAGCACCAGGCTCGCGACACCGATCACCGCGGCCACGGCGTACTGGACGGCGGCGATGCGGCGGACCGCTGCCGGGCTCCGCGTCGACGCGACGCTGGTGATCATCACGCAGCTGCCCGCCGCGCAGCCGATCAGCGCCAGTTGGCTCAGCCCGATGGAGATGTTGGACCAATGCAGCGCGCTGTCGATCAACAGGGTCAGCGGCGGCCAGTTCAACGCGGCGACCGCGGCCAGGCTGCCCAGGGCGACGATCATCGCGGAGCTGACCACCGACTGCTTGTTGACCAGTGCCCACCCGATGCGCAGGCCGGTGGCCATCCCGAGCAGACCGGCGATCAACCAGACGATCAACCAAACGCCTCTCCGAGGCGAACTTGCACGATCGATGACCTGTCCGACGGCGACCGGCCCAGGCGGTACAGCAGCAGGGCGGCGAAATCCTCGGCCTCCTGCTCGATGTCCTCTCCCCCTGGACCCATGCACCCGGTGCGCTGGTTCAGCATGTAGCCGATGAGGTCATCGCTGGCCAGCTCGGCGACATCGCGGGCGGCCTCGGTGACCGGAATGCCGTAGTGCCCGAGCACAAGATGACCGAGTTCGTGGGCCAGCGTGCGATCCCAGGTCGGCAGGCCGTTCTGGATCATGAACACGTCGTGATCGGCGTATTGGCGCCACTGGCCGCACACCCCGGGCGGTAGATCGGCCATCGTGACCTCGATGGGCCGTTCCCGGTCGGCGCTGACCGCTGCCACCAGCCGAGTCAGGGAGATCTCCCCCCGGCGCGGCGCGAGGTCGAGGACGTCGTTGACCGCAGTCGTGACGCGGCGACTGGCCGACATCTGGTCCCCCTTCCCCGACGGCAGGTTGCGATGCGAACTGCGCTATTGCATGAACCGCGTCGTCCCGGCGGCCCGGACGAGATGGCCGGCCTTCGCTTGGCGGTATCCGAGAAATCCGCCGAGTCCGGTGAGCGCGAGGAGCCCGGCGAAACCGGGTAAGGCTACCGCCGCGACCTCGCCGATCTTGGCATCTTGGAGGTATTTCGGATAGCCAACCCTAGACGACGGGGGCACTTCTGTACCGGCTCCCGCGGACGTGGCGGGCGGCCGTTCACGCGTCGACGGGGATTCCCTCCCAGGGCCGCTTCGCGGGGCCGGCTCGGAACCCGGACCGACCGGACGCAGCGGGACCTCGAGCACCGGAGGCAGTCCGATCATCGGGGGCATCGTGATGGGTGGCGGCGTCAAGCCGCTCGACCCCACCGCGCCGCTCTCGGCACTGACCACGGGCGGCTCCCCCGGCTCGCCCGGCTCTCCGGGCGGCGGAATCGTTCGCGGCGCGGCGTCGATCAGGCCCCCGCTGCCGCCACCGCCGCCACCGGCCTCGGGCGGCGGAGCAATCCGCGCACTCGGCGGCGCCTCGACGCCGACCCCGTCTCCCAGTGCGGCCCGCGGCCAGTGCAACGGTGGCAGCGGGGGTAGCGGCGGCAGCGGCGGCAGCGGCGGCAGCGGCGGCAGCACGATCGGCGGGAAATGCGGTAGCGGCAGACACGGCCAGCTCGACGGCCCACCCGGATCGCCGGGATGCCAACCGCCGCCGGGGATTTGGCCGGCCTGGGTGAGGACCCGACGGGGGCCCCTCGCGACGCCGCCGGCCGGCCGGTCGATGCCCGGGGTGATGGCGCTGCCGCGCGGTTTGTGCGGCCCGTTGTGTCGACGGCCGCTGTCCGCCCTGCCGTTCGGCGAGATGTTGCTGTCCGGGCCGGGCTGAGCCCCGTGCTCGCCGTCGCTGTTACCTACCGTGCCCGGGCTGGCGGCGGCCGGCGTCGCCGCCAGCACGGCCCCACCACCGCAGAGCAAACCGCACGCGATCACCCAGCTAATCGCTGCGGCACCCTTCGGCGAGCGGTTCACGACGTTCCTAGAGTTAGCGGTGCAGGTGGGCGCCGCGTCGGACGGTTCGGGATCATTGTGGCATATCCGCAGGTCGTGATAGGCCCCGTTGAGCCGGGCGATAGGGTTAGCTGACCCGATCGCGAGCGCGTCTCGCCGATCGCCGACGACCTACTCGGGAGGCATCAGGTATGGGCCTGTTCACCAAGCGCAAAAGCCGTGCGACGCGCCGCGCGGAGGCTCGCGCGATCAAGGCCCGCGCCAAGCTCGAGGCCAAGCTGTCGGCCCGCAACGAGGTGCGCCGCATCAAAGCCGCCGAGCGCTCCGAGAACAAGGTGCTCAAGGCGCAGCTGAAAGCCGCCCGCGACTCCGACCGGGCAGCGGTGAAAGTGGCCGAGGCGCAACTAAAGGCGGTCCGCGAGGGCAAACTTCTGTCGCCCACCCGGGTGCGGCGGGCGCTGACGGTGTCCCGGCTGCTGGCCCCCGTCATCGTCCCGGTGGCCTACCGCGCCGCCATCGCGGCCCGCGGCGTCATCGATGAGCGGCGCGCCGACCGCCTCGGCGTCCCGCTGAGTCAGCTCGGACAGTTCTCCGGTCAGGGCGGGCAGTTGTCGGCCCGCATCGCCGGCGCGGAGAACTCACTGCGGATGGTTGCCGAGAAGAAGCCCAAGGACGCCGAGACCAAGCAGTTCGTCGCGGCGATGACCGAACGGCTCAATGCCCTGTCGGCGGCCATCCCGGCCGCGGAGAACATGCCGGGACAACGCCGCCGCGATGCGCACGCCGCGATCGCCGAACAGCTCGACGGAATCGACGCCGATCTGATGGCGCGCCTCGGCGTGCTGTGATGGCGCGCCATCGGGTGGTGACCCGTGCGCTGGCCCCGGCCGCCCTGCTGACCCTGAGCTCGTGGACGGTCGCCGCGACGGCCGGCGCGCACGTCCATGTCAACGCCGATCACGCCGTGCGCGGCGACTACGCGTTGGTGACCTTCCAGGTCCCCAATGAATCCGAAAAAGGCGTTCCAACAACGAAAGTCACGATCACGCTGCCCGGCGTCGCATCGGCGAGCACCGATGTGATGGCGGGCTGGACCGCCACCCTGGACCGCGATCCGGCCAGCGGTGCGTATCGATCCGTGACGTTCACGGCGACGCCCGACGCGGGTATCGGCGCCAGCCAGTTCGAGTTGTTTCCGCTGTCGATCAAACTGCCCGACGCCGATTCGGTGTCGTTCCCGGTGGCTCAGACCTACGCCGACGGCACTGTCGTGAACTGGGACCAGCCGCCACTGCCCGGCGGCGGTGAGCCGGAATATCCGGCTCCGGTCTTGCCGCTGACCGCCGGCCCGCACGAGCCGGAGGAGCATCACGCGACCCCACCGGGGACCGCGAGTCCCTCGGTGAGCGCCGCTCCGACGGCCGACGCGCAGGCCCCGACGCATGGCGGTGCCGACAACACCGCTCGTGCATTGGCCGGCGGTGCGCTGCTGGTGGCCGCGATCGGCGTCGGCGTCGCACTGGCCCGCCGGCGAACATGACCGCCCTGCGGCGGTTGGTCGCCATGGCGGTGCTGATCACCGCGATGGCGATGGCCGGAACGGCCGTGGCCTGGGCGCACGCCGTGCGGGTGTCCGCCGACCCGGCACCGGACGCCACGCTGTCCACGGCACCGACGCGCATCAGCGCCACCTTCAACGAACAGCTGCAGAGCGATTTCGCCGCGATGACCGTCGTGGGCCCCGACGGCAACCTGTGGTCCGACGGGACCCCGCAGGTGCAGGGCGCCGCGGTCAGCGTCGGCGTGCGTCCACTCGGCCCGGCCGGGTCCTACACCGTGAACTACCGAGTGACCTCGGCGGACGGCCACGTGGTGTCCGGTTCCTGGGCTTTTACCATGACCGTCGCGGGCAGCGGCTCGCCGGGCCCATCGGCGACGGCGTCGACACCATCCGCAGACCGCGCACTGCCGGTCTGGCCGTTCATCGCCGGTGCCGTGGCGGTCATCGCCCTCGGCGTGATCTGGTCGCGGCTTCGCCGAACCTGACCCTGGCATGATGGGTGCCACTGCCGGCGACGAATGATTGAAGAGGAGCGCACCTGATGGCAGACGCGCAGGACCTGCCCGACGAGGGTCGCGACGCCACGCCGCCGGGGCCGCCGCCTCCGGAATCGGCCCCCGCCAAGAAGCAGCCGGCCAAAAAAGCGCCGGCGAAGAAGGCTGTGAAGAAGGCCCCGGCGAAGAAGGTGCCCGCGAAGGCTGCCGACCCGGCCAAGAAGGCACCGGCCAAGAAGGCCCCGGCGAAGAAGGTGGCCGCCCCGCCGCCACCGCCACCGGTTGCCGAACCCGCCACGACCGCCGCGGGCAACGGTTCCGCGCCGCTCACCGAGGGCGCCCGGGCCGCCGCCTACAACGCCAAGTCGTCGGTCGAGCAGGCCACCGACCCGGTCTCCACCCCGGCGATCGTTCCGGCGCCGGAACCGTCGCGCTCCCCGCTGCCGTTCGCGGTGGCCTTCGCGGTGACGGTGTTGATCGCCCTGCTGGTACGTCGGTTGCGCCAGCGGAACGCGGAGTGAGCGTGGCCGTTGACTTCCGTCCCACCGCCGATCTGGTCGACGACATCGGCCCGGACGTCCGCAGCTGCGATGTGCAGTTCCGGCAGTTCGGTGCTCGCACCGAATTCGCCGGACCGATCAGCACGGTGCGCTGCTTCGAGGACAACGCGCTGCTGAAGTCGGTGCTCTCCGAACCCGGCGACGGGCGCGTACTGGTGATCGACGGCAATGCCTCGGTGCACACCGCCCTCGTCGGGGACGTGATCGCCGAGCTGGGTCGCTCCAACGGCTGGGCCGGTCTCATTGTGCACGGCGCGGTCCGCGACGCATCGACGTTGCGGACCCTCGAGATCGGCATCAAGGCACTGGGCACCAATCCGCGCAAGAGCACCAAGACCGGCGACGGTGAGCGTGATGTTCCGGTCAGCTTCGGCGGCGTCACCTTCGCGCCCGGCGAGATCGCCTACAGCGACGACGACGGGATCGTCGTCACCTCTGCAGACTAAACACCCACTGCAACACGGTTTTTGGTGAAGCTCAGCGCCTCGTCGGCGACTTTGCCGTGCCGGATCAGCCGCAGGTCCAGCAGGTAGTTCTGCTTGAGTCGCCACGGTGCGCGCGAGCCCGCCTTGGGCAGCCGATCCAGTGCGCGCAAGACGTAGCCCGGTGTGAAGTCCATCAGCGGGCGTTCCTCGATATCGGCCGACGGCTGACTCGGAGCGACCCGGTCGTATCCGTTGGCGTCCATGTAATTGAGGACACGGCAGACGAATTCGGACACCAGATCAGCCTTCAGCGTCCACGACGCGTTGGTGTAGCCGATGGTGAACGCCATGTTGGGCACACCGGAGAGCATCATGCCCTTGTACGCCATCGTGGTGTTCAGATCCAGCGCCTCACCGTCCATGGCGATCTCGGCTCCGCCGAACAGCTGGAGGTTCAAACCCGTTGCGGTGACGATGATGTCGGCCGCCAGATCTTGACCTGACGCGAGCTTGATTCCCGTCGGCGTGAATCGCTCGATGGTGTCGGTCACCACCTCGGCCCGGCCCTTGCGGATGGTGCGAAACAGATCGCCGTTGGGCGCCAAGCACAGTCGCTCGTCCCACACCCGGTAGCTCGGCCCGAAATGCTTGTTGACGTCGTAGCCCTCGGGCAACCGGCGCTGCGCCATCGTCATCAACTGCTTGCGCATGAAGTTGGGGAACCGCCGGGCCAGCCGGTATTGCATGGACTGGAAGACGATGCTCTTCCACCGGTTGGCCACATAAGCGGGTTTGGCGGGCAGCAGCTTGTTCATCCGTACCGCGAACGGGTCGACGTCGGGCAGCGACCCGATGTAGGTCGGTGAACGCTGCAGCATCGTGACATGCTCGGCTCCCGAATTGGCAAGGGCCGGAATAAGAGTCACGGCTGTGGCGCCGCTGCCGATGACGACGATGCGCTTGCCGGTGTAATCCAGATCCGCCGGCCAGTGCTGCGGATGGACGATCGTGCCGGTGAACTCGTCGGAGCCGGGGAACTGCGGCGAGTAGCCCTCGTCGTAGTTGTAATAGCCGCTGCACGCGAACAGGAACGAGCAGGTGATGTCTTTCTGCTCGCCTTCGGCTTCCACCCGGACCGTCCAGAGGTTGTCGGCGCTGGACCACTCGGCGCGCACCACCCGGTTGCGATAGCGGATGTGCTTGTCGATGCCGTACTCGCGCACCGCGTCCTGGAGATACGACATGATCGACGGCCCGTCGGCGATCGACTTCTCCGACGTCCACGGCTTGAACCGGAAGCCCAGGGTGAACATGTCGGAGTCCGACCGGATGCCGGGGTACTTGAACAGATCCCAGGTGCCGCCGAGATTCTCGCGGCGCTCCAGCATCACAAAGCTCTTGCCCGGGCAGCGGTCCTGCAGATGCCAGGCGGCGCTGATGCCCGAGATGCCGGCTCCCACGATCACCACATCGACGTGTTCAGTCATGGCGGCGACGTTATCAACACCGTGTTGAATAGGTCAACAGTCTGTCGAGAAACTCAACACGCTGTAAAGTAAAGCTCGTGCCAGCTGTCAGCCCGGCCCGCGTTCGCGGGCGCCGCGCCACCCGCCCATCCGGCGACGATCGCGAAGCGGCCATCCTGCGCACGCTCGAAGAGATGCTCACCGAACGGCCGTTCGCCGAGATCTCCGTGGACGAACTTGCCAAGGGCGCGGGCCTGTCCCGGCCGACGTTCTACTTCTATTTCGCCTCCAAGGACGCGGTGCTCGTGCGGCTGTTCACCCGGGCGATCACCGCGTCCGGCCCCGACCAGCAGCAGAGCGCCGACGTCCCGCGGCAGCCGCAGCAGGCCTGGCGTGACGGCATCTACGCCTTCTTCGATTCCCTGCGCCCGAACCGGGCGGTGGTGCTTGCCGGGCTCGGCGTGATGGCCACCAACACCGAACTCCGTGAGGTGTGGGCGAGCTTCATGACCGGCTGGATCGACTACACGGCAGCACTGATCACCCGGGAACGGGAGCGCGGCGCCGCACCCGACACCATCCCGGCGCGGGATCTCGCCACGGCGCTGAACCTGATGAACGAGCGGGTCGTGGTCGCCGCCCAGGGCACCCAACAGCCGACGCTCGCCGAGGACGCCGCCCTGGAATCCGTCGTCCACATCTGGATCACCAGCATTTACGGCGGGGCCCCGGCCTCGGTTTGATTCCGGCTTCGCATATTCGAATTCGCGGCCCGAGCGGCTGGCCCTAGTCTGGCGGCATGTCGGAGCCACACCCATCGAGGGGTGCCACCGTTGGCAAGCTCGCGTTGTACTGCGTGCTGGCCGGTGTGTTGGTGGCGGCCATGCTGTTTCCTCTGGCCGGTGGTGCGGGCATCGTGGTGAACCACGCCTCCGACGTGGCAGCGCAGGATTCCGCGCAGTTGATGGAGGGCGAGGTGCCCACGGTCTCCACGATGGTGGACGCCGCCGGGAACCCGATCGCCTGGATCTATGCCCAACGCCGGTGGCCGGTGCCCAGCGACCGGATCGCCGACACGATGAAGCTGGCGATCGTATCGATCGAGGACAAGCGCTTCGCCGACCACAACGGCGTCGACGTCCAGGGCACCCTGACCGGTCTGGTCGGCTACCTGCGGGGCGACCTCGACACCCGAGGTGGCTCGACGATCGAGCAGCAGTACATCAAGAACTACAACCTCCTGGTCAACGCCCAGACCGACGCCGAGCGGCGGGCGGCGGTCGAGACCACGCCGGCGCGCAAGTTGCGCGAGATCCGGATGGCGCTGGCCCTGGACCGGGCGATCTCCAAGCCCGAGATCCTCACGAGGTACCTGAACCTGGTCTACTTCGGCAATGGCGCCTACGGGGTGCAGGATGCGGCCAAGACATACTTCGGGATCAACTCGGCGGACCTGAACTGGCAGCAGGCCGCGCTGCTGGCCGGCATCGTGCAGTCGACAAACGCGCTGAATCCCTACACCAACCCCGAGGCTGCGCTGGCCCGGCGCAACGTGGTCCTCGACACGATGATCGAGAATCTGCCGGACCGGGCCGAGGAGTTGCGCGCCGCCCGTGAGGCGCCGCTGGGCATCTTGCCGCAGCCGAACTCACTGCCGCAGGGCTGCATCGCCGCCGGCGACCGCGGGTTCTTCTGCGACTACGTGCTGCAGTATCTGGCGCGAGCAGGTCTGTCCAAGGACGACGTCGCGCGCAACGGCTACCTGATCCGCACCACCTTGGACCCGAAGGTCCAGAACAGCGTGAAGAAGGCGATCGACACCGTTGCCAGCCCGCAGCTCGACGGGGTGGCCAGCGTGATGTCGGTGATCCAGCCCGGCAAAACCAGTCACAAGGTGCTCGCCATGGGCGACAGCCGCAACTACGGTCTGCAGCTCGACGCCGGTCAGACGGTCCAGCCGCAGCCGTTCTCACTGGCCGGTGACGGCGCCGGATCGATCTTCAAGATCTTCACCACCGCCGCCGCCATGGAGATGGGCATGGGGACCAACGCCCAGCTGGAGGTGCCGGCGCAGTTTCAGGGGAAAGGCCTGGGCAGCAGTAACACCCCGGGTTGTCCCAAAGAGACGTGGTGTGTGAAAAACGCAGGCAACTACCGCAGCCCGATGAGTGTGACGGATGCGCTGGCGCAGTCGCCCAACACCGCGTTCGCGCGGTTGATCGGCCAGATCGGGGTGCAGCGCGCGGTGGACATGGCCGTCAAGCTGGGGCTGCGCTCCTACGCCGAGCCGGGCACGGCGCGCGCCTACCAGCCGGACAGCAACGAGAGTCTGGCCGACTTCATCAAGCGCCAGAACCTCGGCTCGTTCACGCTGGGGCCGTTCGAGCTCAATGCCCTCGAATTGTCCAATGTGGCGGCCACATTGGCGTCGGGGGGCATGTGGTGCCCGCCCAGCCCGGTCGACAAGATCTTCGATCGGCACGGCCGGGAGGTCGCCGTCGAGACACAAGCCTGCGAGCAGGCAGTTCCCGAGGGGCTGGCCAACACGCTGGCAAATGCTCTGTCCAAGGACGCCACCAGCGGCACCGCGGCCGGCTCGGCCGGCTCGGTCGGCTGGAGCCTGCCGATGTCGGGAAAGACCGGCACCACCGAATCGCACCGCTCCTCAGGCTTTCTCGGCTTCACCAACCAGTACGCCGCCGCAAACTACATCTTCGACGACTCGACCAATCCCGGCGGACTGTGCTCGTTTCCGTTGCGCAAGTGCGGATACGGGAACCTCTACGGCGGCAACGAGCCCGCACGCACCTGGTTCCTGGCGATGAAGCCGGTCGCCGAGGACTTCGGCCCGATCGCGCTGCCGCCCACCGACAAGCGGTACGTCGAAGGCGGCCCGGGCAGCACCGTGCCGAGCGTGAGCAGCCTGAGCTTTGAAGCGGCGCGGAAACGCCTGCGGGAAGCCGGTTTCCAGGTCGCCGATCTCCCCACCCCGGTCAACAGCTTCTCGTCGCGGGGCACAGTCGTGGGGACCACCCCGTCGGGCAAGACCATCCCGGGCTCGATCATCACGATCAATACCAGCAACGGGATACCACCCGCGCCACCACCGGATCTGGCGCCGCCGCCTCCTCCCCCACCGCCGGACGCCCCGCCGCCGGACGTCAACGTCATCAACATTCCGGGCCTGCCGCCGATCACGCTGCCGATGTGGCCGCCACCGGCACCGCCGCCACCCCCGGCGCCGGAACCGCCGCCACCGCCGCCCGCACCTGAGCCGCCGCCACCGCCGCCGTAGGCAATTGTCGGACCGGCATGCGAACATATGCTCGTGTCCGGCGCCCGGGCGACCATCCTGCACGCTGATCTCGACTCGTTCTACGCCTCCGTCGAGCAGCGCGATGACCCGACGCTGCGCGGTCGTCCGGTGATCGTCGGCGGCGGCGTCGTGCTGGCCGCCAGCTATGAGGCCAAGGCATATGGGGTGCGCACCGCGATGGGCGGCCACCAGGCCCGCCGGCTGCGCCCCGCAGCCGTGGTCGTCCCGCCGCGGATGTCTGCCTACAGCCAGGCCAGTGACGACGTCTTCGCGGTGTTCCGCGACACCACACCGCTGGTCGAACCGCTCTCGGTGGACGAGGCCTTCCTCGACGTCGCCGGGCTGCAGCGGCTGGCCGGCGACCCGGTGCAGATCGGGGCGCGGCTGCGGGACGAGGTTCGCGACCGGGTCGGGCTACCGATCACGGTGGGTATCGCGCGCACCAAGTTCCTGGCCAAGGTCGCCAGCCAGGAAGCGAAACCGGACGGGCTGCTGCTGGTGCCACCCGAGCGGGAGCTGGATTTCCTGCACCCGCTGCCGGTGCGCAGGCTGTGGGGCGTGGGACCCAAGACGGCCGACAAGTTGCACGCGTACGGCATCGAGACCGTCGCCCAGGTCGCCGAGCTCGGGGAGTCGATGCTGGCGTCGATGGTCGGGCCGGCGATGGGCAGGCAGCTGTATTCGTTGTCGCGCAACATCGACCGGCGCCGGGTCGACACCGGCCGGCGTCGCCGCTCGGTGGGCGCCCAGCGCGCGCTGGGCCGGCGCCGGATCAGTCCTGGCGAGCTGGACGCCGTGGTGATCGGCCTGGTGGACCGGATCACCCGCCGGATGCGCTGCGCGCAGCGCACCGGCCGAACAGTTGTGCTGCGCTTGCGTTTTGATGACTTCACCCGAATCACGCGGTCGCACACCATGGCCAGGGCCACCGGGTCCACCGCACCGATCCTGGCCGCTGCCCGTGACCTGGTCGCTGCCGCCGCGCCGCTGATCGCCGAGCGCGGCATCACGCTGATCGGCTTTGCCGTCAGCAATATCGACCCCGGTGGCGCTCAGCAGCTGGAGCTTCCGCTCGACGGCGGGCGCCCCGAGACGCTGGACCTCGACGCGGCCGTCGACCGTGTCCGGCGTCGGTATGGCAATGCGGTACTCACTCGCGGTGTCCTGGTCGGGCGGGATCCGGATCTGGAGATGCCGCACCTGCCGGATTAGCCCGCCGAGTGCCATCGCGCATCGCCGCACCCGGCGTCATTCTCGAACTCAACGACCGGCAATCGGCTTGCGGCCCAAGCCAACAGCTTCTCGACGGGCCAGGTGTTGACGATCCGTTCGACCGGAACCTCGCTGTCGACGGCGCGCTGCGCACCATAGCCGAGGAAATCCAGCTGGCCCGGGGCGTGGGCGTCGGTGTCGATCGAGAAATCGCAGCCGATGTCCAACGCCATTTTCAGCAGCCGGGTCGGCGGGTCGCGACGCTCGGGCCGCGAGTTGATCTCCACCGCGGTGTTGTTGTCCCGGCACGCGGCGAACACCTTCTCGGCGTCGAACTTCGACTCCGGCCGCAAGCCGCGGTTGCCGGTGACCAGCCGGCCCGTGCAGTGGCCGAGGACGTTGACCCGCGAGTTGGTCACGGCGCGAACCATCCGCCTCGTCATCGACGGTTCATCCATGGCCAGCTTCGAGTGCACGCTGGCGACGACGACGTCGAGGCGGTCCAGCAACTCGGGCTCCTGGTCCAGCGTCCCGTCATCGAGGATGTCGACCTCGATGCCGGTGAGGATCCGGAACGGCGCCATCTTCTCTCGCAGCTCGTCGATCACGTCGAGCTGATGGCGCAGCCGGTCCGGCGAGAGCCCGTTGGCGATGGTCAGCCGCGGCGAATGGTCGGTCAGCACGCAGTACTCGTGGCCGAGCGCGGCCGCCGCGGCCATCATCTCGGGGATCGGCGCCGACCCGTCCGACCAATTGGAATGCAGGTGCAGATCGCCCCGCAGCGCCGCACGGATGTCGCCACCGCCGAGGTCCTCAGCCGAGCCGCGCAACTCGACCAGTACATCGGGTTCCTGGCCGGCCCACGCCTGCGCGATCACCTTGGCCGTCTTCGGTCCGATGCCGGGCAGGCTCTGCCAGCTGTTGGCCCGGCCGTGCCGGTCGCGGGTCTGCTCATCCAGCGCCTCGACGATGTCGGCGGCCTTGCGATAGGCCATCACCCGCCGGGAGTCTTCCCGCGCACGGTCCTTGTAGTACGCGATCTCGCGTAGCGCGGCCACCGGGTCCATGACTCCAGTGTGCCCCGCGCGGGTGGCGGCTTTTGGCGCCCGAGCGCATCCGCGCTACGCTAATTGAGATTTCGTTCAATCCATCAAGTCATCAAGTCGAGGCTCATGGTGCCCACCAACTCTCCCGGCGGCGACGAGCGCCCGCTCTACGAGATCAAGGCCAACCTCTTCAAGGCGCTGGCGCACCCCGCGCGTATTCGCGTGCTGGAGATCTTGTCGGCCAATGACCGGCCGACCCCGGTCAGCGAGATTCTCGCGGCCACCGAGATCGAACCGACGCTGCTGTCGCAGCACCTGGCTGTCCTCAAACGCCATCACGTGGTGTCGGCGGAGCGCACCCGCAACGCCGTGCACTACGAGCTCGCCCACCCGTCGATCCGCGATCTGCTGGTGTCTGCGCGCGGCTTCCTCGCCGACACCCTCAAAGCCCGCCACGAACAGCTCTCGGCCTTCGACTCGTTGCCTCCGGTGGGAAATCCGCAGTGATCACCAAGGCCGCCGGTCAGCTGTCGCGGCTGCTTCCCCATCTCAGTGACTACGCCGACCTACCCCGGTCCTGGCGTCGCGACATCCTCGCCGGGATCACGGTGGGTGTGGTGGCGTTGCCGCTTGCGTTGGCGTTCGGCATCAGCTCGGGTGTCGGGGCGGCAGCCGGATTGATCACGGCTGTGATCGCGGGAGTTGTCGCCGCGATATTCGGCGGATCCCATGTCCAGGTGTCGGGACCGACGGGAGCGATGGCGGTGGTACTCGCGCCGATCGTGGCGCAGCACGGCATCGGCAGCGTCGCGCTCGTCACGGTCCTGGCGGGGGTGATCGTGCTGGCCGCAGGCATCACCGGCCTGGGCCGCGCGGTCACGTTCATTCCCTGGCCGGTGATCGAAGGCTTCACGCTCGGCATCGCGGCGATCATCTTCCTGCAGCAGGTGCCCGCGGCGTTCGGTGTCGAGGCTCCCAGCGGTCAACGCACGCTGGTCGCCGCCTGGACAGTCGTCGCCGAGGCCGAGTGGTCATCGGCATGGCGCACTCTCGCCGTCGTGGCGTTCGTCGCCGCGGTCATGGTCGGCCTGCCGCGCGTGCACCGCGCGATTCCCGAATCGCTGACAGCTGTCGTCGTGGCCACCCTGCTCGTCGTCGCCTTCCACTTCCCGGTGGGCGCGATCGGGAACCTGCCCGCGCATCTGCCCGCGCCGCTGGTGCCGCACGCCGATCCCGCCGCGCTGCGCACCCTGCTCGGCGCCGCGGTGGCCATCGCCGCGCTCGCCGCCATCGAATCGCTGCTGTCGGCGCGGGTGGCGGCAACCATGTCGCCGACCGGCCCCTACGATCCGGACCGCGAACTCGTCGGTCAGGGTCTGGCCTCGATGGCGTCCGGCCTGTTCGGCGGCATGCCGGCCACCGGCGCGATCGCCCGCACCGCGGTGAACGTGCGGTCAGGCGCTCGCACCCGGCTGTCGGCGATCGTCCATTCGCTGCTGTTGCTCGGCGTCGTCTATCTCGCCACCGGCCCGGTTGCGGCGATTCCGTTGTCCGCGTTGGCCGGTGTGCTGATGGTGACGTCGTTTCGGATGATCTCGCTGAGCACCGTCGCCAAGATCGTCGGCTCCACCCGCTCGGACGCGCTGGCCTTCACCCTGACCGCCGTCGTCACGGTGTGTTTCGATCTGATCGAGGCGGTCGAAATCGGCATCCTGATCGCCGCGTTCTTCGCGCTGCGGACGGTCGCGCGGCGCAGCAGCGTGGTCCGTGAGGATCTGCCCGGCCCGCCTCAGCCCGGCGACGAGCGCATCGCGCTGCTGCGATTGGACGGCGCAATGTTCTTCGGCGCCGCCGAACGACTCTCCAACGCGATCACCAACCATCCCGACGTATCGGTGGTCATCATCCGCATGTCCCAGCTGGGAATGCTGGACGCCACCGGTGCGCACACCCTTGCCGAGATCGCCGAAGACCTCGAGGCCCGGGGCGTGACCGTCATCATCAAGGGAGTGCGGCCCGAGCACATGGCGTTGCTGGCCAACATCGGCATCGTCGACGCGCTGCGCCACGAGAATCACCTGATCGACTCCCTCGACGACGCGATCGCCCACGCCCGCTCCCACGTGGCCCGCCCGGTTTATCCCTGAAAATTCTCGGGTACAAAAAGCCCATGTCAGCTCTCCAGTGGGTGGTCGCGTATGTGTGCGCAGCCACTCTCGTCGCGGGTGGTGCCATGGCGTTTGCCGCCTGGTCGCGCCGGAGCCAACTGACCAGTCCTGCCGTGACCATCGGTCCCGCCCTACTTGCCGGCGCTCTCTGGCCGCTGGTGGTCGCCGGACTCGGCCAGTGGCTGCTCGTTCACGCGCTCGGTAGGGCGTTGCGCCGTGAGCCCGCCGGCCGCAGTGAACTGCTCCGAATAGACGCCGCCTGACAGGTGCCGGTCAGCGAACCGGACTAGGCTCGGTACAGTGCAATTCGCCTTCAAGACCTCCCCCCAAAACACCACGTGGGCCGACATGCTGGCGGTCTGGCAGGTCGCCGATGACATCGACGTCTTCCACTCCGGCTGGACCTTCGACCACTTCTATCCGATCTTCTCGGACTCGAGCGGACCCTGCCTGGAGGGCTGGACGACGCTGACCGCGCTGGCCCAGGCCACCACCCGGCTACGGCTCGGCAACCTGGTCAGCGGCATCCACTACCGGCATCCCGCGGTCCTGGCCAACATGGTGTCCGCCGTCGACATCATCTCCGGCGGCCGCCTGGAACTGGGTATCGGCGCCGGCTGGAACGAAGAAGAGTCCGGCGCATACGGCATCGAACTGGGCAGCGTCAAAGAGCGCCTGGACCGCTTCGAGGAAGCCTGCCAGGTGCTGATCGGACTGCTCAGCCAGGACACCACCGACTTCGACGGAGCCTTTTACCAGCTCAGCAACGCACGCAACGAGCCCAAAGGCCCGCAGCGGCCCCACCCGCCGATCTGCATCGGCGGCAGCGGCGAGAAGCGGACACTGCGCATCGTCGCCAAATATGCCCAGCACTGGAATTTCGCCGGCGGTACCCCCGAGGAATTCGCCCACAAGCTCAACGTTCTGGCATCGCACTGCGCCGACATCGGTCGCGACCCGAGCGAGATCATGACCTCCGCTCACGTCCGGCTCAGCGAGGACCACGACTATGCCAAGGCGATCGACGAGGCCGCGGCCCTGGGGTCCGAGGGTCTGGATCTGGCGATCGTGTACCTGCCCCCGCCGCACCATCCGGCCGTGCTCGAGCCGCTGGCCGAAGCGATCCGGGATTCAGGGCTCTAGATAACAGCCTGGTAACGGCCGGCAAAGCTGCGCCTGCGTCAACTACCGCCGGAATCAGTTGCTAGAAACCGAAGCGGACGAGCTCGTCGGCCGTGACCAAGCGCTCGTGCTTGGCCGGCCACTCGCGGCTTCTCACTGGGTGACGGAAGAAGGACCAGGCAATACGCCCGACCCGGGAACGAGATATCGGGTTGAGGTACACAAGGATCACTCCTGTGGTCGGATCTCAGCTCAGGCGGAGCCCCACGTTACCGCAACGCTCACTCCAGCAATTAGACACAGATCACACCGCAAACAGCAAGAGGCGCGCCGCCGATTAATCCGATGATTCTGATGGGACTGGAGTTACCAGTGTGGCCTTGAATCGATCAGCGCTGAGGGGCTGCGGTCGGCTTTATCGGCGCCGGCAACGCGGAGTGACCCATCAGGTAGCGGTCCACACCTTTGGCGGCGGCGCGGCCTTCCGCGATTGCCCAGACGATCAACGACTGGCCGCGGCCCATGTCGCCGGCGACGAAGACACCGGGCACGGAGGTGCCGAACTCGTTGTCGCGGGCGACGTTGCCCCGATCGGTGAGCTCCACGCCCAGGTCGGTGAGCAAGCCCGGCTTCTCCGGTCCGACAAAGCCCATCGCCAGCAGCACCAGGTCCGCCTCGAGCTCGAAGTCGGTGCCGTCGACCTTCTCGAACTTGCCGTTCTTCATCACCACTTCATGCGCGCGAAGACCGGTGACCTTGCCCTCGTGGCCGACGAACTTCTCGGTGTTGACCGAGAACACCCGCTCGCCGCCCTCCTCATGAGCCGAGGACACCCGGAACATCAGGGGGTACGTCGGCCAGGGGGTCGAGTCGGCCCGGGTCTCGGGCGGCCGCGGCATGATCTCGAACTGGTGGATGCTGGCCGCGCCCTGGCGATGGGCGGTGCCCAGGCAGTCGGCGCCCGTGTCGCCGCCGCCGATGATGACGACCTTCTTGCCCTTGGCGGTGATCGGCGGCTGACCGTTCTCGTCGAGTACCGGGTCGCCGTGGGTGGCCTTGTTGGCCCACGGCAGGTACTCCATGGCCTGATATACGCCTTCGAACTGGCGGCCCGGGATCGGCAGATCCCGCCAGTCGGTGGCACCGCCGGCGAGGACGACCGCGTCGAAGTCGGCGCGCAGCTGGTCGGCGCTGATGTCGACGCCGACGTTGACGCCGGCGCGGAACTTGGTGCCCTCGGCTTCCATCTGAGCCAGGCGCCGATCGATGTGACGCTTCTCCATCTTGAATTCGGGGATCCCGTAGCGCAGCAGTCCACCGATGCGGTCGGCCCGCTCGAAGACGGTGACGTCGTGCCCGGCACGGGTCAGCTGCTGGGCAGCCGCCAACCCGGCGGGGCCGGAGCCGACGACGGCGACCTTCTTGCCGGTGATGACGTGCGGCGGCATCGGGACGACCCAGCCCTCGTCGAAGGCGTTGTCGATGATCTCGACCTCGACCTGCTTGATGGTCACCGGATCCTGATTGATGCCCAGCACGCAGGAGGCCTCACACGGCGCCGGGCACAGCCGGCCGGTGAACTCCGGGAAGTTGTTGGTGGCGTGCAGCCGCTCGATCGCGTCACGCCACCGGTCCCGGTACACCAGGTCGTTCCACTCCGGGATCAGGTTGCCCAGCGGGCAGCCGTTGTGGCAGAACGGGATTCCGCAGTCCATGCAGCGCGAGGCCTGCTTCTCCAGGGTGTCCTGGGAGAAGTCCTCGTAGACCTCTTTCCAGTCTTTGAGTCGCAGATCCACCGGCCGGCGCACCGGCGTCTCACGCGCGGTGATCTTCAGGAAGCCACTCGGGTCACCCATGAGCGGCCGCCATGATCGCCTTGTCGACATCCTCGCCGGCAGCTTCAGCCTCGGCGATCGCCTGCAGCACGGCCTTGTAGTCGCGCGGCATCACTTTCACGAAATTACCTACCTGTCCGGACCAGTCAGCCAAGATGCGCTGGCCCACAACCGAATCGGTGGCGTCCACATGCGCGACGATGATGTCGCGCAGCCACTCGACGTCGGCGTCGTCGAACTCGTCGATATCGACCATCTCGGTGTTGAGATTGGCCGGCAGCCTGCCGTCGGGGTCGTAGACGTAGGCGATGCCACCGGACATGCCCGCCGCGAAGTTGCGGCCGGTCTCGCCGAGAATCACCACCCGTCCGCCGGTCATGTACTCGCAGCCATGGTCACCGACGCCCTCGACCACGGCGTGCGCGCCGGAGTTGCGCACCGCGAACCGCTCACCCACGGTGCCGCGGATGAACGCGGTACCGCTGGTGGCGCCGAACAGGATCACGTTGCCGCCGATGATGTTGGCTTCTGCCACATAGTCTTCCGGCGCCTTGTCCGACGGCCGTAGCACGAGCCTTCCGCCCGAGAGCCCCTTGCCGACGTAATCGTTGGCGTCGCCGTAGACCCGAAGCGTCACACCCTTAGGCACGAAGGCACCGAAGCTGTTGCCCGCCGAACCGTCGAACGTGATATCGATGGTTCCGTCCGGAAGTCCATTGGCGCCATAGGCTTTGGTCAGCTCGTGGCCGAGCATCGTGCCGACAGTCCGGTTGGTGTTGGCGATCGTCGTCGAGAAGCGAACCGGAGTGCCGGAATCCAGCGCCTCTCGGCTCATCACGATCAGCTGCTGATCCAGCGCCTTGTCCAGGCCGTGGTCTTGGCGTGAGCTGCAGTACAGATCCTGATTCATAAACGCCGAATCCGGCTCGTGCAGAACCGGCGTCAGGTCCAGCTTGTGGGCCCGCCAATGCTCGGCAGCCTTCGCGGTATCCAGCGCGTTGACCTGGCCGACCATCTCGTTGATGGTGCGGAAGCCCAGCTGAGCCATCAACTCGCGGACCTCTTCAGCGATGAACATGAAGAAGTTCTCGACGAATTCCGGCTTGCCGTCGAAGCGTTCGCGCAACACCGGGTTCTGCGTGGCCACACCCACCGGGCAGGTGTCCAGGTGGCAGACCCGCATCATGATGCAGCCCGACACCACCAGCGGCGCGGTCGCGAAGCCGAACTCCTCGGCACCCAGCAGAGCAGCGACCACCACGTCACGGCCGGTCTTGAGCTGGCCGTCGACCTGCACCACGATCCGGTCACGCAATCCGTTGAGCAGCAGCGTCTGCTGGGTCTCGGCCAGGCCGAGCTCCCACGGTGCACCCGCGTGCTTCTGGGACGTCAGCGGCGTGGCGCCGGTGCCGCCGTCGTGGCCGGAGATCAGCACCACGTCGGCGTGCGCCTTGGACACGCCGGCCGCGACCGTGCCGACACCGTTCTCGCTCACCAGCTTCACGTGCACGCGGGCCTGCGGGTTGGCGTTCTTCAGGTCGTGGATCAGCTGTGCCAGATCCTCGATCGAATAGATGTCGTGGTGCGGCGGCGGCGAGATCAAGCCGACGCCTGGCGTGGAATGCCGCACCTCGGCCACCCACGGGTAGACCTTGTGGCCCGGAAGTTGGCCGCCCTCACCTGGTTTGGCACCCTGGGCCATCTTGATCTGGATGTCGGTGCAGTTCGTCAGGTAGTGCGACGTCACACCGAAGCGACCGGAGGCGACCTGCTTGATGGCGCTGCGGCGCCAGTCGCCGTTGGGCTCACGCTCGAATCGGCTGACGGCCTCGCCGCCCTCGCCTGAGTTCGACCGCCCGCCAAGGCGGTTCATCGCGATCGCCAGGGTCTCGTGCGCCTCGGCCGAGATCGAGCCGTAGCTCATCGCCCCGGTGGAGAACCGCTTGACGATCTCGCTCGCCGGCTCGACTTCTTCGATCGGAATCGACTGCCGCACACCATCTTTGAACTTCAGCAGGCCGCGCAGCGACGCCATCCGCTCACTCTGGTCGTCGACCAGCTGGGTGTACTCCTTGAAGACCTTGTACTGGCCGGTGCGGGTGGAGTGCTGCAGCTTGAACACCGTGTCCGGGTTGAACAGGTGGTATTCACCCTCGCGGCGCCACTGGTATTCGCCGCCGACCTCGAGCTCGCGGTGCGCGCGCTCGTCGGGGCGGTCCAGATAGGCCAGCTGATGGCGGGTGGCGACGTCGGCGGCGATGTCGTCCAGATCGATCCCGCCGACCGGGCAGTGCAGGCCGGTGAAGTACTCGTCGAGCACCTGCTGGGAGATGCCGATGGCCTGGTAGAGCTGCGAGCCGGTGTAGGAGGCCAGGGTGGAGATGCCCATCTTGGACATCACCTTCAGCACACCCTTGCCTGCGGCCTTGATGTAGTTCTGCAGCGCCTTCTCACGGCTGATGCCCTCGATCATCCCACGGCCGATCATGTCGTCGATCGACTCGAACGCCATGTACGGGTTGATCGCGGCGGCCCCGAAGCTGACCAGGGCGGCCATGTGGTGCACCTCGCGGGCGTCGCCGGCCTCCACGACCAGGCCGACCTGGGTGCGGGTCCGGGTGCGAACGAGGTGGTGGTGAATGGCCGCCACCGAGAGCAGCGACGGGATCGGCCCCAGGTTCTCGTTGGACTCGCGGTCGGAGATGATCAGGATCCGGGCGCCGTCGGCGATGGCCTTCGACGCCGCGTCACGAATGTCATCGAGCGCACGGCGCAAACCCTCGCCGCCCTTGGCGACGGGATACAGACATCGGATGACGGCAGAGCGCATGCCGTGCTTGCGGCCGCGAACGGTGTCGTCCGGGTTGAGGTTGATCAGCTTGGCCAGTTCGTGGTTGCGCAGGATCGGCTGGCGAAGCCCGATCTGGTGGCACGACTCCGGCTGCGGGTTGAGCAGGTCGCCTTCCGGGCCGACGGTGCCCTGCAGGCTGGTCACCACTTCTTCGCGGATGGCGTCCAGCGGCGGGTTGGTCACCTGGGCGAACAGCTGCTGGAAGTAGTCGAACAGCATCCGTGGCCGCGACGAGAGCACGGCGATCGGGGTGTCGGTGCCCATCGAGCCCAGCGGCTCCGCTCCGGTCCGCGCCATCGGCGCGACCAGCAGGTTGAGCTCTTCGTAGGTGTAGCCGAAGGCCTGCTGGCGCAGCACCACGCGGTGGTGCGGCATCCGCACATACGGGCCCTGCGGCAGATTGTCGAGATGGAACTGCTGGTCGTCCAGCCATTCCTGGTAGGGCTCGCCGGAGGCCAGTTCGGCCTTGATCTCCTCGTCGGAGACGATGCGGCCCTGGGCGGTGTCCACCAGGAACATCCGGCCGGGCTGCAGGCGCATGCGTTTGACCACGGTGGCCGGGTCCAGATCGAGCACCCCGGCCTCGGAGGCCATCACCACGAGGCCGTCCTCGGTGACCCAGATGCGCGACGGACGCAGGCCGTTGCGGTCGAGCACCGCGCCGACGACCGTGCCGTCGGAGAAGCACACCGAGGCCGGTCCATCCCACGGCTCCATCAACGAGCTGTGGTACTGGTAGAACGCCCGCCGGGCAGGGTCCATCGACTCGTTGCGCTCCCAGGCCTCCGGGATCATCATCAGCACCGAGTGCGCGAGGCTGCGCCCACCGAGGTGCAGCAGTTCGAGTACCTCGTCGAAGCGGGCGGTATCCGAGGCGCCGGGGGTGCAGACCGGGAAGATCTTCTCGACGTCGGTGCCGAAGATGTCGGTCTTGATGAGCGCCTCACGGGCGCGCATCCAGTTCTCGTTGCCGGTGACGGTGTTGATCTCGCCGTTGTGGGCGACCCGCCGGAACGGGTGGGCCAGCGGCCACGACGGGAATGTGTTGGTGGAGAACCGCGAGTGCACGATGCCCAGCGCGCTTTCCAGCCGGTCATCCTGCAGATCGAGGTAGAAGGCCTTGAGCTGCGGTGTGGTCAGCATGCCCTTGTAGACAAAGGTCTGGCCGGAAAGGCTTGGGAAATAAACGGTTTCACGACCCGGACCATCCTGGCCGGGGCCCTTGGAACCCAGCTCGTGCTCGGCACGCTTGCGGATCACGTAGGCCTTGCGCTCCAGCTCCATGCCGGACGCGCCACCGATGAACACCTGGCGGAAGGTCGGCATCGCGTCCCGGGACAACGCACCCAACGACGAGTCGTCGGTGGGGACGTCGCGCCAGCCGATGACGTCGAGGCCCTCGGCCTCGACGATCTTCTCGACGCCCTCGCAGGCGGTGGCCGCGTCGCGGGACGACTGCGGCAGGAACGCGATGCCGGTGGCGTAGGAGCCCTCGGCAGGAAGCTCGAAGTCGACCACAGCACGCAGGAACGCGTCGGGAACCTGAAGCAGGATGCCCGCGCCGTCACCGCTGTGCGGCTCGGCGCCTGCCGCGCCGCGGTGCTCGAGGTTCAGCAGCGCGGTGATCGCCTTGTCCACGATGTCGCGGCTGCGACGGCCGTGCATGTCCACCACCATGGCGACGCCACATGAGTCGTGCTCATATGCGGGGTTGTACAGCCCGACACTCCTGGGCATTCGCACCTGACCCTTCACAAGCTTTTGTGCGCGGTGGTTCGTCGACGTCACCGCGCCCCGCCAGGGATTCCTCCGTGCGTCACTGAACGGGGCTCCACTGTGGTGTCAACAAGTCGTAAAACGATATGTCAAACCCCGCCTGACATGCCAACTTAGTCTAGGCTTACTTGGTTGCTCTGCTGTGGGAATCGAAGACGTGATCGCCGGGGCCATTCGGCTGCGGAATCCGTTGTCCTCGACCCCTTTTGATGGCCAGATGCCCGGTTCGCGCACCGGGGGACCGACGGGGAGCTCCGTTCGCCGTGGCGGTGGTTGTTTGCTGAGGGCGTAGGGTGCCCACCCGGCGGCTGCGGTGTACCTCACATCAGCCGTCGTCACCGGCACCACGCGCCACACAGCGGTCCGGCCCGAGACTTTGCGCAAACTCTGGTCGGATTCTTAGCTTTACCTCGTCCAAACCGACGAATCGCAGGAAAAGCCCGGGTGAGGACCGGCAAAACGTCGATCTCGGAGAGACCAGCGATACTGAACACGATGACCGACCGCGATGATTACCGCGAGCGATACCGGCAGGCTCCGCCTCCGCCGGAGTACGGCGGCCCGCCCACTGAGCGGCTGCCCCGTATCGAGGTCCCGCCCCCCATACGACCGATGCCGCCGATGCCGCGGGCGCCGTATCCCGCGGTTCCGACGCCGTCGCCGGTCCGGCGGCCCAAGCCCAAGCCGACCCGGGGTTGGCGCCGCGGCGTCCATGCCGCGACGTTCGGGCTGGTGAACCCTGGTCCGTCGCGCGAGGACCAGCGTCAGGCCGCGATGGAGGCCATGGTGGCCGCCCCGTTGCGCGGCCACTACAAGATCGGCGTGCTGGGCAAGGGTGGTGTCGGCAAGACGACGGTGTCGGCCAGCGTCGGGTGTGTGCTGGCCGAGCTTCGCCGCGGGGACCGGGTGGTGGCGGTGGACGCCGACACCGCGTTCGGCCGGCTCGGCAGCCGCATCGACCCGCGCGCCGACGGCTCCTACTGGGAGCTGGCCAAGAACAAGAACCTGCGCTCGTTCGCCGAGGTGCTCACCCGGATGGGCAGCAACTCGTCGGGATTGTTCGTGCTGGCCGGGGAAAACGGCAGTCGCCGCGGGATTCTGGACCCGGCGATCTACCGCGAGGCCACCATGCGGCTCGACCGGCACTTCACGATCTCCATCGTCGACTGCGGTTCGACGATGGACGCCCCCGTCACCCAGGAGGCGATGCGCGACATGGACGCGCTGATCGTGGTGTCCTCGCCCTGGCCGGACGGGGCGTCAGCCGCCGCACAGACGATGGAATGGCTTGCCGCCCATGGTAAGACCGGCTTGATGCAGCGCTCGGTGATCGTGCTCAATGATTCCGACGGGCACTCCGACAAGAAGACGCGCGGGGTGCTGGCCGACCAGTTCCGCTCCAGGCGACAGGCGGTGGTGGAGGTGCCCTTCGATCCGGGCCTGCGCCCGGGAGGTGTCATCAACAGCACCGCTGAGATGTCGGTGCCGACCCGCCGGGCGTTCGTCGAAGTGGCAGCGGTCATTTCGCAATTCTTCGCGACCATACCGCCCCGTGGACCCCGTTAGTATCGGCGGCTACGTCGTCGAATCCGTGCTCGGCACAGGCGGTGCGGGCACTGTCTACCTGGCGCACGATTCAGGCAAGCGCGTCGCGCTCAAGGTTTCCACATCCGGTGCACCCCCGGCTCTGGTCCATCCCAGTATCGTGCCGGTGTACGACCACGGCACGGCCCCGGACGGAAAGCACTGGCTGGCAATGCAGTACGCGGCAGGCGGGGACGCGGACCGCGAATTACGTGCCGGACGAATGTCGCCGGCACGGGCGGTGCACATCATCGCAGGCATCGCTCGCGGGCTGGACTTCGCCCACGCGCAGGGAGTCGTGCACGGTGACGTGAAGCCGTCGAATTTCCTGCTGGACGGCGACGACCGCGCGCTGCTGGCAGATTTCGGGTCGCGGCCGTTCGCCGCAGATGGCATGGTACTGACGTCCGCTGCCTACGCGGCGCCGGAGATGTTGCGGGGCAGCGAAGTCGACGGACGGGCCGACGTGTATTCGTTGGGCTGCTCACTGTTTCGGCTGCTGACCGGCAAGCCGCCGTTCTTCGACGCCGAATCGAAGGACCAGGTGGTGCACGCGCACCTGTACCGCGAGCCGCCCCGCGTCACCGAGTTGGCACCGTGGTTGCCGGTGGCGATGGACGACGTCATTGCCACGGCGATGGCGAAGAACCCGGAGGCGCGCTACCCGAGCGCGGGCGCGCTTGCACGCGCCGCCGCGGCGGTGCTACAGGTCAAAGGCTGATGGGCACATGCTTTTCCGCGCATGCGTCGGCGACCGCGGCCATCAGGTCCTGGGTGCGTAGTGTCTCGAGATCCTCGACCGTCACCGAGCCGCGGCTGGTGCGGTTCTGGGCGGCCACCCGTGAGTCACGCAACCGCTCCGCGCGCTCCACGACGTTGCGGGCAAACCGGCCGTTCTGCATGACGTCGATACCGTGGATGCCGTCGGGGGCGAGGTAGGCCCGCAACTTGCGGCACGCCGCGTTCAGCGCGTCCTGCGCGGCGGGTTCGATCACGGTGGCGCGCGGTCCGCCGTAGCGGACGGCGATCTGCACCAACTCGTCGGGGCTGTAGGACTCGAACCGCAGCTTGCGATTGAAGCGCCCCGCCAAACCCGGGTTCACGGTGAGGAATTCGTCGACTTCCTTCTCGTAGCCGGCGCCGATGAAACAGAAGTCGAAGCGGTGCACCTCCAAGGCCACCAGCAACTGGTTCACCGCTTCCATTCCGATCATGTCCGGCCGCCCGTCGTGATGGCGCTCCACCAGGGAATAGAACTCGTCCATGAACAGGATGCGACCCAGCGAACGGCTGATCAGCTCATTGGTTTTCGGCCCCGACGACCCGATGTGCTCACCGCAGAAGTCGGCGCGCTTGACCTCGATGATCTCCGGATGCCGGACGATGCCCAGCCCGGCGTAGATCTTGCCGAGCGCTTCGGCCGTCGTCGTCTTACCGGTTCCGGGTGGACCCACCAACAACATGTGGTTGGTCTGGTTGGTCACCGGTAGGCCGTGGGCCAGCCGCAGCTCGCGGACCTCGATCTGGTCTTCGAGCTCGGCGACCGCCCGCTTGACGTCGGCCAGGCCCACCTGGTTGTTCAGCAGCGCACGGCCTTCGGCCAGCAGCTCGGTCCGCCGCTCAGCGTTCTCCTCTTCGGCCCGCTCGTTCTCCGACTGCTCGGTGCTGGCGTCCCACTTGTTGGAGCGGCTGTTGATCGTGTCCTCGTCGGTGACGACCAACTGCAGCCGCTGATCGGCCAGCGCCTGTTTGGCCGGGTCGATCAGCACACCGTTGATCGTGGCCTTCGACAACCAGATCTGCGCCTTGTCCTCCTCGCCGAGCTGGCGGTGCGCCATCCCCCGGACATACGCGAGGTCTGCTGCGATGAGCGGGAATTCGAGCGGATCGATCGCGGTGACCGCCGTATCCAGCAGGCTGTGCCTGCGCGTCTCGGCGGCGCCCCGCTCGGTGCGCAACTCCACCCGGTCTGCCCAATCGAGTGCCACCCGGCCCTGCCCCAGATGCGCGGCGGCGTGCGCGGCCAGCGCGTTGGTGGCCGCCGTCACCGCCGACATGATGATCGCCTGAGGGGGCAGCACCCGAGCCGCCTCGGCGATGACGTCGGGCCAGCGCTGGGTGGCGAACATCAGATACGCCCGGACGTACTGCTGCCACTGATGGTTTTCCCAGGTGTCCAGCAGCGCCGAATCCTCCAACACCGCTTCGGCTTTCTCGAACTGCTCGTCGTCGACCAGCGCGCTGGCCAGCGCCAGACCGGCGTGCGAGGACTCGGTGACGGTGATCGACAGGTACGGCCCGGCCTTGATCGGCGCGCCCAGACGTACACCGAGCCGGTTGGACTCGCGGTGCAACCGCGATCCGTAGGCGAACAGCTGCTGCAGGGAATCCAGCGCGTCGTCGCCGGCGGAGATCCGGCCCAACCACGCATCGGCCATCGACGGGTCGATGCCGGTGGCGTCGCGGAAATGCCGCAGCGCGGTCGCGGGATCGGACTCCAGCACGGCCATCGCCTGGTCGAACTGGCGACGGGCGGCCGCGGTATCTGCACTACTGGTCATGACTAGTCTGCCAGCTCCAGTTCATCCGACCGCAGGCTGGTCGGTTCACTTGACACATAACGATTTTCGGCGCGGAACAGCTCCACCTCCACCATATACACCTGGCCGGCGGCGTTGACCTCGACGGTTGCCGGACCGATCTGGGTGATCACCACGTCGGCCGTGCCTCGACGCGTCTCCCCTGGCCGGCCCACCGAGATCACCGTGTTCGGCCGGGGGGCGGGGGCGACGGTTCCGTCCACCACGCTGACGGTGGTCCCCGACGCCGGCCGCGGCTGATCGGAGACCGCGATGTGCGGCATCCGCACACTCTCCCAGCGCTGCAGATCGCTGGTGTGCACGGTGATCCGGTCCCCCGCACCCGCGGTCCGGATGATGATGCGTTTGGCGATCGGGTCCTCGGCCGCGATGTGGATACGGCTGAACTCCCCGGGATCGCCCAGCGGCAGCAGCAGCCGGTCGCCGGCGTTGACCTTGCCCAACAGCACGCCGGACGGCCCGATCGGCAGAACCAAAGTGGCAGGGGCACGTCCGCGGCTGAGGCCGTGCAATTCCGGCCTGGGTCCGCACAGATTCGCGGCGACGGCGCTCGCCTGCTCACCAGGCAGGGTTTTGAGCATCACGCTCGGCGGAGCCGTCGGCGGTTGGGCGCTGCGGATGGTGATGGTCGCACTCGCCGTTCCGTCCGGGAACAGGGTGATGTTCTGGATGATGCCGTCAGCACGCAGCGCCCAGGCCTGCGAGAGCATCTCGGCATTGATGTCGCGCGGCTGGTAGGCGTAGGTAGTAAGCCAGCCGGCATCGCTGCGTGCGGTCTTCCAGCGCTGGTTGTGTGACTCCAGCGCGGTGCGGCCCAGTCGGCGCTCCAACTCGACCATGTCCGTCGCGGTGGCGACCTTTGCGCGAATTCCGTTACAGCGCAGGCTCGCCGCGATCCGTTGGGCCGCGGCCAGCGCTGCGGTTCCCACCGTGGCGCGGCGCCGTAACGCATCGGCGTTCTCCAGGGCCCGCAGCCGGATCACCAGCCAGGTCTCCCGCGCCCCGGCGTACGGCGGCGTGCCGATGAGAGTGTCGTAGACCCGCGGATAGTCGCCGGTGCTGCGGCGCCGCGAGCCCGCCGTCACCACCGACAGCGACTCGATGGTCAGCCCCAGACTCTGGTGCATGGCCGGCAGCAACTCGCTCACGTCGAGGTTGTTGCGGGTCTGCGCCGCGGTGGAGCCGGTGAAGATCGTCGCCGTGTGCGCCCGCCCGAGCAGTTGGACGGCGACGATGGCCACCCCGTCCTGGTAGCGCACACCGCCACCGGAGCGGTCGTTGGCCACCGTGACCGGCTCGCTCAGCAGGATCGGACGGTTGCGGCGCAGATACAGACCCGCCCACGACCACAGCGGTTGGCGCCGCCAGGGAATCGCGAACAGGATCAGACCGAGGACCAGTCCCACACCGGCACCGATGAGCCCGTAGACGATCCACCCGATCAGCCCCAGCGCCAGCACGGCGAGGATCACCGCGAGCTGGATGCTGTGACGTCTCATCGCGCCCGCCTGGCGCGGCCGATGATGCTCGCCAACAACACGGCCCCGACAACGGCACCGGCGAAGATCAGCGCCACGTTGCGCGCGCGATGGTCGGGGGCGGCCGGCGGCGGTGGTGGCGCCAGCACCCGGGTCATCGAGCCGGGAGCCAGCCGGTCACCGGGCGGCACGTTGAACGTCAGTGCGGCAACGGGGTCCACCACGCCGTAGCCGACCTGGTTGTCCACCCCTCGGGGCGGGTTGTGCGCGGTCTGCAGGATGCGGTGGATGATCTGGTTGGCGGTCAGGTTCGGATACTTGGCCCGGACCAGTGCCGCGACACCGGAGACGTACGCCGCCGAGAAGCTGGTGCCCCAGAACGGCATGTTCCGTTCCCCCGGGCGCACCGGCGGATAGGCATTGACCGGGCCACCGGTCTGCGGTGAGAGACCCATGACACCGACACCGGGCGCGGCCGCGGCGACCCACGGTCCGGCCAAGCTCTTGTTGATGGGCGCGCCGGTGTTGTCGACGGCCCCCACCGACAGGACGTAATCGGAGAACCACGACGGCGACGACACGGTCTTGACCTGATGCCAGTCCCGCGGATCCGACGTGTCCAGCGGGTCGAACGACGGGTTCTGGGCGCAGCCGTCCTCGCCCTCGTTTCCGGCGGCGGCGACGATCACCGCGTCCTTGATGGTCGCGGCGTACCAGACGGCCGCGCCGAGTGCGCGCTGATCCAGCGGGTCGGCTGCCGAAACACATGACGTCACACTGATGTTGATCACCTTGGCGCCCATATTGGCGGCGTGCACGATCGCGCTGGCGAGCGTCGCCACGGTGCCGGCCTTCTTGCGGGCCTCGTTGTCGCCGGGTCCCGGGTTCACCGGTTCGTATGCCCGTGACGACTGACGGATCGAGATCACCACCGCGTTCGGGGCCACACCGGCCACACCGTCGGGCGCTCCCGGCGGGGGCGGCGGAACCTCGGGATCCTCGGGGCCGTTCGGGTCCAAGTCACCCGGGCCCGCTGACGGCTGATCGGGCGGGGGCGGTGGCGGTGGCGGGGGCGGCGCGGGCTTCGTCTCGGTGACCGTCACCGGCACGGGCGGCGGCGGGGGCGCCGGCGGCGCGGGCGGCGACCCCGGAGGCGGTGGCGCGGCGATGACCGCGGGCGGGCCTGCCGGCGGCGGGAAAGCGGGAGTGGGCGGCATCGGAGCCGGTGGCGGGCCGCCCTGCACGGTGGCCGCGATCAGCGAGGCGACGATGGTGCCGTGCGCATCGCAGTCCATCAGGCCGTCGCCGCCCATGATGTAGTCCCCGCCGGGCACCACGGGTAGCCGCGGGCTGGGGTTGACGCCGGTGTCGATCACCGCCACCGGCACGCCGTTACCGGTCGAGTACTGCCACGCCTTGACGACGTTGAGCATCGCCAGGTTCGGCGCGGGCAGTGCCACGTTGGGGTCGGCCACGGTGATGGTGCGGGCACAGATGTTGCTCTGCCGCATCGGCTGATCCGGGCGCGGTGGACCGTCCGGCGGAACCATCGACGGATCCACACTCGGCGGCGGAATCGCCTGCGCTGCAGGGATGTTGGCGATCAACCCGGTGAGCAGGATGACCATCGCCGTCGCGGCAAACCGCTGCCCGATCATCGCATCCTGACCCAGGTGAACAACCCGCCGATCCAGGCAGCCAGCGGGAAAGCCGCCACGATCGCGGCAAGTTCCAGCCATTCGGCCACCATGCGCACCAACGGTGTGAACCGGGTGACCGGAACCAGCAGGGCTGCAGCCAATCCGGCGCCCGCGAAGGCGGCCAGGGCCAGCGCACCCCACAACAGTGCCATCCCCGAGTCGGCAGGCGCGGACAGCACGTAACGGATGACGCCGACGCACAGCGCGGCGGCTGCGCCGCACACCAGCGCCACGGCCTGTCGCTTGTCGGCGTACGCCCGGCCGCGGCTGATGAAGATGAGCACGAACAGCCCGGCCAGCACGGCAGCGGCAATGCTCTTGCCCTGGCCCGGCATCAAGGTCGCCCACACCGCCGCGGGCAGCGTGATCGCGGCCGCGATGCAGATGCCGGTCAGCACGCTGTTGGCTCGGCGGGCGGCTTCGGTGATGATCGCGCCCGTCGGCGTGGTGTCCGGGTTCGGCTCATCCTCGGTCTCGTCATCGACCGGGGTGACGGTGTCGACGGGTAGCCCGTCGCTTCGGCGGAACAGATCACGTCCGGTGATGGAACCGAAGTGCGGCGGCCGAATTCGCGCCGTCCACAAGGCGAAGGTCGGCGCCAGCGTCAACAGCATGAGCAAGCCGATCAGCGCGCACATGCCCAGCCACTGCGCCGGGATCGGGTTCCACATCCGGGCAACGCCCACCAGGGCGCCGATTCCGCACAGCGTCACCACCGTCGACGCGACGGTGACATGCCGCCCGGTCATCGAGACCACACCGACGGTGAGCATCGCGGCGGCCAGGGCCGCGATGAACACGTGTGCAGCCCCGACACCGCCGGGCGCTGCGGCGGCAAAGCCGACCGCCAACAGCGGAACGGCCAGCCAGCCGAAGCCGCTGAGCAGATCGGCCCGCTGCGGCCACCACCGCCAGACCGAACCCGCACCGACCGCGAGAAGCAGTCCGGTCAAGCCGGTGACGATGGCCGGGATGACCGAGTCCGTGTGCAGCCGGGTGTGTACGCCCAGCCCGAGGACGGAGAGCACCACCATCGCCAGCACCGCCAGCGCGGTGTGCGCTGCGGTCTCGGCGGTCACCGGGGCGAACAGCCGCTTGCCTACTCGGGCCAGGCCGGTGGACAGCGATTCGTACTGCGGCTCGAAGGACTCACCCTCCTGCGCGGGCACCAGAACCAGAGTGGCCCCGTCTTCGACGCCGAGTTCGTCCAACGTCTTCGTCACGTCGAGCCGAGTCCCGTTTGCGCGGTTCAGCTCATACGCGATGCCGGGGTCGAGGCCGGGAACACCGCGCCGCTTGAGCTCTTCGTTGAGCAGCTCGACGACGTTGTCGATGAATACCTCAACCGGCACCGATGCCGGATAGACCTGTGAGACAAGGTGTTCGCCGCAGATCACCGCGACCGCGCAGCGAGCCGGAAACGAGACCTTCGCCATCAACGCGGCCTATCGGCGTCCGGGATGTACTTGTCGGCCAATGCGGCAGTGATCTCGAACAGCCGCAGCCGGGTCTTCTTTTGCAACTCGTGCTGGGCGTCGATGATGCCACCCTTGGCCAGATGCGGGTCGTACGGCATGAATTCGACCGACGCACCGGACTGGCTGAACCGCTCGGTCAGATACTTGCGCGCGTCGGAGTCGTAGTTGTTGCGGCTGTCATTGAGGATCACCATGCTGCGGGACACCAACTCGTGATAGCCCAGTGAACGAAGCAGATCGATGGACCTGGTCACCGGCAGCGAGGTGTCGGCGGTGAGCCCCGAGACGAACACCAGGGTGTCGCACGCGTCGAAGACCGCCTTCATGACGGGGTGCTCCAGATCGTCGGCGGTGTCGACCAGAATCACGTTGTGAGTGCGGCGCAGCCGCGACAGCACTCCGGTGAACATCGCAGGCACCAGTGGCCGGGGCTGATCGGATGCCCGGTTGCCCGCCAGCACGTCGAGCCCGATCTGGTTCTGCCCCAAGTGCTCTCGGATGTCGGCATAGCCTTGGACATCGGTGTCGTTGAGAACGGCGGAGTAGTCGCCCGGCGGCGCTTCGTCGATACGTCCCGCCAACGTGCCGAAGCCGGGCGCGGCGTCGATGGCCACCACGTTCTCCGGCCGGCATTCCCGGAAGACCGCACCGATGCTCGCGGTCATCGTCGTCTTGCCGACGCCGCCCTTACCGGAGACGAATCCGATCACGTACTGCTTGCGGATGTGCCTGCGAATCCGTTCGCGCAGTTCGCGATAGTGCCGCTCGGCGGGGGACTCACCGAGGTTGATGGTCTTGAACGAGGCGTTGTAGATGAACTTGCGCCACCCCGAGCCCGGCGGGATCTTGCGTGGCGCCACCATGTCCGAGATGCGCAACGTGCCGGACACGGAATCCTGGTGACCGCGGTGGTGTGCACCGAAGCTTTCGCGGCCGACGGGATCGCGGGGGTCGGCGGACCGCGGTGGTTCATTCCAGGGGTTCGTCACCTAGACAACCTTTCTGTGCGAGTACCACTCGTCTTCGGCGGGCAGTCGGCGAACCATCTTCAACACCGCGGACGCGATGTTGGCGGCTGACCCAGGCGAAATGATCATCCACGATTTTCCGGCGCGCGTGACGTGTTCGGACACCAGCCTGCCCTGCGGGGTGTCCAGGATGGTCACCGCCCCCTGCTCGATGTGCGAACGCGCGGGCCCGCTGGGCATACCGGACTGGATAGCCACCACCGAGGCCTGCGCCGACCGGTCGGTGTCGGCGGCCATGGTCAGCATGGTGACCTGATCGCTGTCGAACCTGCGGTCAAGTAGGAAGGACCGCAGACTCGCCTGATCATGAACGGCCGCAAGCAATTCGGGGACATCGATGGTCACCGGTCGCAGGGACGCCGGCTTCATCTCTCCACACAGACGCTCGATCTGCGAGTTGATCAGCATGCCGGCCGACTCTTCGGAGCTCGCGGTACCGACGCCGGACAGCCGCACCAGGATCCCGTTGCGCTCCAAGGCAACCCACCACTGCGCGAAGCGGGCCAGCAGGACCCGCTCCGATTCGATGTCCTGCGCCGGCGTCTGCGCGTAGATCACCAGGGCGACGTCGCGACGGGACAACACGGTCAGCCATTCCAGGACCGCCTCGTCGACGCCGCCAGCATCGTTGATGACACCCGCGGCGCGAAGCTCCTCGGCGATGGGATGGGCCAGAGCCATCTGGGCCGTCTCGACACTGGGCAGATGTGGCCGCAAGCCAAGCTCTGGTGCCACTACTTCGATACCGGACAACACCTGTAGGACCCACAGGCCGTCCACTGTCGTCGTCAACATGGTTCTCCCCGAGACAGACAGCAGGGGCGCACCGACCGTGCGCCCCCACCGGCTGAGAACGTCGGCTTTAGAAGAGGTTGCCCATCTGGAGGTCGGTCTGATGTGCGCTGTCGTTCACGTTGCTGATCGTGGTGCCGTGCTGGTTCATCGTTTCGACGAGCCCCTGCAGACCCTGCAGCATCTGCATCTGCGCCTCGTGGAACGAGCCGGCCGCGGCGCCCTGGAAGAAATCGGCAATCGCGTTGGTGCGCTGCAGAATATCGTCGTGGATCTCCATCAGCTGAGCTGATCGCTGGCCGACGTCGGAGGCGAAATCGGCGACACCGCCGTGGTTGTACGTGATGTTGTCCATGATCAAGTCCTTTTCGGTGGGTGGTCTGAGGGTCAGGCGTTCGCGGCGAAGCTGGTGAGGCTGTGCGCGGCGTCGGCCTCGTGCTGCTCCATCATCGAAGCCGCCTGGCTCAGGCCGTGGGCCAACCGAGTGCCACCGGTGATCGTCTGCTGCAGGTCGTGGTTGATCTGGGCCGCGGTGTTCACCGACGCCAGCTGCGCCTGGCCGCCCCAGACCGCCGAGCCGAGGCCCTCGTGGTGGCTGAGGTAGCCATTGGCGATCGCGGTCGCGTGCTCGAGCGCGGACTCGATGGCCTGCTGGGTGCTCCGCAGCACCTCCGGTGTGACGACGAGTGTCATGTGTTTCTCCCTTTTGCTGAGTGTGATCCCGGTAAGTGGATGTGTTGTCGAGTATCGGGTGGGGGCGGACCAGCTGTCACTTCACCCTCTGGCAAACGTTGACGGACGCACCCCCTAAGTACGAGCTATTAGCTGAGTCGCGGATCGCGTTGCGGATCATGCCCCACTACGACCTGCGCACGCGCAACATCGTCTTTGCTGTTCTCTCCCTTGCCTTGGCCGAGCATGCCGGCGTGGGCCGGCGACATCGGCATTCCGCCGCCGCCCATCGGCGACGAGGTGGGGCCGCGCACTTCGGCGGCACTGAGCAGACCCGTCTTCAGCGACGTGGGCCTGCCGGAGTTCTCCGGAGCAAAGCTGCTCGTGGGCCGGGTATAGCTGGTCAACCCCGCGCCCGGCACCCCGCCGCCACCGCCTCCGCCGATACCTCCACCGGCTCCGCCGCCCCCGATACCACCGGCTCCGCCGACCGGAGCACCTGCCTTGACCAGGTCGGCGGCCGGAAATGCGGCGTCAGCGCCCTTCATCCCGTTCATCAGGCCGCCGAGCTGGCCCATCATCGACTGCGGGAGGCTGGACAGGCCCTGGAACGCCTGCATCGGCGCCTGGAACATGCCCATCAGCGGCTGCATGGCACCCATCGCGGCCTGCATGGGCTGCATCATCATCGAGCTCATCTCGCCGCCGGCCGACGCGGGTGCGGCGGCGGTCTGGCCGGCCATCTGGGTGACCTGACCGGTGCCCTGGGTGGCGGCCTGCATGCCGGTGGTCCCGGCCGCCTGCGCGACAGCGGCCGCCGCGGAGGCGCCGGCGGCCGGTGAGGCGCCCAGCGGGGCCAATGGCGGCGGAATGGCCAGCGCCGCGACGAGCGCAGCCAGAGCAGCGCCGTAGGCGGCGCCCGCACCGGCATTGTGCGGCCAGTGCTCGCCGTAGTATTCGGTGTCCAACGCGACGATCGCCGGCGTCAAGGCGCCCAGTACGGCGGGGTTGATACCTACGTCAGCGGCCTGTTCGGTGCGGTTCGCGATCGAGACCTCCGCCGGAATCATCGACGACACCGCGGTCTCGTAGGCCGAGACGGCACTGGCGGCGATCGGCGGCTTCTCCTGCACCCAGCCGGCGAGCAACTGCAGAGCGGTATTGAGTCCGGTGACGGCGGTCATCGAGCTCAGGCCGCCGACGCCCTCGAAATTCAGCGAGGTGACCGCGGTGTTCAGCTGCGACATCGAGAAGGCCAGCTCATTGCTGCCCATCAACGCCTGCCAGGCCGCGCCGTTGGCCAACGTCGTCGCCGTCCCACCTGCCCCCGGCCCCACGAGGCGGAGGTAATTCATTTCAGGCGTGAAGGTCGGCCATGACGGATCGGGCATCGGACTAGATGACCAGCGCCGCGTTGTTGAGGATGTCAGTGGCGGTGTAGGTCGCCGCCGCCAGTTCCTGCGAGCCCGCGAACATGCCGCGATTCGCCAGGTGCTCTGAGGCAGTTGCGACGTATGAGGCGCCTGCGGCGTTGAGTGCCGCAGCGAACTGTGCAGAGTCCAGGTCCGCGCCCATCGGGAGCACACCCATCAGCGCCTCGGAAGCAGCCGACGTAGCCGCGCCCATTTCCGCACTCAGGCTGGTCTCGGTCGTTGCCGAGGTGGACACCGTCGCTGCGTTGACATTCAAAACCATGTTGCTCTCCTCCCAGTAATCACAGGCGTACCTGCAATCTTGCCTGATACTAGAGTGTGCTGGCGACCTAAGGCTACTTATGTGGTTGCGTTTGCAGCTAACTTGCAGATTGCCGTCACTCTGGTGTTCCCACTAATACGCCTTCCATAACCCCATCGGTAGTCACCATCAATCCGCGACCCGGTGGCAGTTGCTGAGCGCTGGTGCGGCCGTACACCTTCACGGTCTGCGGGTCGTTGTCCATGAACAGCGTGGGCGCCCGGGAACCGGTCAATTTCTGCAGGAACGGGCTCATCGCCGAGACGCCGGCCCAGTTGCCGGGCAGCCGGGCGGCGATCACATGCAACCCGATCTCCCGACTTCGCTCGATCAACGGCCACAGTGGTGCGGTCGCGGCGGCCTTGCCGATGGCCCCGCTGGGCCGCAGTTCCTGCTCGTCGTCGATCAGCACATAGTGGTGCGGTCCCGTCCAGGTCGTGCGGGTCAGCAGCTCCTCCTGGCTCAGCCCTGACGGTGGCAGCCGATCCCGCATCATCTCGGCCAGTTCGGCCAGCACCTGGTCGATGTCGTCCGGGGTGTAGGCATAGGCCCGCACGTGCGGTCCCTGGATCTTGCCGATCAGGCTGGTCTTCGGATCGATGATGGTGATCTGCGCGTCGTCCGGCGACAGCCGTGCGGCGATCGACTGCCCGAAGGCGGCCAGGCTGCTGGTCTTGCCGCAACCCTGCCTTCCGACCACCAACAAGTTCGGCATCTGCCGGCTCGGCAGGGCCACCGCTTGCAGTGCGCTCTCCCCCATCGCGAAGGGGATGTCGAGGCTATCGGCAGTGGCGGGGTAGGCGGTGATGATCTCGCGCAACCCGATACGTTCGGGCAGGCGGGCCAGCGTCTCGACCTTGCTCGCGCCGGTCTGGGCCGCGATCACCTGGCCCACCTGGCGGGTCGGGATCCGCTCGCCGTCGGGCCCGACGATCTCAGGTAGCCCGATCAACAGTTCCTGACCGAGCCTCGTGACACCGAACCCGGGACGGTCCAGGGTGTTTCGCGCCGCCCGGCGATGCTCCATGCCGGTGCCCATCTGCGTCTCGTCAGGGTTGCTCAGCCGCAACTGAATTCGTGCGTTGGACACGCTCAGCAGGGCCTGCTTCTGGCCGACCAGCCAGCCGCTGGCGCTGGTGGCGACGTGGATGCCGTACGACAGGCCTTGGCGCGCAATCGAGATCGCGCGGTCACCCATGCCGTTGTCCTTGTCGTACAGATCGCCGAAGTTGTCGATGACCAGGAAGATGTCGCCGAACTTGTCGTCGGGATCGGTACCGCCGCCGCCTGCCGCGCCGAACCGGCGCTCACGGAACTCACCGATGTCCATCTGATATCGCTTGAACGACGCTTCCCGCGCCCGGATCAGGCCCTCGATGGTGGCCAGCGTGCGGGACACACCTTCGGTGTCGGTGAGGCTGACGACGCCCGCCACATGCGGGAGATCTTCGACCGGATACAGCGACGCGCCGAGACAGAAGAACGTCACCCGCTCGGGCCGGTACATCAGAGCTGCGGAGGTGACCAGCGTCATCAGCGTGGTGGACTTTCCGCGCTGGGCCGTGGCGACCACCATGATGTTGTCCATCTCGGCGTCGATGACGTGCACCCGCTGGGCGTGGTCTTCCGGGAAGTCCTCGATTCCGACCGGGATGAGTAGGCCCGGGTTCTGCCCGTAGTCCACCCACCACGGCTTGCCGCGCCAGCGCTCCACCAGAGCGTCGGCGGTCTCGCCGACTTCCAGGGGTGGCAGCCAGATCTGGTGCGGTGCTCGGGCCGGGTGCGAGATCAACGATTCCCGGATGACGTCGAGCAGCTTCTTCTTCTTGAAACCGTCTGCGTGATAGAGGAATTCGTCGGGCTCCTCGGGAGCATCGGCCTCGGCGAGCGCGGCGTTGTCCTCGGCCGACAGCGGTTGGTACTCCCAGGTCAGTGGTCGAGGCTGGGTGAAACTGACGTCAACGGTGGCGTCTGTGGTGACCACCTTCTTGGGCACCACGAACGGCGCCGAAACATAGAAGCAGCGGAACTGTTCGAGTTCGCGCGGTCCGACCTTGAGCAGACCGTAGCCGGCCTCTTTGGACGGCAGGTGCAGGGCGGCGTCGCTGCCGATCACGTCGCGCGAGTCCTCTGCGGTCTCCGCGCGCAGCGCAACCCGAAAAGCGATGTTGCTCTTTGCCTTACTCAGCGATGACAAGTCCAGCCGCTGACCGCCGAGGGTGAAGAAGACGTTACAGCCGCGGCCTTCCTGACCGATGTGGATCACCAGATCGATCCACTCGGGGTGATGGTGGAACAGTTCGAGATACTCGTCGATGATGACGAGCAGGATCGGGACGGGCTCGAGGTCGCGGCCCGCCAGCCGCATCTCCTCGTATTCGTTGGCATCGCGGGCGCCGGCGTCCTTGAACAGCCGGTAGCGGCGGGCGATTTCACCGTCGATGGCTTTGCGCATCCGCTCGGCGAGGTGACGGTCATCCTTGCCCAGGTTGGACAGCGAACCCGCCACGTGCGGCAATCCCGCGAGGTCCTGGGCGGCCGACTCGAACTTCATGTCGACGAAGATCACGATGAACGTCTCCGGCGAGTGGGTCAGCGCGATCCCGTTGCACAGCGACAGGAAGTACTCGGACTTGCCCGAACCCGAGGTTCCGATCACGACGGAGTGGAAGCCGAAGCCACCGAAGTCCTTGGCTCGCAACACGACGTACTGCAGTTCGCCACCGGGCTTGACGCCGACCGGGACCACCGCCCACTTCGGGTCCCCCCGACCTCGGCTCTCAGCCCACAGCCGATCGACGTCGAGGCGGCGTGGATCGGTGATCCCCAACGCGCGCAACAGCTCCCCGCCCTGGCTGTCGGTCTCTGACAGTTCACCCGCGGTCATCGGCGACCAGCGCGCCAGCGCACGGGCGTAGCGGTCCGCGGTGCTCTCGGCGAGCATGTCGGCGACGGCGTAGAAGGCGTTGCGATGCCGCAGCCGGCCCTCGCGCAGGCTGAAGCGTTCCTCGTCGCCCGAGAATCCCACTCCGACTCCGGGTCGGGACGCCAAGCGCAGCACCGTGATTCCGGCCATGCCCTTCTGACCGGTGATGCCCTCCCATTGCTCGGGGGTGCCGATGTTGTCGTCGACGATCACCCAGTGCGGGCCCAGCGCGTTGCCGGACGCCGCCTCCATCGGGGAGAGCATGGTCGTCGGGCTGGAGCCGCTGGGCGGCGTCCACGGCCCGCGACCTTTGCGATGCAGCTCGGCGTCGAGCGCATCCTCCAGTTCGGTGGGCGAGGTGAAGACCAGTCGCCGCAGCCCGCAGGCGTCGAACATCTCGTCGTGCTGGTTGTGCGGCAACCACACCATCCAGGACCACAGTTCAGGATGCCGCGTGACGACCATCAGTTTGACGTCGTTGGGGCTGTGATAAACCGCCAACTCGCACAACACCGCTCGCATGAAGGAGTGCAGTTCCTCGGGATCATCACCGACGAAGCTGAATCCGGGGCGTGACCGCAGGCTCAGCACCTTGCCGATACCGCGGATCTTGCTCTGCTCGAGGATGAAGTCACGCAGCGCCCGGCCCGTCACCGGCTCCAGCTCCTCGCCGACGGGCACCTCGGGCCACTGCAGGGACACCGCCGAGTCGGCGGTCGACTGCACCCCGATGCCCAGTCGCACGTCGAGGTAATCGGGATCGGACGGGCGGCGCTCCCACATCCGAGGCCCGCCGATCACCGTGTCGAGCTCCTGCGGGTCACCATGCACGAACAGCTGGCTGCGGCGCTGGTCCTGAGCGGCGCGCTGCACTTCGTCGCGATCGTCGTCGAGTTGGCGCAGATACATCCGCCGCTGCTTTTCCTGCTCGCCCCAACTGATTCGGCGGCCGCGACCGAGCCGGCCGCTGAACATCAGCGCGCCGAACCCGACCAGACCCACCATCGGGAAGAAGCCGGACTGCAGTGAGCGCACGCCGGACGTGTACATCACGACCAGCGTGCCGATGATGCCGACCAGCAGCGCCGGCAGCGCGATCATCAGCAGGATGTTGCGCGGCTCCCGCTCGGGCAGTGCCAGCGGCGGCGCGACGGCCACCCGAACCGGCGGGACGGCCGGCGTCGACTTGCGCGGACCTCGAACGAATCCCCTCTTCGACACCGCTATCCTCCCGCGTTCTGTTGGCCTGGTGCAGCCACCGGGGCCACTGCACCGCCGGGGTCGATGGTGTCGCGCGCCAACAGCGCCGTCGCGCGGTTGATGGCCGGGCCTGCGGCGAACGTCCGCAAGATGGGCCACGGCGCCTGTACCGCGAGGCGCGGGTCAACTCCCAGGGCTTGGAGCGTGCTCTGATCCCATTCGATCCCATACCGAACCCCTTGTGGGGAAACCCAATACAGGCTCTCTCGGGTGTCCGAGGAGGTCGCCGCGCTGGTGGATGCGACGAAGTTCGCCGCGCCCGGCAGCATCAGGGTCTGGTTGGCCTCGACGGAATCGGGGTCACGACTGTCGCGGACCAGTCGCACGATGTGCGAATCCATACCCTCCGGGCTCGGCAACCCACGCCCGCTGAAGAACGTCACCGCGGCCTGCCGGTCGGTGGTTTGCTTCTGCCAGCCCACGCACGTGACCGGATTGGCATCGGTGTCGATGAAATCGAGCTTGCCGGTCGGATAGAAGTCGACGTTGAGCACCGTCACTTGCGGGATGTCGACGAGCTTGTCGGGCGAGATCAGTTGCGGGGTGGTCGAGCCCTGACTGTTGGCGGTGCGCAGCAGGTCGGCGACGAAGCCGGTGATCTTCTGGACGCCGTCGGGAAGCAGGGCGTAAAAGCCGCTGACGTTGCCGTTCGAGTCCTTGGTCTCCAGGACGCTACCCACGAGCGAACCGGCCAGCAGGCGAGACGGTGTGCCGGCTTCCGGAATGACAGGGACGACAAGGGGTTCCGTCGCCGGCATGGCATCGAACAGCGCGTTCGAGATATCGATCGGACGCGTCACGCCGGGGTCGACTCCGAGGTTGAAGGTCACCGAGCGGTCGGCCGGGTCGATCTGGGTGCGCTGCCCGTTCCAGATCAGATATGTCGCGCTGCCATGGGTGGCCAGGACAGCCTGCGTCGAGCGCATGGGCTGTGCCCGGCCACCACCGTAGATCTCACCGGCGATGGCGGTGACCACCGGAGTCTGGCCGCTGCCCCGTGCCGCGGCGGTGTCACACAACGACCATGCCGACACCGGGTTCGCCGAGACGGTCAAATCGTCGGGGATGCCGGGGATTCCGATCATCGGCCCGGTCGGGTATTTGGCGATCTCTTTGGCGTTGACCCAGGTCGGTGATGACGAACTGCCGGTCGCGAGGCGCGCCGACGTGAGGTTCAGCGCCGGATACAACCGGTTGTCGATCTTGGCGTAGAGCGCACCGGTGTCTCGGTTGCCGATGATGTTCGACTGGCCCACCAGACCGGCGGGCTTCATGAAATGCAGCAGGGCCATCCAGCCGCAGCCGATCAGCACGAAGACGATCGACAGTGCCACGGCCGCCTGCTGCTTGCGGTCATCGTGCTTCATCCGCACCGAGAAGCGGGTGATCGCTGCCCGCAGCCTGCGGTTGTAGAACAGATGCCCGGAGTTCTGGTCCCGGTTGGACAGATTCAGCGGCACGGGTGGTGTCCCTCCGCCAGGTCTGCAGGAGTCACCGCAATCCACCTCCGTACCGTGCCTGGTTATCGGATTCGGCTTCTTCGCGCAGCGCGGCGAACGCCAGGTTCAGTCGGTCACTGAGCTCACCGTGGGTGTAATCGGTCACGACCGCCGGATGCAAAGTCAGTTCGACCAGTTTGCCGTCGGAGTTTGCCACCGCGTGTATATCCCCCAGATCGACGCTGTAGGTGATGGTCTCGGCCTGCGCGACGAGCGCCTCCCAGCGCTCGGCAGCCTCGCTCAGCTCCTTCAAGACCGCGTCGACGAGATCCCTGTCGCTAAGCTCGCGACCGCTGCCCGATCCCGCCACGTCACAAGTATGTCGACCGTCGCTACCTGCGTCAATTCACTTCTTCAGCATCGGCGGCCGCCACCGGTGCAAAACGCTCCAGCAACCTCGCACCATAGGTTCGGTTATGGCGCGGTGCCCCAGTTGGTTGGCTGCGGCGCAGTGAGCGCCTCGAACCAGGCCACGTGATAGTTGGCCGACACCTCGTCGCCCAGCGCGATCGCTTCGGTTGCAGCCAACAACAGGGCGTTGCTCAACAGTGCGGCGTCGACATCGGGATACTGGGCCATCAGCTGATAGCGAGCGGTGTCGGAATGCACGCGCAGCACGTCGACCTCGGCGTCGAGCACCCCGGTGCGGGCCGCGCCGGCCTTCGCCAGCGTGTGCACCATCCGGGGTAGTCCGTCCCGCCAGTGGGTGGCCTCCACCAACTTCCAGCCGAGGTCGTCGACGCGGGGCAGTTCGCGGGCCTCCAGCGAAGTCGCCGCATCAGTGCGCCCGGCACCGAATGGGTCACCGGGGTGATACACCGCGGATCGGACGACGTCACCGAGCAGTTCACCGACCCACCCGCCGCGCCTGGCCGGCGGCAACAGACCGACACCGGCGGGCACTGCGATGCCGGGCGGGATCCAGCCGTGCGCGAGATCGGTGACCAGCACAGTGGTCCCATCCGCGCGCTCCCCGACCGCCCACCGCAATCCCGGCTCCTGGCGGGCGACGAACTCGAGCACGGACTCCAGTCGGCGATCGACGGGTTCAGGTGTGGGCGGCGGTTCGGGTTCGGGTTCGGGTTCAGAATTGATTTCGACGGGTTCGACCACGGGCGTAGCGATCGCGTCCGCCTCGCGCACCTGCTCCGGGGTGATCTTCTGCATCGCCGGGTCGGTATCGAAATCATCTTCCGCAGAACGCAATTGACGAATCGTCGACTCGACGCGCTGCACCGCATAGGCTCTGGCCGTCTCGATGATCCGGACTTCCTCGGCCCGCCGCGCGAAGTCGGGGACATCGGAGTGCCGCAGCGCGCGCAACCGCTCGTTGGCCGAGTCCGCGATGCGCTGCAGGTCGTTCTTCAGGTGCGAGGCGACAGCGGCGGTTCTCGGCGTGACCGTCGCCAGCTCCGCGGGCCACAACCCCCCGATCACCCACGGCGTGGCGTCCGGCGGCGTGTCAAAGGTCGGCGCGGAGAGCGCGTGCCGCGTCGCCCTCTTCAGGCGCTGGCGCGCCGTGTTCCGACCGAAGATCGCCACTTTGATGAGCCTACCGTCGATCCGTGCGCTGTCAGTTCGGCCGTGGACCGTTTACCAGGCCGTTCAGCTCAGCGGCTGATTCCGTCGGACCCCTTTGTAAATGCCGCGGCGCACGATCCACGGCATCAGCACCCGGTCGATCGACCAGGCCGGGAAGCGGTAGGCGGTGCCGTTGGGGGCGAACACTTCGAGCCCGTCGGCCTGGATCCCCACGATCGAACCCCACCGGCGCCGCGGTGCGCGGTACTTCTTCAACGGCCGGTCGGTCAGGGTCGCGCGGATGTTGTGCGCCAGCAGCGAGTCGGCCCGCGCGCGAGCCGAGGCGCGCAGCGGATCGGTGGCGGCCACGTCCCCGATCGCGAACATGTGGTGGTGACCGCACAGCTGCAACTCCGGGGTGACCTTGACGAAGCCCTGCTCGTCGAGCAGCTCCGGCGGCAGCCAGCCGGTGTTGGGCTTGACCCGTCCGATCGCCCACAGGACCGCGTCGGCCTTCGACTCCGGCTGCCCGGTGCTCCACTGCACCGCTCCGTCGGTGATCTCGTCACCGTCGAACCCGTCGGGAAGCACCGCGCGGTGTCCCGGATGCACGCCAACACCCAAACCGATCAACTTGGCGTGCAACCGTTCCCAGGCCCGGTGGTGATGCTCGGTGAGTGCGCGTTCACCCGGGAAGTACAGGTCCACCTTCTTGCCCGGCCATGCGGTGGCGACGTTGGCGGCCGCACTGACCGCCGCGGCGCCGCCCCCGATGATCATCACCGACTCGGCGGCGGCCAGCCGCTCGTGTGTGGCGGTCAGATCCGCGGCGATCTGCTCGGGGGTCTGCAGCGTCGGTTGGCGCCAGAAGCCGTTGCGCACTCCGGTCGAGATCACGAGCACGTCATAGGTTTCGGTGACCGGTGAGCCGTCCGGCGCGCTCCCCAGCACGGTGCGGTTCTCCAGATCCAGACCGGTCAGCGTGGCCTGCACGGTGCGCACCCCGTCCAGGCCGCGGTACTTGTCGAACGGGATCCAGTTGTCGCGGGCCCAGTCCTTCGGCCGGGCCAGCCGCAGCCCGAGCTCCTGACCGCTGACCAGGGCCGGCTTGACCGAGATGCCGACGACGTCGGCGTGACGGGCCAGCTTGATCGCGGTGAGCAGCCCACTGTCACCCAAGCCGGCGATCACGACGCGGGGCTTGCGGCTCATACATCTCCTCCTACGCTGGCCTTTCGGGGCGGGCGGGGAATGAGCATGGGCACTCGGTCGATGACGCCCTGGTACTGCGGGCGGCGAGCCAGACTGCGCTTCTCCATCATCGGGATGCTGGCGCCGAGGAACATCGCGACCATGGCCACCACCCCCACGAACAGCCACCAGGCGTCGGCGGGCGCGGCGGCGACGCCGAACAACGCCATCGCGAACCAGAAGCCGATCTCGCCGAGATAGTTCGGGTGCCGCGACCAGGCCCACAACCCGCGGTCCATCACCGCGCCGGGCTTCTTGTCGCGGACGAAGCGGTGCATCTGGGTATCGGCCACCAGCTCGAGAGTCACCGCACCGATGCCCACCGCGAATGCGACCCAGGTCAGCCAGATGACGCCCTCACCGGGCCGGGTGACCGCGACGTAGACGGGCAGCACGCCCAGGAAAACCTGAACGGTCGGGATCAGGTGGATACCGAAGAGGTCGGCCAGGAATTCCCACCGGCCCGCGCCGGCGCGCAGCTGCGGGTACCGCCAGTCCTCGTGGTGCAGGCCGGGGAAGCTGTACACCCAGTTGCCGGTCAAGCGGATCGCCCAGTACATGACGACGATCGCGACCAGCCAGCACCGCACCGAATCCAGGCCGAGCGGCCCGGCGGCCCACCAGTAGATCAGCAGCAGCGGCGGGATCACGCTCCAGAACGCGTCGTAGAAACTGGAGTTGCGATACGCCCGGCTGAAGACGAACACCACCAGGGTGGCGATGACGTCGGCGATGAACGCATCTAGCCACAACCGCCCGGTCGCCGACGGGCCATACAACAGCCAGCCCGCGCCGGCCGCGACCGCGACGACGTAGGCCGCAGTGACCAACCACAGCGATTTTGCTTTGCTTCGGTCCACCATTTCCAGCCTCCTACCGCGGCCGAACTGTAACACGTTCTAGTTGCCTGGCGAGTCCGCGATCCCACGTCCGGACCCCAAACTTGACACCTGCCAACAACGGCCTGCACTGGGTTCCTTATCGTGTCGGAATGAGCACCGTCGCTGATGCCGAGCGGGTCGAAGACCTGGCCCGGCGGGTCGTAGCAGACCACGACCCGAAGAAAGTCCCGATTCCGGAATTCCTCGGCGCCTGTTACGACGCCGGCCTGTCCTGGGTGCACTTCCCTGAAGGTCTCGGCGGGCTCGGCCTGTCGCGCGGCCTGCAGGCAGTCGCCGACCGGGTCCTGCAGGGCGCCGGCGGCCCGGTGCCGCTGGGCCTCAACCCGATGGGCTACGGCATGGCCGCGCCGACCGTGCGCGAACACGCCCAGTCCGACGACCTCAAGAAAGCGCTGCTGCGGCCGCTGGCCACCACCGAAGACATCTGGTGCCAGCTGTTCTCAGAGCCGGGTGCCGGCTCCGACCTGGCCGGCCTGGCCACGACCGCGGTGCCCGACGGCGACGAGTGGGTGATCAACGGCCAGAAGGTGTGGACCAGTCTGGCGCACCGCGCGCGGTGGGGTCTGCTGCTGGCCCGGACCAATCCCGACATCGCCAAGCACAAGGGCCTGACCTATTTCGTGCTCGACATGCACGCCCCCGGCGTGGAGACCCGTCCGCTGCGCCAGATGACCGGGCAGGCGGAGTTCAACGAGGTCTATATGACCGACGCCCGCATCCCCGACAGCCACCGCCTCGGCGCGGTCGGCAACGGCTGGAACGTCGCGATGACCACCCTGATGAACGAGCGCAGCGCCCTGGGCGCCAGCGGCAGCCGCCGCGGCAGCGGCACCATCAAAGAGGCCACCGCACTGTGGGCATCACGTCCCGACCTGCAGACCCCGGTGCTACGAGACCGGTTGTCGCAGTTGTGGTTACGGTCCGAAGCCCAGCGACTGACCTCCGAGCGCTCCCGCGCCTCGGCCACCGCGGGCGGCCCGGGCCCGGAGGCTTCGATCGGCAAGCTGGTGGGCGCCTTGCTCAATCAGCACATCTACGAATGGTGCATGGATCTCCTTGGCCCCGAAGGCATCCTCTACGACCGCTACGCATTGGCCGATGACGCCGGTGACGCGGGCGACTGGCGCGGGCCGATCCAGCAGCGCTTCCTGCGCAGCCGCGCCAACACCATCGAGGGCGGCACCACCGAGGTGATGCGCAACATCCTCGGCGAGCGGGTCCTGGGCCTGCCCGGTGATCTGCGTGCCGACGCCGGCATGCCCTGGAAGGAGATCCCCCGTGGCTGAATTTTCGTTCACCGAGGAACAGCAGCAGCTGCGCGCAGCGGTGCGCAAGTTCTGCGCCGACAACTTCGACGAATCGACCGTGCGCCGGTTGATGGAGTCCGAGGTGCCCTTCGACGCCAAGGTGTGGAACCGGCTGGGCGCCGAGCTCGGCGTGCTCGGGCTCTCGGTTCCCGAGGACGACGGCGGTGTCGGCGGTTCGCTGGTCGATCAGGCTGTCGCCGTCGAGGAATTCGGCGCGACGCTGGCCTGCGGGCCGCTGTTCGGCACCGTCTACCTCGCCGTCCCCGCGCTGGTCGCCAGTTCGAGCGGTCCGGCACGCGACGAGCTGCTGGCCCATTTGGTGGAGGGCACCGCCACCGCGGCCTTCGCCGTCGCCGACAAGGCAGGTGCGTTCGATCCCGCCACGGTGCCCGTGACAGCCGCCGGTGACACCGTCTCCGGCACCGTCAAGCGGGTCGTCGACGGTGCCGCCGCCGACGTAATCCTGGTCGCGGCAACGGGTTCCGACGGCGTCGGGCTGTACGCAGTGGACGCACAAGACGTTCAGCGCACCCCGTTGTCGACCCTGGATCTGACTCGGCCGCAGGCCAACATCACCTTCTCCGACTCGCCCGCCCGGCTGTTGGCCGGCCCAGAGGATGCCGAGCGGGTGATCACTCACGCACTGCAGGTCGGTTCGGCTCTGCTGGCAGTCGAGCAGGTCGGCGCCGCACAGCACCTGCTGGATCTGTCGGTCGAATACGCCAAGTCCCGTCTGCAGTTCGGCCGCCAGATCGGCTCATTCCAGGCGATCAAGCACAAGCTGGCCGACATGCTCGTCGACGTCGAGCATGCCCGCTCGGCCGCCTACCACGCGGTGTGGGCGTTGAGCGACGGCTCCGATGATCCGGCGCTGGCGAGCAGCATCGCTCAGGCCGCGGCGTCGGCCGCGCTCAGCCGTGTCGCCGCCGACACCATCCAGGTGCACGGCGGGATCGGCTTCACCTGGGAGCACCAGGCGCACTTGTACTTCAAGCGCGCAGCCACTGTTGCTGCGCTGCTCGGCAATGCCGAACAGCACCGGGCGAGGATCGCCGACATGGTGCTGGACCAGGCCAGTGCCGAGGACGCGACCAGGGTGGCCGACGGCCTGCCTGCCTGAGGCCCAGATACGAAAAGTTCGGGTGCGAGAAGTGCTGAGAACTTCTCGCACCCGAACTATTTCGTGGTGCGCCCGGCTCGTCAGCCGCGATGGCGATTCCACTGGTGGTGGTGATGGATCGAGGTCCCCGGCTGGGGCTGATTGGTCTGGTGCGGGAACGCCGGGTGCGGCGTCGGGTGGCTCATGTTGGGGCCGCCTGCGTCCGCGAAGCTCGCAGGTGCCGCGCCCAGGGCGACCAGCGCGGAGCCGGTGGCCAGGATCGCGCCTGCGGCGACGCGCTTGAACCAGATCGTGGTCGAGGTGTTGGTGGTCGTGATGGTCATGATGTCGTGCTCGTTCTGTTCGTGCTTCACCCGGTTTGCCGGGTAAGACAAGAATCGCGCACGACAATCCAGATGTCTGTCGGCTGACCAGCGCAAAGCCCGGGTGAAACCGGGGTCCACCGATCGGGGGACACCGGTCAGTACGCTGACGCGGTGCACTTGGTCACCTCCGCCCCCGCGGCGATGGGCCCCGGGGAGATCGGCCCGTGGGCGGCCCGTGCGGAACGGCTCGGGTTCGACGTCGTGCACATCTCGGAAACCATCCACGACCCCTTCACCGTCGCCGCTCTGGCGCTGCAGCACACCGAGCGCGTGACGGTACGGACCAGCATGGCGCTCGCCTTTCCGCGCAGCCCGATGATCACCGCCTACGCGGCCTGGGATCTGTCGAAGTTCTCCGGCGGCCGGTTTCAGCTCGGCATCGCCTCGCAGGTGCGCGGCAACATCGTCGGCCGGTTCTCGGCGCAGTGGTCCGAGCCGGTTGCCCGCCTCGCCGACTACATCCGCTCGCTCCGAGCGATCTTCACCTCGTTCCAGACCGGCGCCAAGCTGGATTACGTGGGGCCGCACTACCGATTCGAACGTCTGCAGCCCTACTTCAACCCGGGGCCGCTCGAACACCCCGCGCCCGAGATCTGGACCGGCGCGGTGAACACCAAAATGTGCGCAATGGCAGGGGAATTGGCGGACGGCTTCGTGTGCCATCCGACGAACTCACACCCCGCGGTGCTGCGATCGCGCACCCTTCCCGCGCTTGCCGAGGGCGCGGCGCGGGCCGGTCGAAACCTGGCCGACCTTGCCGTCGTCGCGAACCCACACGTCATGACTGCCGGCACCCGCGATGCCGTCGACGCGCTGCGCGTCCAACGACGTTCGGAGCTGGCCTTCCTCTACAGCACGCCGGCCTACCGCAGGCAGCTGGAGGACTTCGGCCTGGCCGACGTCGGCGCCGCCCTCTCCGCGATGGCACAACGTAACGAATGGGAGACTCTGCCAAGCATTCTCACCGATGAGGTGGTGGAGCGGCTGGTACCGCAGGGCACCTACGAGGAGATTCCCGACGTGCTCGCCCAGTGGTATTCGGGCCTGTGCGACGGTATCAACCTGCCGATACCGGCCAATGAAGCCGACGACGACCGCTTCAGCGCCCTGCTGGCCGCCTGCCGTCAGATCCCAGCCGCTTCACGCAATTGCTCGTAGGCAGCGTCGATGCGGCTCGCCAACCCGGCGATGTCGGGCAACGCGTTCGGATCGGTACACAGCCCGATCCCCATGTCGCCTGCACACGAGATCGCCGAAATCCGCAGCGCGTGATGAGCGGCCGGTTCCGAGGACGAGAAGAGGTGCGCAACGCGGCGCCCCGCAACGTGAACCGGGTCGCGGGGTCCGGGAACGTTGGAAATCGACAGGCAGAATTCGTCTGCGCTGCCGGCCAGTCGGCGGACCGCGGATTCCAGATGCGGGACGCAGCCCAGGACATGGAACAGGTCGTACATCTCGTCGGCGTCATCGAGGCGCTTGCGCTCACGCGTCTGCGCGCTGATCCGGTCCAGCCTGGCCAACGAATCCGCTTCCGCCAGCGGCAGATCGATGTTCAGGAACGAGTCGCGGTTGCCCAGACCGGTTTCGCCGCGATGGTGCAGACTCACCGGGATCTGGGCACGCAGGTCCCGCGCCCGGGATTCGCCCAACCAGCGCCGCAGACCACCGGCGATGACCGCCAGCAGGACGTCGTTGACGGTTGCCGGGTTGGGCCGCGATGCGCCGATGGCCTTGGATTCGGCCAGTGGAGCGACCGAGAAGGCCAACTCCCGCGCAACGGTGATGGATAGGTCGAACGGCGAACCGCCTGTGGGATGGCCCAGCTCGCGCACCAGCGCCGAGGGCATTCGCCAGGCTTCTTTCAATGGCGTCACGCTGGGTGAATCATGTTGTCCGGGAGTCCTTCCCATCGCATCTCTGTCGCGGTGAGGATCGAACAACACCGATTCCAGAAACCGCACGCCGGCGATGCCGTCGGCCATCGCGTGGTGGATGCGTGCTGCGATCGCTTCTCGACCGTCAGCCAGTGGCCCGATGACGTCGAAGGTCCACAACGGCCTGCTGCGATCGAGGTGCTCTGCCATCAGCGTGCTGACGATGCGCCACAGGTCCTCCCGACCGACACAGTTGCTGTCCGTGCGAAGCCGGACATGATCGGCGATCTCGAAGTCGGGGGCAGGGACCCATCGCGGATCGGGTCCCGAGGTGTCCACGCGGTGAGTGGCGCGCGGCTGACTCGGCAGGCGCGCGGCCACCGAGGCGCGCAACTCGTCGATGTCGAGCGCTCCCGCACCGGGCTCCAGAACGATCAGTTTCAGCGTGTGGCCGGTGATCGCCGCGGATTCCATGCGCAGAATGCGCGCGTCATCAGCGGAGAGCGCTTCGGCGTCATCGGGCCCCACGCGTGCCAGCCTAGGACCGGAACCGTTCGAGGTACGCGCGCTCGTCCCACGTCGACAGGAACGACGTGGCCGCGTCGTAGCCCTCGGTGTAGAGGGCGTCGATCTGCGGCTGCTTGATCTCGAAATCGAGTACACCGACACCGGTCGCATCCACCCGGATGGTCCTGGCACTGACCCAGGGCAGGTTGAGGTAGGCCTGGTCGCGCCCGACGAGGATCGTGGTGATCACGTCCTCGAGGAGGCTCGGACCGCCGAACAGCCGCAGCGGGGCCAGCGCCGGGATCACCTTGTGGTTGTTCTCAGGCAGGTCCGGCAGCAGCGTCACCCCGAGCGTCGGCCACCGGGGTCTCTTCCCGTCGCAGCGGTCCAGCGAGTCGATCGGGTAGTTCGACAGCAGCCCGCCGTCGACGAGGGTTGATTCCCGGCCCGTCGCGCTGGTCAGTGTCACCGGCCGGAAGACGAACGGAATCGACATCGACGCCCGCACCGCATCGGCGACCGGTTGTTCGTCAGGGTCCAGGCCGTAGAGCCGCTGGTAGTCCCACGGCAGGCGAACCAACTGGCCCGTCGTCACGTCGGCCGCGGTCACCACCAGCCGATAGCGCTGTTCCGGAGGCAGTTCGTCGTCGTCGAGCCGAAGGTCACCGAAGGTGCTGACGCCGAGATCGCGGAGCTGGTGGGCGATGAAATCGTGCGCGTAGTCACCCCGGTAGATGCCGGTGCCCTGCAGGATGGCCCATCCTGCGCCGAGCAGCGGCACCCGCTCGACCGGGCCGGGGTCCAGGAACTTGCGGTAGTCGATGCTCAGCGCGAGATCCCGGACGTCGGCGGGGGTCAGCCGGTCGTTCTTCGCGGCCGCGGCCACGATAGAGCCGACGATCGACCCGGCCGACGAGCCGGCGACGCGGTGGGCCCGATAACCGGCCTCCATCAGCCGGACGACGGCCCCGGCCAGGCCGATACCTTTCACGCCGCCGCCGGCCAGGACCAGGTCGACGGGCTTCGTCACGATCGGGGCCATCGCCCCATGCTAGGAGCGACCCGCTAGCCGGCGTGGTTCCACTGGTGATGGTGGTGCTCGACGGAGCCGGGCACCGGCTGGTTGTGCTGGCCGGGGAAGGTCTGGTGGTGGCCGGGCTGGTTCATGTGCGGGCCGCCATTGAAGGAGCCGCTCTCGGCGAGGGCGTCGGTGGCGGAGCCGAAGGCGAACAGTGCGGAGCCGGCGGCCAGGGCGCTGCCGGCGGCGAATCGCTTCATCCAGGTCATGGTGGTCATCTCAGGGTTTTCCTCTTCGTCGTCATCAACTGTGTTGGTGTCGGCCTTCGCGTTTCGCCAGTGCCTAAACGGTCTCGCATCCGAGCGGCATTGTCTGTCGGGCAGCCGGCGGATACCCGGGGGGAATAAGTTGTCCCCCGATCAGCGGACACCGCTCAATTTCTGCCAACCGGCGATCATCTGCTGCCAGCGGAATTACCGCGCCCTAACGCGGCGTTAACACAGTCAGCGCACCGGAAACCCCCACTGACGGGCGCAGAGGAAGAGGGAAAGAGAAATGAAGAAGTACGCCATCACCACAGCGATCGCAGGCGCGATGACCGCAGCCGTTCTCGGCCTCGCCGGACCCGCCCAGGCCGACCTCGGTCACAACGACTGGGTCAACAACATCGGCCCGACGGCGACCGCGCCCCATGTAGACACAACTGTGCATGGAAGTCGTTGATCGACAACGAACTCCATGGGAGGGGCACCCTGATCGGGTGCCCCTCTTTCGTTGTCATGCCAGGATCGCGTCGATCGCCCGGTAGATCCGTTGCTCACTGACCGGCCGGGGGGTGCCCAGCTGCTGAGCCCACAGGCTGACCCGCAACTCCTCGATCTGCCACCCGATGGCGCGAACGTCGGAGGCGGCTGCCCGGGTGGGCGAGAGCGCCTGCAGCAGTTCGGTGTAGGCGTCTTCGACGGCGTGCACCCGGTGCATGCGCTCGCGGTCGGCCTGCGGCGCCTGGGCCAGCCGATCCAGACGGCGAACGATCGCCGTCAGATAACGGGTCAGATCGGCCAGGCGTGCGGCCCCGGTGCTGGTGACGAAGGGCGTGGCGACCAAACCGGCGAGCTGCGCGCGGATATCGGCGACGGCATCGGCTTGCGCCGCAGGCGGATTGTCGGGAAGGGCGAGATGCACCTCCTGCAAAGCGGCAAGCACCCTTTGCACCCGGGTCACGACTTCCTTCGTGGTCGACGGCAGTGCTTCGGCCACCTTGTCCCGCAGCGCGGCGAAATCTGCTCTGGTCCATACCGGCTCGGCTGCCAGGACGTCGACGGCGGCGTCGGCACAGTCATCCAGGAGCGCGGTCAAGGACCCATCGGGGTTGGCGCCCAGCACAAGTCGGGTACGCGGGTCCAGTCCTTTCTCCACCACCTTCACCGGAGACGGCACCGCCAAGCGCAGCAGCCGCCTGGTGCCGCCGCGCATCGCGGTCTCGCGTTCGGCCTCGGTGGCGAAGACCCGCACGTCGACGCCCTTGCCTGCGTCCACCAGCGCCGGATAGCCGCGGACGAGGTGTCCCCCGACAGTACGTTCGACGCTGCGCGGCAACTCCTCGATGTCGTCCGGCCACGCACGCAGGCCCGATCGTTCCCAGTCACCGGCCACCGCGTCGGCCACCGCCCTGCGGGCCGAGCCTGCGAGCCTGCGCTGCAGCACATCGAGGTCCTTACCGCGGGCCACCTCGGTTCCGTCCGGCCCCTCGACAGCGAAGGTCACCCGCAGGTGAGCGGGCAGCTTCTCCAGATCGAACGCTGTGATCGGTACGAGAATGCCGCTGCGCCGGTGCAATTCCCGCTGCAGCGCCTCCAGCAGCGGTTCGCTTCCGACCTGAATACCGGCCAGCACCGCCCGCGCGGTGTCCGGGGCGGGAACAAAGTTGCGGCGCAGGTCTTTCGGCAATGACTTGATCAGCGCGGTCACCAGTTCCTCGCGCAGCGCCGGTACCTGCCAGCCGAATTCATCGCCACCGAGCCGGGCGAGTACCTCGACTGGAATGTGCACGGTGACCCCGTCGTCGGCGGCGCCCGGCTCGAATCGGTAGGTGAGTGGCAGCGACAAGTCGCCGGCCTGCCAGCTGTCCGGCCGTTCGGCGTCCTCGTCGTCGACACGCAACAGGTCGTCACGCGTGAACGTCAGCAGATCGGGTGTGCGATGCCGCTGCTTCTTCCACCAGCCGTCGAAATGCCGGCCGGAGACCACCTGCGGCGGAATCCTGCTGTCGAACCAGGCGTAGATCTCGTCGTCACCGACGAGCATGTCGCGGCGGCGTGCGCGCTCCTCCAGTTCGGCCAATTCGGTTCGCAGCCGCGCATTGTCGGCGACGAAGTGGTGGCGGCTCTGCCACTCCCCCTGCACCAGTGCGTGCTGGATGAACAGCTCGCGGGATACGACCGGATCGACGGTGGCGTATCCCACCCGCCGGTGCGGAACGAGCGGAAGCCCGTAGAGCGTGACTCGCTCGAAGGCCATCACCGCAGCGCGCTTGGCGTCCCAATGCGGTTCGCTGTAGCTGCGCTGCACCAGGTGTCCGGCCACCCGCTCGACCATCTCGGGTTCGACGCGGGCCGCGACGCGGCCGTACAGCCGGCTGGTCTCCACCAGATCGGCCACCACGAGCCAGCGCGGCGGACGCTTGGTCAGCACCGATCCCGGAGCCAGCACGAACCGGGTGTTGCGCGCACCGGTGTATTCGCGCGAATCCCCCTCCCGCAGGCCGATATGCGAGAGCAACCCTGCGACGAGGGCAGCGTGCACACGCGCCGGGTCGGCCGGCTCGGGATCGTCGGATTCCCTGATGCCGATGTCGCGGGCGATGCTGCGTAATTGCCCGGTCAGGTCCTGCCACTCCCGGATCCTCAGGTAGTGCAGGAACTCTTCGCGGCACATGCGCCGGAAAGCGCTGCCGGAACGGGCCTTCCGCTCGTCACGCAGATACTGCCAAAGATTCAGGAAGGATACGAAGTCCGAGTGCTCGTCGGCGAAGCGGGCGTGTTTCTGCCGAGCCGCCTCTTCCCGCTCGGCCGGCCGCTCGCGCGGGTCGGGAATCGACAACGCGGCGGCCAGCACCAAGACCTCGCGCACGCATCCCTCGGTGTCGGCCTGCACGATCATCCGCGCGAGCCGCGGATCGACCGGCAACTGCGCCAGCCGCCGACCCACATCGGTGATGGCGCCGACGGCGTCGAACGCGCCGAGCTCCTGCAGCAGCTGCACCCCGTCGCGGATGCTGCGTTGCTCAGGCGGATCCAGGAACGGGAAGCTCTCGATCTCACCGAGCTGCAGCGCCGCCATCTGCAAGATCACCGCGGCGAGGTTGGTACGCAGGATCTCCGGGTCGGTGTAGCGGGGCCGGCCCGCGAAATCCTCTTCGGAGTAGAGCCGGATACACACTCCGGGCGCGGTACGCCCCGACCGTCCGGCTCGTTGCGCGGCCGAGGCCTGGGAGATCGGTTCGATCGGCAAGCGCTGCACCTTGGTGCGCCTGCTGTAGCGGGAGATCCGCGCGGTGCCGGGGTCGACGACATACCGGACGCCCGGCACGGTCAGCGATGTCTCGGCGACGTTGGTGGCCAACACGATTCGCCTGCCGGTCCGTGCCGGCTGAAACACCCGCTGCTGCTCGGCCGTGGGCAGCCGCGCATACAGGGGCAGCACCTCGGTGTGTGAATCGACAACGCCGCGCAGTGCATCACTGGTGTCGCGGATCTCCCGCTCCCCAGACAGGAACACCAGCACGTCGCCGGGCGGCTCGGCTTCCAACTCGCGCACAGCGTCGACGATGGCCTCGGTCTGGTCGCGGATCTCGGTACGGACGATCTCGTGATCGGGATCGTCGGGATCTTCGGAGCCGCCCCGGCGGCGACATCCGGCTTCCGAATCATTAGCCGCCACAGGCACTTCCAGCGGCCGGTAGCGGATCTCCACCGGATAGGTTCGGCCGGACACCTCGACGATGGGTGCGCCGTGACTGAGTCCATTTTCGGCACTGCCGAAGTGCGCGGCGAACCGTTCCGGTTCGATCGTCGCCGACGTGACGATCACCTTGAGGTCGGGCCTGCGCGGCAGTAGTTCGCGCAGGTAGCCCAGCAGGAAGTCGATGTTGAGGCTGCGCTCGTGCGCCTCGTCGAGGATGAGGGTGTCGTAGCGCAGCAGGCGCCGGTCGCGCTGGATCTCGGCGAGCAGGATGCCGTCGGTCATCAGTTTGACCAGGGTGCGGTCGCTGGCCTGGTCGGTGAACCGGACGGTGTAGCCGATCGTCTCACCCAGCGGGGTGCCGACTTCATCGGCGATGCGCTGAGCCACCGTGCGCGCGGCGAGCCGACGTGGCTGGGTGTGGCCGATGGTTCCGCGGATCCCGCGGCCCAGCTCCAGGCAGATCTTGGGCAGCTGGGTGGTTTTGCCCGACCCGGTCTCGCCCGCCACCACGACCACCTGGTGGTCGGCGATCGCTCGGGCGATCTCGTCTCGGCGGTCGCTGACCGGCAGATCCGGGTAGGTGATCACCGGAACCGCGGCTTGACGGGTGGCGACCAACGCCTCGGCGACCGCGATCTGATCGGAGATCTTCTTCAGCGTCTCAGCCGACACGTCGCCGCGCAGGGATTTCAGCCGCCGCCCCAACCGGGCCGCATCCCGGAACGTCACGCCGTCGAGGCGGGCGCGCAGCTGACGCACCTGCTCAACGGAGACCTCGGACACTGGCGCCACAATAGCGGCGAGCGCCGCCGGAGGCGTCGTCGTGTGCGTAGGCTCGACGGCGATGACCATTTGGATCGTCTTGGGTCTGCTGCTGGTGGGCCTGGGAATCGTGGCCAGCCAGTTGTTCCGGCTGAAGGACTGGCTGAACAGGCCGGCCCCGCCAAGCGAGCCGGCCGGCGAGCACCCGGATGACCCCGAGACGTGATCGATCTGCCCGCCGGGGTGCGGGCGATGGCCGGTCGCGGCCCACAGTGGGCGACGTGGGTCGACGCACTGCCCCGACTCACCCGTGACGTCGTCGCGCAGTGGCAGCTTCGGCCCGACGGTCTCGCCACCCACGGGTACTGCTCACTGGTGCTGCCGGTCCGCACAGCCGACGACACGGCCGCGATCCTGAAGCTCGGCTTCCCCGACGACGAGTCCGAACACGAGCACCTGGCGCTGCGCCGTTGGGGCGGCGAGGGTGCCGTCCGGTTGCTGAGCGCCGACCCGCACCGGCGGACGATTCTGCTGGAGCGGCTCGGCGACGACCTGACCACAGTCGACGACGTCGAGGCCTGCCGGATCGTCGCGGGTCTGTATCGGCACCTGCACGTCCCCGCGTTGCCGCAACTGCGGCCATTGACGTTCTACCTCGACCGCTGGACCGCCGAACTGGCCCAGCTGCCGCGCGGCGCACCGATTCCGCACCGGCTGGTGGAGCAGGCGCTGAGCCAGTGCGCGGACCTGACGGCTGACGCCGAGGCGACGGCGCGGGTCCTGCACTGCGATCTGCATTACGCGAACGTGCTCGCAGGCCGGCGTCAGCCCTGGCTGGCCATCGACCCCAAACCGGTCAACGGCGATCCGCACTACGAGATCGCCCCGATGCTGTGGAACCGGTTCGACGAGTTGGCCGGCGACGTCCGCTTTCGCGTGCGCCGGCGGTTCTACACCCTGGTCGACGCGGCGGAGTTCGACGAGGATCGGGCGCGGGCCTGGGTGGTGGTGCGGGCGGTGCTGAATGCCATGTGGGCGGTGCAGGATTCCGCAGAGCAGCCGGGCCGGCTGACTGCATGTATCGCCGTCGCAAAGGCCGTACAGGGCTGAAACACCAAGCGCAGGAGGCTATCTCGGCGGGTCGCCGCGCCACATGAAGCTGTTGACGTACTTGCCCATGTCCTTGGCGATGTCGAGGTTCGCCGGTGACGGTGGCCCAGGCCCGTCGTCGGGGCCGAACTGGTGGAACGGTCCCACCGCGCCGGCGACCAATGCGAGGTCGTTCTTGACGGCGACGATGATGATGACGCGCTCGTGTTGGGAATCGCTCGCGGTGCCCTTAGGCCAGTCGTCGGCGACCTCGCCGTACCCCGGCTGGTACCCGAGGATCGCGTTGGGCAGCTCATAGGACGTCACCGCGTCGGGGAAGATCTGGTTGAGCAGGTCGGTGGCCACCTGGCGTGCGTCGCGGCCCTTCGCCGGTTCACTGAACAATCGCAGCGTGCCACCGTCACCGACGTTCAGTTCCGCGCGCACCCCGTTGGGTTCGATCGTCACGTCGTAGGCGGTTCCCGGCGACGGATACGACACCGAGAACGATCCGTCGGGGGCGAAGTAGCGCGGATTGATGGCCACCGGCAGCCCCGTCGGCGGCCGCCCGCAGTCGGGCGGGCAGCGATAGGTGGTCGCGGTGGGCGTGATGCGAGTCGCCACGACGCTCAGCGCCATCATCGCCGTGACGAGAACGATCAGCCAGAGGCCGATGGTCACGAAGTAGCCCGGGCCGCGCTGTCGGCGAGCCCGGTAGCTGCCCGCGGGTACCGCGTAGCCGGTGAACGAGTCGGCGGCGTCGGGGTCCGACGTCAGATCACTCATCGGCGCAACGACTTCAGGACGAGCAGGGCCTTGATCAGGTTGTCGACGTTCGGCGTCCCGAGCCCGGTGATCATGTCGTAGCCGACCATGACGGGCGTCACCGCATTGGCCCCGAGATAGATGTCGCGGAAGGCGGGAAATTCGGCGCCTCCGGCGATGTCGTAGAGCAGCGGGTTGAAGTCGCCGAGCTGTTCCAAACCGCGCGCGGTGAGGAACTGGTTCATCACCGCGGCGATACCGGCCCAGATCGGTGCGGCCTGCGAGGTGCCCCCACCCACGAGGATCTGACCGTTGAACACGAATTTCACCCCGGTGAACGGGTCGGCCACCGCGGCGATGTCGGGCACCAGCCGCTTGTCGTGCGGGCCGGCGCGGGTTCCGGTGTCCTGCCACGACGGGCGGGCGAACAACACCGACGCGCCGCCGCCGCTGCCCTGGGTCAACGGGACGTCGTACCACCCTTGTTCGGCCAGCCACTGTCCCTGGGAATCGGTGGACAACGTCGTTCCCCCGACGCCGGTCACCTCCGGCAGCGAGGCCATCACGTCGACGCCGTAGTCGTCGGGACTCGGCGGATCCGACCAGGTCTTGCCACCTTTGCATTCCAGGCCGGCCAGATCCCCACTGGCGACGAAGGCCGTCGTCCCGTTGCGCTGGGCGCGGGCCAGCGCCGAGCGCACCGGCGCCAGGTCCGCGCGGGAGAGCAGGCGATCGCAACCCCAGCCGATCGAGAAGCTCCACACCGCCCCCGGGTAGGTGCGGTCCACCTCCTCCATCAGCTTGCCCAGCTTGACGTAGGTCGCGTCGCCTTCGGCGGTAGACCGGGCGTTGACCAGAACGATCCGCGCCGAGGGTGCGATCGCGTGGACGAACTGGACGTCCATGCTCGCCTCGCCGCGCCGCTCGGGCGGCATCCCGCCCATCACCTCGAGGGTGAATTTCGGCAGCGAGAACCATTCGGAGAACTGGTCCAGGTCGCGCTGGTCGACGCCGTCGAAGGTGAAGACGACGACCGTCTGGCCCTTTCCGGTGTACCCCGCCGAGCTCAGCGGGTTGATGTTGTAGGCGGTGAGCAATTCGGTCGGCGCGAGCCCCGCATTGGGGACATCCAGCGGTGGGGTCGGCGGAACGCCTTCGTGTGACGGCGTGTAGCCGAGAATCCGGCCCAGCTCGGTGACTTCACCGCTCAGCTGCTGCGGGACGACGGGCTGCTGTGGCGAGGCGTAGAACACCACCCCGTTGGTGCGGCGATAGTCGTGGACAGCCACGTCGAGGGCACCGGCAACGGCTCGCGGGGTGCCCTCCACAACAGCCCACGCGTCACCGTCGCGCCAGCCCACCGACAATCCGTGGGCGGCGGCCCATGCGGTCAGCGCCGTCGGCCGGGCGGCCTCTCGGAGTTCGGCGGTCAGCTGGATTCGCTGGCTGCGCGCAGGACCGAGATCGGCGGCCTGGGCCAGCAGCCGGGCGAACGGCCCGGCGATCAGGTTGTAGGGCAGCGACGGCGTCGGGCGGTCGCCGGCGAAGACCACCATGACCACCGCGAGCGTCGCGAGCAGCGGTGTCATCCGGTATGCCCGGCAACGCCCTGGCCACATGCGTCTCATCAGCTAACCGGTCTACCACGACAACATCGCGAACGGGACGTCACAAGCCGAAACGATTGCACACTGATGCAAGCGCAGCGCGCTGGAACCGTGCTTGCGATAACGATCTGCGCGGCCACCGCGATGAACTGGGTATCCGAACTTCACTTGAGGTTTTTCGTCGAGGAGGTGACGGTGAAGAAACTCGGTTCAGTGGTGGTCTGCACGATCACCGCCATCGGTATCGGCATAATCGGGGCGCCCACCGCCAGCGCGGGGTGCCAGGGACTCTGGACACCGTGGGGCGGCGGTCAGCGCTGCGACGGCCCGATCGATGCGAACGGCTTCTTTCAGCGCTGCGAGACCGGGGGTGCATTCGGGTTCAACACTCCGCAGCAGTGCTACCAGGTGGACGCGAACAATCTGGGCAACAGCCAGCCCTGGATCGCGCCCTGAACCCTCACAGCGGGATGGCCAACTGGCTCCGGATGAGCGGGGCGATCTTCTCGGCCATGTAGGCGTGTCCCGCGTCGGTGGGGTGCACTCCGTCGGGACCGATCAGTTCGGGGTGGCCGACGAACCAGCCTTCGGCGAGCGGATCGATGAAGACCGCGCCGACGGCTTTGGCCTGGGCCCGCAGGATGTCGCGCTGGGCCAGCACCACGCCCGGCGGGTCGGCCGTCGGCCACGGCGGGCCGATCACCAGGACCTTGGCTTTGGGCGCCACCCGGCGGGCGATCTGCAAGGTCTCCCCGACCAGCACCGGGTACTTCCCCATATCGGCGGGCTGGTCATTGCGGGATCCGAAGAACACCACCAGGGAATCGTCGCGGTCGACGGCCCGCACGGTGAGATCCTCGAACAAGCTGCCATGGTTGCCGCGGATCCCGTAGCCGGCACCGCCCTCGGCGGCCACGTCGGCGTCGACCCTGGCGCCCTGACCGGCCAGCAGCAGCCAAGCGCGGGAAGTCCACGACTGCGGCCCCCGACCACCCTCGTCAGTGCCGGTCGTGTACGAATCGCCGATCACCGCGACCCGGCTGAAACCCGAACCGCGATTGGCCAATTCGTAGGTGACGGCCGGGCGTGAATAGCCGACGACGGCGGCGAGCACCGCGACAACCGACAGGCCGGTCGTGATGACGCGCACAAGCCCTTCCTTGCGGATCAATGACACCCCACTGAATCTCGTGCCCGACGCAGGCAGCCTACTGCCTCCGAAGGTGTTGTCGCACACCGACGCTGGCTTCGTTACTACCCGGCCCGTGCCGAGGACTGCGGAGGACGGGTATCGCGGGCGTTGTCGATGGAGGCCAGCCGGCCGCCCTCGGCCCCCGGCGGGCCGGTGTGCTTGTCATGCTTGACGTCGCGGAAGTCGACCATCCTGCGCATCCAGCGCCGGGCCGGTTCCTCGACCCCGTGGTAGAGCCCGATCGCGGCGGCAAGCGCGGCCACGATCAGGCCGACGACGACGATCTTCTGCACCGATTTCGGCAGGTCGATCTGGTACTCCTGGACCGCCCAGTTCCACGAGGTGTGCACGATCTCGTGGACCATGTAGAGGCTGAACGAGATCTGGCCCCCGTACACCAGCAGCCGCGTGGACAGCAGCGCCGGCAGGGTGCCCACGCCGATCGCCAGCGTGACGACCAGCGGCATGAACAACACGTCGACCAGGCCGCCGGGGTCGATCATCCCGGCCACCGGGTTGGCGTCGTAGTAGTAGAGGATGCCGACCATCGCGGCGGTCAGCAGCACCGCGGCAATGCCCGAGATGTGCTGGCCACGTCTTCCGATCTGCAGCCGTCGAACCGCCGCGCAGGCCAGCGCGCCCGCCAAGAACTGGGCCACGATGCGCGGCAGCCAGCTCCACGGGGTGTAGAAGTGGCCGCTGGCCAGCAGCAGCAGGGTGGGTGGCAGCGCAGCGACGAAGGCCAGAAAGAGCAGCGTGCGGGCCCGGGTCACCCGCGCCATCCGGAAGATGACCAGGATGATCCCGCCGAACAGCAGGTAGGCCAGCCATTCCGCGCTGATCGACCATGCCGGCCCGTCCCAGCTGGTGCCGTCGAAGAACGGTTCGAACCAGAGCTGCACCATGAACAGCTGGCGCACGTAGCTGATTGCGGTGAGCTTCTCGACATCCGCCGACGGGGTGGCGCCGAAGTGCAGCGTGAAGATGATCCAGGCGGCGGCGAAGTGCATGGTCACCAGGTACACCGGCCATACCCGGGACAGCCGCAGCCAGAGGAAGTGCAGGGTGGCCCGCCCCGAGAAGTGCGATCCCATCCGGTCGAGATAGTTCCACGTCAACACGAATCCGCTGAGGATGAAGAACAGGTCAACGCCTTGAGCTCCGGCGTTGAGCAGCGGCGCGAGGTCTTCCTTGAGTCGCGGTGAAGCTTCCCAGATCAGCGGCCGGAAGTGGAACAGCACCACCCACATGGCGGCGACAATGCGAAGACCGGTCAGCGCCTTGATTTCTCCGGTTCGCACAACACCCATTCCGAACCCATTCCGACTCTTGCTTTACGTTTCGACGCCACCTCGTCAGACGGGTCGGACCCCGCCGCCCCCGCGATTGCACCTGGCAGCCTATCAGCGCGGCCGTTGCCGGTCCGGTCTCGCAACGCTGTGGGGTTGCTGGACGCCGCCTGCCCAGCCGTTTGCTGGGCTTGACAGCTCCGGTTCATTGCCCGTGCCTCGAATCAGGTTGCAGCCCAGCCGCCGTCGACGCTGAGAACTGCTCCCTGGATATTGGCGGCGTCGTCACCGGCCAGGAACGCCACCACGGCCGCGACCTCCTCCGGGCTGCTGACCCGCCGCGACGGCAGGCGGCTCAGCGTCGGCGCGATGTGCTCGGCGAACTCGGCCTGCCGCTCGGTGCCGATCGGGCCGGGGGCGACGGCGTTGACCCGAACACCGTGCGGGCCGTACTCGTCGGCCCAGGACTGGGTGAACGAATGGATCGCAGCTTTGTTTCCGCTGTAGACCGCCGAGCCGCTGGCTCCGCGCAGCCCGGCGATCGAGCCGATGTTGACGATCGCGCCGCCACCCTGGGCAACCATGCGCGGTGCCAGTATGCCGGTCAGCAGGAACGGGGCGAACACGTTGACGCCGAACACATCTCGCAGTTCCTGCTCGGTGATGTCAGCGGTCGGCGTGGGCATCAGCAAGGTGGCCGCGTTGTTCACCAGGATGTCGATGCCGCCGGCCACCTCGAAGGCAGCGTCGGCCAGCTGATGTGCGGCGGCACCGCCGGCTCCCAGATCGGCGGCGACGAAGGACCCGGTCCCACCTGCAGAACGGATATCGGCGACGACCGCGTCGCCGCGGGTTTTGTCCCGTCCGCTCACCACCACGAAGGCGCCGTCAGCGGCCAGCGCCTTCGCGATGGCGACCCCGAGGCCGCCTGTGGAACCGGTGACAAGTGCTCTGCGCCCGGCCAACCGGGTATCTTTTGGACTCATGAGTCCATATGATTCGCTTCCAAAAATGGACCTGCAAGTCCAAAATTTGACGGCGAAGGGCCGCGCGACCCGGCAGCGGATCATCGAAGGAGCCGCCGCCGAGATCCGCGCCCGCGGCATTGCGCTGACCACCCTCGACGACGTCATGGCGCGTACTCGCACCTCCAAAAGTCAGCTCTTCCACTACTTCCCCGGCGGCAAGGAACAGCTCTTGCTGGCGGTCGCGGCACTCGAATCCCAGATGGTGCTCGACGACCAGCAGCCTCATCTCGGCGCGCTCACATCCTGGGCAGCGTGGCAGCGGTGGCGGGATTGCGTGGTCGACCGTTACCGCAGGCAGGGCCAGAACTGCCCGATCGCGGTGCTGATGTCGGAGATCGGGCGCACCACCCCGGGGGCCGAGGCTGTCACCGCCGAGCTCATCGTCCAGTGGAGCGGCGCGATCGCGACCGGAATCCGGTCGATGCAGGAGCAGGGCAAGGTGGCCGATTCGGTGAACGCCGAACGCGCCGCAGCGGCGTTGCTGGCCGGAATCCAGGGTGGCGTCGGCATCATGCTCGCGACCGGCGACCTGAGCTATCTGGAGGCCGCACTGGACCAGGGCATCGATGCGCTGCGCGCGGCGTGACAGCCTGGCGCTCAGCCGCCGTTCTGCGCCATCGCCCAGCACGTGACCGAATGCCACAGGTTGCAGGGAATGCCGTTCATCGTGGGGATCTGGTTGGGCTGGATGTTGGTGGTCACGTTGTCCGGGCCGATCGCCTGCGGAACCTGACCGCCTGACGGGCCGGATGTGCACACCCCGGGGAATCGGCTCTGGACCGTCCCATTCGGGCAGTCGGCGGACGCCGGTGCGGCGAGCACCAGCGATCCCGACGTGAGCGCCACCGCACACGCGCCGATGAGAAGTCGATTCACAGTCACCTGATTCCACCTCGAGCAGGCCTCGGGTCCAACCACTTAACCACGATATCGATGGCGCAGCCAGATTCGTTAGCGATTACCAGCGACGATGTCGCTACGGGCTGAGCACGCCGGCGGCCGGCAGCGGCAACGACGGCACCGACGGCACCGACGGCACACCGTTGAGCGTGTTGAGTGCGCCCGACGCCTGGTTGGCGGTGCTGAGCATCTGCATCAGCGGCGCGAAGTTCCCATTAGCGAGTTCGGCCATCACCGCCGGGCACTGAGACCGGATGGCCTGCTCGGCCACGAACCCGGTCACCTGAGAAGCGAGGCCGCCGTGTCCGCTGGCCGTGGTGGCATTGGACACCAGATTGCTGCCCGGTTTGACCAGCATCGGGCAGATCTGTTGACCGATTTGCACGATCAGCTGGCTGACACCGGTCGAGTTCAGCAGGCTGCTCACGCCCGCGGTATCCGCGTGGGCTGGCGTCGGCCACGCGGCGGTGGCAAGAAATGCGCCTGCCATCACCGCCAGCGATCGCAGTGCGAAGGAGGTGCCGCCGGTCGATTCACGATCGAAAGTACGCACGGTCATGTGGGTCCTACTCTGGCTCGATCGGCTCAAAGCACGAGCCACTGATGTCACTTCGGTAACAGTGGTCTACTCAGGTCACACTTTGGGCACGGAACCATAAAGGTTCGAAGCCTATGCGTTTCCTCTACGCGATCTATGTCCAGCGGGTGCGACACTTCCCGGTTTCAGCGATACTGCTCGCCCGGCCGTCATAGCGCGTCGTTGATCTCGTTCTTCAGCACCTCGGCCTGGGTCCCGAAAACGGCCTGCACGCTGTTGCCGACCTCGATCACGCCGGCGGCGCCAAGGCTTTTCAGCCGGTTCTGGTCGACTTTGCCGGCGTCCACAACCTCCATCCGCAGTCGGGTGATACAGGCGTCGACGCTGCGCAGATTCTCTCGCCCGCCGAATGCCGCGATCAGTTGTTCGGCCTTGCTGTCGGTGACCGCGGGGGCGGTCGTCACCGCGCCACCGGCCGCCACGGCGGTGGCCGACTCGGCGCCCTCCCCCAGGTTCGCCCGCTCCTCGGCGTCGAACTCGGCGTCGGGTTCACGCCCGGGCGTGCGCATGTTCCATCGGGTGATCGCGAAACGGAAGAGCAGGTAGTACACCGCGAAGAAAACCAGGCCCATGACGATCAGCAGCGGAATGTTCTTGGCCGCGGGCGCGGTGCCGTAGAGGAGCAGGTCGATCAGTCCGGCCGAGAACGAGAAGCCCAGGTGGATGTCGAGCAGGTAGGCGATGGCCAGCGACAGACCGGTCAGCACCGCGTGCACGATGTAGAGCGGAAACGCCACGAACATGAAGGCGAACTCCAGCGGTTCGGTGACACCGGTGAGGAACGCGGTCAGCGCGGCGGCGGACAGGATGCCGAACGCGACCTTGCGTTGTTTCTTGTTCGCCACGTGGATCATCGCCAACGCCGCGCCGGGCAGGCCGAACATGAGGATCGGGTAGAAGCCCGACGTGAGCAGCCCAGCGCTGGGGTCACCCGCAGCGAACCTGCTGAGTTCACCGGTGACCACATGCCCGTCGCCGGTCGGATAGCTGCCGTAGATGAACCACACGTACGAGTTCAGGATGTGGTGCAGCCCCAGCGGGATCAGCATGCGGTTGGCGAAGCCGTAGACAAATGCGCCGAGCGCACCGGCACCGCCGATGAAGTGACCGAGCCCGGTGAGCCCCGCGTCGAAGATCGGATAGAAGTAGCTCATCGCGAAGGACACCACGAGGCTCACCAGCGATACGACGATCGGGACGAAGCGCCGGCCACCGAAGAAGCCGAGGTACGGCGGCAACGTGATGGTGTGGTACTTGTCGAACAACCACGCGGTGAGCAGGCCGATCACGATCCCGCCGAACACGCTGTAGTTGATCTGCGCCTGTTCACCGGCCTTGTCGAGTTGTCCGGCGAGCACAAACGGCGACATCGTCTTGAAGACCGCCTGCATCACCAGATAGCCGACGACCGCCGACAGCGCCGTCGAGCCGTCGGCCTTGCGCGCGAATCCGATCGCGACACCGACGGCGAACAGCAACGCGAGATTGTTGAACAGCGCTCCGCCGGCTGCGCTCATCGCTTGGAAGAACGGGCCGATCACCGGCGCCTTGATCCGCCCCAGCAGGTCGTCCTGGCCGAGCCGCAACAGGATGCCCGCGGCCGGGAGCACGGCGATCGGCAGCATCAAGCTCTTACCGAGCCGCTGCAGCTGCGCGAAGCCCGGTATGTGCAGCCCCGACTTTTGCTGTGCGCCTGAGTCTTTGGTGGTTTCACTCATGACCGGCCGGCCTCCCGTCGTCGCAGCACAGCCGAAGCTTAGACAAATCGCCGGAGGTGAGGCGCTGTTTCCGCCGCGGCTACGTCGGTCGACTCTCTATTGTCTTCCACAATGAGCACAACGTCCGTCCACGCGCCGGTCTCCGGGCGTGCCGTCGCGCTCGGCGACGTACCCGATCCCGTTTTCGCGCAAGGCATGGTGGGATACGGCGCCGCAGTCGACCCGCCACACGACGTGATCGATGCGGTGGCACCGGTCAGCGGACGCGTCCTGAAGCTGATGCCGCACGCCTACATCATCATGACGGGCGAGAATGTCGGCGTCCTGGTTCATCTCGGGCTCGATACCGTCACCCTGCAGGGAGCGGGATTCAGCGCCCACGTCAGCGAGGGCGACACCGTGACCGCCGGCCAGCCGATCATCACCTATGACGTCCCGTCGGTGGTGGCAGCCGGGTTGAGCCCGATCGTTCCCGTCGTGGTGATGGACGAACGTGAACCCGGCAACATCGTGGTGAGCGGCGGCGTCACTCAGGGTGCCGAAATCGCTTCGGGATCCCTACTTTTCACTGCCAACAAGTAGGGTCTGATGGAAGTTGTCATTCTCCCCGACGCCGCGGCGATCGGCGCGCTGGCCGCCGATGCCGTCGAGGCGCTGCTCGCCCGCACGCCGACCGCGGTGCTGGGACTGGCCACCGGCTCGTCCCCGCTGGCGATCTACGACGAGCTGGCCGCCCGCTGCGACGCGGGGCGCATCTCGTTTCGGCAAACCCGCGGCTTCACCCTCGACGAGTACGTCGGGTTGCCGGCCGATCATCCCGAGCGCTACCGCACCGTCATCGACACGGTGTTCGTCTCGCGCGTCGACTTCGAGCCGGGCGCGGTGGCCGGCCCCGACGGGTTGGCCGAGGACATTCCGGTGGCGTGCGCCGAGTACGAGGCCGCCATCACCGCAGCAGGCGGCATCGACCTGCAGATCCTGGGCATCGGCACCGACGGCCACATCGGATTCAACGAGCCCGGGTCGTCGCTCGCGTCGCGCACCCGGATCAAAACGCTGACGCGCCAGACTCGAATCGACAACGCCCGCTTCTTCGGCGACGACGTCGACCAGGTCCCGACCCATTGCCTCACGCAGGGGTTGGGCACGATCATGGCGGCCCGGCACGTCGTCCTGGTGGCCCTCGGCCGAAGCAAGGCCGAGGCGGTGCATCAGCTGGTGGAGGGGCCGGTGAGCGCGATGTGGCCGGCCACCATCCTGCAGCACCATCCGCACGTGACGGTCCTCCTCGACGGCGGTGCGGCGCGCCGTCTGCAGCTGGCCGACTACTACCGGGAGACCTACCTGTCCAAGCCGTCCTGGCAGGGCATCTGAGTGCTGATCGCCGCTGCGACCCTGCTGACCGGCCGAGAGTTGTTGCGGCCAGGCTGGATTGAGGTGTCCGGTGGTTCAGTGCGGGCGCTGGGCGCGGGTTCGCCGCCGCGCGCGGCCGACCGTGAGCTGGATACCGTGGTGCCCGGTTTCGTCGACACCCACGTCCACGGCGGCGGCGGGTCCGATTTCTCCGGGGCGACTTCGGATGACACGGCGACCGCTGTGGAGCTTCACCGCAGGCACGGCACCACGACCCTGATCGCGTCGCTGGTGTCGGCCGGACCGACCGAACTGCTGCACCAGGTCGAGGTACTGGCCGGCCACGTGCGCGACGGCGTGCTCGCCGGGGTTCACCTGGAAGGCCCGTGGCTGTCCGGTCAGCGCTGCGGGGCGCACGATCCCGTCCTGCTTCGTGATCCGGACACCGTCGAAGTCGACACGCTGTTGCAGGCCGGCGCCGGAGCCATCCGGATGGTCACGCTCGCACCGGAGCGGCCGGGTGCGCTGGCCGCGATCGAGCGGATCGTCACGGCGGGCGCGGTGGCCGCGGTCGGACACACAGAGGCGACCTACGAACAGACCCGCGCGGCGATCACCGCGGGCGCCACGGTGGGCACACATCTGTTCAACGCGATGCGCCCGATCCACCACCGGGAGCCGGGGCCGATCATCGCGCTGCTCGAAGACCCCCGGGTGACGGTGGAGTTGATCGCCGACGGAGTGCACGTCGACGCCGCGCTGTACCGGCACGTGGTCCGCGCGGCCGGTCCGGAGCGGCTGTCGCTCGTCACCGACGCGATGGCCGCGGCCGGGGTCAGCGACGGCCGGTACCAGATCGGTCGAATGGACGTCGAGGTCGCCGACGGCGTGGCCCGGCTGGCCGGGACGGCGACGATCGCGGGCAGCACCGCGACGATGGACCGGGTGTTCGAATTCGCCGTCGCCCACAGCGGACTCCCCCGCGACGACGCGCTGCTACTCGCGGTGCGCCAGTCGTCGCTGAATCCAGCTCGCGCACTGGGGCTTCCGTCCCCCGAACTGGTCGCGGGCGCACGCGCCGACCTGGTCGCGCTGGACGATGAACTCGCGGTCACCGGCGTGCTGTGCGGCGGTGCGTGGGTTCCGCGCTGAGCACGGCGAACGTCTGTTCGAGTTTTTGTCGTACCCCGGGTGCATCGTGTGTCCTACGCCGTCGAACTGACGAAAGGGGCCCAGCAATGTGCTGGTTGTGCGATCACCCGAACAACACCGTCGCCGACTATCTCGACGAGGTCCGCGCCAAGATCCTGCGGCGTGGGTGGGCAGTGCAGTACGTCGAATCGCCCCGCATGCCGTTCGCCTACACAATCGGCTTGAGCGACTACGACGTCCCCGAACTGCTGATGACGAATGTGTCACCGCAGCGGGCCGCACGCCTGCTGAGCAAGTCGGCCGAGCTCGTGGTCCGGGGAGCCGAGCTGACCGCCGGCCAGCAGTTCACCCTCTGCGGCGGTCCGATGCTCGAGGTCGTCGAGGTCGAACATCCCGATGCGCACATGGGTTTCGCGACCGCCCTCTACGGCAGGGAGATCCGTGCGTTGCAGCTGGTCTGGTCGGATGGTCGCGGCCGGTGGCCGTGGGCCGCGGACTTCTGTGACCGCGAAAGCCGGCAACCGGTGTTGGGGGTGCGCACCAGGGCGGCGTGAATTCTCGCCGATCACAAAGCAATTACGGCAGGCGTGCCAGACCGTCTCGACACCGGCCGCATTGTTACCTTGCTGCTCGTGAGGAACCTCGTGCACCGCGCGACCCGCTGGGTGCAGCGCCTCGGCATCCTCACCGCGACGGTGCTACTGGTCCCCGGCATGGTCGGCCTGGCAGGCCCGACCGCACCCGCCGCGGCCTACTCCCGCTCCGGGTTGCCGGTGGAGGCCCTCGACGTGCCGTCGCCGGCGATGGGCCGCACCATCAGGGTCCAATTCCAGGGTGGCGGCGCGCACGCGGTCTATCTGCTCGATGGCCTTCGCGCCCGGGATGACGAGAACGGCTGGGACATCAACACCGCCGCGTTCGAGTGGTACTACCAGTCCGGGCTGTCTCTGGTGATGCCGGTCGGTGGCCAGTCGAGTTTCTACAGCGACTGGTATCAGCCGGCGGCCGGGTCCAACGGGACGCTGACGTACAAGTGGGAGACGTTCCTGACCCAGGAGCTGCCGGCGTGGCTGGCGCTCAACAAAGCGGTCACTCCGATCAACAATGCGGTGGTCGGTCTTTCGATGTCGGGCAGTGCGGCCTTGACGTTGGCGATCTGGCATCCCCAACAGTTCATCTTCGCGGGCTCGCTGTCCGGTTTCCTCAACCCGTCGCTGGGCCTGTGGCCCACCCTGATCGGGCTGGCGATGAAGGACGGCGGCGGGTACCGCTCCACCGACATGTGGGGACCCTCCAACGATCCGGCCTGGCAGCGCAACGACCCGATGGTCAACGTGGCACGGCTGGTCGCCAACGGCACCGCGGTGTGGATCTACTGCGGGACGGGCGCACCGTCCGAACTCGACAACACCGACGACCCGACGTTCGGTGGCCTGTTCACCGCCGGGTATCTGGAGAACATCACGTTGAACACCAACAAGGAGTTTCAGCGCAAGTATCAGGCCGCCGGCGGCCGCAACGCGGTCTTCAACTTCCCGCCCAGCGGCACGCACAGCTGGGGGTACTGGGGCGCGCAACTGCAAGCGATGAAGGGTGACCTGCAACGGGTGCTGGGCGCGACGCCCACCGGCTAGTCCCCGCGCTAATCCCGATGCGCCACAACGTTGATCACGTTGCCGTCCGGATCGCGAACGAAAAACCGCCGGACCCCCCACGACTCGGTCGTCAGCGGATGCACGATCTGGTAGCCACGAGCGCGGGCCTGCTCATAGGCCGCGTCGACGTCATCGGTGGCCACCGAGATGACGGGCGACTCGGGTGCCGTGGCATCGGCGGTGACCAGTTGCAGGTTCGCACCGGTGTCGGGCGAGGTGTATCGGGCCACCCAGCCGAGGTTGAACTCCTCGGTGCTCAGCCCCAAGTAGTCGGTGTAAAAGCCTTTGGCCGCCAAAGTATCGGAGACCGGCAGGTCGGCAATGATCCGGTTGACACGCATACCTCGATCTAACCGCGACGACGATCGCTAGTCTCCGAAGCCGACGACCTCACCACGGTTGATCGACACCCAGTCGCGGGCCTCGAGGTACGGGCGGAACGTCTCGGCGATCAGCTGCCCGTCGGCCGGGGTCTTGGGCCGCTGAAGTTCATAAAGGTGCGGGAATTCCGTCCACGCGACGACGGCGTCCCACAGTCGCACAGCTGCCTCCCCGGTCGGCGGGTCGATCAGGACCGGTCCGAACAGGCACTGACCGTCGGGGAAGAACAGCGTCGGCACACCGTAACCGTCGGCCGCCACGACGCGGTTGTGATCGGCCAGCACCTCATCGCCGGTGGTGGGATCGGCGATGGCCTGGTCGACCAGCGCCGGATCAAAACCGAGTTCGGCCAACAGGTGTCGGGCCACCGCCGGGTCGTGTGGTTTGTGACCGTCGACGTGCAGGGCCCGACCGGCACGCTGGTACCAGGCCTCGACGTCCGCCACCGACTGTCGGCGCAGGAGTGCCCCGATGCGCATCATCGACCAGCCGTAGGACCAGTCCCGTTCCCACGGGTGCTTCTTGCCCTCTTTGCGATTGATCTCCTCGAGGCTGAAGAATCGCCAGTTCACCACCAGTCCGGTCTGGTCCCGGACCTCGCGAATCCACCGCGACGTCTGGTATGCGTACGGGCACATCACGTCGAAGTGGAAGTCGACGGACTCGGGCCGCCCGGTCACATCGTGAACCGCAGGTTGCGGGCGGCCCGCTCGCCCAGCTCGGCGTCGCCACTCCAGGTCACCGCGCCGGTGTCGATCTGGGCCTGGGGGTCGATCCGGCCGGAGGCGAGCATGATGAACGTGGTCGAGTCCGTGGTCAGCACCGCGTCCGGATTGTCCAGGTGCGCAACCTGTTTGGCCCGCCCGTCGACCGCCACGTTGATCTCGCGAGCCACCGGACCGGTCAGCCGGAAGGAGATGGCGCTGCCGTCGGGCACTCCGACCTTCTTTCCCGCGATGTAGCCGATCGAGCTCTCTACCTCTCCCAGCGCGATCTCCGCGGCGATACCGTCGTCGTCGGTGGCACGTCCGAGCGGAATCGTGATGTCGCGCACGTGAACCCAGAAGTCGAAGACCCGGATCTCCAGGAAGCGACCGTAGGTTCCTCGCCCGGTGGGCATCCACGACGGCCGGTCGAGGTCGGCGGCGGTCAGCGCACTCAGGTCGCGCCTGCGCTCGGCGAAGACGGCGGTGACCTTCTCGGCCAGCGTCGCCGGATCGTCGGTCCCGGCCAGGAACTCCGCCGCCCGTTCGAACGGCGGCGGGGTGGCGTCGTCCTGCGGCAGCCAGCCGGCCATCACGGCTTCGATGCTGACCACATGCTGAATGACGTCGCGCACCACCCAGTCCGGACACAGCGACTGTGCCTTCCAGTCGGCGTCGCTCAGGTCGGCGCACAGGCCTTCGATCGCCGAGTAACAGGCCTCGAGTGCGGTGCGGATTTCATCCAGACTTCTCATCTGGATCAAATTACGCTCAACCTGCCGCGTTGGGCAGAAGCGGCGGACAGTTACCGACGGCATCGGTGGCCAGTTCGAAATGCCACACCTCGTTGGCGTAGATGCGGCACAGACCGAACCGCGCGCCGTTGGCCATCAACCACTGGTCGGCACCCACCCCGCCCACGTCGACGGCCTCACCCACCACATGTTTGGACGCCTCGGGGGTCTGCACGTATTCGCGGGCAGCCGCCAGGCTGCCGTACTGGGCGACCGCGCTGTCCAACAGGCGCTGCTGGAACTCTGGTGAGCGCCACCCTGACGTGATCGTCATCGTGATGCCCTCGGCCGACGCCGCGGAGGCAGCCTGCTGAATGGCGTCGAGCAGCCGCGGGTCCAGGCGGCCGACGGCCGGGTTTTGCACGTCGAACGGGGTCAGTACCTGGCCGTCGGCCAGTGAACCGTCACCCGCGGCGACGGCCGGCGGATCGACACTGACCGTGTTGTCGGCCAATGCGATTCGCGGTGACGGGTCCGCTACGCCGACGGCACTGAACAGCAGCGCCGCCGTCATGGCCGCACCCAGCGCCACGGCTGAGACGGATGTGGAATCTATCCGCATGATCCCCCCATCATCCCAGACCGAATCCTGGTGCTTCCCGTCGTCGTAGGACAGACTTCAGCGGTGCGCATCCGAGTCTCCCTCCTGGCGGTGACGGTCCTGCTGACCGCTCCTGCCTGCGCATCAGGCACTGTCCACCCCGTGAGCACGCCGGCCAGCCGTCCGCACACCTCGTCGGTGCCCGCAGCCGCGCTGGATTCCACGGCGGCGCCCGACGCGGCACCCGCCGGCGCGCAGCCCAGTCTGGCCTCAGATCCTGCTCACCTGGCCGACGACCTGGTCGCCGACGAACTGGCCATTCGCGATCCGTCGACGCCTCAGCCTGCGCTCGTAGCTGCCGCACGTCGTCAGCAGGTCGCGTACCGCAGCATCGGCCGCCACCCCGAATGGGACTCGATCATCCGGCCGCGGATCCCGCCGGCTTTGATCGATGCCTACGACCGCAACGTCGACGCTAGGCGCCAACTCGCTGCGATGGCTCACCCAAGGGACACCCTGCCGGCGTGGCGGATTCAGCCGCCGGCGCCGGCCGATGAGCTGCTTGGTTACTACCGCGAGGCAGAGGCGGCGACGGGGGTGGGCTGGACCTACCTGGCGGCGATCAATCTGATCGAAACCCGATTCGGCAGCATCGTGGGGCTGAGCACCGCCGGCGCGGACGGACCCATGCAGTTTCTGCCTTCCACGTTCGCGGCCCACGGCGAGGGCGGCGACATACGGTCACCGCACGACAGCATCATGGCCGCCGGCCGCTATCTGGCCGCCAACGGTTTCGGCGCGGACCCCGATCACGCCATTTACCGCTACAACCACGCCGATGAATATGTCTCGGCGGTCAAGGATTACGCCGAGATCCTGACCGATCCGGCGACGTTCGCGGGCTTCTACCGGTGGGATGTCTATTACGTCACCACCGAAGGCGACGTCGTTCTGCCGATCGGCTATTCAGCCGATGAGCCCATCCCGGTCGCCGAGTACCTGGCCACCCACCCGCAGTAGCTCAGGTCTCGTCGGCGACCTGGTGTCTATCGACCTTGCCGGGACCAGCCGGATCATCATTTTGATGATCCAGCTGGTCCTGCAGGATGCGCTGCTCTTCGCTCGCCTTGGTCGCGTCCACCGGTGTGGGCGGTGGCTGCTTACTGAGCTCCACGCTCAGCTCTTGAAAGCGTCTTTGACCTTCTCGCCGGCGTCCTTCAGGCTCGACTTGGCCTGATCGAGCTTGCCCTCGTTCTCGGTGCTCTTGTCGCCCGTGGCGGCACCGACGCCCTCTTTGGCCTTGCCCGCGACGTCGTCGACCTTATTGCTGATCTTGTCTGAAATACCCATGGGCGCCGTGTACCTCAATAGCGCGGAAACGAAACTCGACTCAGCTGTGTGCAGAGCGGACCGTCCACACCACCCGGTAGGAACCGGCGGCCGAAACCCAGCCGAATCGCCGGGAGTCCACGACCCCCGGCGCCTGCGGATTGTCGGAGCACGCTTCGAAGGTCGCGGCCCGGCCGCGCCCCCGCACCGACCCGACCCGCTTGATCAGCCACCGGGTCGGCAGGGTCGGATCGGGGAACACCCGAAGTTGTCCGGTACGGGGCGCCCCGGCGCGGACCGCCAACAGCCCGTCACCAGGGCGAAGGGTCGGCAACATCGACTCCTCCACCACCCGAAACCGGCGCAGCGGCCAGGAACCCAGCCCATGGTTCTCCCGCATGGTGAAAGGGTAAGTTAGGGCCATGCTGCAACGACTTTTCGCCAACGCCACCCCTGCCCATGCTCATTGCGACCTGTACTGCGGCGTCTACGACCCCGCCCAGGCCAAGATCGAGGCGCTGTCGTGCCTCAAGACCATCCAGAAGTACAACGACTCGGATGACGAGCACTTCCGGACCCGCGCGATCCTCATCAAGGAGCAGCGCGCTGAGGAGGTCAAGCATCACCTGATGGTGCTGTGGGCCGACTTCTTCACCAAGGAGCACTTCGAGCAGTTCCCGAACCTGCACCAGCTGTTCTGGGACGGCGTGCACGGTGCCGGTGACGTCAAGAAGTCGACCGACGCCGCCACGGCTGAGAAGCTGCTCGCGACCATCGATCAGATCTCGGACATCTTCTGGCAGACCGAGAAGGCCAAGGGCATGGGCGTCTACCCGCCTGCCTGACAATCGTCGTCGACGTACCGCGCGGTCATCACGGCCGCGCGGTACTTCCGTTTCAGGGCCTATTTTTCAGGGGCCTATTTCCAGGCGAACACGGGCTGCTCGAGGTCATCGACCGGGTCGTGTCGGCCCTCCAGGCACAGCCATCGAAGTTGAAGCAGCACAGCGCCTGTGGGCGCATGGATGAGGTCGTTGCCCAACGGCATCTGCACGACGGGGCGGGGGCTTTCCGGGATGGTGATGAACCGCGGCGAGTCCGGACGTTGCAGTTGATGCAGCCCGACCCGGTACACCGCGACCACCTCGTCGGGTGCCGGCCGCGGATCCAGCCGCCCGCCGCCCCAGATGACGACCGGGGTGATGATGTAGCCCGACCGGGTCGGATAGTCGTCGAGCACTCCGAGGACCGATGCGTGGGGAAGCGTGACGCCGACTTCCTCGTCGAGTTCACGCAACGCCGCGTCTATCGCGGTCTCTCCCGGGTCCAGTCTCCCGCCGGGGAGGGCCCACTGCGCGGCGTGTGAATTCAAGCGGGACGCCCTGCGGCACAACAGAAATGCCGCACCACCCGAGACTCCGACCATCCGGCCGTCCAAACCGGGCTCCATCGGCCGGCCGGCGATCCAGTCGTCGACAGGAGCGGGGTCCACCCGATCTTCACCAGTGTCGGAGTCGACGAGCACCACTGCGACAGCGGCGTGGCGCTTGGTGGGGTCGGCCACCGATCGGCGGTCGTGTCCGCTCAGGCGATCGCGGATCTGCGCCCGCAATGCGTCGTCGTAGGTGATCGTCACTGTTCGACCATAGAGCCGCGTCGTCAGCGCCTACACACAAGGACGCCGCGGGATGCCGTCGCCCAGGCGATCAGACGGCATCCCGCGGCGTCATGCGCGAATCAGTACGTGGGGATGAAGACCCCGTTGATCCATACGCCCCAGTGATTCCAGCCCTCGTCCCACACCTGCTTGTTGCCTGCGGCCCAGGTGGGGTCGACAGGCTTCGGCGGCGCCCAGGCCGGCGGGCTGCCCGCGTCGGGGCCGGCCGGCGGCAGCGCAGGCTGAACAGGGCCGGGCGGCGGGGTCCAGCCGGGGTCGGCGGCCGCGGTCGCGGCGCTCAATCCCAGTGCGCTTGCAGCCAATCCACCGGCCACAGCGGCTCCGGCGACAATCTCGATCAACTTCATGGCTTAGTGCTCCAATCGTGCGTCAATCGTGCGTGAGTAACGACCTGCCTGGTACCGGTATTAGCTATCCAGATCTGAGATCGATAAACATCTGACGCGTCAGACGGGGCAAAAAGCCGAGCGTCAGTCGGATCCCATCGCCGCGGCGATCGACTGTGCCATCAGCCGAGCCGCGTCGTTACGGTCCATCGACGCCAGCAACTGCCCGACACCGCGCATCTGGTCACCGACGAGCACGGTCGGCCCGTTGGTCAGGTTCGCGAACGCTTCGGCCACCACGTCGCCGACCGATACCGCATCGGTCGGCGTCTGGTCTTCCGAGGCCAGGGTGCCGCGTTGATGCTCGAGTTTGCGCAGCGCGGGAGTATCGGTCTTGCCGAGGATCAAACCGATCACGTCGACACCCTTGTCGTGTAGTTCACTCCACAGCGCTTCGGCGAACACCATGTCGAAGGCTTTGGTTGCGCCGTAGGCCACCATGTTTGGGCCGCCGACAAAGCCTGCACCTGAGCCGAACACAACGATTCCGCCTCGGCCCCGCTCGACCATCGGGGCCGCGTAGTGGTGACACAGCTGCATCGGCACCACGCAGTTGCGCTGCACCATGTTCTCGGCAGCCTCGATCGAATTGCTCAGGAACGGCGTGAAATCGGGGTCAGCGCCCGCGCAGTACACCAAGAAGCCGATGTCGAGATCCGCCATCGCCTCGGTCACCGCGGCCGATGCACCCGCCGCTGCGAGATCGATTGCCAGCGTCCTGGTTTCGACACCGTGACGGCTGCGAATGTCCGCGGCGACCTCGTCGAGCACCGCCTGCCGCCGAGCCAGCAGCACCACGTTGAGCCCGCGCGCGGCCAGCTCCTCGGCGAAGGCCGCACCCACACCGTCGGAGGCTCCCGCGACCAGCGCCCAGGGTCCGTACTTCTCCGAGAAGTCACTCATCAGTACACCACCTGCACCGTGGTGAACGTGCGCCGCGCGATGCGCCAGCCGGCATCGGTACGCACGATCTCGTCGTCGTAGAAGCCGCGGGCGTTCACCCCGGAGTTGTTGTCGGCAGCCATGATCCAGGCATCGACATAACACCGGGTCACCGCGCTGTCACCCTGCACGTCGATCACGATGTTGCTGATGCGATGCATGAGATACCCCGCGGCGGCGTGCGCGACATCCATGAAATCGGTGACCTCATCGACGCCGTTCCACACCCCGATCTCGCCGTAATCCAGGTGGCAGTCGGGGGTGAACACCGTCCGAAACAGGTCCCAGTCACGCCGATCGATACCGCTGGCGTAGCGGATCAGCAGATCTGAAATATCCTGCCGGTCCTGAAGTTCGGTCACGCGATGTCTCCGTTACTTGCGCGCGAGCGGGCTGTAGAAGACCAGGCCGTTCCCTTTGTTGTCATAGACGACGGCTCGACGCTCATGCGCGTCGTCGTACGGGCCCTTGACGATTCCCCCACCACTGGCTTCGACAGCCTTCGCCGCCGCGTCGACGTCGGCCGTCTTGATGCCGACCACGACCTGCCCGGGAATCGGGTGGTCGATCTCGGTCGCCAGCGCCAGGGTGACCGGCCCGCCGTCGAGCGCCGCGAAATGGGTGCCGTCGCGGAACTTCACTGCCATACCGAGGGTGTCGCTGTAGAACCTGATCGATTCATCCAAGTCGTCGGTCGACAGGATGATCATCTTGACTTCGTGTTCGCTCACGGGCGCCTCCTGTGTGTGAAGCGCATTCAGAGTACGACAGCACCGTGCGCTTCGGGGGAAACATCGGCACCGGTTGGGACAACCGGATGCAGCCAGGCCGCGACGTTGCGCACGTAGTCCTTGAACACCATCAGGCGAGCCGGATCGGCCAGAATCTGCCCACCGGGTGGCTCACTGACGAACGACGGCGCCCCGCAACCCAAATCCCAGTTGTAGTCGGCGAAGTGGTGGAACGTCGATTCGGCGAGCGCCCGCCCCATCGGCAACCCGTCCAAAGTCTCACCATCGATTGCGACGGCGAGGTTGAACCGATGGCCACTGGCGCTGCTTCGCCCCTCCGCAACGACGGTTGCGCAGGGAACGCTCGCCGAGACCGCGCCCTCGTGCGGGTGCGCGGGGAACCATTCGATGCGGCCGCTGGTGGTCTGTGCAGTGCGCAGCAGCGGATGCACCGGGTCCGTGGCCAGCACCGGCTGGTAGTCGCCGTTGGCGCCGGAATGGAAGTTGGGCCAGGAGATGGTCGGGGTGTCCTGGTCGTCGCAGAGGTGGCGTTGGTCGACCGTCTTGTCCTGGAACTCGTTGACCAGTCCCAAGGACCCGAGCCGGGCCAGGCAGCACCCGAGGTCCTGATGGTCACGAGCGGTGAGCACCCCGCCGCCGCCGCGGCGGAACCTGGTGATGGCGTCGGCTTCGGCATCGGTCAGGCCGTCGCCGATGTCGACGGCCATCAGCCACACCTGGTCGAACCCCAGGTCGTCGAGAACACCGAGCACCGGATCGTCGCCGTGGTGTGCGCGATCGCGGGCGACCACGTCGTGTCCGGCGGTGCGCAATTCGTCGGCAAGCAGTGTGAACCGGTTGATGTCCCAGTCATCCGGCTGGGCCGTGATGGTGGTCTGAAGAAGAATGCGAGACAAGGTGATTCAGTCCTCTCCGGCAGACGGTTGGGCGGCTACCCGCAGGTGTCTGCGGGCGGTCAGTTCGCTGTCGTCGACGAGCTCGAGCATCGGCCGGCCCGGGACACACACCATTGTCACGACGAACCGGCTCTTGACGTCGTCTCGGTTGTTGGCGTCCGAGTAGTGGATGACGTCTCCGCCGGGCTCCCAGAAGGCTTCGCCCGCGCGGATGACACGTGGCGGCTGGCCTTCGAGTTCAAAAAGCATCTCGCCTTCCAGCATGTAGCCGAACGCCGGGCCGCTCGGATGGCGGTGCGGTGGGGCTCCGGCACTGCCCGGCGGGTATTCGATGACGACGGTCATCACATCGGCGGCCTCCGGAATGAAGGGCGGGTGCACGTCCTGAACGACGGTCAGTGCGTTCTCCCATTGCGGGTCATGCTTTTTCGTCATGTCCGTTCTCCTTGATGTCAGACGGCTGTTCCGCCGCCGTCGGCGTGCAGGGTCGATCCGGTGATGAAGCTCGCCCGCGGAGAGGCGAGGAAAAGCACCGCGTGGGCGATCTCCTCGGGGGCGGCGGTGCGTCCGAGGGGCAGCGCCCGGCCGAGTTCGTCGTTGGTGTCGCCCCATTGCGCCGCGACGCCTTCGGTTTTGGTGGGCCCCGGCGCAACGCTGTTGACCCGGACGCCATAGGGGCCGAACTCGGCCGCCCACGATCGCGTCAACGCTTCGACCGCGGCCTTCGACGCGCCATACGTCGATGCGCCGCCGACACCTTTGGACGCGACCATCGACGTGACGTTCACGATGCTGCCCCGACGTCGCCGCAACATGCCCGGGACCAGGCCGGCGGTCAGGAAGTAGGTGCCGCGCACATTGGTGTCGAACGTCGTCTCGAAGGCCGTGAGGTCCTGATCGACGGTGAGCGCTCCGGGAAAGCTGGCCGCATTGTTGACCAGGATGTCCACCTCTCCCACCCGGGCGACCAATGCCTGTACCGCATCGGCATCGGAGAGGTCTGCGGCCACGAAGCTCGCCTGGCCGGAGATCTGGCCGACCGCGGCCGCGCCGCGCCGATGGTCTCGCCCCGTGATGATCACCGTGGCACCGGCGTCGGCCAACTGCCGGGCGCACGCCAGCCCGATCCCGGCGGTGCCACCGGTGACCAGCGCCGTCTGCCCGGTCAGTTCCATCTCCGTGGTCACGCGATCTGAGCCGTCGGCGCGTACGCGCTGTCGGCGAGCGCCACCCGAAGGCGCTGCCTGCCGCGGGAGGCCCGCGACATCACCGTGCCGCGCGGAATGTTGAGGATCACGGCGGTCTCGGCGTAGGTGTGGCCCTGAATCTCGGCGTAGAACAGCACCGTGCGGAAGTCCTCCGGCAAGGTGTCCATCGCAGAGCGGAGGTCGCCGTCGGGCAGCCGGGTGAGCGCCTCGGCCTCGGCCGAGCGGGAGGCGGTGGATGACCGGGCAGCGCTGTCAGCAAGGTCGCCCTCGGTGACGTCGTCCACCGGTACCTCCGACGGCCGGCGCTGCTTGGCGCGGAAGCCGCTCACCCAGCGGTTGTAGAGAATCCGGAACAGCCACGCCTTGAAGTCGGTGCCGTCGCGAAACGTGTGGTAGCCCATGAATGCGTGCAGGAGGGTGTCCTGCACCAGGTCCTCGGCGTCGGCGATGGTCTTGGTCAATCCCCTGGCCCGGCGCAGCAGAGCATCGAACAGGGGTTGCGCGTCGCGGGCGAACCGCTCGGCGGCCCCGGAGTCGGTTGGCCGGGGAACAGACGTGACGGTCATGAGCGGTCTCCTGGGTGCGAGTTGCGGATGACCTCAGCCTCGCCGCCGTGCCGTCCACGCGAACCCTTGAAACCCCGTAGTCCGTAGTCGTCGGTCCGTGGTCGGGTCTAACTCGCCCAGGACATCGCCCGCAGTTGCCTGCGTGAGGTGATGCCGAGCTTGGCGAAGACCTTTCGCAGATGCCATTCGACGGTGTGCGTGCTGATGAACAGCTGCGCACCGATCTCCTGGTTCGTCAGGCCTTCGCCGGCCAGTCGCGCGATCTGCGCCTCTTGCGCCGTGAGTTCCCCGCCCGCGCTCGGCTGGTGCGCACGCACCTTCTCGCCGGTGGCCGCCAGTTCCCGGCGAGCGCGCTCGGCAAAGGCGCCTGCACCCATCCGAACGAACATCTCGTGGGCCTCGGTCAAGTGTCGCCGGGCGTCGGCTCGGCGTAGCACCCGTCGCAGCCACTCCCCGTACGCGAGGTGCGCGCGGGCCCGGTGCACGGCGATCGTGGTGCGCCCCAGCCGCTCGATGGCTTCGGTGAAGAGCGCATCGGCGTCGGCGTCGTCGGCGAGCATCGCCTGAGCCGCGGCCAATGCGCCCAGGCCCCAGTCGGTTCCGCTGGCTCCGGCGCGATCGGCGAGATCGTGGATCGCCGCGGTCGCGGTGTCCCGCTCGCCGCTGCGTGCCGCCGCTTCGACCAGTTCGTACAGACACCAGCTGTAGAACCCGATGTCCTCGTATTCGCACACGGTCCGGGCGGCGGCCAGCGCCTCGTCGTAGCGGCCCAGCCCGTTGTAGAGCACCGCCGCGGCGTATCCGGTCAGACCGAGCACCCGGCCCTCGCCGCGGCTGGTTCCGTCCGCTTCGGTGGCCTTGATCAACCGTTCGGCTTCGGCCGCGTCGCCCCGCCAGGCGGTGAGCATCAAGGCGTGATATTTGACCGCCGCATAGTGGTCGGTGGCCGACGTGATCGCGTTGGCTTCTTCGACAAGGGTTGCTGCCGTGCGAAATTCGCCGGCGACCAGGTGGACGCCGGCCTGGTACACCAGCGCGCGCGGCAGGATGGCCAGGGCGCCGGCGTTGCGCGCGGCACGCACAGCTGCGGCGGACAGCTGGTGCACGGTGGCCTGGTCCCACAATTCGTGGGCCGACGACTCCTGCAGGATCGGGAACGCCGGCACCATCCACCGCAGGACGTTGCGGTCATCCGCCGCGGCCTGAATACACATGTGATCCAAGCCGATTCGCATCGACTCGGTACCGGCGCCGACCCCCTGGGTGATGCGCCCGGCGATCCCCTTGAGCAAGAAGTCCACCGAGCGAGACAGTTCGGTCTCACGGTCCAGTGCCGCCAGGGCCGCCCGCGCAGCATTGGTCAGCGCCCCCGGCTCACCGAGGCGGCCGGCGTACATCAGCGCCGCGATCGCTTCGAGGTAGCTCTCTCGAGATGCGTGGTCATCGAGGTGTTCGAGTGCCTGAGCGGCGTCCAGAAGTGCCTGCGCGGTATCGCGCACGGACGGCGCTCCGGATTCGCCGGCTCGGCTGCGGACAAAGTCCATCTGGGCGCGCAGGCGCGCCACCTGAGCCCGTTGCAGCTCTGACAAGGGTCCCCGCTCCGCGAGGTCGAGCAGGTCGCGAGCGGCGGCCGGCGCCGCGGCGTCTCGCTTGGCCTGCGCGGCGGCCAACGCCCGCGCGCCGCGCAGCTGCGGATCGGCTGTCAAGATCGCGGAGCGCTCGAGAAACGCTGCCGCCGCAGCCATCCCACCGCGGCTCTGGGCCCTGGCCGCCGAGTTCTCCAGCTCCTCGGCCACCTCGTCGTCGGGGCCTGCCGCAGCGTTGGCGGCATGCCATGCGCGCCGATCGGGATCGGCGTCGGGGTCGGTGGCGTCGGCCAGAGCGCGGTGGATGGCTCTGCGGTCGGCCAGATCGGCGGCGCGGTACGCCGCGGACCGCAGCAGCGGGTGCCGGAACCGCATCCGCGGACCGAACTCGATGACGCCGGCGGCTTCGGCAGGCGCCAGCGCGTCGATGGGGATGCCCAGCGCGGCGGCGGCCCGCAGGAACAATGCGGCATCACCGACGGGCTCGGCCGCTGCCACCAGCAGCAGCCGCCGGGTCGGCGCGGGAAGCCCTTGAATTCGCTGCACATAACTGGTCTCGATAGCCCCCGGTGCCGTCGCCGAGGCCGACAGCCAAAAGCCGCCGGCGAGCTCGGTGGCCGAGGCGTTGCGTGGAACCTCAAGCAGCGCAAGAGGGTTACCCCTGGTCTCAGCGACGATACGATCACGTACCGGCGGATCGATACCGCCGAGCATCACCGAATCCAGTAGCTCACGCGCATCGCCGTCGGTCAGGCCGCGGACGACCAATTCGGGCAGCCCCGTCAGCGGCTGAGCACCGTCGTCGCGCACGGCGAACACCAACGCGATCGGCTCGGCCAGCAGGCGGCGCGCCACGAAGCCCAACGTCTGTACCGTCACCTGGTCGAGCCATTGCGCGTCGTCGACGATGCACAGCAGGGGCCGACGCTGAGCGGCTGCCGCCATCAGGCTCAGGATCGCCAAACCCACCAGAAACCGGTCGGGCGGCTCACCCACTCCGCGACCGAAGGCGACGTCGAGCGCCGAACGTTGCGGATCCGGCAGCTCACCGAGATGCTCCATCAGCGGGGCGCACAGTTGCTGCAGTCCGGCGTAGGCGAGTTCCATGTCCGACTGAACGCCGGCGACGTTCAGCACCCGTAACGCCGATGCCTGCTCCGAGAGGTACCCGAGCAACGCTGTCTTGCCGACGCCGGCCTCGCCGCGCAGCACCAGCACCTGCGAATCGCCACCGGCGATGGTCGAGATCACCGAGCGCAGCACTTGGCACTCGGCGGCACGACCATGCAAGTGCGCTGGCCGCCCGTCGCTCGAGATAGGCACCACCGTCTGCCCCTAGCGGACCTCACCGGAATTTCCGGTCCTGATCGTAACCGGGGGTGGTGGACACCGCGGTGGGCGGACCTATTCGGGCAGGAACGTGACGGTCTCGTCAAGAGGGGCCCGACCGGTACGTGAGTAGCTGAACGAGATGTCTTCGTAGCCAACGGACATGCCGCAGAACAGCATCAGCTCATCGGGCGGGGACACCACATCGGCAACGGTCCGGCGAACCTGCGACCACGCCATCTGCGGGCAACTGTGCAGCCCTTCGGCACGAAGCAGCAGCATGACGGTCTGCAGATACATGCCGAGGTCCGCCCACTGCGGCAGGCCGAGATGCCGATCGATGTAGCAGAACAGCGCGACCGGCGCGCCGAAGCAATCCCAGTTCGCGACGGCCGCCCGCTGTCGGGCTTCCCAGTCCTCGCGAGCGATGCCCAGGGCGGCGTACCGCTGCCGACCGAAGTCGGAGCGGCGCTCCCGGTAGGGCGACGCCATCTCAGCGGGATACATTTCGAATTCCCGGTCATCCCAGGCTTCACCTGCAACGACACGCTCGACGGCGATCTTCTTCAGCTCGGCCAGCGGCGCACCTGTCACGACATAGACGTGCCACGGCTGGATGTTCGACCCCGAGGGTGACCACGACGCCGCTGCCAGCACCCGCTGCAGGATCTCGGGCGTGACGTGCCGATCGGTGAACCCGCGGACGGCTCGTCTGCTCCGCACCGCTTCGTATACGTCCACGTCTCGGCCTAGGACTTCGCGGCCGATTCGAGAAGCCAGTCCTCGAATCGGGTGTCGAAGAGTGTGGCGCCCGGGCCGGGGACCAACGTGCGCTCGTCGATGTCGACGCCCCAGTACGACGCGGCCGGATCGGCGACGACGGTGCGGCTGTCACCACGGGAAATCAGCGCGGTGCGGATGAGGTCGGGAAGCAAAACCATGTCGGGGCCGCCGATCTCGGCGATGCCGTTGACCGGTTCCCCGACGGCGGCGATTGCAACGCCCTCGGCGACATCGAGGGCCGCCATCGGCTGGAAGTACTTCGGCGGCAGCACCACGGTGTCGCCGTCGGTCGCGGCGTCGGCGAGCGTGTTGATGAACTCGAAGAACTGCGTCGCGTGCACGATCGAAAACGGAATCGGGCCTTCACTGATCAGCTTCTCCTGGAGGAGCTTGCCCTGGAAATAGCCGCTCTGCGCGGCCAGGTCCTCGGTGCCCACCACCGACAGCGCGACGTGGTGCCGGACACCGGCGTTCTGCCCGGCGGTCAGCAGGTTCGTGGTTGCGGTGCGGAAGAACTCGATTGCCGAGTCGTCCAGTGCCGGCGAATTGGACACGTCGATCACGACGGCGGCCCCCGCCATCACTTCGGCCAAACCCTCACCCGTGAAGGTGTTCACGCCGGTCGAGGGAGCCGCTGCGACAGCCTCGTGGCCGCGGGCGGTCAGATTCTGCACCACTTTCGAGCCCACCAGGCCGGTGCCACCGATTACGACGAGTTTCATGATGATCCCTTCTGGCTTTCGGGAGCAGGACAGCTCCCTGACGGCCAGAACGGATGACTTCTGGAAAAGTCATCCCGGCGACGGAACCGGGTCAGGAGGTGTGGGCGGACAGCTCCACCGGCGAGGCGGTCTCCGTCGCCGTCACCACGGTGTAGAGCGGCGTGACCCACGCGTGGGGGCCGCTCGGCGCCGGCGAGTACGAGGTGTGAATGGCGATCGCCGCATCGGAGATCTTCCCGGTGTCGGGGTTGTAGTCGCAGACCGGATCACCGACATCGCACACGCTGATGGTTCGGGTGCCGATCGCCGGTGGCAACTCAGAGGTGTTGGTCGACGCCAGGAACGAGTGGTCCTGCGCGACGCCCTCGCCGTGGCCCATCGCGACGGCCGTCGACCCCAGTTTGATGGTGGTGTCGACCGGCAGCCGGTCGCCGTCGGCGATCAACAGCGCCGCGGCCAGATGCGGATCGTCGGCAAGGTCGTACAAGTTGCGGTGGACGATCATGGCGCCCTGTGAGTAGCCCGCCAGAACCACCTTGCTGTCCGGGCAACGCTCGGTGAACGCCTTGTACTGCTTTGCGGTCGCGTCGGTGCCGTCACCGACGCTGCCGAGGAAGCCAAGCCAGCCACTGATGCCGCCCTCCAGTGGCACCGCAGCCGCGGGGTATTGGACCGCCTCGGCGTCGATGGTCCGGCCGTCCGCGGCGAGCTGCGATTTGAGCTGCTGATAGGACTGGTACACCACGGAGCCCATCCCGCCGTTGGCGGTCAGGTTGGCACTGTCGCGCTGACCGGAACCGGCGGCGCCGATCCAGTGGTAGTCGGCGCACCCTGGTGCCGCCGACGCGGTTGCAGCCGTCAGCCCGGCCAGTGCGATACCCGCGGCCAGCACGGCCCTTCCCAGGCGCCCAATCACAATGCTTTCCCTCCACGGTCTGTCGCATGTTGATCGCCGCATGGGCTGCCTGCCGTTACACCGAAGGACCAAACCAGCTGGTCAACGCCTCAGTCAGGCCCTCCGACGAACTCTCACCGACCCATGCGACGTGCCCGTCCGGGCGGATCAGCACTCGTGTGGGCGCGGCCACTTCGCCGAGCGCCGGAAGCTTCCATGCGCCTCGGTACTGCGCTGTGACCAGGCTGACTCGATCCGCCCACCCCGCAAGATCGATCCCGCCCGGGTCATCGAAGTCCAGCAGTACCGGCCGGGCGGCGTGCAGCAGTTCGAATACGCGCGTCGGCCCGGTGGCCGTATGAATGTCGAGGTCGGGCATCCGCCGGCCCAGCAGAGGATGCCCCGCCCCGAGGTCGTAGCGGATGTCCAGACCCGACATGCGCGCGGCGAATGCCTTGCGCGCCTCGTCTATGCCGAGCATCTCGGAGATGTTGTCGTGCAAGGCTTTTGTACGATCGTCGGTGCGTAGCAATGCCATTTGCGCCATCGTGGTCTGCAGGACGCGCGCACCCACCGGGTGCCGCTCGGCATGGTATGTGTCGAGCAGCGTGTCCGGTGCGGTTCCGTTGACCACCTGGGCAAGCTTCCACCCCAGGTTGACGGCATCCTGCAGACCGGTGTTGAGACCCTGGCCGCCGATCGGGTGATGGACGTGGGCGGCGTCACCGGCGAGCAGGATCCGGCCGTCGCGGTAGGTGGCCGCCTGCCGTGCCGCGTCGGTGAATCGGGCGATCGAGGTGGGGCTGTGGATTCCGAAGTCGGTGCCGTAGACCGCGGTGAGTGCCGCGCTCAGATCGGCGAGCGTGGGTTCTGTTGCCGGCCCGACGGTTCGCTCGGTCACCATCACCCGAACCGGTTCAGCGTCGTTCTGCCGGTCCAGCCCGTGGGTACCGAGGGCGTCGCGGTGGATGCCCCATGTCGGTTCGTCGCGGACCTCGACCTGAGCGATCAGATAGCTCGTCACCGGATCCCAGCCGGGAAAGTCGATGCCGGCCACCTTGCGAACCAGGCTGCGACCGCCGTCGCATCCGAGGAGGTATTCGGCGCGAAGGCCGCCGCCATCGGAGAGTTCGACCTCGACTCCGGCCTCTCCCTGGGTGAAGCCCGTCACCTCCGCCCCGCGACGGATCGGCACGCCCAGTTCGCCGACCCATTCGGCCAGGAGCCGTTCGATCTCGTTCTGCCACAACGCCAATCCGTAGGGATGGGGGGTGGGAAAGTCGCTGATGTCGAGCCCGATCTGCGCGAACCCGGCGACTTGAACAGCCTGCCCGGCCGCCAGGAACCGGTCTGCGATGCCGCGCTGGTCCAGCAGTTCGATCGTGCGGCAGTGCAGCCCGCCGGCCCGCTGGCCGGTGACCTGCTGGCTGGTGCGGCGTTCGACGATCGCGACGTCCACCCCGGCCAGCGCCAGCTCACCGGCAAGCATCAGCCCGGTCGGTCCTCCCCCGGCGATCACCACGGTGTGGTCGTAGTCAGATCCACGCATTCGCATGCCCCCTGTGCAGTCAGTTTCTTTCGAAGGCAGCGATTTTGCGGCACGCGGGGGGTCTTGCCGCAAGCCCCCCGGTGCGCTATATGTTGGAAGTGGCGGGGCACGTCTCCCCGCCAATCCATCAAATTCAGCGAGGCCACCACCTCGTCCGGAAATTAGACAGTTTTGACTGTACAGTTTAGGCTGTCTATATGGGAAAGGTCGATGAGTCCTCGATTCGGGCCGCACGAGAACTTCGCGTCGTGTTCAGCAGGCTGCGCAGGCGGTTACGAGCGGTTGCCGCCGACGATGACCTGACCCCCTCGCAGACGGCCGTCCTTCTGCGCCTGTTCAAGGACGGCCCTAGTTCGACCAGCCAACTCGCAGGTGCAGAGCGAGTTCGCCCTCAATCAATGGCTGCCACTGTGGCAGGCCTGGACCGGCACGGCCTGATCGACCGCACCCCGGATCCTGACGACGGTCGCCGGCAGTTGATCGGTCTGACCAACGTCGGCCGTCGCCGCGCCGAAAGCGACCGGAAGGTACGCGAGGAGTGGTTGGTGCGAGCCATGCAGGACCGATACACCGAGGACGAGCGCCAGGTGATCAATGACGCGCTGACATTGCTCGGACGACTAGATGAATGAAAGGTGGCTCACCACTATGAAATTGGGCGTTCACTACATTGACTTCCTGCCCGGCGCCGCCGAGCGACTGGGTCCGACCATGGCGGGTACGGCCAAGGCTGCCGAGGACGCCGGCGTGGAGATGTTCACCCTCGCCGACCACTTCCTTCAGATGGAACCGCTGGCCCGGGCTGACAACCCATTCTTGGAGGGCTACACCTCGATGGGTTACCTGGCCGGTCTGACCGACCGAATCACGTTGACCATGTTGGTCACCGGCGTCACCTATCGCCATCCCGGTGTGCTGGCCAAGACGATGACGACGCTGGACGTGCTGGCCGGCGGCCGCACGATGCTCGGTCTGGGCGCCGCCTGGTACGAGCGGGAGCATCACGCCCTCGGTATCCCGTACCCCTCCGTCCGCGAGCGATTCGACATGCTCGAGGAAACCCTGCAGATCTGTCTACAGATGTGGAGCGATGATGACGGGCCGTATGACGGGCGGCATTACCATCTCGCCGAAACCCTTTGCGAGCCTCAGCCGATTCGTCGGCCCCCGATCCTTCTGGGCGGCTCCGGTGAAAAGAAGACACTGCGACTGGTGGCCCAGTACGCCGACGTATGGAATAGCACGTCATCCCTCGATGAGATGCCGCACAAGCTGGACGTCTTGCGCCGCCACTGCGACACCGTCGGTCGTGACTTCGACGAAATCCGGCTCACAGCAGCTTATTCGGACGACCCGTTCAATGACATCGACGAGTACCTGCGCACTCTGGACGCCTACGCGCAGCTCGGCTTCGACTTGATCAACACCGGACCGATGCCGGGCAACCCCGATCCGCAGGGTTGGGTGAAGCGGTTGGGCGATGAAGTGATACCGCGACTCGGCTGAGGATGCTGCGGCTACAGCAGCGCGTCGGCAAGCAGGTCGACCTGGTCGATCGTCGCGACCGCAGGGTGGAAGAGCAACCGGTCGAAACCGAGGTCGCGGTAAGCATGCACCGCGGCACGCGCATCGTCGGCGGAGTGAATCATGTCGTCCACGTTGAGTTTTGCGAACTCCGGCCTGAAGCCGTAATAGCGGGCCAGGTGGTCTCGTCCTCGCCGCACTACGTCGCCCTCGCCGAGCGCGAAGTTCACCGAAGCATGAATCTCGGGAGCTCCCGCTCGGCCCGCCGCCTGCCACCCCGCACGAATCCGCTCGGCGAAGGCCGACTGCGCGTCGAAGTCGCGCAGCGCCCCGGCAACCCAGCCGTCGCCGACGGTGGTGGCCCTGCGGATCGTGGCCTCCGACCGTCCGCCGAAGAGCAGTGGAATCTGCACTGGCGCAGGGCATAACCCTGCATCGGCACTCCAACCGTGTCGCATCATGACCAGCTGTTCGTCGAGGATGCGGCCCCGTCTGGCGAAGTCCACGTCCACCGCGTCGTAGTCGTCGGCCCGCGATCCGACGCCGATGCCGACCGTGAGACGGGAACCCGCACACGCCGCCAGGCTGCCGAGCTGTTTGGCGAGCACGGGTGCCGAATAGAGCGGCGCCAGAAGAACATTCGTTACCAGCCCGAGCGTGCTCGTCGCACCCGCCGCCACCGACAGCGCGATAACCGAGTCCAGGCTCGGGTACAACAGCCGGTCGATGGTCGTCAGGGACTCGAACCCGCGCTCCTCGGCGCGGCGGGCCCACGAACCGATCACCGCACCGTTCACACCTGCGACATGGTTTGGCAGACCGATACCGATTCTCATGACATCCTCCGATTCCGTCGGCCGAGGCCGCGTCGCTCGACTGCAGTCAGTCCAGTCTCGGATCGTGAGGTCAGATCAACCACATCAGCGCGCCGATGCGGTGGATATCGGCATATGAGTCGACTCTTACGTACCGTTATCGGCATGACATCCCCGCTAGACGGCAAGATTCTGCATGCGCTCCAGCTGTCCCCGCGCGTGTCGTTTCGGCGGATCGGTGACGTGCTCGGCGTTCCCGAACAGACCGTCGCACGCCGCTACCGCGCCATGCTGCGCGACGGTGCGATCCGGGTGGTCGGCCTGGTGAACCCGCAGGTGTATGGCGAGTGTCAGTGGGTCGTCCGGCTGCGAACCAGGCCCGACACGCTGCTCAGCGTGGCCGAGGCGCTCACCCAGCGACCGGAAGTCACCCACGCCAACGTGTTGTCCGGATCCACCGAGCTGGTGTGCATCGTTCGCGCACCGCTGGCCGAGAACAGCGACGGGATCCTGCACCGCCTGCCGCGCACCTCGGCGGTGTTGAGCATGACGGTCGATCTGGTGCTGCACGTCTTCGGCGACTCCTCAGGTGCGGTGTGGACCGGCTACGGCCACACCCTGACCGCCGCGCAGGTGAAAGCGTTGGCCGACGTGCAAGCCGAGCGGTCCGACGCCGCGGTCCCGCCGGTGAGCGACGATCGTCCCCTGCTGGAAGCGCTGGCACGTGATGGGCGAATCCCGCACGCGCAGTTGGCCGAGTTGACCGGCTGGTCGCCGGCCCGAGTCAAGCGACGCATCGCGGCGATGGAAACGGCGGGCACCCTGACCTATGACGTCGACGTGCTCACCGAGCGGCTGGGCTTTGGAGTCCATGCCCTGATCTGGATGGCGATAGCACCCCGCGATCTGACGGGTGCCGCCGAACAGCTTCTCGCACATGCCGAGATCGCCTCGGTGATCGCCGTGAGCGGACCCCATAACCTGCTGGCGGTCGTGATCACCCGCGATGTCGATCACCTACACCGGTACATCATCGAGCGGCTGGCGACTGTGCGTCATGTACAGGGCTACGACGTCAGCGTACGAACGCAGCGGCTCAAGCAAGCCGGCTCGCTGATCTCGCACGGTCGGCTGCTGAGCATGCGGCCGGCTCGGAGATAGGCCATCATCTACGAACATGACTCGGCAGCATCGTCGGTGGACCCGCATATGAGCGCGACACCGGCCGAACCTGTGGCCTGGCCCGCGGGTAAGCGGGCCGCGGCATGCTTCACCTTCGACGTCGATGCCGAATCAGCCGTACTGAACATCGATGCGGCGCATGCCGATCGGATGTCGGTGATGTCGCACCAGGCCTACGGGCCGCTCGTCGGCGTGCCCCGGCTCCTGGCGCTGCTGGCGCGACACGATGTCCGCTCGACGTTCTTCGTCCCCGGCTACACCGCGGTCCGCTATCCCGATGTGGTACGTGCGATCGTCGACGGCGGCCACGAGGTCGCGCACCATGGCTATCTGCACGAGGTCCTCACCGGCATGACCCCCGAGCAGGAGGGGGTGATCTTGGACCGCGGCACCGAGGTGCTGGCCGCGCTCACCGGCGAAGCTCCGGTCGGCTTCCGGGCTCCGATGTGGGAATTGAACTGGCACTCACCGCAATTGCTGGCCGAGCGGGGCTTCCTCTACGACACCAGCCTGATGGACGCCGACCATCCGTACGAACTGCGGGTGGGCGCCACCGGCAGCAGCAGCCTCGTCGAAATCCCGGTGCAGTGGGCGCTCGACGACTGGGAGCAGTACTGCTACCTGCCGGAGATCTCCGGCAGCGGACTGATCGAGAGCCCCCACAAAGCCGCCGAGATCTGGCGGCTGGAGTTCGAGGGTCTGCGCGCAGTCGGGGGCTGCTTCGTGCTGACCAACCATCCCTTCCTGTCGGGTCGGCCGTCGCGAGCGGCCGCGCTGGAGGAACTGGTCGAGCACGTGGTGTCGTGCGCGGATGTCTGGGTGGCACCCCTGCGGGACATCGCGCTGCACGTACGTGGCCTGGGCCTGTCACCCCGCTCGGTCGAACGGCCTGATCCCGCGGACTTCTGACCGCCGTCGCGGCGACCGGTCAGGTGTCGGTGTTGTTGGCCGCTTCGAAGAATGCCAGTTCCAGCTGCATCGCGCGCCGGTACGCGTCGCGCACATCCGGAGTGTCCGGCGACTGCTCGTCGAGCAGGTTCTCCAGCTGGCGGGCGATCCCCTCGAATTCCGGTGCGGCATATGTCTGTACCCACTGCGCGTACGGGCCGGCCGAGTCGGCATCCAGCGACTGGCCGACCCACGCGTACAACCGCATACACGGGGTCATCGCGGCATAGACGACCTCTGGCGGTCGCGTGGCCGCGGTCGCGAGGAGGAACTCGGTGTACGCGCTGGTTGCCGCCAGCGGTTCGACGCCGGCCATGTCGATGTCCCACGAGCCGGCATAGGACGCGTGCAGTCCCAGTTCCTCGCGAACCCCGGCGATCAAATCGGCCAGAACCAGCAGGGTAGAGGTGTCCGGACTGCGGACCAAGGCCAATGCATATGCGCGGGCGAAGGATTCGAGGAAGAACGCGTCTTGAGCGATGTATGCGGCGAAGCGCCTACGCGGCAGCGAGCCGTCTGCGATACCGCGAACAAACGGATGCGCCAGGATATCGGCGGCCAGATCGGAATTGTGCGACCACAACTCAGCAGACAACGACATATCGCTCCAGCCTAGCCGCGAACTAGGCGTGCTGCGCCTCGGCGAGCAGCACCCGAGCCACCCACTCCACGTGATTGAGCGATTCGTCCAATGTCAGTCGCCCGGCCCGCAGGCCGGCGAGTGCGGCGCTCAGCGCGGCGTTGAGGCCGAAACTCACCTGCGGGATCAACTCCGCCGCGACGCCGGCCAGCAGGCGGTTGTACAACTCGACATTGGTGCGCTCCATCTGATCGATCGACGAACGCACTTCGGGATCGGTCGATGTCATCATCTGCAGCATCAGGGCGGTCATGGCCGGGTTGCGATTGAACGCCCGCTGGGCACGGCGCAGGTAGTCCAGAACAGCGGGCAGCGGGTCACTGTCGGCGGGGCCGCCGCCCGACAGCATGCGGCGGGTCAACCGCTTCTGCCAATCCGCCAGCGCAGCGGCCAGCAGGTTCTCTTTGGAGCTGAAGTATCGGTACAGGGTGGCCAGGGCGACTCCCGCGCGCTGAGCCACATCCCGCATCTGGACCGCATCGGCGCCGACCTCACCGATCAGATCGATCACCTCTTCGATGATCTTCGCGCGGCGGGCGAGCTGACCGCTGGTCATATCCGACATCGGGATGATCCGGCCCGTCGGCGACATCAGATCGGGAGCGGGCGTGTTCACGATGCCACCTCCGATCAGCGCAGAACGGTCTTCTGTGATGCTACGACAGGTTAGCCGAGAATGGGGACTTAACACCAGGTGGCGGCTTGACACAAAGTAGAACCGTGTTTCACTATGGTGGTCGCGGCGGCACCCCGCCGGTCTCTTGGGATGGGAGGACGCCATGGCCGGACCGGTCGGTCTGCCGGTGATCGACACGATGATCGGATTCCCGCACGAGGGGACCGCTCAATACGACTTCATTCGCAAGCAGACCAAGGATCGCGAATCCAAAGAGGACTTCGACTTCCCGGTCGAGTACATGTTCAAAGACGTGCCCAAGGGCCTGCCCACCGACGACCCGGTATCACTACTGCTTCAGCAGATGGACCGGTTCGGCATCGAGAAGTCGATGATCGGCGTGAGCGAGGGCTCCGCGGCCGAGCTCGCGCTGAAGATGTTCCCCGATCGATTCATTCCCTCCGGCGCGATCGCCGACCCCAACGACGTGATGGGTTCGGTGCAGGCGATCCGCCGCGACTACGAGACCTACGGCATCCGCGCGACGTCGGTTTTCCCGTCGGGCACCTTCCCGCAGGTTCCCATCGACGATCCGAAGATGTATCCGATCTACGCCACCTGCGTCGAACTCGGCATCCCCATCTTCGTCTGCGCCGGCGTTCCCGGCCCGCGAATTCCGATGGCACCGCAGGAGGTTTCGCGCATCGACATCGTGATGTTCGACTTCCCCGACCTGGTCTTCGTCACCCGCCACGGCTGCGAGCCGTGGCAGGACCTCGCCGTCAAGCTGATGCTCAAGTGGCCCAATCTGTATTACTCGACATCGGCGTTCGCACCGAAGTACTACCCCAAGGAGATCATCGACTACGCGAACACCCGCGGCGCCGACAAGGTCATCTACGCGGGCTATTTCCCGATGGGTCTGTCGCTGGAACGGATCTTCAGTGATCTGCCCAACGTGCCGTTCAAGGATGAGGTGTGGCCGAAGTTCCTGTACGGCAATGCCGCCCGGATTCTAGGACTGGAGAACTAACGCAGTGTTGGCGATCACGATCGAGCAGGAGCAGCTGGCCGAGGCCGTGACTCAGTTCGCGGCCCGGCACGCCCCGATCGACAAGACGCGGGCGGCCCTCGACTCGATCGCCGCCGGTGAACTGCCGACGTGGTGGGAGGAGTTCACCGCCAACGGCTTCCATGCGGTGCACCTTCCCGAAGATGCCGGCGGCCAGGGCGGGACGCTCGCGGATATGGCCTGCGTCATCGAAGCGGCGTCCGCGGCGCTGCTGCCCGGCCCCCTGCTCAGTACGGTGTCCGCCAGCGCCGTGGCGAATCTCGCCGACGACTCCGCGGCGACGTTGGTGGCCGATCTCGCCGGCGGTGCGACGGCCGCGGTGGTGCTGCCCGAGGATTCCGGTGTCCGGGCCATGCCCGACGGCGACGGCTGGCGATTGACCGGATCGATCGGCAGCACGCTGGGACTGATTGCCGCGCAGCGCATCCTGCTGGCGGTGCACGCCGAGGACGGCACCGAGCTGTGGTTCGGCCTACCGATGGGACCGGACATCGCTGTCGAGCAGCAGCGGGGCACCGACCTGAGCACCGACGTCGGTGTGCTCGTCCTCGACAGCTATCCGGTGACCGCGGAACAACGCATATCGGGTATCGAGACCGACCGGGCTCGTTGCGTCGTCGCCGCGCTGACGGCCTGCGCTTCGGCGGGCACGGTGCGCAAGGGCGTCGAGACCGCGGTGAACTACATCCGCACCCGCGAACAGTTCGGCAAGCCCGTCGGGTCGTTCCAGGCGCTGCAGCACAAGGCCGCGATCCTGCTGGTCAACGCGGAACTGGCGTCGGCATCGGCGTGGGATGCGGTGCGCGCGATCGACGAGAGCATCGAGCAGCACCGGCTGGCCGCCGCCTCGGCCGCATTGATGGCGGTCTGCGCAGGCCCCGACCTGATGCTGGACGCGCTGCTCATGTTCGGCGCGATCGGCTACACCTGGGAACACGACACCCACCTGTATTGGCGGCGCGCCACCAGCCTGGCCGCATCGCTGGGACCGTCACCACGTTGGGCCCGCGAAGCGGGTGAACTGTCTCGCACGCTGAAGCGCTCTACCGCAATCAATCTCGGCGACGACGTCGAGTCGGACTTCCGCGCCGCCCTGGCGAAGACGCTCGACCAGGCCATGGAACTGCGGAACGAGACGCCCACCGACGACCGTCGGGCGCCCGGGCTGGCCTACGGTTCGCAACGGGACCTACTCGCCGACGCCGGTTTGGTCGCCCCGCACCTGCCGGCCCCGTGGGGCGTCGGGGCCACCCCGGTACAGCAGGTGATCATCACCGAGGAGTTCGACAAGCGTCCTGATCTGGTTCGGCCCTCGCTCAACATCGCGGAGTGGATCCTGCCGACGATCCTCGACAGCGGAACCGACTCACAGCGCGAACGATTCGCGGGGCCGATGCTGCGCGGCACCGAGCGCTGGTGCCAGCTGTTCAGTGAACCGGGAGCCGGCTCAGACCTCGCGTCGCTGACCACCCGCGCTGCGAAGGTCGACGGCGGCTGGCTGGTCAACGGGCACAAGATCTGGACGTCGTCGGCGCACGTCGCCCAGTTCGGGGCGATGCTGGCACGCACCGACCCGGATGCGTCGAAACACGGTGGCATCAGCTACTTCCTCGTCGACATGTCCTCCCCCGGCATCGAGATCAGCCCGATCAAACAAGCCAGCGGCCACTTCGACTTCAACGAGGTCTTCCTCACCGACGTCTTCATTCCCGACGACATGCTGGTCGGCGAACCCGGCCAGGGCTGGGATCTGGCCGTGGCCACCATGGCCGTCGAACGCACGGCGATCGGCAACTACGTCAACCTCGATCGGTCCGAAGCCCTGCGGAGGGTGGCCGATACAGACGGGCCCGATCACGACACCGTCCTGCAGGCATTGGGCGAAATCGAAGCGCATACCACCGCCATCAAGGCGATGGTCCTGCGTGAGACGTTGCGTCTGGTACAAGGGCAGGGACCCGGACCGACGTCGAGCATCGCCAAGTACGCGATGGTGCTGCTGCTGCGGCGCGCCTCCACCGCCACGTTGAGTCTCACCGGACGCCTTGCCATGCTTGAGGATTCGGATCCCCCGGTGATCAGTCCCTACTTCGACATGCCGTCCGAGCTCATCGGAGGCGGTACGGCAGAGATCCAGCTGACCATCATCGCCTCGATGATTCTGGGCCTGCCGCGGAAATAGTGTGAAAGGACCGAGCCATGACCACTGCGCTGCCGTTCACGTTCTTCGACTGTGACAACCACTATTACGAGGCCGAGGACGCGTTCACCCGCTACATCGACCCGAAGCTGAAAAAGCGCGCCATCCAGTGGGCACAGCTCGACGGTCGGCAGCGGCTGCTGGTCGGCGGCAGGGTCAATCGTTTCATCCCCAACCCGACGTTCGATCCGGTGGGCAAGCCCGGTGCACTCGACGAATACTTCCGCGGCCGTAATCCGCATGGTTCGGATCTGAACTCGCTGTTCGGCGAGCTCGAACCGATCCGGCCCGAGTACCGCAACCGCGACGCGCGGCTGGCGACCATGGACGCCCAGGGCATGCAGGGCTGCATCATGCTGCCCACCCTCGGAGTCGGCATGGAGCAGGCACTGCTCCCCGACTTCGACGCGACAGTAGCCACCTTCCAGGCTTTCAACCGCTGGCTGGACGACGACTGGGGATTCGCCTACCAGGAGCGGATTTTCACCGCGCCGTACATCACCATGTGCCGGCCGGCCGAGGCGGTGCGCGAGCTCGAGTGGGCACTGGACCACGACGCGCGTTTCATCGTCATGATCCCCGGACCGATCACCACCGAAGTCGGCATGCGTCCGCCCGGCGATCCGATGTTCGACGAATTCTGGCAGCTGGCCAATGATTCCGGGATCACGGTGTGCTACCACTCCGGCGAGACTTACTACTCGAAGTTCATGCCGGCATGGGGTGAGTCGGACTACATGATGTCGTTCAACGCGCTGCTGGGCTTCCGGAGCCTGTTCAGCGGTGACGCGATCCAGGACACATTCGCCAACCACCTGCACAACGGGTTGTTCCTGCGGTTTCCGAACCTGCGGATCGCGTGTATCGAAAGCGGATCGACGTGGGTGTTCCATCTCTTCGAGAAGCTCACCAAGTCCTGGGGTCAGATTCCGTTCATCTACAAAGAGGATCCGCGCGAAACGTTCAGACGCCACGTCTGGGTGTCGCCGTTCTACGAGGACGAACTGGCCAGTCTGCTCAAGCTGATGGGTGACGACCACATCCTCATGGGCTCGGACTACCCCCACGTCGAAGGTCTTGCCGAGCCGGCGTCCTACATCAAAGACCTGCAGAACTTCGACTACACGCCCGAACAGTGCCGTAAAGTCATGCGGGACAACGGTATCGAGTTGTCGATCCGCCGACCGGTGTAGCTGCCGTTCGTGAAGGTCGCCAAAGCCGGCCTGGTCGCCATCTTGCTGGAGGCCGGCGAGGAGAATGCCGCCGTTCTGCTGGCTCGCTCGACGTTGCCCGATGAACTCGACACCGACACCGATCTCGACATCCTGCTCACCTTCGGGCTGGAGCGTGATCTCCTCGACGAGGTGGCGCGGTTGACGATCGGCGCGATCGAACCCGACGATGTGAACACCCGCCGCCGACGTGACCTGCTGGACAAGACCATCTCCCGACGGTGGGCTGCCCTCGTCGACCGCTGGATCACCTAGCCCGACGCTCGGCTAGACCTGGTAGGCGATCCAGTCGCCCAGCGGAATCATCGCTGCCGCTGCGATGACACCCATCGGAATACCGAGCAGCGGCGTCCACCGGATCCGGGTTGCGAGATAGGCGGCGACCAGAGCGGTCACTGCGCCGACCGCGAGACACGCCCAGGGAATCGCCACGAGTACGTGCTGGCCGCGGGCCGTCAGCGAACAGATGCGCTCGGTGCTGCCGTCGTGGCAGCCGTCGGTTGCCATGGCGAGCGGGAACAGCGAGAGGAACGCGACGAGCAGTCCCGCGGTCAGCAGCAACGCGAGGATCGCGCCGAACCACACCCAATGCGTATCGAAGCGCCCGTGGCCGGGGCGCTCGCCGGGCGAGTCCGGTTCGCTCATGCCATCACCGTAACGCTGTCGCCGAGAGTGGGGGGTGTCGTCGAGATTTCGAACAATTTCGACGACAACCTGCACGCTCGGCGTTGTGAGCCAACAGAATTGACCACACGCATCGACCGCGAACACTTCAACCGGTAGGGTCGAAGAGTCGAAAAGGACCAGGAGCGGCACCGGTAAGCCCGCTCCCTTCCGCAAGGAAGCTCCGTACCGCCCGTCGGACCCGCGACAAGCAACTGGCGCTGCTGCGCCGGTGGCTTGGCGCCGGCAGCGACAGGGCCGTGGTCAGTCTCCGGTTCACAGCGCCTCCGACACAGGAGGTAGTCATGCCATTGATCCGAACCGACGCCGGAATCGTCACCCAGATCAACACGTTCACGGTGCCCGACGGCGGGCAGCAGGCGCTGATCGAATTGCTCGAGGAGGCAGCGCGATTCGCCAGTACCACCCCCGGCTGGCGCTCGGCCAGCCTGCATCGCAGCCACGACGGCGCCCGAGTGGTGAACTACGCTCAAAGCGACAGTCTCGAGGCGGCGCTGCGGGTGATCGAACGGTTACGTGCAGCAAGATTTTTGGAGCGCAACGCCGAATTCGGCGAGGCCCACCCCGGCCTGTACGACGTGGTCTTCACATTAGAGCGCTGAATTCACACCGGTGAGGCACAGTATCCCCGTGGACACCAACCTCACCGACAAGATCGCCGTCGTCACCGGTGCCAGCAAGGGAATCGGTTTGGCCATCAGCCGGACCCTGACCGCTGCGGGCGCGCACGTCATTGCCGGGGCCCGGCACAACAGCGCCGAGCTGGAAGAGCTGGAAGCTACCGGCTCAGCAACGTTCGTCGCCGCTGACCTCGCCACTGCCGAGGGGGCGAGGGCCGTGATCGACGCGGCCGCGCAACGCGGTGGCCTCGACATCCTGGTGAACAACGCCGGCACTGTCACGCCGCGATTCGACGGCCTGCTGTCCGTCACCGACGACGACTGGCTGGCGGGTTTGGCGGTGAACTTCCTGTCCGCCGTGCGGGCCACCCGGGAAGCCATCCCGCACCTGCTGCGCCGCGGCGGGGGCTCGATCGTGATGATCGGCTCGGTCAACGCGACGCTGCCGGAGTGGAACATCGTCGACTACGGCGCAGCCAAGGCCGCCCTGGCCAACTTCGCGAAAGCGGTCTCGAAAGAGTTCGGGCGCAACGGTATTCGAGTGAACACGGTCAGCCCGGGTCCGGTAGCCACTCCCCTGTGGCTGGCCGAGAAGGGCATCGCCGCGCAGTTCGCCGCGGCCAGCGGGGCCACCCCGGATCAGGTCGTCGACTCCGTGGTCGCCGGCTCGGCGACCGGACGATTCACCACCGCGCAGGAGGTGGCCGACCTCGTCATGTTCCTCGCGGGTGAACACTCCGCGAACATCACCGGCTCCGACATCCGCATTGACGGCGGCTACGTCACCACCCTGTAGGCCCCGAAGCACCCCCGGAAGGACTTTGTGAGCACCAAACTCAACCCCGTGATCTTCATCCACGGCTGGTGGATCCATGCCAGCGCCTGGCAGCCGTGGCTGGACCTGTTCAGCGGCCGCGGCTATGCGGTGTCGGCGCCGGCCTGGCCTGGCGGCTGCTGACCTCGGGAACCGAAGACCAGACGGTGCCGCTCAAGGTCACCAAGGAGGTTGTACGAGCTGTGCGCCCGGGCCGCGGGATGCAAATTCCGATCACCGGCGTTTTCCGCGACAGAACGGGCTGAGGAAAGCAGGAAGCGATGCATGACCTTGAGGACGCGATCCGCGAACGCCGGTCCATCCGGCTGTTCCTTCGCGACAAGCCCGTGCCCCAGGAGTTGGTCACCGAATCACTGCAACTCGCCATCCGCGCACCGTCCAACTCCAACATCCAGCCATGGCATGTGGTCTTCGCCTCCGGGCCGGCTCGAGACCGGCTGGCCGAAGCGCTACTGGAGCAGGCCGATATCGAGGCCCCCAACGTTCCGCAACTTCCCGAGTCGTTCGCCCACCTCCGCCGCGAGCTGGGCGCACTGGTCTACGGCACGATGGGCGTGGCCCGCGACGACGCCGAAGCCAGACGCGTTGCGGTGCTCCGCAACTGGGAGTTCTTCCGCGCTCCGCTCACAGGCATCGTCTGTATGCACCGCAACCTGGACTACGTCGACGCGGTAGGGGTGGGCATGTTCCTGCAGACCTTCCTGCTGGCGCTCACCGCGCGTGGGCTCGGCAGCTGCGTACAGGTCTCGGTGGCCGGCTATCCCGAGGTACTGCGTGAGCATCTGGGCATCGGCGAGGAGATGCGCATCCTGTGCGGTGTTTCGATCGGCTACCCCGATCCGGAATTCGCGTGCAATCAACTGACGGTGCCGCGCAACCCGCTGGAGGCCAACGTCACCTTCGTCGAAAGCTGATCAGCGGGCCAGGTCCCACTGGCCGAAGTCGGGCGCCAGGACGTCGTCGACATCGACGTGGACGCCGTCGATGAGCGCACCCGGGTCCGACGCCGTGACGACCTCGCGCTGGAAGAGCACGGCGGCGGGTTCGCGCACACCGCCCGACCACGCTTTGGTCTGCCAGGCCCAGCGATAGCCAGGCGTCGTGGAATATCCGACGACGCCGTCGCCGATCGCCCATTCGAGTTGGCGCGCACCGCCGTAGATTCCGGTGCGCTCGACGCCGATCACCGAGTTGATACCGCGAAACCATTGGATCGCAGTGCTTTTCCAGGTGTCGGAGCTGATGTCCTCGTCGACGCTGAAGAAGATCGGCGCTGAATTCGGGCCACCGGCCGCACCGTGGATCCGCAGTGCGGTCTGCGCGTCGGCCACGCCTCCGTCGAACCCGCGGGTGAAGTCCGACGGTGTGGGCCAGCCGGGCTTACCGAACTGGTAACAGCTCACCACGTGCAGTCCGGCCGCGATGAGTCCGTCGGTGTAGTCGCGGGTGACGGGCTTGAAATCGAAGGTGGCGCCCGGCCTCAGCTCGGAGACGTACACCAGTGCCCCGCCGTAGCCGGCGGCTTTGATCTGCTCCGGGCTCACCAGGCGGTCGGCGAAATCGATGAGCTGCAACCCGTCCGCGGCCGCCCGGGGTGCTGCGAGCACCGCGGCACCGGCCAGCGCCGTGAGCGCGTACCGAAAGACATCGCGGCGGTTCGGCTGGGTCACGACCGCGCCGTGATGAGCGAGGGGTCACCCACCCCGATGGTGATCTGCGGATTGGCGGCGGGGTCAAGCCAATTCAGTATTGACCGCATCTCGTCGCGGCCGATGGCGACGCATCCCCAGGTGGGATCACCGTCGGACACGTGCAGGAAGATTCCGGCCAGCTTGCCGGGGATGCGGTTCGGGTTGGACGTGATGTTGACCGCGTAGTCGTAGACCGGGCCGGAGTCGTAGAGGTTCTCCGCGATCGCCGAGGGCTGGCCGTCGCTGCGGACATGGGTGTTGTACCCCGGCGACTTGGGGTCCTCGTCCCACCAGTCCTGGTCGGTGGCCTGGAAGTACGGCATCTTGGTGCCGGGGTTGGGCTGGCGTCCGAAGGCCTGGTCGAAGCCGAAGGTCCCTTCCGGAGTGCGGTAGACACCGTCGGCCGGCACGCCGACGCCGAGTTCGCCGACCTTGGCCGGGGTGGGGCCCAGGACGACCTTCCAGTCTTGTCCCACTCGCTGGAAGGCGGTCAACGTTCCGGTGGTGGCACTGGCGGTGGGCACGCCGACGACGATCCACTGTGAGGAGTCCGGCGCTGCGCTCGCCGCCGGTGCCAACAGCAAGCTCACCAGCATTGCCAGGCCGATCCGCACCACGACGCTCGCCACGGCGTTCATGGTAACCGCAGGGTGCGGGCGATCGGCGGCAGCGAAATGGCCTTTCGCCAGGGTTGGACAGTACTGGACCGTACTGCCTGGGCGCTCTATGGTTGGCGCTGTGACCGGGATTGCCGACTACGAGGCGCAATCGTCGCCGTGGTCGGCGCGCGAGGCGGAACTGCTCGCGGCCACTCTGCAGCTGTTGCAACAACACGGGTACGAACGGTTGACCGTCGACGCGGTCGCCGCGACCGCCAAAGCGAGCAAGGCCACGGTCTATCGGCGCTGGCCCTCAAAGGGCGAACTCGTGCTGGCCGCCTTCATCGAAGGTGTCCGGTGCGCGGCGGTCCGCCCCGACACCGGCTCGCTGCGGGAAGACCTGCTGCGTCTCGGCGAAGCCATCACCGAGCACGCCGCGGAGCATTCCGCCACCATCCGTGCGGTGATGGTGGAGGTGTCCCGCGATCCGGCCCTGCGCGAGGCGATGCAGCATCAGTTCCTGGACCAGCGAAAGGCGTTGATCGAGTCGGTGCTGCAGCACGCTGTCGACCGCGGCGAGATCAAGGCGGAGGCGATCACCGAAGAACTCTGGGATCTGATGCCCGGGTACCTGATCTTCCGGTCGATCGTCCCCAACCGACCTCCTGATCGGCGGACGGTACGGGCGATCGTCGACAACGTCATGATCCCCAGTCTCACCCGTCCTATCAGCTGAAACGAAGTGTTGCCTGAGGTGATCCAGTACCGTACCGTACCGCCTAGGGTTATCCGCCCCTGCTGACCGGGAAGGATCTCTCCCCGCCAAGTGATCGTGTTCGCCGGTTATCGAAAGGCTAACGGGTGCAGAGGGTTTCGACGGAGGATCCAGACCAGCAGGCCGCGGACCGCTCGCTGACCCACCGGTTCGCGCGGCTGACCCGCGTGCTGTGCATCCCGATTCTGCTGTTCTGGCTGGTAGTCGCTGCCCTCAGCAATGCGTTGGTACCCCAGTTGGAGGTCGTCGGCCAAGCTCAGAACGTGGCGTTGAGTTCCCCCGATTCGCCGTCGCTGAAGGCATTCAAACGGATCGGCAGCGTCTTCGGTGAATTCAGTTCCGACAGCGTTGCGATGATCGTGCTCGAGGGTGACCAGCCGCTGGGCGCCGACGCGCACCGGTACTACGACGAGTTGCTCAAGCGGGTGGCCGCGGACCATAAACACGTCCAGCACATTCAGGATTTCTGGGGCGATCCGCTGACGGCTGCCGGCGCGCAGAGTCCCGATGGCAAAGCCGCATATGTGCAGGTCTACCTCTCCGGAAACCAGGGCGAAGCACTCTCGCTCGAATCCGTTGACGCGGTTCGCGATATCGTCGATCACACTCCCGCGCCACCCGGCGTCAAGGCCTATGTGACCGGCGCGGCGCCGCAGGTTGCCGACCAGTTCGAGACCGGCGACAAAGGCACCGTAAAAGTCACTCTGCTGACCATCGGCGTGATCGCGGTCATGCTGCTGCTGGTGTACCGCTCGGTGGTCACCATGCTCTTGATGCTCATCACGGTGCTCATCGAAATGTCGGCCGCGCGCGGTGTGGTGTCATTCCTGGCCAACACCGGACTCATCGGGCTGTCCACTTACGCGACCAATCTTTTGACGCTGCTGGTCATTGCAGCCGGCACCGATTACGCAATCTTTCTCGTCGGCCGCTATCACGAAGAGCGGTCCGCCGGCGTGGGCCGGGAGACGGCGTTCTTCGACACCTATCGCGGTACCTCCCACGTCATTCTCGGCTCGGGTCTGACGATCGTCGGGGCCGTTTACTGCTTGGACTTCACCCGCAATCCCTACTTTCGAACCTTGGGTATCCCGTCGGCGATCGGCGTCTTCGTCACGCTCATCGCGGCGCTCACGCTGGCCCCCGCGATCCTGGTGATCGGCAGTCACTTCGGGCTGATGGATCCCAAGCGGCGCGCCAAGACCCGTGGTTGGCGGCGTATCGGTACCGCTATCGTGCGCTGGCCCGGGCCGATCCTCGTCGTCTCGCTGGGGATCGCTCTGATCGGCCTCCTGGCACTGCCCGGGTACAAGACCAGTTACGACGTCGGCGCCTACATGCCTGCCGACGCCCCCTCGAACGTCGGCTACACCGCGGCGGAACGGCACTTCTCAAAGGCGCGTCTCAATCCGGAACTTGTGATGATCGAAGCCGATCATGATCTGCGAAACCCCACCGACATGATCCTGCTGGAACGCGTCGCCAAGGCCGTCTTCCACACGCCCGGCATCGCGCTGGTCCAATCCATCACGCGACCGCTGGGCACACCGCTGGATCACAGTTCGGTGCCGTTTCAGATCAGTGCTCAGAGCAGCGCGCAGATCAACAACCTGCCCTTCCAACAGGCTCGGGCGGCGGACCTGCTCAAGCAGGTCGGTGAGATCGACAAGACGATCAACATTCTGCGCGAGCAGTACTCCCTGCAGCAGCAGAGCTCTGAAGCCACCCATGAACAGGTCGAAGCGTTCCACAAGACCGTGGAGGTGGCCCAGGATCTGCGCAACAAGATCGCCAACTTCGACGACTTCTTTCGGCCACTACGCAACTATTTCTACTGGGAACCGCACTGTTTCGACATTCCGATCTGCGCCGCGCTGCGCTCGGTGTTCGACGCCCTCGATGGCATCGATGCGCTGACCGATCAATTGGCCAATGTCACAGCCAGCTTGGACAAGTTGGATGCGCTCCAGCCGAAGCTGCTGGCCCTGATCCCGCAACAGATCGAGAGTCAGCAGGCCAACCGCGATCTTTCGATGACGAACTACGCCACCCAGTCGGGCATCTACGACCAGACGGCGGCGGCGCTGCAGAACGCAACCGCCCTGGGGGCGGCGTTCGACGCCTCCAAGACCGACGACTCGTTCTATCTGCCCCCAGAAGTGTTCAGCAACAGCGAGTTCCAACGCGGCCTCAAGCAGTTCCTGTCGCCAGATGGCAAGGCTGCCAGGATGATCGTCACCCACGACGTGGATCCCGCTACGCCCGAAGGGCTTGCACATATCGACGCGATCAGGCACTCCGTTCAGGAGGCCGTCAAGGGAACGCCGCTCGCCGGGTCGAATATCTACATCGGCGGTACGGCGGCAACCTACAAAGACATCGCCGATATGGCCAAGTATGACTTGATGATCGCCGGCATCGCGGCGCTTAGCCTCATCCTGCTGATCATGATGTTCGTGACCAGGAGCATCGTGGCGGCGTTGGTGATCGTCGGCACGGTGGCCCTGTCACTTGGTGCCTCGTTCGGTCTGTCGGTGCTGGTATGGCAGGACCTACTGGGCAAGCCGCTGTATTGGGTGGTGCTCGCGTTGGCGGTGATCCTGCTGCTGGCGGTGGGCTCGGACTACAACCTGTTGTTGATCTCGCGGTTCAAAGAAGAGATCGGCGCCGGGTTGAACACCGGCATCATCCGCGCCATGGCCAGCACCGGCGGCGTCGTCACCGCCGCCGGGCTGGTGTTCGCGTTCACCATGGGCTCGTTCGTCTTCAGCGATCTCCTCGTGCTCGGCCAGATCGGCACCACCATCGGGCTCGGGCTGTTGTTCGACACCCTGATCGTGCGGTCGTTCATGACGCCTTCGATCGCCGCGCTGCTCGGCAGATGGTTCTGGTGGCCGCTGCGCGTGCGCCCGCGGCCCGCCAGCACCATGTTGCGCCCCTACGGATCCCGGCCTGCGGTCCGACAACTGTTGCTGTGGGACGACTGACAGCACTGTCAGCTAAGACACATTGTTTCCACATTGAGATCCAGGTTTGTCTCATTTGCAACAGGGGTAACTTCAGTAACAGCGCCGTGGTATAGGCGCCGACCTGACCAGCTAAGAAAGAATCGAATGGATCATCGTGATGAACACAATCTTGTACTTCAGCTCCAACGGCCCCGTTTATGAGACACGCGCCTACTCCAAGGCCGATATCGACCGCTTGTTCAAGGGCCGCCAGCTTCACTGCCTGACCAGTCCCGACCGCCAATTCGACTTCTGGTTCAGCCCCTCGTCGCCAGGCTGCCAGAGCCGGATCAATCAGCAAGCCACCGAAGTTCTTCTGGCGACGACCAATTTCACCGCCAAATCGGTGCCGCTTCTGCCCGGCTGTGTCGTCGTCGCCACCCACGATGCGGACGGTGACCTCGACGGGCTGAGCTGGCAGCAGCTCGATCTCCTGGTTCGCAAGAACCGTTCTCTGACCACTCGCGAACTGCGGTTGCTGGACAAGAGGATTCAGCGTCAGAGCCGGCGCCAGGGCCGGCCCGCACGCCCCGCTGCGGTCACTCCGATGCCCGTTCCCGCCACGCCGCGGCGCACCCCGGTCATCCACTGAGCACCCACCCGGGGCTCCTTCCAGAACATCGGTCCGGGCCTGACGATCGGGCTCGGCGCAACAGTCCAGCATGAATCGAATGCCTTGCTGTACTTATCGTTTCGGGACCTCGACCGACTGATCCCGCAGCGTTGACCAGTACCTCGGTATCGTGGAGAAAATGGCGTCCGAACGGTCGGCCTCGGCACGTCGCCGTGGGCTGAATATCACCCTCCGGGGTCGACGGGACCCCGCCTCCGGAGCGGGCCAGCGCACTCGCGACTCGAACGGCCTGGGCGACCGGCACACCCGGCGGGTCCTCGACCTCACCATCCGGCTTGGCGAGGTGATGTTGTCGGCCGGCTCGGGCACGGCTGACGTCGTCGCCACCGCGCAGGACGTGGCACAGGCCTATCAACTCAACGACTGCGTGGTCGACGTCTTCGTCACGACGATATTCGTCTCGGCGCTGCCTACCGCGGACAGTCCACCGGTCACGATCGTGCGATCGGTACAGACGCGGTCAACGGACTACACGCGCTTGGCCGAGCTCGACTGGCTCGTGCGGCGGATCACCTCCGGCGGTGTCTCCGTCGACGAAGCCCACGAGGCCATGGACGAGCTGGCCGCACAACCCCACCCCTACCCTCGCTGGGTCGCGACCGCAGGCTGGGCCGGCTTCGCCGTGGGTATCGCCATGCTGATGGGGGGCACTTGGCTGACGTGCCTTCTGGCTGCGGTGTCGTCGGCGTTGATCGACCGAGTCGGCCGGTTGCTGAATCGCGCCGGTACGCCCTTCTTCTTCCAGCAAGCCGCAGGCGCCTCGATTGCCACCCTGATCGCGGTGCTGGCGTACCTCTTCGCCGGACAAGGACCCACCGCCTTGGTGGCCACCGGGATCGTCATGTTGCTGTCGGGAATGACGTTGGTGGGCTCGGTCCAGGATGCCTTGACCGGTTACATGCTGACGGCGGTCGCCCGGCTCGGTGACGTTCTCTTCCTCACCGCCGGCATCGTGGTGGGCATCCTGGGCGGGCTGCAGATTGCGGCACTCGCCGGCATCCAGATCCAGCTTCGCGTCGACGCCACCGAATCATTCGTCATCCCGAACCGGCCGTTGCCGATACTGCTGGCGGTCTCCGGCGCTGCGTTGGCCGGCGCATGCCTGGCCCTGGCCAGCTACGCCCGCCCCCGGGCGATGCTGACCGCCGGCGCAGTGGCCGGTCTCGCCGAATCGGTGTTGATCGGTCTCGGCAACGCCGAATTCGGCCAAGTGGCCGCCACCGGCATCGCGGCGGTCGGCGTCGGGCTGTTGGCTACGTTCCTCTCGATTCGGCAGCAAGCCCCCTCGTTGGTGACCGCAACCGCAGGCATCACCCCGATGTTGCCGGGCTTGGCGGTCTTTCGGGCGGTGTTCTTCCTGGCTGTCGACGGGGATTACGTCGGCGGGGTCGCCCAGGCCCTGGCTGCGGCAGCCACTGCACTGGCCATCGGGGCCGGCGTCGTCATGGGCGAGTTGCTCGGGTCCCCCCTGCGCTACCGCGCAGGACGCGTGGGCGACTTTTTCCGAGTCGAGGGACCGCCGGGCCTGCGACGGGCCGTCGGACGAGTCGTTCGACTGCAGCCGGTCGCCGGGCGTCCAGTCAAGCGCGCTCCCCACCAGCGCTCCTGGAGCGTGCCCCTGGAACCCACTCCGGCCGACGACACCGCACCCGCACAGTCCCGCCCATCCGACGATGAGCCGGTCGACCCGTAGAGCAGGGCGTTCGCGGCAACTGTGGCTCGCCCCGGCCCGTCAAGCAATAGTTGCCGCCAGGCAACAATAGATGCTCAGCAAACGTCGATCAGAGTTTCTTGTTTGCTGCGGGTTTCGGCTTCTGCGTAACTGGGAACGCGCTGTGAGCGGCGCGGTCCGCGCCAGCAACTACTCAGGAGGAGGCCCCGTGGACACCGGAGACCATCGACCACCGGTCGTCGACAAGGAGCCCCCGCCGGGCGTGCTGAAGAAAGCCATCGCCGCGTCCGCGATCGGCAACGCGACGGAATGGTTCGACTACGGCATCTACGCCTACGGCGTCAGCTACATCTCGGCTGCGATTTTCCCCGGCGACACCCAGCAGGCGACGCTGCTCGCACTGATGACATTCGCGGTGTCATTTCTGGTCAGACCGCTCGGCGGCTTCGTGTGGGGACCGCTGGGCGATCGCCTGGGGCGAAAGAGTGTGCTGGCCATCACAATCGTCCTGATGGCCGGCGCGACTTTCCTGGTCGGCCTGGTCCCGACCTATGCCACCATCGGCATCTGGGCCCCGATCCTGCTGGTGGTGCTTCGGATGATCCAGGGATTCTCGACGGGCGGCGAATACGGCGGCGCGGCCACGTTCATGGCGGAGTACGCCCCGAGCCGCCGCCGCGGTGTGCTCGGCAGTTTCCTCGAATTCGGCACCTTGGTCGGGTTCTCCATCGGGGCGCTGCTGATGCTGGGCTGCTCGCTGGTGCTCGGCGACGACCAGATGCAGGCGTGGGGATGGCGTCTTCCCTTCCTCGTCGCCGCGCCGCTCGGACTGATCGGGGTCTACCTGCGGTCCCGTCTGGAGGACACACCGGTGTTCCGGGAGCTCGAAGCGAAGGGCGAGTCCGAGGACCAGACCCGCACTCAATTCCGCGATCTTCTGACCGGCTACTGGCGCCCGATCCTGCAGCTCGGCGGTATGGTCGTCGCGCTGAACGTCGTGAACTACACGCTGCTGACCTACATGCCGACCTATCTGGAGAGCGAGATCGGGCTTTCGACAGATCAGTCGCTGATGGTCCCCATCATCGGAATGTTGTCGATGATGATTTTCGTTCCGTTCGCCGGGCTCCTGTCGGATCGGTTGGGCCGCAAACCCATGTGGTGGTTTTCCCTGATCGGGCTGTTCGTCGCCGGCGTGCCGATGTTTCTGTTGATCGGGACTGGTCTGGCCGGAGCGGTCGTCGGATTCGCGGTGCTGGGGCTGCTCTACGTGCCACAGCTGGCCACCATCTCGGCGACTTTCCCGGCAATGTTCCCCACCCAGGTGCGATACGCCGGTTTCGCGATCGCCTACAACGTGTCCACGTCCCTGTTCGGCGGCACAGCGCCGGCCATCAACGACTGGCTGACCACCAGGACGGGCGATTCCCTGGTACCCGCGTACTACATGATGGGCGCCTGTCTGATCGGCGCGCTTGCACTGATCAGAGTCCCTGAGACCACCCGCTGTCCGCTCAACGGCACCGCTGTGCCGGGGACTGAAGACGCGCCTCCTCCGGTGGCCTATGAGAAGGTGAGCGCCTGACGCAGGTGTTTCACCGGCAACAGCCGGTCTCGCAGGCGGCATAATACGGCGATGCCGGACACTTCCCGACGCGGGCTCGTCAAGCCAACTCCTGCGGAATTGATGGAGGACACCGGCTCGGGGCTGGATTACGGAACTCGCCCCGATCGATTGATCGGCGACATCGTGAGCACCGATCGCTTCTTCGTACGGAGTCACGCCGAGACACCCGTCATCGACGCCGAGGGCTGGGCGTTGCAGATTCAGGGCGACGGTGTGCGGCAACCGGTTTCGCTCAGTTACGACGATCTGCGCACAGGTTTCGCCCTGACCTCCATCGTGCGCACCATCGAGTGTGCGGGCAACCGGCGGGTGCAGTTCGGGCGCGAGGTCGGCCACACCTTCGACGGCACACAGTGGGGGCGCACCGCGATCGGCACGGCCGAATGGACCGGCGTTCGATTGCGAGATGTGCTGGAGGTGGCCGGTATCGCGACCGATGCTTGCGAAGTAGTACCCGAGTCACTCGACGCGATCCGAGCCAGGCGTCCGCTGCCGTTGGCCAAAGCGCTCGCCGACGACACCATCGTGGCGTGGGCGATGAACGGCGAGGAGTTGCCGCCTGACCACGGCTTCCCGGCACGCCTGGTCGTATCGGGGTGGCTCGGAGCCGCCAGCATCAAATGGCTCGGCCGGCTCGAAGTCGCCACACACCACGTCGAAGTTCCCTGGAACACAATCGATTACGTGATGATCGGGCCGGGCTACCCCGCCGAGGGCGACCAGGCCCGCGGGCCAGCCATCACCGAACCAGCGCTGTCCAGTCTGGTCGAACTGCCGTGGCCGGCACACCTGTGCCCCGGCCCGCAGATCATCCGGGGCCGGGCGTTCGCCGGCGAAGCCCGGGTCACGGCCGTCGACTACCAGATCGACGATCACCCCTGGCAGAGCGCCACCATCACCTCACACGGCGAGCCCGGCGTCTGGACCCGCTGGCAGTTCCGCTGGGACGCCGGACCTGGCGAGCATGTCCTGCGAGTGCGCGCCTCCGACGACCGGGGCCGTGTCCAACCAGATTCCACCCCCTGGAACGAGCTGGGCTACATGCACGAATCAGTTCTCGCCCATCCGATTTCAGTTGCCGACACTCCCTGACCACATCCCACCGCGGAACGATCGTCGGCCTGCATCAGACCTGGTCGGCGCAACCTGACTAGGCTGTGCCAGTATCCCGATGACTGCTTTAGCCCCCCTCCTCGACGACCCCGGCGATCTGTCCACCGTTCGCGCGCTGGGCTCTGACCCCGACCGGTTGTTCACCACCTTCGCCGGCTGGGCGCAGGCCAACGGCACCCCGCTGTACCCGGCGCAGGAGGAGGCGCTGATCGAACTGGTCAGCGGCGCCAACGTCGTTCTGGCGACACCGACGGGATCCGGTAAGTCCCTGGTCGCGACCGGAGCGTTGTACGCGGCCCTGGCCGCTGAGCGGCGAAGCTATTACACGGCGCCGATCAAAGCGCTGGTCAGCGAGAAGTTCTTCGCGCTGTGCGCGACGTTCGGTGCCGCGAACGTGGGCATGCTCACCGGCGACGCCGCGGTCAATGCGAGCGCGCCGATCATCGCCTGCACTGCGGAGATACTGGCCAACGTCGCGCTTCGCGAAGGGGCGGACGCCGACATCGGCGTGGTCGTGATGGACGAGTTCCATTTCTACGGCGACCCCGACCGCGGCTGGGCCTGGCAGGTACCGCTCCTGGAGTTGCCGCATGCCCAGTTCCTGTTGATGTCGGCCACGCTCGGCGACGTCAGCTTCCTGCGCGAGGACCTCACCCGGCGCACCGGTAGGGCGACCGCTCTGGTGGCCGGTGCGCAGCGTCCCGTGCCGCTGTTCTATTCGTATGCGACCACGCCCATGCACGAAACGATCACCGAACTGCTGCAGACCAAACAGGCGCCGATCTACATCGTTCATTTCACCCAGGCGTCCGCGTTGGAACGCGCCCAGGCGCTGATGAGTGTCAATGTCAGCACCAAGGATGAGAAGGCCGCGATCGCCGAGCACATCGGCAGCTTCCGGTTCTCGACCGCGTTCGGTTCGACGCTGTCCCGGCTGGTCCGCCACGGTATCGGCGTACACCATGCCGGGATGCTGCCGAAGTACCGGCGGCTGGTGGAACAGCTTGCGCAAGCAGGCCTACTCAAAGTCATCTGTGGCACAGACACTTTGGGTGTCGGCATCAACGTGCCGATCCGGACGGTCGTCTTCTCGGCGCTATCGAAGTACGACGGGACACGCACCAGGTTGCTCAATGCCCGCGAGTTCCATCAGATCGCCGGCCGCGCCGGGCGGGCCGGCTACGACACCGCCGGCACCGTCGTCGTGCAGGCTCCCGACCACGAAGTCGAGAACCTCAAACAGTTCGCCAAAGTCGCCGATGATCCGAAGAAGCGCCGAAAACTGGTGCGCCGCAAGGTACCCGAAGGGATGGTGCCGTGGAGCGAAGCCACGATGACGCGGCTGGTCGATGCTACCCCGGAACCGCTGACCAGCAACATGCGGGTATCCACGGCGATGATCCTCGATGTGGTGGACCGCCCCGGTGATCCGTTCGTCGCGATGCGGCGACTCCTCACCGACAATCACGAGCCCCGCAAGCGCCAGCTGCAGCACATCCGGGAAGCCGTCGGTATCGCCCGCTCGCTGCTGCAGGCCGGGGTACTCGAGCGGCTCGACGAACCCCAGGCTGACGGGCGCCGCTACCGGCTGACCGTTGACCTGCCGCCCGACTTCGCCCTCAACCAGCCGCTGTCGACGTTCGCGCTGGCCGCGGTCGGTGTCCTCGATCCCGACTCGGAAACCTTTGCGCTGGACGTCGTGTCGGTGGTGGAAGCGACGCTGGAAGATCCGCGTCAGATCTTGGCGGCGCAGTTGAACAAAGCCAGGGGTGAAGCCGTCGCCGCGATGAAAGCCGACGGCATCGAGTACGACGAGCGCATCGAGTTGCTCGACGACGTCAGCTATCCCAAGCCGCTCGAGGAACTCCTCGGACATACCTTCGAGGTGTACCTGCACACCAACCCGTGGGCAGCCGACTCCCGGCTGTCGCCGAAATCCGTTGTCCGGGAGATGTGGGAACGGGCATTCACCTTCCGTGAGTTCGTCAGCGTCTACGGCCTGACCCGGTCCGAGGGGGCGGTGCTGCGATATCTGTCCGACGCGTTCAAGGCGCTGCGCTCCTCGGTGCCGACGGCGGCCCGGACCGAGGAATTCACCGACATCGTCGAGTGGCTCGGCGAACTGGTGCGCCAGGTCGACTCCAGTCTCTTGGACGAATGGGAGGAGCTCACCAGCCCCGACCAACCGCACGACGTCCCGGTGGCGGTACCGATGCGTCCGCGGCCGGTGACCGGCAATGTGCGGGCCTTCACCGCCATGGTCCGCAACGCGCTGTTCCGGCGGGTGATGCTCTTCGCCCGGCGACGTTGGCATGAGCTGGGTGAACTGGACGCGGGGTCGGGATGGTCCGCGCAGCGCTGGCTCGAGGTCGGGGACGACTACTTCGAGGAGCACAGCGAAGTGGGCACCGGCGCCGACGCCCGAGGGCCTGCCCTGCTGATCATCGACCGTGGGCCCGATGTGTGGCGGGTGCGGCAGATCCTCGATGACCCGGCCGGCGACCACGACTGGGGCATCGAGGTGGAGGTGGACGTGGAGGCCTCGGACGAGGCGGGTGCGCCGGCGTTGCGGGTGGTTGACGTCGGTCGTCTGGACTGAGCTCCCCGTCGGCACGCCTGTTCAGGCCCGACGATTAGAGGTTTTGCGTCGTCGGCAAATACCATCGAGGACGTAATGAGCGATCACGACCTCGATACCCGGACGCCTTCCACCACGGCCGCGGCCAACCGGCTGGCAACCGAAGCCGGCCGCCGTCGCACCTTCGCCGTCATCAGCCACCCTGACGCCGGTAAGTCGACGCTGACCGAGGCCCTGGTGCTGCACGCCAGGATCATCACGCAGGCCGGCGCCATCCACGGCAAGGCCGGTCGCCGTGCCACGGTGTCGGACTGGATGGAGATGGAGCAGGCCAGGGGTATCTCCATCACCTCGACGGCATTGCAGTTTCCGTACCACTCGCCCGAGGGGCAGGACTGCGTCATCAACCTGCTCGACACCCCCGGGCACGCCGACTTCTCCGAGGACACCTACCGGGTGCTCAGCGCGGTTGACTGCGCGGTCATGCTGATCGACGCTGCCAAGGGTCTGGAACCGCAGACGCTCAAGCTGTTTCAAGTGTGCAAGCACCGCGGACTGCCCATCCTCACCGTCATCAACAAGTGGGACCGGCCGGGACGGCACGCACTGGAGCTGCTCGACGAGATCCAGGAGCGCATCGGCCTCAAGCCGACCCCGTTGACGTGGCCGGTCGGTATTGCCGGCGACTTCAAGGGTGTGCTGGATCGCCGCACCGGCAACTTCATTCGCTTCACCCGCACCGCGGGTGGTGCCACCGCCGCACCCGAGGAGCACATCTCACCCGAGCGCGCCCGCGACGCCGCCGGCATCGACTGGGACAACGCGGTCGAGGAATGCGAACTACTCTCCGCCGATGACGGTGACCACGATCAGGAAGCCTTCCTGCAGGGCGTGACGACGCCGGTCCTGTTCACCTCCGCCGCACTGAATTTCGGCGTGAATCAGCTTCTGGACAATCTGACGAAGCTCGCGCCTCCGCCGAGCGGCCAGGTCGACGTCGACGGTAATGTGCGGCCGGTCGACGCCCCGTTCAGTGCGTTCGTCTTCAAGGTTCAGGCCGGCATGGATTCCGCGCACCGCGACCGCATCGCCTATGCCCGGGTGTGTTCGGGAACGTTCGAGCGCGGTGATGTCCTCACCCACGCCGCAACAGGTAAACCGTTCGTGACCAAGTACGCCCAATCAGTGTTCGGCCAGCAGCGCTCCACACTGGATGACGCCTGGCCCGGTGACGTGATCGGCCTGGCGAACGCCAACGCACTCCGTCCGGGTGACACCCTCTTTCGCGATGTGCCCGTTCAGTTTCCGCCGATCCCGAGCTTCGCTCCCGTGCATTTCTCGGTCGCCCGGGGCACCGATCCGAGTAAGCACAAGCAGTTTCGCAAGGGGATCGAGCAACTCGAGCAGGAAGGCGTGGTGCAGGTTCTGCGGTCAGACCGCCGGGGTGACCAGGCGCCGGTACTCGCCGCCGTCGGCCCGTTGCAGTTCGAGGTGACAAGTCACCGGATGGCCACGGAATTCAACGCACCGATCTCGCTGGACTCGCTGCCCTACACCGTCGCGCGCGCCGTCGATCCCGAGGACGCACCGTTCGTGGATAAGCAGGTGTCGACGGAAGTCCTCACCCGCACCGACGGCGTGATGCTCGCGTTGTTCACCACGAAGTGGCGACTGCAGGGATTCCAGGAGGACAACCCCACGGTGACCCTGCGCCCACTGGTCGCCGCCGGCGACGACTGATCACGCGTCGTCTCCCCGCGCTAGCCGTTCGCGGTGGCAAGTCCGGCTTTGACCTGCTTGGTCAAGTCGTCGGCCAGGATCTCGGCCTGGCCGCTGAGCAGTCCGTCGACCGCCAGCTTCGCCACCACTGCGGGATTGATCTTCTGGTCGGCGGGCACGAAGGAGGCCATCTCGGTGTCCATGTATCCGACGTGCAGGGAGGCGACGTGAATTCCTTTGGGCGCCAGTTGAGTCCGTAGCGCGTCTGTCATCGCCCATCCGGCGGCCTTGGCAGCCGAATAGGCGCCGAATGACGGCGCGTGGTACCAGGCCAGCACAGACAAAACATTCAGCACCGAACCGCCGCCGTTCTTCTCGATGATCGGCACGAACTCGCGGGTGACGGTCAGCGTGCCGAAGTAGTGCGTGTCCATCTCCAACCGGATGTCCTCCATCGGCCCGCTGAGCAGGTCGGCCTGGGTCGAGACACCGGCGTTGTTGATCAGGACCGTGACGTCTCCGGCGATCGCCGCCGCCCGGCGTACCGACTCGGGGTCGGTGATGTCCAGTTGGATCGGCACCACACCAGGCAGGTCGATCGTCTCGGGCCTGCGCGCGGCGGCGTACACCGTGGCGCCGCGGGAGAGCAGTTCGGTGGCGAACTGCCGCCCCAACCCGCGGTTCGCACCCGTTACCAGGGCGGTGATCTGCTGTGTCATCGAAGTTCTCCCTTTGCCGACGTCTTCTCTGGCGACAACGCTAGAACGGGCTGGGTTAATTCCGCTAGACCCAGGTAGCGGTCGCGTGCCGTAGGACGCTTCGCCTCCCAGCTGAGAGCAGGGCGGACGTGGCAGCCACCATCGGATCAGTTCCACGATGGTGCGATGCAGCATCACAGGCACGTCGCGCGCAGCGCCGCGGCACTCGCGGCCGCAATGGGCATCGGCCGATTCGCGTACACCCCGATCCTGCCGTTGATGACGGCGCAGACCGGCATGGCACCGCATGCCGCGGCCACCCTGGCCACCGCGAACTACATCGGCTATCTCGTCGGTGCGGTGGCCGGTTTCCTCTGGCCGTCACTGGCCCGGTCCGTTGTGGTCTGTCGCGTGTCTCTGGTGCTGCTCGTCGGAAGTCTGGCCGCCATGCCGTTGACCAACACAGTGCTTGAATGGACGCTGCTGCGCGGCGTGGCCGGTGCGACCAGTGCGCTGGTGTTCGTGATCGCGGTGAACACTCTGCTGGAACACCTGCACGGACGGCCTGCCCATCTGGCCGGCTGGGGATTCGGTGGCATCGGCGCGGGCATCGCTTTGTCAGCCGTGCTGGTGCTGGCCAGCCAGCAATGGCGGCTCGCCTGGTGGGCATCGGCGGCAGCCGCCGCGGTCTTGACAGCCGCGGCCTGGACGATGCGCCGCACACCCGGGGCCCAGCCTTCCTCGGTGGAGATGCGAAATCGACTGCCGCACAGGTTGTTCGGTCTGCTCGCGTTAAGCTACTCCCTTGAGGGTGTCGGCTACATCATCGCGGGGACATTCTTGGTCGCCGCAGTCAGCCAGCGCGCGCCGCAGTGGCTCGGGGGCACGACGTGGCTCGTCGTGGGCCTGGCGACCATCCCCTCCGCAGCGCTGTGGGCAGCATTGAGCTCGCGATGGTCTCACCCGGGACCGTTGGTGACGGCGTTATGCGCGCAAGCGGTGGGAGTCGCTGTGGCGGGCATCTTCGGCGGCGTCGGGCCGGCAATGATCGGGGCGGTGCTTTTCGGCGGCACGTTCATCGGGATCAGCACGCTCTCACTGTCGGCTGCGCGTCTGCTGCGCTATCCACGGGCTGTCGCGCTGCTCACCGCAGGCTATTCGGTGGGTCAGATAGTGGGTCCGGTCGTGGTCGCTCCCCTCCTGCAGGACGGCTTCCGGCCCGCCCTTGTGGTGGGTGCGGTGGTGGTCTTAGCGGCCGCCGTGGTCGCGGGGCTGATGCGGATCGTCGGCGGGAAGCCAGACCGAGAGGTCATCCAGACCGAAATCGTCAACACCAGAGGTGAATTCATCGACCAGCGCGGCAACAGCGGGATTGTCGTCGTCGCGCCGCCACACCAGTGACCACGTCCACACCGGCGAGGGATTGATGACCGGGCGCCGCACCAGGTCCCTGGGCAGCGGATGGTCCTGGCCCTTCGGGTTGTTGAGCACCGGACGCCCCAGGCCGCGGACATGTTCCAGGAACGTCGGGCCGGTGACACCGCCGTCGTCGGTCCGCATGATGCGAGCACCGGTGGCCGCCGAAAACTGTGTGGCGTAGCGATTCCACGACAACCAGCTGGCGGCATCCGCGTCGATCAACACAACGGTGTCAGCGGCCTCGACGGCCGAATCGTCCGGTCCTGAGCCCAATGCGTACAGCCGATCCACTCCCAGCAACCGAGCCTGTAGCGAGAGCGCTTCGAGGTCGGCGTTCTGCACCCAGCAGATCGCCAGGTCGAGGCTACCGTCGGCGACCCGCGCGGCCTGCGTGTGCGACGGCATGACCCAGGTGTCCACCCGCAGCTGTGCTATCCCCGCCGCCCGCGTGGTCAGATCCGTCGGGCACCAACTTACGTAGCCCAACCGCACCGGATCCGATTCCCCGAAGTTCGCCGCGCGCCTGCGTAATTCGTCTGCCTGTGCGATCAGCGCTCTGGCATCCGGCAGCAGTGCAGCTCCGGCAGGCGTCAGAGCCACCGAACGGCGGTCGCGATCGAACAACGTGATCTTGAGGTCGCGTTCGAGGGCCTTGATCTGCTGGGACAACGATGGTCCCGCGATGCGCAGGCGGGTAGCCGCGCGACCGAAGTTCAACTCCTCGGCCACGGTGACGAAGTAGCGCAGCTGCCGCAACTCCATCGCTGCAGCCTAGCGGCCGAGGTGGATCTGCAGCCCGTGGCTACGCAGCTGTTCGAAGCTGTAGCTGAAATCGCCGCGCCGGCCGATGGATACGACGTAACTGTCCTGGCCCTCATCGATGGAGAAGGTGAACGAGAACGTGCATGTCGCGCTGTCGCCGGTGCCGGCGCCCAGCGATGTGGTGGTCAGAATGTCGCCCTTGCTGTTCTTGACCGTCACCGGGGTGGTGCGACCGACATCGGCGTAGCCGGCAGTACCGTGACAGGCGCCGCCGTCGACGACGATTGAACCGGTACCAAGACTGTCGGTCAGAACGAAAACCCCTGATATCTTCGCGGATTCGAGAATGCGGAAGCCCTTGTTGAACTTCGGGCAGAACACGTCGACGGCGATCTTGTCCGCGAGCAGACCCTGCTGCGGCCCGCCGTGTTCGAGTTGATTGCACACCTCGTGCCCATGGGCGACGGCATTGGCCTCGGAATTGAACTGATCGAACAGCCCCGCAGTCTGCAACGCCTGCACGTAGTCGACTTCGGGCGGCGGCGAGGTCCGGTGCCGGGCCCAGAGCAGGCCGGCGACCACACCGGCGACCATCACGATGACCGCGGTCGTGACGCCAGTGGCCAGCCAGGTCAGCCGGATGCTCGATCGCGCCACCGGCACCTGCACGTACGACGGCAACATCTGCCCGCCGACCGGGTCGTTGGCTTCGGACCTGCCGTTGCGCACCCGGTTGGTGGCGTGCCCGGCCGTGTAATACCGGCCCTCGTAACGGGCGGTGGGATCCGGTCGCCAGCCCGTCGGCGGGGTGGGCGTCGGCACGCCGCCGCAACGCGCGCAGGTGCCAGCTGCGTCGAGGTCGGCCCCGCAATAGGGGCAGGCCGCGGGCGCTCCCTTCATTGCTCACCCCAACCGCCGTGCGCTCGGTTCTCCGTGACAGCCGAATCGTATCGGCGTGTCACGCTATGTTCTCTGCGCGTTAGGGTGCTGTGGTCGGCTTCAGTGAACAAGCCGATAGAAAAGTTGAGCATCTATGACCGCACCAGCAGAAACGTCGCCGCTTGAAGCGCGGGTCGGCCACTACTACCGGATGGACGGCACCTACCTCGTCGGCCGGGAGAAGCTGCGCGAATACGCCCGCGCGGTGCAGGACTATCACCCTGCCCACTGGGACGTCGCCGCGGCAGCTGAGCTGGGCTATTCAGATGTCGTCGCCCCGCTGACCTTCACCTCGGCGCCGGGCATGCAGTGCAACCGGCGGATGTTCGAGTCGATCGTCGTCGGCTACGACACCTACCTACAGACCGAAGAGGTCTTCGAGCAGCACCGCCCGATCGTCGCAGGCGACGAGCTCGTGATCGACGTCGAGCTGACCTCGGTGCGCCGGACCGCAGGACGCGACTTCATCACCGTCACCAACACGTTCACCGACACTCACGGCGAACGGGTGCACACCTTGCACACCACGGTCGTCGGTGTGACCGCGGAGGACATCGACGCGGGCGTGAAGATCGCGGTCCAGAACGCGATGATGCACGACATGAACATCCTCGACATCGGCGGAGACGACGCCGATTACGAGAAGGAGCTACGCCCCGCCGGCGAGATCCGGATCTCCGACGGAGGTCTGACCCGTTCACCGGGGACGCGGTCGTTCGACGACCTGGCGGTCGGCGAGGAGCTTCCCGCCCATCACACCCGGGTCTCGCGGGGCGATCTGGTGAACTACGCCGGCGTGGCCGGCGACGCCAACCCGATCCACTGGGATGAGGACATCGCCAAGCTGGCGGGTCTCCCAGACGTGATCGCTCACGGCATGTTGACCATGGGTCTGGGCGCCGGGTACCACTCGGTCTGGTCGGGTGACCCGGGAGCGGTCACCCGCTTCGCGGTGCGGCTGTCGCAACCCGCGGTCGTCTCGGCCAAGGAGGGTGCCGACATCGAGTTCAGCGGCAAGGTCAAGTCGCTGGATCCCGAAACCCGCTCGGGCGTCGTCCTGATCGGCGCGAAGTCGGCGGGCAAGAAGATCTTCGGTCTGGCGACGATGAACGTGCGGTTCAGCTGAGGCTGCGTCGGCCGCCTATTTCGGAGAGCCATCGCCCGATGCCGGCTGGATCCGCGACGTGATCCGGATCCACCCGGCGCAGGGTGGCGTTGACGGCGACGGCCGCCTCGCAGGTGTCCGGATCCTGGAGCACAACGCGGCCCCCGCCGGCCTTCACCTCTTCACAACCCCGGGCGCCGTCATCGCTGGCACACGAAAGCAGCACGGCCGTCACCGAATTGACCAGTTGCGCCGCGCTGGAGAACAACACGTCAAGTGAGGGCCGCGAATGCAGGATCGGTGCGTCCAAGGTGAGGTGCGCGCGCACACCGGAGCCTGTCTCGTATTGCTCGACGGGGGTCGCCGGTTCCGTCGACGGGTTCCGGTCGTTGCCCACCAGCAGGTGATAACCGGCCGGGGCCAACGTCACTTCTCCCGGCGAACACGGCCAGGGACTGGCGGCCGGCTCCCGAATCGGGATTGCGGTGTAGCCCTGCAGGACCCGGTCGAGCCCCGCGTACTGAGGCGCGCGATGCAGAGCCACGAACACCACGGTGCTGCGGGCGTCGCCGAGGGTCTCGAAGATGCCGCGCAACGCTTTGATGCCGCCGGCGCTGCCGCCAATGACGACGACGTCAGGGCCGGGCACGCTGGTTCTGGCTCTTGGCGTAAATCCCCAGCCTGCGGTCCTGCGCTTTGAACAACTTCGTGCCATCGCCGGTGAGGCCTTCACGCGGACCGATGACGAGATTTCCGAACGGCGCCAGGCTGTCCCAGAACATGCGCTCGGCCCTGCGCTGCAACGTCTCCTCGAAGTAGATGAAGACATTTCTGCACAGGATCAGATGGAACTCGCCGAAGGTGCTGTCGGTCGCCAGATTATGGGAGAAGAACTCGAGTCGGGACCGAAGGGTGGGGCTCAGAATAGCTCGGTCGTACTTGGCGATGTACCAGTCCGAGAACGGCCGTACGCCCCCGCTGGCCTGGTAGTTGCGGGTCGCTCCCACCATCGTGTCGGCGGGGTAGATCGCCGATGCGGCAACACGTAGCGATTCGCTGTCGATATCGGTGGCGTAGATGGTGGACCGATCCAGCAGACCGGCCTCATCCAGCAGGATGGCCACGGAGTACGCCTCCTCCCCCGTCGCACATCCCGCAACCCAGATCCGGATCCGGGGATAGGTGGCCAGCCTCGGCAGCACGTCCGCGCGGATCTTGGCGAACACCAAGGGATCCCGGAACATCTCGGTGACGTTGACCGTCATCGTCGACAGAAACGAGGCCAGCAGGCTCGGATCGCGAAGGACCCGGTCTTGCGCTGTGGAGATGCTGCCGAGCGAATGGCGATCGACGAACGCCATCAGCCGCCTGTTGCGCGACGCGTCCGTGTAATGGCGAAAGTCGTAGCCGAGGAACTCGAATACGGTGTAGAAGAACGCCTCCGCCTCGATCGCCGTCAGTTCTTTGGACCGAGCCGGGTCATTCTCCGCGGGATCAGTCATTGGTGGTTGCCGCCCCCTGCTGGCCACGCAACCGGCTGCCGAGCCAGACCCTGAGCACCGATGTGAGTTGATCCATGTCGACCGGCTTGGTGACGTAGTCAGAAGCCCCGGCGTCCAGACATTTCTGCCGGTCACCCTTCATGGCCTTTGCGGTCAGAGCCACGATAGGCAAACTGCGCCAACGTGATTCAGCTCGGATCCGGCGCATCGCCTCGTACCCGTCCATGACAGGCATCATGATGTCCATCAGCACCAGGCCTACCTCGGGGTGGGCGGCGAGGCTGTCGAGCCCTTCCTGGCCGTTGCGCGCGGGAATCACCGTGATGCCGTACCGCTTCAGCGCGCTGCCCAGGGAGAAGACGTTGCGGACGTCGTCGTCGACGAGCAACACGGTGTTGCCCTTGAGGCTTTCGTCGATCCGCTTCGGGTTCGACAGGATCTCACGCGCCGAGTCGGGCATATCGTTGGCCACGCGATGCAGGAACAACGCTGTTTCATCCAGCAAACGCTCGGGCGACTTCGCGTTCTTCAACACGATCGCGGAGGCGAGCACTTCGAGGCGCTGCGTCTCGGCCATTGTCAGTTCCCGCCCAGTGTGCACGATTACCGGCAGATGTTTCTGCTTGAGCTGGTCCTTGACTCGCTCGATGAGGTCGATGCCATCCATGTCGGGCAACCCCAGATCGAGGACCAGGCAGTCGTAGGACGTCGGCCCGGCCAGTTCGGCGAGCACCTGCTGACCGGTGCCGACACAGGTGATCGCGATGTCGTCGCTCTCGATCATGTGCTTGACGACCTGGCGCTGGCTGGCGTCGTCCTCGGCGACCAATACGTGTCGCGGTCCGGGCTTCAGGAATTCGGCGACCGCACCGAACATCGAACGGAGGTCGGCGACGTCGGCGGGCTTGTTCAACGTGTGAATGGCGCCCATCCGCCGACCGCGGCCGTCGTCGTTGGAGCCCGAGATGACGTTGACCGGGATGTGGCGCGTGGCGAGGTCGTGTTTGAGGACATCGAGAACCACCCAGCCGGCCATATCCGGCAGACCGATGTCCAACGTGATCGCGGCGGGTTGGCGTTCCTTGGCCAGCGCCAGAGCCGTCCGGCCGCTGGCCGTGACCACCGCGTCGAAGCCGGCCTCGGTGGCCAGTTCGACCAACAACCCCGCGAACGTGGGGTCGTCCTCGACCACCAACAGGACCGGCTTGGTTCCGCGCGGCCAGTCGATGTCCGAAATGTCCACCGCGCCGTTGCTCGCGAACGCGCCGTCGAGTTGGCGAGGCGAGGTGCCGTCTACGGCAGGGCCGGCGCCGTTCCCGGACACCGGCATTGGAACGGGTTCGGCGACCGGACCGCTCGGCCCCAGCGCGGAGGTCGGGGTCGCGGACGGCGCGGAGTCAGCCCCGTGCGGACCTGCGACGGGCAGGTGGCAGGTGAACGTGGACCCCTCGCCCAGCGCGCTGCGGAGGGTGATCTCGCCGCCGAGGTTACGGGCCAGTTCCCGGCTGATCGCCAGTCCCAGCCCGGTGCCGCCGTACTGCCGGGTGGTGCCCCGCGCTGCCTGTTGGAAGGACTCGAAGATCAGGTGGTGATCGTTCTCGTCGATGCCGATCCCGGTGTCGGTGACGGCCATCGCGAGATAGCTGTTGCCCGGGTTGCCCTCGTTGTCACCTGCCCCCGACAGCGTTACGGTCACCGATCCCTCGTCGGTGAACTTGATCGCGTTGGCGATCAGATTCTTCGCAATCTGTTTCACCCGCGTGTAGTCGCTGATGAGTTGTGCTGGGGCAGAGTCACTCACCACGACCCGGAAAGCGACGCCCTTGTTCTCCGCTATCGGCCGGAATGTGCGCTCGAGGAAGGCGACGAGGTCGCTCACCACGATCACTTCGCGCTCGAGGCGCAAGGATCCGGATTCGACCTTGGCGAGGTCGAGAACCTCGTCGATGAGGTTCAAGAGGTCCTTGCCGGACTGTTGAATCGTCTCGGCGAACTCCTGCTGTTTGTCGGTGAGCGAATCCTCGGAATCAGCCAGGAGACCGGCGAGGATCAAAATGCTGTTCAGCGGTGTGCGCAGTTCGTGCGACATATTCGCCAGGAACTCCGACTTGTACCGCGAAGAGACAGCCAGTTCCTCAGCCTTCGCTTCCAGGGTCTGGCTGAGGCGGTGCAGCTCTTCGTTCTTGGCCTCCAGAGACTGGGCCTGGGTCTCCAGCCGTTCCGAGCTCGCCTTGAGCTCCTCCTGCTGGGACCGCAGTTCTTCGGTCGTCTCCTCCAGTTCGGCATTCTGCGCCGACAGCTGGTCCTCGCGTTGGGTCAGTTGCTCGTTCGCGGTCCGTAGCTCTTCTTCCTGTGCTTGCAGTTCCTCGGTCTGCGCCTGGGACAGTCGCAACAACTCGCTGGTCTGCTGCGCCGATTCGATGGCGCTCAGTGCCACTCCGGCGCCAAGCGCGATGCTCTCCGCGAGTTCGACATCATCGTCGGAGAACAGCCTCAGACCGGCCAGCTCGAGAACGCCGTGCACCTCCGACTCGGACTTGATCGGGATCAAGATGAGCGACACGGGCTCCGTTTTGCCCAGCCCCGAGACGATCTCGACGTAATCGCTCGGTGCTCCGGTGACTTCGATCCGATTGCCCTCCAGGGCGCACTGGCCGACCAGACCATCTCCGAGCCCGAAGGAGTACGGCAGATCCTTACGCCGGTGGAAGGCGTACGACGCGACCAGGGCGAACTCGTCGACCTTGTCGGTCTGACGCAGGTAGAGGGCGCCGTGCTTGGCGTCGAGTGCCTGAGCGGTGCGTGACACGATGATCGACGCCGCAGCCGGCAGGTCGGCTGCAGTCTGCACCTCGGTCATCAGACTTGCCTGGATCTCCTTGGCGCGCCTGGCCTTTTCGTTCTGTTCTGCAGCCCGCGTCACGGTGCGGTGGATGTTTCGGCTGGTGAAGTACAGCAGTATGCCCAATACCAGGACGATCGCGCTGGCGAAGATCCACAGCATGGTCTTGGCGAAAGCGACCGCCTTGGCCGCCTGAGTGTTGGAGTTGTCGACGGCCTTGACCGCCTCCTGCTCCATGTTGCTGAGCTGACTCTCCAGCAGGGCGACCTGTCCTTCGATGCCTCGGTCGGAAAGCGTTGGAGCTCCCGCATTCTGGGTGCTCTGGAGCTCGGACCGGAATGCCGTCCAGGTTGCCAATGCTTGTTGGGACAGCATGCGGACGGTGCTGTTGTCATTGGTCTCGGCGGCCGCCCGAAGCTCGGTGTCGACCGATTGATCGAGGTTGTCGAGCTGGCCGTTGAGCTCTGCGCGGCGCCCCGGGTCAGTGGCGAGCAGCAACCTGTCGCGGGTGACGAGCAGCGCCTTCAGATCCCGTTGAATGTCGAGGGCGGCGACCTGGCCATCGCGGGCTTGGCTGCGTTCCTCGTAGAGATCGGTGATCCGCCGCAATTGAACGGTATAGAGCGTGTTCGCCATGATGACGGCCAGCAGCGCGCAACCGCACACGATTGCCAATCGGGTCGCAAGCTTCATATCACCTTTGCCTCACCGGAATCGCCGTTAGTCCACGCCGTTGGCCAGTTCTCGACCTGAGCGTCAAGGTCGATCGCCTCGATCGGCTGGGCGTACAGGAATCCCTGTTGCAGCAGGCATCCCGCGTCCCTGAGCCAGTCCGCCTGCTTCTGGTTCTCCACGCCCTCCGCTATCAGATCCACATGCATGCAAGCGGCAAGGGCGATCTGGCTGCGCACCAGGCGTTGGACGCGCTGGTCGTCATGCACCTCGGCGACGAAGGTGCGGTCGATCTTCAGCCAGTCGACGGGAACATGCAGCAAATTCGTCATGCTGGCGTGATCGACACCGAAATCGTCTATCACAAGGTTGAATCCGATGCTGCGAGCATGCCGTAGCGCCATGCAGGCCGGAGCCGGATCACCGTAGAACGTCCGTTCGGTGAGTTCCAGGCAGATGTTCTCCGGCGGTATCCCGCAGTCACGCTGAGCACCGATCAGGTCGTCGAGGAAGCTGCCGTCCCCGACGTGGTCCGGTGAAAGGTTGACATGCAGTTTGAGATCGTCCCTTCCCAGGGCGGCGTAGTCCTCGAAACTCCGCAGCAGAATCCAGCGGCTCAGCGGGGTGATCTGTCCGGCGCTCTCGGCCAACGCGATGATGTCGGTGGCCGGCATCTCCTCGCCACCGATGCGCCACCGAACCAGCGCCTCGAGGCCGAAAAGCGCTCCGGTCGTCGAATTCACAATGGGCTGATAGGCCATCCGGAACTCCGATCGGGAGATGGCGCCCGCCACTTCCGATCGCAGGTCCACTTTCCCCCTGTGCCGTGAACCGATCCCGTCGGTGTAGAGCACGCATTCGTCCAAGCGGTTCTTCTTGGACTCGAACATTGCGATATCGGCTTGGGACAGCAGCTCTTCCGGCGTACGAGCACTGTCGCCCAGGCACGAGATGCCCATACTCAACGACGGCCGCAGCGTCACCGCCTCACACCGCACCGGCTCCCCCTGGACGCGCCGCAGAATGCGGTTGCCCTCTGCGACAGCATGATCCACCGACGGCACGTCTTCGAATACGACGATGAACTCGTCGCCGCCGATCCGGCACACCAGCGCATCGCTCCCGGCGGCCGACCGAAGTCGGTCGGCCACTTCGACCAGCAGTTCGTCGCCGGTGTCATGGCCGTAGGTGTCGTTGACCGACTTGAACCTGTTGACGTCCATGTACAGCAGCGCCACGAGTTTTCCGTCGCGGCAGCGGGACAGCTCCGCGAGCCGCTCGTTGAGTTGCCGGCGATTGGCCAGATCGGTCAGCGGGTCGTGGCTTGCCAGATGGCTGATCACCATCTGGGCTTGTTTGATCTCGGTCAGGTCATGAACCACGACCGCGACGTGCAGGTCGACGGATTCACCGATCGGCGACAGGGTGATCAAGACGTCGACGGGACGACGGGTGCCGGCGGCGAACGTCATCTCCATCGACATCTCCTGGTGTGTCGCGAGAGTGAGGTCCAACTGCTCACGTAACCGGGCCCGGTGAGCATCGGTGGCAAGGTCGACGATGGACCGGCCGATCAGGGTGTCGGCCTGCCCGCTGAACAGGGCCGTCGCGGCCTTGTTGCAGCTGCGAATGGCACCCGAGACGTCCACGGCGAGGATCGCGTCGGCGGTGGCCTGCATGACGGCGGCGTACTCGGCTTGGACGCGATAGAGGGTTGCGTTGGAAATCGCGAGCGCGGCCGCCGCCGAGACGCCGCGGAACAGCGCCGCTTCGACTTCGGAGAAGGCCGGGCCATCGGTTCGGCCGACGCAGACGAAGCCGACATGTTCACCGCGGGCCATCAACTCCTCGACCAGTACCGCCGCGTGCGGTGTGATGCCACCGACGGCGCCGGCCACTTGCTCGGCAAGCCACGACTGAACCGCTTCCGGCGTTCGGTCCGCCTCCGGATCGGAAAACGTGTCGTGCCAATCGTTGTCACGAACCGCCACCCGGAGCAGGCACTCCGCGGAGAAGATTCGGCTCAACTCGGTGACGATGGTCTTCTCGAGCGCGGCCAGATCAAGGCTGCCTTCGGTGAAGATCGTCGCCAACCTCGCCCGCCGCCGCGCGAGGGCCAACTCCTCGCGCTGCCGGCTCTCGGCGGCTCGTGCGATCTGGAGTTGTTGGTCATGCAGCTTCGCTGCCTCGATCCGCAATCTGGCGAACGACCGATCCAGCTCCAGCAACGCCTTCACTTTGGCGTACAACACCGCCGCGGAAACCGGTTTGAGCAGAAAGTCGACCGCGCCGAGGTCGTAGCCGCGATCCAGATCCCCATCGTCGGCCTGGCCGGTGAGGAAGATGATCGGCGTCGAGGCCAACTCGTCGGCTTCCCGGATGAGTTGCGCCGTCTCGAATCCACCCATCCCGGGCATGTTGATGTCGAGGACGATCACGGACACCTTGCGCTGAAGAAGCGCCGTGAGCGCCTCTTCACCGGAGCCGGCCTGGACAAGCTCGCAGTCCAGCGGCGTCAGCACGGTGCACAGCAGGTCCCGCAGACGGGCGTCGTCGTCGACCACCAACACCGTCTGCTTGCTCTCGGCTGTCGTGGACCCATCCACCACGCCATCGATCAGCACAGGATCAGTGTTCCCTCCCGCGCAAGGTCCGGCACAAGCACTCGAGCGTCCACCCCCGGCCTCTTTTCGTGAACAACAATTCGTTCCACAAGTGTGCCGCCCCGCAGGCCCGGCGCAGTTGACAATCGACAGATTCAGCAAATTCCGGGCCCACGCCGGGGCCGGGTCGGCGCGGCACGTCGATGCCGGGTGTCTAGTGCTTGAAGTCTGGGACCGTGACGCCTTCCTCGGTCAGGGTCTCGTCTTCGATCCGCATCGTCAGCTGGTCGCGGAAACCCTTGGTCAGGTAGATCAGTACCGCGATCCCGATCGCCAGCCAGATGCCGCCGTAAAGCAGCGCATCGAAATGCAGGTTGACCCACAGCGCCCCGGTCAGCGCCATGCCGATCGCCGGAAGCACGATGTTGGTGGCGATCTCTTTCGGGGTGCGACGGCGCTTCAGGCGGAACGCGAACAGCACGATGATCGTCAGATTCACCACGGTGAATGCGATGAGGGCACCGAAGTTGATCATCGACGAGGCGAATTCCAGGGTGAAATTCACCGCGAGCAGTGACACCACACCGACAATGATGACGGCGTGCGCAGGGGTGAGGAACCGAGGGTGGATGTAGGACAGGAACCGCCCGAATCGTCCCCTTCCGTTGCGGCCCATCACGTAGATCATCCGCGCGACGCTGGCATGCGATGCGAGGCTCGACGCCACCACCGCGGCCAGAGCGGCTGACACGAAGAACACTTTGAACAACATGCCGCCGACCTTCAGCGCCATCTCGGGCAGCGTGTCATCGGTGACCTCGAACCCGTCGAGGGTCGGAAACACCGACTGGCTGAACCACGCCGCAACGAAGAAGATGCCCCCGCCGATGAGCAGTGCCAGCACGATTGCCCGTGGCACGACGTCCGGCGATTTCGCTTCCTCGGCGTACATCGTGATCGCATCGAAGCCGATGAACGAGAAGCAGACGACGGTCGCACCGGCGACCACGGCCTGCATCTGGACGCCTTCGTGGACCAGCGGATCCAGGGTGAAGATCGTCCCCGCGCCGACGCCCTTGCTCAGCGCGATGGTCGCCAACACCAGGAAGGCGCCGATGAGGACGATCTGGAACACCACGAGAATTCCGTTGACGCGCGAGGTTCCCTTCATACTCAGGTAATTCAGCGCGGTGATGGCGGCGACGTACACCAGTACGAAGACCCACGACGGCGCCGACGGGAAGAACGACTCGAAGTAGATACGGGCGATGACCGCATTCACCATCGGAAGCAGCAGATAGTCCAGCAGCGAGGACCATCCGACCACGAAGCCGAAGTTCGGGTGAATGGTCTCCGATGCGTAGGTGTAGGCCGAACCCGCCGACGGGTAGACCCGGGTCATCCGGCCGTAGCTGATCGCGGTGAACACCATCGCGATCAAAGCGACGATGTAGGCGAGCGGTACCACCCCGTTCGTTTCGCCGGAGACGATCCCGAACGTGTCGAAGACCGTCATGGGAGTCATGTAGCCCAAGCCCAGACCGACGACAGCCCACAACCCGAGCGACCTCGAGAGGTGCGATCTCGGCGCAGATGCGTTTTGCGACAAGTTCTTTGCCTTCCTAGTGGTCGGTGGCGGCGTCGGGGCCGGGGACGACGACGAGAGGCACGTGCAGCACCCGCATCATCTTCGCCGCCGTCGATCCGAGGAACAGTCGTCTCGGTTGAGCCAGCCGGCTGGAGCCGACGATGATGAGATCGCCGTCGCGCCAGTCGAGCTTCTCCACCGCCGCCTCGACCGTGGCGCCCTCGGCGACCACAACGGTGACCGGAAACCGTTGGGGTAGCGACGACTCGGCGGACGCCAGAATCGCGGCGGCGTGGTCGAGTGCCTGTTGGCGGGTCCCCTCGGCGCTGACCTTGCTTCGTGCGCCGTAGTGGTCGAGCGCGACCAACGACACCAGCCGCAACGGAACTCCGGCAGCAGTGCTCACCCGCACCGCGAGGTCGAGCAGATGCTCGGCGCCCGGCCGGGTGCCCACCCCGCAGGTGATGCTGCGGACCCGTTCGACGTCGGAGTGCCGGGTGCCGCGCGGGGCGACGGCCACCGGGACCGGAGCCGAATGCAACAGTTCGTTGACGACGGAGCCCAGGGTGAATCCGGCGGCAAAGCCACCCGATCCGCCGACGACGATCGCGGCCACCTCCAGCCGCTCGGCCTCGCGGCTGATGCCCTCGGCGAAGGATTCGTGGAAGCTCACGTGGATATGCGCGGTGACGTCATCCGGCACTGACTTCTGGGCCTCACGCAGCCACTGCGTGGCCTGGGTGGCGAGTTCGCTCTGATACTCGGAGTCAAGGGGAATGGGAACCGGCAGCACCGAGCAGATCTCCAGCTCGGCGCCGAGGGTCCTGGCCAACCGCACGCCCAGGGCCAACGCGTCGGCGCCGCCAGGGGTGGCCAGGTATCCGATGAGCAGTCTCACTGCGTTCCGTTCTGTCGGTGCGGTGCGGGTCGCGTTCACACGAGACCGCGCAAACGCAAAGTGCAGACTATCGATCGCACCGCTGCCGCGTCCGGTAAGCGTGCACATCGGATGGATTGAACGCCAGTTTGATCCGGAACCCCGCAGCAGCCGCATATTTCGCGACATCACGAGCCACGACCGTCGCCGCCCGAACAGACGGCTCACCTGCCCGGCCGTGGATCCCGATCGCCGCCAGCAACACCGCCGAGCCGCGACCCGGATTGCGGGTCGGCCGGCGCACGCCGGGCGTGGGCCCCGTCGACTGGCTAAGCGCGCGTGCTCACGATCGCGGCGTCCACGTCTTGCGATATGACGCCTTGGCAAACTGTCTTACCGACAGTGGCATTCCAGTGCAGATTCACCGGTGGTGCGGTCTACTGGTGGCTATGGGGTTCGACGGGGTCGACGAGCCGCTCGCAGAACGCGGGGCGGAGCTTCCCGTCGAACTGGTCCGTACGTTGCTGGGTCTGCTGCGGAACCGGCTCGGCTTGGAAACGGCATGGCTGTCGTCCTTTCGGGACGGCGCACAGGTCTTCGAGGTACTGGACGGTGAAGCCGACACGATCGGACTGTCCTCGGGCGACCGCGCGTCCCTGTTCGACTCGTACTGTGTGCGCGTGATCGACGGCCGACTGCCCGGAATCATCCCCGACACCAGCGCCAACCAGACCACCGACACCCTGCCGATCACCAGCGAATTCGGGCTGGGCGCCTACGTCGGTGTGCCTGTGCTCAACCGCAGCGGTGGGACCGTCGGCATGGTGTGTGCGGTGAGCCGCGAGTCCAAGCCCTATCTCGCCGACATCGACCTGCGCATCGTCAAGCAGATCGCCGAGCTCATCGGCACGCTGATCGAATCCCCCGACACCGGCCGGGACACCACCGCCGCGCAGCGCGCGTCGATACGACGCGTGGTGTATCAGCGCGACTTCGAAGTGGTGTTCCAATCGGTTCACGAGGTGGTGACCGGCAAGGTGGTGGGCGTGGAGGCGCTCGCCCGCTTCCCCTGTGAGCCGTTTCGTCCGGACGGATTCCTCGCCCAGGCCGCACTGCTGGGCTTGGGAATCGAATTGGAGACCGCGATCGTGGCGCGGGTCATCTCTATGATCCCGCAACTGCCCGAGGACGTGTACGTCGCGGTGAACATCTCGCCGTCCGCCGCGCTGGTCGCCCCATGGGCTCAGATGCTGGCGGATGTCGACCCGTCGCGAATTGTCCTGGAGCTCACCGAGCATGACGCTGTCCTGGACTACGGCGCGCTCGATGACGCACTCGAACCGTGCCGTGCGCGCGGCGTGCGGGTTGCGGTCGACGACGTCGGTGCCGGCTTCTCCTCCTTCTCCCACGTGCTGGAGTTGAGTCCGGAGTTCGTCAAGATCGATCAGTCGATCACCCGCCACATCGACGTCGACGACGCCCGGCGTCGACTGGCGCACGCCATCGCCGAACTCGCCGGACAGATGGGCGCGACCGTGATCGCCGAAGGTGTTGAGATACAAGGCGAACTCGATGCCGTCAACTCGGTGGGCATCAGTTCCGCGCAAGGCTATTACCTCAGCCGGCCCCGTCCTCTCGTGCACGGATTTCCGCCTGCGGCCGCCGCGGCGTCAACCGACCTGTTACCGACCGCGGTGGACCTGTTGGGCGAAAGGCGATTTGAACTAGCGCTCGCCCATTCGCCGATCGGCATGGCCGTCGTCGGCTTGGACGGAACATTTCTGCGCACCAACCGCGCCCTGCGGAACATGCTCGGATACACCAAACGTGAACTGGCCGAACTGACCTTCCAGGAGATCACCCACCCCGACGATCTCGACGCCGATATCGCACTTCTCACCGAATGTCTGGAAGGACGGCGCCGTTCCTACCGCATCGACAAACGCTATATCGCCGCCGACGGACGCATCGTGTGGGGCGCACTGACCGTCGTCGTCGTGAACGCACCGCGAGATCAACCGCGCTACTTCGTATCGCAGATCGTGGACGTGACAGCCGATCGCATCCGCGAGGCCGATTTGGCCCGCCAAGCCGCCACCGACCCTCTGACCGGGGTCGCCAATCGGTCTGCAGGCTGGAACCGGCTCGAACAACTCGACGTCAGCGGGCGAGGTTACGGCATCCTGTTCTGCGATATCGAGCGCTTCAAGAACGTCAACGACCAGTACGGCCACCGCGCCGGGGACCTGCTCCTCGTCGAAGTCGCCGCCCGCCTGCGGGGGGCGGCGGACGATGGTGACACGGTGGCTCGTTGGGGGGGTGACGAATTCCTGGTAATCACCGATTCCGTCGACGACTGGGAGCTCGCCCGCCTGGCCGATCGAATCACCGATCAGCTGGAGAGCACACCGGTGACGATCGCCGAGGGTATACAGGTGCCGGCACGGTTGACGATCGGCTTCGCCGCCCACCGCACCGGTGACGGGCGATCGATCGACGGGGTCCTCGAGCATGCCGATCAGGCCATGTACAACAAGCGTCGCCGCCGAAACCGGGCCCGCGCCGCAGGCGACTGAGCCGCTGCGGCCTGGGCCACATTCTTTAGTTAGATCGGGTAGCGTTTCTCTGGTATTCGCGCGTGCAGAAGAGGAGCGATTACGTGAACCTTGGCCCCTGGGGTGACCTGACGATTCTTGCCGCTGTGCTGGAGATCGTGTTCGCCACTTGCGTATTCGTCTACATTGGCCGCCTGGAGCGCCGAACGTCCCATCCGATGGGCGACGAGGTGGGCGCCCACAAGAGGGTGCTGGCCAAAGTGCGCAAGCGGGAGCCGCTGACGCAGGACGAATTCGACTACGCCGGCGAGCTGGTCGCGGACGCTCGATCACCGCTGGCCTACGCCATTCCCGCGGCGCTGTTCACCATTGGCTTCTTCTACGTGGTCGGCTGCCTGTTCATGCTGCACCTCGACGGTGGCAACCCGTCGTTTCGGACGTTCATCGGCGGCATCCCGATGCTCACGTCGATGAACATGGCCGCTCAGTTGCGGCGGGTAGCCGGGATGAAAAGCACGCTGCGCGATATCGCGGTGTCGGAGACCGACGACACCGACCAGCTCACTTCCGTTGCCAGCGCCTGACTTCGCGCATCACCGGCATCGAGTCTGCGTCCAGCGCGGGATGTGCACCCTCAGCGGCGCGCTGAGCGCAGAGTGGATGCCCTGCTTGCAGACTCCTCAGTTCGGCGCCTTGGCGGCCGGGTCGTCGTCCTCCCACAGCAGCAACTGGCGGACCGACTGGCGGGTGCCATAGGGCTGCAGCATCTGGCTGGCCGGCCGGGGACGCACCTTCAGTGGCCACCAGAACCAACGGCCGAGCAGCGCCGCCACCGCGGGCGTCATGAAGGACCGCACAATCAGCGTGTCGAAGAGCAGACCCAGCGCGATCGTCGTCCCGATCTGACCGAGGATCCGCAAGTCGGCGAAGATGAACGACGCCATCGTGGCGGCGAACACCAGGCCGGCTGCGGTCACCACCGCACCCGACCCGGCCATCGCCCGGATGATGCCGGTGTTCAGGCCGGCGTGGATCTCCTCCTTGAACCGGGAGATGAGCAGCAGGTTGTAGTCCGATCCCACCGCCAACAACAGAATGATGGCCAGCGCCAGCACGATCCAGAACAGATGGATGCCGAAGATGTCCTGCCAGATGAGCACGGACAGACCGAATGAGGCACCCAGCGACAACGCCACCGTGCCGACGATCACGAACGCGGCGACGATGCTGCGGGTGATGAACATCATCACGAGCAGGATCAGGCTCAGCGCCGCGATCCCGGCGATCATGAGGTCGTACTTGGCGCCGTCCTGGATGTCTTTGTAGGTCGCGGCCGTGCCCGCGAGATAGATCTTCGAGCCGGCCAGCGGCGTACCCTTGACGGCTTCCTGCGCAGCGTGCCTAATCCCGTCGATGTGCGAAATACCCTCTGGCGTAGCGGGATCACCGTCGTGGGTGATGATCATCCGCGCGGCTTTTCCGTCCGGCGACATGAACAGTTTCATACCGCGCACGAACTCGGGGTTGGTGAACGCTTCCGGTGGCAGGTAGAACGAGTCGTCGGTCTTGGATGCGTCGTACGCCTGCCCCAATGCGGTCGAATTCTGCAGTGCCGCTTGGGACTGGTCGTTGATTCCCGACGTGGTGGCGAAATTGGTCAGGGTGAGATCGCGGTTGGTCTGCTGGCTTGCGATCTGCGGCGGAATCAGGGCCAGCAGCTTGGGTTGCAGCGCATCGAGTTTGGCGATACTGCCCGCGACATTGCCCAGCTGATCGGTGAGCGCGTCGATGCCGTCCAACGCGTCGAACAGCGATCGCAGCGCGGCGCAGGCCGGGATGTCGTAACAGTGTGGCTCCCAATAGAAGTAGCTGCGCAGCGGGCGGAAGAAGTCGTCGAAATTGGCGATCTTGTTGCGCAGGTCCTGGGCGGTGGCGACGGTGTCCTGGAACGCCTTGGTCTGCTCGTCGGTGACCGCGCTGGACTGCTGTTGCAACGCGTACTGCTGGCGCAGGATGTCGATCGAATTGTTGATCACGTCCACCTGCTTGAGCAGGTCCTCGCCGCGAGCCTGCTGGAACGGCAGATTGTTGATCTGCGAGGCACTTCCGGCGCTGATCTGGAACGGGATCGACGTGTGGTCCAGGGGCGTACCGAGCGGGCGGGTGATCGACTGCACCTGGGCGATGCCCTCGGTGTGGAACACCGCCTTGGCGACACGCTCCAGCAGGATCATGTCGGTGGAGTTGCGCAGATCGTGGTCGGTCTCGATCATCAGCAACTCGGGATTGAGCCGGGCCTGCGTGAAATGGCGTTCGGCGGCGGTGTATCCCACGTTCGCCGGCGCGCTGGCCGGCATGTACCCGCGGGCGTCGTAGCTGGTCTTGTAGGCGGGCAGTGCGATCAGACCGATCAACGCGATCGCGACCGTCACCACCAGCACAGGCCCGGGCCAGCGCACGACCGCAGTGCCGATGCGCCGCCAGCCCTGGGTGCGCATCGGGCGGGCGGGCTCGAACAGGCCGAAGTGGCGGCCGATGACCAACAGCGCCGGGGCCAGGGTCAGCGCCGCGATCACGGCGACGAGCACGCCGATGCCGGCGGGAACGCCCAGACTGTTGAAATACGGCAGCCGGGTGAAGGTCAGGCACAACACTGCACCGGCGATGGTCAGGCCTGATCCCAGGATGATGTGCGCGGTGCCGTGGTACATCGAGTTGTACGCCGAGACTCGGTCCTGCCCGGCATAGCGTGCTTCGTGGAAGCGGCCGAGGAGGAAGATCGCGTAGTCCGTTCCGGCGGCGATCACCAACAGCGTCAACAGGTTTGTCGAATACGTCGACAGTTGGATGATCCCGGCATTCGCGAGCACGGCCACCGATCCGCGTGACGCGGTCAGCTCGATCATCACCGTGAAGATCACGAAGAACACCGTGGTGAGCCGCCGGTACAGGAAGAACAGCATCACCGCGATCACCCCGATGGTGATCAGCGTGGTCTTCAATGTGCCGTGCCTGCCCACCTCGAACTGGTCGGTCACCAGAGGCGCGGCACCGGTGACATAGACCTTGAGGCCCGGCGGCGGCGGGGTGTTGTTGACGATGTTGCGTACCGAGTCGACGGACTCGTTGGCCAGCGACTCGCCCTGGTTGCCCGCCAGATACAGCTGAACCAGGGCAGCCTTGCCGTCCGCGCTCTGCGACCCGGCAGCGGTCAGCGGATCACCCCAGAAGTCCTGAATGTGCTGCACGTGCTTGGTGTCCTGTTGCAGCTTCTTGATCAGGCCGTCGTAGTAGTGGTGGGCTTCGGCACCCAGTGGCTGGTCACCCTCCAGGACGATCATCGCCGAACTGTCGGAGTCGAATTCGCCGAAGACCTTTCCGATCCGTTTGGCGGCCAGCAGCGATGGCGAGTCCTGCGGGCTCAGTGAGACGTTGTGCGACTCGGCGACGGTTTCGAGCTGCGGGACGAAAACGTTGGTCATCACCGCGAGGCCCAACCAGAACACCGCGATGAGGACCGAGTATCGGCGGATGAAGTCGGGAATCCGGTGGGTCATCCCGACTTGTCCAGGCAGTACGTGAACGCGTTCAGGGTGTTCACAGTTCGCTCGTCTTTGACGACGTCATCGATCTTGATGCGGCAGCCGATCCAGTCGCTGTCGCCCTGAGCGGACACGTTGACGAACACCGCGGGCTGGGTGGTGGTCGCGTCGTACGCCCACGGCAGCGTGACGGCGTCTGCGCGTTGCGGCTGTGCGTTCACGTCCAGGTAGGTGACGGTCGCGACGGTGCCTGGTGGGCCGAAGACCTCCAGCACCACGTGCTTGGGGTTGAACGGGACGATGTCGTTTCCCGCCCCGCTGGGTGTTGAGGTCACGTCGTGGGAGGCGAAGATTCCATGTAGCCGGTACACGGCAAAACCTGCCACCGCGACAACGACGACCGCCACCAGCAGCATCCAGCGTTGGCTGAGCCGCCGGCCGAGCGAAACCCGCTGCATCCGTGACCCTTTCATGAGCGGCGACAGGCGCGTACGGTACAACGTTCCCGAAGGGGGCTTATCAACTAGATTGACCGTACGGTACCGGACCGGACTCCACAACAGCGGATCCCGCCGACAGAAATTCCACCACGAGCGGACCAGATGCCGCGCACGTGTCAGCCGCTTAGACTGCCCGCCGGATGACCAGGTGGCCAGGAGGAGGCGAACGGATGCAAACCGGGCCGAATCCGACATGAGCGTGCCCGCGCCGGCGCGCGCGGCTTCGACCCGCGTGGGCGTGTACTTCGGCCTGCTGCAACTGGTGTTCAACCTGAGTTGGGTCATTTACGTCATCTATCTGCCGCAGCTGGCCGCTCAGGCCGGCATCGCCGCGTGGGTGGTGCCCTGGATCCTGGTTGCCGACCAATTGATCTTTCTGCTGTGTGACTGGGCGGCCGGACTGGCTTCGGACAGCGTCGCGAAAACCCTCGGCCGGCTCGGCAAGATCATCGCGTTGGTGACGGCGATTTCGGCGCTGGCATTCTTGCTGTTGCCGTTGGCAACCGACCTCGGCGCGGGATTGTTTCTCGTATTGACCGCGACGTGGGCGATCACCTCGTCGGCGCTGCGCGCGCCTCCGCTGACGTTGATCGGTCGCTACACGCCGCCGGATCAGCAGCCGATGATCAGCTCGTTGTTCCTGCTCGGTCTCGGGATCTCCGGCGCCGTCGCACCGTTTCTCGGCGAGTGGGCCACCGCGTACGACCCGCGCATCATGTTCGCCGCCTCCTCCCTGTCCGTCGTCGTGGTGACCGGGTCGATCGTGTGGGCGGAGAAGGCGCTCGCCAGGAGCGCGTCGCCCGTCGTCAAACAACCCCTGTCCCGGATCCACCGGCCTCCGTTCACACGCTTCCTGGCGGCAGTGTTGCTGCTGGCACTCGCGTACCAGGTCCACGCCTTCATCAACTCCGGTCCCCTCTTTTCCAGGTTCGCCGGGCCTGACGAGCTCCCAGACCTGCTGTCCGTCTTCTGGATCGGGTTCAGCGTGGCGATGCTGCCGGCGTCGTGGTTGACCAAGCGATTCGGCGGTGTTGCCGTGATGGCGGCCGGTGCCGTGATCGCCGCCGCTGCGGCCTGGGTGGCGAAGCTGGCCACCGACCTCCTAGCGCTCAGTGCTGCGCAATTTGTCTGCGGCTGCGCGTGGGGTGCTGTCACGATGAGCGCCGTCGCAGCGGCCCTTCGGCTAGGCCACGGGGGCAGGGAGGGCACCGTCGTCGGCGCCATGTATTCGGTGCTGGCCGCCGCAGCGCTGGTCCGCATCGCCGTGGTCGCCGCAGGCTTCGACCACACGTCGGTGTCGGCGCTGCTATGGCTGCCCGTCACCACCTGGCTGGTCGGGGGACTCCTGCTCGCGTCGGCAACCCGGCGATTGGCCGCCGGCCCCGAGCGGGGCTAGCGGGCGAAGTCGTCGGTCGGCGAAGCGCCGAATGCCGGCGTCCGCGCGCTCCCGCGGGGACGATCGCCCGCGCTGTCACCGCTGGGACAGTTTGGCCGCCAACCCGGTGATCAGCACGTCCAGGTTGAAGTCCAGCTGCTGACCGTCGTCCGGTGCGGCATCGCGGCCGGCCACCACCTTGCGCAACAATGGAAAGTCTTCTGCAGCAGTGGTATTCAGTGCAGCCGAGACATCGGCGACGTACGGGTGCTCCCGGCTTCTGGACCGAAAGACCGCTTCCCGGCCCGCGGCATGGCCCAGCTCGCTGACCAAGCGAAGGACGTGGCCGGCCTCCGGTACCGAGAAGCCGGCGTCGACGAGACTCTGCAGAACACGTTCGACGGGTTCGAGTGCTCCGATACCGCTGGCGGGCAGACGAAAATAGGTCACGAGTTCGCCGAGTGTGACTGTGGCGTCACGAAGAGCCGTGGCATAGCGGCGCAGGACGTCCCGCCAGTCGCCGCAGGCGGACAGATCGATGCGGTTCAGCTCCACGGCAAACGCGTCGACGGCAACCAGCTCGCGTAGCGCTTCTCGATCGCCGACGTGGTAGTTGAGGGCTTTGGGGTCCACGCCCAGGACGTCGGCGACCGCCTGCATGGTCAGCTCATCGAACGCCAACGAGCGGGCTGCGGCCACAATGCGTTCCCGGGTGATCTGTCGTGGCCGCCCGCGCTGGCGGCGCGCCGCTGACTCCTGCACACAGTGCCTTTCGGTTCCGAACACCATTGAAGCGTGATATTTTCCCGATCGGGATTAATTCCAGCACGTCGCCACTTGATCAGCAACGAGGACAGCGTAGAACCGATGTCGACCACTACCCGACCGGGCATCTGCCGCATCTGCTCGGCGCACTGCGGCGTGCTGGCCACCGTCGTGGACGGGAAGCTCACCAAGGTGACCGGCGATCCCGACAACCCGCTGTTCAAGGGCTACGCCTGCGCCAAGGGCCGGGCGCTTCCAGAGATTCACAACAATCCCGACCGGCTACTGCACAGCCAGAAGCGGGCCGTCGACGGCAAGCATGCACCCATCGAGTCTGGGCAGGCGATGGATGAGATCGCGACGACCCTGCAGCGTCTGATCGCGGAATTCGGACCCCGATCGGTGGCGCTGTATTTGGGGACAAACGGGTTGCCATATCCTGCGTCCGCATTGATGGCCAACGCGTTCATTCGGGCCATCGGTTCGCCGATGTTCTTCACCGCCAACACCATCGACCAACCCGGCAAACAGATCGCGCTCGCGGCCCACGGCCACTGGCTGGGCGGTGATGTCGACTTCCACGAAGCCGACAGCTGGCTGTTGGTCGGCACCAATCCCCTGGTGTCCAAGGCGATCGGCATTCCAGGCCAGAATCCCGGCCAGGGCCTGAAAAACGCGATCAGCCGCGGCATGAAGCTGATCGTCATCGATCCGCGCCGGTCGCAGACCGCGGCGCGGGCGGCAATCCACCTTCAGCCGCGCCCCGGTGAAGACGCTGCGATCCTGGCCGGGATCATCAACATCGTCATCGCCGAAAAGTTGTACGACCGGGATTTCGTCAAGGAGAACGTCGACGGCTTCGCGGCGCTCACTGAGGCGGTCGCAGGTTTCACCTCCGCGTACGTCGCCGAGCGGGCGGACATCGACGAGCAGCAATTGGTCGAAGCGGCAAGGCTGTTCGCCTCACACGGTCAGCGCGGCGGCATGGTCAATGCCGGCACCGGGGCGAACATGGCCATGCACGGCAACGTGGTCGAGTACCTGTGCCTGTGTCTGACATCGATCTGCGGTCGGTGGCAACGGGCCGGCGAGCGGGTCACCCGACCCAACACGCTGCTGCCCGCGTTCACCGCCAAAGCTCAGGCGTATCCGCCGTACGAGGGATGGGGGTACGGGGAGCAGCTGCGGGTGCGGGGTTTGACCGATGCGGTGTGCGGAATGCCGACAGCTGCCCTGGCCGACGAAATACTGCTCGACGGCGACGGGCAGGTGAAGGCACTCATCTGCATCGGTGGCAATCCGATGGCGGCGTGGCCGGACCAGCGAAAAACCCTGCGTGCGTTGGAGAATCTGGAGCTGCTGGTCACCCTCGATACCGAGATGTCGCTGACGTCACGGCTGGCGCACTACGTCATCGCACCCAAGATGCAGATGGAAACACCTGCCATGACGATGGGCAGCGAGCTGATCAAGTACTACGCCAGCGGTACCGGCATTCCGGCTCCCTATGCGCAGTACGCGCCGCGGCTTGCCGAACCGCCCGCCGGATCAGACCTGACCGAGGAGTGGCAGTTTTTCCTTGGCCTGGCGAAGCGGATGGAATTGGAGTTGTGGTTCATCAACTTCTTCGGCGGGGGCGGCGGCAGGTTCATGGAATCACCGCCAATCGTGTGCAACTTCAACGGCGACACGCAGATCACCACCGAGGAGCTCTTTGAGAAGATGTGCGAAACCTCGCGCATCCCCCTCGATGAGGTTCGCAGCCACCCGCACGGTCATGTTTTCGACGTGGCGGCCGTCGTCGAGGACAAGGACACGGACTGCACCGCCAAGCTCGACGTCGGAAATGCTGTGATGCTTGGCGAACTGGGCGGGTATTTCGTGGAGGACTTCCGGGCCAGCCGGCACGACACGGACTTCCCGTTCCGGCTGATTCCGCGGCGGCACAACAACTTCATGAACTCTTCGGGCACCACCCTGGCTGCGTTGAACAAGGGCAAGCCGTACAACCCCACCTACATGCATCCGGACAGCATCGCGGCGCTGGGACTGAACCCGGGCGACGTCGTGACGGTGACGTCCCCGCACGACAGCATCCCGAGCGTCATCGAGGCCGACGAAAGCCTTCGTCCCGACGTCGTAGCCACCCATCATGCGTTCGGCGGCCTGCCGGCCGAGGACGACGAGGTGCGCGACCGGGGAAGCACCGTCGGCCGGTTGATCCCGACCGAGGTCGACTACGACCACATCACCGGGCTGCCGCGACAGGGGAACATTCCTGTCCGCGTCACTGCGCGATCCGCCGTCGGAAAGGTATCGCTATGACCAAGGTTGTTGAGCGCGAGCCGAACCTCGTCAGTCCGTGGGCGCCGCATCGGGTCCGGATGTACGTGGCCACCGCGCTGTTCACCGGGCTCGTCTTCGTGGGGATGACGATCGGCGTCGGGATCGGGATCATCGAACCGACCTTCACCTCCGACGTGGTCGCCAATCTCCTGTTCGGCATTCCGGCAATCCTGATACCCCTCGTGCTGCTGTGGGATGCGCCCGGCGAGGTTCGCCTGCGGGAGGAGAAGGCCGCCGAGCTCACGCTCTTCTACTTGCCCTACACCGCATTCAGCCAGATCTGCTACGAGTTGGTGTTCCTCATCGGCCATCCGCTCGGCTGGTGGACTCCCACGAACGATCCCGGCATCAAATGGCTGTGGTGGCAGTACGGACTCGCCGACACCCGCTACGCCAGCGGTAACCCGTGGACCTTCGCTCTCGAAGTGGTCGGGGTGATCACGGGCGTCGTCGTCATCACCATGTGGACCCGGCTGGTCCGGCAGTCGCTTCCGGTCGAGACGCGGATCCGGTCCCTGTGGGTGGCCTTCGCCGGTATCGGGGTGCTGATGAGCAGCACCGCTGTCTACTTCATCTCCGAAGTGGGCGCCGGCTTTCGAGACATCGGGCAGGGCGCGTTCGGACTGTGGTTCAAGTTCATCGGCGAGAACATCCCGTTCATCGTGCTGCCCGCACTGGTGCTGTATGCCATTCACATTCAGATCGACTACCTGACCCGGAAAGTGGCTGCTACCGGCCCCGGCCGGTAGCGCACGCGCCGGCGTGGGGGTCGCATTCCACACGCGGGCGTTTCGATCGGCGGCGCGAGGGGCAACTGTTGCCCATGTCCGACATCATCGACCTCATCTACGCCGATCATGACTGGCTGCGGCGCCAGTTCTTCCGGCTCGACGATGCCACGTCTCGCGACGAACTGGCAGCGATCTGGACGACACTGAGCGCCCGGCTCGACGCGCATGCCGACGCCGAGGAGACCGTCTTCTATCCGGCCTTGCTCAAGCACGGCGGAGACGACGATCCGGGCAACCCGGAGGGTGACCCGCGGGACGAGACCGAAGACGCCATCACCGATCACAACGCGATCCGGGATGCGGTGCGTGAGGCATGCAGGCACGAGCCGGGTACGAACGAGTGGTTCAAGGCTGTCTTCACGGCGCGCAAGGAGAACGGTGAGCACCTCGACGAGGAGGAGCGCGAGGCCATGCCGGACTTCATCAAGAGTGCGAGCTTGGAGCTGCGCCACGAGCTGGGCATGAAGTGGCTGCAGTTCTACGCCGAACGGGAGTCGATCGACGGCATCGACAATCGCGACAAGGATGCCGACGACTACATCGAGCAGCACTCATGACCGACTCGTACGGGCGCATCGACGCAGTCGCGCCGGGCGACCTCGTCACCCTCGACCAAGGTTCTGGTGCACAGGAGTACAAGGTGGTCCATACGCAGACCACGGACGCGGGTTTTCTGATCACCTTCGAAGACGATGACGGCGAGACGTTCGAACGCGAGTTTTCAGCCGACGCAACGGTCAAGCGATCCTTGGAATCCAAGTGGGAGTCCTCGCAGAGTCCGACTCCGCATTCGTCTGAATGAATCGACGCGACGAGGTGGCCGGTGATCCGGCGGCCCAGGCAGTTGTCGACACGGCCGCTCACCGCATCGCCGCAATCGCGTTCGGTTGAGCCGTCAGCCGAACAGCGGCAGGGCCCGTTTGCGGGCCAGCGCGTCCATGCCGCTCTGAATGCTGTCCTGCACCTCGCGGTACTTCTGCTCGACGTAATCGTCATCCTCGGCGCGGGACGGATCGTTGTCGACCTCCACTGCGGGCATCAGCCGGGTGCGGATCTTCGCGGGCAGCGGCAGCTGCGGCAAAGCCGCTGGCGCGATACCCCACGGAAGCGACACAGCGAGCGGAAAAACCTTGAGCCGCAGCATCTTGTCCAGTCGCAGTGCTCGTGAGAGCCCATCGCCGCGGATGAGCACCGGCATCGCATCCGCTCCCCCGACGGTCGCGATCGGCACGATCGGCACTCCCGCCTTGATCGCCATGCGCACGAAACCGGTGCGGCCGGCCAGGTTCGCGACGTCACGCTCGCTCCACGGTCGCAGCGAGTCCACCTCACCGCCCGGCCAGACCGCCACATCGTGGCCCTCGGCCAGCGCCGTGGCCATCGAATCGGGCGCGGCGGGCAGCACCCCCATCGCCCGGAAGTACCTGCCGATCACGGGCATCGCCATCAGCGCATCGTGGGCCGTGCCGTGCAGGGTGCGCTCCTGACCGAACCGGCGCCACCACTGCACGCCGACCGTCCACGCATCCCAGACGAACGGGGCGCCGGAGTGGATTCCGACCAGCAGCACCGGCGGGTCGGGCAGGTTGTCCCAGCCGTCGAACTCCATCCGGAACCAGTGATCCACCAGGAAGTTCCACAGATACTTCTGGCGCTGCATCGTCGTTTCGTCCTGCCCTGCCAGATCCCACTGGCCGGTGCGCTGGTTGAGCCAACCGCTGACGCCGTCGTCCGGACCCTCCGCACGCCGCTGCGCCATCTTGCGTCGGGCCTGGTCTGCGTGTCGCTGCGCTTGCTGACGGACGGCGGCAGGGCGCGAATCAGTGTTGGTCATGTCGCCGGTGTACCCCGGCTGTGGGAAGCGTCACACCTACCAACCCGCGGCCGACACCAGAACGGCCGGGCAGCATCTTGAGCCCGACCACCGCCACGATGATGCCTGCAAGACACACCACCTTCGCGACGCTCACCGACTCGTCGCCGGTCACGATCCCGAAGCCGACCGTCAGCGCGGCTCCCAGGCCGGTCCAGACCGCATAGGCGGTGCCGATCGCGATGCTCTTCGTCGCCCACGCCAGGCCGACCATGCTGAGCAGGAGCGTCACCACGAATAGCGCGGTGGCCTTCGCATTGGTGAAATTGTCGCTCTCGCCGAGCGCGGTGGCCCAGACCGCTTCGAGTACGGCGCTGACAAGCAGAACCGGCCACGCCATGGTTAGCTCACCACCTTGAGTCCGACAACCGAACCGACGAGCAGCGCGAGCAGCAACAGACGGCCCATGGTCGCAGCCTCCTGGCGTCGAATCATCGCCCAGAGCACCGTCAGGGACGCACCGATACCAACCCAGACCGCATAGGCGGTGCCGGTCGCCACCGTGCCCATCGCCAGTGCGAGGCCGATCATGCTGCCGATGAGCGCCAGGACGAACACCACCGTCGGCACCCGTCGGCGCAGACCGTCCGACTCCCCCAGCGCCACCGCCCAGACGGCTTCGAGAATTCCGGAGAGCACCAGAATGACCCATGCCATGACGAGACTCCTCCTGCGAGTCAGTCTTGTCCTGGGCGGGTACTGCTCCCTCGTCCGCCAACCCCGAAATCAGGGTCGCGACAGCCAGTTTAGCCGATCAGCTTCCGCTGGCCACCCAGGCGTGTCCCCCAAACCGGTTGCGCCGTGGCCGGATTCGCCGTGACGAGCGGTGACACGAGGCTGGGAGACGTTCGTCACCATCGACGATCGCCACCGTGACAAGTTTCTTACGGGCCGTCCCCAAACAGTGGGTATGAGGGAAGATTGCACAAGATGTGCGCTGGATAATGCCGCCCATCCCGGAACAGGAGGAAGTCCGTGGGCACCGACGAATCGGCTGGTGAGAACTCGCTGCTGGTGCCCGGCGACACGTGTTGGCGGGCGGCGGAAGCCGATCGTTTTGCCGCCATCATCGATGGCGCGGATTACCTGCGGCATCTGAAGGCCGCGATGCTGCGTGCCCAACACCGGATCGTCATCGTCGGCTGGGACCTCGACTACCGAACCGCCTTCGAACGGGGTGGGAAGACTCTGGACGGGCCTAACCACCTCGGCCCATTCCTGCATTGGCTGCTCGAGCGGCGGCGGGGACTCAACGTGTACCTGCTCAAGTCCAACCTTCGCCTCCTGCCCGCGTTCGACGGGTTCTGGTTCGGCGTCACCCCGGTCAGTGTGCTCAACCAATTCACCTCGGCGCGTTTGCGTTTCGCCGTCGATGGCGCGCATCCCACCGGCGCGGTGCACCATCAGAAGATCGTGGTCATCGACGATGCCGTGGCATTCTGCGGCGGCCTGGATCTGACGCTCGGGCGGTGGGATACCTCCGAGCACCTCCCTGCCGACCGCCGCCGGACCGGCCTCGGCGGCGCCTACGGCCCCCGCCACGAGGTGATGGCCGCGGTGGACGGCGCTGCTGCGGGTGTACTTGCCGAACAGGCCCGGGACCGCTGGGAGGCAGCGACCGGGCAGGCACTGCCGCCGGTGACGTCATCGCCGCCGGCCTGGCCCGATGGGCTCATCCCCGGGCTGCGCAGAGTCGACGTCGGGGTGGCACGCACGCTTCCCAGGCTGCCGGGCCGCAGCGAAGTCCGGGAAGTCGAGGCGCTGGATCTCGCGGCCATCGCCGCCGCACGCGATGTCATCTACCTGGAGAACCAGTACTTCGCGTCGCGCAGTATCGCCGGCGCGATCGCTGCCCGACTGCGTGAGCCCGACGGCCCCGAAGTCGTGATGATTCTCCCGCGCAGCTCAGAAAGCCGGCTGGAACAAGAATCAATGGACAGTGCCCGTGAACGACTCTTCCGCATGCTCAGAACCGCGGACGAGCACGGACGGCTAGGTGTGTACTGGCCGGTGGCAGATCGGGGGGTGTCGGTCTACGTGCACTCCAAGGTCCTTGTGATCGATGGTCGGTTGCTTCGTATCGGCTCGTCGAACTTCAACAACAGATCGTTGGGGTTCGACAGCGAATGCGATGTCGCTATCGAATCGCTGCCCACGCGTGGGGACTCCGGGCCGGTAGAGGAAGAGATCCTCCGCGTACGAAACACGCTCATAGCCGAGCACCTCGGTGTGTCGGTCGATACTTTCCGCGACGAGATAGCCCGCCTCGGTTCCTTTTTGGCATCGGTCGAGGCGTTGCGAGGCACCGGGCGATCGCTTCGGGCGCTCACCGACACGATGGTGGCCGCAGACGCGAGTCCCTTTGCGGAGAACGACCTCATGGATCCCGTCACAGTGCCGCAGTCCCTTCCGGAGAGTGCCCTGAGACTCATCGAGTCGGTCGTGACGTGGCCGCTACGGCACTCGCTTCTGGGTACTTGGCTGCGGAAGCTTCGCGGCTTTTGACTCGGGTCAACACGAAATCGACCTCATGGTCGTGCACCGCGGGGCGTCGCGACCCTCAGGTCGATCTCGCGACCCGGAAGGCGCTCAGACCGGTCTCGGTCACGCGGCGGCCGGCTCCTTGCCGTAGGGTTCCTCCCCCTCCGGGCCGAATTTCGCGCCAGACCTGGCCAGACGGCGTTCGAACAGCCGCTGCAACGGTGTGGCGACGAACGTGGTGATGATCGTCATGACCGCCAGAATCGTGTAGAGCTTGCCGGAGATCAGTCCCGCTTCCAGACCGATGTTCAGCAGGATCAGCTCCATCAGACCGCGGGCGTTGGCCAGTGCTCCCATCGAGCCCGCCTCGTACCAGCTCATGCCCTGCCAGCGTGCGGCCAAACCGACGGCCCCGAACTTCGCGGCGAAGGACACGACCAGGACGATGCTCGCCATGAGCAGAGTCGACGAGTCGAAGATCAATGTCAGTTGAGTGTTGAGTCCCGAATAGATGAAGAACGCCGGGAGCAGCAGATAGGCCACCAGTGGCTCGAACCGCTCACGGATCGCATCCAGGAACGCGCCGCGGGGCATCACCACACCCGCCACGAAAGCGCCGAATACGGAATAGATCCCGACCAGATCGGTGAACCAGCTCGCGGTGAGTACGACCAGGAGCACGATGCTCGTATGCGCGATCGGTAACCCGCCGGTGCGCTCGACGTCAGCGCGTGCAGGTGTCCAGCTCTCCAGCCGGCGCAGCAGTGGCCGGCCCACGTAGATCATCAGCAGCAGGTAGGCGATTCCACCCCCGATGGCCAGAATCGCGCCTGTCACATGACCTTTCGCGGTCGCGACAACTGTTGCCAGCAGGATCCAGGAGCAGGCGTCGTCGATTGCGGCGCAGGACAATGCCATCGTTCCCAGCCGGGTGTTGAGGAGTCCGGAGTCGTAGACGATCCACGCCAGCATCGGGAAGGCGGTGATCGCCACCGCGGCCGCCACGAAAAGGCCGCCCTGCCAGTGCGCAACCTTGTCGGTGAAGTAGCCGCCGAGGCTCACCATCACCCAGCCCAGGACGCCACCGAGGATCAGTGGTACTCCGATTCCGGTGGCGGCGGTGGCACCCGCCTGTCGGGAGTGTGCTCCCAGGATGCTCAGCTGGAACGAGGAGCCCACGAGGAACATGTACAGGACGAGGCCGAGCTGGCCGACGACATAGATGACCGTGAGGTTCGGGTGCACGATCGTTTCGGCGCCGATCGTCAGCTTGGCCGGAAACAGCCACTGTTGTGCGGCAGGCCAGATCCACCCCAAAACCGAAGGCCCGAGCAGGAAGCCGGCAACCATGATCGCGACGACCTGCACCTGGGCCAGCCTGCGGAACAGCGGCCACAGCAGCCGGTAGGTCAGGAGGATGACCGCGATCTGCAGGAAAAAATGGTAGGCGATGTTCAGCAGTGGCGGCATGGGCGTCAGCCCTTGTCCGACCATCGGAAGATGTAGAGGCAGGCCATCAGACCGCCGATGCTCCACGCGGCCAGCACCAGGAAGATACGCCCGTGCTCCCAGCTGCCTGCCGGCTCGAAGGCAACCATCTGCGCGGGCAGCAGCACCGAGCGGAAACCCTGCGCCATCCACTTGACCGGGAAGATGGACCCGACGATCAACATCCAGGTCGGCAAGGCCATCAGCGGCACATAGGTGCCCGACACGAACTGCAGACCGACGGCAGGCCCATTCGTCATCACCGCCGCGGAGACGGCGTTGCCTGCGAAGTTGCTCACCAGAATGCCCAGCAACGAACAGCTGATGATGCCCAGGACGAACACCCAGGCCAGCGTGAACCACGCGTATACGTCGCTGGGCAGTTGAAGCTGAAAAGCCGCCACCCCCAACGCCAGCAGCACGACCGCCTCGGCGAGGCTGGCGATGGCAACCAAGATGATCTTGCCGATGAAATACGACGATGCGGTCGCCGGCGTCCCGCGCAGGCGGCGAAGAGCGCCGGTTTCACGGTCGGCAGCGATACCGATGCCGAGGTTGATGAACGACGTGGAGAGGATTCCGTAGGCCAGCATGCTGGCGGCTATCACGGCGCCGGTACTGGTCTGCGTGCCGGGGATCTTCGCGGAGAAGATCGACCCCAGAAGAATGCAGATGATCGCCGGCATCGAAAACGTCAGCACCACTTGCTCGGGACGCCGGTAGAACATCTTCAGTTCGGGGATGACTCGCGACAACCCGATCCGTACGGCCGAGGGCAGGGCTGTTGCCGCTGCGGCGCCGCGATGCTGCGGCTGGGCCCCGTTACGCGGGGTTGAGTCGACCGACATCACGCCATCCCGATCAGTTGCAGGTAGGCATCCTCGAGGGTGGGCCGGGTGACGGTGAGCTGGGCCAGTTCGGTGCCGTCGGCAGACTGTTGCCTGATGAACTCGGTCGGATGGTCGGTGTGCTCCACGCGCAGCCGGTCGCCGTCCATCCACTGCACCGTGGCCGCGCTGTTGACGTGCGCGGTCAGACGTGCGGGAGAATCGACGGCCGCCACTCGGCCACCGGCCACCACGGCGACCCGATCCGCCAGTGCGGCTGCCTCTTCCAGATAGTGCGTCGTCAGGAGGATGGTGGTGCCATCGCTGGCCAGGAGCCTGATGAGGTCCCAGAACTGGCGCCGTGCCTCCGGATCGAATCCGGTGGTCGGCTCGTCGAGAAAGAGAAGCTCCGGCTGGGCGATGATGCCCAGCGCGACGTCGAGGCGGCGACGCTGCCCTCCCGACAGTGTCCGGACCCGCGAGCCGGCGCTGGACGTCAAGCCGACAAGCTCCAGCAGTTCCTCGGGGACCCGGGCCCGCGCCTCGCCGTAGCACTTCGCGAACATCCGCACGGTTTCCAGCACCGTCAGAACGCCGAAGTCGCTGGTCTCCTGCAAGACGATACCGATCCTGGCCCGCCAACTGCGCCCTGCATCTGCAGGATCTTCGCCGAGCACCTGAACCCGCCCCGAGTCGCGTTTGCGGTGCCCTTCCAGAATCTCGATGGTCGTGGACTTGCCCGCCCCGTTGGGCCCGAGGATCGCGAATATCTCACCGTAGCCGACCTCGAGATCGAGATCGCGAACGGCCTGCAGCCGGCCGTAGGACTTGGACAGTCCCTCGACCTGAACCGCCGATGCCGCAATCATGAGAATGCCTCGCCGGCATCCGATTCGGGCTCGTTCTCCAGCTGCGCGAGAAGTTCCTGCAGTTCGGCGTCGGACAGTTCGGCCATCAGCTGGTCCAGCTCGTCGTCGAGGTCCGGCTCCTCGGTCGGCCCTGCCGATTCGGTAGTTGCCGTGGCGACGTCACCATGGATGAAGTGCAACTCGGCGAGCACCCGGTCGGCCAGCGAGTTCACGCTCACGCCACGAAGGATCTCGAGTACCGGCAGGTCGATCGAGAAGGTCATGTTGATCCGCACTCGGAAGTCCATGGCCATCATCGAATCCAGGCCGATATCGTCGAGCATATCGTCCGGCTCGAAATCTTCTACGGCGCAGTCGAAGACAGCTGCCACGATCTGCCGAAGCTGATCAGCGATGACAGCAGGACGGTCGGCTTCGGGAGTCGTCGCGAGCATCATGAGTATCGAACCGTCGGATTCGCCTGCGCCGGGTACGGTCTCGGAGGTTCCGAGTTCGGCGAACATCATCGGCAGACGGCTGCCGAGCCCGGCTTGGCGGGCCCGGCCCCAGTCGGCGCTGATGGCGACGACATCGGCCGGTTGTTGGTTGATGAGCCGATCGAGGATCAGAGCACCCACCGCGGGGGTGATGAGTTCAATACCTCTTGCAGCGTAAAGCTTTTCGAGGTTGAGCTCTTCGACCATCCCCACCGACCAGGGACCCCAACCGATCGTGAGTGCCGGCAAACCCTGTTCCCGGCGATAGTGCGCGAATGCGTCGAGGAAGGCGTTGGCGGCTGCATAGTTGCCCTGCCCCGGCGAGGCGATCGTCGACCCGGCGGAGCCGAACATCACGAAGAAGTCGAGCTCGTGGTCTTTCAAGGCGTCGTGCAGCACGCGAGCGCCGGTCACCTTGGGCGCCATCACCGCGGTGAAGTCGTCTTCGCTGATGTTCACCAGCAGTTGGTCGTTGACCGATCCGGCGGCGTGGATGATTCCGCGCACCGGCCGTCCGCCGCCTCCGGCGTGGTCGCGCAACCATGCCGAAACCTGCTCACGGTCGGCGACGTCGATGCTCGCCGTTGTGACGTGCACGCCGAGACGTTCGATGTCGACGATCGTCTTGACGGTCTCGAAATGGCGATGCTCCGCGGTGAGGCCGGGCCAGCTGTCTCTCGGCGGGACCACACTGCGACCCCACAAGGCGATATGCCGCGCGCCCCGCTCCGCGAGATACGTGGCGACCACCCGACCGAGTGCGCCTGCACCGCCGGTGACGACGTAGGTCGCGTCCGGGCTGAGTTTGGTGGGAAAGGGCCGCCTCAGCTGATCGCACGGCCGCAGACGCGGCACGTAGGTCACCTCGCCGCGGATGGCGATCTGATCTTCGGGCTCCCCACTGAGGAGGTGTTCGCAGATGCGGGCCGCCGTCTGGGCGTGGTCGTCGGCGGCATCGATGTCGATGAGTCCGCCCCAGTGCTCCGGTAGCTCCTGGTGGCCGATGACGCGACCGAGACCCCACACCGCGGCCTGGTCGACACCGCGCAGTTCGGTGTCCGGTGCGGGTTGGGCGTTCGCGGTGACCAGATACAGGCGAACCTGGTCGGGGGTGTCTTGTTGGGCAAGGGCTTTCGCGAGCCGCAACACGGTGAGTACGCCGAGCTGCTGTTGGTCCTCGACCGAACGCGATTCCGTGATGTCCAGCGGCCAGCAGTCGATGATCCCGTGGAAATCGGGGGCGAACAGCGCGCCGAAATCTATCGCAGCGAGTTCATCTCCGCCGTCGTGGCCGACTACGCGGACGCGGTGGCCTCGGCGACGCATCTCCTCGGCGATGGCCGCTCCCACACCCGTGTCGTCACCGAGGAGCAGCCACGACGTTGGGCCGGCGGCACCGATCTCCTCGCCGGGTGGCTGGTCCGCCATGCGCTGCCACTGAATCTGTAGGACTCCCTTGTCGATACGGTCGGGCGACATGCGCGACGACTCGCTCAACGACTGCACGACGAACCCGGTGATGACCGCGAGCGGCGTACCGTCCGGCTCGGTGATCGTGATGTCGCTTTCGACGTGCGACTTGCTCACCGACACCACGCGGACGTGAACCGACATCTCCGGCGCGGGTGCGCCGTAGACGGCGCACTGCCGGATCCGAACCGGCAGGAACGGATCCTCGTTCTCTTCCTGACCGAGGAACGGTGCGCCGAACAACGCCTGGAACGCCCCGTCGATGAGAGCCGGGTGGAACCGGAATCGCGGCACCTCATCGACGATTGATTCGGGCACCGCGATGTCGGCGACGGCCCAGTCCTCGCCCGCGGTGACCGTCCGGACGGTCCGGAAGGCGTCGCCGTAGTCGAAGCCGATGGACTCGGTGCGACGGTAGAAGTCGGCGCCGCTGATCGAGACGACCGACTCGGCGCTGTCTGCTGAGGCCATCGTCTTGGGCGCTGGTGGCCGGACGTTGAGTTCGGCGGTGGCGGTGATGGCCCACTTGGGTTCACCGTCCGCTGTCGCGGTGAACGACGCGAATTCCAGTGTGCCGTCCTGCTCGTTGAGGGTGGTCCGCAGGATCGGATCGCAGGTGTCGTCGAGGATCACCGCACGATGCAGCACCACATTGTCGACGCTGAAGTCCGAGCCGTAGACGGCGTTCGCCACCGCCATACCCATCTCGATGTAGACCGCCCCCGGCACGACCACACTTCCCTGCACCCGATGGTCGGCAAGGAACGGATTGAACACGGTGCTCAGTTCCGCTTCCCAGGTGGGGTGCAGCGCACTGATCCGCTGTCCGAGAAGGGGATGCACCGGCTTGTAGAACAGAGCTTCGGTGGATTCCCGGGTTTCATTCCAGAAGCGTTTGGTCTGCCACGGGTAGCTCGGCAGCTTCGCCAGGCGAGCGCCAGCACGGTGCTGGAGTGCGCCCCATGCGATGTCATGGCCATTGCAGTGCAGCGTGCCAACACAATTGAGAAGCGTGCGGACGTCGTCCTGGTCGCGTCGTTGGACGGCCGTCACCGAGATTTTCTGCTGGCCCGCGGTTTCCACGATCGACGCCGCCAGCGCGGGATGCGGGCCGAGCTCGACGAAGTGGGTGTAGCCGTCTTCCACCATTCGCCGGATCGCGGGCTCGAAGAGCACCGTCGCCCGCGTGTTCTGCCACCAGTACGCGGCGCCGGCCTGATACCGGTCCAGCCGCTCGCCGGTGACTGTCGAATACAGCGGCATGGTGGCATCCTTCGACGACATCCCGTCGAGCGCACCGAGCAGATCGTCCTTGATCGCATCCATGAAATGCGTGTGGTACGGCACCTTCCCGGTGAGATAGCGATTGAAGATCCCCAGCTCATCCAGGTGCGGAGCCAACACGGCGAGGACGTCCCCGTCCCCGGCAACGGTGACCGCGGACGGGCTGTTGATCGCCGCTATCGATATCCGCCTGCCGAATTCGGCCTGCATCTGCGGGTCCATCGCTCGCATCAGCGAATCGGCGTCGGTGCCGACGGCGAGCATCCGGCCTTGCCCACTGGTGCGCTGCTGAAGGCGGCTTCGGTGGTAGACGACCTCGACAGCTTGCTCGAAGGTCAGCAGGCCGGCGATGTGGTGGGCGGCGACTTCGCCTGCACTGTGCCCGATTACCGCATCCGGGCGGATCCCGTACTGCGCCAGCTGTTCGGCCAGAGCGATCTGGACGGCGAAGTTGGCCGGCTGCGCCACCTCGGTCTCGGTCATCCGCGAGGTGGCCTCGTCCCGTCGCAGTTCGTCGACGAGCGACCACCCGGTGTACTGCGCAAGCTCGCGATCGCTGCGCAGGATGCTGTCGGTGAAGGCCGGAAGGACGTCGAGTAACCCTCGGCACATCCGCCACCACTGCGGGCCCATCCCGGTGCAGACGAAGGCGAGCTTGGGCGCGGCACCCGCAGTGCGTCCCGAGATCGGCCCACCGTCGGCGAGAAGTTGAAGTTGTTGCCGTACATCATCTTTGCTGTCGGCGATGACGACGTGCCGGTAGTTCAGATGTGAGCGCCGCAATCCCAGCGTGTACTGCAGATCGGACAGCGTGAGGTCCGGGTCCGCGTCGAGATGACCGGCGAGCCGGCCGGCTGCCGCAACCAGGGCCTCCTCGCTGCGCGCCGAGATGGGAAGTACCGCAGGTAGTTGCGGCGCGAGCGGTTCGGGGCTGGGGCCCGCCGCAGCGGGTGGCCCCGCGAGAACCACGTGGGCATTGGTACCGCCGAAGCCGAACGAGTTGACGCCGACGAGCCGTCGCTTGTCGGCGGGGAACGGCCGCCCGGTCGCGGGTACGTCGATCTTGAGTTCCGTCAGTGAGACGTGCCGGGTGGGCTCGTCGAGATGTAGGTTGGCCGGAATATAGCCGTGCTTGGCCACCAACGCGGCTTTGATCAGCCCGGCAACACCGGCCCCCGCTTCGAGGTGACCGATGTTGGTTTTGATCGACCCGATCAGAAGCGGATCGGCCGGTGATCGGTCGGCTGTCAGCGCGCCCGCCAGCGCGCGCATCTCGATCGGATCTCCGACTGGCGTTCCGGTGCCGTGGGCTTCGACATATCCGATGTCGTTGGGCGCGATGCCTGCTCGCGCGAGCGCTGTCCTAATGGCGGCTTCCTGTGCCTCCTGACGCGGAACGGTGATGCCGTCGGTATGACCGTCCTGCGACACGGCGGTGCCGAGGATCTGCGCATAGATGTCGTCGCCGTCGTCGAGCGCTTGGTGCAGGGGTTTGATGATGACGACGGCGCCGCCTTCGCCGCGGGCGTAGCCGTCGGCCGAGTCACTGAAGGCTTTGGAACGTCCTTCGGGACTGAGGAATCCGCTCTTGGACTCCGCGATCGCGGTGTTGGGCCCGCCCATGATGTTGACGCCGCCGGCCAACGCCACGGTGCACTCGCCGTTCCAGATGCTCTGTGCGGCAAGGTGTACGGCGACGAGCGAACCCGAGCAGGCCGTATCGACCGTCACGCTGGGCCCGCGGAAGTCGAATGCGTGCGAGAGCCGGTTGGCCAGCATCGTCATCATCATCCCGGTGGCCGAATGCGCCTTGAACCGGTAGCGACTGGTACGGCCCAGGTTCTGTAGCAGTTGATAGTCGAGGGTGAAGCCGCCGATGAACACCCCGACATCGCTGCCGGCCAGGCTGTCGGCGGGAAGTCCGCCGTCCTCCAGCGCTTCCCACGCGGCGTGCAGCAGGAGGCGCTGCTGGGGGTCGAGAGAATGCGCCTCGCGCGGCGAGATTCCGAAGAATTGAGGATCGAATTGGTCTATCTCGCTGAGGAATCCGCCGCGGCGGGTCACGATCTTGCCGACTTTGGCCGGGTTGGGGTCGTGATAGCGGTCGGCGTTCCAGCGCGATTCGGGCACGACACAGGTCGCGTCCGTCTCGCTGCAGAGCAGATCCCACAGACGGTCCGCCGAATCGGCCCCGCCGGGCAGGCGGCATCCGATACCGACGATGGCCAGCGGCTCGCGGCCGCTGTGATCGCTGAGCATGGTCACCGGTCAGCTCGTCTGAAGGGCGGGCGAGGTGCTGACAATCCAGTCGCTGCTGAGGGGATCGTTGTCCTGCCGGTGGCGGTAGACGGACCGCAACTCGTGCAGCAGCGGGTCCCGCTGCCACTCCTGCACCTGGCGCATGACGTCGTCGTCGCCGAACATCGCCGACTTCTCGGCGAGGACTGTCTCGACCAGCTGTCCGGCCAGTCGGCGCAGCATGTCGGCGTTGATGTCGAACTGCTCGTCGAAGTTCTCACTCGGGCCCATCATCGCTTTGTGCAGAGTCACCATGAAGTTCAACGGTGCGTACAGGTCGACGAAGGACACCGTGGGAGTTCCGGTTTCGACTGCGGCCCACTCGCGGAAGAACTTCTGCACGCGGTTGCTCAGAGCGATGAGACCATCGAGGTGCGGTACGAAGCCGGGATCGTCGGCGAGGTTCACGTACCGGCCGTTGACGTACAACAGACCGATGAATCCCCAGTAGAAGGCCACGTCCCAGATGATCTTCGCCGACATCACGCTCGGCACGCCCATCAGTGAGTACTGGTCCTGGTACACCGCAAGCCACATCTCGGTGAGCGAGCGAAAGAGTGTGTCGCTGATCTGCGCGCGCGCGACGACATCATCACCGTCGAGTTCACGGGTGATCATGTCGGTGATCAGTCCGTTGCCGATCGCGACGAGATCGAGCCCCGACGAGTAGAGCGGGTCGAGGAAGATGCCCGCGTCGCCGGTCAGGCACCAGCGGGCGGTGCCGTCGTAAACCTGTGCCGCGCCGTGGCTGTACTTCTTCATGACGCGGAAATCTTTGATGTCATGCGCGTGCTCGTCCACCACGGCCGCGCACTGGGGCTCGTGGTCGCGCAGCCACGCGGTGGCCTTCTCAAGGGTGTTGAACGTGCCGAACGGATGGTAGGCCGGGTCGGCGACGATGCCGACGCTGGTGGCACCGGACGCGAGGCGGATCAGCCAGACCCAGTAGCCCTCGCCCATCAGGTGATTGGTGGACAGTGCGCGGTCGCCTTCGACCAGGCGGCTCTGCCAGTCCGGGTCGTCGCTCCACCGGCCGACGTCGATTTCCGTTGCGACGCGGAACCATACGGCGTTGCAGTCGTGTGCGTTGGCCTGCCGGATATTCAAGTGACGGGGCAGGAATCGGTTACGCCCGGACGCGTCCACCACCCACCGTGCCGTGGTCCGGGTGACGGACTCACCGTCCTGGACCGAAATGGTGTGGGGCCCCTGCCCTTCGCTCAGTTCCACCGCACTGACCCGGCCGTGCGTGATCTCGACACCCTCCGCCAGGCAGCGTCTGCTGAGCTCGTTCTCCAATCGCCCGCGGTCGATCTGATAGGTCACCTGCGGTACGAACGACGAACTGCCCAGCTCCATCCGTTGCGCGATGTCGGTGTTGCGATCGACGGAAAAGAACATCCGCAACCCCATCTTGCGGATCTGAGAAGTGCTCAGGTGATCGCCGAGGCCGAGACGGTCACGCAGGTAGTGAGCCGACACCTCGACGGTCGACTCCCCCACCGTGTGGGTCATCTCCGGGACCGGGTGGACGTGGGGTTCGATCACCTGGACTCGCGTGCTCGGCCGCGCCCGGCGAAGTTCCAGAGCCAGGGTGAGAGCCGCGGCGCCACCACCCACGACACTCACGTCGTGATCGGCGGGCGGCCCGCCGGCTTCGGACATCCGAGACCGGATACGCCTGGCAAGGGCCTCACGGCGTTCGCGACTCAGCTGCGAGACCTGCGCTTGGGCATCCACCCCGTGACCTCCCTCGAGTCGTGGCCGATGGGTACCCCGCACATTTCACGGGTACGCATGGCGGCGCTCTTGCGATAGGCAACGTCTCGGCACCGGATCGCTCATTGCATCGCGACGCCAGACCTTGACGAAGCGCTGCGTCGAGCGAATCACAGCGACGGCAGGGGTGCCATGTCGAGAGCCATTACCGATTGCTGACGTCCGCGTCGAGATTACCGTCACGCTGGGAAGCTGGTGATGTGTTGGAGGACTGGACGGCCGGAGACGCCAATGAGTGAGCAACCCCAGGTCGATGACTGCGATGTACTGGTGATCGGTGCCGGTCTCGCAGGGTTGCGATGCGCCGTTGTACTTGCCGAGCGCGGGTACGAGGTGGCGGTCTGGGAGGCCGAGGACCAGGTGGGGGGCCGTATCCGCACCGACATTGTCGACGGCTTTCGCTGCGACCGCGGATTCCAGGTGCTCAATCCCGCCTATCCGGCGCTTCACGGAGCGGTGGCGGTCCGAGACCTGAAATTGCAGCCGTTCGAGGCCGGTGTGGTTGTCCGGCGCGACCACGACCGGGTGAAGTGGGTGCATCCGCTGCGTCAGCCCCGGGACGTTCCACAGATGCTGATGCGTGGCGGCCTGTCGCCGCGCCAGGTGGCGGCCCTGCTCCGCTGGGCTGCCCCCGCTCTGCGTCCGGGCGTTCTGGCGGCGGCGCACCACGACACGGATCTCCACGACGCCCTTGATCACTGCCGGGTCGAGGGCATCAGCCGTCGCGTGCTCGACCGCTTCCTGGCAGGTGTGCTTCTCGATGACACCGGCTCCACATCCAACGCTTTCGCCCTGCTGCTGACGCGGATGTTCGCGCTCGGCGTTCCGGGCCTGCCCGCCGACGGCATGCGCGCCCTACCCGAGTTGCTCGCCGCACCGATCATGGATCGGATTCACCTGCAGCACAAGGTGACTCGGATCTCCCGCGCTGGAGCCGACTGGGCCGTCACCGGCGGTGAGGTGACAGTGCGCGCCCGTGAGGTGGTCGTGGCCGCCGATGCGCCCGCGAGCAGTGTCCTGACCGGTGCACCGCCGCCGGCGATGAAGGGCGTCGTGACCGACTGGTGGGCTGGGGACGACCTGCCGCCCAGGCCGGCCATGCTGAGTGTCGACGGCCGAGCCGAGCCACCCGGACCTGTTGTCAACACCGCGGTGATCAGCTCGGCAGCGCCGACCTACGCGCCACCGGGCCGGCACCTCATCGCCGCATCGGCGCTCATCGGGCCGCAGCGCCGACCACCATCGGAGGCAGTGCTGCGCCGGCACGCCGCCGACATACTCGGTCTGGACGCATCGACATGGACATTGGTTGTCCGACACGAGATTCCGGATGCGTTGCCGGCCCAGCCCGCGCCGCTGGTGGTGCGGCGTCCCGTGCGCAGTCCGGACGGACTGTGGTTGTGCGGTGACCACCGGGACACGGCGTCGATCCAGGGTGCACTGGTGAGTGGGCGCAGAGTCGCCGAGGCGATTATGGCGCGCCGCATCGGGGCCACTGCCTGACTGCCCCGGCAGCCGCGGCGTCACCGCTTGGCGCGCGGGATTCCCGTCGCCCACAGCGCCCACGCGACGAGAACCGGTTGGAACAGCAGCCTCACGAAGCGACTGGTGTCACTGTTGAGACCGAAGCCGTCTGCGTGGTTGACGTACTGCGCGATGTTGCCCGGGAAGATCAGGATGAAGAACGCCGCCAGCAGCCTGCCCACCAGCACCCGGTCCCGGTTCAGTAGGGCCAGGCCCACGCCCAGCGTGATCTCGACGCCACCAGATGCCATGACGACGCCGTCGGCGTCCATCGGCACCCACCGGGGAACCTGAGCCTGGAATTCCTCACGGGCCCAGAACAAGTGGCTGAATCCGGCGAAGATCATCGCGCCCGCGAGAACGAAGCGGGCGATCGTCCGCGCACGGGTGGTCGGCGGGGGCGGAGGCAGTTCGGACATGGGTCAGCCTTTCGTCGGATTCGGTTCGGAGAGATCAGTTGCTGGCGCGGGCGTGCAGTTCCGCGGTGATCAGGTGCAGTGCTTCGCGCAGCGCCGCGAGATCCGCGGCGGCCGAATCGTCGGAGCCCAACAGCCGGTCCGGAATACACGCCGCCCGCTCTTCCAGGGCGCGCCCCTTGGCCGTGAGGGTGATGTCGACACGCCGCTCGTCGGTCGCGCTGCGCTGCCGGAGCACGAAGCCGGCCGCCTCGAGACGTTTGAGCAGGGGCGACAGGGTGCCCGAATCGAGATGGAGCCGGTCGCCGAGGTGGCTCACTGTGCACGGCTCCTCTTCCCAGAGCACCAGCAGCACCAGGTACTGCGGGTAGGTCAAGTCGAGTTCATCCAGCATGGGACGGTAGGCGGCAGTGACCGCCCGCGACGCCGAGTAGAGCGCGAAGCACAGCTGTTCATCGAGACGCGGACCAGGCATGCGGTCACCATATCGCACGCGATCTAGTTGCACACAACTCACTTATTCGGGCTCCCGCGCCGCCCTGGATACATCCCGTGACCTGCACTGATGTCGCGCTGTAAGCACGGCCACCCTTGCGGCTGCACGAGAAAGTCGGACCGGCCGCTTACGATTCCACCGGCGATGCATTCCAGGGAAAGGGCCAGACGTGAGCTACACCGCCGCTGACATCACCGAGCTCGACGATGTCCAGCACACACGCCTTCGGCCGGCGGTCAACCTCGGTCTGGACGTTCTGAACACCGCCCTGCGGGAGCTGATCGACAACGCGGTGGAAGAGGTGGCTGATCCCAGCCACGGCGGGTCCCGGGTCACCATCACGCTGCACGCCGACGGATCGGTCAGTGTTGCCGACGACGGGCGCGGGTTGCCCGTCGACACCGACCCGACGACCGGTAAGAACGGCATCGTCAAGACGCTGGGCACCGCGCGGGCCGGTGGCAAATTCTCCGCGCACACCGACGCCACCAGCACCGGGGCCGGCCTGAACGGAATCGGTGCGGCCGCTGCCGTCTTCATCTCCGCGCGCACCGACGTCTCGGTACGCCGGGCCGGAAAGACCTACCTGCAGAGCTTCGGCAGGGGCTATCCCGGAGTGTTCGAGGGCACCGAGTTCGACCCGGACGCGCCGTTCACCCGGTCCGACACCCAAAAGCTGCGCGGCACCAGCAACCGGAAGCCCGACGCTCAGGGCACCGAAGTGCGCATCCTGTTCGACTCGACCGTCGTGCCCGATTCCCGCGTCGACATCGGCGAGGTGCTGCTGCGTGCCCATGCGGCGGCGCGGATGTCGCCCGGTGTGCACTTGGTCGTCATCGATGAGGGCTGGCCCGGCGGCGAGATCCCGCCTGCCCTGCTCGCGCCGTTCGACGGTCCCTGGGGTAGCGACACATTGCTCGACCTCATGTGCACCGCCGCCGAGACTCCGGCACCCGCCGTGCGGGCTGTTGTGGAGGGCCGGGGCGAATACACCACCAGCCGTGGCCCGACACCGTTTCGGTGGTCGCTGACGGCGGGCCCTGCCGAGCCGGCGACGGTGGCCGCGTTCTGCAACACCGTGCGCACCCCGGGCGGTGGGTCGCACCTGGCGGCGGCGATGAAGGGAGTGTCCGAGGCCCTCGCCGACCGCGCATCCCGCATTCGTGACCTGGGCCTGGCCAAGGGCGAAGAAGGCCCGGAGGCACAGGATTTCGCGGCAGTCACCGCACTGGCCGTCGACACCCGCGCCCCCGACGTGTCGTGGGACTCCCAAGCCAAGACAGCGGTGTCGTCCCGCTCCCTGAATGTGGCGATGGCCCCGGACGTCGCACGCAGCGTCACCGTCTGGGCGGCCAACCCGGCCAACGGCGACGCAGTGTCGCTGTGGACGAAGCTGGCGCTCGAATTCGCCAGGGCGCGGCGCAGCGCCGAGGGCGCCAAAGCCCGGTCCCGTGCGGCATCGAAAGCCAAGGGACTGGGCACGAATCTGTCGCTACCCCCGAAACTGCTGCCCAGCAGGGAAACCGGGCGCGGCTCCGGCGCGGAGCTGTTCCTGTGCGAGGGCGACTCGGCGCTGGGCACCATCAAAGCCGCTCGGGACGCGACCTTCCAGGCCGCGTTCCCGCTGAAAGGCAAGCCGCCCAACGTCTATGGGTTCGCACTGAGCAAGGCCCGGGCCAAGGATGAGTTCGATTCCATCGAACGCATTCTGGGATGCGGGGTTCGGGACAACTGCGACCCCGAGCAATGCCGCTATGACCGGATTCTGTTCGCCTCCGACGCCGATCCCGACGGCGGCAACATCAACTCGAGCCTGATATCGATGTTCCTCGACTTCTACCGCCCGCTCGTCGAGGCCGGAATGGTCTACGTGACGCTGCCGCCACTGTTCGTGGTCAAGAACGGCGACGAGCGGATCTACTGCCAGGACGAGTCCGAGCGCGACGCGGCTGTCGCGAGATTGAAGGACACCTCCAAGAAGCGGGTGGAGGTGCAGCGCAACAAGGGTCTCGGCGAGATGGACGCCGACGACTTCTGGAACACCGTGCTGGATCCACAGCGGCGCACGGTGATTCGGGTCCATCTCGATGACGACGACAAAAAGTTGCACCATACGTTGTTCGGCGGACCGCCCGAGGGCCGGCGCACGTGGATGGCCGATGTGGCCGCCCGTGTCGACACCTCTGCGCTGGACCTCGACTAGGAGTATCACGTGACCGCCACCCTGGACATTCCAGAACAGAATGCCGACCTGGTGCTCGACCAGAGCGCCGACGAGTACTGGAACCACTACCAGCTCACGTTCGCGCTCTACAGCGTCAGCGACCGCGCGATCCCGTCGGCGTTCGACGGGCTGAAGCCGGGCCAGCGACGGCTGCTCTATCAGATGCACGACTCGAGGCTGCTGCCCGGCAACAAGCCACAGAAGTCCTCGAAGGTCTGCTCGGCGGTCACCGGAAACCTGCACCCCCACGGCGGTGCGTCGATGTACGGTGCCGCGGCGCTGATGGCTGCCGAGTTCCAGCGCGTGAAAGTCATTGATGGACAGGGAGCATTCCCCCGCATCCAGGGTGACATCCCCGCCGCCGACCGCTACACCGAGATGCGCTTGTCGGCTCCAGGAGCGGCGCTGACCGCGGAACTCGACGACCACGCGGTACCGATGGTGGCGACGTTCGACGGCGAGTGGACCGAGCCGACGATGCTGCCCGCCCAGTGGCCGGTGCTGCTGTGCAACGGAGCCGTCGGCATCGCCGAAGGGTGGGCCACCAAGGTGCCCGCGCACAATCCCCGCGAGATCATGGCCGCCTGCCGCGCGTTGTTGAAGACGCCGAACATGACCGACGACAGGTTGGTCAAGCTCATCCCCGGGCCCGACTGGGGATGCGGGGCGACGGTCGTCGGCACCGCCGGGCTGCGGGAGTACATCACCACCGGCCGGGGCGCGTTCACGGTGCGCGGCACGGTGAGCGTCGACGGCAAGAACTGCGTCATCACCGAACTTCCCCCCGGTGTCGCGAGTAACACTGTGCAGGAACGGATCCGGGCCCTGGTCGAGTCGGGCGAGATGTCCGGCGTGGCCGACATGTCGGACCTGACCGACCGTCGCAACGGGTTGCGCATCGTCGTCACCGCCAAGCGCGGCCATAGCGCCGAGGACATCCGCGAACAGCTGCTGGCCCTGACCCCGCTGGAGTCGACATTCGCCGCCAGCCTGGTCGCCCTCGACGAGAACCGGGTGCCGCGCTGGTGGTCGGTGCGCGAGCTGATATCAGCGTTCCTTCATCTGCGTGACTCGGTGGTACTGCACCGCAGCGAGTATCGACTGGAGAAGGTGACCGCACGCCGGCACCTGGTGGCCGGCCTGATGACCATCCACCTGGACATCGACGCCGCGGTCGCGGTCATTCGCGGCTCCGACACCGTCGACGAGGCGCGCCAGGGACTGCAGGAGCGGTTCGGGATCGACGCCGTCCAGGCCGATTACGTTCTGGCACTGCAGCTTCGCCGCCTAACCAAGCTCGACGTCATCGAACTGCGCGCCGAAGCGGAGAAGCTTGACGCCGAGTTCGCGGCGCTGACCGAGCTGGTGTCCAATCCCGACGCGCGCCGGAAGGTCATCGACTCCGAACTCGTCGAGACCGCGAAACTGTTCAAGGGACCGGAGTTCGACCGCCGGACCGTCCTCGACGCGGAGGCCACCCCGGTGACCTCGGCCGCCGACGACGACGGGCCTCGCGAGCGAAAGATGAACGCCGCTTGGCGTTTGGACGATCGAGGGGTGTTCTCCGACAGTCACGGGGAGCTGCTCACCTCCGGCCTCGGCTGGGCGGTGTGGACCGACGGGCGGGTGAAGTTCACCACCGGGAACGGTCTGCCGTACAAGACCCGCGACATTCCGGTGGCACCAGATATCACCGGCCTGCTGTGCTCGGGTGTGCTCCCGTCGGGCTACCACCTGGCGCTGGTGACCCGCCGAGGAAAGGTGCTGCGGATCGACCCGGCCGCGGTGAATCCGCAGGGCGCCGCGGGCAACGGTGTGGCCGGGGTGAAGCTTGCGTCCGGTGACCCGGAGGACACCGTGATCGCCGCGTTGCCGGTGTCGTGCGGCAACGGCGAGGCCATCCTGTCGACGTCGGAGAAGAGTTGGAAAGTAACCGAAGTCGCCGACATCCCGGTGAAGGGTCGAGGCGGAGTCGGCGTCGGGTTCCACCCGTTCGTCAAGGGTGAGAATGCCCTGCTGTCGGCGTCGATCTCGGCGACCGGCTACGTGCGGGGCAAGCGAGCGGTGCGCGCGGAGAACCGCGCTAAGGCGTCGATCAAGGGGTCCGGGACGGACGTGACACCGGCGGACTGATCACGTTTCGGTGGTCAGCGCTCGCGCGACCGCCGAGCGCCACCCGGCGGCCTCGAGTCGGCGGATACGGGCGTCCATGTCCGGGTACCACGCCGCTGCGATGTGCCGATTAGCGCGTAGAGCGGCGCGGTCGGGCCAGTATCCGACCGCGAGCCCGGCCGCATAGGCGGCGCCCAGCGACACGGTCTCGGAGACGAAGGGCCGCATCACCGGCACGTCGAGCACGTCGGCGACGAACTGCATGAGCAGATGGTTGGAGGTCATTCCACCGTCCACCGCCAAGCGCGCCAGTGGAACACCTGAATCGATCGTCATCGCGTTGACCACCTCCCAGGTCTGCCACGCCACTGCCTCCAGTACCGCGCGCGCCAGGTGTCCTCTGGTGATGTACGACGTCAATCCGACGACGATGCCGCGCGCATCGGAATCCCAATGGGGAGAGAAGATTCCGGAGAAAGCAGGCACGATGTAGCAGCCGCCGTTGTCGTCGACGGTACGCGCCAGGGTTTCGATCTGGGGTGCAGTGTTGATGACGCCGAGTGAATCGCGGAACCACTGGACCAACGAGCCGGCCACTGCGATCGGGCCCTCCAGGGCATACATGGGTTCAGCCCCCGGCGCGGAGTAGGCCACCGTCGGCAGCAGCCCGTGCGTGGACCGGACGATGGACGTTCCCACGTTCATCAGCAGAAAGGCTCCGGTGCCGTACGTACATTTGGCGTCGCTGGGTTCGAAACACATCTGCCCGAACAGCGCGGCCTGCTGGTCACCGAGCGCCGCGGCGATGGGCACACCTGGCAGCACGGTCGCGCAGCGGGCATAGACCTCTTCGTTGGAGACGATGGTGGGCATCATGGCCTCCGGGATGTCGAACACCCCAAGCAGCTTCGAACTCCATTGCAGCGTATGGAGATCCATCAACAGGGTTCTGCTGGCGTTGGTGACATCGGTGACGTGGACTCCCACTTTGGGCCCGCCGGTGAGATTCCAGATCAACCACGACTCAAGGGTCCCGAATAGGACGTCGCCCTTGCGCGCCCGTGATTCGAGTCCGCGGATGTTGTCGAGGAGCCATCGCAGCCGGGGCGCGGCGAAATAGGTTGCCGGGTCGAGTTCGGCGATGCGGCGGAATTCCTCGGCGTGCTCGGCGATCTGGTCGACCACGGGGCCGGTCCGGGTGTCCTGCCAGGTGATGGCCGGCGCCACGGGCTTGCCGGTGCGGCGGTCCCAGACCACGGTTGTCTCACGCTGATTGGCGATTCCGAGTGCGACAACGTGGGATTTGTCCAGGCCCGCCGCCGACAGGGCCTCCGGCACGATCCGCCGGACGTTGCGCCACAGCTCGAGGGCATCCTGTTCAGCCCAACCTGGCTGCGGAAAATTCTGCCGTTGCTCACGCTGGGCGATCGAGAGCATCCGTCCGCGCTGATCGAACACCATGCAGCGCGCGGACGTCGTGCCGAGGTCGATCGCCGCGACGACCCGTTGTTCGCTCACCGCGCGAACTCGAGTGCGTGTACCACCGCTGCGGCGGCGTGGCGCAACTCCTCGAGGAGGTCGGGCCGCGGATTACCGTCTCGGGTGAAGAGTTCTTCGGGCGCGCCGTGTAGCGCCAACGCCGCAACGCCTGACCTCCGGCCGTGGACGGGAACGGCGATGTCGGCGAAGTCCGGGTCGTACTCCCCGTCGGCTGTTGCCACCCCGCTGGTCCTGATCTGCGTGACCGCAGCAGCCAGTCGGGCGCGATTGTTTGACGTTCGGCGAGTGAGTCGATCGAGGGTCAGGTTGCGCAAAAGACGTTCCCGCAGTGGCGAATACGCGAGCACCAGCTTGCCGCACCCGGTGGCGTGTAACGGGAGGAGTTCGCCGACGCGCAGGGTCTGGCGCTTGTCATCGGGCCGGAAGACATGATGGACGATCTCGGCTTCTTGGCCGTTGAGCATCGTCATCAAGACCTCGAGCCCGGTTCCCAGCGCCAGAGCGTCGGCCCACGGCATCGCCGCCGAGCGCAGGTCGTTGCCGTCCAGTTCGACGATGTCGTGGGAGAACAGCCGTGGACCCGGCGCATAGTCGCCGGTGTCCGGGTCCTGCTCCAGGTATTCGAGGTCTACCAAGGTGCGCAGAATGCCGTGGGTGGTCGTCTTGGACAAGCCGACGTCCTGAGCGATCTCGCGCAACTGCATCGATCTGTCACTGCGTTCGATCAGGTCGATGATCGCGGTGGCGCGGGCGATGGCCTGGATAGGACCGGGCATGGGTGCTCCTCACTTCTCGGTCGCCTGAGACGAAGGCCACGGCACGCCTCGTTCGACATTGTCGAACAGCGGCGGTTGATGTACGTCACACGCGCTCCTTACGTTCGGAACACGTCACTAATCCAGTGCCCGTTCCCGGGACGTCTCGAACGCTCATAGAGGAGTCAACGATGAAGACGAAGCATCCATTTCTCGGCGAGTTGTCCGGAGAGATGCTCGGTACCGCCATCCTGGTCGTATTCGGCTGCGGCGTCGTCGCACAGGTCGTGGCCGGAGGATTCCCCAAGTCGGTCGGTGCCGGCGACCACAACTCGATCGCGTGGGGGTGGGGACTGGGCGTGACCATGGCCGTCTTCGTCGCCGGGCGCATCAGCGGCGCTCACCTGAATCCTGCGGTCACTGTCGCCCTGACGGTCTTTCGCGGCTTCGAGCGACGAAAAGTGTTGCCCTTCATCGGCGCACAGATGGCGGGTGCCTTCCTGGGCGCGCTGATCGTGCGGTTCGTCTACGCCGACCAGATCGCCGCCGTCGATCCCGGCCACACCCGAGCGACGCAGGGCATCTTCTCCACCTCGCCTGGCGAGGGCGTGTCGATCACGACCGCATTCGCCGATCAGATCGTAGGCACCGCCCTGCTGGTCATGGTGATCTTCGCCGTGACCAGTGCGATCAACAATCCGCCGATGGCCAACATGGGCCCGGTGATCATCGGCCTGCTGGTGGTCGCCATCGGCATGGCGTGGGGCACCAACGCCGGATACGCCATCAACCCGGCACGCGATTTCGGCCCCCGACTGGCCTCCTGGATCAGCGGCTACCAGGACGCGATGTACTCGGCCAACGGTCCCGAGTTGTACTTCTGGCTACCGATCGTCGCCCCCATCATCGGCGGATTGCTGGGCGGGGCGCTGTTCGTCTACGGCATCGAGCGGTTCCTGCCGCCCGACGATGCGCGACCCGACGAGATCGGTGTCTCCGAAGCGACCGCGGTTCCCCACCGCTGAGCCTGCTCGTCATCTTGTTTCCGACCACTACCCCCTCAGGAGAGTAATCCCATGCCCGATTTCGTCGGTTCTGTCGACCAAGGAACCACCAGCACCCGATTCATGGTCTTCGACCACGGCGGCAACGTCATCGCCGCGCATCAACTCGAACACGAGCAGATCCTGCCCCAGGCCGGCTGGGTGGAGCACAATCCGGTCGAGATCTGGGAGCGCACCTCCTCGGTCATCCAGACCGCGCTCGGCAAGGCCGGGCTGGTCAGCAGCGACCTTGCCGCCCTGGGCATCACCAACCAGCGTGAGACGACGGTGGTGTGGAACAAGCGGACCGGTCGGCCGTACTACAACGCCATCGTCTGGCAAGACACCCGCACTGACCGCATCGCCAGTGCGCTGGAGGCAGCGGGCCACGGCGAAACCATCCGGCACAAGGCCGGCCTGCCACCGGCGACCTACTTCTCCGGCGGGAAGATCAAGTGGATTCTCGACAACGTCGACGGCGTGCGGGAGGCCGCCGAGCGCGGGGATGCGCTGTTCGGCAACACCGACAGCTGGCTGCTGTGGCGGCTGACCGGTGGTAGCCACGGTGGTGTCCACGTGACCGACGTGACCAATGCCAGTCGCACCATGCTGATGAACCTGGAAACCCTGGACTGGGACGACGAACTTCTGGCGCTCTTCGGGATTCCGCGTCAGATGCTGCCTGAGATCGTGCCGTCGTCCTCACCCGAGCCGTACGGCATCACCCTGGCCGACGGACCGCTGGGCGGCGAGGTGCCGCTGACCGGCGCGCTCGGCGATCAGCAGGCCGCCACCGTCGGCCAAGTGTGCTTCGCACCCGGTGAGGCCAAGAACACCTACGGCACCGGCAATTTCATGTTGATCAACACCGGCAACGACATCGTGCGCTCCTCAGCGGGCCTGCTGACCACGGTCGCCTACAAGTTCGGGGACACCGAGGCGGTCTACGCGCTGGAAGGCTCGATCGCCGTCACCGGCTCCGCTGTGCAGTGGCTGCGCGACCAGCTCGGAATCATCAGCGGCGCAGCACAATCAGAGGTCTTGGCCCGTCAGGTCGAAGACAACGGCGGGGTGTACTTCGTGCCGGCGTTCTCCGGCCTGTTCGCGCCCCACTGGCGCTCGGATGCCCGCGGCGCGATCGTCGGTCTGTCGCGGTTCAACACCAATGCCCACGTGGCGCGGGCGACGTTGGAGGCGATCTGCTATCAGAGCCGCGACGTCGTCGAGGCGATGGAAGCTGACTCGGGGGTTCATCTCGAGGTGCTCAAGGTCGACGGCGGCATCACCGCCAACAACTTGTGCATGCAGATCCAGGCGGACGTCCTCGGCGTCGACGTGGTCAAGCCGGTGGTGGCCGAGACCACCGCGCTCGGCGCCGCCTACGCGGCGGGTCTGGCGGTCGGCTTCTGGAAGGACACCGACGAGCTGCGCAAGAACTGGCTCGAGGACAAGCGCTGGAATCCGGCCTGGTCCGACGAGCAGCGCCAAGCCGGCCACGCCCAGTGGCGCAAGGCCGTCCAGCGCACGCTCGACTGGGTCGACGTCGGCTGAGCCGGCCTTGCACCGACTCCCTCAACCTCGAAAGGTCAAGTGACATGGACTCATTCCCGTTGTCTCCGCTCAACCGCGAGACCGCGCTCGCCGATATGTCCGAGACGCCGGTGGACATCTTGATCATCGGCGGCGGCGTGGTCGGCGCCGGCGCCGCGCTGGACGCCGCCACGCGGGGCCTTCGGACCGGCTTGGTCGAGGCGCGCGACCTCGCCTCCGGGACGTCCAGCCGCTCCAGCAAGCTGATCCACGGGGGGCTGCGCTATCTGGAGATGCTCGACTTCGGACTGGTCGCCGAGGCGCTCTCCGAGCGTGGGCTGATGCTGGAGAAGTTGGCACCGCACCTGGTGCGGCCGGTCAAGTTCCTCTACCCGCTCAAGCATCGGGCATGGGAGCGGGTCTATCTGGGAGCCGGACTGGCGCTGTATGACGCGATGTCGAAGGCATCCGGGCATGGTGCCGGCGTCCCCCTGCACCGACACCTGACCCGTCGCGGTGCACTGCGGGTTGCGCCGTCGCTGAACAAGGAGGCACTCGTGGGTGCTCTCCAGTATTACGACGCGCAGGTCGACGATGCCCGGCACACGATGACCATCGCCCGCACGGCGGCCGCCTACGGCGCGAGGATCGCGACGCGCACGCGGGTCGTCGACCTGGTGCGCGAGGGAGAGCGGGTCACCGGGGCCCGGGTGGTGGACCTGGAATCCAACCGCCAGTACACGATTCGGGCGCGGCAGGTCATCAACGCGACCGGGGTGTGGACCGACGATACGCAGACATTGGCCAACGAGCGCGGACAGTTCCATGTGCGCTCGAGCAAGGGCATCCACCTCGTGGTCCCGCGCGACCGCATCCGGTCGTCGAGTGGCATCATCCTGCGAACCGATAAGTCGGTCCTGTTCGTCATCCCGTGGGGCCGGCATTGGATCATCGGCACCACGGACACCGACTGGTCGCTGGACAAAGCCCATCCCGCGGCCAGTCAGCGTGACATCCGCTACCTGCTCGACCAGGTGAATTCCGTGCTACGAGTGCCGCTGACCGAAGCCGACGTCGAGGGGGTCTTCGCGGGACTGCGTCCGTTGCTGGCCGGCGAGAGCGCCGATACCTCCGCACTGTCGCGCGAACACGCGGTGGCGCATAGTGTTCCGGGCCTGGTGGTGATAGCGGGCGGCAAGTACACCACGTATCGGGTGATGGCCAAGGACGCGGTCGACGAGGCCGTCCACGGCCTGGGTGAGACCTTCGACCGCAAGATCCCCGGCTGCATCACCGACGACGTACCGCTGCTCGGAGCCGAGGGCTTCCGGGCGATGTGGAACGCGCGGACCCAGCTCGCGGCCGAATCCGGACTGAACGAGTCGCGCATCGCTCGGCTGCTGAATAGGTACGGGTCAATGATCGGCGAAGTGTTGGCCTTGATCCGAGATGATCCGTCACTGGGCGCCCCGCTGCCGGCCGCCGACGACTACCTCCGTGCCGAGGTCGTGTACGGCACCACCCACGAAGGGGCGCTGCACCTCGACGACGTGTTGTGCCGCCGGACCAGGATCTCGATCGAGACCTTCGACCGGGGAACCGAATCCTGCTCGGAGATCGCCGATTTGATGGCGCCGGTGCTGGGTTGGTCTGACGAACAGAAGGCCCGGGAGGTCGCGCACTATCTGGCGCGGGTGGCCGCCGAGCGGGAAAGTCAGTCGATGCCCGACGACGAGACAGCCGATGGTGCGCGGCTCGGGGCCGCCGACATCGTGCCAGTCGGGTGACGACCCGAGCTACCGCCGTGACCGCGGCGGGTGTCAGGAGACCGTTACGTGGACGCGGTTGAACTGCTGTTGGACAACGCCGTGCCCGTTTCGTAGCCTGGCCGGACCTGGGGCACACGGGCCTGGCAGTTCGGCGGAGACGACGTCACAAGATGGCGTATTCGCCGACGGATACCTCATATGGAGCTAGAGCTTTTCCGACAGAAATGGACGCAGATGACCTCGGAGATCCCCGCCACGACGCGCTCGCGGCACATTCTCGCGCTTGTCGTATCGCTCGTCGCTGTCGCCGCGGTAGCCGCCGTGGGCGGGCTTGCCTCTGCTGGTGCCGCGAGCGAGTACGGACGGCTCGAACAACCCGATTGGGCGCCGCCGCCCAACGTCTTCGGACCGGTGTGGACCATCTTGTACGCGCTGATGGCGATCGCCGCCTGGCTCGTGTGGCGGGCCGACCCCCGATTCGGTAACCCGGCGATCATCGCGTACGCCACGCAACTGGTCCTGAATCTGGTCTGGTCACCGTTGTTCTTCGGCCTCGGCTGGCGTGGTGTGGCACTCGTGGACATCCTGCTGCTCGACGTGGTCCTGGCCGCGACCCTTGTGTTGTTCTGGAAGGCCAACCGCACGGCGGCCGCGCTGCTCATCCCGTACTTCGCGTGGAGCCTGTTCGCGACAGCCCTGAACTACTCGGTGTGGTCGCTGAACAGCTGACCAACCTCGGGATCGAGGCCGGCCGCCGCGTCGAGCCGGGTGATCAGCCCCTTGTCGCCGTCCACTCTGACTCGATCACCGGTCTTGAGTACCTGGGTACCGATCAGCGTGTTGACGACGCAGGGTAGCCCGTACTCCCGCGCCACGACCGCGCCATGGGACACCGAACTTCCGATGTCGGTGACCAGTGCCGCGATCACGGTGAAATATGGTGTCCAACCGACGTCGGTGACCGGTGCGACGAGGATCTCGCCACGCTGCACATCACGCGCATCATGGATCGACTTGGCCACGCGGACCGTGCCTTCGGCGATGCCCCGGCTGGCCGGCCGCCCAGTGATTTGATCGTCGGTGAGAGCACCCGCAACCCGCGCGAGGATGGGGGTGGGCCGACCCACCGACACGTCGTCGAATTCCAGCGCCTGTTGGAACGGCAGCGCATCCCGGCGCTGCTGCGCGCGGTGCACGAGGTCGGCGATGTCCTCGTCGCCGACGACCAATGGCAACTCGGCGCGATCGAAGAAGAAGACCAGGTCCGCGTCGGGAAGACGTCCGGAATCGGCCAGCACCTCGCCCAGATGGTGGTATCCGAGCTTGAGGCGGTGGGCCATCAGCGCCATCTTGGACTTGGTCTCCTCGCGCCCGCGGGCACCGCCCTGAGCCAAGCGGGCCAGCAGCCGGACTGTCCGCGACCGGGGTGCATCGATCGGTGTGCGCGTTGACTGCTCGCCGGCGGAACTCCGCGCAGACTGCACCATGACCTGCATCATCGACCCGAGTCCGTCGGCGTCCTCGGCCCACGCGGGATCGCGCATGCACAGTTCGCGGTAACCGCGGTGGCCGTGCCGAATCAGGAACTGCCGCAACGCCGCACCGCCCCGGCCGGCGCCACCACACAGGCCGATCACCGCCTCATCCGGCGGCGCGGCCAGGAACTGCTCGGCGGTCGCCTCGTCGGCGACGATCTCACGCACCACCGCATGCAGTTCGTCGACCATCATGGCGCTCTCGACGTCGGTGGCACCGGCCATCAGACGTGCCGCCTCGGCTTGACCCTCGTGCTCATCGAGACCGTTCTTGACGGCGTTGCGCACCAGATAGCTCTCCAGAATATTCGCACCCACCGCAGCCCGCGATGACGACCGCACGTGAACCAGCGTGACGTAGCAGTACAGTTCGACGCCCGCTTCCAGTTGCCGCAGAACGTGTTTGGCGTCGCGACTGGTCGGAATCGGATACGCGACGATCTGGTCGCCGAGCCGGCGGATAGCCGGACCGGCGGACAACGCATGCGAGGTGAGCCGGATCGTGTTGATCAGTTTGGGGATGAACGGCTTTGGTGGTTTGGCCTTGAGTTCGTCGACCACCCGCCCGCAGATCGACATGGAGAACTGTTCCAGCGAGTTTCCGAGGATGCCCGAACTCAGCGCCGTGCCTTCGGTCATGTTCAAGAACATGTGCCCGTAGAAGTAGCCGACTTGAAGCCACGGCGTGGCGTAGCTGTCCTGCGCCCGCGCCACCACCTGCGTGGTCTGCATGGCGTAGTCGATCGCGTAGCCCGAGACCGACGCGGTGAGCGGACAGAAGGCTCCTGGCATCATCTCGCCGATGTTGCATCGGGTGTAGACGTGGGACGGGCCGGCCACCGGGGTGTCCATCTCGTTGAGGTCCCCGGGCAGTGTGGTGATCGGCCGAGCCTGCAACCATCTCAGTTGCCCAGTGGCGTCGATCGCCCATTCCAGATCCATCGGCCGGCCCCAATGCCGGGATGCGTGCAGCGCACCCGCGCGAATCTGCGCGACTTCCTCGTCGGACAGCACGGGATTCTCTCCGACCTCGCGGACCGCCTGGGTGCCGTCGGTGGTCAGTACCAGATGGTCGGAGATGGCAGATCCGTCGACCAGCGCTTCACCCAACCCGGCGACGGCATCGATCACCATCAGATCCCTGCGGCCGGTCGTCGGGTCCGCGGTGAACACCACTCCGGCCGACCGTGCATCGACCATCTGCTGGACCACAACGTGCATGGTCACCGCGCCGGTGGCGGCGTCGTGGCCGCTATAGGAGGACGCTCGTTCGGAGCCGACCGATGCGGCACATTTGCGGACGGCCGCGGCGAACGCATCCAGCGAATCCACGCCGAGGACGGTGTCGTACTGTCCGGCGAACGACTGCTCGGCGCCGTCCTCTCCGGTGGCCGAGGATCTGACGGCGACCGGGCATCCGCCCGCCGCCTGCATCTGAGCGAAGCGGTCCGTGACCGACTCCGGGAGGGGCAGCAGGGAGGCATGGGCGATGACGAAACCCGTTGGGACGGAGAGCCCGATCCGGGTCAGCTCGGCCAAACCCAAGGCTTTGCCGCCGAACCGGTCGTCAATGATGTCCGCGAACTCGATCGTCGTGGTGTGCACGCGTCAGCCCAGCGCGTCGATGATCTCGGCCAGCGCCTCGGCAGCGATAGGCCCGGGTTGATACAGGCAGATCCGGTCCGAGACACCGTCGACACGATCGCGGATGTGTGCGGCCACCTCAGCAGGCGTGCCACATGCGGCAATCGTGTGGAGCATCTCGTCGTCGATCAAGGTCGCCATCTCCTGCCATCGGCCTTGCTTGGACATGGCATTGAGTTCGGGCTGCAGATCGCCCCAGCCGTGCGCCTCCAGCACCGGGCGGTACGCCGGGGTGGAGCCGTAGAACGACAGGAGCATCCGCGTCGACGTGTGATCCTCGCCCACCGAAACGATGATCTCGGGTACCACCGCGAAGTCGGCGACGTCGCGGCCGGCAGCGGCCAACCCGGCGCGGACGGCCGGCATGGTCTTCTCGTGCAGGAACCGCTTGGACCCGAACGGCATCACCAGCAGACCGTCGGCCACTTCGGCCGTCGCGCGGGTCATCTGCGGGCCGAGCGCGCCGAGATAGATCGGCGGCGGCCCAAAGGGATTCGGGCCGGGATTGAACGTGGGTGTCATCAGGGTGTGGCGGTAGAACTCACCACGGAAGTCGAGGCGCTCACCGGTGTTCCACGCGGTGAAGATCGCCCGCAAGGCACCGACCATCTCCTTGATCCGCGCCACCGGTCGATCGAACTCGGCGCCGTAGCGTTTCTCGATCTGCGCGCGGATCTGAGTGCCGAGGCCGAGGATGAACCGGCCCTCCGAGATCTCCTGCAGGTCGTTCGCCTCATGGGCCAACTGGATCGGATTGCGGGGGAAGGCAATCGCCACGTTCGTCATCAGGTCCAAGCCCTTGACCGTCGATGCCAGGACCAGGGGCGTGAAGACCTCCCGCGGACCCTCGAAGGTGAACACCCCCGACGCTCCGGCTTCGCGTAACACGGCCGCGCGCTCGACGGCATCAGTCGGGCCGAACAGGGCTGTCATCACCTTCACGGCGTCACCGCCTCCTGAACGTCAGTCCAATCGGAGAACCCCGACGGGTGGTGTGGGCCGATGATCGCGTGCTCGAACAGACCCGCGCCCTGCTGTGTGCTGCCGTCGGGCTCGGTGCAGACGGCCCGGCCCACATGGTCGATCAGGCTGAACGGGGCTCGGGCGAGCACCTCGGGGTCGGTCATGTCGTAGGAGACGCGCTCGGCGGACGGGCCACCCTTCCACGTGCCGTGCGCCCAGGTGGAGTCCCCACCGTAGCCGGACCCAAATGCGATGGGCGCGAACAGCTTCGACTCGACATCGAGCTGCAGCCGGCTTCCGGATCGGGTGAGCATCTCGATGTGGGCACCGTAAGGAATGCGGGTGCCGGGCGTGTAGTGGATCGTTGCGCGCACGCCGTCGAGCTGCTCTACCCTGCCGTCGGGCCAGCGCCGGCTGCAGTCGTAGAGGCTGCGATGCCCGTCCGGATCCTCTTGGATGATCAGGAAGATCTGATAGTCGGCGAAGGCCAATGGCAGGTACAGCCACCACATGCCGCCGAATGCGGTGTCCGGTCGGCCGGCGGGTTCGGGCTCGCCGATGGGCCGGATTCCCCAGGACCGGTCGCGGCTGCCCACCGAGGTCGTCGGATCGACACTCAGCCGTTCACCGTCGACGTCGATCCATCCCTCCCAGCTGCCCAGTTGGGCAAACCGGCACGCGTGCAACGTCACTCGTCGCTCCGAGTGCATCTGATGCGGGTGCTCCAGCGCCGCCGGGAACAACCCGCGCCATCTGAGGCCAGCCGAGACACCCTCGGTCTCGGCGACGGTGAGGTGCAGTTCCTGCAGGGGCTCGACGACGTCGAGCCGGTACCCGTTGACGTTCTGGTGGAGACGATCATCGTCGATCGCGTCACTGAACCGGACGGCGGTCTGCGTGTCTCCCCGCCGGATCAGCAGGTAGGCATCCTTGACGCCCAGTCGGGGGTAGTAACCGATCCCGGTCAGCGCCATGAAGCGGCCGTCGCGGTCGAGCACGTTGAAGTAGGAGCGGTCGTAGAAGTTGCGGTCCGAGGTCGCCGGAGCACTCATCGGCACCGGCGCCTGGTGGATCGGGTATTCGTCGAGTGGGCTCAGGATCAACGGGTTCTCCCCTAATAACGATACGATGCGAGCTATATTGGAAATGATGAGAACAGATCCGCCCGACGATGACAAGGGGCCCTCCCGGTCGCCGGGCCGGCCTCGCGACGAGAAGATCGACGCGGCGATCATCCGGGCGACCCGCGACCTACTCCTCGAGACGGGCTATCCGGCACTGTCGTTGTCGGCCATCGCCGCTCGCGCCGGGACCACCACCGCCGCCATCTACCGGCGCTGGTCCGGCAAGGCGCAGCTGGTTCACGAAGCGATATTGCCCGCCGAAATCATGGCGATGCCCAGCGCCTCCGGTGACGTCGCCGAGGACATCCGGGCGCTGGTGGAGGCGACGCGGGCGATGTTCGACCGCCCCGAGGTCCGGCTCGCCCTACCGGCGCTGATCGCCGATACCGTTGCCGATCCGGAAGTTCACAGCAAGATGATCTCGCGGTTCGCCAGCAGTCTCACCAGTTTCCGAACCCGAATCGACCAGCAGTACAGCCCGTCGCCCGATGATGGTGACTTACCGCTGCTCGCCGAGGTCGTGGTGGGCAGCGCGATCTTCCGCATCATCATCCGACACGACGCCCCGCTGGACGCGGCCTGGGTCAACGACGTGACCAACTTGATCAGCTCGGGCTGGCGCTCGGTGTCGTACGGCTCAAGCACCCCCTAGCAGGACGCAGCAGGGTCCGCAGATTACGTTCTGGCCCTGCAACTTCGGGCCGGGGTCCCGCTCGCCGGCGAACTAATCGTCCGCCCTTTCGCCGATGAACTCCACCCCGGCATTGATCGCCGGGCGGTGGCGCAGGACTCGGTAATGAGCCAGTCGGCCCAGGCCCTTGGTGGTCAGTAGTCGCGCACCGTGCCAGGACGCGGCCAGTCGCTCGGTGGCGGCATACGGGCTGTCCGGGTCGTCGGGGTCGTGGATGAGAAGCAGCGGAGGGTAGTTGGCTCGTCGGCCGACTCGGGTCATGTTGGTCTCGTGAAGCGGCATGGCGATTCGTTTTTCCAGACGACGGTGTAGCCCCGCGCGGATCCGGCGGCCGAAGCCATGGCGTGCGGCGAACAGGTCGAGATAGAGCGGGAAATCTGCCATGGGCGCGAAAAAGACCAGACGTCCCACCGGAGCGCCCTGCGCCGCCGCCAACGCCGTCGCGTTCGCGCCCAGTGAGTGAGCGACCACAGCGTGGGCAGGCCCATGAGTCTGGATCATGGCCGCGATCGCGTCGGCACACTCGGTTGCGGTGGTACGCCCGGGAGCGAGCTCACCGGGATCGGATTCGTTGTGACTGGGCAGGTCGAACGCAACGACCCGGTGCCCGGCTTCCACCAGCGGTTTGACGAACATCGCCAGGTGCGGGCGCTGTCCGCCCCAGCCGTGCACCAGATAAATCGGCGGCCCCTCGCCCCATTCCTCACCGGCGACCCGATGGCCATCCCAGAACGCTTCCACCGGCCTGCCGGGGGGGACACCCGGAGGCATGCGTAGCGCTGACTCGAGAACCGGTGGAGTACACCACAACTCGACCGCCCACCGTGATCCCAACCACGGCGCGAACCGCTCAAGTAGGCCAAACCGTCGGCGCACCCGGTCATCGATCTCGGGAAGGATGCCTGAGCCGACGACATCGAGCGGGGGGATCTCACCGACCGGCCCCGGCGCCGACGCTGGTTGGGGTGCTCCTTCAGTCATCAGCCTCGATCGTAGTACGGGCGTGACGCCGGTGAGCTAGCCGGTGAAACCCTCCCCCGCCGTCGAACGGTCGTGGTGGCTGAACGTCAGCGGAATGTGCTTACCGCGGGCGATCTTGTTCAGCATGGCAATCCGCTCACGTGCGGCGGCACCGCTCTTCTTCCTGCTCTCCCGGATGGGGTTGGAGAACGGCAGCAGGTCGGTGACCCTCGCGATGCCGACGTTGAGCCGCGTGAGGTCGGTGAAGATGCGCACTCGTCGTTCGAAGTTGTAGCCCAGCGGTTCGAAGAGCGTGCCCGCCACCATCGCCTCGATCTGCTTGTAGCCGAAGACGACTCCTGCCGGTGCCAGGGCGACGCTGGCGGTGATCTGATTGACGTGCCGCGCGACCACCTTCTTGACCACGCCGGGAAGCGCGTCTGTCAGGGTCGTCAGGTGCACAGGACCCGCGATCGCATCGACCAGTTGGGCACGCCACGGAGACGGGTTACCGCCCCGGGCCAGAACGTAATTCAACGATTTGATCAGCTCGATGCCGTTCGGGGAGTGCAGCGCTTCGGGGGCGCCCCACAACCGCCCGGAGAACGACGAGTACTCGGCGAGGTCCTCGAGTTGCTGCGGGGTCAGCTTGCGGCCGAACGCGTGGTCGACGAGACGTCCGAGCAGCATGCCGCTGCCGAACCCGAGCAACGATGTGACGGGGATCGGTTCACCGAACTTGAGGTAGACGTCGTCGCCCCACTTCCGACGCAAGCCGCGACTGGCCAGAGCGTGCATCAACCGCACCCGCACCACGTCCTGGAACGCTTCCGAATGCCGATCGAAGATGTCGGGCAGCGTGAATTCGGCGAAAACCCTTGCGGTCTCGATGAATCGGCGAGGGCCGTCGTCGGCGAATCGCCCGGTGGCTCCGGTGGCGGCGGAGATGTCGCCGGTCATCGCGGTCTCGTAGAAGGCCCACCCGCGAATGATCGTTGTGGCAGCCCACGTGCTCGACATCGCCAGCATCCGGCCCCGCTCGGCCGCCACCAGATCGAACTGGGCAGGCAGCTGATCCAGGTGGTCGAAGAGATCGACGAATTCCTGCGGCGGGTCCTCGAGCGTGTCGATGCCCTGGGTCAGCGCTTGTTCGAAGAGTGCCCGGCCCTGCTCATGGCCGAGGCGCTCGAAGGCCTCGACCGCACCGATCATGAGCTCGTCGCGCTGCCAGAAATAGTCGTCCCGCAGGCGGGTGAGGTCGCTGGGTTGGACCTCCCTGTCGATGTCGATCCACCCGCCGAAGATGAATTCGCGCATGAATCGCCACTGGTCAGCGTAGTGATCGCGGCCGGGCGGGATGGGACGCAACGGCCGGTCCGGATGGTCACGCCGATTGAAGTCGACATCCTCGAGAAGGATCTCCGGACGTTCACCAGTCACCGTCATGAGGCGACGTTAGCGCGGGCGCGACGTTCTGGCAACGCCCGTTGTCAGTTGGCGCGGACAGCCGAGGATGGCAGCTCATCATTGGTTTCCAGCGCACGCATGAGTGCTGGCAGAACAAGATGGCGGCGCAGTCGCCAGTTCGATTGACGAAACAAGCTCGCCATTGCGGCAACGGTGCCGCCGACGTCGTCGCGGCCGGTGAGGTAAGCCCAGCGGTGCGCGTCGGGCAACGAGAAGAATTGTTCGAAAAAGCCGGGGACCTCGGCGGCGGGCATCCGTAACAACGCTTCCAGTCCGATGCGCCGAACGCGGTGGATCACCTTCGCGGCGGTGGGCCAGACCGTCGCCTGGGCCGCCGCGAGCGCTCGATCCGGATCCGCGGGGAGATGCTCTGCTAAGGCGTACGCCACCCGCGGCGCAAGGTGAAGCGCGGCTGCGACACTGAATCCGCTTGCCGGATGTATCAGCGGCGCGGCCGCGCCGAACCCGAGCACGCCAGGTCCCGAATGTCGTGCCTGGTCGACCGGGAATGAAACCTTCTCCGTACGTGCGTCTTTCGGTGCTGAGATGCCGTGGTGGGCGAGCCGGGCATCGAGCCGGCGGCGCAAGGTCGCCAGCGGCAGACCGGGCCGGCGTGCCAGTGAGGTCTCTTCCACCAGCACCCTCCCGCCGCCCAACGGAACCGCATAGAGGAACGTCGGCCACCCTGACTCGCCGTGCCCGGCCCGCCAATCCATGAACAACGCTTCGCCGGGGTCGACCAGCGGTGCCACCGACGTTTCGTCGAGGATCACGCCATAGGCCGTTTGCTCGGCGGATACGCGGTGCGACCGGTTGGGATCCAACGGGCGCGAGCGGCCGGTGGCATCCACGACGACCGAAGCTCGCAGGCTCGAGCCGTCGGCCAACGCCACCACACCGCGCACCGGAGACCCGACAGCACGCCCGGTGTAGACGGTCACGTCCACACTGTGGTCGACGAGGTGAGAGCGCAGCGCGTCAACGTCGAGGACCACGTACTCCCAACCCAGACGGTGTTCGGTGAGTGCGATGGCACGGCCCGCGGCCCGGGCGGCGACCGTGGCCGCAGGCAGGTCGGCGGGCAGTTCTGGGCTCCACATGCCGTAAGTGGCCACCCACCGCCGCTCCGGGTTCGGATCCAGCAGGCCGACCGTCAGTCCGCGTTGACTGCACGCCGCTGCCAGCGCCATACCGGCAGGCCCCGCCCCGACAACCAAGACGTCCACGCGCTCTATCGTGCCCTCCTCGGCGACGAGCCCCTATCGCGGCACATCAAGCGTTGACCGAGCCGTCACCTGCTGCGAATACGTGGCCCGCAGAATCCGTAGCTGCAGGTACGTTGTCACCACCAGCAAGGGCACCCCCATCACCATGCTGGCGACGCCCAGCGCTACCACGTTGTCGTCGAGGTAAAAGGGGATCTTGACGGCGCTGCGCGCAACGACGGCGGCCGCCCAGATGACGGTGCACAGGTCATAGGCGCGACGTTGAACGCGATCGGAGTACCACCGTGCGTCGGCGATCACCGGCCCGACGAGGACTCCGACAAGCGGGCGGCGGACCACCAACGAGGCCACCAGGATGACGCTCAACACCGACGTACGGGCGATGTCCAGGAGATAGAAGTCGGTCCCGTCACCTGTGCTGACGACCACCAGGGCGGACACCCCGATCAACGCCGCGCCGGCCACCGCAGTCCGCAGCGGCTGTCGACTGAGCAGTCGTATCACCGCCATGGCCACGGCGAGCGCCAACGCCGCACACACGGCGGGGCCGATCTGCCGTGTTGCCAAGTAGATGACGAGGAAAAGGGTGTGCGGCACCAGCGCATCAACGAGGCCGTGCCAGCCGCCCGCGAGGTCGATCAGCTTCGATGTGGGTGACGTGATGACCGCGGCGAACTCCGCCCGCACGCGGTGGAGGCGGTCGTTAATCGATGTGCTCCGATGCTTTTTGGCCGTCGTCGATCGTCGTCTCACGATGGCAGGGTCCCCAGCCAGGTGGTCACGGTGTCGACGAACATCTGTGGGTCGTGGCCGTGCATCGAGTGCGGCATCTGGGGGAAACTCTGATAGCTGAAGGAGTTTCCGGCCTGCTCCACGAGGCGCTGCACATGGCGCACCTGCTGGTCGGAGATGGCGCCGATGAGATGCCCGGTCGCTGGATCCTGCATGCGGAAGTGATGGGTGAACAACACCGGCACCTTCACGTGAGCGAGCATGGTTTCGTGGTCGCAGTTCTGGGCCACCGTCCCGGTCGAAAATGCGTGTCCCCACTCCGGGTCGTACTCGCGCAGGTTTTGGGGCACCCCGTCGTGTGCCGGCATCCATGCGGGCAGTTCCGCTTTCTGCGCTTTCCGCATGCCGTCGACGTCGGCAATGCTCCACTGCGCCCCCAGCCATTTGTAGAGCAGGTCGAACAGCGGTCCGACAGCTTGCCGAATGGACTGTCCCACTGCAGGGTTGACCTCGGAGGCGAACAGCGGGGCATCTTCGTAGACGGCTGCGCGGATCTGACCGGGCGCTGCGTAGGCAGACAGCCATGCCGCGATGACGCCGCCCGACGACAGTCCGCTGACCACCACGGGGCGTCCGATCACTCGATCGATGAATCGAACGAGGTCAGACCCGAACAAGTCCAGACTGTACCGGCCGGGCGTCCAGGTGGACCGTCCTTGCCCGCGCAGATCGATCGCGTGGACGTGGAATCGCGGCGACAGCAGCTTCATGGCTTGTTCGTAACCCCACCATGACTCGGTCTGGCCGGGAATCAAGAGGATGGCCGGATTGCGCGCGTCACCCGCGGTCGCGTAGTTCATTCTGACCTCGCCGAGATCAGCGACCTGTTCTGGATAGTGGTGCGGCACAAATATTTCCGGGTGGTCCTGGGCTTCCAGATATCTCGACATCATTGGTGCGCTGTCCCTCGTGACTAGTAGATGTCCAGGTCGTCGGCGAACGCCACCGCGCCGGTGAAGTGCGAGCCGATAGCGGTGCGAGCCCTGGCCACATTCTCGGGCGTCAGCGGATTGTGAGTGATGACAACCGATTTGACATCTGCGCGGCTCGCCAATAGACCCACCTCCTCGGCAGTGAGATGTTCGCGCTCGAAGCGTCGTTTGATGGCAGCCAGCACCTCCGACGGAAATGGCAGAGAGCGCGAAATCTGTCCGACGACCTGATCGGGGTCGGTGATCTCGCTTACCAGCACATCCGCCCCGAGAGCCAGACGCTCGACCTTGTCACTCGGGCCGGTATCACCGGTATAGACCAGACTGCGTGTCGGGGTATCGAAGCGCAGCGAAAGCGACTGGTAGCGCGATGCTTCCGGGCTGCCCTCCGGATAGCCGTAGTGCGTGTTGATCGTCGCCGTGACATCGATTCGTCCCACGGTGAAACTGGAGCCGTCGGTGATCTCGATGACGGTGATGTCGGCGTCAGACTGCCGGATGAAACCCGGGACCTGCGACATCAGCCCGGACGCGAAATCGAACGATGACCGGATCGCATTGGCGATGCGGAGGGTGCCAGGCGGGCCGTAAATGATCAGCGGTCCCGGGATCTGCGCCTGCAGCCGGCGCCCCAGGAGTCCGTACAGCCCTGCGGTGTGGTCGATGTGCAGGTGGCTCAGTATCACGGTGTGCACGGCCGGAAGTGAGATCCCGGCTTTGGACAGCTGATCGACCGCGCCGTCGCCGCAATCAACGACAATCGCCTCCACCCCGTCGTAGAGCACGTTCGCCGGCTGGTGCCGTACGGCGCTCGGAAGTGGACCGCTCATTGTTCCCAACGTGATCCACGCGATCTCGTGATGGCGGCCCTGCGCTGTCGTTGTGGCGGCGCTCGCGCCAGCGACTTCATCGAGCATCAGCTGTCCTTCCGGTCGGGCGGTTGTCGGGGTTCACTTTACGACCGTTAAATGAAATGTCCAGCCGACGATGGACATGTGATCCGTCTAACAGCCGTAAAGTGAGCGCGTGGTCCCGCACGATCCTGAGCCTCAGACCCGCGCAGAGCGCGTCCGCCAGACACGTGCTCGCATCGTCAGTGTGGCGCTGACGCTGTTCGCCGAAAAGGGCTATGAGGCAACGTCGTTGCAGGACATTGCCAACGAGATGGGACTGACCAAGCCAGCGGTGTTCTACCACTACCGCGGTAAGCAGGAGATCCTCAAGGACCTAGCTGAGCCGGCTCGGACGGCCATCGCCGCACTCCTGGATCGTGCCCGGGCCCACCCCCGTGGGCCGGAACGCACGGAGATACTGGTGACCGGGCTGGCCGACCTGTTTCTCTCACGCCGTGAGTTCGCGCGAATAATGGCGCAGCAGGCCGCATTCCGTGAAGCCATGCGCACCGCGGTCGGTGGGCCCGGGATGCTCGATACGCTCATCGAGGTCACCTATGGGCCCGATCCAAGCCTGGACCAGCGATTCGCTGTGTATTCAGCGACGTCGGTGGGTCCGGCGCTCTCGGCGCTCGGAGATCACCCGGAGCACGAACTGAGAGCGGTTTTGCTGCGAGCATTTCGCCGGATAGCCAGCGTGCAATGACCCTTGGCAGGAAGGTTTGGATCACCCGGCGATCGCCGCGTCGACTCGCGCTTCGCCCCGGTGTGAGCGGCGACCCGCCGTCGGCCGGTACAGTTGAGAAGCACCATGGCCGTGAAGCGCAGCATCTTCCGATGGACGGTTGTCCTCACTGTTCTGCTGATGAGCGGCGCCCTCGGATCAGCTACCGCCATGGCTGCTGAACTCGGCGACTATCGCTGGGAACGTCGTCCTCTGCTGGTGTTCGCGCCCGCGCACAGCGACCCGCGGCTCGCCGAGACGTTGAGCCGGATCGAGGCCACCGGCTGTGACTTCGCCTCCCGCGACATGGTGCTCGGGCAGGTGCTGGCCACCGGCGACAGCACGCTCGACGGTCAACCCGTCGACGCCGAGCAGGCGCAGCGGCTGAGGACCCAGTTCGCCGTCGATACGCAGGCCTTCACGGTGGTGCTGATCGGCAAAGACGGCGGCGAGAAACTGCGCGTCACCGGGGTCCCCGACCTTCAGCGAATCTACGCCGTGATCGATGGCATGCCGATGCGCGGCAACGAAATTCGCGCCAATCCGGGGCGGTGTTGATGATTCGATATGGGCTGGCCGGCCCCATGGCAGCACTCTCGACACTCCTGCTGGTGTCATGTGGAAGCGGCGAGCGACCCGCCGGAGCGGATGCGACGACGACTGCGTCAGCGCCTGGGCGCTCGTCCGCCCCGGCGGCCGAGAACCCCGGATCCGAGGTCCCGCTGGTGTCCCTCAACGCCGCCGACGTTGCCCGCTGGACGACGGTCAACGACCCCGTCATGGGCGGTCGGTCCACGTCGAACGTCGCGTACGGCGATGGTGGCCTTGTGTTTTCGGGGACCATCTCCCTGGAGAACAACGGCGGTTTCGCCTCCGCCCGCAGTCCGGAAGACCCCGATATCGGGCGCCGAGCCACGGGTGCGACGTCGATCCGCGTGCGCGCGGTGGGTGACGGTAAGACCTACGTGTTGAGGGTGGGCGCCGCGGGACAGCCCTGGTCCTACATCCAGCGTTTCCGCACCGAAGCCGGCGTGCAACGGACGTACGAGCTTGCGGTGGGAGCTTTTCAGCCGGTGGGGATGCGTATGGATCCAGCGCCGCAGGCCCCTGCGACTCTGGACCCGTCGAGCATCAGCGGAGTGTCGGTCTACATTCTCGACAAACAGCAGGGCCCGTTCGCCATCACCATCACCGGGATCGACGCGGCGCACTAAGGGTGTCGGTAGAACTCAGGACACCGTGACGTGGACGTGGTTGAAGTGGTTGGCCACCCGCCACATCGTGTAGGACACCCCGAACCGTTCAGCCTGGCTTTGCACGTCGGCGTTGATCGCATCGCCGAGCGCCATATCGGAGCCGATCATGATGTCGATGGCGTGGCCGCTCGGATGATCGGGAAGCGAGTCCGCACGCACGCCACCGATGGACTGCACACCCGGGAAGGTCGCGATGATGTACGCCGCAAGGGTTCGGGCATTGGGGGTCAGGCCGCTCATCCCGACGGTGGGGATCGCGCCGCCCGGGCCCAACAACGCTTGCTGAGCGGCCGGTAGCGCGTAGTAGGTCGCCCGCACCAATCTGACCTGACCCTCGACCTCCGACTGCTTGGTCTCCAGATCGGCTCGCAGCGTGGCCGCGGCGTCGGCGGCCGCTTTGGCGGTGGCGGCGGATTCGGCGGAGGCCGCTGCGGCGACCGCGGCCTGTCGCTGGGCGTCGCGGAACTTCTGCAGCTGCCCCGTCATCTGGTCGGTGATCGTCCGCTGGAAGGCCAGTTCGTCGATCAGGCGCTGCGGCGACGCGGCGACGAAGAACGCCGTCACGCTGTCGGTGCGCCCACCGGAGTAGATGGCGGCCGCGGCCCTGTCGACGGTCCCCTGATAGTCAGCCAGCTGCGCCTGGGTTGATTCGAGCACGGCTATGTCATCGACGTGCTTCTGCTCCGCGGCGCTCTGCAGCTGCACCTTCTTCTCGAGGTCCAGCTGAACGGATTGAGCGGTCTCGATCAACTGCTGCGCCTGTTTGGTCAGCTCGTTCAGCTTGGCCAGCTCGTCTGACTCCGGCTCGGCGAACGCCGAACCGGCCGACACCACGCAGAAGGCAGTGACGATCGCGATCGCTCCCGCTGCCCTGCTCGGACCCGTTTTCGGTGCGAACGGCCGGTGAAACTTCACGACTGCGCATCCTTTGACTGCCGGGCGACGTCGTCTCCGTCGAATTGCAGACCCCTGTGGCTAAGGTCTCGGAAAGGTTACGAAACGGTGCGGAGGTTGTCCAACCGTGTCAATTACCGGACCACCAGCACCGGGCATTCGGCGTGATGGATCAGATTCTGGCCGACCGAGCCGAGGATCGAGCCGGCCAGCCTTCCGCGGCCGTGACTGCCGACGACCACCAGCTGAGCCTCCCGTGACAGATCGGTGAGGCCTTTCGCCGGGCTGACGTCCTGAAAAACCTTGACCACGTGGGCGTTGGGATACTTCCCGGCCAGCGGTTGCACCAGCTCGTCCATCCGCCGGCGCTGCTGGGTCTCCAGCACATCGAGCAACTGCCAGTCCATGTTGCCCGCGCCGCCGAGGTCGCCCATTCCGACTGCCGCGTCGATCTCCCACATGTGCACCACCGTCAGCTGTGCGTGCAACGCACGGGCGATGTCGAAGGCTTCCGCGAGCGCCCGTCCGGACGACTCCGAGTCGTCGATACCGACCACGACCGGCAATGGTTTGCCGGTCCGCTTGGCCACGGGTGCCCGCCAGACCACCACCGGACACTGAGCACGGTGGACGGTCCGCACAGCATGGCCGCCCAGCGCTCGATGGTCCGCCGCGCCGGTGCCCACCACGAGCAGCCGGGCCTCCAGCGAGGCGTCTGCCAGGGCCGTCGCGACAGCAGCCCTGACCGTCACGGTGCTGACCACGAGATCGGGGTGCGCCGACCGCAGGTCCGCTTCGGCCGCCGCGAGCACTTCGTCGCCGTTGCCCTCGGGTCCGGTGGGTGCGTCAGCACCCGCGAAATGCCACTCGAGCCGCGGGACCGCGTGCAGCAACGTCAACGGGCGGGCATGGGTGGCGGCGAACTCCGCGGCCCACCGGGCGGCACCGAGCGAGGCGTCCGATCCATCGATGCCGACAACGACGGACTGTTCTTGAGCAGCGGAGGTCACGCTCCGAGACTAGGGGACCCGCTCGGACGGAACGGGTGTTCCCAGGCGGGAGCTACCCGACCCAGCAGGGAGCGTCACCGGGGGTGTAATACGGCAGCCCGTTGGGAGAGATACAGGGCTGTTCGCCGGGGAAGGCGGGGACCAGCGAAAACGCGTAGGTTTCGGGCAAGCCGTAGCGAACCCAGTCACCCGCGACCGCCGCGTCCACGGCATCGCCCGCGATACCCGGTGTGCAGCCGCCGACGGTGACGTGCCGGCCACCGATGTCGCCACACACGTCGGCCTGGGCCATCGGGGAGATCGCCGCGGGGATGGCCGACAATGCGGCCGCGCTGAGCAGGACAACAGCAATTTTCTTTACCATGCCGTCATTATCGCTGCCTGATGTGCCGGGCGTTACCACTCTCGTAGAGGTCCGTTCCGGGTGCGACGCCGCGTAGATTTGGTCGTGCGGCGGATCGACCTGGGATGCGAGCCCTGAGACCGAGGAGAGCGAGTGGCCAGATCGAACGGCTCCGAACTGGTCGATGTGCACGCCCACTTCCTCACCGACGAATACGTCAGCGCCGCGGTTTCCGCGGGGATCGAGCAACCTGACGGCATGCCCATGTGGCCGTCCTGGAGCATCGAGGCACAGCTCGAGCTGATGCAGCACAACCGGATTCGTCACGCGGTCCTGTCGATGTCCTCGCCCGGAGTGTCGTTCGCGGATCCATCGACCGCGCCCGCCCTGGCCCGCCACGTCAACGACTTCGCCGTCACGACAGTCGCTGCCCATCCAGAGCGCTTCTCGTTCTTCGCTTCCCTTCCACTGCCCGACGTCGACGCGGCGGTCGTCGAAGCCCAGCGCGCGATCGACGGTCACGCAGCGGCCGGCGTGGTTCTCCTGAGCAACCACCGCGGACAGTACCTCGGTGACGCGGCGCTCGATCCGCTGTGGGAATGCCTGAACGCGCGGCGTTCCATCGTGTTCGTCCACCCGACGTCACCGTCACACGCCGAAGCCGTTGCACTCGGTCGGCCCCGGCCCCTGCTCGAGTTCATGTTCGAAACCACCCGGACCGTAACCGATTTGATCTTCGCGAATGTCCTCGGCCGTTACCCCGACATCAAGTTCCTGATCCCGCATTGCGGGGCCGCCCTGCCGCTTCTGGCGGCGCGTATCGAACAGTTCCGCAGCCTGTGGCCGATGCCCGACGGCAGTCCACCCGGACCCCTGACGACCGAAACCCAGTTGCGCCGCTTCTGGTTCGACCTCGCCGGGTATCCGCTGCCCACCCAGGCGGCCGTCGTGACGGATGTGGTCGGCACCGAACGCATCCTGTACGGAAGCGACTACTGCTGGACACCCGCGTTCGGTGTCGCCAAGCAGGTGGACGCCCTAGACGCCGATTCGAGCACCGATTGGCGGCGAGTGACGTCGGAGAACGCGCAGCGACTCCTCGCCTAGCGTTTCCGCTGCTGCGCAAGACAATTCGCGTATAGCGCCGGCCCCCGACCGCGAGCTCGCCGAATACCTCGAAGTGCGATTCGTCGTGTCGCCGACGAAACAGCAGGCATCCCCGCACCGCGCGGGTAGCCTGCACGGATGCCATCGACACCGCTGCCCGTGGTGCTGGCCACCCTCGCATTGCGGCGCGCACTCAAGCGACTCGCCGACAAGATGGTGCCACCGCAGTTCGCGATGCTCGACGTCGGAGAGGGCGTCGCCGGCGTCCAGATCGCTGCGAGCATCGCCGAGCTGGGGATCGCCGACGTGCTTGCGGACGGGCCATTGACCGCCAAGAAGATCGCCGCGCGGATCGGCTGCGACGAGGAGACCACCCATCGCCTGCTGCGCGGCGCGACCGCGTGCGGCCTGTGCACCCTGGACCGCCGCACCGGGGCGGCGAGGATGACTCCGATGGGCGCCGTGCTCCGCAGCGACCACCCGTCGTCGTTGCGGGCCTGGATGCGTTACAAGGGAATGCAATCGACCGTCGACGCGTGGGGTGGGCTCGCCGAGAGTGTGCGCAGCGGCCGCAGCGCGTTCGAGATCGTGCACGGCATGTCGGTATGGGACTGGTACGCCGCCCATCCCGATGAGCAACACCTCTTCGCCGCGACGATGCGCCAGGCCACGAGCATCATCGCCCGCGGGATCGCGCGGGTGTATCCGTGGCCCGACGGCGCCGTGGTGTGTGATGTGGCCGGCGGGATCGGCACGCTGTTGTCGGTAATCGTCACCGAATCGCAGGCCAATCTGCGCGGAGTGCTGGTCGACAGCGCCGGAATGATCGCCGAGGCCGAGCGCTTCCTCACCGACCGCGGAGTCGCCGACCGGATCGACTGTGTCGAGGGAGACATCTTCCGGTCCGTCGACGCCACCGCCGACGTCTACCTTCTCAAAGACGTGCTGCACGACTGGGACGACGAACGCTGCGCGACGATCCTCGCCGCGGTGGCAGCCGGCATGCCCGTCGGCGCGAAGCTGCTGGTGGTCGAGTATCTGCAGCCGCGCAATCGCCCGAATCCGTTCTCGCCGCTGTTGGACCTGCACACGCTGACGCAGCGCGACGGCGGCCGCTTGCGCTCGCGGGCCGAACTCGACGACCTGCTGGTCGGCGCCGGTCTGCGGCCCACCGGTCGAGCGTTCTCCGTTGTGCCGCACGACATCATCGAGGCTGCCAAGATCGCGTGACCGAGCGCCCGTGCGTCCATGACGGCGGAAAGCTCGACTGCGAATCCGGGTTGGTCGGCGAGTCAGCCGCGCGGAGTGGTGGTGATGTGCACGTGGTCGAAGTGTCCGTAACCCGTGGCTTGCGGTCCGGCCGGCGTGGAGTAGACGCCCCGCCAGATCACGTCCTGCAGACCGAATCGGGCGGCGTTGGCGAGCGCGAACGCGCGGATCTGGTCGCCAAGGGCAATGCCCTCGGGACTCTCCGGGTTGGGGATCATGATGTCGATCGCGAGACCGCGCGGATGCCACGGCTTCGAATCCGGCCGTACCCCGTCGATGGTGGCGATCTGCGGGAATTCTGCACTGATCGTTCGTGCGACCAGGACTGTGTTGGGTTGCAGGCCAACCTCATTGGCGACACCGACCGGTAATGCCGCGGGATCGTCCGGCATGGCGGCCGGGGGTGGTGGAGCCAGGTCGCCGGGCGGCAGGCCAGGCATCGCGACGATCGCCGGGTCCTGCGGGGGGCGCACATCCGGTGGCAATGGCGGCGGCGCGGCGTTGTCGATTACCGCTTGCTGCTGGGGCGTCAACGCTGCGTACTGAGTTTCCGCGGCGGCGATCTGACGCAACAGTTCCTGCCACGTGGCGTTCAGGTCCGCGCGGATTGCGGCAGCCCGCTCGGCCGCGGCGCGGGCGTCGGCTGCTGATTGCTCTGAGGCACGGGCGACGGCTGCGGCACGCTCTCGCGTGTCCCGATATCCCCTCATCTGATCGGCGGTCGTGGCGTTCACCAGATGCTGCAGCGACAACTTGTCGATGAGACGTTGCGGCGACGGCGCGGTGAGAACCGCTGCCAGCTGGCTTTCGCCGCCGCCCATGTAGGTCATCGCCGCAAGGCGGTCGACCGCGGCCTGATAGGGCGCCAGTTGATTGTTCGCGGCCTCCAACGCGGCCAGGTCGGCGCGTTCGCGGTCCTCCGCCGCGGCCTGCTGGGCTTGGGCGGCGTCGGCGTCGCGCTGAGCGGACGTGACGGCTTCGCGGCTGCGCACCGCCTGTTGAGACAACTCGTTCAGCCTGCCCAACGCGTCGTCGGCCGGCTCCGCGTGCACCGCACCCAGCGGCGCGGCCACCACAAGCAACACAGACCCGGCAACGCACACCGTCCGGCGAAGGCAGTGGCGAATCCCGGTCATGCGGATTGTCACGATCCTTCGGTCATGGAGCGGTCCTGGCCCGGCTATCGATGTCCCGGGCAAGGCTACGAACTGCGCTGAACGTTGTCTAGCCGAGCAGCGACAAGACGCTGCGCCATTGCGGTGTCGGCAGACTAAGCGTCGTTCGACGACGAATTTCCGTAATCCCAGGACACGGTTCGAACGGGGCTCACGCGGATATAGGCGGCGCCCGGTCTGGGTTCGGTCGGCCAGTCGGACTCTGCCACGCCCCGGGCCCGAGCGCCTTCCCTCGCGAGCTCGAGCGCCTCCCCTGGTTCGCGAACAATGCGGGCGCGGCCTTGCAGCATCACACCGCGGATATCTGCCATCGTGGAGCCGTCTTCGAGCAAGATGCTCACGTTCGGGTTGCTTTCGATATTCGCCACCTTCCGGGTGCCATCTCGCACACCGAGGATGACGTCGCGGCCGAGGCGGAAGTATCCGAGAGGTACGGAGTGCGGGAAGCCATCCTTTTCGATGGTGGTCAGGATCGCCCAGCCCGGGCGGCTATCCAGGTACGCCTCAACTTCGTCGTCACTGAGTTTGCGTGGCATCAGCACAGGCTAGGCGCCAACAGATTCCTCAACTCGACTGCCCACGCGGTCACTACGCCTCCGCGTCGAGCTCGAACAGCGACACGGGTCCGATGATCACGCCGTTGTCTTCGACGTAGCGGTCCCACAGCTCGAGCAAGTCAGCCAGTTTTTCGGGTCGCGAGGCGGCCTGGTCATGCACCTCGCCGGGATCACTCGAGAGGTCATAGAGCTGCCAGGTGCCTGGACCGTAGGGCGCGGGCAGATGAAGCGCCTTCCAATCGCCCTGGCGAATCGCGCGGCGGCCGAACAACTCCCACCCCGTACCGGTGTCGGCATCGTGCACCACATCTGCCTGTCCGGACAGGTAGGGCACCATCGACCGGCCGCGCATCGGCTCAACCGTTCTGCCCTGGTACTCGGTACCCGGATGCGCGGCGCCGGCGAGCTCAAGCACAGTCGGTGCAATGTCCATCACCGTGGTGAAGGCCGTGCCGATCTCACGCTGGCGAGCAAAGCCCGGCCAGGTGACGAAGCCCACCACCCGGATACCGCCCTCGGTGGTGAACGCCTTGTGCAGCCGCGACGGCGCGGTGGCGGCCTGCGCCCAGCGCGGGCCGTACCAGGCCCAGGAGGTGGGGGCACCGAGGTTGTCCACGCTGTTGTCACAGTGCTTGGCGACGAACGCTTCGATCTCGGGGCCGCGCATGGGCATGGCCTCGACGATCGTCCCCTCCGCGCCGTTGTCGGACAGAAAGATCACGACCGTGTTGTCCAACTCGCCGGTGCCGTCGAGGTAGTCGATCACCCTGCCGATGTTCCAGTCCATCCGGTCCACCATGGCGGCGTACACCTCCATGTTGCGGGCGGAGACGGCACGCTGCTCGTCGGTCATGTCCGTCCACTCGGGCGCGCCGTCGGCGACCACCGGGTGCGGCTCGACGTCGGGTGGGCACAGGCCCAGCCGGGTGAGCGCGGCCAGCCGCTCCTCGCGCAGTGCGTCCGGTCCGGCGTCATAGCGGCCGTGGTAGGTGGCGATGGTTTCCTGCGGCGCGTGCAGCGGCCAATGCGGCGCCTGGAAGGGCAGATAGGCGAAGAAGGGCTGGTCTTCACCGTCTTGGGGACGTTCGTGGAGGTACCGCAGCAGCGTGTCGGTGTAGGCATCCGACGAGTAGAAGTCCTCGCCCACGGTGACGAACTGATCGTCCTCGGTGAACATCGTCGGCACCGGAGAGAGCCCGCCACCCCCGCGGGTGCCGTAGTGGCTGGCACCGGCCGGCAACAGGGCGAAAGAGCGGTCGAATCCCCGTGCCCACGGCGACCTGTCGATCGTGTCGCCCAGATGCCACTTGCCCGACATGAGCGTCAGGTAACCGGCGTCGCGAAGCAGTTCGGGCAGCGCCACGACCCGGTCGTTCAGATACCCCTCGTAGCCGGGGGCGCCGCGGAACTCAGGGGCGGCCATCTCGAGCATCGTGCCGATTCCGGCGACGTGGTGATCGGTTCCGGTCAGCAGCATCGCCCGCGTCGGCGAACAGGCTGGAGCGGAATGGAAATCGGTGAGCCTGATGCCCCGGTGGGCCAGTCGATCCAGGTTCGGGGTATTGATTTCGCCGCCGAAAGCGCCGATGTCGGAGAATCCGAGGTCGTCGGCCACGATGACCAGAAAATTGGGACGTGTCACGCTGAAGAATCCTGTCACGGGCCGCTACTGGACCCACCGTTAAATTGCTTTTTCACCAGCGCGCCACATTGGTCTCTGGCGAACGCCGTCGCTTGGTTGGCGGGCTGGGGATTCTGCGAGGTCTAGCGTTAACGGAATGGGTTTGTTCAGTCATGAGGAGTTCCCGGATCCGGCCGCCGGCGGTGGTCGTGGTGGAGCTGTTGAGCGAGCTCGGGGTGCCCAGGTGGACGAGTACGGGGTGGATGAACCTGTGGTCGTGGGTCCGGGGTTGCCGCCTGAGGATGGTTCGTGCGGTCAGTTCACTGTGCAGTTTCACGTGTCGACGTCAATGCTGGCCGGGCTGACACGAATTGCGGGCATGCGTGGGGTGAGCGTGCCGGAGGTGTGCCGGCAGGTGATCGGCGTGTTCGTCGCCCAGCAGGAGGGTGAGCTCGGCGCATTGCTTGCTGCCGAGGCCGAGGCGGCTGATTACCGGCCTAGTTTAGGTGAAGCGTAGACGGGCTGAATCGACCGGTGGCACAACGGATTTCCTCGAACGGATGTTACGAATCGGGGCCGCCAGCCATTCCGGATCGAGGCTGCTCCATGTAAGTCATCGCTCAGGCAGTGGCGGAGTGGTGCTGAAGATCGGCCAACAGATCTCCGTGGCGGTGAAGGTCGTTGGCTCCGAGGCCGTACTGCCGAGGTAGTGTTCGCGGATCGGCCCCTGATGGGTGATCAAATGCTCGTTTGCGTATATCCCGAGAGCCGCGTAGCTGCGGTCGATCCCCTCATGGCCGCCGGGGTGCGTGAGTACCGCGAATTCGCCCTGGGGCAAGACCTCGGCACGGACACCCTCCGGTGGCTCCGCGGATGGCGGTGCGGGTACGAATAGGATTGCGTCCCCGTGGGATTCGAGAAATATCGATCGGTCGTAAAGCCCACCCGGCACGACCGTCGCCGGAGCGCTTCCGGCTGCGGCGAGCGCGTCCCGCAGTTGGCTCAGTGTGGCCGCGAACCAGCTGTCGATCTCGGCAACCTCGATGGTGGCGCCGATGGACCACACCGCAAGCGCGGGTTCGGTGCGCAACTCCACGTGCAGCGGGGTGCGTACGGGCGATAGCAGCTCACGCAGGGCACCGACGGTGTCACGCGTCTGCTGCAGCTGCACCTCCATCTGCTCGAGATGCGTCGTGATGATCTCGGTTCGGGCCGCAGCGTCGTCAGTGCTCAGCAGCGCCTTGACGTCGGGGATGGACATGCCGAGGGCGCGGAACCGGCGAATGATGTGCGCGTGATCGACCTGGCTGGTGTCGTAGAAGCGGTAGCCGGTGTGGGAATCGATGTGAGCGGGTTCGAGAATGCCGATGTCGTGGTAGTGCCGCAGCGCCTTCCTGCTCAGGCTGGTCATCACGGCGAAGTCACCGATCGAGACCTGTGCGCCCATGGCGTCCTCCTCTTGCGATCCGCCGCCCGCATTGTCGGGTCAGGCCATCGTGCGACTTCCCCCTAGGGGAAGGTCAACTCTGCGGCTGGTGGTACGAATTCGTCCGGTCCGGGCTTGACCTTCCCCTTAGGGAAAGCTCCATCGTGGGCTCATGACCACAGATTGGGATGCACTCCCGGACACCATCAAGACGTTCATGACCGCACTCGGCGCGCGCGAAGCCGACCGAGCCCTCGCGACGCTCACCCCCGACGCTGTCGTCACCGACGAGGGCCACGACGAGATCGGGGACTGGGTCGCGACAGCCGCCAGCGAGTACAGCTACACCACCGAGATCACCGGCACGACCACGACCGACACTGCCGTCGACGTCGCACAGCATCTGGAGGGCAACTTCCCCGGTGGAGTCGCCGACCTGCATTACCGGTTCACCTTCGACGGCGCGCTGATCAGCCGGTTGGTGATCGAGCCGTGACGCGGCGCTGGTTCATCACCGGTGGCACACCTGGCAACTTCGGGACGGCGTTCGCCGAGGCGGCGCTCGAGACGGGTGACCGGGTGGTGCTGACGTCCCGGCGTCCGCAGGAGCTGGCGACGTGGTCCCAGCAGTACGGGGACCGGGTTCTCGTTGTGGCGCTGGACGTCACCGACGCCGACCAGGTACAGCACGCAGTGCGTGCAGCCGAGGAGCGATTCGGCGGTATCGACGTGCTGGTCAACAACGCCGGCCGCGGCTGGTACGGATCGATCGAAGGAATGGACGAGTCCTCGCTTCGGGCGATGTGCGAGCTCAACTTCTTCGCGGTGCTGTCCGTGACCCGAGCGGTGTTGCCGGGGATGCGTGCTCGCGGGAACGGGTGGATCGTCAACGTGTCCTCGGTCGCCGGATTGGTGTCGGCGGTCGGGTTCGGCTACTACAGCGCGACGAAGTTCGCCATCGAAGCCGTCACCGATTCCTTGCGTGACGAGGTCGCCGGACAGGGCATCTCCGTGTTGACGGTCGAACCGGGAGCGTTTCGTACGAACGCCTACGCCGGATTCGCCAATGAGCCTGTCGCGGAGCGGGTTCCCGTCTATCGCGACATGCTGAAACAGGTACGCGCTGCTTTCGTCGAGATGGACGGGGTGCAGCCCGGCGACCCGCGTCGCGGTGCCCGCGCGGTGATCGCGGCGATGGCCCAGGACCCACCTCCCCGTCGGCTAGTCCTCGGCAGCAGCGGGTACGACGCCGTGATCGGAGCGCTGGAGCAGAACCTGGCCGACATTCGGGTCAACGAAACGCTCTCGCGCAGCGCGGATTTCCCCGCCTAGCTACCGAACTTCGCGCCATGCGTTTCGACTATTCGAAGCCGCCTGACTGTCCGGGGAACTCCACCAGGGTGGACACTATGGTGTGGCCCTTTCTGCAACAGTGTTCAAGGTCGAACTTGGCGTCTCCGATGTCGATCACGGTTACTACGCCGATCACACGCTGACCGTCGCCCGTCATCCCAGCGAGACCGATGAGCGCATGGTGGTGCGGTTGTTGGCTTTTGGGTTGCGCGCACACCGGCTCAGCGACGTCGACGGTGAGTTGACGTTCGGGGCGGGCCTGTCCACACCCGGCGTGCCCGATTTGCGGCTCGCGGACTACACCGGCCGGATCCTGGAGTGGATCAACGTTGGCCAGCCCGACGAACGTGCCTTGGGCAGGGCCGCCAGCCAGGCCGACCAGGTGGTGCTGCTTCCGTTCGCCTCCGGCGTGGCTACCTGGTGGTGCACTGTGGGACCCAAAGTGGCGGGGCTGCCGAACCTGTCGGTGCTGCAGATACCGAACGCACCGGTTCAGCAGCTGGCCCATACCGTGGATCGACGGGTCTCGGCGCAGGTGATGGTGATGGAAGGTCAGGTGACGATGACCGTGGGCGATGTCGACGTAACTTTCACACCCGAACCATTGAAGTGAATGCCCGAGTGTGGCTTCTCAAACTTCATGCCCACTCGCACACCACTGAACTGCGTTGATGACACCCTTCTCACGCCATGTCCATGCTCGAAATCCTCAAGGGCCACATCGTGGGTGTTCCACGCATCAAACCATCGCTGACTGAAGGCGACCGCATCAAGCTCAAGAATCTCACCGAAATGTCCAACTGGACATCCAGTGGACCTTGGGAGTGGACATCAAATTTGAGAAGCCACAATTGTGGCTTCTCGCGTTTCACGACCACTCCGGGGTTCCCGCCCCCACGCAGAAACGCAGTCAACATACGTATGGACGCAGACCGCCTTCGACACAGACGATCGCACTGCACAGCGGCTCCGATTACGCCGCGTCTGAATAGATCAGGAGTTCACCCGAGATGACTCAGGCACCCTCGGCAGGAGCCGAAACCCAGTACATTGACGGGGCCAGCGCGCGATTCGCCTACCGACGGTTTGGCAGCGGATCGGGTGTACCGCTGGTGCTGGCGTTACGCTTTCGAGGAACCATGGACCATTGGGATCCGCGCTTCCTCGACAGGTTGGCCTCGACACGCGATGTGATCATCTTCGACAACCTCGGTCACAGCAAGACCACGGGCGCTGCCCCGACCTCCATGGATGCATTGGCGGGCGGGCTAGCGGAGTTCGTCGACGCACTTGGGCTCGCCCAAGTCGATCTGTTGGGATGGTCGCTGGGCGGGATTGTGGTGCAAGCCGCAACGCTCAACCGGCCGGACCTCGTGCGGCGCTTGATCGTTGCCGGAAGCTCTCCCGGTGGCGGTGTGCCCGACATGCCGGCACCTGATCCTAGGATCTGGCAGGTGGCGACCAAGCCCGTCAACGACGACGACGACTTCCTGTACCTGTTCTTCCCGGAGTCCGACGGTGCGCACCGCTTGGGCGTCGAGTCATTGCGCCGGCTGGATGCACGCACCTTGTCGGCCGATCACATTCCGGTGTCTCTGGAGACGATGCAAGCGCAGTTGGCTGTGATCGCATCAACAGGCTCGAGTATCTGGGATCGCCTCGCAGAGATTGCGATTCCGGTGCTGGTAGCCAACGGCGCGCACGACCGGATGATCGACGCATACGCCAGTTATGCCATGGCGGGTCGGCTGCCGGACGCTAAAGTGGTGCTCTACAGCGATGCCGGGCACGGCTTTCTGTTCCAGCACATCGACGATTTCACCAGCGAAGTTCTGACCTTTCTCGCATGACCACGGACACTCCAGGAAGTGGGATGCATGGCGATCCGTGGGTCATCGGGTTTGGCAAAGGTGGCGAGGCGGACGTAGGCGCGGTCACTGAGACCTATATTACCGTCAGCCTGCCGGCCGCGAACGTGACCGCATCGGACTCGCTGGGAGAACTCCGATGAGGTTTCATCCGTCCGACACCGCAGTGGTGTTCATCGACCCCCAGATCGACGTGCTCAGTCCGCAGGGTCGCAACTGGGGAGCTGTCGGCGCCAGCGTCACCGAAAACGACACTGTCAACCACATGATCGCGATCATGGATTCCGCTGTGCAGCAGTGCTATCCGATGTTCATTTCACCGCACTATTTCTATCCGACCGATTCGCGCTGGCTGTTCAACGGCCCCCTGGAGTCCGACGAGTTCGCGTCGGGCACCTTCGCCCGCTCGGGCGCGCTCGATCTAAGCGGGTTCGCAGATTCGGGCGCCGATTGGCTGCCGGAGTTCAGGCCGTACATCGGTCATCCCCGGACCACGGTTGTCAGCCCGCACAAGGTGTTCGGGCCGCAGACCAACGACCTCGTCCTTCAACTGCGCAAACAGCGGTGTAATCGCATCATTCTCGGCGGCATGCTGGCCAACATGTGTGTCGAATCGCACCTGCGCCACCTACTCGAAGACGGCTTCGAGGTGGCAGTGGCTGTCGACGCTGTCGCCGGGCCCCGCCACCCGCAGTGGGGCGACGGCTACCAGGCTGCACTGGTCAACTATCGCTTCTTGGCGCATGCGGTCCTCTCGACTGCCGACATCATCGACCAAATGAGCGCGTCCGCGTGAGGCGGCGTGGACATGCGCCTGAGTGAAATTGTCGGTGCTGCTTCGGCAGCCGAGGTTTCGCGTCATCGGCCGTGAATGAGCCCGCCCGTCAAATGTGGTCTGCCACTAGAAGTACCGTCTTGCCGGGACCGCATTTGGTCGCCTGCGCCCTGCCGGCGGCGCTTAGGGGGTAGGTCGCCGCCACGGTAGGAACAAGGTCGCCCTGCGAGACCAGTGCCGCCAGTGTCGTCATACCCAGCCGATCCGCCTCGACCGTTCCAGAAACGTCCCAGCCCAGAACGAAGGGCGGGTCGCCGACCAGAACCCCGGTCTCACGATTCATGACGTCGACGGGGTTCACGCCAGCGGCATGCACACGCACGAGTATCTCCCCGAGACCGGGCGCGGGCCGGTCGATCTCGACTGGGTGAAGCACCTCGGGGCCGCCGAATTGGTCCTGGCTGATCGTTAGCATCGAGTGAATCCTTTCGTGCAGTTGCTGTTTTCGTCAGACTGGATCGGCGCAGCCCGTTCGGGCATCGGTCACGTGACTGTGGGTCGGGGCCCGTGGCGACTTACCTGAGCATGCCCAGCAGTTGGTTGAAGCACTCCGCCATCGAAGGATGTGTGTAGATCTCGTCACGCAATGCGGTGGCCGTAATGCCGTGCCGCATGGCGAGTGCCACGATGTTGATGATCTCTTGAGCGTCGTGGCACAGGAGCGCTGCGCCCAGGATCTCGTCGGTGCGAGCGTCCACGACCACCTTCATCATCCCGTCGGTTCGACCGACGATCCGCGCGCGGGCGACTGTCGCAAGCTTGACTACCGGGCTCACTGCGGTGAGCACATCGCGTCCGCCCGCTCGAGCTTGTCGTTCGGTGAGCCCGACGCGCGCAAGTGGGGGCGTCAGAAACAGGCAACTCGGCACTGCCACACGGTCTGTCGCGCGCCGTGGTGCGGAGGCCCCCTGGAGTTGGTCAAGGACGATGCGGTAGTCGTCGAGGGAGATATACGTGAACTGCGGTCCGCCGTTGACGTCGCCGACAGCGTAGATGTGTGGACGGGTCGTGCGCAGGTACTCGTCCACCACGATGGCACCGCTGCTGTCGACTTCCACGCCGGCGCGCTGGAGTCCGAGGTCGGTCGTGTTCGGTGCGCGGCCTGCCGCTATCAGCACAGTGTCGGCATCGATGGCGTGCATCGCACCCTCGGCGATGTACTCGACACGGGCCAGCGGCGGCAGTCCAGTGCGTTGAATGGTCTGCACCCCCGTGACATTCGCTCCCGTGAGAACCGTGACGCCGCGTTCCTGGAGCAGCTCGCGCACCTCTGTTGCGATGTCGTCGTCCTCACTAGCCAGGACGGTGGGGCGGTGTTCCAGGACTGTGACCGAGGTGCCGTAGGAGGCGTATATCGAGGCGAACTCCAGACCGATATAGCCACCTCCGAGGACCAGCAGTCGGTCGGGGCGTGATGCCAGACGCAGGAGCTGTGCACTGGTCACAGCTACGGGGCACTGTCGCAGCCCTGGGACATTGGGTATCACCGGTACCGATCCCGTGCCGATCACCACCGTGCGGGCATCGACCGTAACAACGCCGTGCTCGGTGCTCACCGCCACCCGGTGCTCGTCGACGAAGCGCGCGGTGCCGATTAGCACCGTGGCAGTCGCGATCGGATCGAACGCGGCGATGTTCGCCGACCGCAGGCCGGCGGTGAGTCGTTCGGTAGTGGCGACCGCTTGAGCGTAGACCGCCGCGCCGGCGACACCGCTGGCGCTCCGTTCACCCTGGAAGACCATCGATTTGGTGGGAACGCACCCGGTGTTGATGCAGGTGCCCCCATACATCAGCGGAGATTCCTCTGCCAAGACGACCCGCTGCCCGCGGGAAGCCATCATGGCGGCAAGTGTCTTGCCGCCCTTGCCGAATCCGATCACCAGCAGTTCCACCTGCAGGGTGGCGTCCTCGTTCATGAATACATCCGCTGTCGTCGAGGTCGGTTGCGTGCAGAAGGCCTACTCGAAGGCGTAGTCACTGAGATCCACCGACACGATCAACGGTTCGGCGGCAGGGGTGTTGTCGTCGTTGCGCGGGAAGATGCGCAGTTTGGACGGTAGGACGATCCCCTGCACGTCGACGGGTTCGAGGAGGTAGCGGGCGGCGGGATTGCTGCCTTGGATGTCCACTTCGTAGTCGTGGCGGCGCAGGAGGCCCGTGTCGTCGATGTAGAAGGTCTGCACGGTGCTGTGGGTGGCGATGTCCTGGGGGAAGGTGACGCGCAACCTCCGCCAGGTCTCCCCGTTCTCGGTCCACGGGTCGATCTCCTCGGCGAGAACCCCCGGTCGGGCAAGGATGAACGGGGACGTCAGATAGGTCCACATCGTGTATCCCGCGAAGTAGGCGACTTGCGCGTTGCTCCACGGGGTCTCCATGACGTAACCGGCGAACGAGTCGCGGGGCTCGTCAAGTTCCTCGACGACTTCGCCTGCCGGCGTCTCGATGGTGACTCGCTTTGGGGTGAACTGAGACCGGTGGTCGGTGGGTGCGAAAGGCCAGTGCGACACCCACTCTCGGGTGAGGTCGACGCGGACGTTGGCTTCCTCCAGAACAGTCGGCTGGCCCTTGAGTCCCCACAGCACGCCGCCCTGGCGGAGCCGGGCGGTCAGGAACGCGAACTGGCGGAAGCGGTTGAGGCCGCCGTGTGCTTCGATCGTGAAGTCGACCAAGCCGGTCATCGTGTCTCCTTAGCGGGTGTGCGGTGAAGCCGATCCCTGATTGGCTCCGTGCACCCCAACTGTGGACCAGCGGCTCGCCGACGGGCATCCGTCAGATGACTGGTTCAGCGTCCTCGAGACGACCCCCCAGGGCTGCGTGAAGCTGATTGCGTCGGGTGATGCCGAGCTTGGGGAACACCTTGTACAGGTGGGCGGCCACGGTGCGGTGGGACAGATAGATGCGGTCGGCGATCTCGCGGTTCGTCATTCCGGCAACCGCCATGTGAGCGATCTGCAGTTCTTGGGCGGTCAAGGTCGCCGCCGCGTTGCTCCTGCCCGCCGTAGGCGCGGCGGCGGCGCCCGCGGCGCGCAACTCGGCGGCGGCCCGGTCGGCGAAGGGCTTCGCCCCGGCGGTGTCGAAGGCGGTGAAGGCGGCGGACAGGTGTGAACGGGCATCGAGGACGCGGCGCCGGCGGCGGAGCCACTCCCCGTAGAGGAGCTGCGTCCGCGCGATCTCCACCTCGGCGCCGCTGCCCTCGGCCGCCGATAGCGCGGCCCCGAATCTCTCATCGGCCTCCACCGGGCACTCCGCCACTAGCGCGCGGGCGCGGTGTAGCAGAAAGCTGTTCACGCCAAGGGCTTCGGCCTGATCTTCGATCGCGGCGAGCAGCGGGCGAACGGTGTCCGCTTGACCGCATCCCGCGGCGGCCTCGGCCAGGTCGGCGACCGCCCAGCGCCGACTCGTTCGATGCTGCGTCATCTTCAGCAGATGAGCGAGTGCGTCTGTGTGGTTGCCGTCGCACAGCGACGCGAAGCCGGCTGCCCAATGCACGTCGTCGTTCCAGAGGATGCTGGGGTCCGTGGCCAGATGTTCGCGAGAATGGTCGAGCGCGTGGCGGGCGCTCTCCGGCTGCCCCTGCCATGTCAACGTGCGGGACAGGATCGCCGCTGCCGAACCGGCGGTAGTCGGTAGGTTCATGGCTTCGGCCATCCGCAGCGCATGCTGTGCACTCACAGCGGCGGCCTGGAGTCGGCCCTGGGTCAACAGAATCTGCGACGCGCCCCTCAGCCCTTCACACTCATTGGCAGGAGAACCGGTTTCCCGGCCGTGCTTCTGCACCAGTCTGTAGCAGCGAAAGGCGTTGTCCCGGTCCGAGACTCCCTCGGCGGCCATTCCCAAGGACAACATCGAGAGCGGGTCGTCGCTGACCTCGTCGATCAACTCCGGTAGCCGGGCCCGGAACCGTGGTCCCTGGCCCACGTCGTCGACCAGTGCGAGGGCGATGGCCAGTGGCGGGTCGGAGGGGTCGTCCGACGAGTCGAACTGGTCGACGCGACGGATCGCTGCGATGACATCGAGCCGAGGTTGTTCGGCCAGGCCGTGCATCCGGCACTCGATTGCCGCGGCCCACAGCAACTCTCGTTGTCTCGGGTCCCCCTCGGGCAGTTTCCCGGACAGGGCCAGCAGTTCGGCGGCCGACTGGCCCGGTATGGCGGCGGTCGCATTGAGCACGAACCGGGTGATCGCTAGCCGCGTATCTGCGACGCCGTGCCCGGCCAGTGGCTCCGCCTCCTGAAGGATTCTGATCGCCTCGTCGATCAATCCCGCACTGCGCGCGACGTCGGCAGCGGACGCCAGCCGATCGACGCGCCGGTCGACGTCCGGGGTCAGGATCGCTGCACGCCGTAACGCCGCAGCGGCCTCCGCGCCGGCGCCACGGGCTCGTGCCCTGTCCGCGGCACGCTCGAGGTCGGCGGCGACGTCTTCATCCGGGCCGAACGCCGCTTCGGCCCGATGCCAGGCGGCGCTGTTCGGATCCGTCGTCGCGGTCGCCAACGCACGGTGCACGATCGAGCGTGACGACAGCGGCGCCGCGCCATACACGGCGGATCGAATCAGGGGATGTCGGACCTGGATCTCGCCGCGGCCGACGACGATGAGGCCCGATCGCTCCAGCGGGGCCAGGTGTTCGGCGAGATTCAATCCCAGAACTTCTGCGGCGCTGTGAATCTCGGTCAACACACCGTTACCGGCCGCGACAACGAGCAGAAGGAGCCGGCTTTGATCCGGTAGCGCTGCCACCTGAGTAAGAAAGGCGCGCTCGACGCGCCGGCCGGTGGGCAACGGCTCCCCCGCGAAGAGGACGGCGTCTGTGGCCCGCTCGCCGAGCGCAACAGCCATTTCGATGACCGCCAGCGGATTGCCGCGGGCTTGCTCCAGCACGCGCCGACGGGTGTAGGCGTCGACCTCGCGGGCGTTGGTGGAGGCCGTCAGGGTCGCGGCGAGAAGCTCGGCGGCCTCGTCGGAGCCGAGTGGACCCAGCGGCAACCGGGGTAACCCGTCGAGGTACTGGGCGGTGCCGTCGAGCGCCGAGCGCACGGCACACAGCATCATCAAGGGCGCGTTGGTCAGTCGACGCGCCACGAAGGTCAACACGTCGAGGGTGGATTGGTCCAACCACTGTGCGTCGTCGACGACCAGCAGCAGGCGCCTATTGTTGGCGGCTTCTTCCAGCAGCCCGAGAACCGCCAAGCTGACCAGGAGCCGATCGGGCACTGGGCCGTCTTCCAGTCCGAAAGCGGTCATCAGGGCCGAACGCTGGCGTGGGGGCAGTGCAGGTGCGTGGACGAGGAGCGGATGTAGGAGTTCGTGCAGCCCGGCGAAGCCGATCTCGCTGTGGCTCTGCACGCCCGAACAATAGAGCCGGCCGTACCCGTTGGCGCTGGCCCACTCACTCGCGCGTGCGAGCAGAGTGGACTTCCCGATTCCCGGATCCCCCTCGACCACCAACGCCGATCCGCCGGTGGACACAGCCGCCAGTGCGGCTATGACTTCGGCCAGTTCCGCTGATCGCCCGACCATCACCCGCTAGAAGGTACCAGAGCTGGGTTTGGCATACCAACTCAGCTAGGATGGCGGGATGCGTCGTGAGTTGTGGTCCGAGGATGCGTGCCCCATTGCGCGCACCATGTCAATACTCGGCCAACCGTGGGCTGTGCTGATCCTTCGCGAGGCCTTCCTTGGCCGGTCGCGGTTCTCGGAGTTCCGCGAGCAGCTCGGTGCCGCATCCGACGTATTGAGTGCTCGTCTCGGCGAACTGGTGGATGCCGGCATCCTCGAGATGGTCGACTATCAAAACCCCGGCGACCGTAGGCGTAGCCGCTACGTCCTGACCAAAGCCGGGCACGCGCTAATCCCTGCGCTCGCGGCTATCGGCCAGTGGGGCCACATCCACCTCGCCCGCGCTCACAGCAGCGACCTCCGCTTCATCGACTCCTCCACCGGTGAGCCCGTCGGCGTCGTATTCCGCGGCTCGGACGGCGAGCGCGTACCTTCGTCGCGGGTCGCCCTGGTGGAGATCAAGCCCGAATGAAATCGAGCAGGTCCCGGCCCAGTTGCTGCTGATACTCGCCGTGAATCCCGTGCGAGGCACCCGGATACACGCGCAGTGATCCGTAGCGGACCAGTTCGATCGCCTTCGACGCGGCATCGTGCATCGGGACGATTTGATCGTCGTCACCGTGTGCGATCAGGATCGGGACGTCGAGGTCCTTGAGGTCACCGGTCAGATCGGTCTCGGAGAACGCCTTGACGCAGTCGTAGGCCGACGCTAGACCCGCCTGCATGCCCTGCTGCCAGAAGTGGTCGATCAACCCCTGCGACACCCGTGCTCCGTTGCGGTTGAAGCCGTAGAACGGCAGCGCCAACTCCTTCCAGTACTGCGACCGGTCGGCCAACACCCGCGCGCGGATGTCATCGAACGCCGCGACAGGAGTGCCCTCCGGATTGGCCGCCGATTGCACCATCACCGGAGGAATGGCGCCGATGGTGACCACTTTGCGCACCCTGCCCGCGCCATGCCGCACCGCATAGCGCAACGCTTCCCCGCCACCCGTCGAGTGCCCGACCAGGACGACGCTTGACAATCCCAAACCGTCGATGACCGCGGCAAGATCGGCCGCGTAGGTGTCCATGTCGTTTCCGGCCCAGCTGTGTTCAGACCGACCGTGCCCGCGGCGGTCGTGGGCGATGGCCCGGTAGCCGTTGTCGGCGAACAGCTTCAGCTCGACGTCCCAGGCGTCTGCGCTCAGCGGCCAACCGTGGCAGAACACCACTGCCGGCCCACTGCCCCATTCCTTAAAGAAGAGTCGAGTTCCATCCGACCCGCTGAGGTACGGCACGTGTGCTCCAATCCCACTGTCCTGAAGATGTTTCCGGCATGCCAGTGTGCGATGGGCGCCGCGGGAGATGCCATAGGTCGAATTGCTACCGGAACCCACCCGGCACGCACGAGGAAGCGGTAGTCAACTGACGGATACAGCACGGGGTGGCTTCCTGCGAATGTGATCGACAACGGTTGGACCAGCAGCGCTAGGGAGACAGCACGATGACGACCATCGCACAGGACGCGGGAGCCGCCCTCGCGCCCAACCTTCGACTCGATGTGGCCGGGGACACCCTCGCCTACCGGCGAATCGGGACACCCTCGGTGACGTTGCCGCCGCTCGTGCTTTTCCAGCACTTCCGCGGAAACCTCGACTACTGGGACCCCGCATTGCTGGACATCCTGAGCGCGGACCGTGAGGTGATCACGGTGGATCTGCCCGGCGTCGGCGGATCCACCGGAACAACACCGGACAACGTCACTGACATGGCCCGCAGCGCCTTGCGATTCATCGTCGCGCTCGACCTCACCACCGTCGATCTGCTGGGATTCTCCCTCGGCGGGCATATCGCCCAGGAGATCGCCCTGATACGCCCCCGACTACCGCGACGCCTCGTCCTGGCCGGCACCGCCCCCCAAGGCGCACCGGATCTGCACCGCTGGTCTGACGACGTCTACACCTACGCCTGCGGCGACGACATCACCGCCGAGAACTTCCTCGCCCTCTTCTTCTCCGGATCGGAAGCCAGCGTCCAGCGCGGCTGGGAGTACCTCGCCCGCACCCACACCCGCACCGAGGCCCGCGACATTGAGACGACGCTGGCCTGCCGCGACGCCCAGTATCAGGCGTTGATGACGTGGGGCATCCCGGAAACCTCGAAGCTGGAACGGCTCTCGGCAATCACGCAGCCCACCCTGGTAGCCAACGGCGACAACGACACCATGATGTCAACCAAGAACAGCTACCTGCTCGCCGAACGAATCCGAGGCGCACAGCTACGCATCTACCCCGACGCGGGACACGGCTTCCTCGACCAGTACCCGGTCGACTTCGGCCACCACATCCGTCAGTTCCTCGGACGCTGAAAGGCACCTCGTGACGGACCTACTCCAGAAGACGCTGCAGGCGTACGGCGGGGCCGACCGCTGGAACCAGCTGACATCGGTGAGCGCACACAAGCGCTTCGGCGGAGCCATCTGGGACATCAAACAGGTCCCCGGCATCGTCGACGACGGTGACATCACGGTGTGGATCAAGGACCAGCGGGCCTCCCTGTGTCCGTTTACCGCATACGACCTGAGGACCGCCTACACACCGGACCGAGTGGGTATCGAGACACTCGACGGCGACGTCGTGGAGATGCTCGGCGACCCTCGCGCCTCCTTCGCCGGCCACACCCTCGAAACACGCTGGACGACACTGCAATTGGCATACTTCACCGGCTACGCCATGTGGACGTACACCGCCGAACCGTTCAACCTCACTTTGCCCGGTGTACGCACCGAGGAAGGTGAGCCGTGGACCGAACGCGGCCAGACCTGGCGGCGACTGCATGTCAGCTATCCCGATTCCATCGCCACCCACAGCCCGCACCAGGTGCTCTACATCGACGACGACGGCCTGATCCAACGCCGCGATTACCAAGTGGACATCGCGGGCGGCTCCCCGGCCGCCCACTACGTCTCGGACTTCGACGAGATCGACGGCGTCATCATCCCGCGCACCCGCATGATCTACGTTCGCGATCCCGATAACCACCCGATCCCCGAGCAACTAGTGGTATCCATCGCGCTGACCGACATCACCCTCGACTGACCAACTCACACGAAGCAAATGGCGACTGCGTCAGCTGACGTAGACCACCGTGCCGATGGCCGCCGCCACACTGCTCGACGGCCTGGCCGCCAAGCTGAGGTCATCATGTTCGACAACGGGGCACCAGGCTGTCTAGCGGTGTTCCGTCGCCCACGATTGACGACGGGCGTCGACGGCACCATCGCACTCATCCGCGCCCATCTACGAGATCAGCTCCCTGTTGTCGTCTCACCCTTCGTGGCTAATTGGCCATTCGCGGGTCACTTCAGGTGAGATTTGGTCGTGCAGTTTGAAAGGTCACAAGCGCAGCGACACCAATGACCGTTACCGCGCCATATTGGTGAACCGCGACAGGTGCAGCTGGTGTGCGACTGTCACCGTACGCGTAGGTCCTGCACGGTGTTTCGCGACAATCAGGTCGGCTTCGCCGCCACGCGGGTCGTCGGTTTCAAAGGCATCGGGACGGTGCAGCAGGATCACCATGTCGGCATCCTGCTCGATCGATCCCGACTCGCGAAGGTCGGCCAGCATCGGCTTCTTGTCGGTGCGCTGCTCGGGACCACGGTTCAGCTGGCTCATCGCGACCACTGGAACTTCCAGTTCTTTCGCCAAAAGCTTGATCTGCCTGGAGAATTCAGAAACTTCCTGCTGGCGCGACTCGACTTTCTTGCCCGACGTCATCAGCTGCAGGTAGTCGAGCACGATCAGCCGCAATCCGGCCTTCTGATGCAGCCGGCGTGCTTTCGCTCGGATCTCCATCATCGTCAGGTTCGGCGAATCGTCGATATACAAAGGCGCTTCGCTGATTTCGCTCATCCGGCGCGCCAGGCGTGTCCAGTCGTCGTCGGTCATCTTTCCCGAGCGCATGTCGGCGAGCTTGATCTTCGCTTCGGCCGAGAGCAGTCGCATCACGATCTCCGACTTGCTCATTTCCAGCGAGAACACGATGCTCGGAAACCGGTGCTTGATCGAGCAGGACCGCAAGAAATCCAAGCCCAGGGTCGAGTTGTGGGTCGGGATCATCGCCCGCCCCGCCAGATACATGTGGTCGCCGTTGTCGACCTCGACGCAGCGCACCGGAACGCTCGCGATGGGCCGGACGTCCGTGATGAAGCGCGACGACACCCGTACTTTCCCGCTGGCCCGCCGTTCCTTGTGCAACAAGGCTTTCCGGGGCAACCCGAACACCTCGTCATCAGTGGAGAAGTTCAGGATGAAAGCAGTTGAACTCTCTTCGGATCGACCTCGGACTCTCTTCGTTGCGCGGCCGCAACGGTAGCCGAGGCTGACGATCAGTTCGAAGACATCATCAGCGAGCCGCTGGTTGGTCACCGAAAACTGGACGGCCCCGCCATTGGTGACCGTGCCGTCGGTGTCCAACAGACCGGCGAGCACCGCGCGCCGCTGGGACTCGGAGGCGCGCAGATAATCGGCTGGGATGTGCTTGTTGTTGAGCACCCCGATGGTCCGGAGCTGAGCCTGCAAGGTGCCGACCGCATTCCGGCATGGCTGGCATAGCAGCAACCCGCACGACGGTCCCCCACACCGTGAGCATGTAGGCGCCGGCATCGGATCGGACAGGAAGCGTGCCCTGCCCCCGCATGACTGCCCGCAGGTTCGGACCTGGCTTGTCGTGGGAACGAAGGCCTTACCGCACACCACGCAGTCCCGTGCCACCGGCGCATCGGGGGTAGGCAGCCGCAAGGAATAGCGATACTTCGCCGTATCCGACTTGTGCGCCTCGATGCCCTCGGCCTCGATGCACATGATGATCTCGGGATCAGCCGAGGTGATCTGCGCTGCCGCGCTTGTTCCGTCACCCAACCAAGCGCCGAGCGTGTACGGCGGGACGAGCAAGTCGCGATCTGGCGCCTGCAGCGGCTTGGCGTTGGTCACCGAGTGGTTCAGTCGGCGGTCTTGTGTCGGGCATCGCAGCGTCTCAGCGATCTCCCGCGTTGTGCGGACAGCGGCGAACGTCTGCTGGTTCTTGTAGCGGTGGTAGCCAACCGCGGCGGCCTGCGCAGACTTCCGCGAAGCGCGGGTCTCCGTCAGCCACTGGTGCTCAGCGTCCGCGATAAGGACTGTGCCGTCCGAGAATTCGACCTCGTAGCACGGCCTGCCCACCATGACGTCCGTTACCGCGACCACGCGCGTGGGGCGTCCGTCGGCATCGATCAGGTAGTCCCCGACCGTGACCTCGCCCATCGTGGTCCAGCCCGTCGGAGTCGGCAGCGGCGTGTCCAGACCCAGCGCCTTGCCCATACCGGGCCTGGCCGCCACCACGATCATCTGACCCGGGTGCAGACCGTTGGTCAACGCGTCGAGCTCTTCGAAGCCCGTCGGCACGCCCTTGGAGAGACCGCCGTTCGAGGCGATGGCGTCGATCTCGTCCATCGTCGGCTGCAGCAGATCTTCCAGCGGCAGGAAGTCCTCAGCGGTGCGCCGCTCGGTGACGTCGTAAATTTCGGCTTGTGCGCGGTCCACGATCTCGTTGACGTCGGCACCTTCTGCGCCGGCGTAGCCGTACTGCACCACCCGGGTGCCGGCCTCCACGAGACGCCGTAACAACGCCTTTTCCGCCACGATGCCCGCGTAGTACCCGGCGTTGGCCGCCGTCGGCACCGTCGAGATCAGCGTGTGGAGATAGGGCGCGCCACCGATGCGGCGCAACAGCCCGCGACGGTCCAGCTCGGCGGCGACGGTGACAGCGTCCGCGGGCTCACCGCGGCCGTAGAGGTCCAGGATTGAGTCGTAGACGTTCTGGTGGGCCGGCCGGTAGAAGTCACCCGGGCGCAGCCGCTCCAACACGTCGGCGATGGCGTCCTTGGACAGCAGCATGCCGCCCAACACGGATTGTTCGGCTGCTAAGTCCTGGGGAGGCTGGCGACCGAAGTCCTCAGAAGGAGGAGGACTGTCCATCCCGGGCTGACCGAGATCGTCGACGACCGCCATTGGGCTGCCCCACCTCCTCTTGAATTCGTCGAACTTCTGTTCGATGCACTATCAGAGGTGTACCCCACGCCCCCGACAAGCATTCGGCGTCACGATGATGGACCGCACTGCCGACGGCTCACGCTAGACGTTGCTGGGGCCCTCGCAAACCGAGCCTGTTCATCAACCTGTTAGTGGTTTGTGGATAGCTGGCAAAAGAGGTGTTGAGTCGTTGGGGAGAACCTGTGGATGACCGGCCGATTTTGGGTTATCCGCCCAGCTAAACGCAGGGTAGCGCCAGGTGAGTGTTGTGGATGGCAAGTTCGTCGGCGTGTCGGCCTCGGTTGCGATCTCGGGCGTGTTGTGTTGCCGGAGGTTATGCGCCAGGTTAACGGACGGTTAGATTAGCTGTGGCGACCCCGCCCGGAAGTGTTCGCCAGAAATACAGCAATTCCCCGGGGGCAGCCTCGCAGGGCCGCCACCCGGGGAATTGACGCGGACGGCTAACTCTGGGCCACGACGTCGACGGTGATGTCGACGTTCACCTCGGGGTGCAGGTGCACTCCGACGGTGTGGGCGCCAGTCGCCTTGATGTGTGCCTTGGGCAGCTGCACGGTGCGCTTGTCCAGGCTGGGTCCGCCGGCCTTCTTGATGGCGCCGACGATGTCGTTGGCAGTCACCGAGCCGAACAGCTTGCCCGAGTCCGCGGCGGACTTCACCGGCAGCTGGATCGAACCCAGCGCGGTGATGGCGGCCTTGATCTCGTCGGCGTGCTCACGATCGCGCACGGTCTTGGTCTCGCGGGCACGACGGATTTCGTCGGCCTGCTTCTGTGCACCGCGGGAGGCCACGATGGCCAGGCCGCGCGGCAGCAGGTAGTTACGTCCGTAGCCGTCCTTCACCTCGACGGTGTCGCCGGCGGTTCCGAGGTGCTCGACCTCAGCGGTCAAAATCAGCTTCATCTCGATACTTCCGTTCTCTACCGCGCCGCCGACGTGAACGGCAGCAGAGCAACCTCACGCGCGTTCTTGACGGCGATCGCGATGTCGCGCTGGTGCTGCACGCAGTTACCGGTCACCCGGCGGGCGCGGATCTTGCCGCGCTCGCTGATGTAGGTGCGCAGCAATTGCGTGTCCTTGTAGTCGATGTCCTGCCCCTTCTTCGAGCAGAACACGCATTTGCGGGTCTTGACCGGCTTTTCCGGTGCGGGACGCCGCTTGTTGGTCTTGGCCATGGGTCAATCTCTTTCGTTCTTCACAGTCGCGCCGTTGGCGCACAAAGGATTTCGTTGGGTATCAGAAGGGCGGTTCGTCGTCACCGCCGGCGAACGACCCCGACGCCGGGGCACTGCCCCACGGGTCGTCGCCCGACTCACTGGCCGCTGCTGCCGCCGGACGGGAGCCCCCGCCACCGCCGCCGCCGAAGCCGCCACCACCGCCGCCGCTGCGCGAGGCCTTGTTGACCTTGGCGGTGGCGTAACGCAGTGACGGGCCGATCTCGTCGACCTCGAGCTCCACAACGGTGCGCTTCTCGCCCTCACGGGTTTCGAAGGAACGCTGCTTCAGCCGGCCCTGAACGATCACCCGCGAACCGCGGGTGAGGCTCTCGGCCACGTTCTCGGCCGCCTCACGCCAGATGTTGCAGCGCAGGAACAGCGCCTCGCCGTCTTTCCACTCATTGGTCTGACGGTCGAACGTGCGGGGTGTGGACGCCACCGTGAAATTGGCGACGGCTGCACCCGACGGGGTGAACCGCAGTTCGGGATCGGCCGTCAGATTTCCGACGACGGTGATGGTCGTGTCACCGGCCACAAGGTCCTCCTGGCATAGGCGGATGGATTCACCGCGAAGCCTACGTAAGAGCTCCGACGCGCGGCGCGCTTATCCACTCAGCGGATAGTGAGTCCGAGCTGGACTCAGTGCTTATCGGTCCGCATCACCTTGGTCCGCAGCACGGACTCATTCAGGTTCAGCTGCCGGTCGAGCTCGGACACGGTGGCCGGCTCGGCCTTCACGTCGACGACGGCGTAGATGCCCTCGGCGTGCTTGGCGATCTCGTAGGCCAGACGGCGCCGGCCCCAGATGTCGACCTTGTCGACCGATCCGCCGTCACTCCGGATGACGTTCAGGAACGTCTCCAGGGACGGGGCAACGGTGCGCTCGTCGAGAGTGGGGTCAAGGATGACCATGATTTCGTATGGACGCATGGGAACCTCATCACCTCCTATGGTCGTAGCGGCCACGGCGTGTCCGTGGCAGAAGGGTCGCCTGCGTCGGCAACCTGCACAGGCTACCGGAGTGCAGGCTGATCAGCGAAATCGCGGTGATCGACAGGCTTAGACTTCGGCCGTGTTCTCCGAGACGCGCTACGCCCGCAACGGAGACTTGGGCGTCGCGTACCGGGCGTCGCCGCCCGGCGATCGGGACATCGTCTTCGTCCCGAACTGGTTCACCTGCTGTGAGATCCTGCCCGAGCTGCAGTCGATACAAGGTTGGGCCGAGGCTATCGCGTCGCTGGGCCGCCTCATCTTCTTGGACCAGCCCGGCACCGGTGCCTCCGACCCGGTTCGCCCCGGGGCAATGCCAACCCTCGAGCAATGGACCGACAGCATCACTGCGGTACTCGACGACATCGGAAGCACTGAAGCCGTGCTCGTCGCGGTCGACGGTGCGTTCGCAAAAGCCGCGATGTTCGCGGCCACATATCCATCCCGGACCACAGCTCTCATTGCGCTGGAGGGTTATGCGGAGACGCTCACCATCCGACCTGACGAGACATTCACCGGCACTATGACCGCGCTCTGGGGCTCCGGCGAGCTCCAGCGCCACATGAATCCTGATATGCCCTGGAACGAAGAGATTCGGGCGCAGTGGGCACGGATGGAGCGTCTGGCGGTCAGCCCCTCGACCCACGCGGTAATGCTCGAGATGGTCCAGCAGCTGGACGTCCGCGCCGTTCTCCCGACGATTCGCGTGCCCACCCTGGTTGTAAATCATCTCGACGATCAGCTCGTGGTGCCACAGATGGGTCGCAACATCGCCGACAACATCACCGGAGCGAAATACGTTGAGCTGCCAGGCCGCAACTTGTTTCACTTCGTCGAACCGTGGCGCGCCTCATTTCAGCAAGTCGCCGAATTCCTGACCGGACACGAAGCGGACGTGCCCGACGATCGGGTGTTGGCGACCGTGCTCTTCACCGACATCGTGGACTCCACACGTCGCGCGGCGCGGCTCGGTGATCGAGAGTGGCGCTCGCTTCTCGACGCACACGACGCGGTTGTCCGAGCTCAATTCGGCCGCTTCCGCGGACGTGAGGTCAACACCTCCGGCGACGGCTTTCTCGCAGTGTTCGACGGGCCGCAGCGAGCGATCCGCTGCGCCATGGCAATTCGCGAGGCGCTCAAACCCCTCGGTATCGAGATCCGCGCTGGACTTCACACCGGAGAGTGCGAGGTACGTGGCGCCGATATCGGTGGCATCGCAGTGCACATCGGCGCCAGAGTCAGTGCACTGGCCGCTGCCAACGAGATCGTCGTGTCCAGCACGCTGCGGGATCTGGTCTTCGGGTCGGGGCTCGAGTTCGAGGACCGCGGCGAGCACGACCTGAAAGGCGTGCCCGGCGAGTGGCGCTTGTTCGCCGTCACCTCGAGCTCCTAACTCCGCTGGCCGTAGTACTCGAGCGCCAGCTGCAAGGTGGCATCGGAGACCTGGTCCACCGCGCCGGCCCGGAACGGCGGCTGCGGGTCGTACTCGATCATCAGCTGGCTGGCCTCCGCGGCCCGCCGTCCGACCAGCAGCTCGACCAGCCGCAGCGCCATATCGATGCCACTGGATACCCCGGCTGCGGTGATGATGCGCTCCGGCAGATGCTCGACGACCCGCTGCGGGGTGTAGATCGCGCCGAAGGACTCCAACAGCTCGGTGGCCCGCCAATGCGTCCCGGCCGTCAAACCGGTCAGCAGGCCCGCGGCCGCCAGCACCAGGCTGCCGGTACACACCGAGGTGGTGAAGGTGGTGTGCCGGTGCACCTCGCGGACCCAGTCCAGGACTGTGGTGTCCTCGACGAGCGTGCGGGTGCCGATTCCGCCGGGGAACACCAGGATGTCGGGTTCGGTGACGTCGTCGAAGGTGGCGTCGACCGTCAGGCCGAGCATTCCGTTGTCGCTGCGGACCTCGCCGCGACGATGCCCGACGAACACCACGTCGATCGACGGGATGCGCTGCAGGACCTCGTAGGGGCCGATCGCGTCCAGTGCGGTGTTACGCGGGAACAGTGCTATCGCGACTTGCATCCGGTGCCTCTTGTTCCTCGGGCGCATCGGCAACCGCCGTCGCGCGTGGGCGCAACCACCGCGGGAACCACGTCGGATACGCGTCGTGGGCGCCGTCGAACATGCCCCCGGCAGGATCGTCCACCCGGCCGCCCCAGCGCACCAAATCCAGTTCGGGACGGTAGATCTGACGCACGACCAACACCATCAGGCCCACCACCGCGATGTCGCGCAGCAGCACAGTGGCGGTGAACCACTGCTCAGGCAGGCCCTTGTTGGCCTCGCCGTACAGGTAGTACATCCGCGGCACCCACACGAGCATGTCGATGGTCATCCACGCCAACAGAATTCGGCGCTGCGGCAGAGCCAGCACCGCCAGCGGCACCAGCCACAGCGAGAACTGCGGGCTCCACACCTTGTTCACCAACAGGAACGCGGCCACCGTGAGGAACGCCAGCTGCGCCACCCGCGGCCGCTGCGGCGCGGTCAGGGCGATGTACGCGATTGCCGCACAGCACAACACGAACAGCACGGCAACGACGACGTTGAGGATCACCGGCGGCTGCCAGAACCCGAGGTTCGTGTCGAAGCCGTCCCAGCCGGTGAACGACTTCACCACGTTGTACAGGGAGTCCATGTCATCCCCGCGCCGGGAGTTGAGCCGGAAGAACTCCGACCAGCCGCGCGGAAACAGCACCATCACCGGGAGGTTCACCACGAACCAGGCACCCACCGCGGCCACCACGGTCTTGGCGGCCTCGGGCATCCGGTCGGTGCGGATCGCCAGCACCAACAACGGCAGCAGCAGCAGTGCCGGATACAACTTGGCCGCCACCCCGAGACCGATCAGGATGCCCGCCAATACCGGCTTCTTGCGCGCCCACGCCAGCAGGCCGCCGATCGCCAAAGCCGTTGCCAGCGCGTCGAAATTGGTGAAGATCTGGAAGATCAGAACCGGGGACGCGGCCACCAGCGCGGCATCCCACACCCGCCGGCCCGCCAGCCACGACGACGCCCACACCGTCGTCAGCCACGCCAACGCCAGCCCGATCGCCGCGAAATTGAAGAACATCACCACTTCGGCGACCGCAGGCAGCGACACCATCTTGGCGACCGCTGTGTAGGTCTTGGCCAGTGCCATCGACACGTACTGGTACACCCCGGTCAGCACGGGATATTCCATGTAGCGCACCGCGGGCTTGCCGTCATACCGGATCTGCGGCCGGCCGCTCGAATCGGTCTCGATCCAGCTCGACTTGTACGGAAAGCGGCCCTGGCTCAACAACTCCGCGCCGTAGAGCGGCACGGTGTCGGAGTAGCACAGCTCGAAGTAGGCGCGCTGATTCTGCCAGTTGGCCACCCGCTGATCGGGTGAGCCGGTGCCCACCGTCTGCAGGCACGGCGCCTTCGTCGACCAGCCCAGCGCCAGCACCACCAACGCCATCAGGAACATGACCCGCAACGGGGTGAAGATCCGGGTCCGGCCGATCAACGCGTGCCGGCCCACCGGACCGCCCACGACTTCCGAGAGTGCCGCGCCCACAGTGTCATTGCGGCTCGGCATGTCACGGTCGTCAGCGCTGCGCAGATCCTCGGCCAGCGGTGCAGGTGACACGGTGGCGCGGCCGTCGATCACGGCGGCGGAGGCGGTAGCTGTACGCCGGGGTCACCACCGACCGGTGCCGGCTGGTCCGGCCCACCCGGTGGCGGCGGCGGACCACCGCCCGGCGGAATCGTGATGGTGGTCGGCGGTCCCAGCGGAATCGTGATGCCCGGTGCCACTTCGATACTGGGCTGGATGACGGTCTCCGACGGCGGCGCGGGTGGCGGGGGCGGCGGCGCCGGGACACCGGCGTATCCGCCGATCTCGGTCGGCTTGGGGAACGACTCGTTGTCTGTTCCCTTCAGCGCGCCGTCCATCGTGGCCTTCCAGATGTCCGACGGGAGGCCCGAGCCGTACACCGGTCCGCCCGACGACGTGACCAGCGGTTGCGTGCCGTCAGTGGTGCCGACCCAGACAGCCGTCGACAACGACGGGGTGTAGCCGACCATCCATGCGTCGCGGTTGGCGTCGGTGTCGCCGAGCTGATTGGTTCCGGTCTTGGCCGCCGACGGCCGGCCACCCGCCAGATTGTGTCCGCGTGAATAGCCGGCGATCGGCTGCATCGCCGCGGTCACATTGTCGGCGACCGCCTTGGGAATGCGCTGCTCGCCACTGTTGTCGGCGGTACTGGCGTCGAAGAGCACCTCGCCGCGCGAGTTGACGACCTTCTGCACGAAGTGCGGCTTGTGATAGACGCCGGAGTCGGCCAACGTGGCGTAGGCCGAGGCCATGTCGATCACCCGCGACTGGTACTGGCCCAGCACCACACCATTGTTCGGCGGGCCGCCCTTGCCGTCCTCGGACAACGTGTGGGGCACCCCGGGGAAACTTTCCGCAACACCGGCCCGGTGCGCGGCGTCCGCCACATCACTCGGACCGTTCTTGAGCTTGAGCATCAGCCGGTAGTACGAGGTGTTCAGCGAGCGCTTCAACGCCTCCGCGATGTTGCAGACACCGCAGCCCTCACCCTCGACGTTGGTGATCTTGATGCCGTTGACGGTGACCGGCGAGCTGTCGATCTGATAGCCGAGCCCCATGCCCTGCTCGAGGGCGGCCACCAACGCGAACACCTTGAACGACGAGCCGGTGGGCAGACCGGCCTGCGCGAAGTCGAAGCCCTGCGCATCCGAACCGCCGTAATAGGCCTTCACTCCACCGGTTTTCGGATCGATGGACACCACCGCCGAACGCATGTCCGGCATCTCGCCATCGAGATACTTCGACACCGCGTCCTCGGCGGCCTTCTGCGCCTGCGGGTCGATCGTCGTGGTGATCTGCAGGCCCTGAGTGTTCAGGGTCTGCTCATCGATGTTGAACAGATCCAGCAGTTCCTTGGTGACCTGACGTTCGATCAGGCCGTTCGGCCCGGTGGTGACGTTGTTCGAGCGGGCCTGCTCCGGCGACACCGTCGGCGGGAAAACCTGTTGGGAGCGTTCGTCCTTCGACAGCGCGCCCATCGACACCATGCCGTCGAGCACCCAGTTCCACCGCGTGGCCGCACCGTCGGGATCGACCGCCGGATCCAGGGTCGACGGCCGTTGGATCAGCGCGGCCAGCAGCGCACCCTCGGCGACCGTCAACTGCTCGACCGGCTTGTCGAAGTACGCCTTCGAAGCCGCCGCGATGCCGTAGGCACCGCGGCCGAAATAGATGATGTTCAGATACGCCTGCAGGATTTGGTCTTTGGACCACTCGCCGGTCATCTTCGTGGAGATGACGAGCTCCTTGGCCTTACGCACCACACCGCCGACCCCGGATCGGGCGTCACCGACGAGCGCGTTCTTCACATACTGCTGGGTGATCGTCGACCCGCCCTGAAGGTCGCCGCCGAAAAGGTTGTTCTTGAGTGCGCGGGCAAAGCCGGTGAAGGAAAAGCCCGGATTGCTGTAGAAGTCGCGGTCTTCGGCGGCCATCACCGCGTTGCGGACCTGCACCGGCACCTGGTCGATGTTGACGTCGATCCGGTTGCCTTCCGGCGGAACGATTTTCGCGAGTTCGGAGCCGTCGCTTGCCAGGATCGTAGACACCTGGTTGGTGCGCAGGTCCCCAGGCTGAGGCACCTGGACGATCAGGTAGGCCATCCCGAAGGTGATCAGCGGCAGCACGATCAACACGACGGCGGCCAGGTACAACGACCGGCGCACCCACTTCCAGTTGACCTGCTGGGAGAACGTCGGCGGCTTCAACGGCGGCGGGCCACCCGGCCCCCCGGCGCCACCCGGGCGGCGCGGCGGGGGCGGCGGGGGAAGCTTCGGCGGCGGAGTGCCGTCCAACGCTGCCTTGACGACGTCGACCGGGTCACGCAGCTGCGGTGGGGTGTCGCGGACCGGTTCGATGATCGACGTCAACCGGTCATCCGGCGGCACCTGCCGGCGGGGTGCGGATCGGGACGGGCCAGACCCGTCGCCCGCCGCGGGGAATCGCGTGGTCGGTGGCTCCGAGTTGCCGGACGCACCCTGGGCCCCTGAACCTGTGCGGTTGTCAGTGGCAGGCCGGTCGGGACGCCCTTCGCTATTCACTGGCCGTACGCGCGCCGGAGCGCGCCGTCTGGGTGCCACGGCGTCCTCGCGTCCCGTTGGTGGGCCGCGGCGTTCCGAGCACGTAGGACTTGACCAGGTGATTCCACTCGCAGGTCCGGCATACCTCCACCACGTGTACCGAGAATTCGTCGAATCGAGTCGCCAGCAACACCAGCTCCTCGGCGGTGCGCGCGGATCCCGAAACCGCACCCAGGTGATCGCCGAACACCCAGGACACCAATGTCAGCGGCTCCTTGCGGCAGATCGGGCACATCACCGAACTGGGCTTGCCGTGAAACTTGGCGGCGCGCAACAGATAGGGATTGGCGTCGCAGACCTCTGAAACCCCAGTTCGACCGGAGTACACCTCGGCCAGCAGGGAGCGTCGCCGAAGGGCGTAGTCCACCACCTGTCGCTGCAATCGCACGAGGACCAGAGTACGTCGGGGATCTGGGCACCGGCACGCAACCGACTCGCGGCGCCGCCGAATATGCGGCTGGTCTGCGCTCTTGGTGTCCGAACTCTTACGATCATCGCCGTGGCGACATCGCAGACTTCCAGCACGCGCGCCAAGGACAGCGACCGCAACGACACGTGCCAGATTTTGGACACCGCGCTGTCCGAGGGGCAGCTGTCGATGACCGAGCATCAGCAGCGGGTGAAGGCGGCGACCACGGCGATGACGCTGGGCGACTTACGCGCGCTCGTCTCCGACCTCCAGACCGCGAACGCGCCGGTGCAGCTGCCCACGTTGAAGAAGCCGCGGCTGTCGACGCCGGGGACCAGCGGAAGCTGGGGCATCCGGCTCGCCATCATGGGGGTTCTGGTCGTGCTCGGCATCGGCATCGGCTGGGGGCTGTACGGCAACACCCCGTCGCCGCTGAACTTCACCTCCGATCCGGGTGCCAAGTCGGACGGCGTTGCCCCGGTGGTGCTGACGCCGCCGCGCCAGCTGCATTCGCTGGGTGGCCTCACCGGATTGCTCGAGCAGATGAAGAAGAAGTTCGGCAACACCGACGGCAACCGGCTGGTGATCTACCCCGAGTACGCGTCGTTGACCCGGCCGGATCCGGGCGACGAGCGACGCGAACTCAACTACACCTACCGCGGCGGCTGGGGCGACCCGAGCACGTCGGGTGCCAGTAGCGACGCCCAGCTGGTGGATCTGAGCAAGTTCGACGCCAAAGCGGTCGTCGGCGTGCTGCGCGGGGCGCCGGAAACGCTGAACATGAAGCCCGGCGACGTCAAGAGCACCTATCTGATCATCGAGCCCAGCCGCGACCAGACCGTCCCGGGGACGTTGACGATCTCGGTCTACGTCTCGAGCGACTTCGGCAGCGGCTACATCCAGCTGAATCCCGACGGCTCGGAAAAGCAGATCAACTACCCCTAACGGGCGAACGCGGCTCTGGCGTGACACTCGACGCCGAGCGCGACTCTGGCGTGACACTCGGCTGTATCCATGGGGAACGTGCGCACTCAAGTAGCGCCGAATATATCGCTCCGATACTATCGCCGGAGGTGTCGAAGTGTCGTAACGGCCGAGCAAAGGAGGTGACCCGATGTTGGAGCTTGCCATCTTGGGCCTTCTCCTCGAGTCGCCCATGCACGGCTACGAACTGCGCAAACGACTGACGGGCCTGCTCGGGGCATTCCGCGCATTCTCGTACGGCTCGCTGTACCCGGCCCTGCGCCGGATGCAGACCGACGGGTTGATCGTCGAGGACACCGCCCCCGCGGGGACCACGGTGTTGCGCCGCGCCCGCCGGGTATACCAGCTGACCGACACCGGTCGCCAGCGGTTCGCCGAACTGGTGGCCGACACCGGCCCACAGAACTACACCGACGACGGCTTCGGTGTGCACCTGGCGTTCTTCAATCGCACACCGGCCGAGGCACGGATGCGGATCCTGGAAGGCCGCCGGCGCCAGGTGGAGGAACGTCGCGAAGGTCTGCGGGAGGCCATCGCCCGGGCGAGCAATTCATTCGACCGCTACACGAAACAACTCCATCAGCTGGGCCTGGAGTCCAGCGAGCGGGAAGTCAAGTGGCTCAACGAGCTGATCGCCGCTGAGCGGGTGGCGCAAAGCCACCCAGACCAGGCCTGACGCGGCCACCGCAGTACCTGAACAGCAGCCAGTAGAAGTACGAGTTAGGAGAACGTCCCATGACGGAGCACAACGGATCGTCGACAGATGTGCGGGTCGCCATTGTCGGCGTCGGCAACTGCGCGTCCTCACTGGTCCAGGGCGTGCAGTACTACCAGGACGCTGACGCGAACGCCACCGTTCCCGGCCTGATGCACGTGAAGCTCGGCCCGTATCACGTGCGCGACGTGAAGTTCGTCGCCGCGTTCGACGTCGACGCCAAGAAGGTCGGCTTCGACCTGTCCGAGGCGATCTTCGCCTCGGAGAACAACACCATCAAGATCGCCGACGTGCCGCCGACCGACGTCGTCGTGCAGCGCGGCCCGACACTGGACGGCATCGGCAAGTACTACGCCGAGACCATCGAGATCTCCGACGAGCAGCCGGTCGACGTCGTCAAGGTCCTCAAGGACAACAAGGTCGACGTGCTGGTCTCCTACCTGCCGGTGGGCTCCGACGAAGCCGACAAGTTCTACGCGCAGTGCGCCATCGACGCCAAGGTCGCATTCGTCAACGCCCTGCCGGTGTTCATCGCCTCGGACCCGGTCTGGGCCAAGAAGTTCGAAGACGCCGGTGTCCCGATCGTCGGCGACGACATCAAGAGCCAGGTCGGCGCGACCATCACCCACCGCGTGATGGCCAAGCTGTTCGAAGACCGCGGCGTCACGCTGGACCGTACGTATCAGCTGAACGTCGGCGGCAACATGGACTTCAAGAACATGCTCGAGCGTGAGCGTCTGGAGTCCAAGAAGGTTTCCAAGACCCAGGCCGTCACGTCCAACCTGACCGGTTCGCTGGCCGGCAAGGTCGAGGACAAGAACGTCCACATCGGCCCGTCGGACCACGTCGCGTGGCTCGACGACCGCAAGTGGGCCTACGTCCGCCTCGAAGGCCGCGCCTTCGGCGACGTGCCGCTGAACCTGGAGTACAAGCTCGAGGTGTGGGACTCGCCGAACTCGGCAGGCATCATCATCGACGCCGTGCGCGCCGCGAAGATCGCCAAGGACCGCGGCATCGGCGGCCCGATCATCCCCGCGTCGGCCTACCTGATGAAGAGCCCGCCCAAGCAGCTGGCCGACGACGTCGCGCGCGCGGAGCTGGAGAAGTTCATCGAAGGCTGATTCCCGTTCGTTGAGACCGCAGTGAGATCGCGCATCACCGCCAGGATGCGATCCCACTGCGGTCTCAACGTATAAAGAGCTAGTGATCTCCGATGACGAGCTGATCGGCCTCGACGAATTCGCCTTGCTGCCCGAGAACGCCGAGCAGGCCGGCGTCAGCGCGGAGTTGCCGCCGGTCACCAGGATTGAGTCCGGCCCGATCAGCGCGCTGAAGTGGGGTGCCGAACCGCCGCGGATCGTGTTCCTGCATGGCGGCGGTCAAAACGCCCACACCTGGGACACCGTCATCCTCGGCCTGGGCGTTCCGGCGCTGGCCATCGATCTACCTGGGCACGGCCGCTCGGCCTGGCGCGAGGACGGCGACTACGGCCCCCGGCTGAATGCCGAGACGTTGCGGCCCGTCCTGAACGAATGGGCGCCCAGCCCACGACTGGTGGTCGGCATGTCGCTGGGCGGCCTGACAGCGCTGCGCATCGCCACCGTCGAGCCGGCGCTCGTCCCCGAACTGGTGCTGGTCGATGTCACACCGTCCGCGCCGGAGCGTCATGAGCAGATGAGCCAGGCCCAGCTGGGTGCGGTCGCACTGACGCAAGGGGAACGCACGTTTCCGAGCTTCGCCGCCATGCTGGACGTCACGGTCGCCGCCTCGCCCACCCGAAGCCGGGAATCACTGCGCCGCGGCGTCTTTCACAACTCCAAGCAGCTCGACGACGGCACCTGGACCTGGCGCTACGACTCCTTCCGCAAGGGCGCCGACTCCGGTGGCGGGCTGCCGGAGTCGTTCGCCGGGCTGTGGAACGACGTGCCGTCCATCACGATGCCCACCACGCTGGTGCGGGGCGCCAACTCATTCTTCGTCAACGACGAGGACGCTGACGAATTCGCCCGTACCGCACCGGGTTTCCAACGCGTGATCATGGTTCCCGACTCCGGTCACTCCGTACAGGGTGACCAACCGCGCGCGCTGATCGACATTCTGCGCGACGTGCTCGCCGACTGAGCAGTCCCCCGCTGGGAATACCGGCGTCGCGCGATACGTACGGTTGGGGTGTGACCTATCCCATTCGCATCGGCGTGCAACTGCAGCCGCAACATGCCCCCGACTACAACCAGATCCGCGATGCCGTGCGCCGCTGTGAAGACCTCGGCGTCGACGTGGTCTTCAACTGGGACCATTTCTACCCGCTGTACGGCGACCCCGACGGTGCGCACTTCGAATGCTGGACCATGTTGGGTGCCTGGGCCGAACAGACCTCCCGGGTCGAGATCGGCGCGCTGGTCTCCTGCAACTCCTACCGCAATCCGGAGCTGCTGGCCGATATGGCCCGCACCGTCGACCACATCTCCGGCGGCCGGCTGATCCTCGGTATCGGGTCGGGCTGGAAGCAGAAGGACTACGACGAGTACGGCTACGAGTTCGGCACCGCCGGTAGCCGCCTCGACGACCTTGCCGGCGCGCTACCACGGATCAAGTCCCGGCTGGCCAACCTGAATCCGGCACCGACCCGGGAAATCCCGATCCTCATCGGCGGTCAGGGTGAGAAGAAGACGCTGCGCCTGGTCGCCGAGCATGGCGACATCTGGCACGGATTCACCAACGCCGAGACCTACCCCGGCAAGGCCGAGGTGCTCGACCGGCACTGCTCCGACGTCGGCCGCGACCCGGCCAAGATCGAACGGTCATCGGGCGTCGAGGGCCGCGACCGCGACACCATCGTCGCCAACGCCGAGGCGCTCACCGGGCTGGGCGTGACCCTGCTGACCGTCGGCTGCGACGGACCGGACTACGACCTCAGCGCCGCCGAGGCTTTGGTGCGCTGGCGCGACAGCCGTTAGCAGGGATCGAACTCCAGCGGCAGCGATTCCAGGCCGAAGGTGCCGGCAGGCCACAACGTGGTGGCCTCGCCCGCCAACCGGTAATCCGGGATGCGCGCGTGGAATTCTTCGATGGTGAGCCGTAATTCGCGGCGCGCCAGGTGCGAACCCAGGCACCGGTGGATACCGCCGCCGAATCCGAGATGCACGGCCTTGGCGTTCAGGTCCATCTCGTCGGCGGTGTGGGCGTACGGCCCGTCACGGTTGGCGGTGAACAGCATCAGCATGACTTGCGAATTCGCCGGGATCGTCACGCCTTCGACCTCGACGTCGGCGGTCGTCACGCGCGGCACCCCGGGCACCGGGCCGTCGAGACGCAGAACCTCCTCGATGAACGGCGGTATCAGCGACGGGTCTGCGATCAACCGGTGCCGCAGCACCGGGTCGTTGGCCAGGTTGAGCAACGCGAATCCGATGGCACCGGTGACGGTGTCGAGTCCGGCCAGGACGATCAGGAAGCACAGCCCCAAGATCTCGGCATCGGTCCACGCCTCGTCGCCGTCGAGGGCCAGGATATTGCTGAGCATGTCGTCACCCGGATGGCTGCGCTTGATTTCCAGCTGCTCGGCCAGGAAGGTGAAAAGCGCTATGCTGCAGTCGATTACCGACTGCGACTGCTCGCTTCCCAGTGATGCGATGTCGGCACCCTTGATGATCCCGCTGACCCAGCCGAGGAACTTGGGCAGGTGCTCCAGCGGCAGCCCGAACAGCGTCAGGATGGCCTGGGTGGGGAACTTGTAGGACAGGTCGGCGACGACGTCGCAGCGGCCGAGCGGAGCGAACTTGTCGATGTGCCCGCGCAGCTGTGCGCGCAGCTCGCCGTCCATCGCTTCCATGCGCTTGGGTCCGAACATCGGGTCCAGCACCCGTCGGTAGTCCGCATGCTTCGGCGGATCGATCGCGATCGGGATCATCGAGATGGCGTTGGCGACGCCGTCGAAGGCTTTCGCCGAGGAAAACAACTCGGGATGCTTCTGGGCGAAGCGAACCCCCTCGTAACTGGTGATCAGCCACATCTTTCCGACCCGATACACCGGCCCCGGTTTGCGCAGGTGGTCCACGGCCGCGGTGCGCCCGCTCGGGACCGGCGTCGCCGCGTAGTAACCGTCGGGCATTTCCGTCGTCGTCATGGTCGGAGAGTAACGAGACTCACAGTCTCGTTACCTGGGATTGCGCGAGCTACCCGCAAGTAACCAGGAGGATGACGACGAGTGCACGTCGTCTGGACGCCCCCGGAGAGGGACCCGGAGAGGGATATGCCCAAACGCTATGGGGTCAAAGAGAAAGACCTGGTTGTCGCCCACGTCCTCGACATGCTGCTCACCGGTCGGCTGCGGTCGGGAGATCGCGTGGACCGCAACAAGATCACCGCTGCCCTCGGACTGAGTCGGGTGCCCGTCCAGGAAGCCCTCAACCAACTCGAACACGACGGCATCCTCGAGTCGCGCTATCACCGCGGCGCGTTCGTCCACCGCTTCGATGCCGACGTCCTGCGCGAACACCATGAAGTGCACGGCCTGCTGACCGGTGCGGCGTCCGCGCGGGCCGCCGCCGATCCCCGGCCCGACGTCCTCGACCGGCTCGCCGAGCCGATAGCCGTCATGCGCGCCTCATCCGACTCGCGCGCCTTCCTCAACGCGGCCGACCTCTTCAGAGACATCGTCGTCGACGAGTACGCCGGCCCGCGACTGAGCGCGGGCATTCGGGCGTCGCGCGGATTCATGCCCCACGAATTCTGGGCCACCTACCCGGACACGGTGAACCAGCTCCTGCCGCTCGCCGAAGCCGAACACGACGCAATCCACCGCCGTAATCCGTCGTCCGCCCGGCAGGCCTGCCTGGACCGCACCGACCTGATGGCCGACGTTCTGATCGGCGAACTGCACCGGCTTGGGGTGCTCACCGACTTGGGTTCCGTCTGATCGCAAAGCGCGACGGGATTGCCGCGGGCAGTACCTTGCTAATGATGGCTGTTCATTCCGACCGGACACCGCGGGCCGGCATACGCCTGACGACACTGCTCTCGGTTCTGTTGATGATCGCCGGCCTGGTGGCCGCCGCGCCGGCGGGGGCAGACCAGTGCGCGCCGCCGGGCGTCGGATCGGCCAGCGCCCTGCCGACGAACCTCGCCGCCGCAGCCAAGGGACCGGACGAGGACAAATACACCACCGCCACGGTGCAGCCGTTGACGTCGGTCAACCGTGACGCGCTCGGCCTGATCACCCCCGGCACGCTGACCGTCGGCACGCTGTCGGACGCACCGCCGAGCATCTGCATCGACTCGAAAGGACAGTTCACCGGATTCGACAACGAACTGCTGCGGGCGATCGCCGACAAACTCGGCTTGAAGATTTCGTTCGTCGGCACCGAGTTCTCCGGTCTGCTCGCCCAAGTCGCCGCCCGCCGCTTCGACGTCGGGTCGTCGTCGATCACCACCACGGACGCGCGCCGGCGCACCGTGGGTTTCACCAACGGCTACGACTTCGGCTACTTCTCCCTCGTGGTGCCGTCCGGCTCGGCCATCACCGGATTCCAACAACTCGGCCCCGGGCAGCGAATCGGCGTGGTGCAGGGCACCGTTCAAGAGGCCTACCTCGTCGACACGCTGCACCTGCAACCGGTGAAGTTTCCGGACTACAACACCGTCTACGCCAGCCTCAAGACCCGTCAGATCGACGCCTGGGTGGCGCCCTCGCAGCAGGCGGTCGGCACGGTCAAGCCGGGCGATCCGGCTCAGATCGTCGAAAACACCTTCAGCTTGGACAATTTCGTCGCCTACGCGGTGGCGAACGAGAACAAGCCGCTGATCGACGCCCTCAACTCCGGCCTGGATGCGGTGATCGCCGACGGCACGTGGTCGAAGCTGTACTCGGAGTGGGTGCCGCGGGCTCTGCCGCCGGGCTGGAAGCCGGGCTCGAAAGCGGCGCCGGTTCCGCAGCTGCCCGACTTCGCCGCGATCGCCGCCGCGCACGAGAAACCGGCCTCGGTCGGGGCGGCACCGAAATCGGTGCTGACCCAACTGCGGGAGTCGTTCCTGGATTGGGACCTCTACAAGAAGGCCATCCCGGACCTGTTGACCACCGGGTTGCCCAACACGCTCATCCTGACGGTCTGCGCCAGCGTGATCGGACTGCTGCTCGGCATGGTGCTGGCCGTGGCGGGGATCTCCCGGTCGCGGTGGCTGCGCTGGCCGGCCCGGGTCTACACCGACATTTTCCGCGGGCTGCCCGAGGTGGTGATCATCCTGCTGATCGGGCTGGGCATCGGGCCGGTCGTGGGTGGCATCACCGGCAACAACCCCTTCCCGCTCGGCATCGCCGCGCTCGGGCTGATGGCCGCGGCCTACATCGGCGAGATCTTCCGCTCCGGCATCCAGAGTGTGGACGCCGGGCAGCTGGAAGCGTCCCGCGCGCTGGGCTTCAGTTACTCATCCTCGATGCGGTTGGTGGTGGTCCCCCAGGGCGTCCGCCGAGTGCTGCCCGCCCTGGTCAACCAGTTCATCTCGCTGCTCAAAGCATCGTCGCTGGTGTACTTCCTGGGCCTGGTGGCCAGCCAGCGCGAGCTGTTCCAGGTGGGTCGCGATCTCAACGCCCAGACCGGCAACCTCTCGCCGTTGGTGGCGGCGGGCCTGTTCTACCTGTTGCTGACGATCCCGTTGACGCACTTGGTCAACTACATCGACGCCCGGTTGCGCCGCGGCCGAACACAACCCGACGAGGATCCGCTGGCGCCGAGCACAACGAGCCAGGAGATGGTGTGATGGCCTCGCTTCCTGACCCGGTCTCGTTGGCCTGCAAGGATATTCACCTCGCCTTCGGCACCAACAAGGTGCTGCGCGGCGTGGATCTGGACGTGCCGGCCGGCACCACGACGGCGGTCATCGGCCCGTCAGGCTCGGGCAAATCCACCCTGCTGCGCACGCTCAACCGGCTCTACGAACCCGACCGCGGCGACATCCTGCTCGACGGCAAGTCGGTGCTGAACGACGATCCCGACGCGCTGCGCCAGCGCATCGGCATGGTGTTCCAGCAGTTCAACCTGTTCCCGCATCGCAGCGTGGTGGACAACGTCGCGCTCGGGCCACGCAAACTCAAGCGGCTGTCGGCCGAGGAATCCCACGAGCTGGCGCTCGCCCAGCTGGACCGGGTCGGTTTGAAGCACAAAGCCGAGGTGCGGCCGGCCACGCTGTCCGGTGGTCAGCAGCAGCGGGTCGCGATCGCGCGGGCGCTGGCGATGGCGCCGCAGGTAATGTTCTTCGACGAGGCGACCTCGGCGCTGGACCCCGAACTGGTCAAAGGGATCCTGGCGCTGATCGCCGAGCTGGGTTCGGACGGGATGACGATGGTCGTGGTCACCCACGAGATGGGGTTCGCCCAGTCGACCGCGGACTCGGTGGTGTTCATGGACTACGGCCAGGTGATCGAATCCGGGCCGCCCGATCAGATCTTCAGCGCCGCCGAGACGGAGCGTCTGCAGCGTTTCCTGTCGCAAGTTCTCTAACTCGGGCGCGTAATACCGCGTATCGCGCGGTTGACAACCGCGGACAGGTTAGACTAGCGAACTATGATTGAGGCCGAGCCGCAGGTCACTGACCTGTCCGGGGACCTGCAGCGGGTCCTGTCGAAGCTCTTTTCGGTCTTGCGCCGCGCCGACACCAAGTCCACCACCGCCGGAGCCGACCTCACCCTCGCACAGCTGTCCATCCTGCTGACCCTGCTGGATCAGGGTCCGATCCGGATGACCGAGCTGGCCGCACGCGAACGGGTACGCACCCCGACCACCACGGTGGCGATCCGCCGGCTGGAAAAGCTCGGGCTGGTCAAGCGGTCGCGTGACCCCTCGGACCTGCGGGCCGTTCTCGTCGAGGTCACGCCGCAGGGGCTGGTGCAGCACCGCGAAGCACTGGCGGTCCGGCGGGCGAATCTGGCCGCGTTGCTCTCGAAGCTGAGCGACGAGGAGCGCGAGACCTTGGCCAAGGCGCTGCGTCCGCTGGAGCGGTTGGCCGAGCAGGCCGAAAGCTAGCTAGCCCCGGCGGGCAGGAGCGAAACGACTCGGGGATTAACCCAACCAGTCGAGGACCGCGGCCGCGGTCCAGGACTGTTGCATGCTGCCCAGCGGCTCGCCGGTGAATGGTTCGTAGTACTCGGCGAAGGTGCCGTCGCTGGCCTGCCGAAGGCCTTCCTGGCGCAGCAACAGCGAACGCTCCGACCATCCGCGGCGCGCGAACGCCCAGGAGAACAGCCACGTCAGCACCGGCCAGACCGGCCCGCGCCAATACTCGCGTGACCGAAAGTCCTTGGACACCGGCGACGTCGACGGGATCACCGCGTACCGCAGGTCCGGGTGTCCGCAGAACCGCGGACCTTCCAGCACCCGCAGCAACGCCCGCTCCCGGTCGTGCGGCAGGCCGCCGCACAGCAGCGGAGCGAACTGCGCGGCGGTCTCCGTCGCGATCCACTTATCTGCTCTGACGTCGAAATCGCGTGCGGCGCCGGTCCTTTGGTCGGTGGTCTCAACGACGCCGGCCCGGAACCGCTCGGCCCACGAATACAGGTCGCGGACGTCGGCGTGGGGCCGCTTGTAGTCCTCGCCGATATTGGCCAGCACATCGCAGGCAACCGCGAAAATCGCTGACACAAAGACGTCTTCGACGGCAAAGCTCATCACCTTCGGCAGCAGATCGTCGTCGTAGCGGACCGACTTCATCTCCTCGAGCAGCCACAGGTACCGGTCGTATTCGGTGTCCGACGGGCGCTGGCTGGCGTCGGTGACGATGTGGGTGTCCTCGCGCTGATACTCCGGCAGGTTCCCGGGAATCACGTTGGCGTAGGCGGAATCCCAGCGCGGCGAGTTGTCCATCCCGGACTCCCAGCCGTGATACAGCGTGACGCGACCGTGCTCGTTCTGATCGCGGGCCTCGGCCAGCCAGCGGTGCCAACGCACCAGATCCGGCCACCGGCGGTCCAGAAACGACTCGGCCACGGCGCGGGTGGAACGGCCCCTGGTGCGGGCCCGGTCCAGAATGCGTTGCACCGCAATGGCATGCACCGGTGGCTGGGTGATCCCCGAGGTGTGCCGGGTGCGCGGGGCGTGCGCCGCCAATGCCGACGTGGCCCAGCGGGCCGGGCCGGGGAAGTATCCGTCGACGCCGTTGGCGAACACGATGTGCGGGATCATCCCGTTGGTCCACTGCGCGGACAGCAGGGTGTCCAGCTCGACGACCGCGCGCTCGACACTCAGCGGGGCCAGGCCGACGGCGACGAACGCGGCGTCCCAACTCCACATGTGCGGGTAGAGCAGGGGCGCCGCGGAGGTCATCACACCCAGGTCGTTGCCGCGCAGAAGGTAGGCCGCGCGGGCCGCCAACTGTGTCGGGCCGAAGCTCGGGTCGTATGCCACGCGTTCATTCTGCGGCGCGAACCTGCGAAACGCAGGTCGGTAGGGTGGGTGGCATGTCTTCCGGTGGGCAGGAGCGAAGCGACCCGGGTAAAAAATCCGGTGGGCAGGAGCGAAGCGACCCGGGAAAGAAGTCAGCTCTCATCACCGGTGCCAGTGGCGGCATCGGATCGGCGATCGCCGATGCGCTGGCCCCCACCCACACCCTGCTCCTCGCGGGCCGTCCGTCCGATCGTCTGGACGCCGTCGCCACCCGTCTCGGCGCCACCACCTGGCCGCTGGACCTCACCGATCCGGACGGGATCGAGGCCGCGGCCGAGCCGCTCGCCGAACTGGACGTGCTGGTCCACAACGCCGGCGTCGCCTACCCGGGACGATTCGACGACTCGACGCCCGAACAGTGGCGGGCCTGCTTCGAGGTCAACGTGACCGGCGCCGTCGCCCTCACCCAGGCGCTGCTCCCGGCACTGCGCGCGGCGCGTGGGCACGTCGTATTCATCAACTCCGGCGCCGGACTGAACGCCTCACCCGGACTGGCCGCCTACTCGGCGAGCAAGTTCGCCCAGCGGGCGTTCGCCGATTCGCTGCGCGCCGACGTCCCCGAGTTGCGAGTCACCAGCGTGCACCCAGGCCGGGTCGACACCGAGATGCAACAGGACCTGGTCGCCTACGAAGGCGGCCAGTACGACCCGGCGAAGTTCCTCAAACCGGAGACCGTCGCGCGGATCGTCGCCGAGGTGATCGCCAGCCCGCCCGACGCGCACACCCACCAGGTGGTGGTCCGCCCTCGCGGCTAGCCTCGCGCCGAGATCGACGTTTTGCGGCGATCTACTCGCACTTTCCCTGCCAGTCGTCGGTTTGGGCGAAAAAGGGGGTGGGTCAGACGACGAGGTTCACCAGCCGGCCCGGTACCACGATGACCTTCTTCGGGGTGGCACCGGCCAGGAAGGCCTGGACCTTCTCGTCGGCGAGCGCGGCCGCTTCGAGGCCGGCCTTGTCGGCGTCGGCGGCAACGGTGATGCGTCCGCGGACCTTGCCGTTGACCTGCACCGGGTACTCGACGGTGTCGGTGACCAAATACTGCGGATCGGCTACCGGAAAAGGTCCGTGCGCCAACGACTTCGAATGCCCCAGTCGATGCCAGAGTTCCTCGGCCAGGTGCGGCGACAGCGGCGCCACCATCAACACCAGCGGTTCCAGCGCCGCTCGCGCGCTGACGCCCTCCTTGGTGAGGTGGTTGGTGTACTCGATCAGCTTGGCCGCGGCGGTGTTGTTGCGCAGGCCCGCGTAGTCCTCGGACACGCCCTCGATCGTGCGGTGCAGCAGCCGCAGGGTGTCCTCGTCGAGCGCCTGATGCTCGGAAGCCCTTGTCTCACCGGTGGACTCGTCGACCACAAGCCGCCACACCCGTTGCAGGAAGCGGTAGGCGCCGACGACGTCCTTGGTCGCCCAGGGCCGAGACGCCTCCAGCGGACCCATCGACATCTCGTAGACCCGCAGCGTGTCCGCACCGTAGCCGTCGCAGATCTCGTCCGGGGAGATCGAGTTCTTCAGGCTCTTGCCGATCTTGCCGAACTCCTGGAACACCTCCATCTCGCCGTCGTCCCCGGGCAGGAAGAACTTCCCGTCCCGCTCGACGACGTCGGCGGCCGGCACGTACGCGCCGCGGGAGTCGGTGTAGGCGAACGCCTGGATGTACCCCTGGTTGACCAGGCGGCGGTACGGCTCGCGAGAGCTGACATGTCCGAGGTCGTGGAGCACCTTGTGCCAGAACCGGCAGTACAGCAGGTGCAGCACCGCGTGCTCGACGCCGCCGACGTAGACGTCCACTCCCCCGGGGTCGGCCGGGCCGTGCTCGGCCGGTCGCGGGCCCATCCAATACTGCTCGTTCTCTTTGGCGCAGAACGTATCCGGGTTGTGCGGGTCCGCGTATCGCAGCTCGTACCAGGAGCTGCCCGCCCACTGCGGCATCACGTTGGTGTCGCGGGTGTAGGTCTTCAGGCCGTCACCGAGGTCCAGCTCGACGTGCACCCATTCGTCCGCCTTGTTCAGCGGCGGGGACGGCTCACTGTCGGCGTCGTCCGGGTCGAACATCACCGGCGAATAGTCGGCGATGTCGGGCAGTTCCACCGGAAGCGCCGATTCGGGCAGCGGATGGGCCCGGCCGTCGGCGTCGTACACGATCGGGAACGGCTCGCCCCAGTACCGCTGCCGCGCGAAAAGCCAGTCCCGCAGTTTGTATTCGACACGAGCGCGGCCGCGCCCGTCAGCCTCCAGCCGCTCGGTGATGGCGTTCTTGGCGTCCTGGACGGTCAGGCCGTCGAGGTACTGCGAGTTCACCAGCGCACCGTCACCGGAATACGCGGCCTCGGAGATGTCGCCACCAGAGATCACTTCGACGATCGGCAGGCCGAACTCGGTGGCGAACTCCCAGTCGCGCTGATCGTGCCCGGGGACGGCCATGATCGCGCCGGTGCCGTAGCCGACCAGGACGTAGTCGGCGATGAAGACCGGAACGTGTTGTCCGTCAGCCGGATTGATCGCATACGTACCGAGGAAGACCCCGGTCTTGGTCTTGTTCTCCTGGCGTTCCAGGTCGGACTTGGCCGCGATCGAGCGCCGATAGGCCGCCACCGCCTCGGCCGGGGTGTCGGCGCCGTAGGTCCACCGCGGGTCCACCCCGTCCGGCCACTGCGCGGCAGCGAGCTGGTCGACCAGCTCATGCTCGGGAGCCAGCACCAGGTAGGTCGCGCCGAACAGGGTGTCGGGCCGGGTGGTGAAGACCTCGATGTCCGCGCCGTCGGCGTCGAACAGCACCGACGCTCCGGTGGATCGACCGATCCAATTACGCTGCATGGTCTTGACCTTCTCCGGCCAGTCCAGCACCTCGAGGTCGTCGAGTAGCCGGTCGGAGTAGGCGGTGATGCGCATCATCCACTGCCGCAACCGCTTTCGGAACACCGGGAAGTTGCCGCGCTCGCTTCGACCGTCGGAGGTGACCTCCTCGTTGGCCAGCACCGTGCCCAACCCCGGGCACCAGTTCACCAGCGAATCGGCCAGATAGACCAGCCGGTGACCGTCGATGACATCGGCTCGCTCACCCGCGGACAGGGTGGACCACTGCCGGCCGTCGTCGAGAGTGCGTGCACCGGAGTCGAATTCGGCGAGCAGATCGGCGATCGGACGGGCCTTGTTCTGCTCGGTGTCGAACCAGGCGTTGTAGATCTGCAGGAAGATCCACTGGGTCCACTTGTAGAAGTCCACGTCGGTGGTCGAGAAGCTGCGCCGCTGGTCGTGCCCCAGGCCGAGCCTGCCCAGCTGGCGGCGGAAATTGACGATATTGGCCTCGGTGCGGATCCGCGGATGGGTGCCGGTCTGGATCGCGAACTGCTCGGCGGGCAGGCCGAAGGCGTCGAAACCCAACGCGTGCAACACATTGCGCCCGGTCATCCGGAAGTAGCGCGCATAGACATCGGTGGCGATGTAACCCAGCGGATGCCCGACATGCAGACCCTCACCGGAGGGATACGGGAACATGTCCTGGACGAACATCTTGTCGTCGGGAACCGCCGAGCCGTCCGCGGGTGCCAGCGACCCGACCGGGTTAGGCACATCGAAGGTGCCCCACGACTGCCAGTTGTCCTGCCAGGTGCGCTCGATCCGGCCGGCCAGCTCGGCGGTGTAGCGGAACCGCGGGGTGTCGGCGTCTGCGCTGCCCTGCGGTGCGGCGGTCGGGGTTTCGGTCACGCACACAGGGTATAAGGGCCGCTCGCGGGTCCACCCCGCGACAGCGCTGTGTGACCCCGGTCGCACCCTGTGCAACGGCCCGGTCTCGGATGGATTGCAGTGCGGTCGACGGTTGGTTCCAGGTCTGTTCCAGCCCTATCCGGGCTGCCCGGCAGGCCGATACAGTCGGCCTCCTGACAAGGGGCCTCACCTGGCCCGACCGTGTCGAAAAGGACAGCTGCGATGATCACGAATGCCCGTAACTGGCGGGTGGTAGTAGGTGGGATGGCCGCCGGTACAGCCGCCGTCCTCGGTTTCACCGGCGCGACCGCGTCAGCGGATCCGGTCGTTCCCGTTCTGCCCGCGCCCGTCACCGTCACCCAGACCGTCACCGTCGCCCCCGAGGTCGCGGCCGCGAACGCGGTCCCCGCCGCCGCGCCCGCGGCGGCACCGGCCGCCGTCCCCCAGGTCGCCGCCGTTCCGCAGGTCGCGGCCCCGGCCGTCGCGCCCGCCGTGGCACCTGCCGTGGCCGCACCGGAGACCCTGGCCCCCGCCGCGTCCGGCACCCTTGCCGACTTCTTCAAGGACAAGGGCGTCAAGATGGAGCCGCAGAAGGCCAGCGGCTTCACCGCGCTCAACCTGGTGCTGCCGATGCCGCGCGGCTGGACCGTCGTGCCCGATCCGAACGTCCCCGACGCGTTCACCGTGCTCGCCGACCGGCTCGGCGGCGACGGGCTGTACACCTCCAACGCACAGCTGAAGGTGTACAAGCTGGTCGGCGACTTCGATCCGAAGGAAGCCATCACCCACGGCTACGTCGACAGCCAGCAACTGTTCAACTGGCAGGCCACCGACGCCTCGCTGGCCGATTTCGACGGTTTCCCGTCCTCGCTCATCGAGGGCACCTACCGCGAGAACGACATGACGCTGAACACCTCGCGCCGCCACGTCATCGCCCAGTCCGGCCCGGACCGCTACCTGGTGTCGCTGTACGTGACGACCGCCGCCAACCAGGTGGTCGCCACCGCTGACGCGACCGACGCCATCGTCAACGGTTTCCGGGTGGCGTCGCCGACAGCCGCGCCGGCCCCGGCTCCCGCCCCTGCAGCGGCACCGCTGGCCGATGCGTCGGCACAGGCCCCCGCGCCCGCTCCGGCCGTCCTTCCCGCGGTGCCCGCTCTGGCGCGCTGAACCCGGGCTCGTATTGTGGCCCCATGTTCATCGTCGGCCTGGTGTGCCTGGGAATGGCCGTCCTCGTCGGCGGCTCGGGCGCGTGGACGCTGACCCGACCGCCCAGCGCTGACGTCACCGCGCAGGTGATGCGTGCGGTCGCGCCGACCCAACTGGCCGCCGCCGTCATGCTCGCCGCAGGCGGAGCAGTAGCCCTGGCCGCCCCCGCGGGCACCGCGCTGCTGGTCCTGATCGTCTGCGTGATCGGCGCGGTCGGGACGATCGGCGCCGGCTCCTGGCAAGGCGCCCGCTACGCCGCCCGACGAGAAGCTCAGGCCGGCGGCTGCGCGGGGAGCTGCGCGAGCTGCACGCTGTCCTGCAAGTAAGCCGCTCGGCGACCTGATGAGGGCGCTGCGTCGCGGTTTCGGAGTCGACCCGTTCCTGCTGCTGCTCATCGCGGTCGTCCTGCTGGCCACTGTGCTGCCCGCCGGCGGTACGGCGGCCGACGCTCTGTCGCTGATCACCAAGATCGTCATCGCCCTGCTGTTCCTGCTGTACGGCGCGCGGCTGTCGCCACAACAGGCCTGGCACGGGGTGCGGCAGTGGAAGCTGCACCTGCTGGTGCTGTCCACCACGTTCGTGGTGTTCCCGCTGCTCGGACTCGCGGCCCGCGCGCTGGTTCCGTCGGTGCTGACCGCCGACCTGTACACCGGCCTGTTGTTCCTGTGTCTGGTGCCGTCGACCGTGCAGTCCTCGATCGCATTCACCTCGATCGCACGCGGGCACGTGTCGGCCGCGATCGTCAGCGCGTCGCTGTCGAACATCGTCGGCGTCTTTCTCACACCGCTGCTCGTTGTGGTGCTGATGCCGCTCGGCGGGGCACCCCGGGTCGACGGGTCGGCGGTGGCAGACATCGTGCTGCAACTCCTGGCGCCGTTCGCCGCAGGTCAGCTGCTGCGCCGGTGGTTGGCGCCGGCGGTGACCCGGCACGCGGCGCTGACCAAGGTGGTCGACCGCGGTTCGATCCTGCTGATCGTCTACGCCGCGTTCTCGGTCGGGATGGCCGAACACATCTGGAGCAGCGTGCAGCCGTGGCGGGTGGTGGCCGTCGCCGCGGTCAGCGCGGTGTTGCTGGCGGTGGTGCTGGCCTTCACCTGGATCACCGGCAGACTGGCCCGGCTAGATAGCGCGGATGCGATCGTGCTGTTGTTCTGCGGGTCGAAGAAGAGTCTGGCCTCCGGGTTGCCCATGGCGCTCGTGCTGTTCCCGGCGGCCAGCGTGGGCTTGATCATGTTGCCGCTGATGCTGTTTCACCAGATCCAGCTCTTCGTCTGCGCGGTGATCGCCGCCCGGCTGGGCCGGGGGACGCCGGCACTCAGTTCCGGCTGACGTCGATCGGATGCGTCGCCAGCAGTGACAGCGGTAGCGGCTGGCGCCGCAACACCCGCGACCACAAGTCCACCCGCTGCTCGACCAGAACATCGGAAGGCAACGCGGACAACACAATCCAGTCGTCGCGCTCGATCTCGCCCTCCAGCTGGCCGATGGTCCAGCCGGAGTACCCCGCGAAAATCCGCACCCCCTCGACGGCAGGCGCGAGCAGATCGGGGTCGGCGTCCAGATCGATCATCACCATTCGGCCCGCAACATGGCGCATACCGGGCATGCCCTGCGGATCGGTGCCCACCCGCAGCGTGCCCAGACACAGCGCGGCGTCGCGTTTGACCGGCCCGCCGATGAACATCGTCTTCGGCTTCGCAGCCAATTTCAGACACTGCGGCAACACGTTGTAGACAGCGGTCTCGCTGGGGCGGTTGAGCACCACACCCAAAGTGCCGCCATCGTTGTGCTCGACGACGTAGATCACGCTGCGCCGAAACGTCGGCTCCATCAGATCGGTGTTGGCCAGCAGCAACGTTCCCGGTCGTACCCGGTTCGCCGCAGGCGCGACGAAATCTTCGGGGTCCTCGGACTGTGCCACCCCACCATCATGGCATCAGGTAGGTGTTGCTGTGGTAACGGGCGCGTGTGGATATTTGTACTGTTGGTCCGATGGTCGACGCCCGCGCACCCGGTTCGCTCTGGCGCGCCGTGCGCAGTCTGCCCGAGTTCTGGCGGTTGCTCGAGTTGCGGACCGCCAGCCAATTCGGTGACGGGCTGTTTCAGGCCGGGCTCGCCGGCGGGTTGTTGTTCAACCCGGAACGGGCGGCCGATCCGTGGGCGGTGGCCGGCGCATTCGCGGTGCTGTTCCTGCCGTACTCGATCGTCGGCCCGTTCGCCGGAGCACTGCTGGACCGCTGGGATCGCCGGGCGGTCCTGGTCGCGGCGAACCTGGCCCGGCTGGTGCTGGTCGTCGGCGTCGCGATGCTGCTGGCCGTCGGTGCCAGCGACCTGACCGTGTTGTGCGGCGCGCTGATCGTCAACGGGTTCAGCCGGTTCGTCACCTCAGGGCTGTCGGCGGCGCTGCCGCACGTTGTGCCGCGCCAGTCCGTCGTGGTGATGAACTCCGTCGCGACGGCCACCGGAGCCACCGCCACGTTCCTCGGCGCGAACTTCATGCTGCTGCCGCGCTGGCTGTTCGGCTCCGGCGACGCGGGCGCGGCCACCATCATGTCGATGGTGGCGGTGCCGATCGCGGTCGCGTTCGTGTTGTCGCTGCGCTTTCCCCGGCACGTGCTCGGGCCCGACGACACCGCCCGCGCCGTGCACGGATCGGTGTTCTACGCCGTCACCACCGGGTGGATCTACGGCGCCCGCACCGTGCTGACCACACCCACCGTCGCGGCCACCCTGTCCGGCCTCGCCAGCCACCGGATGGTGTTCGGCATCAACACCCTGCTGGTGCTGGTCATCGTGCGGCACAGCGACACCCCGGCCGTCGGTGGTCTGGGCACCGCCGTCATCTTCGTCGCGGCCACCGGCGGCGGCGCGTTCCTGGCCAACGTGCTGACCCCGATGTCGATCAAGCGGTGGGGCCGATACGCGACCGCCAACGGGGCGTTGGTGTGTGCGGCGGTCATTCAGCTGGCCGGCGCCACCCTGCAGTTGGTGGTGATGATCGTGTGTGGGTTCCTGCTCGGGCTGGCCGGCCAGATCGTCAAGCTGTGCGCCGACACCGCCATGCAGATCGACGTCGACGACGCGCTGCGCGGACACGTGTTCGCCGTACAGGATTCGTTGTTCTGGGTGTCGTTCATCGCCGCCATCACCGTCGCCGCGGCGGTGGTTCCGGCCGACGGCCACTCCCCCGTCCTGGCATTGACCGGCTCGGTGGTCTATCTCGTCGGCCTGGCGGTGCACAGCGCGGTCGGGCGTCGCCCGTGATGTCAGGGCTGGGGCTAGGTTCGATCCATGGCAGCCGCGGACCCGATCATCGACGACCTGCGCGACGAAAGCGACGCGCTCGACGCCCTCGTCGCACCGCTGGATCCACCCTCCTGGGCGCAGCCCACACCGGCGCCCGGCTGGACCATCGCCCATCAGATCGCACACCTGCTGTGGACGGATCGGGCGTCGCTGCTGTCGATCACCGACGAGCCCGCGTTCGGTGAACTGCTCGCCGCGGCGCAGGCCGACCCGTCGGGCTTCGTCGACAAGGCCGCCGAAGAGCTGGCGCTCACCCCGCCCGAGCAGCTGCTGACGCAGTGGCGCGACACCCGCACGCAGCTGCACGCAGCGCTGCGCGGGGTGGCCGACGGCCGCAAGCTGGTCTGGTTCGGGCCGCCGATGAGCGCACCGTCGATGGCCACCGCGCGGCTGATGGAAACCTGGGCGCACGGACTGGACGTCGCCGACGGTCTCGGTATCGCGGTCGCTGCGACGGCCCGGCTGAAATCGATCGCCCACCTCGGTGTGCGCACCCGCGACTTCGCGTTCACCGTGCACGGACTCACCCCGCCTGACGAGCCGTTCCGCGTCGAGCTGACGGCGCCCGACGGCAGCTGCTGGGCGTGGGGGCCCGAGGACGCGGCCCAACGCGTGACCGGGTCGGCTCTCGACTTCTGCTATCTGGTCACCCAGCGCAGGCCGAGCGGCGAGCTTGACGTTGTCGCCGAAGGACCCGACGCCGCAAGGTGGCTCGGCATCGCGCAAGCCTTCGCCGGACCGCCCGGCCAGGGACGCTGACCTATCGGCCGATCGTTGCTTTGGGCAGTATCATCGCCCTTCATGCGCAACCGCCTCCTGGCCGCCATCGCGGCGGGGACGGTCAGCATTGCGGTCGGCGGGTGCGCGAGCAGTCCCACCCACGACCACCCCTCCTCGGCCGCAGCGGAATCGGGGTCCGGCCAGGGGCGCAACCCCTACGACATCGGGACCGTCGATCCGCCGGCTCCGAACGCGCCGGTGCTCACCGTGACCGGCGGGACGACGGCGCTGTCGCTGACCATCGACCAACTCAATGCCATGGGCCACGCGACCATCTCGATCGACGAACCCTTCGTCAACAAGCGCGAGACCTACAGCGGTGTGCCGCTGGCGGACGTGCTCGCGCTGGCCGGAATCCCCGATACCGCAACGATCGACACCGACGCGATCGACCACTACCACTACGTCAGCGTCGTCAAACCGATGGTCGACTCGCAGGCTCTGATCGCCACCCAGCATGACGGCGCGCCGATTCCCTACGACCAGGGCGGGCCCATCCGGATCGTGTTCCCCGACCGCACCCCGCTGTCATCGGTGCTCGAAGCCTGGAACTGGAGCCTGACGTCGATCACGGTGAAGCATCCGGCAGGCTCGTGATCACCGACCGCTGGCTCACCCCGCCCGGCCCTCGGCTGACCCTCAACCGCGGCCAGCAGCTCGTGGCGGCCGTGCTGGTGCTGCTGCTCATCGCGCTGGTCGCGATCGGCTTTCAGTCCTCGGCCGATCAAAACGCGTACAGCCAGCACAGCGCCCGCAGCGAAGCCGCAACCACCAACACGTTTTTCACCGTGCGCGACTCCCTCACCTACATCGACCGGGCGCAGCAATATCTGCTCGGCGTGGTTCCCCGGCGTGACGTCCAGCTCGCCAGGGCGATGCTGGCTCAGCGCCTGCGGGTGATCGCGACCAACGGCCTGACCGCCGCCGACAGCACCGGCCCCGACTACCGCTCGGCACTGGCCGCCCTCGACGCGGTGGTCGCCAAGGCGCCGCCCGGCCTGCTACCCGTCGGGCAACGCGACCGGTGGGCCGGCACCATCCTGCCGCGTTCCGAGGCCCTCTCCGAGCGGGCCCACGAGCTGGCCACCGACAACCAGCTCGAACAACACCGGATGGATCGCCTCGCCGAGCGGAACCTGCTGCGCGGCAGGGTGGTCGAGCTGGCCATGCTGATCTCCGCTCTGATCCTCGCGGCGATTCTGCTGTGGTGGGTGTCGGCCAACGTTGTGCGCCAATACCGAAGCGCCCGAAGGGCTTTCGAAGACGAGCGCGAAGCGTTGCGCCAGACCGAGTTTCGCCTCGACCGGGTTTCCGCGCTGGAACGCGGCCAGGCGCAGATCCTGGAACGGATCGCCACCGCGGGCCCGGTGTCATCGGTTCTGCGCCAGATCGTGCAGCTGGCTGCCGACGTCTCCGGGGCACCGGCGGTCCGACTGTCGATCGGCAGGCGCACGGTCATCTACCCGCCGGGCGCCGACGTGTCGGGCACGCCGGCGTGGACCGGTGTCGTCACCGACAACGTCGACGGATCGGGAACGCTCCAGGTGTTCGGCGACGCCGATGCGCTCGACGAACTCGCCCACACCGCCCTGGTGCGGTGCCGTGACCTGGCGGTGCTGTCACTCGAACGCGATGCGTCCGCGCGGCGGCTGTCCTACCAAGCCAGCCACGACGCTCTCACCGGCCTGGCCAACCGCAGCCTGCTCCTCACCCGGCTGTCGAACAGCCTGCTGCTGTCCCGCCGCCGCGGAACTCCGCTGGCACTGCTGTTCTGCGATCTGGACCGCTTCAAGATGGTCAACGACTCGATCGGGCATGCCGGCGGAGACCAGCTGCTGATCGCGGCGGCGCGGCGGCTGTCGGCCACCGTGCGCGAAAGCGACACCGTGGCACGCCTCGGCGGCGACGAGTTCGTGGTGCTCTGCCCGGAGCTGCCGGACCGCACCCAGGCCCTCGCACTGGCCGAACGGATCCGCAGCGCACTCAGCGTCCCGTACACCATCGACGGCAAGGAGGCGTTCGTCGACGTCTCCATCGGCATCACCTTCGCCGACGAATCCACCGTCTCCGGCCACGAACTGATGCGCGAGGCCGACGTGGCGATGTACCGGGCCAAGCTCACCGACGGCCACCACATCAACGTGTTCGACTCGACGCTGGAAGCCGAGGTCGCGCAGCGTCTGGATCTGGACGCCGCCCTGCGGCACGCGGTGGAGCGTGGCGAGCTGCGGTGCTCCGCCCAACCGATCGTCGTGCTCGACACCGGAGTGATCACCGGCTTCGAGATGCTGCTGCAGTGGCACCGCCCGGGGCTGCCCGTCCTGTATCCCGGTGCGTTCATCCCGCTGGCCGAGGACAACGGGATGATCGTCGACATCGGCCGGTGGGTGCTGCGCGAGACCATCCGGACCCTTGCGCAGTGGCGCGCCGACGGGCTGGCGCACGACCTGACGATGTCGGTCAATGTGTCGCCCCGCCAGGTGCGGGAAGCCGGCTTCGCCGAAGAGGTGCTGCAGATGCTGGCCGCGGCCGGGTTGCCGCCCGAGGCCCTGATGATCGAACTCACCGAACACGCACTGGTCGACCTGCGGGTGGCCCACCCGACACTGGCGCGGCTGCGCGAGGCCGGTGTCAGCGTCTCCCTCGACGATTTCGGCACGGGCTATTCGTCGCTGACCCAGCTGCGCACGCTGCCCGTCGACCAGATCAAGCTCGACCGCTCGTTCGCCGCCGCCCTCGACGAGGGCGACGACAAGCAGCGCGCCGTCGTGCAGTCGGTGGTCGCCCTGGCCAGCGCGCTGTCGCTGGACCTGGTGGTGGAAGGCATCGAGACCATCGCCGAACGCGACACCCTGCTGGATCTCGGCGCCGACAAGGGGCAGGGCTTCCTCTATCACCACCCCGTGCCGTGGGACGCGGCCCGCGCGCTGCTCGAATCGGGCGGGGTGTGCCCGGTGCCGTCGGACGGCGGCTACACCGGGCTGGCGTCGTCGGAGAATCCGTCGCCGTCGGAGTCGACGACCGTGACGTCCCAGCGGCCGTCCCCGTCGGTGTCGACGTAACCGGTGTCGAACCCGCCGTCGGGCCCGCTGCGCAGCACCCGATCGGCCAGCCCGTCGCGGTCGACGTCCAGCATCCGGTCCGGCCGTCCGTCACCGTCGAAATCGATCGGCCCGTCCGCCGTGTGCTCGACGCCGTCGAGACCGAACCAGCGCAGCGGGCCGACCGGGCCGGCCGGCGTCATCGCCCACGTCCCCGACCCGTCGTCGGTGAAGACGCGCTCCGCGGATCCGTCATCGAGGTTGAAGGCGGCGTGGTCGGCCAGCCCGTCGTCGTCGAAGTCGGCCAGCGCATCGTCGAAGGCGCCGTCGCCGTCGAGGTCCAGGCGCACCCCATCGAGCTCGCCATCACCGTCGACGTCCACCCCGGGGTGACCGCTGAACATCGCCGCCGTGCCGTCCCCGTGTCCCAGGCAGTAGTCCATACCTACCTCAGACGCCGGGCTGGTCCTTCGCGTTCCGTTCGGTCCACCACGCCAGCAGTTCGGCGACGGCCTCGTCGTGCTCGAGCGGGCCGCGGTCCAGGCGCAGCTCCTTGAGGAACGACCAGGCCTGCCCCACCAGTGGGCCGGGCGGAATGCCGAGCAACCGCATGATCTCGTTGCCGTCCAGGTCCGGACGCACCCGCTGCAGATCCTCCTTGGCGGCCAGCTCCGCGATCCGCGCCTCGAGCTCGTCGTAGTTGGCCTGCAGCCGCGCCGCACGCCGCTTGTTGCGGGTGGTGCAGTCGGCGCGGACCAGCTTGTGCAGCCGGGGCAGCAGCGGGCCGGCGTCGGCGACATAGCGGCGTACCGCCGAATCCGTCCACTTGCCGTCGCCGTAGCCGTGGAACCGCAGATGCAGATACACCAGCTGCGACACGTCGTCGACCATCTGCTTGGAGTACTTGAGCGCCCGCATCCGCTTGCGGACCATCTTGGCCCCGACCACCTCGTGGTGGTGGAAGCTCACTCCCCCATCGGATTCGTGACGCCGGGTGGCCGGCTTGCCGATGTCGTGCAGCAACGCCGCCCAGCGCAACACGAGGTCGCGCTCGCCCGGTTCCTCGAGTTCCATCGCCTGGCGCAGCACGGTCAGCGAATGCTGATAGACGTCCTTGTGCTGATGGTGCTCGTCGATGGCCATCTGCATGCCGCCGATCTCGGGCAGCACCACCTCGCCCATCCCGGTGTGGACCATCAGATCGATGCCTGCGACCGGATCCTCACCCAGCAGCATCTTGTCCAGCTCGACGGCCACCCGCTCGACCGTGATTCGCCCGAGCTGTGGCGCCATCTCCACGATCGCGCGACGCACCCGATCGGAGACGCCGAACCGCAGCTGGGAGACGAAGCGCGCCGCCCGCAGCATGCGCAGCGGGTCATCGCCGAACGACACCTCGGGCGCCGCCGGGGTGTCCAGGATCCGCTGCCGCAACGCGCTCAGGCCGCCCAGCGGATCGATGAAGTCGCCCGGACCGTCCGCGGTGATGCGCACCGCCATCGCGTTGACCGTGAAGTCGCGGCGTACCAGATCGTCCTCGAGCCGGTCGCCGTAGCGGACCTGGGGATTGCGGGACACCTGGTCGTAGCTGTCCGCGCGGAAGGTGGTGATCTCCAGCCGCTCGCCGTACTTGCCGACACCGACTGTGCCGAACTCGATGCCGGTATCCCACAGCGCATCGGCCCACGGCCGCACGATCCGCTGGACCACCTCGGGCCGCGCGTCGGTGGTGAAGTCGAGGTCCGGGTTCAGCCGGCCGAGGACGGCGTCGCGCACACTGCCCCCGACGAGGTAGAGCTCGTGGCCGGCCGCGTCGAACAGGGCACCGACTTCACGCAACAACGCACCCTGTCGATTGAGTGCGACGAGGGCCCGGGCGAGCAGTTCGACGTCGTGGATGGCTTCGGACACGTGGCAGAAGCGTAGTCGTGTACCGGCGAGTGCGGTCGGGACACCATCCCGTGCCAGCTACTATCGCTTGGGTGTCGGACGGCGAACAGGCCAAACCACGACGGCGCCGAGGGCGTCGCCGCGGCCGTCGCGCGGCCGGTCCGGCAAATCCCACCCCGGCGGACGCCGGCGCCGCCGAAAGCTCGGACACCGCCACCGGATCCCCCGCCGTCAACGGCAGTAACGGTCAGCCCCGGCCGGGCAAACCCGGCCGCCCCCGCCGGGCGCCGGCGCGACTGCGCACCGTCCACGAAACGTCCGCGGGCGGACTGGTCATCGACGGCATCGACGGGCCTCCCGAAGCTCAGGTGGCCGCCCTCATCGGGCGGGTCGACCGGCGCGGGCGGATGCTGTGGTCACTGCCGAAGGGCCACATCGAACAGGGTGAAACCGCCGAGGAGACCGCGATCCGCGAGGTCGCCGAGGAGACCGGTATCCGCGGGCAGGTCCTGGCCGCGCTCGGCAGCATCGACTATTGGTTCGTCACCGAAGGCCGGCGCGTGCACAAGACGGTGCACCACTACCTCCTGCAGTTCTCCGGCGGTGAACTGTGCGACGAGGACGTCGAGGTCACCGAGGTGGCCTGGGTCCCGGTCGGTGAACTCCCCAAACGGCTGGCCTACGCCGACGAACGTCGCCTGGCCGAGGTCGCCGGCGAACTGATCCAACTCCTGCAGTCCGACGGCGTCGCCGCGCTGCCGCCGCTGCCGCGCACCACCCCTCGCCGGCGGCCCCAGACGCATTCCCACACCCGCAACCGTCGCTCGGACGATTCAGGACCGCGTCAATCCGGCCCGCGGACGAACGGCTGCGGACCGGGAACGTGACCATGCCGAGGCGGGTCGGCAGGCTGCCCCGGATCGTGCTGGTCCTCGGTTTCCTTGCCTTGCTCGCGATGCCAACGACCGCGCCGGCCGCCGCCGGCGAGCCCGGGTCGGCGCCCTTCCTGCAAGTGCGGGTGGACAGCGTCACCCCGGATCTGATCACCACCACCAGCGAACCGACCGTCACCGTCACCGGCACCGTCACCAACGTCGGCGACCGTCCGGTACGTGACGTCGTCGCCCGCCTCGAACACGCTGCCGCGGTGACCTCGTCGGCCGGGCTGCGCACCAATCTCGACGGCGCCAACGACCAGTTCCAGCCGGTCGGCGAATTCACCGCGATCTCGCCCGAAATGCAGCGTGGGCAGGCGGTCGGGTTCAGCTTCAGCTATCCGCTCCGCTCGCGCACCGCACCGTCGCTGGGCGTCGAACAGCCCGGGGTCTACCCGCTGCTGGTCAACATCAACGGCACCCCGGACTACGGCGACGCCGCCCGCCTCGACGACGCCCGCTTCCTGCTGCCGGTCCTGGGTGTACCGCCCGACCCGGCCAGCGCCTCGGCGGATGCCCTGACCGACGTCGTCCCGCCGGACACCACCAAACCTGTTGCGGTGACCATGCTCTGGCCGCTCGCCGACAGACCGAGGCTGGCCCCCGGGGTGCCGGGCGGCACCACACCGGTGCGGCTGATGAACGACGACCTGGCCGTGTCGCTGGCCGCGGGCGGCCGGCTGGACTCGCTGCTGTCGGCGGTCGATTTCGCCACCAGCCCCCCGGTTGATCCCGGCGGCGACACCGCGCGGGCGCTGTGCCTGGCGATCGACCCGGATCTGCTGGTCACCGTCAACGCGATGACAGCCGGCTACGTCGTCTCCGATTCCCCCGACGGGCTCGGCGTCGCCTCCCACCCCGGCACCGGACAGGCCGCCGCGGTGGCCTGGCTGGACAAGTTGCGCGGCCTGGCCAAACGGATGTGCGTCACAGCCACGCCCTATGCGCAGGCCGATCTCGGCGCACTGCAACGGGTCGGGGACGCCGGGCTCGACGCCGCGGCAACCATCAGCGGGAGCGACATCATCGATCAGATCCTGGGCATCGCCTCGTTGCGCGGCGCGACGGTCCTCGGTGACGGGCCGCTGACGCCCGCCGCCGTCGACCTGCTGGGCAGCCAAGGTTCGACGGTCGCGATCGCGGCCGCCAACTGCTCCGCCCAGGACTCCGCGACCGGGGAGCCGATGACCGCCGACGTGACCCCGCGCCGGGTGTCGCCGCAAGTGGTGATGGCACCGTTCGACCCCGCCGTCGGCGCCGCCTTGGCCGGAGTCGGTACCGACCCCGATCTGCCCACCTATGTTGATTCGTCGCTGGACGTTCCGCTCGACCACGACTCGATGGTCGCGCGGCGGCAGGACGCCATCGCGTCCATGCTGTGGCGGGCGCTGCAGCCGAGCGCCGAGCCGCGCCAGCAGATCCTTCTCCCCCCGCTGAAGTGGAGCCCGCAACCCGGTGACGCGCAGTCGATGCTGACCGCGCTGGCCACCACGATCCGCTCGGGACTGGCGTTCGCCCGGCCGCTGGGCGACGTCATCACGGAGGCGGCGCAGGCCGGCCCCGATGCCGGTGCCGATCTGCCTCGCGACACCCGAGGCGGCTTCGACGACGATGTCATCTCCACGATCGCCGGACAGAACGGCCGGTTGTGGGGGTTGACCGCCGCGCTCACCACCGATCCACGCACCGGGCTGACCGGCCCGCAATACACCGCTCCGCTCCGCGAGGACATGCTGCGCGCCCTGAGCCAGACCGAGCCGCCCGATGAGCGCAACGATCTGGCCCGGCGCCGGCTGGGTGCCGTCGGTGCCACCATCAACGACCTGTTCGGCGCGGTCACCATCGTCAACCCGGGTGGTTCGTACACGCTGGCGACCGAGCACAGCCCGCTGCCGCTGGCGGTGCGCAACGACCTGGCCGTCCCGATCCGGGTCCGCCTGCAGGTCGACGCCCCGCCCGGGATGACCGTCACCGACCTCGGCGAGCAGGAGATCCCGCCGGGCTACCTGCCGCTGCGGGTCCCCATCGAGGTGCACTTCACGCAGCGAGTCGCCGTCGACGTCGCACTGCGCACCCCGGACGGGCTGCAGCTCGGTGAACCGGTGCGCCTGTCGGTGCACTCCAACGCCTACGGCAAGGTGCTGTTCGCGATCACGCTGATCGGCGGCACCGTGCTCGCGGTGCTCGTCGGACGCCGGCTCTACCACCGCTTCCGCGGCCAGCCCGACCCCGCCGACCTGGACCGCCCGCGCCGGGCCTGGCCCGAAGGCCGCGAATGACGCCGCCCAACCGCAGGCCGGTCGCCTACGTCCGGCCCGGTCCCCGCACCCGCGCGGTGCGCGCCGAACTGTCCGACGCCGCGGTGGTGTCACGCTCCTGGGGCATGGCGCTGGCCACCCTGGTCAGCCGCATCACCGGGTTCATCCGCATCGTGCTGCTGGCCGCGATCCTCGGTGCGGCACTGTCCAGTGCGTTCACCGTCGCCAACCAGTTGCCGAACCTGATCGCGGCGCTGGTGCTGGAGGCCACCTTCACCGCGATCTTCGTCCCGGTGCTGGCCCGCGCCGAGCGCGACGACGCCGACGGCGGCGAGGCGTTCGTACGCCGGCTGGTCACGCTGGCCACCACCCTGCTGCTGGTCGCCACCATCCTGTCGGTGGCGGCGGGGCCGCTGCTCGTGCGGCTCATGCTCGGCCAGGACCCGCAGGTCAACCAGCCGCTGACCACCGCGTTCGCGTATCTGCTGCTGCCGCAGGTCATCTTCTACGGGCTGTCGTCGGTGTTCATGGCAATCCTGAACAACCGCAACGTGTTCGGCCCGCCGGCCTGGGCCCCGGTGGTCAACAATGTGGTCGCGATCGCCACTCTGGGGCTGTATCTGATTGTCCCGGGCCAGCTCTCGGTCGATCCGGTGCAGATGGGCAACGCCAAGCTGCTGGTGCTGGGCATCGGAACGACGCTGGGCGTGGTCGCTCAGACCGTGGTGCTGCTGGTCGCGATCCGCGCCGAGCGGATCAGCCTGCGCCCGCTGTGGGGCGTCGACGATCGGCTCAAACGGTTCGGCGCGATGGCCGGCGCCATGGTGCTCTATGTACTGATCAGCCAGATCGGGCTGGTGGTCGTCAACCAGATCGCCAGTACCGCGGCCGCCTCCGGCCCGGCGATCTACAACTACACCTGGCTGGTGCTGATGCTGCCGTTCGGCATCATCGGCGTCACCGTCCTGACGGTGGTGATGCCGCGGCTGAGCCGCAACGCCGCCGCCGACGACACCCCCGCCGTGCTGGCCGACCTGTCGCTGGCCACCCGGCTGACGATGGTGACGCTGATCCCCATCGTGGCGTTCATGACCGTCGGCGGTCCGGCGATGGGCAGCGCGCTGTTCGCCTACGGCAAGTTCGGCGAGGTGGACGCCAACTACCTCGGTGTGGCGATCAGCCTGTCGGCGTTCACCCTGATCCCGTACGCGCTGGTGTTGCTGCAGCTGCGGGTGTTCTACGCCCGCGAACAACCGTGGACACCGATCCTGATCATCGTCACGATCACGGTCGTCAAGATCGCGGCATCGCTGGTGGCCCCACACCTGACCGGCGACAAGGAACTCGTCGCGGGCTACCTGGGCCTGGCCAACGGTCTGGGCTTCCTGGCCGGCGCCATCCTTGGTTACGTGCTGCTGGAGCGGGCGCTGAAGCCGCCGCGCGGCACCCTGCTCGACCTCGATGTGGTCCGCACGATTCTGGTCACCACCGCAGCATCGCTGCTGGCCGGGCTGATCGCCTACGTCATCGACCGGCTGCTCGGGCTCAAGGTGCTCACCGAGCACGGCGGCGGCGCGGGGTCGCTGCTGCGGCTGCTGGTGCTCGGCGTGATCATGCTGCCGATCCTGGCGGCGGTGATGCTTGCCGCGCGGGTTCCCGATGCGGTCGCCGCGTGGGGTGCGGTCAAGCGCCGCATCAGCCGCACCCCGCCGCAGACCGTCACTTCACTCGCTGCGCTCGACCGGCCGCAGGTCCCGAGGCAGTTCCCGTACCCTGAGCACAGCAATTCGTACGGAGCCACCGGCTCGACGGGGAAAGGACCGGAGGTGAACGACCAACCCTCGGGTAATCCTCCCGCTGAGCCGATCGGGGACGCCACGACGAAGATCCCGCGCCAGGCCGCGGACGACTTCCAGCCCGATGTGGCACCCGACATGCACGTCGGCACGGTTCCCCCGACCGTGCCTCCCAAGCAGCCCAACGCCGACTTCGCCGGCGATCCGACCCGCGAGCCGCTCGGCTTCGAGTCCCCCCGGGAACCGGCGATGGAATCCAGCGCCGCGGCCGACGAGGACACCAACCTGATTCCGGGAGCCAGCATCGCCGGCGGGCGTTACCGGCTACTGGTCTCGCACGGCGGCCCGCCCGGACTGCAGTTCTGGCAGGCCCTCGACACCGCGCTGGACCGGCAGGTGGCGCTCACCTTCGTCGACCCCGAGCGCACCATGTCAGACGAACAGGTGCAGGAAATCCTTTCCCGCACACTCAAACTCAGCCAGATCGAACGGCCGGGCATCGCTCGGGTTCTCGACGTCGCCAACACCGGTGCCGGTGGTCTGGTGGTTTCGGAATGGATTCGCGGCGGCTCACTGAAGGAAGTCGCCGACACCTCGCCCTCACCGATCGGCGGAGCGCGCGCCGTTCAGTCGCTGGCCGCGGCGGCCGACGCAGCGCACGGCGCCGGCGTCGCGCTGTCGATCGACCATCCGAGCCGGGTGCGGGTCAGCATCGAAGGTGATGTCGCGCTGGCATTCCCGGCGACGATGCCCGGAGCCACCCCCGAGGACGACATCCGCGGTATCGGCGCCGCCCTGTACGCCCTGCTGGTCGACCGGTGGCCGTTGCCGGAGAAGGGCGTGCCCAGTGGGTTGGAGCCCGCCGAGACCGACCCGGCCGGTGAGCCCCTCGAACCTCGTGCGATCGATGGCGCCATCCCGTTCCAGATTTCCGCGGCAGCCGCGCGCTCGGTGCAAGTTGGCGGTGGAATTCGTTCGGCGCCAACCCTTTTGAACCTGTTGCAGCAGGCCACCGCGACAGCCGACCGTACCGATCTGATCGAACCCGTCGATCCTGTCGGCGGGCCGGCCGCAGCTCTGCCCGCCGAGCCGGCGGATGCCGAAGCCCAGGCGCGCCGCAGGCGCAACCTGCTGATCGGCGTCGGCGTGGGAGCCGGAATCCTGGTGATCGCGCTGATTGTGCTGGCCTCGGTGCTCAGCAGTATCTTCGGCGACGTCGGTGGTGGGCTCAAGGGTGACCAACTCGGGCTGAACCCCTCGACGTCGCAGACCGCCGACAACAATGCCGCCGCCAGCGGGAGCACCGTCAAACCCGTCAAGGTGACCGTGTTTTCACCGGGCGGTGGCGCCGACAATCCGGACAAGGCCGACCTGGCCGTCACCGGCGGACCCGGCACCGGCTGGCCCACCGACACCTACACCGATCCGAATCCGTTCCCCAACTTCAAGAACGGCGTCGGCCTGCTGCTGCAGCTGCCCCAGCCCACCACGGTCGGCAGTGTGTCGCTGACGGTTCCCAGTACCGGTACCCAGGTGCAGATCCGCTCCGCGTCGTCGGCCAATCCCACCACCTTGGACGACACCACCGTGCTCACCCAGCCCACCGCATTGCAGCCGGGCGCCAACACAATTCAGGTGAATGCGACGACGCCGACCACCTACCTGGTGGTGTGGATCTCCACGATGGGCACCACCGACGGCAAGAACAAGACCGAGATCTCCGGGCTGACGGTCAAGGCCGCCGGCTAAGCCTCCTCGGTCCTCCACAGCCCGTCCCCCTGGTGAAGTGCCCGCGGGCGGCGGGAAACCTACTGTCCGGCCATGCTCAGCTTCCTCGGCCCGGCCGTCGTTCGCAGCGATGCCCAGCTGCTCGCCGCCCATGTCGCCGGCGACCGCTACGCCTTCGAGGAGCTGCTGGCCCGACACCACCGCCGGCTGTACCAGCTGGCGCGCCGGAGGACCCGCAGTCCCGAGGACGCCGCCGACGTCATCCAGGACGCGATGCTGGCCGCCCACCGCGGTGCCCCCGGGTTTCGCCACGACGCGGCGGTCGGCAGCTGGTTGCACCGCATTGTGCTCAACGCCTGCCTGGACCGGGTGCGCCGCGGTGCCGCACAGCCGACCACCGCGCCTCTGGTCGACGAGCACGGAGTCGGTGACCGCACCGCCGAAGTCGACACCGTGCTGCTGGTGCGGCGCGCGTTGATGCGCCTGCCGGCCGACCAGCGGGCCGCCTTACTCGCCGTCGACATGCATGGTTACTCGGTGGCCGACGCGGCCGCGCTTCTGGGCGTTGCCGAGGGCACCGTGAAGAGCCGCTGCGCGCGGGGACGAGCACGCCTGACTGGCCTGCTGCGGTCCGACGGCGCGGCCACGCGCAGCTGACACACTGGTCGGGTGGAGCCCACGCACACCGTCACCCCGGCGTCCGACGGCCCCGCAGCCCATGCGCGGCGCCCGGCCGCGCGGACCGGCCGGCTGATGGCCGCCGGCATCGGTGCGGCGGCCGTGCTCGCCGCGATCGGTCTCGGCACCGCGGCACTGCTGAAGTCCGGCGGGCCCGCCGCCAGCACCCTGACCAGCGCGAGCATGATCACGGTCACCCCGAAAATGCCGATCAGCAGCCGTGAGCTCAATGCCCTGATCGCCCGCGGTCCGGACTTCGGCCCGCTGGCCGATCCCAATCGGCGGGCCGCGTGCCTGAGCGCGCTCGGCTATCCCGGATCGGTGCAGGTCCTGGGTGCCGAGCAGGTGCAGGTCGACGGCAAGCCTGCCATCGTGCTGGTGCTACCCGGCGACCAGCCCGATGTGATCGTGGGCGTCGCCGTCGCCGCCTCGTGCAGCTCGATGGACACCGGGCTGATCGCCGACACCACCGTGCGACGCCCATAGTGCACGGCGGGGAACAGCGCGGCCTACCCTGTTGTTTGACCAGGTGCCCCAGAACGGCACCCGACGCAGAAAGGCTGGTATGAGCGCCAACCCAGTTCATGACGTCATCGTCATCGGATCAGGCCCCGCCGGCTACACCGCGGCCATCTACACCGCCCGCGCGCAGCTGCAGCCTCTGGTCTTCGAGGGCACGTCGTTCGGCGGCGCCTTGATGACCACCACCGAGGTGGAGAACTTTCCCGGCTTCCGTTCGGGCATCACCGGCCCGGAGCTGATGGACGAGATGCGCGAGCAGGCCCTGCGCTTCGGCGCCGACCTGCGGATGGAAGACGTCGAATCAGTCGACCTGGACGGACCCGTCAAGAAGGTGGTGACCGGCGACGGCGAAACCCACCTGGCCCGGTCGGTCATCCTCGCGATGGGCGCCGCGGCCCGCTACCTCGGCGTCCCCGGCGAACAAGAGCTGCTCGGCCGCGGCGTCAGCGCCTGCGCCACCTGCGACGGCTTCTTCTTCAAGGAGCAGGACATCGCGGTCATCGGCGGCGGCGACTCCGCGATGGAAGAGGCGACGTTCCTGACCCGCTTCGCGCGCAGCGTCACCCTGGTGCACCGCCGTGACGAGTTCCGCGCGTCGCGGATCATGCTCGAGCGCGCCCGCGAGAACGACAAGATCACGTTCCTGACCAACACCGCGGTCGACGCGGTCGAGGGTGACACCACCGTCTCCGGGTTGCGCGTGCACAACGTGCTCACCGGGGAGGAATCCACCTTGCCGGTGACCGGTGTGTTCGTCGCGATCGGCCACGATCCCCGCTCCGAGTTGGTCCGCGACGCGGTCGAGCTCGACCCGGAGGGCTACGTGCTGGTTCGCGGCCGCACCACCGCCACTTCGATCGACGGCGTGTTTGCCGCCGGCGACCTCGTCGACCACACCTACCGGCAGGCCATCACCGCGGCCGGGATGGGCTGTTCGGCCGCGATCGACGCCGAACGCTGGCTGGCCGATGCCGACGACACCGCAACCACCGAGATGATTGGAGCACACCAATGAGCGAAGGCGGCGCGACCGTAACGGTCTCCGACGACTCCTTCTCCCAGGACGTCTTGTCCAGCAATACCCCTGTGCTGGTTGACTTTTGGGCCACCTGGTGCGGTCCGTGCCGGATGGTCGCCCCCGTCCTCGAGGAGATCGCCACCGAGAAGGCCGGCGCCCTGACGGTGGCCAAGCTCGACGTCGACGCCAACCCGGCGACGGCCCGCGACTTCCAGGTGGTCTCGATCCCGACGCTGATCCTGTTCAAGGACGGTCAGCCGGTGAAGCGGATCGTGGGCGCCAAGGGCAAGGCGGCGCTGCTGCGGGAGATCGCTGACGTCGTCTGACCCTGGCGGACCAACTGCTTGCTCCTCCCCCGGTCCGGGCATGCGGTGACGCTGTCGCCGCATGCCTGAGACGATTCCGTTATCAGCGGCCTCGCCTGCCGTTTTCCGGAATGCGGTGAGGTTCTGAGAGAATGCTCCCTAGCCTGTGTGCAATCGTCAGCCCTGGCGATACTGAGCTGACAACGGCGATCGAAGGGCCCTGTATGTCGAGTCTTCGCCACGGTGCCGGGGGCGATGCCTCCTCGCACCGGAGCGGTCGTGATGACGTGTTGCGCCGCGGTGACCGCAGCAACGCCGTCGTCGAGATTCGCGAAGCGCTCTCCGCGCTCGGCCTGGTCGACAATCCTGACGCGAACCTCACCACCGGTAAGCGGGTGGCGGTCGACGTGTTCGACGCCGACCTCGACCACGCGGTGCGCGCGTTCCAGCAGCGCCGCGGCCTGCTGGTCGATGGGATCGTCGGCGAGGCCACCTACCGCGCCTTGAAGGAAGCCTCCTACCGGCTCGGCGCCCGCACCCTGCTGCACCAGTTCGGCGCCCCGATGTACGGCGACGACGTCGCGACGCTGCAGGCCAAACTGCAGGAGCTCGGCTTCTACACCGCCTTGGTGGACGGCTACTTCGGCTTGCAGACCCACAACGGGCTGATGTCCTATCAGCGTGAGTACGGCTTGTCCGCCGACGGCATCTGCGGCCCGGAAACGTTGCGCTCCTTGGACTTTCTGGGTTCACGCGTCACCGGCGGCTCGCTGCACGCCATCCGCGAGGAGGAGCAGGTCCGCCGCTCGGGACCGCGGCTGTCCGGCAAGCGGATCATCATCGATCCGGGCCGCGGCGGTTCCGACCACGGCCTGATCACCCAAGGACCGGACGGCCCGATCAGCGAAGCAGACATCTTGTGGGACTTGGCAAGTCGGCTCGAAGGTCGGATGACCGCGATCGGCATGGAGACCTTCCTGTCCCGCCCGGCCGGCCGCAGCCCGCTGGACGCCGAGCGGGCCGCCACCGCGAACACCGTGGGCGCCGATCTGATGATCAGCCTGCGCTGTGAGACCCAGCCCAGCCCGTCGGCCAACGGCGTGGCGTCGTTCTACTTCGGCAGCTCGCACGGTTCGGTATCGACGATCGGTCGCAATCTGGCCGACTTCATCCAGCGAGAAGTTGTGGCGCGCACAGGATTACGCGACTGCCGGACCCACGGCCGAACCTGGGATCTGCTGCGGCTCACCCGGATGCCGACGGTTCAGGTCGACGTCGGCTACATCACCAACCCGCGAGACCGGTCGATGCTGGTGACCAGTCACGCGCGCGACGCGATCGCCGAGGGCATCCTGGCCGCCGTCAAGCGGCTCTACCTGCTGGGCAAGAACGACCGGCCCACCGGTACTTTCACATTCGCCGAGCTGCTCGCCCACGAGATGTCGGTCGAACAGGCCCGGCCCGCTTTCTGACTAGCCGCGAACCTCGGCGCCGGCGCCGACCGGCTGCTGCAGCTGTGCACTTTCCAGCAGCCGTTCCAGTGCGGCCTCGACCTCGGCTTTCCAGCCCAACCCCTTGTCCAGCTCGAGCCGCAGCCGCGGGAAGTACCGATGGGGCGCGACGATCGTGAACCCGGCGTCGAGCAGGAAGTCGGCGCTGATCATGCACTGGTCGAAGGAGCAGTCCCCCAACACTTCGACGGCCGGTCGCAACTCGGGGTCGACGGCGTCGGGATCGAGTAGTTCTCCGGCGTCGGCGGTGCGGCCGAACGCCTCGAGGGCTCGCACGCCGCGTCGAACCAGTTCGTTGACCACCTGGCTGATCAACGCGTGCGGAACTCCGTCGGCCTGCCCCGACTCGATCCCGATCGATGTCAGCAGAACGGCGTCCGCGCTGACCGGTCCGGTCGGGAAGAGTTGCGCACGCGGTACCGCCCGGGGTGGGGCGTACAACACATAACCGACGCACGGCTGCTCGTCGTCCGACGCCGATCCGTCGGCGGGCGTCGTACTGGCCACCTGACCACACGACCCCCACTCCAGCATGACCATCGACAGCCATGCTTCCTTCTCGAACTCAGGATCCGGAAGGTAGTCACCGCCGAGCGTCGCGGGGTCGACTTCCCAGAACACACATCGGCGCGCGTGCTTGGGTAGTTGCTCGAATCCTTCGAGCCGAAGCGGCGTGATACGGACGGACACTAACCTTCCCGGCTTTCTTGCGGTGCGGATGCGCGCAACTGCCCCTCCAGAATAGGAGAGGCGACCGCGGGCGTGCCAGTGATGGAGTAGCTACCGAAGCCGGCGCTCGGTGGGAGCGGAACTTGTTGGCGCACTGTGCGATTCCTCGCTGGATACATTCGGCAGCGAACGCGGACCGGGGTTGGCGTCACTGTGACGGAACTGGCTGGTGTCGTCGTACCTGGAAATTCAGCCCGCAGGCCGGTTCATCATGTCGACAATGCGCTGCAAATCGTCGACCGAGCCGAACTCGACGACGATCTTTCCCTTGCGCTTGCCGAGGCTGACCGTCACCCGGGTGTCGTAGGTGCTCGACAGCCGTTCGGCGACGTCTTGGAGGCCGGGCATCTGGATCGGCTTGCGCCGCGGCGCGGGTGGCGTCTTGGTGTCGGACCGGTTCGCCAGAGTGACGGCTTCCTCAGTCGCCCGCACCGACAATCCCTCGGCCACGATCCGCGCGGCCAGCTCTTCCTGAGCCTCGGCGCCGGCCTCCAGCGCGAGCAGTGCACGTGCGTGACCCGCCGACAGTACACCCGCCGCCACCCGGCGCTGGACGGCGATCGGCAGGCGGAGCAACCGGATCATGTTCGTGATCACCGGACGCGACCGGCCGATCCGTGCGGCGAGTTCGTCGTGGGTGACCTCGAACTCGTCGAGCAGTTGCTGGTAGGCCGCCGCCTCTTCCAGAGGATTGAGTTGAGCGCGGTGGATGTTCTCCAGTAGTGCGTCGCGCAGCAGGTTGTCGTCGGTGGTCTCTCGGACAATTGCCGGGATGGTGGCCAGGCCGGCTTCCTGCGCCGCGCGCCAACGCCGCTCCCCCATCACCAACTGATAGCGCGCCGGTGCTCCGGGTCCGGAGTCCGGCTGCGCCCGCACCACGATCGGCTGCATGAGCCCGAACTCGCGGATGGAGTGCACGAGTTCGGCAAGGGCCTCTTCGTCGAAGACCTGGCGCGGCTGGCGGGGGTTCGGCTCGATGGCCGACGGGTCGATCTCGCGATAGACCGCCCCGACGCTGTCCACGTCCAGCGGCGCTCCCCCACCGATCACCACGTCGGCAGCGGCAGAACCGAGGCGCGGACCACCGTCGGCCGGTCCGGTCGGGATAAGCGATGCGAGACCGCGGCCGAGGCCGCCCTTGCTCTTCGATGACATGTGCGCCTCCACTTATGCCCGGGTAGCCCGCTGCGCGAGTTCTTTGCTTGCGTCGAGATAGCTCATGGCACCTCGCGAGCCGGGATCGTAGTCGATGATCGTCATGCTGTATCCGGGTGCTTCCGACACCTTGACGCTACGGGGAATCACGGTGGTGAGTACCTTGTCGCCGAAGTAGTTGCGCACCTCGGAGGCGACCTGGTCGGCCAACTTGGTACGGCCGTCATGCATCGTGAGGATGACAGTCGAGACGGTCAGTTGCGGGTTGAGGTGTGCCCTGACCATTTCGATGTTTCTCATCAGCTGCGAGACGCCCTCCAGGGCGTAGTACTCGCACTGGATCGGGATCAGCACCTCGGGTGCCGCGACGAGCGCGTTGATGGTGAGCAGCCCGAGCGAGGGCGGGCAGTCGATGAAGACGTAGTCAAAGTCCGAATCATCGAGCGCGGCCAGCGCGTTGCGAAGCCGGTTCTCCCTCGCCACCATGCTGACGAGTTCGATCTCGGCGCCCGCGAGATCAATCGTGGCCGGTACACAGAACAAGCGTGGGCTATGCGGGCTCTGCCGGATGGCGGCCTGTAGCGGGATCTCCCCGAGGAGCACTTCGTAGGACGACGGGGTGCCGGATTGCCGATCGGCGATCCCGAGCGCGGTGCTGGCATTGCCCTGGGGATCGAGGTCGACGACCAAGGTCTTCAGTCCTTGGACCGCGAGGGCGGCCGCCAAGTTCACCGCGGTCGTCGTCTTGCCGACCCCGCCCTTCTGATTGGCGACGGTGAAGACCCGGCGGCGGCCGGGCCGCGGCAGCTGTCCTGCGGTGGTGTGGAGGACCTGCATCGCGCGCTGTGCTGCGGCGCCGATCGGGGTCTCGAAGTCGTCCGGCGGGTTCCATGTTTCACGTGAAACATCGGCGCCCGCGGTTCCGGAGGAATCCGGGTTCGATGGGATGGTCATGATCCCCTTTTCTCCGACGTTCGCGCGGACTTCTTCTTCCCGCCTGGCGCTCGCTCCCCCCGCACCGCGATCACCACGGTCGCGGGAGGATCCGAATAGCTCTCGCCACATCTCACCACCCTCACATCGGTTGCGCCCAACGACGCCATCCCGCGCCGTCCCTCGACGACTTCCTCTTCGGCACGTTCGCCTTTCATTGCCAGCATGCGCCCGCCGGGCCGCAGCAGCGGAAGACACCATCGGGTCAGCTTGTCGAGTGACGCCACCGCCCGGGACACCACCACGTCCGCGCCGCCGGCCGAAGCGCGGACATCCGGCTCCTCCGCGCGGCCGCGGATGATCTCGATGGGAAGTCCCAGTGCCGAGACCGACTCCTCGAGGAATTCCGTCCGGCGCAGCATCGGCTCGATCAGCGTCACCCGAACGTCGGGTCGCGCGATCGCGATCGGCAGTCCGGGCAGACCGCCGCCGCTTCCGATATCGAGAACCCGGGCATCGGGCTCGATGAGTTCCGCCACCGCGACACTGTTGAGAATGTGCCGCTCCCACAGGCGGTCGACTTCCCTTGGGCCGATCAACCCCCGCTCGACGCCGGGGCCCGCAAGCAGATCCGCGTAGCGCTGAGCCAGGTGCACCCGGTCGCCGAAGACGACCTCGGCCGCCGGCGGAGGAGGGGGCGCGGTGCCATGTTTCACGTGAAACATCCTCCGGTCATAGTGGCGTCCGGGTCACGAACTACACCGATGTAACTTCAGCCCTTCAGGACGACAACGCGGCGCGACGGTTCCACGCCTTCGCTCTCGCTGTGCACGCCGTCCACGGCAGCAACCGCGTCGTGCACGATCTTCCGCTCGAACGGAGTCATGGGGGCCAATTCCTCGCGATCACCCGACTCCAGCACGCGGCGAGCCACCTTGTCGCCCAGTGCGCTGAGCTCTTCGCGGCGGCGGCGGCGCCAGTTCGCGATGTCGAGCATCAATCGGCTGCGCTCCCCCGTCTTCTGGTGGACTGCCAGTCGGGTCAGCTCCTGCAGTGCATCGAGGATCTCGCCCTTGCGGCCGACCAGTTTCGAGAGGTCTTCGCCGCCGTCGATGCTGACGATCGCGCGGTTGCCCTCGACGTCGAGGTCGATGTCGCCGTCGAAGTCCAGGAGGTCCAGCAGTTCCTCCAAGTAGTCGCCGGCGATCTCGCCTTCGGCGACGAGGCGCTCCTCGAGGTCCTCGCCCTTCACTTCGGCCTTGTCCGAGGTCTGGTCGAGGTCGTTGTCGACCGCGACGTCAGATTCGGTCACTTCAGTGGTGTCGGCATCCGCCATGTGTCTCTCCCTCTTTCGCCGGAGTGATCTCCGGTCAACGCTTACGTTTCTTGGGCCGCGCTCCCGGGCGCGGTGTGCGGCTGGCCGGCGCGTCGTCGGCCGCCTTCGCCGGTTCGGCGTCGGTGTCGATCTCCCCGTCGCCGGCTGCCGCGTCGGTCCCCTCGACCGCGGCACCGTTCGTCGCGGCGGGCGCACCCTTCTTCGGCTTGGTCGGCTTCACGCCGGGCGCCGGGGCGTTGGCCGCTCGACGGGCCAGCGCCTCTTCCTTCTTGGCTTCTTCTTCCTTCTCGATCCGGCCGAACACGTAGTGCTGCTGGCCGAAGGTCCAGATGTTGTTGGACACCCAGTAGATGATGATCGCGATCGGCAGGAACGGACCGCCGACGACGACACCGAGCGGGAAGACGTACAGCGCGAGCTTGTTCATCATCGCGGTCTGCGGGTTGGCTGCCGCCTCCGGACTCTGGCGCGCGACCGACGCCCGGCTGTTGAAGTAGGTGGCGATACCGGCAAGAACCATGAGCGGAATGCCGACGGCGATGACGGCGGGTCGGCTGAAGTCGAAGTTCTTGAACGCCTCCAGGCCGGAGCTCTGGGTCATGCTCGCACTGAGCGGGGCACCGAACAGATTCGCGTCGAGGAAGTGTCCGACGTCGGTTGCACTGAAAACGTAGTTGCCGGTGGCCCGGTTCTCTTCCACCGAGAGGCCGAGCTGACCGAATCCGTGCTGGGTCCGGTTGAAGGAGCGCAGCACGTGATAGAGACCGAGGAACACCGGGATCTGCGCAAGCATCGGCAGACAGCCGAGAATCGGATTGAACCCGTGTTCGCGCTGAAGCTTCTGCATCTCCAGCGCCATCCGCTGGCGGTCCTTGCCGTACTTTTTCTGCAGCGCCTTGATCTGGGGCTGCAACTCCTGCATCTGCCGGGTGGTGCGGATCTGGCGGACGAACGGCTTGTAGAGCAGAGCACGCAGGCTGAAGACCAGGAACATCACCGACAGCGCCCAGGCGAAGAAGTTCGTGGGTCCGAGGATGGCGGCAAACAGCTTGTACCAGAGCCACATGATCCCGGACACCGGGTAATAGATGAAGTCCAGGCTGAACCAATTAAACATGCGTGCTCCTGCGTTCGTTGCACTCGGACCCGGGCACCTGCGGGCGCCGCTCGGGTATTGGGTCCCATCCTCCCCGATGCCACGGACCACACTTCCCGAGGCGGATAACGGTCAGCCAACCACCGCGAATCAATCCGTACTCGGTCAGTGCGTCCACGGCGTACTGACTGCAGGTCGGGGTGAACCGACAGGTCGGCAGTCGCAGTGGCGAGATGGTGTGTCGGTAGAGCTCGACGAGAAAGATCACGACGCGAGCCGGGAGACGACTCATTGCGTCTTCTCCATCAACGAGTGGGTCCGCCGGATGCTCGTTCGCAGCTGCTGTTCGAGGCGGGCCGAGATCGCGTCGCGGCTACTGGGCAGCGCGCGGATCACGATGCGCTCATCTGCAGTCAGATCCGGGAGAACAGATCGGGCCACGTGCCGCAGACGACGAGACACCTGGTGTCGCTGCACCGCGTTACCGACCGACTTCGACACGACCAAGCCGATCCGGGGTCCGTCGGCGCAGTCGATCATCCGTCGTGCGTGCACGACGAGATCCGGCTGCGCCGCTCGCACCCCGTGCTTGATGGTGGCGCCGAACTCCGCAGACCGTGTCATCCGGAACTGAGCCGGGAGCACGCCGCGTGATCCCGTGGATCAGGCAGTCAGTGACTGACGACCCTTGCGGCGCCGGCCCGACACGATGGCGCGCCCGGCGCGCGTCCGCATGCGCAGACGGAAGCCGTGAACTCGCGCCCGGCGCCGGTTGTTCGGCTGGAAGGTCCGCTTGCCCTTGGCCACGGCTATATCTCCTCGTCGTTTGGCGGTCGCTGTCCGAAGCACACGCTTGCGCGTGTACACCGGCTTTCGCGACTGCCGTTGGTAAGCTCTGGTCTCGCTCTAACCGGCGCGGTCCCGAATCGGTCGCAGCCGTATCGCCGACGTATGGGCGACTGTTCGAGGGTACTGACCTCACTTCCCCTGGTCAAACCGCCTTGTCGTGCCGTCGATCACCGCACCGTCCACTGCTGCCACAGCCGTCACCGTTCCCGCACGGCGCCGTTATCTCGTCGTGATCCGAATGTTGCAGAACGGTTGGCACTCGCCCCGAAAACTGTTAGCTTCTGCCAAAGCCGTTTCAGATCGAGGCGGCGCGCAATCACCAAGCGGGGGAACAGGTCGGCGAACGGTCCACACGAGATCAATGCGGGGATTACTGCCGACCCGTGACCCTTCGCCGATATGCTCCGAGGCGAGCCGACTGTCCTGTCCACACCTGTGGATAACTTTGTGGACAGATCGTTCGTCGGCTCAGCTATTGGTTTCTTGCCCGACCTTGCGACCAGGGGGATCTGTCGTTGACCGATGATCCCGGTTCAGCGTTCGCCACGGTGTGGAGTTCGGTTGTCGCCGAGCTCAACGGCGACGGAACTGCGGACCAGCGCCCCAGTAACGGAACTGGTGGCGATGCACCGCTGACTCCGCAGCAACGCGCGTGGCTCAAGTTGGTTCAACCACTCACCATCGCCGAAGGCTTCGCTCTGCTGTCAGTGCCGAGCAGCTTCGTGCAGAACGAGATCGAACGTCATCTGCGCACCCAGATCGTCGACGCCCTCAGCCGGCGCCTGGGTCAGCGGGTCGAGCTCGGTGTTCGGATCGCCCCGCCCGCCCTGGAAGAAGAGAGCGAACCCGCCGCCGCGGAGCCGGCCGTCGTCGACTCCGACCTCGACGAGGTGGACGAAGATCGCGAGGCACTGGCCAGCGCTCACGAGACCTGGCCGAGTTACTTCATCGAGCGGCCGCGCAGTAACCCGTCGGCCGAAGCGCCCGGCATCAGCCTCAATCGCCGCTATACCTTTGACACCTTCGTCATCGGTGCCTCGAATCGGTTCGCACACGCGGCGGCCCTGGCGATCGCCGAGGCACCGGCCCGCGCATACAACCCGTTGTTCATCTGGGGTGAGTCCGGACTGGGCAAGACCCACCTGCTGCACGCTGCCGGAAATTATGCGCAACGGCTGTTTCCCGGCATGCGGGTGAAGTACGTCTCCACCGAAGAGTTCACCAACGACTTCATCAACTCGCTGCGTGACGACCGCAAGGTCGCGTTCAAACGCAGCTATCGCGACATCGATGTGCTCCTGGTGGACGACATCCAGTTCATCGAAGGCAAAGAAGGTATCCAGGAAGAGTTCTTCCATACCTTCAATACGCTGCACAACGCCAACAAGCAGATCGTGATCTCCTCGGACCGGCCGCCCAAACAGCTGGCCACCCTCGAAGATCGGCTGCGGACCAGGTTCGAGTGGGGACTGATCACCGACGTCCAGCCGCCCGAACTCGAAACCCGCATCGCGATTTTGCGGAAGAAGGCGCAGATGGAGCGTCTCGACGTCCCCGATGACGTCCTGGAGCTCATCGCCAGCAGCATCGAGCGCAACATTCGCGAGCTCGAGGGCGCGTTGATTCGTGTCACCGCGTTCGCCTCGCTGAACAAGACACCGATCGACAAGGCACTCGCCGAGATCGTGTTGCGCGACCTGATCGCCGATGCCGGCACGATGCAGATCAGCACCGCGGCCATCATGGCGGCCACCGCCGAGTACTTCGACACCACCGTCGAGGAATTGCGGGGGCCCGGCAAGACCCGGGCACTGGCTCAGTCGCGGCAGATCGCCATGTATCTGTGCCGGGAGCTCACTGACTTGTCACTGCCCAAGATCGGGCAGGCGTTCGGCCGTGATCACACCACGGTCATGTACGCGGAGAAGAAGATTCGCGGTGAAATGGCCCATCGGCGTGAGGTGTTCGATCACGTCAAGGAGCTCACCACCCGGATCCGCCAGCGTTCCAAGCGCTGAAATCTCCACTTTTTCTGTCATCGCCGCGAAAAACTTCGGCCACTGTCGTACCACCCGTCACACTCTGGGCTTGTGCACACAGTTGTGGACAACACCTCACATCGCGAGGGAAGTATCGGAATGACAATGAACAACCGCCGGCTGTGCACACCAGTCGTGTGATTCGCCCGCAGTCATGCACAACTGGTCCACATGGCGTCACACCGCCGGAGCAGGCAATCGGTCGGCTAGTCCACAGGTTGCACAGGCCCTATTACTATTACCGTTCTCTCTCTTCCATTTACCTCTTTGAAGACAGGCTTGGGGAGCAGCCGGTTCACAGGGCATCCGGCACGGTGTCGCGGTGCTCTTGTCACCGCGATCGATTAGCTTTCAAGATGGCGTCCGACGCTCTACGGTTGTTGTTCTGACTGCCGTTCAGCGGCTGTCGCTCACAGATCACGCTCATCCGTGCTCCGGCACGCGGTGGACGCTGGTCGGGGTTATTGGGTGATGAAGGGACTATGTAGACGTGGCAACGACGACGGTTGGCTCCGACCTGAAGTTCCGCTTGGTGCGGGAGGACTTCGCCGACGCGGTGGCCTGGGTTGCCCGTAACCTTCCGACCCGGCCGACGGTGCCGGTGCTGGCCGGCGTGCTGCTGACCGGCACCGACGAGGGTTTGACCATCTCCGGCTTCGATTACGAGGTGTCGGCCGAGGTCCGGGTCCCCGCCGAAATCGCTTCTCCTGGAAGCGTTTTGGTATCCGGTCGGTTGTTGTCCGACATCACCAGGGCGCTGCCGGCCAAGCCGGTCGACGTCAGCGTCGAAGGCACCCGTGTGGCGCTGAGCTGTGGAAGCGCGCGGTTCTCGTTGCCGACCATGGCGGTCGAGGACTACCCGGCGCTGCCGGAATTGCCGGAGGAGACCGGTGTCATCTCCGCCGATCTGTTCGGCGAGGCGATCGGCCAGGTGGCGGTTGCCGCAGGCCGCGACGACACGCTGCCGATGCTGACCGGCATCCGGGTGGAGATTTCCGGTGAGACAGTGGTTTTGGCGGCGACGGACCGGTTCCGGTTGGCCGTGCGTGAACTGACCTGGTCGACCTCCTCCCCCAGCCTGGAAGCCGCGGTGCTGGTGCCGGCCAAGACGTTGGCCGAAGCCGCCAAGGCCGGGACGTCCGGCTCTGAGGTTCACCTGGCTCTGGGTGCCGGTTCGGCCGTGGGCAAGGAAGGCCTGTTGGGAATCCGTAGCGGCGGCAAGCGCAGCACCACTCGCCTGCTGGACGCCGAGTTCCCGAAGTTCCGTCAGTTGCTGCCCGCCGAGCACACCGCGGTGGCGACCATCGGAGTCGGTGAGCTCACCGAAGCCATCAAGCGTGTGGCGTTGGTTGCCGATCGCGGCGCGCAGGTTCGGATGGAATTCGGCGACGGCGTGTTGCACCTGTCGGCTGGTGCCGACGACGTCGGCCGCGCCGAGGAGGACTTGGATGTCGAGTTCGCCGGCGAGCCGTTGACGATCGCCTTCAATCCCACCTACCTGACCGACGGCCTGGGGTCGCTGCATTCCGACCGGGTGACGTTCGGGTTCACTACTCCCAGCCGCCCAGCGGTGTTGCGGCCCGCGAATGCGGAAACACAGGTGGATGGCACCGGACCGTTCCCGGCCGTTCAGACCGACTACGTATACCTGTTGATGCCGGTCCGTCTGCCAGGCTGACCGGGTCCCCGACGTAGAGAGGCAGTCATGCAGCTGGGTTTGGTCGGTCTTGGAAAAATGGGCTTCAACATGCGCCAGCGGTTGCGCGAAGGCGGACACGAAGTCGTCGGGTACGACCCGAGACCCGAGGTCACCGATGTACCGACCCTGGCCGCACTCGCCGAGGCGCTCAGCGCACCGCGGGTGATCTGGGTGATGGTGCCGTCCGGGCCGATCACCGATGACACGATCAGCTCACTGGCGGAGGTGCTCAGCCCGGGTGACCTGGTGGTCGACGGCGGCAACTCCAAGTACACCGAAGACGGTCCGCACGCGGAATTGCTTGGCAAGAACTGCATTTCGTTTGTCGACGCGGGTGTCTCCGGCGGTATCTGGGGTTTGGCCGAAGGCTACGGCCTGATGGTCGGCGGTAGCGACGAGGACGTCGCCCGGGTGATGCCGATCTTCGACACGCTGCGGCCGCCGGGGGATCTGGCTGACGGTTTCGTGCATGCCGGCCCGGTCGGTGCGGGTCACTACGCGAAAATGGTGCACAACGGTATCGAGTACGGGCTGATGATGGCCTACGCCGAGGGGTATGAGCTGCTTGCCGCCGAACCGCTGATCACAGACACCCAAGCGGTGATCCAGGCATGGACCAACGGCACAGTCGTGCGCTCGTGGCTGCAGCAGCTGCTGGCCAAGGCGCTGAAGGAAGACCCCGCGTTCGACGCCATCTCCGGATACACCGAGGATTCCGGTGAGGGCCGCTGGACGGTGGAAGAGGCCATCCGCCACCGGGTGCCGATGCCGGTGATCGCAGCATCGCTGTTCGCACGTTTCGCGTCGCGGCAAGAAGATTCGCCGACGATGAAAGCCGTTTCGGCACTGCGTAATCAGTTCGGTGGGCACGCGGTCAAGCGGGTCTCGGTGTCGGGATAACCAGCCGCAATGTATGTCCGGCACCTGACGCTCCGCGACTTCCGGTCGTGGGAAAGCGTCGATATCGAATTGGCGCCGGGCCGAACCGTGTTCGTCGGACCGAACGGATTCGGCAAAACCAATCTCGTTGAGGCGCTGTGGTATTGCGCGACGCTTGGGTCGCACCGGGTCGCCACCGACGCGCCTCTGATCCGGGCCGGCGCCGAGCGTGCGGTGGTCTCGACGATCGTCGTCAACGAGGGTCGGGAATTGGCGATCGATCTCGAGATCGCGGCCGGGCGCGCCAACAAGGCGCGCCTGAACCGCTCCCCGGTACGCAGTACCCGCGAAATCCTCGGTGCTGTTCGCGCCGTGCTGTTCGCGCCCGAGGATCTGGCCCTGGTCCGTGGCGACCCCGGCGAACGCCGGCGCTACCTCGACGAGCTTGCCTCAGTGCGCCGGCCACGGGTCGCGGCGATCCGCGCCGACTACGACAAGGTGCTCAAACAGCGCACCGCGTTGTTGAAATCCGCTGCGGGAGCGCGCTTTCGGGGCGATTCTGGAGTTCTCGAAACCCTCGACGTGTGGGACGGCCACCTGGCCGCACACGGAGCCCAGCTGATGGCGGCCCGGATCGAGCTGACGAATCTCCTCGCGCCTGAGGTCGAGAAGGCTTATCAGCTACTGGCCCCGGCGTCGCGCCCGGCGGCGATCAGCTACCGCAGCAGTGTCCTCGACGGGACGGACGACGGTCACGACGTCGAGTATCTGGAGGCCGCTCTGCTGGCTGGCCTCGCGGCGCGGCGCGGCGCGGAACTGGAACGTGGGATGTGCCTGGTCGGACCACACCGCGACGATGTGGAACTGCGGCTCGGTGATCAGCCGGCCAAGGGGTTCGCCAGTCACGGTGAATCCTGGTCGATGGCATTGGCGTTGCGGTTGGCGTCCTATGAACTGTTGCGCACCGAGGGCAGCGAACCGGTGCTGATCCTCGACGACGTGTTCGCCGAGCTGGACAACGCGCGGCGGCGGGCCTTGGCCGGTGTGGCCGCCGACGCCGAGCAGGTACTCATCACCGCGGCCGTCGGGGAAGACATCCCGAGCGATTGGGACGCCACCCGGATCGGCATCAGCTTGCGCGACGACGACGGCGGCCGGATGTCGGAGGTGGTGACATGACCGAACCTGAGGACGAGCCGGCCGGTCCGCCCGAGCACCTCACGAATCTGGCCGGGATGGATCTGGTGCGCCGCGCATTGGAGGAAGCCCGCGGTGCGGCCCGCAGCCAGGGCAAGGAAGTCGGTCGTGGCGGCCGCTCTCCCCGGGCCAGGCGGGGCGCCGAGCGGGGCAGTCGCCGGACCTGGTCGGGGCCCGGGCCGGATCGCCGTGATCCACAGACGTTCGGGACAGCCGCCAACGACCTGGCGAAATCGCGTGGTTGGACCGGCCGGGTCGCCGAGGGCGCGGTGTTCGCCCAGTGGGCGACGGTGGTCGGCGAACAGATCGCCGAGCACGCCCAGCCGACCACCCTGCGCGACGGTGTGTTGAGCGTGGCCGCCGAATCGACTGCGTGGGCGACCCAGTTGCGGATGGTGCAGTCGCAGCTGTTGGCCAAAATCGCCGCCGCTGTCGGCGACGGGGTGGTGAAGTCGATGAAGATCACCGGCCCGGTGGCTCCGTCGTGGCGAAAAGGCCCGCTGCACATCTCTGGGCGCGGGCCGCGGGACACCTACGGGTGAGCCGCACCGCCACTGTCGGCTGACAGCCACGAGACGCGCGCCGACCACCGTGTCAAGCGTCACCACGTATGGCAATCCGAGAAATTCCGTGCACGGGTCAACTAGGTGTGTAGAAACGCGGCCGCAGAATCAGTCCGGAACGCACTTACCGGTAGACTGGTCAGGACCCGCGCGCGGCCGGTGACACCGTGCGCTTGCGAACCCCAAGGAGAGCGTTCCGCTAGTGGCTGCCAATGAACAGTACGGTGCCGACTCGATCAAAGTCCTCGAAGGCTTGGAGGCGGTCCGCAAACGTCCCGGTATGTACATCGGTTCGACCGGTGAGCGAGGACTCCACCATCTCGTGTGGGAGGTCGTCGACAACTCGGTCGACGAGGCGATGGCCGGTTTCGCCACGAAGGTGACGGTGCGGATCCTCGAGGACGGCGGCGTCGAGGTCACCGACGACGGCCGCGGAATCCCGGTTGCCATGCACTCCACCGGAATCCCCACCATCGACGTGGTCATGACCGTGCTGCACGCCGGCGGCAAGTTCGAAGAGGGCGCCTATCAGGTGTCCGGCGGCCTGCACGGCGTGGGCGTTTCGGTGGTCAACGCGCTGTCGAGCCGGCTCGAGGCCGACGTCCGTACCGACGGTTACGAGTGGTTCCAGACCTATGACCATTCGGTACCGGGCACGCTTCGTCAGGGCGAGAAGACCAAGAAGACCGGCACCACCATCCGATTCTGGGCCGACCCCAACATCTTCGAGACCACCACCTGCGACTTCGAAACCATTGCCCGCCGGCTGCAGGAGATGGCCTTCCTCAACAAGGGCCTCACCATTGAGTTGACCGATGAGCGGGTCACCCCGGAGCAGGTGGTGGACGAGGTCGTCAGTGATACGGCCGCGGCACCGAAGTCGGCCGAGGAGAAGGCCGCCGAGGCAGTGGCGCCGCACAAGGTCAAGCACCGGGTATTCCACTACCCGGGCGGTCTGGTCGACTTCGTCAAGCACATCAACCGCACCAAGAATTCGATCCAGCCCAGCGTGATCGACTTCGACGGCAAGGGTGAGGGCCACGAGGTCGAGATCGCGATGCAGTGGAACGCCGGCTATTCGGAGTCGGTGCACACTTTCGCCAACACCATCAACACCCACGAGGGCGGTACCCACGAAGAGGGATTCCGTGCCGCGCTGACCACGGTGGTCAACAAGTACGCCAAGGACAAGAAGCTCCTCAAGGAAAAGGACGCCAACCTCACCGGAGATGACATCCGCGAGGGCCTGGCCGCGGTGATCTCGGTGAAGGTTTCCCAGCCTCAGTTCGAGGGGCAGACGAAGACGAAACTCGGTAATACCGAAGTGAAGTCGTTTGTCCAGAAGATCTGCAACGAGCAGCTCACCCACTGGTTCGAGTCCAACCCGACCGAGGCCAAGACCGTCGTGAACAAGGCGGTGTCGTCGGCGCAGGCACGGATCGCGGCGCGCAAGGCGCGAGAGCTGGTGCGACGCAAGAGCGCAACCGATATCGGTGGCCTGCCCGGCAAGCTCGCCGATTGCCGCTCCACCGATCCCAGCAAGTCCGAACTGTATGTGGTGGAGGGTGATTCGGCCGGCGGCTCGGCAAAGAGCGGCCGCGACTCGATGTTCCAGGCGATCCTGCCGTTGCGCGGCAAGATCATCAACGTCGAGAAGGCCCGCATCGACCGGGTACTGAAGAACACCGAAGTCCAGGCCATCATCACCGCGCTGGGTACCGGCATCCACGACGAGTTCGATCTGGCCAAGCTGCGCTATCACAAGATTGTGCTGATGGCCGACGCCGACGTTGACGGACAACACATTTCGACGCTGCTGTTGACGCTGTTGTTCCGGTTCATGAAGCCGCTGGTGGAGAACGGCCACATCTTCCTGGCGCAGCCGCCGCTGTACAAGCTGAAGTGGCAGCGCAGCGAGCCCGAGTTCGCCTATTCCGACCGCGAACGCGACGGTCTGCTGGAGGCGGGTAAGGCGGCCGGCAAGAAGATCAACGTCGACGACGGTATCCAGCGCTACAAGGGTCTCGGCGAGATGGATGCCAAGGAGCTGTGGGAGACCACCATGGACCCGACGGTTCGGGTGCTGCGGCAGGTCACCCTCGACGACGCGGCCGCGGCCGACGAGTTGTTCTCCATCCTGATGGGCGAAGACGTCGAGGCACGTCGCAGCTTCATCACCCGAAACGCCAAAGACGTTCGCTTCCTTGATGTTTAGTGACGTATCGCCCTTCGTAGGGACAACAGAGGAATCACATGACTGACACCACCCTGCCCCCCGGCGACGAGGCCGGCGACCGCATCGAACCGGTCGACATCCAGCAGGAGATGCAGCGCAGCTACATCGACTACGCGATGAGCGTCATCGTCGGCCGTGCGCTTCCCGAGGTTCGTGACGGCCTCAAGCCGGTACACCGCCGGGTGCTCTACGCCATGTTCGACTCCGGATTCCGGCCGGACCGCGGCCACGCCAAGTCGGCGCGGTCGGTCGCCGAGACGATGGGTAACTATCACCCGCACGGTGATTCGTCGATCTACGACACCTTGGTGCGGATGGCGCAGCCGTGGTCGCTGCGTTACCCGCTGGTCGACGGCCAAGGCAACTTCGGTTCACCGGGCAACGATCCGGCGGCCGCCATGCGGTACACCGAGGCGCGGCTGACGCCACTGGCCATGGAAATGTTGCGTGAAATCGACGAGGAGACAGTCGATTTCATCCCGAACTACGACGGCCGTGTGCAAGAGCCCACGGTGCTGCCCAGCCGGTTCCCGAACCTGCTGGCCAACGGATCCGGCGGTATCGCCGTCGGTATGGCCACCAACATCCCGCCGCACAACCTGCGCGAGCTGGCCGAAGCCGTCTACTGGTGCCTGGAGAACCACGAAGCCGACGAAGAGGCGACGCTGGCCGCCTGCTGCGAGCGCGTCAAGGGTCCCGACTTCCCCACCCACGGTTTGATCGTCGGATCCCAAGGCATCCACGACGCGTACACCACGGGCCGCGGCTCGATCCGGATGCGCGGCGTCGTTGAGGTCGAAGAGGATTCGCGCGGTCGGACCTCGATCGTGATCACCGAGTTGCCGTATCAGGTCAACCACGACAACTTCATCACCTCGATCGCCGAGCAGGTCCGCGACGGAAAGCTCGGCGGCATCTCCAATATCGAAGACCAGTCCAGTGACCGGGTCGGCCTGCGCATCGTCGTCGAGATCAAGCGCGACGCCGTGGCCAAGGTGGTGCTGAACAACCTCTACAAGCACACCCAACTGCAGACCAGCTTCGGTGCCAACATGCTGTCGATCGTCGACGGCGTGCCCCGGACGCTGCGCCTGGACCAGATGATCCGTTACTACGTCGAACACCAACTCGACGTGATCATCCGGCGCACCCGGTACCGGTTGCGCAAGGCCAACGAGCGGGCCCACATCCTGCGCGGTCTGGTCAAGGCCCTCGATGCCCTCGACGAGGTCATCGCGTTGATCCGCGCGTCGGAAAGTGCCGACGTGGCCCGGGTGGGCTTGATGGAACTGCTCGACGTCGACGAGATCCAGGCGCAGGCCATCCTCGACATGCAGCTGCGCCGCCTGGCCGCATTGGAGCGCCAGCGCATCGTCGACGATCTGGCCAAGATCGAGGCCGAGATCGCGGACCTGGAGGACATCCTCGCCAAGCCGGAGCGGCAGCGCGCGATCGTCCGCGACGAACTCAAGGAACTCGCCGACAAGCACGGCGACGACCGTCGCACCCGGATCGTGGCCAACGACGGCGACGTGTCCGACGAGGACCTGATCGCCCGCGAGGACGTCGTCGTCACCATCACCGAGACCGGCTACGCCAAGCGGACCAAGACCGACCTGTACCGCAGCCAGAAGCGCGGCGGCAAGGGTGTGCAGGGCGCCGGCCTCAAGCAGGACGACATCGTGCGGCACTTCTTCGTGTCGTCGACGCACGACTGGATCCTGTTCTTCACCACCCAGGGCCGGGTGTATCGAGCCAAGGCCTACGAGCTGCCGGAGGCCTCGCGCACCGCGCGCGGCCAGCATGTGGCCAATCTCCTGGCGTTCCAGCCCGAGGAGCGGATCGCTCAGGTCATCCAGATCAAGAGCTACGAGGACGCGCCGTATCTGGTGCTGGCCACCCGCAACGGCCTGGTGAAGAAGACCAAGCTCACTGACTTCGACTCCAACCGCTCGGGCGGAATCGTCGCGATCAACCTGCGCGACGGCGACGAACTGGTCGGTGCGGTGCTGTGCTCGGCGGAGGAAGACCTGTTGCTGGTCAGTGCCAACGGCCAGTCGATCCGGTTCTCGGCCACCGATGAGGCGCTGCGGCCGATGGGCCGGGCCACCTCGGGTGTGCAGGGCATGCGGTTCAACGAGGACGATCGACTGCTGTCGCTCAACGTCGTGCGGGAGGGAACGTATCTGCTGGTCGCGACCGCCGGTGGTTACGCCAAGCGCACCGCCATCGAGGAGTACACCGCCCAGGGCCGCGGCGGTAAAGGCATCCTGACCATTCAATACGACCGGCGACGTGGCAGTCTGGTGGGCGCATTGGTGGTCGATGAAGACAGTGAGTTGTACGCCATCACCTCAGGTGGGGGTGTCATTCGCACCGCTGCACGTCAGGTCCGCAAGGCCGGGCGCCAGACCAAGGGCGTTCGCTTGATGAACCTGGGTGAGGGCGACACACTGTTGGCTATCGCCCGCAATGCCGAGGAGCAGGACAGCACGGACGAAGTGGGCGAGCTGGACTCCGAATCCGACGACACGTCCGACGAGACGTAGCGCGCGGCGGGGCGACAGGTTAGGAGTGGTGGTGAGCGCACCGAACGAGCCGGGTCAACCCGGACCGAGTGAGGGCCCGGCCAACGGGACCGGCTCGGCCGAGCGGACCGGTCCCCGACTCACCAACGGTGAGTCCGGCGAGGCCCCGCCGTGGCAGCGCGGTGCTGCGCGAGCGCGGCAGGGCGGCGCACCCCAGCGACCGGCCGGTGAGGGGCAACCCCGCCAGGCGCAGCCGGGAGGTCCGGGCCTCGAGCAGCGGGTGAACCGCTTCATCAGCGGCACCGCCGCGCCCGATCCAGGGCCGGGCGGTCCGCAACAGCCGGAGCGCAAGCCGGAGTCCCGGGGCGAACTTCGTCCCGAAGCCAGGTCCGAGACACGGCCGGAGTCGCGAGCCGAGGGCAACCGTCCCGAGGGCGCCCGTCCCGAGGGCTATGTCAGCGAGCTACCGGACCTGTCGGGCGTTGCCCCGCCCAAGCCGGTTGCGCAGCAACGCAAACCGGCGCCCGAGCAGCCGACGCGATCGGCCGGGCCGTCCACCCGCGTTCAGGTCGGTGCCAACCGCGCTCGCGGACCGGTGCGGGCCAGCATGCAGATTCGGCGTATCGATCCGTGGAGCGCACTGAAGGTGTCGCTGCTGCTGTCGGTGGCGTTGTTCTTCGTGTGGATGGTCGCGGTGGCGTTCCTGTATCTGGTGCTCGGCGGTATGGGCGTGTGGAGCAAGCTGAACAGCAACGTCGGCGACTTGCTGACGGCCACCAGCGGTGGTGGCGGCGAGCTGGTGTCCAGCGGCGCGATCTTCGGCGGAGCGGCGCTCATCGGGCTGGTGAATATCGTGCTGCTGACGGCGATGGCCACCGTCGGAGCGTTCATCTACAACCTCAGCACCGACATCGTCGGCGGTATCGAGGTCACGCTGGCCGACCGGGACTAGCGCCGGTGCACCGGTTTGGGTGCAGCACCTCCGGTGGGGTAATCTCGGCGCTCGGTCGTATGCAAATACGGGCCTATAGCTCAGGCGGTTAGAGCGCTTCGCTGATAACGAAGAGGTCGGAGGTTCGAGTCCTCCTAGGCCCACGATGTCTCGGTCATCGGGAAGGGCGCCCGTGCGGATTGCATTGCTGTTGGCAGTGTTGGTCGCGGGCGCCGCGGTCATTCGGGCCCGCCGCGGCGAGGTCTGGCACACGCTCGACGAGTGAGACGTACGGGGCCTTAGCTCAGTTGGTAGAGCGCTGCCTTTGCAAGGCAGATGTCAGGAGTTCGAATCTCCTAGGCTCCACAAGAATGGCGCGAGGCGCAATCAGCCCCTGGCCGGTACCGCCAGGCGACGCGGAAGCGTCTTCTTGCATCGGCGACAGGTGAAGGTTTCCCTGTCGATGAACAGCGTCTGCTCGTGGCTGCAGATCGCGCACTTGACCTTCTGATGCGAAAGGCTCCCCCAACCCATGCCGAACATAATGCACGTTAGGGCGGATCCGGCAAAGCAAAATCGCTGACAGACCAAAATGCGTAATTGAGTAGTGCAGCAAACTAAGATTCGCCATTTTCGCGGGTGGCGCGGCCGCGCCGGCAAATGTCGTTGTGGGGCAATTGAACTCAAGACTCGACCGGCACGCCGATGGCCGGCAATGGTGCTCGGCTGCCGGGTCAGATCTTCGGCGAAACGTCGACACTCGGCGGCAGCGCGGAGGGCTCGGGCGTCGACGATCGCCTCGTGATCACGAACGCCACAGCCCCGCCGGCGGTTGCCAACCCCAGGAAGCCGAAGACGAACAGCCGCCGCCGGCGCCGCCGATGCCGCGCGGTGCGGACGTCCTGAAGTATTTGGGGAAGCTCGGCCACCACCTGCTTGACCGCTTCGACCTCGGCGCCGACCTCCTGCTGCACGGCACGGGCCTCCCGGGCCCGGCGCCGGAGCGCGACCGCGGCCGATTCCGCTGAATGCGCGGTGATGCCCGCGACGCCGCGGGTGATGTCCACCGGGCCGACGGCGGTGTAGTGCAGTCCGCGGTTCAGCCGCTCCCGCGATGTGAGCTTGGGTTCACTCTTGCGGCCCATTTCGTCCTCCCGACACCGGCGCAGCGTTGATGCCGTCAACACTGCCACAGCGCCACGGGGGTGGCCGCGGGATCGGGCACCGGCTGCTAGTGGCACACTGAGTTCCCGTGACGAGCGACATCGCAACCGCAACAGCGACCCTGCACACGAACCGCGGCGACATCAAGATCGCCCTGTTCGGTAACCACGCCCCCAAGACCGTCGCCAACTTCGTTGGTCTGGCTCAGGGCACCAAGGAGTACTCGACGGAGAACGCGTCGGGCAGCACCTCGGGCCCCTTCTACGACGGCGCCGTCTTCCACCGCGTCATCGACGGATTCATGATCCAGGGCGGTGACCCGACGGGTACCGGCCGCGGCGGCCCGGGCTACAAGTTCGCCGACGAGTTCCACCCGGAGCTGCAGTTCGACAAGCCCTACCTGCTGGCGATGGCCAACGCAGGACCGGGCACCAACGGCTCACAGTTCTTCATCACTGTGGGCAAGACCCCGCACCTGAACCGTCGGCACACCATTTTCGGTGAGATCGTCGACCCCGAATCGCAGAAGGTCGTCGACGCGATCGCCACCACGGCGACCGATCGCAACGACCGGCCCACCGACGATGTGGTGATCGAGTCGATCACCATCTCCTGACCGCGCATTGAGGCAGTACCGAGGGCGAGGATTCCGCGGAATTCTCGCCCTCAGTGCTATCTCAACGGGCTAGTGGCGGCCGGCGAATCCCGCGTCGGTCAATGCGTCCAGAACATCGACCGGGTTGCTTCCCAGGTCCCACCGACTGAGCACGATCAGCCGGTCGGCCGTCGTGTCGATCTCCAGCAGACGCGTCTTGCGGCCGAGCCGGCGGAACTCGGTGATCCGGATCAGTGTGATGTCGGATCGCCGCAATGTCTGGGCGCTGAACCATCCGCGATACACCAGCGCGTCACCGGTGATAGCCAGCCGGGGTCGCGCTCGCCATGATCCGACCGCGAACGCGACCAGTCCGAGCGCAGCAATGCCGGTGAGTATCCGGCCAGGGACATCTGTGATGACGGTCACACAGACGATTGCCATCAAGAGACCGCCGATCCCCAGAGCTGCGATGGCGGCAGTTTTCGGGGCCCACTCAGTTTGCTGCATGGCTGCCCCCGGCACCTCTACCGCGTGGTATGCAGTTATCCACAGGTGCTATCAACAATGGGGATGAATCACACGCGTGTGATTGGGTGACCAGGAGGTTGCCAGCCTGGGAACGGCGTTCGCACAGCATGGGGCCGCCGAGATGTCGCAGCCGCTCAGCGCCACCGCATCGTCAGCAACAACCCGGAGATCATGAAGCCGAAGGCGATCGCATAGTTCCAGGGGCCCAACTTGGCCATCCACTGCAGCGCGCTCGGGGTGTCATACCCGGACGCGGCCAACTGGAACACCAGCAGCCAGGCCAGCCCGATCAGCATCAGGCTGATGAACAGCACCACGAACCACACGCTCGACGGTCCGGCCTTCACCTTGACCGGAGTGCGGCTCACCGGATTGACCGTGAAGTCGTTTTTCTTGCGAACCTTGGACTTGGGCATGGGTACCTTCGGGCCGGGATCTTCTGCGACGATGGTGCGCAGATCGCTTATGAGATTAACGCAGCGGCGCCGTGACCCGACAATTCCGGCGGCAGCGACGACGGGTGCCACGCGCTCGCCGTGGCGGTTCGGCGTCCCGGTGGTGTGCCTGTTGGCGGGCGTACTGCTGGCTACCACCCACGGTGTGTCCGGTGGCAGCGAGATCCGCCGCAGCGACTCCCCCCGGCTCGTCGACCTGGTGCACGACGCGCAGCAGTCGGTCGACCGGCTCAGTGCCCAGCGCGACGCCCTGGCGTCCCAGATCGACTCCACCCACGGCGGCGCATCCGGCACCGCGCTGGCGGCCATGCAGGCCCGCGCCGACGAGCTGGCTGCCACTGCCGGGCTGAATCCGGTACACGGGGCCGGCCTGGTGGTCACCCTCTCCGACGCACAGCGCGACGCCAATGGGCGCTTCCCCCGCGACGCCTCGCCCGACGACCTGGTGGTCCACCAGCAGGACATCCAGGCCGTGCTCAACGCACTGTGGAGCGCCGGCGCCGAGGCGATCCAGATGCAGGATCAGCGCATCATCGGGACGTCCGCTCCGCGGTGCGTCGGCAACACCCTGTTGCTCAACGGGCGCACGTACAGCCCGCCGTACAAAATCACGGCGATCGGCGACGCGTCCGCCATGCAGGCCGCACTGGCGTCGGCTCCCCTGGTCACGCTGTACAAGCAATACGTCGTGCGGTTCGGCCTGGGCTACAGCGAGCAGGTCCGCGACGACGTCCAGGTCGCCGGATACACCGAACCGGTGCGGATGCGCTACGCCCAGCCGGCGGGTCCGGTGGGCTACTGACCTGCACCACCCCAGGTAACCTGGCCTGATGCAGGTTTTGGTCGTCGACAATTACGACAGCTTCGTGTTCAACCTCGTCCAGTATCTGGGCCAGCTCGGGGTCGACGCACAGGTCTGGCGCAACGACGACGAGCGGCTGGCTGACGAAGCCGGCGTCGCCGCCGAATTCGACGGGATCCTGCTCAGCCCGGGACCGGGTACGCCGGAACGTGCCGGAGCGTCGATCCCGTTGGTCCGCGCGTGCGCCACGGCGGGCACCCCGCTGCTGGGTGTGTGCCTCGGTCACCAGGCGATCGGTGTGGCATTCGGCGGCACGGTCGACCGCGCACCCGAGCTGCTGCACGGCAAGACCAGCACCGTCTACCACACGAATATCGGTGTGCTGCACGGACTTCCGGACCCTTTCACGGCGACGCGCTATCACTCACTGACGATCCTGCCGGAAACCATGCCGGCCGAACTCGAGGTGACCGCGCGCACCGAGGGCGGTGTCGTCATGGCCGTCCGCCATGTCGAACTACCGATCCATGGTGTGCAGTTCCACCCGGAGTCGATCCTGACCGAGGGCGGTCACCGGATGCTGGCCAACTGGCTGGGCTACTGCGGGCAGGCTCCCGAGGAGTCGCTGGTGTGCCGACTCGAGCAAGAGGTCGCCGACACCGTGCGGCATGCCCTCGGCGGGCAGGAGCGCAGCGACCGGGGGATCAACACCGGCGGGCAGCAACCCTTAGAAGCTACGACGCAAAGCTGAGGGTGATCGTCGCGCCGAAGTTCACCGCGCTCTGCGGCGCCGGGCTCTGCGACACGACAGCATGCGATGGCTGACCGCTGTTCTGCACGTCACCACCCTTGTCCAGCACACCGGTCCAGCCGAGGCCGCGCAGCCGCGGTTCGGCGTCGGTCCAGAACATGCCCCGCAGGTCGGGCATCACGAACTGATTGCCCTTCGACACCTTGATCTGGATCACCGTGTCTTGAGGCACGGTCTGGCCGTTGGGGGGATCGGTACCGACCACCTGCCCGGAGGGCTCTGTGCTGTCGGTCGGAACCGGCAGCGTCTTGAGGAATCCCGACGCCGTGAGGATCTGTTGAGCGACGTCGACCGTCTGCCCGGCGACCACCGGCACCTCGGCGGTCTGCGGGCCGTTGCCGACGACCACGGTGATCTCGTTGGTGATCGCCGACGTCTGGTTGGCCGGCGGAATCGTGGACAGTACCTTGTCCTTCAGATCCGGCGCGGATGCCGACGCCGTCTGCTTGAACTTGGAGAAGCCGGCGTCCTTGAGCTTCTGGACGCATTCGCCGTAGGACAGGTTGTTGGAGCAGTCCGGAACCTCTCGCTGCTCAGGGCCGGTCGACACATTGATCACGACTTCGTCGCCGGCGCTGGCCTGTGAGTTGGCCGCCGGATCGGTGTCGATGACCTTCTCCGGGGGCACGGTGTTGTCCGGCTTCTGCTGAGTGCGGATCTTGAAGCCCTTGTTCTGCAAGGCGGCGATCGCGTCGGCCTGGCTCTGCCCGCGCACATCCGGCACCTGCAGATTGCGGGGATTGCCGCTGACCATGTTGATCCCGATGGTCACCACCACGGTCAGGATGGCCAGCACCGCGACGACGATCAGCCAGCGGCCGATGGACCCGCCTGCCCGGTCACTCTCGACAAGAGCGCCGTGCCGCGGGATCTCGTCGGTGTCGTCCCTGCGGGAGGGCGCCGCCGGCGCTGCGTTGAGCAGCGAGGTCCGTTCGGCGGCGCTGAGCACCTTCGGCGCCTCCGGCGCCTCGCCGTTGTGCACCCGCACCAGGTCGGTGCGCATCTCGGCGGCGGTCTGGTAGCGGTTGTCCGGATTCTTGGCCAGCGCTTTGAGCACCACCGCGTCCAGCTCCGGGGAGATGCCCGAATGCTTCTGCGACGGCGGCACCGGATCCTCGCGGACGTGCTGATAGGCCACCGCCACCGGCGAATCACCGACGAACGGCGGCTCGCCGGTCAGGATCTCGTAGAGCACACAGCCCAGCGAGTAGACGTCGGAGCGGGCGTCGACCGGTTCCCCGCGGGCCTGCTCGGGAGACAGGTATTGCGCCGTCCCGATGACCGCCGCGGTCTGGGTGACGCTGTTGCCCGCGTCGGCCAGTGCACGCGCGATGCCGAAGTCCATGACCTTCACCGCGCCGGTCTTGGAGATCATGATGTTCGCCGGCTTGACGTCGCGGTGGATGATGCCGTGCTGGTGGCTGAAGTTCAGCGCCTGGCAGGCGTCGGCGATGATCTCGATGGCCCGGCGGTACGGGATGGGGCCGTCGGTGTGGACGATGTCGCGCAGGGTCACGCCTTCGACGTACTCCATCACGATGTACGGCAGCGGACCGTTGGCGGTCTCGGCCTCGCCGGTGTCGTAGACAGCCACGATCGCGGGATGATTCAGCGCGGCGGCGTTCTGCGCCTCGCGGCGAAACCGCAGGTAGAAACTCGGGTCGCGGGCCAGGTCGGCGCGCAGCACCTTGACCGCTACATCGCGGTGCAGGCGTGTGTCGCGGGCCATGTGCACCTCGGACATGCCGCCGAACCCGATGATCTCGCCCAGCTCGTAGCGGTCGGACAGGTGCTGTGGGGTGGTCATCGCGGTTTCTCGTCGGTGTGAACAGCCTCGGACAGCGAGCCAACATCGGCGCTGGCAGCGCTGAATCGGGGTACCCCGATCTGTCCTCCAGGATTACCGGCGATGTGGTGATCCGTCCAACCCGAAGGCGCCGCCTGGCTGGTGGGGGTGACGGTGTCGGTGACCGTCTGCTCGACGGGTTTGTTGTCTTTGCGGTCCCGGTCGGCGAGCACGATCAGGATGGCGCTGATGATCGCCAGGGCGCCCAGCACGCCGGCCGCCCACAGCAGCGCCCGTTGGCCGGAGGAGAAGGTGCGCCGCGGCGGCGGCGGGCGGTGGCTGCCGGTGGTGGCCCGCGGTCGCGTCCCGGTCGGCGGGGCGGCGGCAGGCATCCGCGGCGAACTACCGGGGATCGACGCCGGTGTGGCGCGAATGGTCGGCGCGGAGTTGGGCCGCGGTGGACGCCGGCCCGCCCGCACCGCCGCAGTCGCGTCGGCGAACTGCCCACCGTTGCGGTAGCGCATGCCCGGGTTCTTCACCAGGGTGATTTCGATCAGCTCGCGCACATTGGGCGGCAGGTCGGCAGGCAGCGGCGCAGGCGTTTCCTTGATGTGCTTCATCGCCACGGTCAGCGCACCGTCACCCGTGAATGGCCGCTTACCCGAAACCGCCTCGTAGCCAACAACTCCCAGCGAGTACACGTCACTGGCGGCGGTGGCGTCGTGACCCAGCGCCTGCTCGGGGGCGATGTACTGGGCGGTGCCCATCACCATGCCGGTCTGGGTGACCGGCGCCGCGTCGACGGCCTTGGCGATACCGAAGTCGGTGAGCTTCACCTGGCCGGTCGGCGTGATCAGGATGTTGCCCGGCTTGACGTCGCGGTGAACCAGCCCGGCGGCGTGAGCGACCTGCAACGCGCGGCCGGTCTGCTCGAGCATGTCCAACGCGTGGCGCAGCGACAATCTGCCGGTGCGCTTGATGACCGAGTTCAACGGCTCACCGTTGATCAGTTCCATCACCAGGTAGGCGGTGCGGCCCTCGCCGTCCATGTCGGTCTCGCCGTAGTCGTGCACGGCCGCGATGCCGGGGTGGTTGAGCATGGCGACGGTGCGCGCCTCGGCGCGGAACCGCTCGACGAACTCGGGGTCCGACGAGAACTCCTGCTTGAGCACCTTCACCGCGACCCGACGTCCCAGCCGGCTGTCGACGGCCTCCCACACCTGGCCCATACCGCCGGTGGCGATCAGCCGCTGCAGCCGATACCGGCCGGACAGCGTGACTCCAACGCGGGGGCTCATTGCTTGCCTCGCTTCGCTCGCCCGCGGGGGCTCATGATGCCCCCTGCAATGCCGCGGCGATCGTCGCCCGGCCGACCGGGGCGGCCAACGCGCCGCCGGTGGCGTTCAACCGGTCACCACCGTTTTCGATCAGCACCGCGATCGCCACTTTGGGGCTCTGTGCTGGGGCGAAGGCGATGTACCAGGCATGGGGCGGAGTGTTGCGGGGGTCGGTTCCGTGTTCCGCGGTCCCGGTTTTGGATGCGATCTGCACGCCGGGGATCGCCCCTTTCTGCTGGGTCATCTGTTCGGCGCCGATCATCAAATCCGTAAGTTTAGCGGCGACCTGCGTCGATACGGCACGCCGCTGTTGCTGAGGTGCTGCCGTGCTGATATTCGACAGGTCCGGCCCCTTGAGGCTGTCCACCAGGTAGGGCTGCATCATCACACCGGAGTTGGCGATCGTCGCCGCCACCAACGCGTTCTGCAAAGGTGTCACCGCCACGTCTTTCTGACCCATGCTCGACATCCCCAGCGCGGCGGCGTCGGCGATCGGGCCGATGGTCGACTCCGCTACCTCCAACGGGATCGGCGCTGGTGGGCTGTCGAACCCGAACGCCTGCGCGGTGTTGCGCAGAGCGTCAGCACCCACCCGGATACCCAATTCCACGAACGCGGTATTGCACGAGCGGGCAAACGCCTCCCGCAGAGACGCGGTGGGGGCGCTGCCGCACGGGGTGCCGCCGTAGTTCTCCAGGGTCGCGGTGCTGTTCGGGAGCTGGATTTGGGGGGCGCTGGTGAGCTGATCGTTGTCGGTCACACCGTTCTGCAACGCCGCCGCGGTGGTGATCACCTTGAACGTCGACCCGGGTGGAAAGGTCTCAGCGATGGCCCGGTTGGTCAGCGGCGAGGCGGGGTCGTCGCGTAGCTGCTGCCAAGCGGCGCCCTGTTCTTCGGTGTCGTGGGTGGCCAGCAGGTTCGGGTCGTAGGACGGCGAGGACACCATCGCCAAAATCTTTCCGGTGGACGGCTCCAGGGCCACCACCGAGCCGCGGCATCCACCGGTGCAGCCCCGCTGCATCGCTTCCCACGCGGCTTGCTGAATACGCGGCACGATCGTGGTGTCGACGTTGCCGCCGCGCGGGTCGCGGCCGGTGAAGAAGTCGGCCAGCCGGCGGCCGAACAAGCGCTGATCGGAGCCGTTGAGGATGCCGTCTTCGGCGCGCTCGAGCCCGGTGCTGGAGTAGCGCAACGAGTAGAACCCCGTAATCGGTGCGTAGACCAGGGGATTCGGATAGACGCGCAGGAAGCGGTAGTGGCCGTTGGTGGACACCGAGTAGGCCAGCAGCTGACCGCCCGCGGTGATCTGGCCGCGCTGGCGGGAGTACTCGTCGAGCAGCACACGCTGGTTGCGGGGGTCGGCGCGCAGACCATCGGCGCGGAAGACCTGGGTGATCGTCGCGTTGAGCAACAGCAGCACGATCAACGCCATGATCATCACCGAAACGCGGCGCAGGGAAGTGTTCATACGCGCTCGATCACCTCGGTGCTCGACGACGCGATCGGCGCATGCGGATTGGTGATGATCGGGCGGCGGGCGGCGTGCGAGATCTTCACCAGGATGGCTAGCAGCAGATAGTTGGCCACCAGCGACGAGCCACCGTAGGACATCCACGGTGTGGTCAGGCCGGTCAGCGGGATCAGCCCGGTGACACCGCCGACGACGATGAACAGCTGGATCGCCAGCGTCGAGGCCAACCCGGCGGCCAGCAGCTTGCCGAAGCTGTCGCGTACGGCGATCGCAGTGCGCAGCCCACGCACGATCACGATCGCGTAGAGCATCAGCACACCGGCCAAGCCGACCAGGCCCAGCTCTTCACCGACCGCGGCGATGATGAAGTCCGTCGACGCGGCGGGCACGGTGCCCGGCTGGCCGTTGCCCAGCCCGGTGCCGAAGATGCCGCCGGTGGCAAAACTGAACTGCGACTGCACCATTTGATACCCGGTGCCCTCGGGGTCGCCGAACGGATCCAGCCAGGTCTGAACCCGCACGCGCACATGGCCGAACAAGTAGTAGGCCACCACGCTGCCTGCGCCGAACAGCGTCAGTCCGATGACCACCCAGCTGAACCGCTCGGTGGCGATGTAGACCATCACCAGGAATGAGGCGTACAGCAGAAGCGAAGTGCCCAAGTCCTTTTCGAACACCATGACACCGACCGAGACGATCCAGGCCACCAGCAGTGGCGCCAGGTCGCGCGGGCGAGGCACGTCGGTGCCGAGGAAATGCTTGCCGGCGCTGGTGAACAGGTCGCGCTTGGCCACCAGCACCGCGGCGAAGAAGATCAACAGCAGGATCTTGGAGAACTCAGCAGGCTGAATGCTGAAGCCGGGGAACCGAATCCAGATCTTCGCACCGTTGGTCTCGGAGAAATGACTGGGCAGCAGCGCGGGGATCGCCAGCAGCACAAGCCCGACCAGACCGCAGGTGTAGCCGTAACGGGCCAGAATGCGGTGGTCTTTGAGGAAGACGACCACCAGCGAGAAGCCGAGCACGCCGACCAGCGTCCACAGCATCTGCTGTTCTTCGCTGGGTCCGCGTTGCGGGGCGATCGCACCGCCGATGAGGTCGAGGCGGTGGATCATCACCAGGCCGAGCCCGTTGAGCAGCGCGACAACGGGTAGCAGGACCGGGTCGGCGTAGGGCGCGAACCGCCGGATGGCCAGGTGCGCGCACACGAACAAGGTGAGGAACGCCAGCGTGGAACTGGCCAGATCCCAGCTGATGCCCTGCTCCTGGTTGGCCTCGACGATCAGCAGTGCCACGACGGTGATGAAGGTTGCGAAGCACAGCAACGCCAGTTCGGCATTGCGGCGGGTCGGTGTCGCCGGCGCCAGCGCGACGGGTGCCTGCGGTTGGGTACTCATGCCGCCGCCCGGCAGTCGGTGCCCGGCTTCTGCGGCGCTGCGGGTAGTTGGGTCACCGTCGGAGCGGGGCTCGGCGCAGGTGTCGGAGCAGCCGAAGGCGTTGGGGCGACGCCACTTTCAGTGGGAGATGGGGCGAGGCTCGACGAGGCCACCGGCGGCGATGGCGTGCTCGGCGACGGTGCGGGGGCCAGCGAGGAGGTCGACGAGGAGGTCGGTGCGGACGCCGACGGCGAGGTCGATGCGGCGGTGGGAACGGGCGCCGGCCCCGGCGCGGGAGATGCGCTCGGAGCCGGAGTCGGGGTGGGGGTCGGTGTGCTGGTCGGGGGCGGCGCGCACGGGGGCAGCACCGAGCTGTGCGCCAATTCCCGCAGCTGCCCGATTGCATCATCGAGGGTTCCGGCCGGGAGCCCGGCCGAGACCTGCGCGCGCTCCGAGGGCCGAAGATCCTGCAATCGCATCAGTTGGCAGCCCAGCGAGTCGGTCGGCTGGCCATAGCTGATCTGCGACAGCTCGTTGCGGTCGTTGAGGCAGCCCAGCAGGTACGGCTCCTGCAGCTGATAACCCAGGATCGAGCCCTGGATACCGCGCATGATCGCGACGGTGCCGTTTTCAGCGCTGACGTAGTAATTGCTGCGGATGATCTGCCGGCCGACCGCGACCCCGGCGAGGACCACCAACAGGACCAGGGCGGCGACGATGATCATCCGCCGCCGCGAGCGGGGCTTGGGTGGCGGCTCAGGCTCGGCCACAACGCGCTTGGCGGGCGCAGGCCGGGGGTTGAAGGCCGACGCGCGCCCGGCTGCGGTGTTGGGCGGGGCGACGTGGTCGTCGTCCCCCGACACCGCACCGGCCAGGATCGGCTGGGTCTGGCCGCCGTAGTCATGGTCGACGACATCGGCCACCACCACGGTGACGTTGTCCGGTCCGCCGCCGCGCAGCGCCAGTTCGATCAGCCGGTCAGCGCTCTCGGCGACGTCGTCGATCTGCAGTGCTTCCAGGATGGTCTCCTGGCTGACCGGGTCGGACAGGCCGTCGGAGCACAGCAGATAGCGGTCGCCTTCTTTGGCTTCCCGCATGATCAGCGTCGGCTCGACCTCGTGACCGGTGAGCGCGCGCATGATCAGCGAGCGCTGCGGATGGCTGTGGGCCTCCTCCGCGGTGATGCGCCCCTCGTCGACGAGGGTCTGCACGAAGGTGTCGTCCTTGGTGATCTGGGTCAGCTCGCCGTCGCGCAGCAGATACCCGCGGGAGTCACCGATGTGGACAAGGCCAAGTCTGTTGCCCGCGAACAGGATTGCGGTCAGCGTGGTACCCATGCCCTCGAGCTCGGGCTCCAGTTCGACGTGCGCTGCTATCGCGGTGTTGCCGTCGCGTACCGCGGAGTCGAGTTTGCTCAGCAGATCGCCGCCGGGCTCGTCGTCGTCGAGGTGCGCCAGCGCGGCGATCACCAGCTGGGAGGCCACCTCGCCGGCCGCGTGGCCGCCCATCCCGTCGGCCAGGGCAAGCAGGCGCGCGCCCGCGTAGACGGAGTCCTCATTGTTGGCGCGCACCAGGCCGCGGTCACTGCGGGCGGCGTAGCGAAGAACAAGGGTCACGGGCGCAACTCGATCACCGTCTTGCCGATGTGCACCGGTGTGCCAATCGGAACGCGTACTGCCGTCGTCACCTTCGCCCTGTCGAGGTATGTGCCGTTGGTCGATCCTAGGTCTTCCACGTACCAGTCGGCACCGCGTGGCGACAGCCGGGCGTGCCGGGTCGAGGAGTAATCATCGGTCAGAACCAGCGTGGAGTCATCAGCGCGGCCGATCAGCACCGGCTGGGTGCCCAAGGTGATCCGGGTGCCTGCCAGCGCTCCCTCGGTGACCACCAGGTAGCGGGCGGCGTGCCGTTGCTGGCGGGACGGCAACAGCGTGCCGCGCAGCGCCAGGCCCCGGCGGACCATCACCGCGCCGGTCGGCGCGTAGATGTCATTGCGCAGGACGCGTAGCACCGACCAGATGAACAGCCACAGCAACAGCAGGAAGCCGGCGCGCGTCAGCTGCAGAACTAACCCCTGCATCTGGCGTCCTCTCCGTCCTCGTGCCCCGCTCGCCGTCCCCGCGATACCAGCAGGCACCGGGCCGACTTCGGCACCGTCACGATACTTGGACGCCGGTGGGTACGCGGGTGAAGCCACTCCGCGTCAACCAAGCTGAGACCTTCGCCGACCTCAGTGAACGCGGACGATGATCTCGGAGTGCCCCAGCCGGATGACGTCGCCGTCGGCCAGCTGCCACTCCTGCACCGGGGCGTTGTTCACGGTGGTCCCGTTGGTGGAATTCAGGTCGGACAGCAGCGCAACCTGGCCGTCCCACCGGATTTCCAGATGCCGGCGCGAGACGCCCGTGTCGGGCAGCCGGAACTGGGCATCCTGGCCGCGGCCGATCACGTTGGCACCCTCGCGCAGCTGATAGGTGCGTCCGCTGCCGTCGTCGAGCTGCAGGGTGACCGCGTGTCCGGCGGACGGGTATTCGCCCTGGGCGGGCGGCTGGGCGTACCCGCCGTAACCGCCACCGGCGGGCTGGCCGTAGTCGTAGTCCCGCCCGGCGGGTTCGGCGTAGCCGCCCTGCTCGTAGCCGCGGCCAGCCGGCTGACCGTAATCCGGCTGGCCGTACTCCTGGCGGCCGTAGCCGCCGGCGGGCTGGCCGTAGCCCTGCTGCTCATAGCCACCCTGGTCGGGGTAGGCGGGGCGAGGCTCGGGACGGCCGTAGCCGGCGTCCTCGTGACGGCCCGGACCGCGGCCGTAGTCATAGTCGCCGGCCGGCGGGCCCTGAGGTGCGTAACCGCCACCCTGCGGCGGGCCGTAGGACGGGGCGCCGTATCCCGGCGGCGGGCCCTGCCGGTAGCCCTGGTCATAGCCCTGGCCCTGGTCGTAGCCCTGGCCGCCGTAGCCGCCGGCCGGGGGACGCTGCTCGGGAGCCTGCCCGCCGGCATAACCGCCCTGGCCGTAGCCGCCCTGCTCGGGAGCCTGCCCGCCGGCATAACCGCCCTGGCCGTAGCCGCCCTGCTCGGGGGCCTGCCCGCCGGCATAACCGCCCTGGCCGTAGCCGCCCTGCTCGGGAGCCTGCCCGCCGGCATAACCGCCCTGGCCGTAGCCGCCCTGCTCGGGAGCCTGCCCGCCGGCATAACCGCCCTGGCCGTAGCCGCCCTGCTCGGGGTAGCCGGGCCGCTGGCCGTAGCCCTCGTTGGGCTGGGGCGCGTAGCCGCCTTGCTCGGGCGGGTACGGGCCGCGCTGCTCGGGGACGCCGCGCTGCTCGTCCTGCGGGCGCGGGTAGCGCTCGTCGTAGTAGTCGTCGCCGGGCCGCCCCTGACCCTGGTCGCCTCGGTAGGTGGGGTCGTTGCTCATCGCTGGTACTCCTGGTTCTGCGGTGTACGCCTGGTTCGATTCTGGCGGGGCGGTTGTGGCGAGGGACGGGTGGGGGTCGACGTCAGGGTTGACGACGCCGCGCGCACGGTACTGGCCGGTGTGCAGATTCGGCGACTGCTCGAACCTGACGACCAGCTCACCATACGTTTGCCATCCCTGATCACGGATGTGGCCGCCCAAGTGTTTGGCAAAAGTGTCCGTGGTGAGATCGCGATCGGCGCTGACCTTCTCGAAGTCAGCTGGACTGAGGGTAATGACGTACTCGTTCGGGGCCAAAAATCGTTCATGGGGCAGGGTTTGCACACCCGCAGAGGCTTCCCGCCGCAGGGCGGCTTCCACCTCTGCCGGGACAATCGATCCGCCGAAGACCCGGGCGAACGCGTCGCCCACGGTGTTCTCGAGTCTGCGCTCGATGCGTTGAACCAGACCTCTCTGGTTACTCATCTCACCGCCTAGCTCGAGTACATGTGCGTGTTGCGTCGACGCTTGTTCACCTTGATGCTATCGGCCCAGGTCGACGCGCCGTCACCATGAGAATTCTGAGAATCGTGTTAGACCAGGTCAGAGCATTGGGGATGGCACTGTGACGCAGGCCGCTAACCTGGTACGAGCCGCGGGCGCGAGTTGAGGTGCACCCCCTCGACCGTGATACGCTCCCCCGGTTGTTTCGGGCGAGTGGCGGAATGGCAGACGCGCTGGCTTCAGGTGCCAGTGTCCTTCGGGACGTGGGGGTTCAAGTCCCCCTTCGCCCACACAAGTGGAGAAAAACCCCGGCTTCCGGCCGGGGTTTTTCTGTTGGCGGCAAGCGCTGAACTCAATCCGGGTTGCTGGCCTTGGTATTCGACTGAGTCCGTCCGCGGCGGGGTAGCTGCTGGTGTTCACCGTCTCCGGGCATGTCGGCGGCGTGGCTCACCTGATTTCCGCCGGCGCGCTTGGCCGCGTACATCGCGGCGTCGGCGGCCTCGACGAGTTCGTCGAGGAGCCCCAAGTTGACTTGAGAGCCGTTCCTCAACGGCGCGCAGGCGGTGCCGATGCTCGCCGTCACCGGTACCGGCAGCTCGGCGATGGCCCGGCGAAGCCGTTCGGCAATCACCGCCGGTGGATCGGGGTGGTCGACGTCGGCGATGACGAATTCTTCGCCGCCGGACCTACCGATGATGGCGGAGTGTCCACAGTTGTCGGCCAGCGCTGCGCTGATCCTGATCAGCGCGGCGTCGCCGGCCGCGTGGCCCGCGGTGTCGTTGAGTCTCTTGAAGCTGTCCAGGTCGATGACGATGACCATCAGTCGGCTGCCCTCGGTGTCGTTGCGCATGATCAGCTCGTAGGCCGACTGATGGAACGAGCGCCGGTTGTGCAAACCGGTCAGGGGATCGCGGCCCGAGCTGCGCAGGTCGACGCGCAATGTCTGGGCCAGCGACAAGACGCCGAACGGCAGGCCCACGTTGAGCGTCGCCACGATCGCCACCGCCGCGGCCGTCAGATAGATGTCGCCGGTCGAGGAAACAAGCCGGGCGCCCAGGATCACTGTGCAGATCGCGGCTATCGCGCCGTTGGCCACCACTTCGTGGGCGGTGTGGAAATAGGCGACGAAGCCGCCGATCACGGCGAACGTCGCGCACCCCATCAGGCCTACGTAGTCGTTGGAATAGGACAGCGCGGCGGCGGCGATGGTCGCGGTGGAGGTGAACGAGAACACCAGCGACTGGCGGCGAGTGGGCCAATGCAGCAAAAACGGCACCGCCGCTGCCAAGGCGAACGCTGCCGCGACGACGCAGATCGTGACCGCTACCGGGCCGTCGGGACCTTGCGGGCTCTCGATCATCAACGCGGTCGACGATGCGAGAGCCAGGGTCGCGGTGAAGATCAGCGTCCGCCAGATCCCCTGCTGGTCGCGGTCATGCAGGTAGACGCTGATCCAGTCGTATTGGTCGGCGTGACGGGGTGGCAGCGCTCCCCACCGAAGCATGTGTCATCCCCATTCCTACGGGAAGTCGTGCCGTGATTGCGGAATCAATTTTGCCAGCTACGAGCAGAAGTGCTCAGTCCGTGGTTCTCGGCTGATCGGGATCAGCCGGTCACCGAGGTTGTGCAGCGCGTTGCCCGATGGTGATCCGACCTTCGATGGATGCCGTCATCGACTCGACGAACACCAACATGATGCGCCGACGCTACCGAAGATCGCGCCGGCGCACATTGTGATCAGCGGTCGACGCGGGCGGGTCGGCTGATCCGCGTCTGGTTGCCGCCGGCCCGCTTGGCCGCGTACATGGCGGCGTCGGCGGTCCGGATCAGATGGTCCATCGTGGCGGCACTGTCCCAGCGCACGATGGCCGCGCCGACGCTGGCGGTCACCGGTTGGGGTAGGGCGGCGATCGCCAGGCACAGCTGGGCGGGCAATTCCTCGGCCAGTTCGGCCGGCACGGCGTCGACCACGATGAACTCCTCGCCGCCGAACCGTCCGATGATCGCCGAGCTGTTGCTGTTTTCGCGAAGCGCCCAGCCCACAGCGGTCAGCGCCTGGTCTCCGGCGATATGGCCGTAGGCGTCGTTGAGCTTCTTGAACTTGTCGAGATCGATCATCACGACGATCAGGTGAAGATCGTTCCCGGGCGATGTCAGCAGCAGCGTCGCCCGCTCGTAGAAGGCGCGCCGGTTCAGGACACCGGTGAGCGGGTCTTGATCAGAGCGCACCACATCGGCGCCCATGGTGCGCATCACCGCTTGGATCGCCAACGGAAAGGCGAGGTTCAGTTCGACCACCAACCACCAGCCGGCCGCGGCGACAGCCCAGCCGTAATCCGGGACCACCCGGATCGCGCACAGCGCGCTGACCGCCATGCCGAGGACGACGATGAATGTGATCGCTTTCGAGTTGTGGAAGAACGCGGCGTATCCACCGATGATGGCCATGCCGCCGCAGCCCATCAGGGCGACCATCGGGTAGGACTGCATGACGCAGCCGACGGCGATGAGCGAACTGCCGAAACAGGCCATCCGCAGCGATTGCCGCCGGGTCAGCCAGCCGCGCAGCCACAGCGTGCAGTAGGTGATCCCGGTGAGCACCGCGGCGGCGCCGAATGTCCACGCCCATATCGGCGGCACATTGCGCATGGTCGGGGTGGCGGCGCCCATCAACATCAGGCCAACTGAGATGAGGGCCATCAACACCTTGGTGGGCCACGCCAGGCCGCGCGCCCTCAAATACCCGGACAGCCACTCGAACTGGTCGGGTAACCGCCACCATCGCGCGAGCGGCCCCCCGACCTGGTTGCCCGGTCCGACGGCCCGCTGTTCGGTCACCGCGCCGTCGCTCCCCGCATGGCGTTCACGGTAATACGAGCAAATCGATAGCGAGGCGAAATATCAACGCCGGCAGAAAATAGATCCTGCGTGAGCCGACTCGGCCGGCCGGGTGCCCGCTAGCGCGGCGTTCGACTGGCTAACCTGTTTGGATGGCCACGCAGACGATCCCCGGCGGAGTTGTGCACAAGCTTCCGGCAGATTTGCGGACTGCGCTGCTGGGCAACGAGACCGCGCTGGCGGCCTGGAACGACATCACGCCCCTGGCGCGCAACGAGTTCATCTGTTGGGTCGAGGACGCCAAGCAGCAGAAGACTCGCGAGCGGCGGATCCGCCGGACTCAGGAGGAGCTGGAAGAAGGTATGCGCCGGCCTTGCTGCTGGCCGGGCTGCAAGCACCGCGAGCGAACCGGCAAGCCTTAGCGGCGAGGTGTGAGCCCGCGCAGCAGTACCGCCAACCCGTACTCGAATGCGTCGTCGGCCCGCGCGGGCTTGGGCGCTCCGGTCGCCAGCGCGGCGGCCAGTTCGGGGCCGACCTCCGCGCCTGATTCCCACGGCTCCTCGGGCGCGGCCAGATCCAGGGCCGACCCCAGCACGAAGCAGTCCATCAAAGTGATGGCCCGCAGCGTGTCGGCGGCGTCGAACCCGGCGCGGTGCAGGGTCACCGCCAACATGTTGTACATCCGGATGGCGTGGCTGCTGTTCACGGCGTAGGCGGTCAGCAGGGGAATCAGCCGCGGATATCGGGCGTAGCTGCGGCGGTAGGACCGCAGGATGTCGGCGACCGCCTCGGCCCACGGTCGGTCCGGTTGGTCGTCGGGAAGCTGCACCTCGGACATCGCCCGCTCCCGCAGTAGCTCGACGATCTGACCGCGGCCGGACACGTGGTTGTACAGCGATGACGGACTGACCTGCAGTTTCCGCGCAAGGTCGGGCATGGTGAATTCGCCGGTGGCACGCACCAAGTCCATGGCGGCCGACGCGATCCGGTCGGTCGACAGCAGCGGTGTCGGCGGACGGCCCATCAAAGTCTCTCTTCCTCTTGCGAAGAAGTATGAGCCAGTTCACACTAAAACGAAATAGATTCGTTTTAGGAGTTCGATGATCACCTTGACTGCCCGAGCGCCCGAACCGCTGTCCCGGTCGGCGCCCTCGCAGCGCCCGCCGCTGCGGGTCGGCCTGGTCCAGCACCGGTGGCGACCGGATCGTGTGGAACTCCTCGCCACCGTGCGTGCCGGCATCGACACCGCCGCGGGTGAGGGGGCGGCGGTGGTCTTCCTGCCGGAGATCACCTTGCTGCGCTATCCGGCAGATCGCCCGGCCGGTGCCAACCCCTCGGCACTTGCCGAGGATCTGGAAAACGGCCCTACCTTCGACCTGGCGGCAAGCGCGGCGCGGGCCAACGGGATCTTCGTGCACGCCTCGCTCTACGAACGCACTCCCGATATGCACGACGGCCTCGGCTACAACACCGCGATCCTGGTCTCCCCCGCCGGCGAACTCGTCGGCCGGACCCGCAAGCTGCACATCCCGATCTCGGCCGGCTACCACGAGGACACCTATTTCCGGCCCGGCCCCGTCGGCGACCCGTATCCCGTCTATGCGCCGGACGGGCTGGACGCTCGCATCGGTATGCCGACCTGCTGGGACGAATGGTTCCCCGAGGTCGCGCGGAACTACTCGCTCGCCGGCGCCGAGGTGGTCGTCTACCCCACCGCCATCGGATCCGAGCCGGTCTTCCCCGACTTCGACACCCGGCCGCTGTGGCAGCAGGTCATCGTGGCCAACGGCATCAACAGCGGCCTGTTCATGGTGGTGCCCAATCGGGTCGGCGACGAAGGAACCGTGACGTTCTACGGGTCCTCCTTCATCTCCGATCCGTACGGCCGGGTACTGGTGCAGGCACCGCGCGACGAGGAGGCCGTCCTGATCGCGGACCTCGATCTCGATCAGCGCCGAGATTGGTTGGAGCTCTTCCCTTTCCTGTTGACTCGACGGCCTGACACCTACGCCGCGCTGACCCGGCCCGTGGTCGCCGACGAGCCCTACGGTGCCGGTCACGCCGCGACGGCGGTGGTCAAGTGAGCTCGACGCTGTTCACCGGCGGTGTGGTGTGGACCGGAACCGGCGTCGAGACCGAGGCGCTTTTGGTCACCGATGGAGTGGTCCGCGCGTTGGGCGACGACGCCCGGGAGTTGGCCGCCGGAGCGGACTGCGAGCACGTCGACCTCGCCGGCGGGTTCCTGATGTCGTCCTTCGGCGACGGCCACGCACATCCGCTGTATGGCGGGCTGGAAGCAGTCGGGCCGCCGGTCCGTGGCTGCGGGACCATCGACGAAATCGTCACTGCGGTCAAGGTTTACGCCGAGGACCACCCGGACGAGGAATGGATCGTCGGCGCATCGTATGACGGCAGCCTGGCCGAGGGCGGACTGTTCGATGCCCGATGGCTCGACGCCGCGGTGCCGGATCGCCCGGTGGTGCTGCGGGCCTGGGATTACCACACAGTGTGGTGCAACACCGCGGCCATCGAGCGTGCCGGCATCACCGCCGACACACCTGACCCGGTGCTGGGCGAAATCCCTCGCCGGCCGGACGGTTCCGTACTGGGCACGTTGCGGGAATGGGGCGCAACGGATTTGGTGATGAACGTGATGCCGCCTCGTGACGAGCGGCAGCGTATCGGCGCGCTGGGCACAGCAGCCGACTACTACCTCGCCCGTGGCGTCACCTGGGTGCAGGACGCCTGGGTCGAGCCAGGTGATGTCGCCACCTACGTCGAGGCGGCCCGCCAGGGCGTACTGCGCATGCGGTTCAATCTCGCGTTGTACGCCGACCCGCGGCACTTCGATTCGCAGATCGAGCAATTCGCGGCCTCGCGGCGAGCCGTCGAGGATGCGGGCTCGCCGCTGCTGACCGCGAACACGGTCAAGTTCTTCGCCGACGGCGTCGTCGAGAACGAGACGGGTGCCTTGCTGGCACCGTATTGCTCGGGGCTGCACAGCCACGGTATGCAGAACTGGGAGGGCGACTCGCTGGCCGAGGCGGCACGCCGGGTCGACGAGCTCGGACTGCAGATCCACATCCACGCCATCGGCGACGCCGCCGTCCGCCAGGCCCTCGACGCGATCGAGTACACCGTGTCGCGCAACGGGATTCGGGACCGCAGACCGGTGATCGCCCACGTCCAGCTGGTGGACGACACCGATATCGGCCGGTTCGCGGAGCTTGGCGTCATCCCCAACATGCAGCCGTTGTGGGCGCAGATGGACGCGCTGATGACGGTGCTGACCATCCCCCGGCTCGGGGTCGAACGCAGCGACCGGCAGTACCAGATGCAAACGCTGAACCGATCCGGCGCAGCGCTGGCGTTCGGCTCGGACTGGCCGGTGTCCTCGGGTGCCCCACTGGACGGCATCGCCGTGGCGACGTCCCGGCTCACCGCCGAGGGCCAGCCCGACGGCGGTTGGACACCGCACGAGATCGTGCCGATCGAACGCGCGCTGTCGTCGTACACCGGCGCCGTCGCCTACCAGGCGTACGCCGAAAACACCTGGGGAGTGATCACTCCCGGCGCCAGCGCCGATCTGGTGTGGCTTGACCAGGACCCGCGGAACACACCGCCGCTGGATCTGCCGCGCGTGGGCATCCACGCCACATACTTGCGCGGTGCGCAGGCCTACCGGGCTGACGAAGGAAAGGTACGACCATGACCGCGGAATTCATCGCCGACCCCCATGAGGGGCACCTGAAACGAGCGCTCGGCCTGCCGTCGCTGGTGCTGTTCGGCTTGGTGTACATGGTCCCGCTGACGGTGTTCACCACCTACGGCATCGTCACCGAAACCTCGGGCGGCCGGCTGCCGCTAGCCTACATCGTCACGCTCATCACGATGGTGTTCACCGCGCTGTCCTACGCGCGGATGGCCGCGGCGATACCGGTCGCGGGTTCGGCATACACCTATACCCAGCGGACTTTCGGCGCACCCGTCGGCTTCCTGGCCGGGTGGTCGCTGCTGCTGGACTACCTGTTCCTGCCGATGCTGAACTATCTGGTCATCGGGCTCTACCTGAACGCGGCGCTCCCGGCGCTCCCCGCGTGGGTCATCGTCCTTGTGTCGATAGCGATCGTCACGGTGCTCAACATCATCGGCATCGTGTCCGTCGCGCGGGCCAACTTCCTCATCATCGCCATCCAGGCGATCTTCATCGTGGTGTTCGTCGCCCTCGCAGTCGCCAAGACCACCGGCTACGGAAGCGTCGACCTGCTGGCCCCCTTCACCGGTGACGGCACCGCGGGTGGCATGAGCCCGATCCTGGCCGGCGCGGCGATCCTGTGTCTGTCGTTCCTCGGTTTCGACGCCGTCTCCACGCTGTCCGAGGAGGCGCGTGACGCCAAACGCACGGTGCCGCAGGCGATCATGATCGCGACGATCGTGTCGGGGATCATCTTCATCCTGCTGTCCTATGTGTCGCAGCTGGTGTTCCCGTCCAACAAGTTCGCCGATGTGGACACCGGTTCGACCGATGTGATGATGGCCGCGGGCGGGGCGTTCGTGAACACCTTCTTCACCGCGGCATACGTGGCCGGTGCGCTTGGTTCGGCGTTGACCTCGCAGGCGTCGGTCGCCCGGATCCTGTACGCGATGGGCCGTGACGGCATCCTGCCGCGCAAGGTCTTCGGGCATGTGTCCGCCAAGTACAGCACCCCGGTGTACGCCATTCTCACCGTCAGCGTCATCTCGCTGCTCGCGATCTGGATCGACCTGACGATCCTGGCGTCGGTCGTCAGTTTCGGCGCGCTGGTGGCGTTCTCGGTGGTGAACCTGTCGGTGATCAAGCACTATTTCGTCGACATGCGGGAGCGCAACATCCTGCTCAACGTGATCGCTCCCCTGATCGGCTTCTTGCTCACCGCCTGGCTGTGGACCAGCCTGTCGGGCTCCGCGCTGACGATCGGGTTGATCTGGCTGGCAATCGGATTCGTCTGGCTGCTGGTCGTCACTCATGGCTTCCGCCGGCCCACCCCGGTGTTGGATCTGGAATACGAGTGAGCCCGCAGGGCTCGGACCCGCTGACGGGCTACCCCGTTGCCGCCCCGCCCCTGCGGGGGCGGGCGTGGTTCGACCAGAGCTGGCTGGACCTGACGTTCGTGCACTGGCCGGTGCGTCCGGCCGACATCGCGGACCTCTACCCGGCCGGCGCGCGCCCGGATGTGTTCGAGGGCGTGACGTACGTCGGGCTGGTGCCGTTCCGGATGGGTTACACCGCAATCGGTCCGACCCCGCCGGTGCCGTACTTCGGTTCCTTCGCCGAAACCAATGTGCGGCTCTATTCGGTGGATGACGCGGGACGGCACGGCGTGCTGTTCCGGTCGCTGGAAGCCGCCCGGCTGGCGGTGGTTCCGGCGATCCGCATCGCCATGGGAATCCCCTACACCTGGGCCCGGATGCGGTTCACCCGGACACCGGAGCAGATCAGCTACGACAGTGTCCGGCGCTGGCCGCGGCGCGGGCTGCGCAGCCGGGTGACGGTGTGCCCGGGCGAGCCGGTCGAGCCGACCGCGTTGGAAACCTGGCTGACCGCGCGCTGGGGCGCCCACACCCGGAAGGCCGGCCGGACCTGGTGGGTGCCGAACTATCACGGCCCGTGGGCTCTGCAGTCGGCTCGGGTGGTGGACCTCGACGACGAACTGGTCGCCGCCGCCGGCGTACGCACGGCCGGGGAACCGCTGCGGGCGCTCTACTCCCCCGGCATGCGAACCCAGTTCGGCCGTCCGATCGCGGTCGGCTGAGACTGCATTCGCAGTAAGCTCACAGCCATGGCTGTGCGGATGCGGATGTCGAGGGCGCTGATGGCCGCCGCGTGCGGCGCGCTGTTCGTGGCCGCGCCCGTCGTGGTCGCCGCCCCGGCCAATGCCTGCCCGACCGGGCATCTGGCCGACCCGATCACCGGACAGTGCTATGTGGCCAACGGTGTTCCGAGTGTCGGTGGCATCCCGTGCATTCCGGGCAAGTCGATGGGGACCTGCCTGGGGATTCTGCAGAACCAGTCGCCACGCGGCGGCGGGCCGCCGGTCGGCGGGCCCTGGCCGTAACGCGTCGGGGTCAGTCGTCGAAGATCGCGACCGCGCGGGTCCATCCCGCCGACGCCGCGTGAACCTTCACCGGGAAGCACGCGACCTCAAAGCCATTGGGCGGCAACGATTCCAGGTTGTGCAGCTTCTCGATATGCGAGTAGCCGACCGTGCGACCGGCGCGGTGGCCTTCCCAGATGATCGACGCGTCGTGGTCCCTGGCGTACCGCTGCGCGGTGTAGGAGAACGGCGCATCCCAGCTCCAGGCATCGGTTCCGGTGAGCCGTACGCCGCGCTCGAGCAGGTACAGGGTGGCGTCGCGGCCCATGCCGCAGCCGGTCCCGACATAGTCGGCATGGCCGTAGCGGGTGCCTGCGCTGGTGTTGACCAGCACGATCTCCAGCGGCGACAGGCTGTGTCCGATGCGGTCCAGCTCGGCTTCCACGTCGGCGGCGGTCACCACGTAACCGTCCGGGAAGTGGCGGAAGTCGAGCTTGATCGCCGGCTGCAGACACCACTCCAGCGGAACCTCGTCGATGGTGATCGCGCGCTTGCCGCCGTCCATCGTCGACGCGTAGTGGTACGGCGCGTCGAGATGGGTGCCGTTGTGGGTGGTGATCCGAACCCGTTCGATCGCCCACCCTTCGCCATCGGGCAGATCGTCGACGGTTGCGCCGGGGAAGAACGACACCACCTCCGCGGCGGTCTGCTTGTGGTCGTAGTAGTCGATCTCCGGCAGATGCCCCGGTGGGTCCGAGGCGATGCCGGCTTGCAGCGGAACCGAAATGTCGACGAACCTTCGCATCGGAACCCCTTACGTTCTGGGATGGAACGTTACGCCCGGGGGTGGAACGATTCGGCCGGGTTGACCAAGCCGACGGTGATCGCATTGCCGATCTGCCCGTGTGCGTCGAACACCGCGACCGCACCGCAGGCGATCCCGTCGTTGCTGTTGTGCGACGTGGCGGCCAAGCCGATGTAATCCCCGACCGGCTCGCGCGCCAGGGTCAGGGTGTAGTCGGCGTTGATGTAGCGCAAACCGCCTGTGCCCCAATGGGATGTCGCACTGGCTGCGTCGGCGGCCATCGCGACGGTGACGAACGGGGAGGTCGCCTCGCCGTCGACCAGCGCGCGGACCTGCCGGATCCAGGCGTACTTGGGGCCGGTGGCGTCGTGCCATTCGGTGAAGGCCATCGCTCCGCCGGACTCGCCCTGTCCCCCGTAACCCCAGACGAACATCATCAGGTCGTCGGGCAGCGGACCCGGATCCGGCGGCAGTGGCGGCATCGTCACCGGCGAGGACCAGATGTCGCCGGCCGGGTGCTCGCCGCGGCGCAGGAACATCGCACTGGCCCGGGACACCACGGTGTCGTTCTGGATCAGTTCGGCGTCGACCAGCCGGATGCGACGGCCGTCGCGGCGCATTGTGGTGCGCACTTCCAGGGGCGTGATCGCGGTGGGCCGCAGCAGGTCCACGGTCAGCCGGGCCGGTACGAAGCCGGGGGCACCGCCCACCTGCTCCAGGGCCCGCGCCAGGATGCCGCCCACGACGTGACCGCTGATCGTGGGACCCCAGGGCCCCTGCGATGCCGGGCCGGGCAGCAGCACGTCGCCGTCCGACACCAGATACGCCCGCGATGCGCCCGCCGAGTCGCCCAGATCCGTCACGAGGTCACACGATAGCGGCGCCCGAGTCAGCTGCTCAGCACCCGCTGTACGTAGCGTTCGGTATCCGCGGTCGCGGGGTCCGTCACGTCGTCGAACTCCGGGTGCTTCTCGATGTACTTCGCCACCATCGGGCACGCCGGCACGATGCGCAGCCCGGCGTCGCGGGTGGCGGCCAGCGCTTCGCCGACCATGATGCTGGCCAGTCCGCGTCCTTCGAACGCGTTCTCGACCTCGGTGTGGTGGAAGATCCGTTGACCGTCGTGGTCGACGTAGTCGGCGACGCCGACCTGCTCGCCCTCGACGGTGATGGTGAATTGGTCCCTGCCGGCGGCGACGGTGGTGTCGGCGCCGGTTTTGTCTTGTTTCATGGAACTCCTCAGGTTCGGCGGCGCGGCCGCAGTCGGATGGCGGGCAGCGCGGGTGCCGGTAATCGCTGGACGGAACCCGGGTACCCACTCACGGCGCCGAAGCGATCGTCGCCGCTTTCCCACTGCCGGCGGTACTCGGCGATCTCCTCGTGGCTGCGGCCGACGAAGTTCCACCACATCAACAGTTCTTCGGTGAACGGCGTCCCGCCCAGCAGCAGCATCCGGGCGGCCAGGCCGGCCGCATTGTGCAGTCGCAGCGTCGTGGACCCGGTTCCCAGGTAGGCCAGCTGCCCTGACTCGAGCGCCCGCCCGGCCACCTCCACCTGGCCGAGATCGAGCAGGACGCCGTGCTCGAAGGAGGGATCGACGTCGAGGTCGAGGGTGCAGCCAGCGGCCAGCTCGACCTGGGCGCCGAGCAGCGGTGTGAAGGTGTGCACCGGAGAGCGCTGGCCGGCCAGCTCACCGAGGAACACCCGAATGGATGCATCTCCACGGGAAAACGGCTCGGGGACATAGTGATCGAAATCCCTGGCGGCGTTGCGATCCGCATCCGGCAGCGCCACCCACAGCTGCGCGCCGTGCAGGATCGTGGTCGACGGCGTCGACACCTCCGAGTGGCAGATCCCCGCCCCGGCGGTCATCAAGTTCAGCTCGCCCGGGCGGACGGTCTGGTGTACACCGGCGCTGTCGCGGTGCTCGATCTCGCCGCGGAACAACCAGCTGACGGTCTGCAGCCCGGTGTGCGGATGCGGGGGCACATCCATGCCGGCGGCTTCGCGTACGTCGTGCGGGCCGTAATGATCGGCGAAACACCAGGCACCGATCAGCGAGCGCCCACGTTGGGGCAAGGTCCGGCGGACCGGAAGCGCGCGCGGACCGCCGAGCGGGACCTCGCGGGGCTCCAAAATCTCGATGCCATCGAAACTTGTTGCACCGCAGGGAACTTCACGCGGAGCGGTCTCGAGGTTGCTCACCACCTCGAGCTTACCCGCGGTGCGTCGCTCAGGCCGCGAGCTGCCGGGTCATCGCTGAACGGATGAGCAGGAAGTCCGGCTCCTCGATGCGGAACACCCCGAACCGGAACTTGTAGCCCCAGCGCTGCGGATCGACAACGAATTCCAGCTGGTCCAGCAGCGGTCGGATGGGTGTCGCCGTGCAGGGCAGGAACTCCATGGCGCGCCGCCAGGGGTGCGACGGGTGCTCCTGGTACGGCTCGTCATCGGTGACCCGACCGATGGCGGTGAACGCCTGCAGCGACTCCCCGTGTTCGAGAGCGGTTTTCGGCGAATAGAAGATGATCCAATCGCCGCGGGCCATTGTGCGCAGCATGTGCGGCTTGCCATGGTTGGCCTGAGTGAAGCCGCCCGCGACGCCGCGTTGTACGTGGTCGGCGCTGACGGTATTGATCCAGTACGTCATGGGCTCACGCTAGGCCGGGGGTCCGACATTTAGCCTTGGTGTGGGTCCGCGGGCGGGCCGAACGTCCGACCGGGACA